>JBBCGZ010000026.1:0-449896 GCA_037200305.1 Bacteroidota bacterium
TTGCACTCATCGTCGTCGTTTCGCCCCCTTGTCAAGTACTATCTCGAAAAATACGATACCGCCCTCTTCGGCCGGGAGGCCACTATCGGTTGGGTGTATGCGAACCCATTTACCGGATTCGTTCATCTAAATGATGTAAAGATATATGAGCTCCAGGGAGACAGTGTTTTCATATCAGCGCAGGGTGCAAGCGCAAATTTTTCGATGCGCAAATTTTTATCCAAACAGGTGTGGATGGAACAGCTTATTGTTGATCACCCGCGCGTGAAGATTGTTCAGAAGAAAGATACACTAAGCTTTGACGATGTTATCGAACACCTTTCGGGCAATAAATCCGATACGACAATCTCTAACGACTGGCATGTTACGCTGCTTGACACTGAAATAATAGGGGGCGAAGTTCACTACTACGAAAAGATCATTCCTATCAATTATTTTATTAAGGACCTGAACGTTGTTGGGCCTGGCAAGACACAAGACGTGGATACTATTTCAGCGAAGTTTTCTTTTGAAGATGGAAGAGGAAAGGGAAAGATGAAAGGTGACTTCACTATCAATCAGAAAACCCTCGACTATCGCTTCGGAGTGGACGTTCAGGCGTTCGATCTCGAGATTATTAGACAATACATTTGGGAACTGATCAACTATGGAATGTTTCATGCTCGTCTCGACGCAAAGATCCGGGCTATAGGAAATTTTAAGTCGGCAGACCGGATAAGTACGACTGGTAAGCTGCAACTCCGTGATTTTCACCTGGGCAAAACAAATGAGGATGCATACATTGCGTTTAAAGAACTTGCTTTAGTTATTGACGAACTAAGTCCTGTCAAAAACAAATTTCATTTTGACTCGATCACCCTTAAGTCCCCTTATATTAAGTACGAGGTTTTTGATTCGCTCGACAATGTCCAGGCATTGCTTGGAAAAGAAGGCAAGAATATTTCGGATATAACAGGCGAGGCTGGACGGTTTAATCTCGTAATTGAGATTGGCCGTTATTTGAAAGATATCTCTCGGAACTTTTTCACAAGCGACTTTCAAATCGGCACGTGGGAGTCTTCCATGGAAAAGCTGTTTTTAATGACTACTCCATCAGCGAAGAATTTTCCATAAGCGCCACCCCGTTCACTATCCGGGCCGATTCATTGAACAAGCGAAAAAATCGCGTTCATATTGCTTTAACATCAGACATACAATCCTACGGGCACGCCGATTTCCTTATGAGCATCAATCCAAGAGATAGTGGTGACTTCGATTTGAAATACAAAATTGAAAGAATTCCGGTAACTGCTTTTAATCCATACCTGGTTTCCAGGACGTCGTTTCCATTAGATCGGGGCACCCTGGAATTAAATGGAACATGGAATGTGAGAAACGGTATAATTCAAAGTGACAATCATGTTTTGATCGTTGATCCCAGGACAAAAGGACGCATCAGAAGTAAGGACACGAAATGGATTCCTATGCCGTTGATTATGTTCCTGGCACGTGACCGCGGAGACGTAATTGACTTTGAAATTCCGATCACCGGCAACCTCAAGCACCCTAAATTTCACCTAA
The DNA here is from genome assembly GCA_037200305.1 of Bacteroidota bacterium. GTDB lineage: Bacteria > Bacteroidota > Bacteroidia > Cytophagales > Cyclobacteriaceae > ELB16-189. Next base: position 1,561 of record JBBCGZ010000026.1, read on the forward strand.
GTGACGTAATTACAGATGTTGTTAAAAATATTTTTGTGAAGCCCGCAACAACTCCATATCGGATGAAAATAAAGAAGCTCGAATCAGAAATCGAAGAATCGTCGACGCTGGCATGGAGGGTTAATCAGCGTGTACTCGACGGGCCTCAGCGCAGAATGGTGAAACATATTTCTGAATTCTTAACGGATCATTCTGGCTCCTCACTGATTGTACATCCAATGCAATACGAGGCAAAGGAAAAAGAGCACATTCTTTTTTATGAAACCAAGAAGAAATATTATTTGATCACTCACAGCAAGCGACCTAAAGATTTTACAGATGATGACTCATTGAAGGTTAATGAAATGTCCGCTAAAGACGATGCGCTTGTGAAGTAATCAGCAAAAAACCTGAGTGACACTGTGATGTTCACAATACAGGAGAAGTGTTTGAATTTTGTGGGGCACGCCGTCGTGAACAAATCATTTAACGAGCTTGTCAAAGCGCGAAAGACATCTTTCCTTGAGCCTTTTAGTGAAGATGGCAACGAGGACAGAGTAAAGGTGAAGGCCAGCGAAAACATTATTCCATATAATGGTTTTTCGTATTTTAAGTTTGATTATCCAAATGGAATGGATGATAAATTACGTGATGCGTACGAAAAGATGCGAAAGATGAACAATGAAAAGCCCAGGAAGAAATACCTCAAGGAGAGAATAAAGACACCGTTCACTCGGTAATTGTTAATTATTTGGTCAGACTTAAACCAGTACATATATGCTTCAGCTAAAAGCCTTTTCCATTTTTATCATCGCTGGAGTATTGGAAATCGGTGGTGGTTATTTAATATGGATGTGGTTGCGAAAAGGCTATGGACCAGGCTATGGCCTGGCAGGTGCATTGATCCTGAGCGGCTGTGCCATTGTTACCACTTTTCAATCGTCATCTTTTGGACAGGGTCAGCGCTACCTATGGCGCATTTTTTATTGTGATGTCCCTGGTCTGGGCATATTATTTTGACAATTTTAGGCCGGACAGATATGACATTATTGGTTCCGTGATTTGTGTTGCTGGCGCACTGATAATTTATTTCGCACCAAGAGGGTAGGGAGCTATCCAGGAGGCCGATACACTTCTTCAACGGACTCAGGTGGCGTTAAAAACTTCCATCAGCGGTGTGCCCAATTTGAAATCCCCAACGAGATATTAAACGTCTCTACGGGATCACACTGCTCCTATAAAGAAGTTCACCATTTTCTACAGTGACATCGTCTTTATTCACATACTTCACCTTGCTGATACCGAAGTAGGAAAATTTGAGAATAAATGCCGGCTTGATAAGTATGCCCGCCGATAATGAATAACCGAGGCTGTAACCGCCGGAATCTTTCTGGTACGTGGTTGTGACAATATCACTCTCCTGCATGCCGGTAAACTGTTCAATGAATGTGGCTTTGTCTACGATCTGTGATGTCGTGCTGGTAGAGCTGATGCCCACCCCGGCCGATGCGCTAACAAACGGAACAATGCGCCACGACACTACCGGTGCCCAACGCATCATAGGGCCGATAAGGAAAAGAGCGCTACTGGTTTTTACTTCTGCGCCCTGGTAGGTGTCTTTCTTTGAACCCGTTGACAATACAAAGAGTGTTGCACCGGCGCTCAATGATTTTTTCTTGTCGAGAAAGCCAATACCGAATTCTAGTCCGCCGCCGCCTTGCACTTTTGAGTAGTTCTTGAAATCATTGATAGGTATGCCAACCGTACCATAAAAGGTGAAATAGATGGGCCGACCTCTCTTTGTCGTTGGTTGATTGCTTGCACTATCCTGGGCTTGCACGAAACAGAAGAGTATGAAGAGAAGAACAAGCATAATAAAGCCGCTTTTGTCGTCTTCATGGGGATGTAATTATTAACTTAAGTTAATATAACGATTTTGGCGTAAAGAGTCAATTGTACTTAACTCCTCCCTTTAAGTGTTGAAACAAAATCACTTCGATTCAACCTAAGCGCCTGGAACGCGCACAGTCCGATAATAACAACCAGGCAATATATAACCGGGTACAAAGGATCCAACCACGAGAATGTTGTTGCATACACAAACGTTCGAAGCAACTCGTTCAACAATATGAAAGTCACAGGTCCGAAGAAAACAAGCGCCGTAAAAAGTTGCTTCAATAATCCACGCGCCAGCAAGTGAGTGACATCAGACAGTCTCGCTCCAAAGAGATGGTGAACAGCAATCTCTTTCACCTTATCGCGTACCAGGCTTACTGTTAGTCCATAGATCGCGCACCCCGCCAATAACATGGAAATGATAGTGAGGATACGCGACAAAGTATTCAATTGATCCTGGTAGGTTAACCATATTTCGAAGTGTTCATTCGCGTAATACGCGTTGCCGTGTGAGCCCTTTGCGTGCATGTGCTCTTCGATCCACTTAACCGTGTTACGGATATCCGCCTCTTCCACGCGAAAGCAGATCCAATTATGAGTAGTTTCTATCGCGTGCCTTATCTTGACTGGCTGCTCGGGTTGATTTTAAAGGGCTATTAATATCTTGAATTACACCAATGATATGCCTGTCGACCTTAGACATTTTCTTTAATGCCATTTGGTTAACCACCACTACAGAATCTCTATCCGTGTATTCAAACCAATCCCCTTCAAGCATTGTGAATTGAAAGAAGTCCCTGAAGTTGTAATCCGCTTCCAGCACGAAGAGATCGGACCCAACCTCTTTGCCTTTTAGCTGGTTGGGAAGTTGTGAAACGGCCACTGCATCGAGTACGTTCGGGTTCTTGTTGGGCCATCCTGCTTTTATTTTATGAATGGCGCTATCGGGAATGTTAGGTGGGACACGCCATGTAAACGATCTGATCGTGATTACGCCCAGGTTCTTTAATAAGCGAATAATTGATCTGGCGACTGATCAAGATAGACGATACAATTAGAAATATGCTCACGCCAAATTGAACGACAGTGATAATTCGTCTGAATCGTGGGAAGGTAATAACGTCGGTACTTAACAGACGTATTGGACTGGCGCGAATAAAACGAATGACGATAAAGATAGGTGACATCACTACGGTGAAAATCATCAAGACAATTGCAACCATAAAGACGAGGTTGTAGGTTGCCATCGCTCGCAGGATATCGATGCCCAACATCGTACTTATATAATGACTCACACCAATCAGTATCATCACAGCTGCGAGCAACGATACACTCGTGAGTGCAAGTGATTCGTAAATAAATTGAAGCACTAGCTGGGACTGCGTTTTACCGGCAAGCTTCTTCACTGCAATTTCCTTTGATCGATTTGGTAGCGTGATTGTCGACAGGTTGACAAAACTACAGATGGCGAGCAGGAAGATCAGGGAGACAATACAAATGAGAATGACCATACTGTATACGTCTCCGTGCCTGGCTTCTTCGGAGAGGGCTCGCGGTCCAAAGTAAATCTCGCTGATGGGTTGAAACAGGTATTCCAAATGACTGTCGTCGATTGCAGTGAGTGATGTGGGTGTGGATTTCCCGGAAGCCAGTCGGGCGTATACACTGCTTTGGTCGGGATTGAAGTTCAATGCCGCGATGGCAGATGAGTCGTAGTTGATGAATATGTTAAAGTCTTCGTGGGTGTTGACCGGAAAGTCATCGAATACGGCAACTACTGGAACTGTGAGGGTATCACCGAAGGTTGTTAGTTGAATAGTTTTGCCAACAGCAGACTGATTTCCAAAATAGAGTGAAGCGATAGACCTGGATGTTATTGCAACAACCTGGTTTGATTTGGTAAAATTATCAATAGCACCATCGGTGATGTTAAAGGAGAAGATCTTGTCGATCGTTACATCAGCGGCATAAATTTTTTGATCATGGAATGGTTGATCCTGGTTGACAATGACTGTAACTTTTTTCATTGCCTTTACGCGCGAAGTAATACCCGACGCGTCGAACTGATTACTAATTCTCTTCAGGACAGCTTGTGGTATAGATGCCGACAATCTATTGCCAGTGTAATCCTTGTCGGTGTTGTGGGCAAGCACCCGAAATACGTCGTGTGCGTTTTCGTGGCTCGTGTCGTATCCGAACTCGTGGATTGAGAAAAGTGTAACGACAATACTGGCGGAAAATGCTACTGCAAGTGTGATGACCTTGAGTACATATACATCACTGCTTCGCGAAAGAATTCGAAAAAATAGAGCGGGAGTAAAGACGCATCATGGCTTAGATGCGAATGATGAAATTTCGTGCCAGCGGGGAAAGTGGCAATTTTGTGAGGATTTAGAAGGACAGTAATTCATTTGCGAACTTCGTCGTGCGAAACCGGACGATCATTTACTCATATCCTCACTTAAAGCTTTCTATAACCGCCCGACTTGTTGGCCTTTTGAAAGGACTACTTAAAAACCGGGCAACCATGTAATTAAACAGCTCAGGTTCTTCGCCAAGAGCAAAGTGGGTTGCTCCGGGAAGCACTGCCAGGTTTGCTTTTGGAATGGCTTGATAAATTTCCAAGATATGCTGTGGTCGAATTAAATCGTCGTCGCCAGACATGATCAGAGCAGGAATGCTAATTTTCGACAATTCAATTGTAGGTATGTTTGGATGTTTGTCCATGAGCTCATAGTGCATTCTTTTTCTTAACAGTTCCGGTGCATTATTTCCTTCACTTATTTCCTTCGTCATTTTTGTCAAATCCTTTCTTGTCAGATCAATGAGCCAAGTGCCCATTGCCGTTGTGTCGGGCCTCAAATTCGGTCCCATCGCAATTAATTTGTCAAGCTTCTGCGGATGCTTAATGGCCAAGATCAGGCTGATAACGGCTCCGTCACTTTGACCAAGGATCGAGACTGATTTGAGGTTTAAATGATTTACCAAAGAATTGAAATCCTCGGCCATGAGTTCATAGGTTAATTCTTTGTCGCCATCTTCACTTTTTCCATGTGCCCTGCTATCGACAATGATTACTGTATAGTTTCTTTTAAAATGTTCAATTTGACGACGCCAGGTATTAATGTTACCCCCATTTCCATGAATGAGAAGAAGTGTGGGTTTGTTCGTATTGCCATAAATTTCATAGTACATATTGATTCCATTCACTTTTACGAACGCTCCGGCTTTTGAATTGTTACCGTAGTTAATCGTCGTTTTGCAACCCAGTTTTGAGCGTGACAATGAACAGAAATGAAAAGGCAAATGATGATTGTCGATAAATTTTTCTTCATTGATTGGGTTTTGGGAGTGAGTATTAATTTACTAAGGTTTCCCGGACATCAAGCACCGACTTTTGTACATTTGTGCATGACTTATCGTGAGCTGGCCATCATACGACTGAAACGGATGCAGAAAACTGCGAGCCAAATAAAAGTCACCCCCAAAGCGGAACGAGATAAGATTGATCTGTCCTCTTCTTCGAAGCAATCCAAAAGAAATCTCGATTGCCAACCCTAACGATTATAGCTGGGGCCAAACGGTGCAGGTAAATCGACACACAGTAATGAACTTTTATCTGACACCGGCATCGAAGCATTCGACTTCGATAAGGAATTTTATACCATCTGGTCCCGATTCAGCTTCGATCCTGCGGTCGAACAGGGCGCAATCAATCGGGCACAAGAGACTTATCTTGAGAAGAGGGAAGAGGCAATCGCCGAGCGTCGCGACTTTGCGTTCGAGACGAACTATCACACTGATGAAGTATTGAATGTCGTGCAGCTTTTTAAGACTAATGGCTACCGGGTTGAATTAATCTTCATTTGCCTGGAAACTTATGAGGATGCGATTGAACGCGTAAAGGACAGAGTACGGAAGGGCGGTCACGCTGTTGATGCAGGTACAATTCGAGAGAGGTTTCTTAGCGGTTTGACGCGGCTGAATACTTCCTATGGTCACTACGATCTTGTCACTGTTTACATTTCTGTAGAGAATGGAATGGAAGTTGTCGATGGTTTTGGGTTCTGAAAGCAATTTTGAAATCATGACACCCTTACCGACGTCCATCGGCCGCTATGTGCCGAATCTTTTTAATCTATCGTGAGGGTTGAGGCCGAGTTGAGATGACACGGTTTTTCGTTTTGTGAATTACCTAATGTTTATTACTTTAGAGTAGAGCCCACCAGTAGATTTAAAACATCTTATTGCTGGGCTTTTTATTTTAATTCAATTCAACTAAACCCAATTTTATGTTCGGTGCTGCGGAATTAATCGTCTTAGTCGTTCTCCTGGTTGCATCTATATTCATCGTTCGGCTCTTTGGCGCCTGGATGCTTAGGATTGATGAGGTTATAGCTCTTCTAAAATCAATTGATCGGTCGTTGAAGAAACCAGAAAATTCCATTGAAGCAAAGGCAAAAAAATACGATGAGACTAACTAATAGTTGAGTTTCCAGCTTTAGGATTAACATAATTTGATAAAACAAATTATATGGCATGGAGTTATAGAAGGCGCGTCAAAATTATTCCCGGCGTTTATTTAAACTTCAGCCGAAAGGGAATTAGCACATCCGTCGGTGTTCGTGGCGCAAGCCTTACTTTCGGTTATAACGGCACGTATTTGAATGCTGGGATACCTGGAACTGGTTTTGTATAGTCGCCAGAAACTTTCGTCTGAACAGCATCAAATGCCTGATCCACTACCTGAGCACTCCGCAGTTCCACATGATAATATTTTCAGCGCAGACGTTCAGCAAGTCACCAGTCAAGATATGCAGGGATTAAGGAAACAATTATTGCATCTCAGATACAACGAAAGGAACTTAAGAAAGATTTGGCAAATATTCGCGTATCTCTGATCATATCAAATATTAAATTGATTGCCCTTTATGTTGTTGCTATTGGCTTCTTTGTTAAATCACTAACCCAAGCCGTTCAAAAGGAACGCTCTGATAAGAAGACAGTTATTCAGGGATTGCTTTTGCAGATTGAGAACAGCCGTGTTAAGGTCGATGTAGAATTTGATTCAGAGATAAGCGGATTATATGAGCAGGTTGTCAAGACCTTTAAGGCGCTGACTTATTCTCAGAAGATTTGGGACGTAACAGGCGCATATGCTAACGACCGAGTCACAACCAGGTCCGGCTGCATCCACTTCCATTAAGACGACACCTGTTGAATTTGGTATTAAGAATTTTGAGGAGGTCAAGTCTTTATTTGAGCCGTTGTGGATGAAGAATGCTAATGGTGCTGACTTGTACTTTTATCCAGGGTTTATTGTCATGTTTTCAGATCGTCGAAAATTCGGTTTGATCGGAATAAGCGAACTTGAATTCAAACATGATGCTGTTCGATATATCGAAACAGCCTCAGTTCCCCGCGACGCAAAGATCATCGATCATACTTGGGCGAAGGTTAACAAAAATGGTTCTCCTGATAAGCGATTTAAGAACAATTATCAAATACCCGTCGTACGTTATGGTGCCATACTGTTGATGACTGAAACGGGGGTTCACGAGGAATATATGTTCTCTAACTACGAAGCATCAGAATCTTTTGCACGTGCATTTACAGCCTATCGAAATGTTATACGAAGTCTTAAACCAATTGCGGTTATGGATTAGTTCAACGACGTGCTTTCCAAATCGATTTAATCACAAGGACCCGGACCACTCTATCACTTAAACAACCTCCCAATAACACCATTATCAAAAATCATCTTTCTCAACTCTTCCGCATCAATCGCACCCTGACGTGCAAAGGCCACCTTACCACCCGGCTCCACCAATAACGTATACGGCACTGTACCATCCCATCCAGGATGAATGATGTTTGTTAACTTCCTGGTGTCACCTTCGAAAAGATAATTCACATTTGACGCTTGCTGTTTCTTTAGAAACTGAATTACGTTGTCTTCGTTCGAAACACCGTCTACACTAATCGTAACCATTTCAAAGTCGCGCTCCTGGTAAATCCTGCTGATCTTTATAAGGTCCGGAAATGCAGCAACACACGAGCTGCATGACGTGGCCCATACATGGACCAATCGTAAATTGTTTGACGTGTTCTTCAGTATATCGACTATCAAAGGTTCGTCAGCACGTTCTATTGTAACCGACGCCTTTGCCCATGCAACCAGCGCCTTGTCGAGCCAGTCTCTTTTTTCCGCCCACTTCACGGAGCACCCAAAAACTTTCGTCTCTTTTACCGGCACTTCTTTATTGTTGAGAAGCGCTTCCAGCGCATTTCTTGTATCAAATTCCGTTTGCGGTTTACTGGGATTCTCTTCGTTGTCGATGCGTCCGCGGTAACGCAGGATCCTGTCCTGATCAAAAATGAAAACATGCGGCGTTGAGACGGGCCCATATTTCCTGGAGGCGACTTCTGTTTCACCGTCATACAGGTAAGGGAAATTGAAATTCTTTTCCCTGGCCCGAACTTTCATGTCTTCAAAGGAATCGCCAACATCACTCCAGCCGAGTTCATCCAACCGCAACGAATTCGGATCATTAGGATTGATGGCCACCACCTGCACACCTCGCGCTGAATAATCCTTTGTCAGTTGAATGATCCTTTGCTCATAGCCCTGCGCAGTTGGACAATGATTGCATGTAAAGATGACGACCAGAATTTTCGCTTTCTGAAATGATCGCAGCGTATAAGTCTTTCCGTCGACTGCCGGAAGATTGAAGTCGGGTGCTTTCGAACCGATCGGTAGCATGCCGTGGTCCGTAAGCTTCTCAATCATTTTTATTCCGTTGTCATTTTTTGGATTCAGCTCAACTGATTTCTCATAACTTTTGATAGCCGACGCCTTTTCTCCCTTCACCATATACGCTTCGCCCAACCGATCCCAAAAGGTCCATGATTCAGGATGCAACTCTACATTCTTTTTGAAAAGAAAAATTGCAATGTCGACATCTCTTTTTTTGACTATATAACCCATGTCAACTATATCGTCCTGGCTCCAGGTGGTAGGATAGAGGTCGAATATCTTATTAACTACTTCGAATTTTTTCTCGAATAACATTTTCTCCAACTGTATCGTTGTCGGAGGTTTCGAAAAGTCTGAATAGTCGGGAATTTTTATCCCTAACTTTTTGCCTTTCGGAATTTCAACAACATGGGTGAATGGGTGTTCTGACGAAATAAATTGTTTAGCTGACTTATCATCAAAGATGTTAGACTTTAAGAAGCTTAAACAATAATCAACGACCAACGTGTATTTATTCCAAACAGTATCGCTATCATTTCGCTTCAGCAAACCATTTCGTTTTGATAACGAAGTCAACGATGTGAAATCATTATGTTCCATTTCGAGGGTACAATAGGTCCTGTCAGAATACTGAAGTGAGTCGACCACTCTAAACGTTGCTTGAGGATTTGCAAAAACTAATGTTGGAACGTTTAGGTTTTCGATCTTGTCATACAACACTTTCGTTAATGCCCCGAAATCATCTGGCTTCGCGTCAACCGAATAATCCATTGTGGTGTCTATGATTATCAACCATGAAACCGGCGAGAAGTCTTCTGTTCTGTATGCTAAAACAGCCTGGGCTCCGAAGCTGTGACCGATCGCTGCTATTTTAGTGAAATCAATAAATGGCAAATTCTTGATCCGGTTCAACATGAAATCGAGATCCTTTGTTGAGCGTTCAAGGTCCCAGTCTAAGTCTACCTCTTTATAGTTGTTCCCCTGGAAAGCACCCGTCACCACAACGAAGCCATGACTGGCAAGATATTCACATAAGATAGTGTTGTCGTTTAGTGTCCCACCTAAACCTGCATGATATATAACAAGAGGGAATTTTTCACTTAGTGGTGTAGCGTCCCTGGTTACATCGATAGGCAGATTCAGCTGGCTTGTGAATTTTTTCTTTTGTTCTTCATTTAGGTCGTTCTCATAAAACATATAGAAGGCTGAATTCTTTTCATTGTAGTCTTCTATTCTTTTTATAAATGGCTTTAACCTTACGTCCTGTGTTGGGATCTTGATGTAATCGCCATACAACATTGATTTATCTTTTTTTGTAATCGTGGCAGGATACCAAATGTTTATGATGATCGGTCTCGGGTCGTGTTTCGAAGAGCTTGTATCGTTAGGATAGCTTAGGTTGTAAGATCTTGAGTAATCGAAATCAATAATTGTTTTATACCCGATGTCGTATTTACCTTTTTCGAGATTAGGGTACAGCATTTTTTGTTGTGCAATCACATGTTGGTGACATAGGCTTATCAACAGCAGCCAGAAAATATATTTTGATTTATAATTTGCCATACTCACTGCGGATCAATTTCTGTAATTCGATAGATTTTAGTTTCAACTGATCAAGAAGTCCCATCAACAAAGCATTGTTTCTTTTTACGAAATTAACTCTCATCAACAGCTCATTGTGGAGGACCTTGCTGTCCGAAAGAAGTTTTGGATTTCCTTTGGGCCGAATGATCTCGCCATCGGTAGCCATCGTCTCGAATACCCCGACGTCAAATACTTTGCACATTACGTCGCGATAGTTTAACAACTGTACCTCTTTTAATTCCTGGCCAGCAACAACTCTTGCGTAGGTGAATTGATATGCCTGGAGGCTGTCGACGATATCCTGGTGTCGAATCAATCTTAGTCCGCCTGCATTATTAAGTTGTTTCAATGTTCCGTCTGCCATGTAAAAGAACTCGCGGTTCGAGAACGACCTGCCAAGAAAATAAATTGAATTGGTGGATTGAGAGTAGTTCGATAATGAAAGCAAGTAGAACAATGAGTCGCCCATAATTTTCGCGTCCGCATTGTGCTTTTGAATAGCTTCAATGTTAATCACGTCGGTTTGCAGGTCTATCATCAGTGACCGCACGTACTGTTCTTCTTTCTCTTTATCGCCTAATGATTCACGGTAGCTCTCCGCAAAAAAACCGAGCATTACAGCGAGGAATATGAGGATGAACTCCAGCAGGTACGCTTTCCAGCTGCCCGGCGGTCGATGAGGTGTAGGATTTTCAGACATGGTTTGAGCGTTGCAGGCAGCAGCAGTGACGAAACGTTTTTGCTTCTGACAGCCACATAAAAGAAAGATAAGATATTTCTTCTAAAGGACTGGGTCGTTAGAGTAGGTTAAAGAACTAAGGGGAATGTATTTGTCATTCTGATTAAGCAAAAGTTTCTGACCGACGACATACTCCGACATATAATGGCGTAAGGGAAATTATGATTAAATTCATGTGTGCCCTTTACCGAATTTTTTAAGGCATCACTGAATGTATCTTGAACGCCCTGTCATTGTGATCTATGGAACTGCCTTCCTCTCCGTAATTGCAGCCACCGTTATTGTCTACCTGATGAAGGTCAACTTACCAGACAATGCTCCTTTCGTGTCGGTTTTTCTTTGTGCTGTAATCTTTACCACCTGGTTTGGAGGAACAAAACCAGGCGTGTTGTCGATCCTGCTGTCTACTCTTGTCCTCGGCTTCTATCTATTAACACCATTTGACTCAGTAGCTTTTGATCTGAGTAAAGTCCTGCGCATCGTGTTTTTTATGTTGCCTTCTTTTTTCTTCGTTTGGCTAAGCTCAAACCAAAGGAACATATCAGAATCACTCAGACGCGAGATAGCTGAGCGTAAACAGGCCGAAGAAGCTTTGCAAAAAAATGAAGATCGGATTCGGCTTATTATTGATACGATCCCAATGATGGTATGGACTATTCGACCTGACGGTACCGTTGATTTTTTTAATAAACGCTGGCTGGACTATGCGGGCGTGGAGGTGATTGAAAACCCAAACCAGATCGTTCACCCCGAAGACCTCCCACGTGTAATGGAGAAGTGGCTTACGAACAGGGCTGCAGATCGACTTTCCGAGGACGAAATGCGTTTGCGAGGGACTGACGGAAAATATCGATGGTTCTTGATTCGCACCGCACCGCTACACGATGAACAGGGAAAGATTGTTAAGTGGTATGGCGTGTCGTTCGACATCGACGATAGTAAGCAGTTGGGTGTTGCGCTACGGGAGAGCGAGCAGCGCTACATTTCGCTCTTCCAGAATGTAGCCCAGGGCGTTGCATATTTTCAGATGCTGTTCAAGGACGGTAAGCTGCAAGATGCTATCTACCTGGAAGTGAATCCAGCCTGGGAAAATCTGACCGGCCTAAGGAATGTTGTCGGACGCAGACTGAGCGAAGTTCTCCCCGGCATATTGGACGCCAATTCGGAATTTTTCGAGCGGGCAATCAGGGTATCGCTTACCGGCCAATCGGAGCGATTTGAAACTTATTCCAATCGCTTGAATAAATGGCTTTCCACGTCGGCATACTCTCCGAAAAAGGAGCATGTCATCGTTGTGATGGATGACATCACGGAACGCAAGGTGGCGGAAGATAAACTGAGACTAGCATACAAGCACCTTTCGTACCACGTGGAAAATACTCCGCTTGCCGTTATTGAATTCGATAAAGGACTGTTCATCAAACGATGGTCGAAACGTGCAGAAGAAATTTTTGGCTGGAAGGCATCGGAGGCACTCAACAAAAATGTATACGATGGTGACTTTCACATCATCTACAACGATGATATGCCAGCCGTTGACAATATTAACGAGGAGCTGAGGAAAGGGACGGTGAATTGGAACGTGAGTCTTAATCGTAATTATACGAAAGCCGGCAATATCATATATAACGAATGGTATAATTCAGTTTTACGAGATGACCACGGGAATGTAATAACGATATTGTCTTTGGTACTCAATGTAACGGAACGCAAAAAAGCAGAAGAAGAACTACAACTGGTGAATACAGAACTTCACAGCCTTTCATCGCATTTACAAAATATGCAGGAGATTGAACGTACCGCCATTGCAAGAGAAATACACGACGAATTAGGTCAATTACTTACAGGGTTGAAAATGGAAGTTGGATGGCTTAACAAGAAGCTCCCAAACGAGGTAGATTTAAAAGAAAAGGGAATCGAGATCTTATCGATCGTAAGTGAAATGCTGAAAACCGTAAAGAGAATTGGAAGCGATCTGCGTCCGAATATCCTGGATGAACTGGGATTAATAGCAGCACTCGAATGGCAAGGACAGGAATTTGAAAAGAGCAGAAAAATAAAATTTAAGTTCCATACTAATCTGAATGAATTTAATCCCGAGAGGAATCTTTCGACCAATATTTTCAGAGTGCACCAGGAAGCCCTTACCAATATTGCCAGGCATGCTCATGCGACCCAAATTGAAACAACGCTCCTTAAAACGGAGAACGATTGGTTGTATTTGACGATACAAGACAACGGTAGGGGTTTCGATGTGGACGAGAAGAAAAGTAAAAATTCTTTCGGACTGATTGGAATGAAGGAACGCGCACTAATGCTTCGCGGAGAACTTGTTGTGGAAAGTGTAAAGGGAAAAGGTACTATCATTAACTTGAATGTTCCGTTGTCTAAACCCGAAAGGAAAGGATCATGAAATTTTTGATTGCCGACGATCATGCCATTGTGCGCAAAGGATTAATACAGTTGTTGCGGGAAGAATTTACGATGGCTGAAGTTAAGGAGGTTACTAATGGCAATGCTGTCCTGGAGGAGGTTCAAAAGCAGGAATGGGATGCCATCTTACTCGATATTTCTATGCCGGGCCGAAGCGGTATTGAAATCCTGAAACAGCTAAGAGCCAACGGAGTTAAAACCCCAGTACTGATAATCAGCATATATCCTGAAGAACATTATGCTATTCGCGCATTGAAAGCTGGAGCCTCGGGTTTCTTAAATAAAGAAAGCGCCAACGAAGAATTACTCGCTGCCGTTCACAAAATAATCTCCGGGCGAAGATATGTTTCAGTTGCCATCGCCGATAAATTAGCCCAGACCCTCGGCGATATTGGAGAAATAGTTGCCCATGAGCACCTTTCAGATCGCGAAATGCAAGTGCTTCAACTGATTGCTTCCGGGAAAGCCGTTTCCGAAATAGCTGAAGAAATATCGCTCAGCGTAAATACAATAAGCACCTACCGATCGCGCATCCTGGAAAAACTTTCCCTCCACAACAATGCAGAACTTACCCGTTATGCTATAGACCACGGACTTGCATAGTTCTCATCCGCCCGTAGTGCAAACCGTGACTCTACAATTCGTACGATAACTACCTCTAAGAGGATCTATCGTCTATACCTTCCTGTATCAGGTTTCAGATCCGGTATGAAAGTGGAATTAAGATGTCATGACAAAACCATTAAAAGTTTTACACTTGCTGTTCTGCTTATAGGACAACTGCAATCCTATAGTTTGCAGGCCCAAACCGTTGAAGTCACTAACCCTTTTTACGTCGGATACGAGGTAAGCATTGGGATGCCTTACTACACATTGAAAAGTGATATTCCCCAGCTTGCTAACCTACACGTTTCCAACTTCGGTGTAACGGCCGGGACCATTTTGGCTAATCAACGATATAAACTAAAAGCTAATGCTGGGCTTTATTATTCGGATAGTTCGGTCCCCTACACCCTGGATTTGTTTACAGGTAACATTTCAACAAGCATTTACTTGTTGCGTCTCCGCGAGATCAACTATCATACGCTCGAGCCATACATTGTTGGAGGTGCTTCAGTTAAACAAATCACGTTCTATGGAAGCTACCTCGATTATACACAACATAACTTTAGCATTTCAGACGAACACCTACTTGGGAGAGTAGTCAGCACTCAATTTAATATCGGTTTGGGAACCGAGTTTCAATTAGAGAGTGATCAGGCGCAGTTCATTCATTTCTTCACGGAAATTACCCTTGGCCTGCCGTTGATCATAAGATCAACGAATACTGCTTTCGACAATACCCGCCCGACTTACCCCTTATGTATCAGTGTTGGACTTAGTTTCGGGGAAATCAGGTAACGCTATGACGCAAGTAGTACAAACCATGACTTGACAATCGCAGATAAAACTACCTTATGAGCCTTTCTGGATCACTAAATTCTCTCAAACATTCCCGTTGAAGTGAAAAATCCCCATGAAATTCACGACGAGTTGGGCCAATGGCTAACTGCCTTAAATCTTGAGGCCATCCTGTTCAGGAAAATGATCCATAATGAAGAAAAAGCGATGCTGAGAGGTGAATTACTTATTGAGAGTAACAAGCCGCGTGGGACTATTGTTGTTCTACGGGTTCCGCTCACTCCACTTCCTGCCAATATTTCCCGATGACCATTGTTTCGTCAAACATGGAGAAAACTTTGAAAATATTAATGCTTGAGGACTCAACGGAGGATGTCCACTTAATTAAAAGAGAGCTCAAGCTTGGAGGTATCTCTTTTGACTCTTTTGTTGTAGATACAAGAGTAGATTTCGAGCAGTCGTTATATCAAATGAATCCCGACGTAATTCTCGCAGACTATTCTCTGCCACAATTTAATTCCATCGAAGCCCTGAAGATCCATCGACAGTATCAACTCGAATCAAAAGTTGTGGTGCCGTTCATCCTGGTCACCGGGTCTATTTCGGAGGAGTTCGCCGTTAAATGTATTAAGGCAGGAGCCGACGACTATATTCTTAAGGATCGATTAAAACGATTGCCGGACTCCATTCGAAATGCTCTTGAGAAAACAAATATTGAGAATGATAGAATAAGGTTCCTTGATAAAATTATTTCCGACGAAGCCATGATGAGAGAAGCAGAGCAACTCGCTCATTTCGGCAGTTGGCAAGTCGATCTGGTGACTGGCGCACACAAGTGGTCGGATGAAAACTATCGGATCTTTGGGTATGAACCTGGAGGATTACAACTCACCTATGAAGCATATCTTGGCCATATCCATCCGGAAGACAGGCAGTCCATCAGAGATGCCATTCACGAAACGATTCTTCACCGCGATTCCCACCCTTGTGAGTTCAGGATCATCGACAAGTCTGGAAAAATTAAACATATCCTTTCGAACATTTTGGTAAAGCGAAATCAAGAGCACCTGGCTGTTCAACTTTCTGGCTTTAATCTTGACATCACTCAACAAAGAAAACAGAACGAAGCTCTTACTCTTCAGAACAAGCAATTAATTGAAATTGGGTGGATTCAATCACACGAAATCAGGGCTCCACTGGCACGCATAATGGGGCTCCTCAATCTCATGAAAAGTATTAGTAACGATGAAAAGACTTCAAACGAGTTTTGGAAACCCCTCCTCGAAAGCGCCCATGACTTAGACGCTATCATTAGAAAAATTGTGAGAAAAACAGAATCTGCTGACGAAAAGGGAAATTGACAGCGAATGGCCCCAAGATCAGATTTTGGTCTGCCGAAAACAGCTCTAAAGTCGACCCGCCTTGCTTCAGCTTATTCAATATAAAATGACTATCTTGCGGCGAAATAAGAGCTTCCTGCCTCAATTTCTCCCGTCTTTTGCTTTTTTGATTGAAAACATCGTTCTGGTACCAACTAATTCGATGTCATAATTGTTATTCACCAAAATCATTCTAAATGCGCCAACTTAAGATCAACAAACTAATAACGAACCGTGAGAGTCAATCGCTGGACAAGTATTTACAGGAGATTGGTAAAGTTGATCTGATCACAACCGAGGCTGAAGTAGAATTGGCCAGGAGAATAAGGGAAGGTGATCAACAGGCGCTCGAAAAACTTACCAAAGCCAATCTTCGCTTCGTGGTTTCGGTAGCGAAGCAATATCAGAATAATGGCCTTACGCTTGGAGACCTTATCAATGAAGGCAATGTTGGTTTGATCAAAGCCGCTAGCAGGTTCGACGAAACAAGAGGTTTCAAATTTATCTCATATGCCGTGTGGTGGATCCGACAATCGATCATGCAGGCACTCGCAGAGCAATCAAGAATAGTAAGATTGCCTTTGAACCGCGTTGGGTCATTGAACAAGATCACCAAAACATTTGCGGAACTCGAACAGAAGTTTCAGAGAGAGCCTTCGACCGAAGAAGTTGCTGAAGTTATCGGTGTGTCTCCCGAGGAAATAGCGAATGATCTGAGAAATGCCGGTCGTCACGTATCGATGGATGCTCCATTCTCAAACGGAGAAGAAAATAGTCTGTTGGATGTGCTTTCCGATGCTAACGCGTCGAATCCCGAATCAGAAATGATGGTACAGTCCCTCGTTCAGGAAGTACAGAGGTCTTTATCAACTTTGACAACCAGGGAAGCAGACGTCATCAGTCTATATTTCGGCCTGAATCAAAAACAGGCAATGACGCTCGAAGAGATAGGTGATAAGTTTAATCTCACTCGCGAACGCGTACGACAAATTAAGGAGAAAGCGACCAGGCGTTTGAGGCACACCTCAAAGAGCATGGCGCTGAGATACTATTTGGGTTAGTTATCGCAGTGTCTTCGTTTGTCGATCCACTACAAAAATCTGCTCCCCGTGCAGGATGCGAGCTTTTATCTGCTCGCTGATTGAGCCCTCTATTGTTATCTGGACTTTTTTGGATATGAGGCTGAAGAGATCATCGATAGAATTGATCATGTCCACAATAGCATGACGTCCCGCGAAAGACAGCGTTGCTGACTTTCGCTTTTCGTTGTATGCGAAGCTCATAGGATAGTCCTCCTTGTTTGCCTCGTCTATTACTTTGATGGACAGCATTTTCCGTTCAATTATCGATATACCAATTTCCGGCCTTCGGGTAGTAACGTAAAAGTCGGGAGAATCGGCCAGTTTTCTTCGAAATGATTCGGATTCAACAACATTTAGTTGTTTGAATTCCGATATTCTTGCGGGGTTATTCCGACATGCTGTTTAAAGACCCGACTAAAGTGTTGTGGGTACTTGAATCCCAAGCCGTAAGCGATTTCGCTCAAAGATTGTTTGTTTTCGAATAGCCGGTCTTTCGCAACATCAATCAATTTTAACTGAATGAATTCGTGGGCAGACTTACCTGTTTCTTTCTTAATTAGATCACCGAAGTAGTTAGGCGATAAGTTCAATTCATTGGCGCAGTAAGTAACAGATGGCAGGCCGATTGTTTGTGGTTGGTCGGAAGTAAAGAAATCGCGAAGTAAGGTTTCAAACCGCTCGAGAACACCTTTATGAGCAGTGTCGCGTGTTATGAACTGACGATCATAAAATCGGACGCAGTAGTTTAACAATAACTCGATGTTATCAGCAATTAGTGTTTTTGTATGCTTGTCAACTCCGTGTTCTAATTCGTTTTTGATTTTTGCAAAACAATCCAGCACCAATTGTCGCTCACGTTCAGATATATGAAGGGCTTCACTAACGCTGTAACTGAAGAACGTGTAGTTGTCAATATGCTGACCCAAAGATGTTCCCTTAATAAGATCCGCATGAAAAACTACTGCGTGACCCTTTGGCTGATACAACTCATCACTTGTTTCAATTCCGACTACTTGCCCCGGTGCAACAAATACCAGCGTACCCTCCTGGTAGTCGTATAGGTTTTTTCCATACCGCATGTCGCCACACTTCACGTCTTTGAGTAAAACTCCATAAAATCCGAAATAGCCACGCCTCAACTTTCGTCTGTCGGCTTGCGAATAGTCGATAACACTCACCAGGGGATGTAGTGTTTCGTGCTGGTTAAATTTATTGTACTGGCTTACGCTGTCGAATTTGAGTATGTCTTCCATGACACAAAAGTATTGGGTTCGGGAGTCTTTGCCGCATCTGCCTGACGAGATCAGTGAAATTGGTTAGTAATCCAGTAATCTGTATACATCCGCGACTGTGAATTGGGTGACCTTTGTTTCCATGAAACAGAAAAAGCTACTTTTTGCGATTGCGTTCATCATATCCATCGGCGCCTATGCTCAGAAAAAGCCTATTATAATAGAGGATCAGGGAAGTTTCGCAATAGGCGGCACGATTATCACCAATCCGGGTGCGTTCGATCACATCAAACGAACTCCCGATGGACAAACCTTTCACGGAGATCATGCTTATGTGTTTTACCAGATCCCCGTTAAGGCAAAAAGATATCCGCTCATTTTTTGGCATGGAGTCGGGCAATTCTCGAAAACCTGGGAGACCACACCGGATGGGAGGGAAGGATTTCAAAACATCTTCTTAAGAAAAAGCTTCAGCGTTTATCTGTTAGATCAGCCTCGACGCGGAAACGCTTCACGAAGTACGGTTGAAGCAACCATTACACCCATACCTGATGAGCAAGGTTGGTTCGGCACATTTAGAGTTGGTATCTGGCCTAACTATTTCCCGGGCGTTCAATTTTCAAAAGATCCTGAAGCACTAAATCAATATTTCCGATCCATGGTGCCGAGCATGGGTCCGATTGATTTTAATGTTAATACCGATGCAGTTTCTGCCCTCGTAACCAGGGTTGGATCATCAATACTCGTCACTCATTCACATGCAGGCGGACAAGGTTGGTTAACGGCAATCAAAAATCCTGGTGTTAAGGCAATTGTTTCCTATGAGCCGGGTTCTGGTTTTGTTTTTCCCGAGGGAGAAGTTCCTGCACAAATAGAAAGCTCTGCCGGACCACTCCAGGCAGTTGGAGTTTCGAAAGATGACTTCTTAAAGCTCACAAAGATCCCGATCATCATTTATTATGGCGATAACATACCATCCAGTCCCGATCCAAATCCGGGTGCTGATGGGTGGCGTGCCCGATTGGCGATGTCGCGTCTGTGGAGAGATGCCGTGAATAAAGCAGGTGGCGACGTAACTGTCGTTCATTTACCTGAGGCAGGGATCAGGGGCAATACTCATTTCCCGTTCTCTGATCTGAACAATGTCGAGATAGCAGATCTCATGTCTAAATGGTTGAAAGAAAAGAAGCTTGATTAATCTATATGAAAGAGATGAGTCCATTGCTTACATATGTCACGCTAACAGCAATAATGATGACGAGCTTCGCTTTGTCTTTTGCGCAATCATCATCTGCATTGAGCACCAAAGAACAATCTCTTGTTACCATTTCCGCTTTTACGGCCAACGGTGACATAAGTAGATTAAGAGAGGCATTGAAGGAGGGTCTTGATGTTGGGTTATCGGTTAGCGAGATCAAAGAAGTCATTGTTCAACTGTATGCATATGCCGGATTTCCAAGAAGCTTGAATGCATTACATGCATTTATGGATGTCTTGAAAGAGCGAAAGAAAGCGGGCATTAACGACGCCCCGGGAAGAACAGCCAATCCATATCCAATCAATAAATCGAAACTGGAGTTCGGAACGGAAAATCAAACGCGACTAGTTGGTACACCGGTTAAAGGAGAAGTCTACGAATTTGCACCGGCTATAGATCAATTTCTAAAAGAACACCTGTTTGGCGACATTTTCGGCCGGGATATACTCGATTACCGGACCAGAGAGATAGCAACGATCTCGGCACTCGGAAGTATAAGCGGAGCAGGAAATCAACTCCGTTCTCACTTCAATGTGGGCATGCACAACGGATTAACGCAACAGCAACTTTATGGAATTGTTTCAATCATTAAAGCAAAAGTCGGAGATACTGAGGGAAACAATGCTGAGATGGTTCTACGTGCAGTACTTAAACTCGATGCACCCGAAGGCAATAGCAATTTTACGGGATCAGCTTACGTAAAGATGATCGTAAGTGCTGACACTGTGTTCAACACGCAAATGGCGAGTGTCACGTTTGAGCCCGGGGCCAGAACAAATTGGCATTATCATCCTTCAGGTCAGATCCTGTTGATAACCGAGGGAACTGCTTTCTACCAGGAGAAAGGAAAACCGAAACAGACTTTGTCGAAAGGACAAGTTGCGAAGTGTTTACCCGGTGTTGAGCATTGGCACGGTGCGACGCGCGACGGTTCAATGACTCATATAGCGATGAGTCCAAATTTAGAAAAGGGTGGTGTGGTATGGTTGCAAAAAGTAACGGATGAAGAGTATGATAAGTCAAATTGAAGTTGTTCCAAAAGTCAAGCTGAATAATGGCATCGAAATGCCCATTCTTGGATTCGGTGTGTTCCAGGTACACGATCCGAAAGAGTGTGAGCGGAGCGTGGTTGATGCAATACAGACCGGCTATCGTCTAATCGATACAGCTGCCTCATACATGAACGAAGAGGCAGTTGGAAAAGCAATTAAGAGAAGTGGTGTGGCACGCGAAGACCTCTTTATCACCACCAAGCTGTGGGTACAAGATGTGGGATATGAAAATGCGAGGAAAGCATTCGAAAAATCATTGAAGAAGCTGCAACTCGACTACTTGGACTTATACCTGATTCATCAGCCATTCGGTGACGTGCATGGTTCATGGAGAGCAATGGAAGAATTCAATCAACAGGGAAAAGTAAGAGCAATAGGGGTAAGCAATTTCCATCCCGATCGTGTGATGGACATTATCGCATTTAACGAGATCAAGCCGGCAGTTAACCAGGTCGAAACGCATCCTTTCAATCAGCAAATTGATGCGCACAAATTTCTCCAGCAAAATGGAGTACAACATGAATCGTGGGGACCGTTTGCAGAAGGCAAGAACGATCTTTTCAAAAATCAACTGCTTGCGTCGATTGATGAGAAATATAACAAGTCGATCGCCCAGGTAGTCTTGAGATGGCTTACACAACGAGGAATTGTTGCCATTCCAAAATCGGTTCGTAAAGAAAGGATGGAAGAGAACTTCAATATTTTCGATTTCGCGCTAACTGATGAAGATATGCGGTCAATTCAAGCACTGGATCAAAATGTCAGTGCATTCTTCGATCATCGCGATCCACAAATTGTAAAATGGCTTGCTTCAAGAAAACTAGGTCTATAAAAATTCAAATGAAATGAGAAGAATATTACCAATAATCGCGATTGTTCTTTGTGCTTTCTTTTCATATGCACAAGAGATCAAAACAGCATCGGGTGTTGTTCGTGGAATAACAGAAGGAGATATTTCTTCTTTCAAAGGCATCCCATATGCAGCTCCACCAGTTGGTCCAAATCGCTGGCGACCACCTCAGCCTGTCGCAGCATGGAAAGCGGTTCGTGATGCAAGCAAGTATTGCGCTGATTGTCCGCAGCGAACCTGGCCTGGTTCAACTGCAAAGACTTCCGAAGATTGTCTTTTTCTTAACATCTGGACTCCGTCTATCATCGCGAAGAAATCAAAATTGCCTGTAATGGTGTGGATACATGGTGGAGCTTTCGTCGCAGGTAGCGGTGCTGATCCGGGAGTCGCGGGAGAGTCGTTTGCAAGACAAGGCGTCGTCCTGGTAACTATTAATTATCGTCTCGGTCGCCTTGGACATTTTGCATTTCCTGCATTGAGCAAGGAACATCCGGCAGAATACAAAGGCAGCTACGCTTACATGGATCAGATTGCTGCGCTCAAGTGGATCCAGGAAAACATTGCAGCATTTGGTGGAGATGAAAAGAACGTTACGATTTTTGGTTTTTCTGCAGGTGGAGTTTCTATCCATTCACTCTTAACTATACCGGCGGCAAAAGGTTTGTTCCATAAAGCTATTGCCGAATCCAGTGGTGGCCGTGATGGTGTACTTACAGGCCGATCAATTAACAAGGAAAATGCTGATCCGCTTTATCCAATTTCAGCTGAAACAATCGGGATAAACTTTGCGCGCAAACATAAGATCGAAGGGACGGATGCAGCCGCTTTGAGTAAACTTCGATCACTCGGTGTCGAAGAAATTTTAGATGGTGGTCAGGAGAACGATAGCTCCGGTGTTCGCATCTACTCAGGTCCGATACTCGACGGCAAATTCGTGGTTGAAACGGCCGAGAGCGCCTATAAGGCTGGACGACAAGCGCGTGTTCCGCTCATAATCGGAAATTGCAGCGGTGAAATCGGTGGACCCTTTGTTAGCACCGCTACTTCGAAGGAAGCATTGTTTGCACTTTTCGGCGAACATGAAGCCGAAGCAAAAGCCGCGTTCGATCCTAACGGAGATAAAGAATTCGCTGAAGTACAAACAAAATTTAATACCGACTGGGTGTGGGGTGAGCCAGCACGAATGACTGCAAGAACATTTGTATCGAATGGCAAACCAGCCTACATGTTTCAATTCGGTTACGTCTCTACATCAATGCGCGAACGGGCGCGTTATGGTGCCGGCCACGGATCTGAGATCTCGTTTGTGTTTAACACGCTCAACGCGCGATGGGGAAATCCTGGCGAGGCAACAACCGAAGAGAAAGAATTAGCTAAAATCATGAACACCTATTGGGCAAACTTTGCTAAAACAGGAAATCCGAACGGTAATGGCCTGCCTGCCTGGCCACTTTACAACAGTCAAAAAGAAGAGATCCTGGATGTTGACTTAGACGGTAAAGTTGTTGGCAAACCTGATCCCCGAAAGGCAAGACTAAATGTTATTGAAAAGGCGTTTAAGAAAAGAGATCTCATACAAGCACGCGGTATTTAAATTAATGTTATTATGAAAAAATTAAGAATACTCTCCCTTTGCTTAATGCTCCTCGGAGCATTTTCGTCCTACGCACAGACGTCGAATGCAGAGCAAGAAATACTAAA
Organism: Bacteroidota bacterium; assembly: GCA_037200305.1. Taxonomy (GTDB): domain Bacteria; phylum Bacteroidota; class Bacteroidia; order Cytophagales; family Cyclobacteriaceae; genus ELB16-189. The sequence goes on from JBBCGZ010000026.1 coordinate 24,904, forward strand.
TCTATCAAAAGAGAAATGGCAATGGATGGCCGATAAGAATGTCGACAAGCTTGCAACTCTTTTTGATGATAAGTCAAAGTTTGTTCACATGAGTGGGACCTGGAAGAAAGATGAGGAACTGGATATTATTAAAACCGGAAGCATTTGGTATAAGAACGCTGACGTCCACGACAGTGCCGTTGAACTTTTTGACGACACAGCGATAGTCTGGAATCGAATTACGTTGACGGCCTTGGTCAGAGGCGCCGATGCTGTGACCGAGTTTACTGTCACTGAAGTTTATAAAAAGGAAAAGAAGAACTGGAAATTATTGGCCCTGACATTCAGTAGTGTTCGGGACACTCATGTCATTAAGCATTGAAAATCATCGACTAAGGGCAGTTCGGGACGGTATTCTTCTGCTTCAGCAAAAAAGACAATTGTCTTACTGCCAAAAATCGCAAATTCAACACATGCGAGCACCAATATTTTTGCGAATAGCTTCCATCATCATGTTTCTTTATTGCGCCGGTCATACTTCGGGATATCCGTGGATCCCTGTCGAAGGTGAGCGCGAACTTGCTATCGTGGAATCCATGAAATCACACCAATTCGATGTGGTCGGATCTATGCGAAGTTTTTGGGACTTCTATATTGGTTTTGGACTCGTCACCAGCGGGTTCATGCTCGCAATAGCAGTCGCAATTTGGCAGCTTGCCTCACTAGCGAAGAGGGGTGTGAATGGCATTCGACCAATAATCCTGACCTTATGCATCGCCTCTGTCGTGAACACAATTTTTGAGATCCGGTTTTTCTTTATTATCCCGATAGTCATGGCGGCAGCAATTTCAATTTTGCTTGGAATTGCTTTTATAGTCGCACTCTCAACGCCTCGTCTCCCCCAATAATTCACCCTCTATTTACTTTGCATTTAAGAAAGTAATCCCCAAATTGATCCTATATACTCTGCAAATAGGAACGAAATCATGAAAGGAACCTACCTCGGCGAATTCGAAGAACTCGTACTACTCACCATCGGATCATTAAAGGACGAAGCATACGGCGTTTCAATAAAATTGGACATAGAAGACAGGGCCGGCAGGGTTCCCAGCATCGGCGCACTCCATTCCGCCCTCTATCGTCTCGAAGAAAAAGGATTCATCAAATCGCGCGAAGGTGGTTCAACCCAGGTAAGAGGCGGACGACGAAAACGCTTTTACACCATCACCGCTCACGGGCGACAAGCCCTCACCAAATCATACAACCTTCGCAACGAATTATTCAAGCTCGTTCCCGGTCTCAAACTCAATATCAAATGAGCAGCCCCGAGAACAAATCACTTCCTCCAAAATGGGCCGACAGGTTGCTCGAATCATTCTGCTCCGAAGAGCAACTGGAAATACTACAGGGCGACATACACGAACTATATGCCTACCGGCTCACCCAAATGAGCCGCTTCAAAGCAAATCTTCATTACATCAAAGACGTCTTTGACATGCTTCGACCATTTGCTTTCAAAAGAAAACACACCAATTATAATTACGGTCCTATGTTTGGCAACTATTTCACCATCGCCCTCCGGACGTTTAAACGCAATAGGGTACCCTTTCTGATCAACCTGATCGGAATGAGCATTGCACTTGGATGCGCGATCACCGCATTCGTCAACTACCAATACAACTCCGATTTCGATAAGCAGGAAAAGAACGCGGCCAAAATTTATAGGATTGGATTTCTTCAGTCTACAGAAAAAGGAATGGTGCCTTACGGCGTAACGCCAATTCCTGTAGCAGAGCTCATCCGTGGAACCTTACGCGATGGGGAGGAGGCGATCCAATATATGGCGAAGGATGGCCAATTCCGGATTGGCGACGAGATGTTTCAGAAACAGGTGGTGTATGCCGACCCGGCATTTACGCGACTCTTCACTTTCGAAAAGCTTTCAGGTTCGCTTTCTCTTGACGACAAGGCAAACGTTCTCATCAGCGACGAATTGGCAATCACATATTTCGGAACACGCGATGTTGTTGGTAAACCTTTAACGCAAATTATTGAAGGCGGCCGCCGCGAATTGATTGTCGGTGGAGTCTTTAAGAAATTTCCCATGAACTCAAGTTTCCGCTTCGATCTGCTGACCAGTTACGACAACTATTTCCCCGATCCGGCACAACGGTCTGTCATAGAGAACAACTGGTCGCGATGGGCTACAACTTTTCTTTTCTTGAAAGACAGAACGATAGCCGACCTTTTGCCAAAACAGCTCGAACAATATATCACTACTCAAAACGAGGCACGTCCCGACTTGAAGATAAATTCTTTTTATGTCGAATCATTTATCGGGATGTCGGCACGAGCAATTAAGCAAAGGAACCAGGGACATTGGATGGGAGGCCCAATGCCACCCGCCGCCGTTATTGCGCCGTTTGTTATGGCTGGCATGCTCTTGCTTGTTGCGTGTTTTAACTTCATGAACAACGCGATAGTGATCGCTGGGACGAGAATAAAGGAGATCGGAATTCGAAAGGTTATCGGCGGTCGTCGCAAAGAGCTTATTATTCAATTCTTGTCGGAGACCATGATCTTTTGCGTGATCTCTATGATCATCGCTCTCGGACTCGCTGAATATTTCACTGCGGGATGGAATAGTATCTGGAGCGGTGTGGAAATGTCGGTGACGTATAGCAACAACGTTTTTCTAATCGTATCGATCGTCCTTCTTATTATCATTACCGGTTTGTTGGCAGGAGGATATCCCGCATTTTATATCTCAGCGTTCAAACCCATTTCCATCTTGCGAGGCACTACACGATTCGCCGGGGCAGGCATGTTGACGAAATCTTTACTGGTCCTTCAATTCAGCATTTCTTTAGCGGCTGTGCTATTTGCAATCTCTTTTTATTTCAACTCTAAATTTCAAAAGGAGTATGACCTCGGATATGCATGGCGATCGGTAATCCAGGTAGGAGTGCGAAACGAACAGCAATACGAGCAACTGAGGAATTCATTGCAAACGAATCCCAACATTAAAGCAATGGCAGGTACCGAGCACCATATTTATTCAAGCTCGTACAAGGTGGCCGCGCGTTTCGAGCACAAGGTTGAAAGTGAGATCAACGTCTTAAATGTTAGCGACGAATATTTTGGTGCGGTTGATGTTCGCGTTATAGCTGGGCGTAATTTCAGAAAAGACGAGGCATCTGACATTAATGAGTCAATAATCGTTAACGAGGAATTTGCCAGGAAATTTGGACTGGGTGACGATGCGATAGGAAAGCAGATAATGTTTAACGACACGATCCCAATGTTCATTACGGCCGTGGTTAAGGACGTATATCTCGGTGCACTGTTCGAACCACTTTCGCCGGTAGCATTCCGGTATGCGCCGGCAAAAGATTACAAGTACCTGGTTGTATTAACGGAACCGGACCAACTCCTTGATGTGAATGATCAGATCAAGACATCGTGGAATAAAGTATTTCCCGATCAACTGTATCCCGGTCGTCTTATGGAGAGCAGGATGATGATGGCCCTCGAACATTTCGACAGCGTAGTAATATTGTATTCGTTCCTTGGCGCGGTTACTCTCATCATGTCGATCTCCGGACTTTATTCGTTAGTCGCTCTCAACTTGCAGAAGCGGACCAAGGAATTGGGCATTCGCAAGATCCTTGGAGCGCCCTTGCGCAACCTCGTTTATCATTCGGGCAAGCTGTTTTTTGTCATCATGTCGATCTCTTTCGTTGTCGGCGCCGTTCTCGGATCAGTAATGGTTAATGCGCTTATGGACAGCGTTTGGGAATACTATGTGGCCGTCAACTCCAAAGTCGTCTTAATTGCGATAGGTATATTGACGTTGATTGCAATTGTTACCGTTGCCTTTAAGATCCGAAGCGTGGTTATCGGCAATCCCACGGATTCCCTACGGCATGAATAGGTAGTTTTTGCATTTATGAAAGTACTTTCCTAATTTTATGAAAGTACTTTCATAATCATGACAGATAAAATCTCACAGCTGGGCTACCTCGCCGGAGCCACACGATTCAGGAGAATCAGCGAAAAATTGTACATCGACGGAGATAAGATCTACCTGGATAAGGGGATCGACTTCAAGGCAAGCTGGTTTTCGGTGTTCTACGTCTTGGCTACTTCAGACCTGCCCAGAACCATACTCGAACTGGCCAGTGAGATCGGCTTTACCCGCATCACCGTTAAGAACGTAGTCCGCGAGCTGGAGACCAATGGACTCGTAAAGATCTCCGAAAATCCAGACGACGGACGCTCGAAGCACATTGAGTTGACAGCAAAAGGGGAAAAAGTTATTTGAAAAGCTCCAGGGCGTTTGGCTGCCCTTCGCGCAAACTCTCAAGCAAGTCTTAGACATCGGGCACCCCGACTCCTTGAATATCCTCGGTCGCATCGAGAAAGAGATCATGAAAAATCCTATTCATGAGAAAATGAGAAAACTTAATGAGGATCAACAGGTACACATACTTGATTATAAACCATCACTGAAAAAAGAATTTTATCAGCTTGCAGGTCCATGGCTTCTTGGTGTGCTGAAGGGCACATTGGAAGAGGAGGATAAATTTACACTCAACAATCCCGACCAGGCTCTACCTGCTCAACGGCGGGTTCGTATTTTTTGCTATCTATAAAAGTAAAGCAGTTGGCTGCGTTGCCTTGAAACGACTCGACGAAAATTCATTTGAGTTCGCCAAGCTATTTATCGATCCTAAAGCCAGGAATCTCGGTATCGCGACAAAGCTCATTGAAAGATGCATAAGCCGTTGCAAGGAGAATGCAGCCAAAGAGCTCTGGTTGCAAACGACAATGTCGATGCCCGAAGCACACAAGCTCTATTACAAGCTCGGATTTAACGACAAAAAAGCGCCTAAACAGATGTCAGTTTTAAAAAGAACCGAGAAAATCATGTGCATGGAACTGTAGTTCTACGGTATCCTCCCGCTCACTCATCCATCGTTCCCATCTACTCATTGTCATGAGACCGCGTGCTATAGCAAGCAATATTTGCGGTCTAATGAAACTGTATCATCTGATAATCGCCTGTAGCATCCTGTTTTCAGGCAATTTGTTCGGGGCCACCATAACGGCAGTCAGTAGTGGCAACTGGGGAACCAACTCTGTTTGGAGCTGTAATTGTCAGCCTACCAGCAGCGACAATATTGTGATACCTTCCGGAATCACGATAACGTCGAACGGCCCGGTCATCCTTTTTCTTGGCCCCGTGATTAACATCATTATCGGCGGTACGCTTGTGTTGAATAATGCTTCGCTCCAGATTGATGCAACCGATGTTGTAACAATACTCAATGGAGGAAAGATCAGTGGTACCGGACTTCTTGGTGGAGCTGTTTATTCAGGAGTGATGCCGATCTTCGTGGGCAGCGGCTCTTCAATCAACGGACCGAAGGTGATCACCGACGGGGTGCTGCCAATTAAATTAATTTATTTCAGAGATCTTGCTGTTACCAACGGCATTCTATTAGAGTGGGCATCCGGAGCGGAAGAGAACTTCGACCACTATGACATTGGACGTTCCAGCGACGGAAAGTCATTCACATCCATTGCAATTATCGCAGGTAAAGCCACAGATGGAGCGGAGTACAACTTCATCGACACATCACCTCTCGAAGGAACCAACTATTATCAACTTACTGCAGTCGATCTCGATGGAACCCGAGAAGCGATGCAAGTGATCAAAGGCGAATGGAATGGTTCTCACAATTGGATCACTGTCTATCCCAATCCGGTAAGTGACGGAACGATTCATATAATTTTTTCTGGCGGCGAGAATGGTTCGTTGCGTTTGTTTGATAGCAATGGTTTGGTGGTTGCAGAAACTTTTTTCGGGAACGCTGCGTCCTGTTCTCTGCAATTGCCCGCCACGGCTACTCCTGGTGCATACTTCATCTTCGCTAAAATGGATGGGAGGGTTGAGAGGATTAAGGTTATCGTAAAGTAAACGTTACCTTTGGTTCATGGACGAGTCCGTGAAAATCATCCTTGAACACGTAAGAAAAAAGATCGACCTCGGTCAAGGCGAAAGTGATATTTTTCTTTCACTGCTTCAACACAAAACATTTCCACGTCGTACCGCGATACTTGCTCCCGGCGAATTATGCAAGAATCAATATTTTGTGATCAAAGGTTGCTTGCGCATATTTTATCTCGACGCAGACGGGCAAGAGCACAATGCGAAGTTCGCGATTGAGAATTGGTGGGCCTTTGATATCGAAAGCTTCTTCGACTCGACACCAGCGTATTATGGCATCGATTGCCTGGAAGATACCGAAGCCTTCATGATAAACCAGGAGGATCATGCAAAGTTACTGAAACAGGTTCCCGCCTTCGAACGGTTTTATCGCCTGATGATACAACAATCATTCGTTGCTCTTCAATATCGCGTCACGCAAAGTCTTTCCCTTACGGCCGAAGAAACGTTATGCACGATTCCAGGAAAAGTATCCCGGGCTGGAATCACGCATATCGCAAAAACACATTGCTTCATATCTCGGCATCACACCAGTTTTCCTGAGCATGCTTCGCAAGCAAGAAATGATAAAGCATTAAAGTAGTTTAATTTCTTTTCGAGACTGTCGCCGTTGTTTTGAACTAAAAACAATGAAACACCTCATCTTCTTTACGACAGGCGAATGGACTGGCCTGGTTCTCCGCATGACTGCTGGACTTATCATGTTGCCGCACGGACTTCAAAAATCATTCGGACTTTTCGGAGGCTTCGGCTTCAAAGCATCTATGGAATACTTCACAGGAACGATGAGGCTGCCATGGATCATTTCTTTGATGGTCGTCGTGATCGAAACGCTGGGGCCGCTTGGGTTGATCTTCGGCGTGTTCGCCAGGATTTGGGCGTTAGCACTAATAATAGTCATGATCGGTGCAATCATTACCACGACGGCAAAGAATGGTTTGTTCATGAATTGGTATGGAACTCAGAACGGAGAAGGCTTCGAATATCACCTGTTATTCATCGGAATTTGTGTAGCCATCCTGTTTTGTGGAAGCGGAAGATTTTCGGTTGACGAGATCATGAAGTAAAACTCAAAATTTTCATTGTGTATTTCATACGCATTCGTTTACTTTACGAAGTTCACCACCTGCAACCATTCTTACTATGCACATTGTAAAATTTAAATCGCTGGCTTTCTTATTCATGTTAGCGATGGCAACCATGGTTATTCACGATTCTATGGCCCAATCGACATTTACTGTCACCGCCGTTGAAGCCGAGAACGGATCTTACACAGTCGCGCCGAAACTTCCGGCCGACGGGAAGGTTGCCGGGGGCACGGTTCTTACGGTGACGGCCAAGCCATCCAGTAATTATAGCCTCGACGCTGTTTACTATACTTTCAAAGGTGGGATGTGGGGAACGATGAGCATCGAAAACTTTACATCTCCAATGAAAATAACGGTCGATAAGGACATGTCCATTGGCGCCACTTTCGTGGAGAAGTCGCTGGTTGAAAATCTAAACGTAACGCATGACGTGGTTTTTGCGAAGCCTGGTATCAAGCCGTTGAAGTACGATGTGTATTCACCGAAAGGCGCTCGCAACTTGCCGTGCATTGTTATAATCCATGGTGGCGGATGGTCTTCCAACAATGAAGACATCATGCGTGCACTCGCCCGCGAGTTGGCTAAAGGAGGAAAGTATGTTGTGTTTAGTGTCGATTATCGATGGGTGAATAAATTGGATGGAGAGACGCAACCGACCTACATGCATAAATTGATCGAGGACGTTTTCGGTTCAATTGCACACATCCAGGAACATGCAGCGCAATATGGTGGCGATCCAAATCGCATTGGTTACTGGCGACAGCGCCGGCGGACACTTGTCGGAGGCTGCGGCGATGTTCAGCACTATGATAGGTGAAGGTGGCTTCGGAACTACTCCGGGAGTGTACGAGTATCGTCCTACTTATATACCAAAGGGAAAATCCGTTGCACAGGTAAAGAAGGAGATCACGGATGCGATAAAAGCAGTAGCCCCAAGTTATGGTGTATCGGATGCGCGTGATTTCAAACAGTTCATTGAACAAACCGATGAGGCATATTACGATGCGATATCGCCGATCAAGCATGTTCCAAATGTAAGTGAGCGTGCGCTTCCTCATTTTATTGTTCGTGGTACAATGGACCCACTCATAAAAGATCAGATGATAGCATCGTATGTCGATGTTTTAAAGTCGGCAGGTCAGACTGCGACTTATATCCAGGTTGAAGGTGCATCACACGCGTTCTTCGATTGGAAGCCGGATGCTAACACGAGAGCGACTTTGCGAAGTATGGCGTTCCGTACGCAGCGCAGATGAGGGAGTTCTTTGATGGGGTTTTTTATAAGAAGTAAAGAGAAAATCTCATCCTGGTAATTCTTCAAGCATCTTCTTTATGATGAAGTAGACATCTCTTCGATATCTGAAATTCAAATGTTTCTTAGGTCGAAACGATGCAAGGTCGAACACTGGGCTCTCTGTATAACGTGCCCTTATAAAGAGTCCGGATGTTTTAACATCCCGAATGAATATCTTCTTCCTGCGAAAGATGTCGCCAAAATACCCGTTGTTGAAACTGTTGCCACTTCAAACAGGATGATGTAGAGCGCAGAACCTCTGATATAATGCGTACGAAATTCAATTGGACTATCCGGGGCCGTCAATTTTCCAATGTTTTGCACTACTAAAATAACTTTTCCAACTTTGGTATTACTATGTCAGTAACAAAAGAGTCGGAACTGTTTGGGATGCAAAAGGCAAGTGAAGCTGTTGCATGTACATTAAAGGAGATGATCGATCATGCACAGCCGGGCATGACTACCAAAGAGCTTGATGATTTCGGTGCAAGGATATTATCCGGTTTTGGCGCGAAGTCGGCCCCGAACCTGACATACGGATTTCCCGGCTGGACATGCATCAGTGTCGATAACGAATTCTGTCACGGTATTCCGAAAGAAGAACGCATCTTAAGAGAGGGAGACCTCGTAAATATTGACGTGTCTGCGGAGCTTGATGGATACTGGGCCGACAATGGAGGTTCGTTTGTCCTGGGGCGAGATATGAATCAACATCAGAAGTTGATCGACGCTTCAAAACACATTTTGCGTAATGCGATCAACAACATAAAGGGAGGCGTGAGGATTGCGGACATTGGTTATCTCATGGAGACGGAAGCAAAAAAGCGTGGCTTCAAGGTTATCAAAAATCTCGGAGGTCACGGGATCGGTCGGAGCCTTCATGAAAACCCCGGTGAATTGTTGAACTATCGAAACCGTTTCGATCAAAGGAGATTCAAGAAGAATTCTGTCATAGCGATAGAGACATTCATTTCAACATCATCGGCCTATGCAGTTCAGCTCAACGATGGGTGGACACTAGTTGGCGATAAAGGAGGGTACATGGCGCAGCATGAACATACGATTGTTGTTACTGATCGGATGCCGATAATCCTAACTGAGATGAATGGGATATTGAATTAGAAACCACATAAAATTTTTACACCCCCACCCAATGAAGATCCTCAAGAGAATTCTTGTAACTATTCTTCTTTTGCTGGCAACCATCATTCTCACGTTAGCCATCATTTTCATTAACGTTACCGGTACACCCGACCTTGTTAAAGACGAGGTTAACGACGTCACTCAAATTAATCCCATCGCCGTCAATACTGCAGTCAGACCTACGTCAACCAGCGAGATCATGAAGGTCGTGCGTGACAACAACGGACCGATATCGATCGGCGGTGCACGTCATAGCATGGGTGGACAAATAGGCACCGAAAAATCTTTGCATCTCGATCTTCGCGATTTTGACTCGGTACTCTATTATAATAGGGAGGCCAAAGAGATCAGGGTGCAAACGGGCATCACGTGGCGAAAGATCCAGGATCATATCGACCCAGACGATCTCTCAGTGCGCATCATGCAGTCGTATTCCAATTTCACAGTTGGTGGTTCGTTGAGTGTGAATGTCCACGGAAGATATGTTGGCGAAGGTCCGATCATTAATTCAGTGAAATCGATAAGTGTAGTATTGGCCGACGGTCAACTGGTCAATGCATCGCGCGAATTGAACCCAGATATATTTTACGGTTGTATAGGAGGCTACGGAGGATTGGCAGTTATTGTTGAAGCCACACTTTCGTTAACCGGTAATTGCAACGTAAGGCAACAGACAGACCTTGTCGACCTTCAGGACTACCCCGAATATTTTTCGAAGAACATCCGAAACGATTCGTCCGTCATCTTCACAACGCAGACATTTATCCCGATGCCAGTCAACAAGTGCGTGCGAATTCTTATATCAGGACTGATGAGCCGTTAACGATTACCGAAAGATTGGTGCCCGTCGATCGAAGTTACCGTGTAGAACAAATGGCAATGTGGATTGTATCCGAAGTTCCTGGCGGGAAGACGATGCGGCGCAAATGGGCCGACCCGATAATTTTCAGTAAACCGTCGGTTCGCTATCGCAATTACGAAGCGAGTGCCGATGCGCGTGAGCTCGAACCGGTTTCGCGGAAGAACAGCACGTACGTGTTGCAAGAGTATTTCGTGCCGGTGAGTGAATTCAAAACGTTCGTTCCCGAGATGATCGACGTCTTCAAAGGAATGAAGTCAATCTTATGAACATCTCGATTCGTCATTCACCGCAAGATACGTCATCCCTCATGGCGTGGGCGAAGGACGAGGTGTTCGCGTTTGTGGTTTATTATAAGCAAGGCACTTCTGATGAAGATAAAGTGAAAGTAGGAGAGTGGACTCGCGAACTGATTGAGGTGGCGATCAGTCACCATGGTTCGTACTACTTACCATACCAGCTTCACGCGACTGGTGAACAGTTTCGTAGAGCCTATCCGAATGTTGGGAGGTTTTTGGAGTTGAAGAAGAGGCTGGATCCGAATAATAAGTTTCGGAATAAGTTGTGGGATAAGTATCTTAATTCTTGAATGCACACCATCCTCCCTTTCCTGCTCGCGATGATCGCCGCCATTGTCCTTTTGGAAATGTGGGCAACCCGACTGCGAATCGCTTACCCGATCTTACTCGTTGTCGCCGGGCTCCTCATCAGCTTCATCCCTGGTTTGCCAGTGGTGCGCATCAATCCCGATCTTATCTTTTTGATTTTCCTTCCGCCACTTCTGTTCGAAGCGAGTTGGGCGATCTCATTCAAGGAAATGCGGAAGTGGTGGCGCATCATCGGCAGTTTCGCATTCCTCGTGGTGTTCTTCACCGCGATATCAGTCGCTGTTGTTGCCAACCACTTCATACCCGGATTCACGATCGCGTTGGGATTTCTATTGGGAGGGATCGTTGCACCTCCCGATGCCGTCAGTACCGGCGCCATCACCAGGTTTGTTAAGATACCACGATCTACATCCACCATACTCGAAGGCGAAAGTCTCCTCAACGATGCCTCATCACTCATCATCTTCCGGTTTGCGTTAGTCGCTGTCGGCACGGGACAATTCATCTGGCAACAAGCTGCATTAAATTTCCTGTGGATGGTGATCGGTGGCACAGGTATCGGTTTGTTGTTAGCATGGATCTTCGTGCAAATACACAAGCGACTTTCATTCGATGCTTCGTCCGACATTGCTCTCACCATCATCGAACCTTACTTCATGTATTGGCTTGCCGAACGGTTTCATTGCTCCGGGGCGTGTTGGCCGTTGTGGCCGGCGGGTTGTACATGTCCGCGCAACGACTCGTATTCCTCAATAGTAGTAGTCGGATCCAGGGCTTTCATGTTTGGGAAAGTTTCATCTTCATCCTGAATGGTATCGTATTTCTCATCATAGGTCTCGAGCTCCCGGAAATTGTTGCAGGCCTGAAGACGGAAGGAATTCCGTTGACCACCGCCATCGGTTATGGTTTGTTGATTACGGGCGTGTTGATCGGATCACGCATCATCAGCGCATACACCGCTATGCTGGCAACATTCATCTTTCGTCCCAACGTTGCGATGCGGTTCAGACGGGAGGTCAGATTCATTACGCCATTACTGTTAGGTTGGTCGGGTATGCGAGGCGTTGTATCGTTAGCTGCTGCTTTAGCGATACCAGTCACATTGGAGTCGGGAATTGAATTCCCGCAACGCGATCTTATTCTGTTCATTACGTTTATTGTAATACTTGTTACGCTCGTTTTGCAGGGACTGACGCTGCCACGATTCATCCAGCGATCTGGTGCATTCGATGCCATCGTACTGGAAGAAACGACTGAAGATGCGCGACAACAGGTGAGGCAGGGTTTGAAAGCTAACGCACAGCAGTTCCTGAAAAACAAACTTGCGAGCGACTCCGAAGATCAAAGCAGCATGCGACATCTCGTAAAGCTTTGGGAGGAACAGGTGGACGCCACCGGCGACGGTTGGATGACTGAAAAGACGAGAAAAGTTTTTCTTGAGTTACTTGAGACACAACGTCAATACCTGGCGGAGCTCAACAAAGATCCGAAGATCGATGAAGAGATTATTCGCCTTGCGCAATACCAGATCGATTTGGAAGAGATTAGACTGAAAATGAGTTAGTATAAAAACCAAAAATCATGAAAAGACTTAATACTGTTCTGTTTACCCTGTTGCTTTCATTCTTCACACACAATCTGTTCGCCCAATCACAAAGTGACATCGACTTTTTCGCCGGCAAGTGGTCGGTGCTGGTGAAAGGCACACCCAGCGGCGATGCCACAATGATCTTTCTGCTTGATAAGTCAGACGAAGGACTGACTGGTGTTATCCAGGATACAACAGGTGTCGAGATCTCAAAGATCGATAGAGTGGACCTCGCTCCGGAAAAGATGACCGTTTATTTCAACGCGCAAGGCTACGACGTGAATGTCGACCTTTCTAAGAAAGACGAAGACCATATTAGCGGGTCGCTCTTGAGTATGTTTACGGCGGAAGGAACGAGGAAGAAAAAGTAAGCTTATGTATCGCCGCCGCTTCATCTCACTCTGCGCACAATCGACATTATTCGGTGCCACCGCATTGAGCTTCAGTTGTTCTAAAAAAGATAAGTCATCGTCATTTGATCCAGATCAAATCGAAAAACTTATCTCCGGTTGGATGACCGAGTTCAAAGTGCCCGGCGCCTCCGTTGCCTTCATTCAGCATGGTGAAATGATTTGGAACAAGGCGTTCGGCGTTCGCAACACAACAACCAACGAGCCCGTCGACACCGATACGCTCTTCGAAGCGGCTTCTGTGAGCAAGACAGTTTTTTGCTTACGCTGTGATGAAACTCGCGGAGATGAATGTGATCTCGCTGGATCAGCCATTGAGTAGCTATTATCCCGAGCTGTTTGCTGACGGCGATCCGAGGATCAAACAGATCACCGCGCGACAAGTTTTGTCACACAGCTCTGGCTTGCCGGAATGGCGTTCAGGCAACCCGATCCAATTTCATTACGATCCGGGAACGGGATTCGAATATTCTGGCGAAGGATATTATTTGTTGCAGACTGTTATCAGTCATCTTAAAGGAAAGATGTTCGACCAGCCTTGTGAAGTTTTCGAAGCGGATACAAAATTCTGCGCCACCGACATCGCCGATTACATGAAACAAAATGTTCTTCTTCCAAATGGGATGACGAACAGCACGTATGAGATCGATTATCCTACCGCGAAGAATGTCGCGACTCCGCACGATCAGCAGAGCAAGCCATACACTAAAGGTCCATTCAACGCGCCGGCCCTTGCTAGATATGCATCGGCAGGCGGACTGTTGACTAACGCGAAAGAGTATTCGAAGTTTTTGATCGACATCTTTCGTCCAAAAGAGAACGACCCATTCTTGTTGAATGCAGCGAGTGTAAAAAAAATGCTTGAACCACAATCCAGCTTCCGAAAGGGCAGGAGATCGACGGATGTCAGCAATGGGCATTGGGTTGGGGAATTAAAGATCAGCCCCCCGGAAAACCGGGGCAGGCTCCGGGACGATTGATCGTTCACTCGGGCGGTCAGCAAGGGATAGTGTCGTTAACGATGGCTTCGATCGAACACCAGGGTGCGTTTGTTGCTTTCACGAATAGTGACAATGGTGGGCATATGACCTATCGATTGGCGGATGCGATTAATGCACAATTGTTTCTTTGAGTTAATGGTTTGCTATTTGTTTGAGCGCTGTTGGGAGATCATAAGCCGGTTCGATCACAACATTACCACGTTTATCAATCGCGCCCCATTTTCCACCGACCCATGATTTATGTTCGCCATCGCCTTTGAGAGTGCATCCTTCGCAGAACGGAGCCAGATTGTTGCGAAATGTTAGTACGGCATTAAACCGCGGCCTGATTACAATTTTGCCTTCGATATTTGCAAAACCAATGAGATCATTTTGCCTGATCCTGAATAGTCCACCTTCAACAGGGTCAGGCCCGTTATCAAAAGGATAGACTTCGAAAAGAATTTTTTCCTTTTTGTCAATGCCGAAGAAACCTCCCTTCATCAATACGATGGCGAACGTCCGAAACGTATCGGTGTAGCAGATGGCATATTTCCCCATGGGGTATCTTAATGTTATCTTTCGTGTCAACATAATACCCTCCTTCATGTTGTTCGTCTTCCTGCCGAAGCCAATAATCATCCTGCGCGATGCAATGTATTGACACCAATAAGAAAATCGCCACTACCAACCCTGATTTCATATCGACTCACTTCTTCTCTTTCAACTTCAAAACCTTCTCTTGCAACTCCTTATTCTCCGGATCCAATTGCAACGCCCTCAGATAATATGGACGGGCGTTTACAGAATCACCTTTCGTTAGTAAGAATTCTCCCATCGACTCCTGTGCCCTGGCCGTAGCCGGATAGGTGTCGATATTCATTTGCAGGTAGCCCAGGGCCAGATCCGTATTCCCTTCTGCCAGTGCCCTATGTCCAAAATATTCAAGAACATCTTGTGGAGGTAACATGTGATAACGATCGAAGATCTTTTTCACCTGGTCAATATCCTGGCCAACCTTTTCGAACTTTGGATTAAAGTCTTCAAAGATGAAACGCATTCCATCATACTCTGAAATAAACGGAACCGACCCATGTGAGTCTTCGGGATAATATTTATACGACCACCTCAATCCTGATTGTTTATTTTTTTCGAGTACCTCAACGTATTGTTTGATTGATCCAAAATGTTCGTTGGTCGTTTCACCAGGGTCGAGCGTGTTGGCCTGACCGATAAACAAACTCTTGTTCGAATAGTCCTTCGTTTTCAACATCGAGTCAGCTTGCTTCAGGAGCAGTTGATTATCCCACCACAAACTAGGATCGATCGAAATATAAGAATCGAATGTTTCGGGAATTGTGTACAGTGCGTTGATGGCCGTTATGCCACCAAACGAATGTCCGATCAGTGTGCGATAAGAGTTGGTAGGATAACGCTGATCGATGTGCGGGATCAGCTCATCTTTGATAAACTTCAGAAACTTGGAGCCACCGCCGCTCGTCAGGAGAAACTCTTCGCGACGTCCCATCATCGTCTCAGCGTGAGAAGGAGTGAGGTCTCTCGTTCTGTCGGTATTCGGAATGGCGACGACAATCATCTCCGGAACCACCTTCGTTCCATTCACACCCGTTCCAAGGATCTGGATCAGTCCGCTCACCGAGTGAAAATGTGCATCCCCATCCAGTACATAAAGCACGGGCAACTTCACGCCGGGCTTGCTTGCAGAAGGAGGTACGTAAACCCAATAGGCTCGGCTCTCATTTAGTAACTTTGAATCAAGCGACTCCTTCCGTCCGATGTTCACCATCTGACCAACGAGAGCATCGCGGCTTCGGTCCCGGCACGATACCAGGACAGCGAAGAGAAGAATTGTTAACAGGGAGATTTTCATTAACACTAAGTTTGTGAAAAATTTGATTTATGCCATCATTTTTTGCGCGATCACGCTAACAACCGCAACAGCACAGAGCTATCAATCTTATTTTTTGAACAAGGTCAAGGTAGACTCGCTGGTAGCACTCGGCGGCTATATTACGGCCCTCCCGTACATGCGGACGTGTATGAAGGAACCAGAGATGTTGACAGTGACCGATGAATTCTTATTCGGCTACGCTCTCTTCAAAGCCGGCAACATCGACAGCGCTGCCTTATTCTTAAAGATGTCATTGCAGAATGGATACCACTTCCACGATCTCCCCACGTACAAATACTGGGAGGAACAGGGTGTTTTCGAGAGAATGGAAAGCCATCCGGCGTTGCAAGGTGTTCCTGAAATGTTGAAGAACAACACCGAAGCGTATATTCATCATCCGCCAATTGACAGTTCTCTCCATGCCCGGTTGATTGATGCTCGCGAAAGAGATCAACGTTTTCGAAAGAATCCGAACGATAAAAAACAGAAACCGCTAGATAAACGAAACCAAAAGTTTCTTCGCAAGATCATCCACCAATATGGGTGGCCCACAGAAGATATGGTGGGTTGGGATGGATCGAATGTTGCGTTCCTCATTGCGCAGCACTCGGACAACGACGTCGAGTTTCAACGGCAGTGTCTTCAGTTTATTCGCAATGCGTATTATGCCGGGAGAATCGACCAGGATTTTATGCATATATCATCGATCGCACCCGCATCAATTCAGGAAAGCCACAGCTCTTCGGCACACAATTCGAAGTAGTTGGCGAAGAAGGCAAACAGGATCTGAAGTTGAAACCTTTGGAGGACGCCGCTCATCTCGACATTCGCCGCAAAGTATTAGGAATGATGTCGGTTTCACAATACCTGGCAGACAGTAAAAAGCATTATCATCTGAAGTAGCCGCCGCTGGTCAGTTTCACCTTTCGGAAGCGGGTCGTTTTCAGTATCTTTGAATCCACTTTATGATCTTGCGTCGAGGCATCGTTATTACCTGGTTGTTGATCCTCGTGATTGCTGTCGCCGCTTTGTTCTGGTATAACGAATGGGTCTACAGCCTTCCGACGCCTGTTCCCGTCTCGTATAAGTTAGTCCACACCAACGAACACATTTCAATCACAGAAGGGTTGAAAAGCTGATCCAACGAAACCCGTATTTCTTCATTTCTTTAATCCTGATTGTCCCTGCTCCCGATTCAATCTTCCTCACTTTCGTGAGCTCGTAAAAAAATATGGTGACCATGTGACGTTCGTTGCTGTTCCGATGATCATGCTCGGACACGATTACACCGACGAAGAGATCCGAAAAAAACTTGATCTTGATATTCCCGTGTGGCGTGACGCTGGCGTTGCCGCAGCTGTTGGCGTTTACTCGACACCTCAGGCCGTAGTGATCAATACCAAAAGTGATTTATACTATCGCGGCAATTATAACAAGAGTCGCTATTGTACGGATAAGCGATCGAATTATGCCGAGCAGGCAATTGTTTCACTGTTAAATGATTCTCCGACTCCTGACTTTGGTCCTATGGCGTTGCGTGCTTATGGTTGCACGATCGAGGGCTGTTACAAATGAACGAACTAGCAATCAATAGCGACGTTGCACAAGCACTGTCGGCAAGTATCAACTCCGAGATCAAGAAGAGATCGGACCGGTTGATGAATCTCTTTCTCCCGGCATACTTCGTAACGGGTTTGATCTTTGCATTCTTTTACGACACATGGCTGATGGCCATCGGTGTAGGCGGCATCTCGATACTGGCATATTATTCTGTAAAGTTCCTGTTACCCAATTCCAATCTCTACCAGTTTGTTTTGAGTGCGGTGCTCGGGGTGTTTATGGCTCAATTTATTTATCAGATGCACGGGTTGTTCGAGATGCACTTCTTCGCATTCATCGGCAGTGCTATTTTGATCACCTACCAGGATTGGAGATTACAGATACCGATCATGATCGTGGTAACTATTCACCACATAGCGTTTGCCATTTTGCAGAACATCGGCTACGAAGGTGTGTTCTTTACGCAGCTTGATTATCTCTCACCAACAACTTTAGCAATCCACATTCTTCTCGCTGGCGCGATCTTCCTCGTTTGCGGATTGTGGGGATTTCAATTAAGAAGATCTTCCGAGATCCAGATCGTCAAGTCATTGGAAGTCGTTCGGGCAGAACGGGCCAGGGAAGAAGCCGAGAGTGCCAATCGTTCGAAGAGCGCTTTCCTTGCAATGATGAGTCACGAGATCCGCACACCAATGAATGGTGTGATCGGCATGGCATCCCTGCTGGCTTCCACCAGGCTTACGGATGAACAACGCGAGTACACGGATACCATTCAGAACTGCGGTGAGAGCTTGCTGGTTGTTATCAACGATATTCTCGATTACTCGAAGATCGAATCCGGCAAGCTGGAGCTCGAACAACGCGACGTCGATGTACGCAATTGCATCGAAGAAGTTCTCGATGTCTTCGCAACGAAAGCTGCCGAATCTGGTGTCGATCTCATTTACGAAATTGATTACAACGTTCCTTCGTTGATCATCAGCGACAGCGTTCGACTTCGCCAGGTATTGATGAACCTCGTTGGGAACTCCATCAAGTTCACTCAACAGGGCGAGATCTTCGTAGGTGTGCATGCCAGCGAGCTCACGAATGACAACGCCACACTCAACTTCGAAGTACGCGATACGGGCATCGGCATCTCAGCCGACAAGATGGATCGCCTGTTCAAACCATTTTCGCAAGTTGATTCATCAACCACAAGACAGTATGGAGGCACAGGCCTCGGGCTGGTGATCTGCGAACGCATCGTTGGTTTCATGGGCGGTTCGATCAACGTTGAAAGCAAGCCCGGCGCCGGAACAACATTCCGCTTTTCAATGAAGGCCGGCGTAAGTCACCACACAACGCGGATGTATGTTCATCAGAATGTTGCCGTGCTGGAAGGAAAAAAGATCCTGGTGATCGACGACAACTCAACAAGTCGTTCGATACTCAAGAATCAACTTGGTCTATGGAAACTGATACCAGTTATTGCTTCATCGGCGAAGCAGGGCCTGGATATCATGACAAGGCATAGTGATGTCGACATGGTGCTGGTCGACATGCAAATGCCGGAGATGACTGGTGTCGAGTTCGCCATGGAATTGAAGAAGACGGGCAAGCAGATACCTGTTATCCTGTTGAGCTCCATCGGTGATGACCGCGAGGTGAATGCGAACCTGTTTGCGTCGGTACTAACGAAGCCGGTTCGACAAAACACTTTATATAAACACATCATCGATCAACTTTCGAATAGCAGGGTACGTCCATTGATACCTACTCCCGGACAGTCTGATGATCTCTCGCAGATGTCGGAGCGTTTGCCGTTGAACATCCTTGTGGTTGAAGATAATCCCATCAACTATCGATTGACGGAGCGCGTGTTGTTGTGAAACTCGGCTACGGATGCTCCGCGGCATTAAATGGTCAACAAGCTGTCGATATGACCGCGCAGCATCGATACGATCTTGTGTTCATGGACATTCAAATGCCCGTGATGGATGGCATCGAAGCCACGAAGATCATCCGGAGCCGCGAAGGCGCGCAGCCCATCATTATCGCAATGACAGCCAACGCTATGCAGGGCGACCGCGAGGTCTGTATCAAAGCTGGAATGGATGACTACATTTCGAAGCCGGTGAAGTTTGAAGGACTGCTTGACTTGCTGGCTAAGTGGGGAGAGCACGTGAGGAAGAAGGCGATATCATAACCTATTAGATACATCCTAAGACCAACTCATATCGCTGCTCTTTCAGCTTTTTGCCGAAGGCAGTCGAATCTTTTTCTTCGTCAATTTAAAGCCAGCTTTTTATAAATACCGGCGGCGGCAAACAGTTCGTCGGTTGTCCACAGGTACGACGATTTATAATTTCGTGAGCGCAGGAATTCCATGTACATCGACATCAGTTTTTTACCGAGCCCAATTCCGCGATACCCCGACTCGAGATAGAAGTAACGAAGCTGAGCGGCGTCGCCTTCGCGATGCATCAACAACAAAAAGCCGACGATGACGTCGTTGTGCTCCGCAATCCACACGCAATCTTTCAACGGATCATAAGTTCTATAAAACTCAGCCATTCCACTCGCGACGTAGGATTCGAATGATACTCCATATCCATATTCCTCTCCATATAATTTCCCATGGCGGTGAATAACGTAGCCGATGTCGCCCGGCTGAAGTGTTGTCCTGATCGTGATTTCGTCTAGCGTGGGTTTGCCCTTCATATCGAAATTAATTGTTGTGTCAGTATTTTTTTAATCTCAGTCATACTTGTAAGAAGCCGTGTCAGGTCTTTTTCTGATAGATTCTTGAGTATGGATCTCACCTGGTCGTCCTGGGTTTTGTCGAGCAACTGAAATTCCTTTTTCCCCTCGTGGGTGAGGCTCAGGAAGATCACGCGGGTATCCTCCGAGGATCGTTCGCGTTTTATGAACTTCTTCTTTTCGAATTGCCGGATCACGCGGCTTAAATATCCTTTGTCGATGGACATTGTCCGGATCAGGTCGCTTGCGGTTATATTTTTGCCATAATAGAGCTCAAACATAATCCTGACTTCCGCCAGCGAATAATTACTGTTCAGGAAATGCTCATCCAGCAATCCGATGATGGAAGTGTAAAATCGGTTGAACGTCCGGAATTCTTTGATCGACTTGTTCTCCATCAACGAATATAGATTAAAATAGTTGACAAAGTCAACTATTAATTAAAGTTAGAATTTGTATTTTAGAATTATGAAAACGATCCTATTCATCATTTTGTCTTTCGTTCTGAATCAAAAGACAGAGTACGTATGCACGCCTTGCGGCCAGGACTGCGATCACGCGTATACAATAAGCCCGGCACGTGCAGCGTTTGTGGAATGGCGCTCGTTGAAAAATCTACAGTGAAATTTAAAAACGTTTCCTTCGAAGAAGTGTGCAAGAGGCTAAAGGCCAACCCTAAGGCAGTATTGCTCGACGTCCGCACGCCGCGGAATTCAACGGCACAATGGGGATGGAAAGTGTCGGTCATTTTAAGAATGCAATCAACATTAATGTCGAAGAGCTTGAGAGCAGGGTTGATGAGATATCCAAATACAAAGGACAGGAAGTGCTGGTGTATTGCAGTCATAGTCATCGGAGCCCACGAGCAACTTACTTCTTGTCGACCCACGGCTTTTCAAATGTAAAGAATGTTGACGGAGGCGTGTCGACGATGACTGATGCAGAGAGGGATTGTTTGAAGGGGAGTTTTGTGAGTCATGGGAATTAGGATATTATTTTCGGTCATAATCATGTTCTTTCTTTTCGGCTGCGCGCAAAGAACGAGGGGATACCAGGAAACATTTCAGCCCATTCTTCAATTCATGGACTACAAACCCGGGATGGCGTTTGCCGACGTTGGCGCTGGCGATGGAGAGCACACCATACAGATGGCAACCTTGATGACTAACTCTGCCGTCTATGTCCAGGACATCGACACGATGACACTCAATGAAAGGAAGATCAGCAAGGTTATCGACATTTATTCAAAACAAACGAAGAGAGATCTTCGAACTGCGAATACTTTCAAGATCACCATCGGAGATATAAGCCACACCAACCTACCATCATCAACCTTCGACCTGATCTATAGCAACGCAACAGTTCATAACTTTATTTCGATCGACTCAATCCTGACAGACCTTGGCAGAAAGTTGAAGCCAGGCGGCGTGATCTACTTCCGCGATAGTTTCAAAGGCGATCACAATGAAGGTCCCATTTGTTCCGATCCTAAGTGTGCACGACCACTGTTGACTATCGACGAGTTTTTAGTCATCATGAAAAGAATGGATTCGAAACGGTGAAGAGCTCACCCGATATGAGCGGTTATCCCGTCTTCGGATTTACGAAAAGGTAAGATGAACCAGGCGTACACCGAAAACGTGGTATCGTGAGTACCCCATTTCCGGAATTTTTTTATTCAGACGGTCACCAATTGGCTGTCAACTGAATTTTCGGACCATCTTTAAGGAATTCCAACACCACCTTAACCCCAAGGGTATGTCAGTGAAAGGATCCTTATACACGGTGGCAACATTTTTCCTGTTCACAATTTGCCTCCCGCTATTCGGACAGACCACTACACCAAAGCCGCAGTCTGGCGATCAAATCGGAAGAGTTACTAATGAGGAGATCACGTTGGATCTCGCAAACGGCACAATTAGTCCCCAGTCGCTTCCTTTTGACGTACCATTTCTTCTTACTGGCACAGTTCCCAAAGAGATCACACAGATCACTCTTACTATCATCGAGGCGAGATACGCATGTGTCGACGGCGACTGTGCAGGAGAGTGCAAGGTTTGTCCCAAGCCAGTAAAGAAGGCGAAAAGTGTTACAGAGGCCGCAGGCGATAGCCTGAAAGTAGCTGCAAGTAGCCTGGATAAAGAGGAGGTTGTTATTCATATCCAGGGAGCGCAGATGATGATCGACTATGCTCCAACAGATGAGAACAAAACATACTGGACCACTATATTAAATAGCGTCAAGGAGCAACAAACAAAACTGGATGGACCAAAAACACCGGACGACGGAAAAGCAGCGCCGCCATGCCAATGTTCTGACTGCGAACCTGTGGACTTTACCACCTGTAAAGAATTATGTCCATGGAAGGCATCATTTCTTAGCCGTTCGAAGTCGAATGATAATGACACGGTCAACAAGTTTGCGATCCAGGTTCCAGCGCTGAAGCCCAATCGGCAGTACAAGTTTTATTTTGAGGTCCAAAGATCTTCTGCAGATGAAAAGACGGCGTTGAAAACATTGCTTACGCCAATCATGAGGAGGTCGATATTTGATGAACATAATGGAACCGGCGCTGTAAATCTCTCTAACCAAAGTGTTTTGCAAACGAAACTTCGTGACGCCATTGTCACTTACTACAGTGAAAGCTTTCTCGTTCCGAATATTAATGTTACAGGCCAACTCGTGGACCAAACTCAGCTCGGTTCGTTTCAGAACATGCTGTTAACCGAAAGGGGAAATGGAGATATCCTGACGTCTTTAGTGGGACGCCTCGATCTTATCGAAGCCAATATTGCTGCATCCAGGGTTCTGGCAAATGCAGCATGGGCAACTGTTTTAGGCAGACAGTACACTAGCATGCTCGGAAAAGTTCTTGGATTACCAAAGCGAAGCACAGAGCAGGAGGACCTGTTGCAGAAATTGATTATGCTTGATCCGACCCTGGTGAGTAGGGAAAGGATCGAAGACGGACGTTGTGCGCTTGATAATGAGTTCGAAGTCCTCGACGAAATCGAAAAAATAACTGCCTCAACAGCGGTTGCCGCATATGTCGCTAACAGCGTTGCATCACAAAAACTTTTTAAGGCGATCGGCATAGCTCTGAAGACCTACCCTCGTAAGTGACGAAGCAAGACGAAACTTGTATTTCAGCGCGGCCGACTTAACAAAGTTTGAAACCATCGACAAGATTGAGGCGGGCCGTCGTAGTCCCACACAAAGAGCAGATCATGCTGCCTTCCTGGCACAGGACCTGGTTTACCAGAACGAAGTCAATTCGATACGGCAAAATCTGGCATTATTAATGGCTGAAGTATTCACCATTCAATCGAGCCTTAAGGTCTACAAGGAGACACATGAAGCTCTTGATAATTATTTTGATGTCGTCGCCGCGAAGCTCTTTCTTTCGATCAGCTTCAGACAAGCCTCTGCGCCAACGACTACGGCCGACTTCGTTTCACGAACAGGTTATTATGTTTCTGCCGACGTCGGTATTGCTCTCGTTCGGTTCAAGCCGAATTTTGATAACGAAATGGTGCCGTATGCCGGAGTCAATTTTCACCTGGGGCCGATCAACAAGCAGAAGAGCTACCGATTATTCTCAAAATGCAACAGCGGATCATTTTGGAAGAATACTTCAGTTATAGTCGGTGTCACATTCAACGGCGTTGCATCAGGCAGCCGGAGAGAAGATAGTTTACCAGCGAGTAAGTCGCTCCTGACTGGTTTTGGAATTCGCATCTCGGATCCGATCAGGTTGTCGGGCGGAGTTCTCTGGAACAAGGTTACAGATCCCAATCCACTCGTTGCATCAAAGAGCTTGCATGGATATCCATACATAGCGTTGTCGTACGACCTTGACGTCGCGAAATATTTAAGGATATTCGGCAATAAGATCTTCGGACTAAAAAATAATGCCAATGACGGTGATTGATCTCCAGTTCGTGGCCAAATCTGCAACAGTCAAAGCGCCGAATGCATTGACGATCCGTCCCAAGATCGTTTGCGAAATCGATACGCCCGGAAGCGAAGTCAAGTTAAGTTTTTCGATAGCCACAGGTGATGTGAATCTTGAGATCAAAGATCCGGATGATTCCGTGACGATCGAAGGCACGACGAAATCTTTCAGGAAAGAAATAACATTCCTGGAAAAAGACACGGGCACGGAAAAAGAATTTTAGTCTCAAGCTGACGGCAACGCTTGGTACAAGTTCTAAGTCCGACTCCATCACGATAACACAAGAGTGACATGAGACACATCTTATTGATAGCAGCGATATTAATTTGTGTTACGTGTGGTAACGACAAAGAGGATGTACTCAGAAATGATGAGATCCTCAGTATATCAGGTCTGGACGCTGAGTCATACCCCACCGACCCGTTCAACGAGGTTTCGTTCCAGGTGAAATTGCTGAAGCCTGCGGATAATCAGTTCCGTAAGATCAACCTGAATGCATCAAGTGGCACGGTGTCGCCGTCGTATGTTTGTGATAGATGATTCGAATACATCTACAGTTAAGTTCATTCCCGGGACAATGCCTGGGGACGTTACTATAACCGCGTCAGTTGATGGCAAGCCCGATGTATTGACAACAAAGACGATAACACTCAAAAGTCAGCCAGTAGATAATGTATTCACGGCTACATTTGCAACAACGCCATCCGAAATAAACGCCAACGGCACGAGTACGCTTAAAGGCACCATCGCTCTCGTAAAATCGAAATCAACTTCATTTACATTGAAGACCTCGGCGCCCGGATCAGTATTCCTACCTGATAATAAAGACGAGATCACCGTTGAGCTCGACGATTCTGGTAAAAGGGATTTGAATTGAAAGCAGGTACCGATCCCGGTGACTATTCGGTTACGGTTAAGTCTGAACGATGACCGTAAGTTATCTAAAGACATTCCCTTTAAACTGAAATCCATGACCTCTTCGCAAGTGCTGGAACTAAGCACAGGAGCGAAGAACTCCCTCATGGCAAATGGGGGTCGACAGTCTTACTGGCACCATTACCATCAAGGATTACATTGTGGGAAATATTACCCTTGCAGTTGATAACGGCAGTTTCCTGAGGTCAGTCAATCCCAAACAGTTGGTGCTTGAAATGGGCGCGACCAAAACCGCAACGTTTACTGTGAAGGCCTCGACAGCTAGTGAACCGTTGACAATCACAGCGCAATTGGCGGGAACCAGTTTCAATGTCTACAAAACAGTCAAGTTGAATGAAGTGCTTCCTGATAAGATATTGATCGAACCGGCGGCCTACGAAATTGCTGCATCTGGCTCTGTCACTGTTAATGCATTCCTCACCTGTACTACCGGTAAGCCCAGTGATGGGATCGAGGTCGCATTCATGGCGGTGCAGGATCAGGGCGGAGGTGATGTAGAGGTTGGAACGTTTAAAGATTATCCGTTCGTATCTGATGGTTCTCAGAAAGTAAGTGCGACGTTTTCGATTGATACCCGAAAACCACTTGCTAATATTCCGATAACCATTTCAGCAAAAGTTGTCAAGAAGGAATCAATTAATTCCACCATCGATGTGATCGCCCAGCCATAGCAGTGGCTACATCATTCAGGGATCATCGTATCGTTCCAGTCCTTGATCACATACGACTTCACTAATCCTTCCAGGATAAAAGGATCTTCCTTCACGAATTCTTCGGCCGCTTTACGGGTTTTGAAGATTGCCATGTTGCCCCGATCGGTAAATGGTCCGATTCCGATCACTTCGCCACGGCTTACAAACTTCTCAACAACGACTTTGTAGACTTCCATGATTTTGTCCATCGTTGCGCCTGAGGATTCGCCAATAACTACACTTTTCATGTAACCTTAGTTAGTTTCCTAAGTTATCTAAAAACCGATTCGAATATTTTTTATACATTTGGATTAAATTATCACTCGTGGAAAAAATTCCAACTCGGCGAATTCGAAGAAGTTGTCATTCTTACCATTGGCATATTGAACAACAAGGCCTACAGCGTCACCATCAAAGACGAGATCGAAATCACGCCTCGTGCGGACGGTGAGCCTCGGCGCCCTGCACACGGCCCTGAAAAGGATGGAGGACAAAGGCTATTTAAAATCATATCCCGGCGAGGCAACCGAAGACAGGGCAGGACGCCCGAAACGCTACTTCGAAATTACGGCGATGGGCAAGAAGGCGATGGCAGCACGCGAAAGAAACGCGCGATCAACTTTGGAAAGCCATTCCGAAAACAGTCATGCAGGCAAACATTGCCAAACTTTCGCATTTCGGTCTATGAACTCGGCGCCGCGTCCACCACAATTCTTTCTACGGTTCTTTCGATGGTTCTGCGATCCCACCATGATCGACTATATCGAAGGCGACCTGATGGAAGTTTACTACACGGGCGCTAAAGAAAAACAACAAACAAAAAGCTGACGCCATGTTTGTCGTCAGTGTACTTAAACTTTTTCGTCCCGGGATCATTCGTCCATTTAATAAACAGAGAAACTTCAAGCAACCAGATATGATCAAAAGTTATTTCATTACAGGCTGGAGAAATTTATGGAGAAGTAAATTGCACAGCTCTCTCAACATCGTTGGCCTCACACTTGGCATCGCGTGTTTTCTGCTTATCGGTCTGTATGTTTTCGATGAGAGGACGTTCGATCAGCAACACACGAAGCTTGACCGGATCTATCGTGTGATCGAAAATAAGAGTCAACGTGGCGAAGTAACTGCAACCGCTGCGGCGGGATATAAACTTGCGGAACAATCGAAGGCTACGATACCTGAAGTGGAAAATACCACCCGCATTCAAAGAATAGGACGGGCCAACCTGGTTGATCCAGAAAATGCGATTCCTTTCCAGGAAGACGTGTTTATTGCCGACGAACATTTCCTGGAGATCTTCGACTTTCCTTTGATCACTGGTAACAAAGCAACAGCTCTTAAGGAACCGAACTCTATTATCATCAATGAAGATCTCGCAATGCGACTCTTCAGCAAAACGGATGTTGTTGGCCGGGAACCTGAAATTCAGTTTTATGCCGGCTAACCTTACGATCACCGGTATCCTCAGGAATCAAAAACCGAACTCTACTTTCCGTTTCAACTCGGTAATGTCTGAGACGACGTTTGAGGCTGAAGAGTATTTCCAGGAAATGATGAAGACGGATTGGGTGTCGTCGAATTTTACCGTGTACGAGCTGTTGCAACCAGGCTCGAATCCAGATTCGGTATCGAACAAGATCACCCCGCATGATCCACAATAATTCCAAGTTGGAGGAAGGCACGCAGGTCGCTTATTCTCTTCAGCCGTTGGAAGATCTTCATTTGAAATCGGAGGGCATCTTTGATGGTGCACGCAATTCAAACGTTGAAGCGATCCCGCAAGGCAATCCACTGTATGTTTCAATGTTCACGGTGGCTGCAATTTTTGTGTTGCTGATCTCAGCCATCAATTATACCAATCTCACTACGGCTCGCGCATTCCGCGTCGAACAAAAGAGATCGGTGTGGCGGAAGGCGATTGGTGCAATGAGAAACAATCTCGTCGGCCAATTCTTATTCGAGTCTTTGATGATCACCTGTGATCTCGTTTGTGCTTGCTGTTCTCATATCGAATCTCATACTACCGGCCTTCAACAACTTCGCCAACAAGCAACTTTCGCTGGGTTTCAGAACCGACTACAGGTTCTGGCTGATCGCAATTGTATCCGTGATCATGATCGGCCTGCTCTCTGGAAGTTATGGCGCTTTGTTGTTGTCGGGACTGAAGCCATCGGCATTATTGAAAGGCCTGAAGATCAAGAACAGCCGCGATCATTTCGTGAGACGGAGTCTTGTCGTTTTTCCAGTTCACCGATCTCTATCGTGATGATCATTGCGACGATTGTGTTGTTCCTGCAGGTGAAATTTCTCAACAACACCGACCTGGATTCAATAGAGACCTAATGGTAGTTGTCGATGTAAATACCGGTACAGCGCGAAGTGAATTTCGTGTGATAAAAGATCAGATGGAAAAACTGGCCGCAGTTAAGAGCGTGTCGGTTACATCGCGTGTTCCCGGCGAGTGGAAAGAGATCCGGACCATTAAGCTACGTATGGACGGCAGTACCAACGAGCCGATGATCTTTTACATGTTCGGCGCCGACAAGGAATTTATGAAGACGTACGAGATCGAGCTGCTACAGGGAAGGAACTTCGAGAATGACAATGATTCAACTTCCGTGATCCTGAACGAAACGGCAGCCCGTATGTTGGGTATCACCGAACCGTCGCGCCAGCAGATCGAGATATCCGCAAGATCATCTGGTTCCGGGTTTCGCTCGGTTTTTCCCCGACAACGACATTCCATTCAAGCCCCAGGTGATCGGCATCGTGAAAGATTTTCATTTTCAGTCGTTACGCGACAAGATCCAACCGCTGGTTCTCATGCATCATAACAACCCGGTTCACGTCATCGATTACTATTCGGTGCGCATCGATTCTCATAACATCGAGGCAACGCTGACGCAATTGAAAGACATCATGGTGAAGAGCAACGAACAAGATCCATTCGAGTATCATTTTCTTGATGACCAGTTGGCGTTGTTCTATGTGGAAGATGAAAGAAGACAGACGCTGCTCGGTTGGGCTGCATCCACCACGATCGTCATTGCATGCCTTGGTTTATTCGGACTTGCCACTTATTCGATCGAACAGCGTGTGAAGGAGATCGGCATACGAAAGGTACTCGGTGCTTCGGTTGTTGGTGTGGTTGGTTTGTTATCGCGCGATTTTATCAAGCTGGTATTGATTGCCTGTTGTATCGCTATACCTGTGTCGCTATGGGGCGTGAATCGCTGGCTCCAGGAGTATGCCTATCATATTGAAGTGGGCTGGTGGGTGTTTGCAATGGCGGCGCTTGCCGCAACCGGAATTGCGTTCACGACCCATTAGTTACCAGGCGATCAAATCCGCGATTGCAAACCCCGTGAAGAGCTTGAGGACAGAGTGATGGGTCCGCAATACGTTAATGCATTAAATCTTAAATCCCAACGTCACATAAAACGTCCTTCCATCGCCCGGAAGAATCCCAGGCCCAGGATACATATTGATCCTCCTGCTGAAGTACATCGTGTTGGCAACGTTGTTCACGCCACCACCGATATGATAATTCTTCATGAAAGCATAGTCGAACGACCAATCTACAAGGGTGTATTGCGGGATCAAACCGACTGCCCCGGTCGCAACTGATTGCGTGTTGTTCGCATCGCTGAATTGCTTACTTACGTGACTTAACTGGAATGATGTTCTGAATCCGGAATGTTTAAACTCCAATCCGAATCGATTGTTCCAGTCGGGAACGTTCTCAACCATATTGCCAACGATCGAAATGTTTTCGGTAGCTGCTCCGAGCGAACCTGTCGTATACCCTCGCGTGCGTATAAGCTATCGAAGAGAATACCGACAAGTCTGTGGTATTGCTAGTTCCGCCAAGAACTTTCAACAACGATAAGTTTACGAATGCTTCAACACCCTGGTGAACAGAGTTGCCGATGTTTGTCGTCAACTGGTAAGTTGAGTTGTCTGGATTCTTCTCTGTAAGCTTGCCGATCTTGTCGCCGTAGAAGACATAGAAGTAGTTGACATCAAATTTCAGGAAGCTGCCGAGCGTACCGCGATATCCAATGTCGCTCGTATAGCCGCGACTGTCTTTCAGGTTTGGATCGATCTTTCCGATCTGATCGGCAGGAGTGATGCTCGCATAGAGGTAGGGTCTGTATGCTGTGTAATGTTTGCATAAACCTGCGTGGTCTTCGAAGCCTGGTATTGCAAGCCAACTCCGAACAACGGAAAATTCCTGTTACCTGTGTAAGCGACCGGGAACGACGCGTTCGCGATAACGCCGTCGAGTGTCGAGCGAACGACTTCGTATCGCATGCCGGGTGTTATCGAAAGTTTGTTGTTGATCTTGAATTGATTTTCTACGAATACAGCTACGTTCTTGGTATGCAACTGCAACGCGATGCCATAGTCTTTAACAAGACTCATGTCGGGATCGCTTCCCGTTGTGCCAACACCTTTTTGATCTCTTTCGGTGCTTTGTGAAGAAACACGGAAGCCGGCAGCGAGCGCGCCGCGAATGGTTCCCATGGTGTAATTATGCAGAAGTCGTGTTTCGAGGGGTGATGCCTTTATAATAATCACGGTCTACCTGCCTGGATTGTATGACCCTATGGTTTTATTGATCGTGTCGTTGATGTTAGCAGTATTGATGAACTGAACGCTGCTACGTTCGCCCCACAAGCCATTGGTGGTAACCTTCAAGTGTGTGTTCGATCCAAGATCCTGTTCGTATGTTAAAGCCGGGATGTTGATCTTTGGACTAAAAAAATTCCTGCTTCGATTTGATTGACGTGGATCTGCCTGGAACATCGCATCCGTAAGGCCACCCAGCGATCTGTTGAGTGTAGTCCATTCGTGAGAACTGAAAGGTCAACGATCCGCGGTCGGAGAATCGATACTTCACGTTTGCATACATCGCCTGGTAATTGAATTTCGCATCAGGTCTCCAACCATTGCCGTGCTTGTTATCGTAGTAAGCATAGTAAGTTACCTTGCCTTTGGTTCCACCGATAGCATTGTAGGAGTTGAAGAAGTTGTATGAACCAACGGTCTGCTCGCTTTCGACGAAGAATGGTTTCGATCCTTCACCGTCTTTCATAACGTAGTTCATCATTCCACCGAACTGGCTGCCGAATTGCAACGAGGCCGATCCGCGGATCAGCTGAATTTGTCTCACGCCCCTGCATCGGAACTGTGTAGTGATTCTCGGATAACCAAACATGTCGGAGTTGGTGTTGTAACCATTCTGCCGCATGTTCATTTCGATAGACCGGTGCGCGTCGGTTCCACGTGTGCTGATATTCATCTGCGTGCCTGCGCCATCCATGTCCCACAAATGCACGCCGGGAATTTTTGCGAAGATCTGCCGGCCAACATTTTGAGGAAGATTGGCACCGCCTTGATCAGGTTCGATGACGTTTGTCTTCTTTCCTGCATAGATGCTTGTTCCGTCGGTCTCGGGAAGGAATGTGCTGAGGCGGTTGTCTCGTATTAACACACTGTCGAGCACCGTCGTTTTTATCGAGTCCTGACTTTGGGCAACGGTGTTTGCCGATGCCACAATAAGTATTATGTATAGTATTAATTTTTTCATTACGTCCGTTGATTAAAAAAAATAGATGGACATGATTTTCAGATCATGTCATGAAAAAAAGCTTGAATGTGCTTTAGGAAAAAGAGGGTGGACGCAACAGTGTGCGAACGGCTATGAAACGATAAGTGTCTTCGGGATAATTGAAACACCTTCGCGACACCAGCCACTGGACGTGGAATTCTGGTCGATGATTGCAGTGTCGCAATAATTTAAAAGCGAGCCGAGTGCTTTCGTGGCTGACGAACCAGATTCTTTCACGGGTTGGCCGGCCACCGCAGCGATGACGTTATTGATCTCTTCGGAGGCGATTTGTGTTTGATTGTCTTTTACACAAACAACATAACGCATGTTGCCCTGGACTTTTTGTTTCACCATTCGATACAGGGTGCCTTCGAAATTAAACTCGCCGTCGATCCGCGTGTATTCGCTCTCTTCCGGGCTGACGGTAGTCGTTACAGGTATTGTAAAAATTAAGTTACCGCTGATCTCTGAGATATGTTCGTCGATGAGTTCCTCTGCCTTTCTTTCGAGATCTCTTTCACTCCAGTTCAATACATACATGTATCCAACGGTGTTGAACAGGATGAGGAAGGAGAATATGACGCAAATGGTGCGGCGCATAGATCACCTCAAAGATAGGATTTTTGATGTTATTTCCATTTCCGGTTAAATTGAGGCCTACTTTATGAAAAACCTTTTCATCATCAACGGCAGTGCCAGCGATGGCTCATCCAATCAACGATTGATCGACAACATTGCAGATCGTTTAAAAGACGACTTCAACATCACCGTCTTCAATCAACTAAAAAACCTCCCGCATTTCGATCCGCAACTTTCCGACTCTAATCCGCCGGCAGCGATCAGAGAATTCAGAAAACAGATCGATGAAGCCCACGCGGTTTTGATCTGCACCCCGGAATATGTTTTCAGTATACCCAGTGGTTTGAAGAACGCGATCGAATGGTGCGTGTCGACCGTCGTGTTTTCAGATAAACCTCTTGGTATCATTACAGCTTCTGCTCATGGACAAAGAGGGCACGAAGAGCTGCAGCTCATTATGAGAACAGTGACCGCGAAGTTCAATGAAGATACAGCGTGGCTGATCCAGGGGATTAAGGGAAAGATCAGTGAAGAAGGGGTGATCACTCACGAAGGCACGAGGCACGAGATGACGAAGTTTATCGCATCCTTTAAGCAACTCGTCTTCTCAACGACAGCAGGAGAATAACGAGGGTTAAGACAATACTCGTACTCTGATAGAATCTTTCTTCTATCGCCCACGATCCACCAGCCAACAGCGAAAGAACATTCCCGATAAAAAATACTCCGTAAGGCAATGATGGTGTGCTCTCAGGCCTTTTATAAGTATCCACCATCTGGGGAATGGCTGCGATAAGGTTCGCAAGACTACTTGCAACAATGCCCGCCACCTCACCCGATGTATACCACACGATCAGGCAAATGATGACAAGCACCGTAGTCATGCTTTCTATCCATGTCCACAAGACTTGGCGTTTTGAGATCAGTATTATGGTGATCGCTATGGAGCCAATCGCATTGGATAATGCCAGCCAATAATTACCACCTTGAATGATCGTTGTGGTCGTGGCAATCACATCGAGTAACGCCCATAGTAAAAATGCTGCGAAGCTTTGCTCCACGTTGCTTCGTCGCAGGTTAATGATCAACAGGAGAAATGCAACGAGGCCGATGATGCCTCCAAGGAGCGCCAGGTAATTCATCTACTTACTGATATACGCCAACGCAGCTGTCTCTTCTTTCGACAACCTCACCATTTTTCTGCTGCTCTTCACTGCGGCATTCCATCGCTTTCTGAAACTTCCGTCGGTCCAGTCTGATAATAGCGAAGGATGAATGTACGACGAACGACAAACCGCCGGCGTGTTACCGAGATCCGACGCAACTGTCTTCACCACTTCGTTACCGATCTTCTTCCTGGCTATAGCCGTGTCGGGATCCAACTGCTTCGCAAGCCGCGATGCCGTCTTCCACGTGGCCGCCCACGTCCTGAAATCTTTCGCCGTAACCTTTTCGCCATTCGGTGTTATGCTGTCGAGATAGTCGTTCACATGATGCGACTTGATATCGTAAATAAGTCCACCTGCGTCCTGGTATTTAAACAGATCTACATTATTACTTTGACTGCCGATCGCACCGGAGTCGGCGATCATCATCGCAAGATCATCTTCCCAAATTCGTCGCTTCCAAAGCTTGCCCGACTTTCCAACGAATTCGAACACGGCATCCAACTTGCCTTCAGCATTCTTCGAACGATCGAATGTAACGTGACCTTTCTTGATGGTGGTAAGGCCGTACGACTTGTTCTTCTTCGCATACTCGTCATTGCCAACGCGGAAGTGATAGAGGTCAATTAACTTTACAATCAATGCAACCACTTTTTCTTTCGGCATTCCTTCCAGCTTCAGGTCGGCATCGGATCTCTTGCGTATGCCTGGCAGCATCGTGGCAAAGGCGACCATGCCATCAAATTTCTTTTCGGCCTGGGCTTGTGTCCAGTTAACGTGATACTTGTATTGCAGTCGGCCCTTTACATCGCGGCCGGTTGCTTGCAGGCTCGCCTCAGGATCGGTGGAGATCCACACATCTTCCCAGGCAGGAGGGAGGACGAGCTTGTTGCATCGCTCGATCACTTTCTGAGTGGCGATCAACTTGCCGTTGGGACTATAGTATTCGAAGCGCCAGGTGGTCTTCTTATTTCGTTGGATCTTGAATCGCTTGCGCGTTATGCCAGGTTCGCTCATGAATGTTTCAGTCTAAGCGAATATAGCTAACTTCATGCTGGAAATTCCCTATGGATCGCCAGCTGAGACTCCGTTTGTTTGTCTTGATACCTATCGTAGTAATGATGGCATTGTCCAACCTTCATTTCTATTGGACAAGGATTGGCGGTTGGGTAATCAGTGCGGTGGTCACATTTCGCCTTTTGCTATTTGCTGTTGTTGCGGTCGCGGTCTTTATCCTTTTCATGAGGATGTACACAAAAAAAGAATGGCGTAGCCGGGCAAATTATGGAACAATGGCAGTGTTTGTGTTGTGGCTCTTCATCCGAACCAGCTGGGTAACAGAAGACAGTTTTCAAGCGCCCGCGAAACTAAAAGCATGTTACGAGGGCACAATGAACAGCGAAAGATTTATTCTTCGGCAAGACGGAACATTCGAAGAATACAATGTTGGATTTGCAGCCTATGTCCACTACTGGTCTGGCACTTGGAAAATGAGCGGCGATACTATTCATCTTTCGTTTGAAAGAACTAATGAGATCAAACGTGAAAGTACATGGATAATAAAACCGGATAGCATGCTTTACCCCGTACACGGCGACTCAGTAGGCCGTGCGTTCTTTTATCTCGGTGATTGCAAAGGACTCAACTAACAGTTACCGGCCATTCACCACCTCAACAATCTCCTCTGCATGAACAGGTTCACCCGTAGCAGTCACGCCCTCAACAACAATCCTGTATCGGGTTGCAGCGTCGGCAGCATAGAAACTTATCGTTGCCGTTTCTTTGCCATTAGTTGTTAACGAAGGCGACCAATAAATTGTAGGACGATAATCATAGTAATCATTTTCCGGTGGCTTACTATAATCCGGCGACTCAAATGTTGATGTTGTGGAATAGCCGACCCACTTTATCTCTTGTAATTTGCTCTTGTCAAATTCCCTCGGACCGTTTGTTCCCGGTTTCTTTGTGTGGATCTCGATCAGTCCGCCGTTTGCATCCTGGCCGAACCTTGATCCTACGGTAAACTTGGTGATGTCGATGTAGTCGATCAACCTCATCGGGATCTTTGAGGCAAAGATGCCTGGCACACCGTCGACAACGATCAACGGATAGGCGCCGCCATAGGCCAGGTTATCGAGCGTTCCGGTAACGAAGCTGATGGCTGGGCGAGTTGGATCATAGATGGAACCTGGCACTTTTGCTGCGATCGCCTCGTATATATCGCGGAAGCCATTGTTATTGACCCAATCACCAGTAATGCGATGGTCTCCGTAACCAACCGGTCGTGCAGACGATCTTGATGGAACGATCTTTTTTGCTTTCAATGAAAACTCGGGAAGAATAGTTGTCTTTCCTGTGCTGATTCTTCTCAAATCGTTGTTGTTGTCAGCACTGTAAACATCGAGAGCCAGTGGTTCCAGTAACAAACCAGGGCATCTCACGCGCGATGTGTCCATGACTACGAATCCTTTTGCTTTTTTCTTACCGGCACTCAATGCCCATGCCCAGAACTGAAGCGTGTCGGTGAAAAAGAGATTTTCTTTGAATAATCCATCTTCATTTGTGGTTATTATAATTGGGTCTTTTGTGCTGTCCTGGTAGAAGGTAAGGGTTCCTTGCATAGGTTTTTTTCCCTCGAAGAATCTTCCATTGAAGGGAATACCATACTCGATTTCATGTGTCAGTTTTTTCGCTGAGATGCCTGGCGTTTTATCATCAAAAAAATAATTGTTGATGATACTCTTTTCGCCGCGATGTGGAACGGACTGCTCTACATCAGTTACCGATATCGAGAGATCGGACGCGGTCGGAAATTCAAGACTGTCTGTCACGTCGATCTTTACAGTAATTTTTTCGCGCGCTGAGTAGGAATTTTTATCTGTTCGAAGCCAGATGTTCGGCAATGTATCGGAAGCAAGAGTATAGTTCGTTGGTGTTTTGACCGCTTGCTTTTCTGCCAGCAGATCTATAGTCCTGGTGAAAATAAAACGACTGTCGAAGTTCAACATCCACGACGTGTACGCTCTCAACTGGTAAAACCCGGGCTTCCAATCTTTGTCGAAAACAATATCACCATTAAATTTTCCGCCTTCGATCTCATAACGCTTCGTTGTAACTACTTTACCTGTTGCATCAGAAAGTTCGACATATGCGGTTTTACTTAACGTGTCTTTCAGATTGGGGTGCAGATAACACATGTATCCTTTGAGCCACATGGTTTCATTGTTATAATAATAATCGCGGGTCGGTTTGGACGTATGGCTTTTCAAGCAAAGTATTTTGTCGTGCTTGAGTGATCACCGGATAGGAGGGATCAGGGGCAAATTCGTTGGAGGAATTGTAATCCAGCGGTAGCCATTCGGCCACCCGGAAGTTGCTCATTGCTCCGATCAAACTAACGTCCTTGGAATTTTGTATGAAACCACGGCTGTTCACAACAACGGTAGTTCCCTTTTTTGCTTCCATCCAGCTTACGGCATAATTTACATCCCTGTAAACAGGCGGATACCACGATTTTAGCCGGTAATGTATCTCGAGCCGGGCGGGGAAACGTATGGCATACATTCCATCGCTGCGAAGAGTCACTCGTTTCGCTATCGTATCAATGACAATTGTTTTATTGACATTATTGCCGAGCATCGAGCCGCGAAAGATCTTGTCCTCCCCTGTGATGTCGGCATAGACCTCGTAGCCGTTAGAGTATAATGAACTGTCAAATACCGATTTCAAAAAATGTTGAGGGGAACCACGGTACGTTTTCTCACGATTTTTCTTCCATTTGGCCAGTTGCTTTTCGTCGCCTTTGTTCTCTACGAATCGGGCGAAACCAGTAATGTTAAAAGTTTCGCCGCTGAAGTAACAGTTCGTTATAACGAAATCAAGATCGTAGCCCAGGTAGTTGTTCGTAATCTTCAACGGCTCTTTCGATTTTACGATGAGTTGATCTTTTTTGTCCTCGAATTCCAACGCCGAGGGATTGGTGATCTCACATTGTTTGAAATGATCTAAGCCGAAGAATTGTTTTTCGAATCGATCCAACTGATGCTTCCACTTGCTGTCGTGAGTCCCAACTACCGTAACCACATCGAGCATTTGTGACTTTAGCTTCACAGTGAGGTTTATGATTTCTGTACTGTTAACTACTAATTGTCGGTGGTAGGGGGTGTGACCAACCTCGGAGACCACAAGCTGGTATGTTCCAAATGGAATCTTGATTACGCTTGTTTCACCCTGCTCGTTTGTAGATGCACCAATTGTAGTTGTGTTGAGATAGACATTTGCGAATGGTATTGGCTGGTTCGTATCGGCGTCGAGCACCGTGACATGTAGTCGACCATGATCGCTTTGTCCGAAAGATGTTACGCACACGAGGATCAACAGGAACTTCATCTCCCCTTTACTATCTCAACAATCTTCTCTGCATGAACAGGCTCACCGGTAGCAGTGATGCCCTCAACAACAATCCTGTATCGGGTGGCAGCGTCGGCGGCATAGAAACTTACCGTTGCCGTTTCTTTGCCATTGGTTGTTAGTGAAGGCGACCAATAAATTGTAGCGCGATAATCATAGTAATCATTTTCAGGTGGCATACTATAATCCGGCGACTCAAATGGTGATACAGTGGAGTAACCAACCCGTTTTATCTCTTGTAATTTGCTTTTGTCGAATGTGTTGAGTTCTCTCGTTCCCGGTGCCTTCGTGTAGATCTCGATCAGTCCACCATCCGCGCGCTTTCCGTACTTGGAGTTTGTTGCAAACTTAGTGATGTCAATATGATCGATAGACCTCATGGGAATATTGGCAAGCTGGTAAGCCTCCATGACCACATTGTCGACGACGTACACGGGTGGGTTGCTGGTGTTGTTGGGAATGCTGTTGGCCGTTCCACTGCTGCCATATTTATCTGCCGTCTTGGGTATCGGCGCCGAACTCTTGACCGCGTAAGTCGTGGTGTTATTGGTTATGTTATTGGCAGTCCCGGTTACAAAATAGATCGCCGGTCCACTCATATCATAAATGGCGCCCGGCACCTTTGCAGCAATCGCATCGAACACGTTTTGAAAGTTATTCTCATTGAGCCACTCACCGCTAATACGGTGGTCTCCATAACCAACCGGTCGTGCCGATGACTTTTGCGGAACGATCTTTTTTGCTGTCAACGAAACCTCCGGAAGAACATTCGACTTAGCCAGGCTCATTCTTTTTAGTCCGTTATGGTTGTCGGCGGTGTAAACATTGAGAGCCAGCGGTTCCAGTGCCAGCTGCGGGCAACTCACGCGCGAAGTATCAATGACCACGACGCCTTTTTCTTTTTTCTTATTGACACCCACTCCCCATGCCCAAAGCTGAAGCGTATCGGTGAACGTCAGATTTTCTTTAAATCGGCCGTCTTCCCCTGTCATCATCACAAGCGGGGTGTTTATGCCGTCCTGGTAGAATGTAAGTGTTCCTTGTGCCGGTTTCTTTCCTAATAAAAATCTTCCATTGAATGGAATGCCATATTCTATTTCATGCGGCAATTTTGTCGCCGATATGTTTCGCATCTTATCATCAAAAAGATAATTACCGACGATACTCTTCTCGTTCCTATGTGGAACGGCTTGCTCTACATCGGTTACGGATATTGAGAGATCGGACGCCGTGGGAAACTCAAGACTGTCGATCACATCGATGTTCACGGTAATTTTTTTCTCGCGCCGAATACGAATCTTTATCCGTTCGAAGCCAGACGTTCGGCACCGTGTCGGCAGCAAGAGCATAACTCGTCGGTATTTTGACCGCCTCTTTTTCTGTCAGCAGGTCCACAGTCTTGCTGAAGATCAAACGCTTGTCGAAATTCAACATCCACGAAGTGTACGCCCTCAACTGGTAAAACCCGGGCTTCCAGTCCTTACCGAAAGTGATATCACCACTGAATTTTGCGTCTTCCACGGCGTAACGCTTCGTCGCAACTACTTTGCCTGTTGCATCGGAGAGTTCCACATATACAGTCTTACTTAACGTGTCTTTCAGGTTCGGCAGAACATAGCTCATGTAGCCCTTGAGCCACATCGTTTCATCGTTATAATAATAATCGCGGTCGGTGTGGACATATGACTTTTCAAGCAATGCAAGTTGTTTCGCCGGTGGAATGATCAGATCAGGCGTAGATTCACCTGCGTAATCATAATCGAGCGGTAACCATTCAGCCACACGGAAGTTGCTCATCGCCCCGCTCAACCTAACG
Source organism: Bacteroidota bacterium (assembly GCA_037200305.1). Taxonomy (GTDB): domain Bacteria; phylum Bacteroidota; class Bacteroidia; order Cytophagales; family Cyclobacteriaceae; genus ELB16-189. The sequence continues at coordinate 64,251 of JBBCGZ010000026.1, forward strand.
TCGTTTGAATTTTGTATGAAGCCGCTGCTGTTGACGACAACTGTTGCTCCTTTTCTTACCTCCATCCAACTTATCGCATGATTGACGTCTGCATAGACAGGTGGGTACGCCGACTTAAGCTGGTAATGGATCTCTAGTCGCGAGGGCAACCGTAGGTTGTACATTCCATCTTTGCGACGAGCGACTCTTTTCACTATCGTATCACGGACAATTGCTTTGTTGATGTTATCGTTAAGTATTGGAGTGCGAAGGAGTTTTTCCTGTCCTGTGATGTCGGTAAAGATCTCATAGCCGTCGGAGTGAAATGTACTGTCAAATACCGTTTTGAAAAAATGTTGAGGAGAGCCACGATAAGTCTTCTCACGATTCTTCTTCCATTTAGCGAGCTCTTTTTCCTCGCCTTTCTTTTCCTCGTATCGTGCGAAGCCTGTGATATTAAAAGTTTCGGCGTTGAAGTAACAGTTCTTTATCATGAAATCAAGATCGTAACCCAGGTAGTCGTTCTTGATCTTCAATGGCTCTTTCGACTTCACCGTAAACTGACCTTTTTCATCCTGGAATTCCAGGGCCCAGGGATTGGTGATTTCACATTGTTTGAAATGATCTAATCCAAAGAACATTTTTTCGAATCGACTTAACTCATGCTTCCATTTATTGTCGTGCTTCGCAACTACCGTCACCACATCGAGCATCTGCGCCTTTAACTTCACAGTGATGTTCATGATTTCAGCGCTGCTGATTGTTAGATCTCGTTGTTGTGAAATGTGACCAACCTCGGAGATCACAACCTGGTATACTCCGAATGGAATCTTAGTTACGGTTGCTTCACCTTGTTCGTTGGTAGATGCGCCAATCGTAGTTTTGTTGAGATAGACATTTGCGAATGGTATCGGCTGGTTGGTGTCAGCGTCGAATACCGTGATATGGATGCGGCCCTGATCACCTTGCCCGAAAGATGTCAGGCAGAAGAGGAGTAACAGGAACACGGCGGTTGAACGTGTTATCATGACAAAGGAAATTTAGAGCAATTTCCCACAGCGACGCTCGACCAGAATGCGGTATTTTATTAATACATCAACGCCCTTTTACGACTTCAACAATCTTCTCTGCATGAACAGGCTCACCTGTAGCAGTCACTCCTTCCACAACAATCCTGTATCGGGTTGCAGTGTCGGCAGCAAAGAAACTTACCGTTGCTGTTTCTTTTCCATTGGTTGTAACAGAAGGTGACCAATAGATCGTAGCACGTGAATCGTAATAATCGTTGTTAACTGGAGTGCCGTAGTCCGGCGATGCAAACGCTACTGTGTTGGAGTAACCAACCCACTTTATCTCTTGAAGCCTGCTCTTGTCGAAACTTGGATCATTCGGATCCCTGTTTTTCCATGTCTTCGTATGTATTTCGATTACACCAGCTGCCGCCCTTGCGCCATACCTGGTAGCGATGGCGAACTTTGAGACGTCAACATGGTCGATCGACCTCATGGGTATGCTGATGATCTGGATCGGATCGGTTATCGCTACACCGTCGACGACGATCAATGGAGCGCCACCTCCGCTAAGGCTGCTGAACCTTCCCGCCATAAACCGGATCGACGGACCTGATGGATCATAAATGCAGCCGGGTATTTTTGCGGCGATCGCCGCCAACACATCCGGGAAGCCACGCTCATTGATCCATTCGCTGGTAATGAGATAGTCGCCCGACCCAATGATCCTTGCCGGTGCTTTTCGTGGAAGTATTTTTCTCGCCTTCAATGAGAATTCCGGCAGAACATTTACTCCCGCCAGGTTCATCCTCCTTACATCATTGGTAGCCGTGGCAGTATAAATGTCGAGTGGTAATGGTTCCAGTGTTAGTCGCGGAGATCTCACACGTGAAGTGTCCATGATCACGTCACCCTTTCTGCTATCAACGTTAGTCGCCAGCACCCAAAAATGAATTGTATCTGTGAAGAGCAGATTTTTTTTGAACACTCCGTCCTGGTTAGTTATAATTCCAAATGAGCCCCTGGCGCTGTCCTGGAAAAAACTGAGTGTTCCTTGCATCGGTTTTCTTCCAAGGAAAAATCTCCCGTTAAACGGGATGCCGTATTCGATATCGTATGGCAATCGTGTTGGAGGAACGGGTTCTTTGTCATCATACAGATAATTCGTAGCGATGCTCTTTTCGTGCCTGTGCGGAACAGCCTGCTCCACGTCTGTAACTGATATTGAAAGGTCCGACTTGGTTGGAAACTCGAGACTGTCGGTGACATCGATCTTTACTGTAATTTTTTCCCGGGCAGCATACGAACGCTTGTCGCTTCGGAGCCAGATATTTTTGCAATGTGTCGGCCGAAAGCGTATAGCTGGTTGGTATTCGTACCGCTTCTTTTTCCGCCAGCAAATTAACGGTCTTCGTAAAGATCAAACGCGGGTTGAAATTTAACATCCATGATGTGTAGGCTTTCACCTGGTAAAGACCGGGTTGCCAATTTTTGTCGAAAACCATCTCGCCATGAAATGTTCCCTCGTCCATGTGATAACGTTTCGTCGCCACTATTTTCCCTGTGGCATCCGACAGCTCTACATGGATCGTTTGACTTAACGTATCTCTCAAATTGGGTACGAGATAACTCATGTAGCCCTTAAACCACATCGTTTCATTGTTAAAATAATAATCGCGATCGGTTTGCACGTATGGTTTCTCGAGCAGCGCGATTCGTTGTCGTGGTGAAATGATTGGATCGGGAATGTATCCGTCGACGAACTTATAGTCGAGCGGCAGCCAGTCGGCAACGCGTAAGTTACTCATAGCGCCAACCAGCGTCATGTCTTCAGGGTTTTGGTATGATGCCACTTCTGCTGACCACAACCGTTGTTCCTTCCTTCACTTCCATCCAGCTTACGGCGTAACCGACATCAGTATATGCAAACGAGAACGTAGGTCTTCGCAGGTAATGAACTTCGAGACGATCGGGGAAGTTTATGTTGTACATTCCATCGTTGCCACGACTCACTCTTTTACTAATCGTATCGGGTACGATCGTCTTATTAATATTTGAGGCAAGGGTGGAACCACGAACAATCTTATCACGGCCGGTGATATCGGTGTACACGCGATAACCTTCAGTTTGCAATGCACTGTCGATCACCGTATGGAAAAAAATGTTGTGGCGATCCCCGGTAAATTTTCTCACGGTGTTCCTTCCATTTATTCGATTGCTTTTCGTCGCCTTTTTTTTCTTCGAATCGTGCGAACCCGGTGATATTGAATTTCTCGGCAGTGAAGAAGCAGTTCGTTATCACAAAATCAAGTTTGTAACCGAGGTAGTTGTTCTCGATTTTCAACGGCTCTTTTGAGTCGGCAATGAATTGTCCGTTTTGATCGTTGAATTGCAGCGCGGATGGATTGGTTATGTCGCACTGTTTGAAGTGAGCCGACCCGAAGAACATCTTTTCGAATCTTTTGAATTGGCGTCTCCACTTACGGTCGTGCTTCGCAACCACCGTCACGACATCGAGCATACGCTCCCTTAGCGTCACCGTGATGTACATTGTTTGCGTCGCCTTGATTATCAGCTTTCGTTGCTGTGGGATATGACCAATCTCGGAAACCACAAGTTGGTGTGTTCCGAACGGGATCTTCTTCACGTCTACTTCGCCCTGTTCGTTCGCGAATCCGCCAATCGTTGTTTGATTGAGATACACGTTAGCGAATGGTACAGGCTGATTCGTTTCTGCGTCGATAACTTTGACATGAATGTTACCGAATTCGTTCTGACCGAACGATGTCAGTGTAACGAATGATAGAAAGATCGCAATAAGTGAGCGTGCAATCATAACCTAAGTTTTTGATCAATGCCCCTTGGCCACCTCGATAATTTTTTCGGCACGAACGGGCGTGCCCGCCTTAGTTACACCTTCAACTACGATGCGATACGTCGTTGCAACATCGGCAGCATAGAAAGAAACAGTTGCTGGTTGCTTGCCATCGGTAACAACGAACGGCGACCAATGTATTGTAGCACGATAATCGAAATGATCTTCCGTGACCGGGTCGTTGTAATCAGGCGCAATGAATTTCGATGACGTGGAGTAAGCCAAACATCTTTACCTCTTGCAAACTTACTCTTGTCGAAACCCTGCTTTGGTTCTCCCCGGTGCCACTCCGCTTTTGGTATAGATCGCGATCACACCGCCAGCACCTCTCGCACCGTAAATACTACTTCCACCAAACTTGATGATGTCGATGCGTTCGATTGCGCGGATGGGAATGTCCCTTATCTGCGCAGGATCGGTTATCTGGATGTTGTCAACCAGCATGAGTGGCGGTACTGCCTGCCCGCCCATGCCTCCCGAAAACTGTGATGTCCGGAAAGTGATCCCTCCACCGGAGATTCCTGTGCCGTCACCCGTGTAGTTGACACCCGGAACTTTGGAGGCGATTGCGAAAAAATACGTCGTTGTAGTTGTGATCAGTGATCCATTTACCAGTCACCGTATAATCTCCTTTTCCGTGGATGACGGCTGGTTGTGGCTTCTCGATCTTTGTTGCTTTGACGGTGACTTCTTTGAGAACCTTTGCGCCGTCGAGTGTTGGTCGAACGTGTTGAACATTATCCGACGAATACAGATCGAGCTTCAGTGGTTCGAGGTCTATCTTAGGTGATCTCACGAGCGATTGATTCATCACAACGATTCCTTTCTTGTTGTTCGCGCTCAAGGCACTCAAATAAAACTTTAGACTATCATTGAACGACAGGCTCCGCCAGAACTTACCCTGTTCGTCTGTGATGATGGCCATCGTCTCCTTTGTATTTTCCTGGAACACGGTGACACTCGCCTGTTGTGGTTTATTTTTGATCATAAACTGTCCGCTGAAGTCTATCCCGTATTCAATATTGTACTTCACATGTTGCGAAGTATCAATGCCTTCGGTCTCATTATAAAAATATCTGGAAAGAATAGTTTCTTCTTCTTTCACCGGCACTGCCTGCGCGATGTCTGTCACACTTATCGACAGGTCAGAAGCTGCTCTGAAATCCATGCTGTCGATAATGTCAATCGTCACCGTGATCTTCTCCCGCGCCGAATAAGAAGTCTTATCCGTCCGCATCCAAATGTTGGACAACGTATCGACTGAAGGTGTGTAGTTATTGAGAACCTTCACAGCCTGGCGGTCATCCAACAGGTCAACGGTTTTCGTGAAGACAATATCCTGATCGAAATTCAGCATCCACGCCGTGTAAGCTTTCAGCTGATAATGGCCAGCCTTCAGATCATCTTTGAATACAATATCCCCATGGAACATTCCGTCTTCCATCCTGTAGCGTTTGGTCACAAGCACATTCCCACCCGCATCTGCAAGCTCTCACATAGATCGACTGGCTCATCGTATCTTTCAACATTGGAATAGAGTAGCTCATGTAACCTTTGAGCCACATCGTTTCACCTTTGTAGTAATAGTCGCGATCGGTTTGAATATATGGCTTCTCGAGAAGTGCTTCGTTGATTGCCATCGGTTCCTCAACAGCTTCCTGGATTGGCGAGAGAACATCGATGTACTGATAGTCGATCGGGAGCCATTCGCCCACGCGCAGGGTCCGACATTTTTCCGAGCACCGTAAGAACTTCCGGATTTTGAACAATGCCGTCGTGATTGATGATCAGTTTAGATTCTCCTTTTACCTCCAGCCAACTTATCGGGTGAGTGACGTTCCGGTATACATCGTTCGGAGCGCGCCGGCGCATGTAATGCACTTCGAGGCGATAGGGGAATTCTATAGAATACGTGCCGTTGTCTAAGGGCTTAACTCTTTTCCGTGTGGAAGTCCCTTCTATGTTCTTTTGAAGATTGAATGAAAAATTCGGCAAGCGAACAATATTGGCATCACTGGTGAGATCGTTGTACATCTCATATCCCACCTGGCGCATAGAGCTGTCGATCATCGAGCGGAGAAAATGCGGAGGCGATCCGCGATATGCTTCCTCCCGATTCTTCTTCCAGATTGCTTTCAGAGAATCACTTCCTTTCTTCTCTTCAAATCGAACGTTGCCCGTTATCAGAAATTCGGCCGAAGCGAAAACACAAGTCTTGAGATCGAACTCGAGGTTATAACCGAGATAATTGTTTTCAATTTTAAGTGGCTCATGCGACTCGGCGACAAACTGACCTTGTACAATTTTGAAGTCAATCATTGCAGGGTTAATGATCTTGCAGTCCTTGTAGTGTTCATTGCCAAAAAATAATTTTTGAAACCGCGAATACTGTCGATTCCATTTGTCGTCGCGTTTTCCTCTTACCTCAACCTCTTGCAGCGTTCGCACCAACAACTGCACAGTGAGATGTAATGTTTGGGTGCTTTTGATAACCAGCCTTCGCTGAGAAGGTTTGTGACTTACTTCGGATGCTATCATCTCGTAAGATCCGTAAGGGATCTTCTTTATGTCGACAACACCGTTCGCATCGGTATAGCCACCGATAGTAGTCTTGCTAAAGTATACGAGGGCGAATGGGATAGGCTGATTGTTGTCGGCGTCGACAACTTTTACACGAATGCTTCCTTGCTCAGCCGGGGTAGTTTGCGCTAGTGCGAGATTTAAAATGGGATAAAACCAGTAAGACAATTGATGCTCGTAGATTCATCAATGGATAATTTAATTAGTTTATCCATTACAATAAAGAATTTTATGTAAGTGAGGGGTAGATGTTCTAAATAGCGGCGCTCTTATGATCCCAGCGTGCGATTTTGACATGTTTCCAAATTCCTGTAGAGCGTGAATCGCGATGGAAGAGAAGATCACCACGATCCCTGAAACGTTTGTTCATGTTGTCGTTGATCACCCACAGGCCATCGATACTTGCATCCCCCCGAATGAACGGAAACCGTATCTCCATAATTAAACGCTCCGTTCCATCTTTTCAACAAGTTTCTTGAAAGCGCCATCCACCGGATCTCATTGCGACGAAGTTTATCCAAATCTATTTTCGAATTATTGGCAGTGATCAGCGGATCGGTATCGCACTGACTTTCTTCGGGATTATAGATGGTTAGCGTTTCGAGGACAAAATATTTTGGAGTTTCTTCAACAATGACGCGTTTGAAAAAGGTTCTCTTCGTAGGCGAAGAAAGGCCCATGGTCAAAGGCACCATCATCATTGTCATCACTATAATTAAACCCTTTTTCATTTCAATCAGCTTGAGAAAATCCTGTGCCGTCCGCTGATCGACGTTTCAGGTCAATTTTCGCAGGATCGTGGGGTGTAATAGTGTGGAATTTTTTCTCTTAACTTCCGAAATTGTAGCCTTGAAGCCACTGACATTTTGTTGCCTGCTGTTGATATCCACCTATGTGCAGGCACAGGAAAAGGACCTTTCGGCGTTCCCTAAAAAAGGAACCTACCTCTGGTATCGTCAGCCTGCCTATGAAGACAACTCCTTCTTTCTCGACGAGGCCTTTACACAACCGAAGGGCATCCTTCAAAATGTATTGAATGTTTATGTTCATAAGAATGACTACGCAACATCGTTCACGCAACAGATCCCAATCACCGACAGGCACCAGGTTTCATATACATTAAATTATAGCACTGTTGGCGCTGGCGGTAACTCGGGCTTCGGCGATGTTTATCTCCATTATGCTTATGCATGGCTTGGAAAGCAGGATAAAATATTGTTAATGCCTGAATTCACATTGATCGTTCCAACGGGAAAGAATCGAGGTTATGGTGGATGGGGCGGGCAGTTCACGCTCGCGGCCACGAAACGGATCTCACCCAAAGTGATGACACACTATAATATAGGGTACGGTTATGTGTCGAAAGCAGACTTCATTACGTCGGGCAGTAGTGCCGACCGTACGTTCTTCGAAGAAGATCTGCATTTGCAGAATGCCGCCGCCAGTGTTGTGTGGTATGCAACGCGCCGGTTCAACCTGATGTTTGAGACGACAGCTGGTGAATCGAAGAAGCTGGTTATTAAACACACGGAGCGGGTATTCAATGTGACGATGAATCCAGGATTTCGATTGTTGTTCGAAACAGAGACCGCGCAGTTTGTTCCTGGTCTGAGTGTTCCACTCAACTTCGAGGGTTCGAGCTTCGCAGGGGCAGGAGTGTTTATTTATTTTTCGTATGAACCGGATTATCTGGGATTTTTCAAAGTGAAATCGAGATAGGTGTGCGTCTTTTTGGAATTGAAGTGGTTATTTTTGAACCATGTCCCGTTTCAAACAAATACTCCTCTACAGCGCCGTCATGGGCCTGCTGGTATTTGTTCTCAAATGGCTTCAATGGAAATATCTTATTGCAGATAACTCACTCGAGATCTACATTGGAATAATTGCCTTACTATTTACAGGCCTTGGAGTCTGGGTTTCGGGCCAGCTTGCAAGGCCTGCAACTGTTTCGATCGACCAGCATCAATTGGAAAAACTAAATCTTACAAGTCGCGAGTATGAAGTTCTTCAACTCATCACCAAAGGGTGTAGCAACGCCGAGATTGCCGACAAACTTTTCCTTTCGCTGAGCACTGTGAAGACACACGTGTCGAATCTCTTTGTGAAGATGGATGTGAAGAGTCGCACGCAGGCTGTCGAAAAAGCTAACAGGTTGAAAATCATTGACTAAATCGCATTGTACTTTAGTACGAATCGGAATTTTGGTACTTAAGTATGAATCCTGCTGTCGGCGGGCAGCCTAAGTTTGTTTAAAAAAACAATGAAAAGAAACGTACTCATCTTCGGTCTCGTCCTCGGAACGATTCTCGCCAGCAACGCACTTTACATGGTCAACATTGTGTACCACAACCCAAGCTTCGAAGGCAACGATGTGATTGGCTATGCCGCTATGATCGTGGTGTTCTCCCTTACTTTCTTCGGCATCAGGAACTATCGCAACAAAGACCTCAACGGCGTGATATCGCTCGGCAAAGCATTCAAGGCAGGCGCATTGATCGCGCTCCTGGGCTCGACCATATATGTCGTGTCATGGCTGTTCTATTATTATCTCGTCGTTCCAGATTTCATGGAGAAGTATGGCGAACACATGATGAGTGTTGCAGTTAATCATGGAGCCAACGCTGCGCAGCTCGCCGAAAAAGAAAAAGAGGTTGCACAGTTCAAGGAATTGTACAGAAGCCCTTTCTTCGTGATCATTATCTCTTATGCGGAAGTGTTTCCGATCGGATTATTGATCGCGTTCGTGAGCGCTTTAATCCTGAAGAAGAAACCAGCGAACTAAAAAAAAGAGACCCAGCGTCAGACCGAGAAAGAGAATCCGATACCCGTGTGTTCGATCGCTCACGCCATAAACGAAAATACGTTGGCCATTCGGTAATACTTTCTTGGCTCTCGCGAGGTGCCATCCAATAAAGAATCCAAGAAATCCTCCGAGGCATGCAAGGATATATCCGGTTACGATCAAGAACGTCTGGACCTCTTCCGGCTTTGCGAGCTCATGGAGTCTTTCTGTTTTTAACTGTTTCAATTTTTCATCGCCAAGAGTTACTCCGCGCGACGACAAAATACTTTTGGCCACCTGGTAATCGAATGCGCTCCATTCGTCTGGCTTTGCAACTATCTCCAGGAGCTCTTCATCGGAGAAACTGAAAAGGTGATAGTCGTTATCTACGGTGTCGAGAAGATTGGCGGCTTCGGCGTTCAGCAGCGCATCTACTTTAGGAAAATCTTTTTCGCGGATCTTGATGGTGGTTCCTTTGCCCATCGGCGAATTGCCGTAGAGTGAACCGAGACTATCATCGAAGTCTTCAGTTATAAACTCAATGCCTTGTGAATTTAATAGCTGGGTGAATTCGGCGAGCTCGGATGCCTCGAAAACATCGCGGTATTTGATTAATGGTGTGGCCATTTACTGTTGGGGGCCGGCAAGGTAGTTAAGTGAGCACTGCGTTAAGTCTTTTTAGCAAAATATCAGGGGTACGCAATAGTAGGTATATTACCGTGTGTCTTACCGCCTCAAGCTCATCCTTGCTTTTACGGCCATTTATGTGATCTGGGGATCTACATTCTTTGGCGTTCAGTTGGCGTTGAAGAGCTTTCCGCCCTTCTTGTTGTCGGCGCTTCGACTGATCCTCGCGGGACTGGCGCTCACTCTATATTGTGTGTTCACACGACAGGGCACTCCGACTCTGAAGGAGATCGGTAAGCATGCCGTTGCAGGGCTGGTGATCTTTGTTGGCGGAGTTATGTTTGTGGTTTGGGCACAGCAATTCATTTCGTCGAGCCTGGCGTCGTCGATCATTACAACGCCGTTCTGGTTCATCATTCTCGACAAGCCCCAGTGGAAATTTTACTTTTCGAGTAAATGGATCGTAGGCGGGCTGTTGTTAAGTCTCGTGGGTGTTATCATTCTCATGTCGTTCAGGCAAGGAAGGGTGGGTAGTGGGAGCGAGGCTATGCAGACGATAGCCGTGCTCACGATGGTTACTGGGAGTTTTCTTTGGGTGGCCGGATCATTGTATCTCAAGTACCGACCTTCCAGGACGTCGATCTACGTGAACACCCGCCATTCAATTGTTGAGTGCTGGAATAGTTTGTTTGATCCTTAGTTATGCAACGGACGACATCGACCGTTTCTCTGCCGCGAATGTTCTTCCTGAATCGATCTATTCGCTTGTCTATCTCGCAATTGTTAGCTCGTTGATAACATTTCTTGCATTTCAATGGCTGATCAGGGTGCAACCACCTGCTATCGTTAGTACGTATGCGTATGTCAACCCGATGATTGCTACACTGCTAGGATGGTCTTTAGCGGACGAACACATTGGGTTTGCACAGATCGGCGCGTTGCTCATCATTCTTACAGGAGTTCTCTTCGTTAATGTCCCTCGCTACTGGGGAAGGTCTTCTACATAGGTTGTAGAGGAAGCTTCCGTGAAAAGTATCCAACAAGTGTGATTCAGCTTTGTTGAACGGGTTCCACACACTGGCACCCTGAATGTTATAGAAATCTTTTCTTAATTCAGCCGTAACCGTTAAAATCTCCTAAACCATCTTCAGATGAAAAATGAAGCAGTCAAGATCTTCCAACGGAAGAAAAAATCTCTCCTCGAATCCTGGATCAAATATCAGCTCGCCGATCAAACACTCCGGGAAGACCTGATGAGTAACGAGGATCTTCGCACTCAATCGGACGAACTTCTTAACTCTATTGTTACCCAACCTCTCAGACGAATCATTGTTGAATCCGGACAGCAACGAGCTTGAGCCGATCAACGAAATACTATCTTCAATATCGATATCGCGCGCCAAGCAAGGTTATACACCTCGCGAAACCGCTGTATACGTTTTTCAGTTTAAAAGAGGCTTTCATCACCACCCTTCAGCAGGAGATCAAAGATCCGGTTGAACTCTATGATCAAACATTGAAGATCAATCGATTCATTGACAGTCTCGGTGTAAAAACTTTCGAAACTTATATCAAAGGCCGTGAGGATGTGATCTTTCGGCAGACGAGTGAGATCACGGAAATATCTACACCCGTTATTCGTGTGTGGGACGGCATACTTGCTCTGCCAATCATAGGCACGCTCGACAGCGCTCGAACACAAGTAGTCATGGAAAGTCTTCTCCAGGAAGTTGTTGAGAGTAGCAGCAGCATTGCTATACTCGACATCTCTGGCGTTCCAACGGTTGACTCGCTTGTTGCGCAGCACCTTATCAAAACAGTAAGTGCCACACGTTTAATGGGCGCCGAGTGTATCATCAGTGGTATTCGTCCCGAGATCGCTCAAACTGTTGTACACCTTGGTATCGATCTTTCTAATGTTATTACCAAATCGACCCTTGCAAGCGCTTTGAAGGCAGCGTTTACCATGCTGCAGCTCCAGGTGGTCAAGAAGGAAAGAGTATTTGTCAAAGATTAAGTAACCTCTCAACTGAAGAATGGAAAAAATACCTATTCTCCGGATGGGCAACATGCTACTGGTAACGGTACAGGTTGACTTATACGATAGACTTGCAGAGTCGCTTGAGGCGGATCTCGTTATGATGATCAATAAGTCGAATGCCCAGGGAGTACTTATCGATATATCTGCTGTAAGTATTATAGACTCGTTTATGGGTCGCATCATTGGGAACATCGCCAACATGTCGAAGATACTTGATGCTGAAACTGTGGTGGTGGGCATGCAGCCCGCTGTTGCAATAACGCTCGTGGAACTCGGATTGCCTCTGAAGGGGGTCCACAGTGCACTGAATGTTGAGAGAGGCATGGAACTGCTTAGAAAGAAAATTGCAGAAAAAGAAAGCAACCTAAGCGGCGACAACGATGGTGATTCTTAATAAAGAATCGATGGCCATCATACGCGAGGTGGATGTGATACCATTTAGGAATCGGCTAAAGGAAGTCGCTAACAAGATCGGACTAAGCCTCGTCAATCAAACAAAGATCATTACTGCGGCCAGCGAACTTGCCCGCAACATGCTAAAATACGCCGGCGGTGGGAAGGTCGACATCGAGGTTGTTAACCGGGGCAAGGGAGAACGGAATACGGTTGATATTTATTGATGAAGGTCCAGGCATCAAGGACATCAAGCTTGCTATGCAAGATGGATATTCGACGGGCAAAAGCCTGGGACTTGGATTGCCCGGAACGAAACGACTTGTAAGTGAATTCGCCATCGAGTCGGATTTGGGAAAAGGAACGAAGGTCACCGTTATCAAGTGGAAGAATGGATAATTCTTTTACACGGTACCCGATCGAAGACAGGAGCTACGTGTCTTTCGTCAAAAAAGAAATCCACACCAAAGCCGTTGTCGCAAAGTTTAGTGAGATAGAAACTGGTAAGATCGACATCATCGTGTCGGAGATCACTTCGAATCTCATCAAGCATGCGGGTAACGGCGAGCTTTTGTATAGGGTCAGCTCAAATGGAGGCAATGGCCCATTATTCGAGATCGTTTGTATCGATAAAGGTCCCGGCATAGGAGATGTTCCTAACGCAATGAAAGATGGAATATCCACCACCAAAACGCTCGGTGGCGGACTGGGATCGATGGAACGACTGAGTGGATTATTCCAGGTGCTATCGATGCCGGGTTGGGGCACGGTGTTGTATTCGAGAGTAGGATCGGTGAAGGCGAAAGAACATAATCATGGCTCCGATGTCGAGGTAAAGGCGTTGTTTGTCCCCAAGGCCCACGAGGACGTTTGCGGCGATGGCTATGCGATGGTCCAGGACAGAGCGTATTCGAAAATACTTTTTGGCGACGGTCTCGGTCACGGCAAGAATGCCGCTGAAGCCATGGAATCAGCAAAAGAATTTTTTTTACAGTGTGACTACACCAACCCGGTAGATATTCTTAGGGGTATGCACGACCATGTACGCAGAACCCGTGGACTTGTGGCGACTGTTGCCGTGCTCGATAAGAAAGCGAATTCCTGGAGCGTCTGCGGGATTGGTAACATTAATACTCGAATGTATACAGGCGTCGAATACCGGACTTACATGTCCTACAACGGAACGATCGGTTTGAATATCCCCAACTCTATGAAAGCAACACAGATTGCTGTCGAAAGAAATCAACACCTCGTCATGTGTTCAGACGGAATCACGACACGATGGAACCTGAACAGGTATCCGTACATTTTCAAATACGATCCACTTCTCGTTGCTGGCGCTATCTATAAAGATTTCTCACGAGGCAACGACGATGCTTCCGTGTTCATCGCTAAACTGAATTAACGTGAAAGAGATCGTAAGAGTAAACCTGGAGAACGAAATGGACCTCATCCTGGCTCACAAAAGAGCCATGAAGCTTGCGGAACTCTCTGGCCTTTCGCTACTGATTCAGACTTCACTTGCAACAGCAGTTTCCGAGATTGCCCGATGCGCTATCGAACATGGAAAAGAATCGCAATTGATATTAGCGGTCGACTCAGAGAAGGGCAGGAAGATGTTGAAGGCGATCATTCGCGATAACGGTGATTTCTCGGCCGAGTGCATTGAGGCTGCTATGTATGCCAAACGTCTCGTGAATGACGTTGTCGTTACAAAATCCCCAAAGGATTTCCAGGTAGTGTTGAAGCAGGAGGTCAGCTTCCAGGGACTTCTTTCCGATAATAAGATCCAATCGTTTGTCGAGTATTTCAGCTCGGAGCCACCGATCTCTGCATACGACGAGCTTCGCAGGAAAAATCTCATGCTCCAGGATTTTGCGGAGAAATTAAAGGAAAGCGAATCCGACTTTAAGATCTTGACCGACTCGATGCCGATCATGATGTTCTCTGCAACTAATCGCGGACTGATCACTTATACCAATCGATGGCTTCGCGATTTTTTGAGTGGAGCGCCTTCGGAACTGACGAACGCATCGTCGTGGCAGGCGATCATTCATCCTGCAGATTTCTCCGCCTTCTTTAAAGACCTTCAGAATGCGGTCACGCGACAGATCGCGTTCAACGGCGAGTTTCGTTTCCGGGAAAAGATTCGGACGAGTATGTCTGGCACATGACCTCCATTCTTCCGATCAAGAATGACAAGCAGATCATTACGCGGTGGACAGGATTGATCGTCGACATCAATGCGCAGAAGCTCGTGGAGCAAACGCTGAAAGACAATAAAGAGCTGCAAGAGACACAAAAGGAATTATTTCACAACCAGGAAGAATTGCAGAGGAAGGTGATCGAGTTGAACCGGAGCAATCATGAGCTCGAACAGTTCGCACACCTTGCCACGCACGACCTCCAGGAACCGTTGCGAAAATTATTCTTCTATTCAGATACGTTGAAACGCAAGTACTCTGCTTCGCTCGACGCAACGGCCGTTGGTGTTCTTAACAATATGGCCAGCGCGGCCACAAGGATGAAGGAGCTCATCAACGACCTGTTAAACTATTCGAGGTTGCAGAAACAAAATGTTCCATTCGAAGAAGTGAACCTGAATACCGTGTTGATGGAAGTGCTGAAGGATCTCGATATACCGATCAGGGAAAAGAATGCTACGATCGAAGTGCCCATGATACCGACGTTGATCGGGAACGAGCTAAGACTTCGCCAGTTGTTCAACAACCTGATCTCGAATTCACTCAAGTATTCGCGTACGGACGTGGCACCACGCATAACAATCGAGGTGACGACCAACGAAGATAACATTGTGATGAAAGTTCGTGATTAACGGTATCGGCTTTCGAAGAAAAACATAAAGAGCGCATCTTCGGCCTCTTCGAAAGATTGCACACACGCGACCAATTCCCCGGAACAGGTATAGGTCTTTCGATATGTCGCAAGATCGTCGAGTTTCATCACGCAGGATCACAGCCGAGAGTGTGCTCAACGAATGGGCTGAGTTCGAGATCACCTTACCTCTTACACAACAACAGTTATCATTGGAGACCCGCATGACCTCGCCTTCCATTTTTGTTGTTGATGATGATCGGGAAGACCATTGATTCTCGGAGAGTATTTCGCTGATATCGGTTTGTCTGATGAAGTGAAATATTTCGACAACGGCGAGACCACCATTAGTTACCTGGATGGCACGAAGGATGCCAACGAACTGCCGAAGCTCATCGTACTCGATCTCAATATGCCGGTACTCAACGGCACACAGACATTGATCTATCTCAAAAGAACAGTGAGGTATAAGAATATACCCGTCATTATTTTTTCAACTTCAGAGAATGGACGATGAAAAGAGAAAGTGTCTGAGCTACGGAGCTGTCGATTACCTGGTGAAACCAATGACCTGGGACGAAGGCCACGCTATCGCAAAGAAGCTGGCATCTTATATCGACAATTGAATTGAAGATCAGCAAAAACGCTATCTTTAGATAGTCCCCTCCCCAACAATATGCGCATCACCTACGCATTCACGCTCGTGTTTGCAATTTCCCGCTTGTTCCAGTAACGAGAAAGCAACCAGCACCGCCGACGGCACTACAACCAGCAACGCAACACCAGTTGCAACAACAACACCTACCGTCACTCCGGAGCAAACAGAGCCGGACGTCCGGGCTGTCTATGCAGTCGCCGACTCGGTCGACTCAGTCTTTTACTTTTCGGGGATAAAAGGAGGGGACAACGCTTTACAATATCCTCGCCCGAAACCATCTCGTTGGCAACACCCCGACCGAGAGGATTCACCCTCAACGTTGTTTCGAGCAATGTGATGGATCTTCAAAACCCAACCGGGGGAGCAAAATTTATCGCAGCGTGGATCACAGTTCAAGTGCTGGTGTCGGATTCGATCAACAGTTACGGAAACGATTTGGTAGGAGAGAATCAAACGCTCGCATTTTTTGATGCTTCGAACAACATGAAGCTGGTGGCACATCGGGAGTTTGGCCAGGCCACCGACGAAAATAATTCGACGCGTTACGAGCCGGGTTATAACAAACAATTGATCAATGGTGGCGGTGATATGATTGTAGTGCATTCAACAACCACTATCGACACTGAACAATTTGGGACCCACGAGACAGGAACGGACAACGGGATCTCGTGGTATGCACTTTCAAGTGGAGAGATCCTGGAGGTCGCAACGTTTATTACCGAATCACACCACAATAGATCCGAAGATCGTTATTCATTCGATGACGCGTCCATAACTGAATATGCATTGAAGACCGTAAAGAGCCGGAAACTTCCCGATATCATACTTACGACCAAGACTTCTACGGGCATAGTTGATGGAACAGAGGAGAGCGAGAGCACAACAATTCTTATCTTTGACGGCAAAGGATACCAGGAGAAAAGTAATTAAGTGACATTTTTAGCATATGATACGCAACCTCTTTCTCGTCTCTTTCAGAAACCTTCTCTACAACCGTTCTTACACACTGCTTCATATTCTTGGCCTCACGCTGGGAATAACGTCTGCATTGTTCATCACGATGTATGTGATTGACGAGACGGGTTACGATAATTTTCACACCAACAAGAGCAGCCTGTACCGCATCATCACTACGGTGGTGGATAAAGACGGTAACGAAAAATTCTATCCCAGCACACAAGTTCCTATGGCCGAAGAGCTCGAAGCAAAATACGCCGCTGTTGAGCGGGCGGTCCGGTTCATTCGGTTCAACCGCGAGTTATTCGAGATACCCGATAGAAACCTGAAGTTCTACGAAGAGAAAGTATACTACGCCGATCCTTCGGTGTTCGAAGTTTTTTCATTCCCGGTTGTTGCTGGCAATCCGAAAACTGCACTCGTTGATATCAACTCGGCCGTGCTGACGGAATCGACAGCTAAGAGATTTTTTGGAACAACCGACGCGATCGACAAGACATTCGTGAGCAAAGGAACGACGTTCAACGTGACTGCTATTGCGAAGGATGTACCTCCCAACTCTTCGATTGAATTTGAAGCATTGATCTGCTCAAAGAATTTCTCAGCGCGGTGGGCAACGTGGACCAGTTTTGCTCCGGAAACTTTTATCATGGTTGCAGGCAACAGTACCGCTGCTGATGTCGACAGGGCTCTTGATTCGGTCACGGCCGCGAATGTTACGCCCATATTCGAGCCGCTGGGGATGACTATCAAATACTTCCTGCAGCCGATCACCGACATTCATTTGAAGTCTGACTTTGATGCGGAGGGTGGCGGTGCTATAGAATACGTTTACATCTTTCTATCGATCGGTCTGTTTGTTGTGATCGTCGTTTGTATTAACTATATCAACCTTGCTACTGCTCGTGCAACACGAAGGGCGAAGGAGATCGGTATCCGAAAATCTATCGGGTCAACGAAAGGAAACATCATATTGCAATTCGTAGCAGAGTCGATGTTGCTTACAATGGTTTCTTTGTTGATCAGTGTTGCGTTGACTTTCATGTTGCTCCCGCTTTTTAATCAACTCGCAGGAAAAAATATCGACACTCAATTCCTCGCTCAACCTTCGATCATTCTCGCAAGTATTGGCCTCGCCTTGTTCGTCGGGCTGATCGGCGGAAGCTATCCTGCATTCTATTTGTCGGGATTCAATCCGGCATTGGTTCTCAAAGGATCAATTTCGGGTGGAACGGCGAATGCACGTCTCCGCAAAATCCTCGTGTCGGTACAATTCGCCATCTCTATCGCTATGATCATTTGCACATCAATTGTCTATGATCAGCTTAACTACATGCGTCATCGCGACCTGGGTTTCAACCGCGACCAGGTTTTATACATGCAATTGGCCGACTCGGCAACGATGGCCAGCGAGCCACTATTGCGTGAACGTCTCAAAGCTTATACCGGTGTTGTCGACGTGGCTTCATCTGCGTCGATGCCCGGAAAAGGTATCAACTACGCGCCCATGGAAGTAGATACCGAAGACGGAAAGACTGCTACGCAAGGCGTTTATTATTTCAATGCGGGCTACGACTTCGATAAAGTGATGGGCTTCACGATCGCGAATGGTCGCGGCTTCTCGCGTGAATACGCCAGCGATTCAACGGCGGCGCTGGTAAACGAGGCCATGGTGAAAAGCCTTGGCTGGAAAGATCCTATTGGCAAGCGATTGTATGGACACACGCGCAATTCGAATAGAGTCGATATGCATTACACCATTGTCGGAGTCGTGAAAGACTTTCATCAATTTTCACTGCACGAAGCAATCGGACCGGTGGCGATATTGAACGGTGGGCAAAAGGTATTTCTCAATCTCAAAGTGAAACCCGACGATATTCACGGCACGATCGATTTCATATCGAAGACGTGGAGGGAGATCACGAACGGAAAGCCGTTCAATTACACATTTCTCGACGAAACTTTCGAAGCACAGTATAGCGCCGATGTGAAGCGAGGACAAATATTTACACTGTTCTCTATTGCTTGCCTGGTGATCTCCTGTGTTGGACTGTTTGGTCTTGCTGCTTACACAACGGAGCAACGCGCGAAGGAGATCGGCATCCGGAAAGTTGTTGGTGCTTCGATGCCTTCGATCATCAAACTATTTTACTCGGACTTCCTGAAGCTGATCGCGATTGGTATTGTCATCGCGTTTCCTGCCAGTTACTTCCTGATGGATGGCTGGATGGAATCGTTCGCTTACCAGGCAGGAATGAGCTGGCTGAATTTTGTAATGTCGGCGCTGGTAACGTTGTTGATCACGATGGGGTCGATCAGTTTTTATGCGATACGAGCGGCCTCGATCAATCCGGCAGTGACTTTGAAAACAGAATAGCTATCCTAGATATCTCTCCAGATTCTTTTTCCAATATCCGGCACTCTCAGCAATACTCGTCATCGGATCTTTTGCAAAATTTCCCCCCTTGTTCAAGATAGTAGTATTGCAACCCGGCCAGTTTCGCATCGGGTAAGATCACTGTGTAATCGATGGAGCCATTGCCGAGCTCGGTATAATCGCGTGTCTTCTTGTCCATGTCTTTAATGTGCCACATCACGAAACGTCCTGGCTGTTTGAGGAACAGCTCGTGTGGTGTAAGCTTCGAAGAGTGCATGGCCCAATAAAGATCGATCTGCAATTTCACAAGATCAGGATCCGTCTCATTCATCACGATCTCATAACCGTTGTGTCCATCGTGGTCGATAAATTCGAAGTTGTGATTGTGGTAGGCGAGGGTGAGTCCGGCTTTCTTGATCTGTTCGCCCATCATGTTCAGCTTCTTGGCGAGAGACTTAAAGCTATCGAGAGACCTTGAGTTCTCATCCAGCCATGGCCATGTGATGTAAGGTTGTCCAACTGCGTGGGCACCTTTGATGCACTGATCGACATAACGTTTCAGATCGTCGTCGCTGCTGTTGAAATATTTGCGAAATCGTAGTGACCGCTTGTTGTCGTGAGACCGTTGTCTTCCATTATCTTTTTGAAGTCGGCAGCGCTGAAGCCGTAGTAGCCGATCTTCTCCGGGTCGAAGCCGTATGTTTTCCGTATCCTGGAATCCGAGAGCGGCCACTTTCTTCAGTGTACCTTTTGGATCTTGCGACAGCGGTCCGCGTATGCTGAATAGTTGCAAACCCATTCTATACTTCGCCATGTTCAACGACATTGCCATAGTTGATAAACCTGATAAGCCCAAAAGACTTGCCTGGATAAAATTTCTTCTCTTCATGATTAAATTTCTATATTTCCTTCATGAACCCCAAACTTATTATTCTTCTTGTTGTTGTGCTCGCCTCTTGCACTGCAAGTGTAACACAGGCACCACCTCCATCACCTATCACCGGCACATGGAAGTTACTTTCAGGTACTCTCATTGAAAAAGGAGACACAACTATAACAGACTACACTAAAGGTCAGTCGTTCATCAAAATTATCAACAACACGCACTTTGCTTTTTTATTACACGGTACAGACACCGTGTCCGTTTACTCCAGCGGTGGTGGCAAATACACGCTCGCTGGCGACAATTACACCGAGCATTTAGAGTATTGTTCCGACCGTCAATGGGAAGGTCATGATTTCTCGTTCAAGATTACAGTTCGCAACGACACACTGATCCAACAGGGAATCGAAGAAGTTGCAAGTGCTGGCGTTAGCCGGATGAATATCGAGAAGTACGTTAAAGTTTCCGCACCTTAATCTCGAAGCTTTCGGCAGGATTCTTCACCAACAACTGATCGACATCGGCTGTCGTAAAACCTGCTGACTTCAATGCAGGAATAAACTTCGTAAACAATCCCGTAAATCCCCGGAAGTTTCCCCCATTCGGTTCACCTACATGATACCACCCGGCATCCTGTGAGATCAACACCTGTTTGAGAAATCCATTGTCTTTCATGTGCTTCACAAAAGCAACATGCTCGTCGATGTTGCCTGGGATTGAATCGTTGATGCCATCGAATTCGATCCACGCGCCTTGTTTCGCGGCCGTCAAATGAATGTCCCGGTCTTTTTCATTTTGGGCGTGAACCCAACGATAGGCCGTCGGGCTCACACCGTTCTTCTTAAACAACTCGATCTCTTCGAGCGCCGCCACGCCATTTCCTGTGTGAACTGAAATCGTGAGTCCCGTTTGCAGATGTGTCTGCGAAACGGCAGTCAGTATCTTTTTATAGATTGGCCTCAGTCGACCATTATCCACGGAAGTCTTTATCAATCCAGGTCTCACGCCGTATTGTCGATGCCATTCTTCCATTCATTCACCCAACGCGCAGCAAGTTGCTCTGGTGTTTCGGTATAAGCATGCTCCGGTAAGAAGATCTCTTCAACAGCTCCGTAATAGCCGGTTGTCGTGAGGATGTTCATGCCGGTTTCGGTGGCGAGTTGTTTCAATACGCGCACATCGCGACCAAGATAAACGGGAGTGCAATCAACAAACGTACTACAGCCTGCCTTCTTGAGGTCTAACAAGAATGGTTTTGCTTTCGCAACAACATCTGCCACCTTGTAGCGATGCGTACCTGTTTCTGCAGCGCCAATAAAATCCGCCATCACGTGTTCATGAACGAGGGTTACTCCAAGGTCATTAACAGGACCTGACACGGTCATGAATTTATCTGTGTTATCTGTGCGATCTGTGAGAGACAGCAGCGATGCACCAGCCAGAATTGATGCGCTTTGAATGAATCTTCTTCGTTTCATGAAAGAAATGTATGCACAATACCCATCCACAAAAAAAGAGGCCGACGGAAATCACCGACGGCCCCACCAATAACAACCAATGACTGTCATTGCACATGCATGCGGGCAATCCGTGTAACGACAACTAAGGATTCACCTTCAACAGCTCCACTTCAAATTGCAACGTAGATCCCGGAGGAATCGACTGTCCCCGCCCCACCATCGCCATAACCAAGATCGGAAGGAACCCACAATCTCCATTTCGAACCGGTTGGCATCATCGACAACGCTTCGTTCCATCCCCTGATGAAACCACTAGCAGAGTGAATGATCGGCTGACCGCGATTTACAGAGCTGTCGAACACCTCTCCGTTGAGCAAAGTACCATGATAATGAACTTGCACCTGGTCGCTGGCAATTGGTTTCGGACCAGTGCCCATCGTAATCACCTGGTATTGAAGTCCGCTTGGTAGTGTTATCACGCCATCTTTCTTCTTATTCTCTTCCATGAATTTCGCTCCTTCGGCTTTGTGCTTCACGACGACTTCAGTCCTTTTCGCTTCTACGAATGCGTTCACGGCCAATGCACACTGTTCTCTCGTCATAGGCGATTTCTGATTTGCTATCGAAAGCTTCATCGCCCTTACTACCATGTCAGCATTCACGTCCTCGCTAAGATCTTTTACGCCTTGCGTCTTCAGGAACTCGCCAAGATTATATCCAAGAGAATAACCAATAGAGTCGGCGCGGTTTTTCAGATCCATTCCAGAAGCGTCAACGCCGGCGATTTTTTTGTTTTGACCGTCGCATTGAAAAAACATAGCGGCGATCGCGAGAAAAAATATGTATTTCGATTTCATAAATTAAGTTTCAGTTTAAATGTGTGTTTTCAGGTACTCACCAGTCAACGATCCCTTGGCCTTTACGAGTTCGGCTGGTGTTCCTTCGAACACCACTTTGCCGCCCCTGTTTCCACCTTCAGGACCCATGTCGATGATCCAGTCGGCGTTCTTGATCACGTCGATATTATGCTCGATCACTACTACCGTGTTTCCATCGTCAACCAGTTGGTCGAGCATGGCCAGCAATTTACCAATATCCGACATATGTAACCCGGTGGTGGGCTCGTCCATCACGTAAATGCTCCCTTTTTTGTGCAGTTCCGTCGCTAGTTTGATTCTCTGACACTCTCCGCCAGATAAGGTACTGAGTGGTTGGCCAAGGGTAAGGTAGGTGAGGCCTACATCGTTCATGGCCTTCAACTTTGTGGTGATCTCTTTCGATTCGAAATGTTCGATAGCTTGCTGAACTGGCATTTCGAGTACATCGCTGATCGACTTGCCCTTGTATTTATATGCGAGCACCTCATCTTTGAAACGCTTGCCACCCGCAGACTTCACATGGCAACTTCACTTCGTCGAGGAAAGCGAGATCTGTGTAAGTGACACCGAGGCCCTGGCAATTCGGACATGCGCCGGCCGAGTTGAAACTGAATAGCGAAGGACTTACTTTATTTGTTGTTGCAAAAACTTTTCGGATGTCGTCAAGTACGCCTGTATATGTTCCGGGATTCGATCGCGAGTTGGCACCAACGGCCGATTGGTCGATGATGATGACATCGGGATGTTGTTGCATGAACACGTGATTGATCAATGAGCTCTTTCCCGATCCGGCAACGCCTGTCACCACTGTTAGCACACCGGTCGGAATGTTCACGCTCACGTTCTGAAGGTTATTCAGCTTTGCTTTGGTGATTGAAAGCTTGCCCTTTGCTTTTCGAACGTCCTGCTTGATCGGCACCGTGCGCTTCATGTGCTTTCCTGTAAGCGTGTTCGATTTCAATAAACCTGCGAAATCTCCCTGGTAAACTATAGTACCACCATTGCCTCCTGCATTCGGACCCACATCAACCACATGATCTGCCCCTTTTAATAACATCGGGATCGTGCTCCACAACCAGCACCGTGTTGCCTTTGTCCCTGAGTTTCACAAGCAGCTCATTCATCCTGTGAACGTCACGCGGGTGAAGACCAACACTCGGTTCATCAAAAATGTACATCACATCCACGAGGCTGCCGCTGAGATGCTTCACCATTTTTATGCGCTGCGATTCTCCGCCCGACAACGAATTCGTTTCGCGATTGAGACTGAGATATTCCAAGCCGATATCGACCAGGTATTGCAAACGCTGCACGAGTGTCTGAATAATGCCGGTTGACTTCGGATCTTTGATGGGTTTAATGATCTTGATGAGTTCACTGATCTCCATGGCCGAAAGCTCGGCAATGTTGTAACCGTCGATCTTGCACTTCAAAGTAGATTGGCTCAACCGTGCGCCTTTGCAAAGAGGGCAGGGACCCATCGATATGTAGGGCTCAACCATCTTCTGCGTTCGCTCCGACATTGTCTTCACATCGCGAAGGATGTACTTGTTGTAAAACTTTTTCGCAACTCCTTCGAATGTAAAGTTGACGTCCTTGCTGTTCACCTTTACTTTCACTTTGTATGGATCGCTATACAGGAGGAGATCCATCTCAGCTTTCGTATAGTCTTTCAGCTTCTTGCTGACTGGAAACAATCCCGACTGAACACAAATATTGTAGTACCACGAGTCGACAGCATACTCAGGCAATAAGATAGCTCCCTGTTTTAACGACAATGAAGTATCGAAAGCTTTATTGAGATCCAATCCCACTTTCTTTCCCATGCCGTTGCATTCGGGACACATGCCTTGCGGGTCGTTGAAGGAAAAGAGATTGTAGTTGCCGATGTGCGGTTTGCCAACGCGGGAGAACAACAATCGCATTACCGTGGAAATGTCGGTGATAGTACCTACGGTCGAATGCGATCCGCCACCAAGTCTCTTCTGATCGACGACAACGGCCATGCTGAGATTCTCGATGGCATCGGCATCGGGTTGCGGATATTTCGGAAGAAAGTTCCTGACGAACATGCTGAAGTTTTCATTCAGCAATCGTTGCGCTTCGGTCGCAATGGTGTCGAATACGATGGAGGATTTTCCGGAGCCCGAAACGCCCGTGAAGATCGTGATCTTACGCTTAGGTATGTCGAGCGATATGTCTTTGAGATTATTCTCGCGCGCACCGCGGATCGCGATGAATTCCCTGGGCCATAAGAGAGTTATAAACTAAATCCGATCCACAATGAAGTAGACGTCGAGTGCATTTCGTACACCGCCCTTTGATTGCGATTTGAAGTAGTATGTTTTAGCTCGACAAGAATATTTCGGCGGTGACCCACCGGGAACTGAAATCCTGCCGAAGTGCTGAATCCTGCCTGCATATAATCCTGGGGTCCGATGTCAACCACTTTTACATCAGTACCTCGAACTTTTACTCCATCGCGAGATTGACAATGAGTGAATGATAGCGCTGGTGCAAGTTTGAGATAGGGTTTTATCGATCCATCCGTTGTTGTCAGTTTGAAACCCGGAGAGACAACAACAGATTGATATGTCATGGTGAAATACCTGACCTGGAACAGTTCTAATTGTGAGTATTCTGCTTCCACGTTGTACGGAAGGTTTACATAAGTCTCCGCATGGAAAGACAGCCATGGGCGTTTTGTGGGTAACGGTGCTTCGTAAAAAACACCGAGAGAGAAAGCATTTGCACCACCTTGTGAACGATTGAATTGCGTGGGGAAGATTGTTACGTTGACCCTGTTGTATCCGCCAATGATTCCAAACTTTGGATATGATACATAATCGAGGTTGCATGATCCGTCATTCGATCCCGCTACGACACGCTGCATTGCAAGCTTCGAAAAGGCGACGTTCGAAATCGACTTCGCGGCGCCATTACAGAGAAGGGATTTAAGCAATACGGATTGGTAATTCCGTTTGTTGAGCTCAATAGTCTGGGTGTCCGTCTTCAATACGTAGTGCTTCCCATACTTGTATAATGAAGTCTTTCCAGCAACAAGCTCATGGTACATCTGGCGATTGCCATTTATGGTGAGTGCCTTGTAAACGTCATCACCGCGACGGTATTCAGTTACCCAATCGAATGAGAAAATATTGCCTTCTGGTTCGCCAGCAACTGTGTGCCAGACACCGTCATCCTGGAGTATTTTCCCCTTGCCATAATTTCGGACATCGCCATACATTTGAAGGGAGTCGCCAAGGATAACGTAGTCTCCCTGCGAAAAGCAGGTGAGCGACATGGCACAGAAGCCCAATATCAATAGAAATACGCGGCTCATAACGGTTTAGGGTTGAAGTTTAAAAATACGGATAACGGTTTAGGGTTGAAGTTTAAAAATACGGAGACTAAGTGAATCATGAAAATGAGTTAATCGTGAATGGTGGCATCCCACATATCCCTTATGTACACGTTCTGGATAGTTCTGCCGAGACCGAAATAGATCTTCCCATTGATGTACCCCGCCGCCTCGCCGTACCTGTTTAAGTCCACTGAGGATGCGCGCGGGATCCATTCATCTGCAACAGGATCATATTCGTAAGGTTCCGTAAAAGCGTCTTGGGGTATGCCAAAAACCACTGCCGTAGAGCCGGTCGTTATCGCGGGTTGATTCGTAACAAGAGCAGGTGGCGTATTTTTTTGCGTCCAGCTCGAGTTTGAAGGATCAAACTGATAGAAGTCCGATCTGTCGTTGTAAAAATATGCCTTGTCCCCTATAGCAAACGCTACACTTGTGCTTTTTATAATGTTCTGAAAAGGATTGATGACCTCGGTCCACGAGTTGTCTGACGGGTTAAACTTCCAGAGGTCGTGATAATAATCGGAGTTCAGCGTAGCAGTGGCAGTCTTCGAACCAAAGCCAATATAGATGTTGTCATTAATCGATACTGCAGCCGGCGAGCTTCGCGCAGTGATCGGTGCATCCATAACAGATTGCCACGTGTCGTCGGCCGGATCGTAAACCCAAACATCTTTCATTGCAACCCCGGCATTTTCGCCGAAGCCATAGTAAAGTTTTCCGCCACTTTCTACCGCGAAAGCGTAGTCACGAGATGTACCGGGAAAGTCTGTTTTTCGAAGCCATTGATTCGATGCAGGATTGAATGTATAGGTCTGTTTTTTGCCAACGATGTACATAAGGTTGGTGATAACAACCGAGCGACAATTCAAGGCGTCGGTTATTGGAACCGAGGTGATGTCGTAAGTATCCCACGTGTCTTTAACCTGGAGCGCACTCTCGGATATGGAAACCTTTAAAGAAGTTGTTCCAAATGAATTAGGAACAGTCGAGCGAAGGACCGGTCTTGCATTACCGGGATTCACATTAGGAACACGAAACTGCAGCTTCGTGGGCGAAAGCACCGTAGCATGTACTTCCTTAGCTCCCAAAGAGATCGTGGGGTTCGTAGCCAGGTCGAAGTTCATGACATCGACCGTGACAACATCGCCAACCCTCGCTGAAGGAGTCTCAATCGAAGTAATCGCAGGTATGATGTATTTGAACAGTTGAGCCGTCGTTGATATGCTAACCGGGGTAATCAATGTTAAACCCACCGTTGTGGCCCGCTCATTCATTGGTACCCTTACTTTCATTTCTGTGTCGGAGCCGGAGACTATCTGGCACGTTGAGTCACCAAGTTTAACGATCGTACTTTCCGGCACGTAGTTGAAGTTCTTCATTGCAATTGTAACCACATCGCCGTCGATCCCTTCCGTTGGACTAAAACTATCGATAAGAGGTGCGATACCGCCGGGACTATGGAATTTTATCGAGCTACCCCGTATTGTTAGCGTGGTCGTTTTCACATACGCCTGTACGTAATAGTCCGTTGGGAGGAGCGCGTGAGCGCGATAAGAAAATGAGTTGGCAGTTGGTGCGCCGCTACTCTCACTTCGTCCAAAAAATTTTGAATTTTCAATGGCGTACCATTCGAATCCATATGAAGTTATGTCTCCGATGTCGTTCACTGCGTGGCCATGGAATGTTGAGCCAGTCGTAGTTATGTCATCGACTCCGTCCGTGACAACGAGTGGAAAATTCTGGGGATACTCGACGTCCTTCGTAGTACAGGCAAACATCAAAACGATCAACGATATAACAACGATCCTCATAAATTATAAACTAAAACCGGCGGAGATCCCTACGTTAGAGGTGTTCAACTTAAAGTCTTTAAGAGCATCGTTAAGAGACTTCGTGTATCGAACTTCCACATGAATGTTTTTGCGGCCACCAACCGGTATCTGAACTCCACCGGCGATGTTAACCCCGACCTGCAAGCCCTTCTGAGAAACTGCCAGCGGGATATTGTTCACATAAACATTGGTGCCATCCCTGGTTGTGGATACAAGCCCGGTCGGACATTTAACGTTGATGGCAGACGCGATGACGCCCACCTTTCCGTATGGTCTGAACAGCCCTTGACCAGCTACCAACTTAAGGCTTGTCAGGATGTTAACATTCTGCATGTTCAACGCCACGAAGTTTGTGTGGCCATTGGTATCTGACTGGTAGAAAGGCACCTGTTGTTTTGACGCGTTGACCTCAGGAGTCAAATAGATCGCATTCTTTTTAAAGCTCAACGGCAGGTCGGCGAACAAGCCAACAGATGGAGTCGCTACCTGTTTGGTGAGTGATATCAGGTAAGGACTGGTCTTGAATTGGAGCAGGTTGTATCCAACGATAACTCCGAATTTTCTATAAGGCACGCTTTTAATATCGAAGCCGGCTTTGTCGTTTTGATTCAGTACCGCAATCAGCGCAGGCTTTGAATACGACAATCGCGACAGGTCATCTTTAGTTGCATTGAGCTGCAAAGTATTGTTGAGCTCCTCCCGAAAATTTCTTTTGCGGATCAGCACAGCGCGATCACCGGTTTTCAGAGCGTAGTGGAATCCCGATCGATATAGCTTCACCGTTCCGTCGGCCAGCCTTCGATAAAATTTACGATCGCCATCAATTACGAGAGCTTCATAAACACTATACTTCAGGCGGTACTCGCTCACCTTGTCGAGAGAATAATCGACACCGCGCGTTTCGCCAATGTTGAAATAGGTGAGACTTCTGTTGCCGTTGCGATGAACTCTACCTTGTTTAAGGGAATCGCCAAAAGCAATATATCCCTGGGCGAGACTATGGACGCAACAGCAAGCCAATAAGAGTATCAACAACAATTTGGGCATTAGGGTAGGTTAGCCCCAAAAATAAGAAGTGCGGCCTATTCCTTCAATGATTTTATAACCCCGGTATTTACCCAGCGAATGTCTTCGGCGCGTGTGTAGAACAAATATTTTCCATCGGCGGTCACAAACGGACAATAATCGAAACGCGGACCATTGATGTTGGGTCCCATGTTCTTCAGGGGAGTCCAGCTTCCATTCTTATTGAATGAGATGTAAAGATCGCCGCCGTTGATGATGTTTGCAGCGCGGGCACATGCAACGATCATGTAAGATTCATCAGGCGCAATAAAGACGTCACCTTCGTATTCGTCGGTGTTGATACCGCTTACTTCCTGTGCCGGCTTGAAACCGGCGCCATCTGCCCTGGCGAAATATATGTCGTGATTGTCGGCATTCCGTCCCGAAGAAAAGTACATGGTGCCCGAAGATGTGAACGAGACGTAATACTCATTTCGATTGGAATTGATGTTAGGTCCGGCGTTGATAGGCTTCGACCAGCCATTCCCGTTTCTTTCGATATACCATAAGTCAAAATCTTTTTTTGGACCATTACTACTAATGGGCATATCCGAAATAAAGAAAAGTCGCTTTTGATCTGGCGATAGCATCGGGTCATTGAAACTATAGGTATCATGAACCAATAGGGGAACCGACTTATTCTCTTTCCTGTACCACGTCTCCGCCTTGCCACTCTTCCTTTCGATAGCAAAGAAGAATTCACTGCCATCTTTCGAATACGTTGACCCGAATTCAGCAACAGTATCTATCGAGATGATGCCCGGTGCAAAGACAACGGACTCTTCCTTCGGTGGCTGCTGACCGAAGTACATCATTTGAAAGAGGATGACGAGAATTTTCACTTCCAAATCTAATCATCTTCGTCTGCTTCTGCCATCGCCACAACAAATGCTGCCCGGGTTGGACCGGGGAACGGAACATCGCCTTTCAATCCATGCCACAATACCCGGTTGAATTCGATGTCATTGTTCGAATCTTCTTTCGCGAAGTTGAATTGTTCCGATTTTTTCTGCCACTCGTTCACTGCAACGTTCTTCTCATCGAGACTCACCTTTGGCGTAAGCACAGTTGAAGAATATTGTTGCGGTGCTGAATTAAATAGCGACCACATTGGTGTTGCGGCTGCATCGTATTGTGTCATCGGCTCCATGCCGAGCAGCAGTTCGATTGTTCGAAGAACGGAAGCAGTTGTGTACAGCGTGTGATCCACATGCTTCCTTTTAATATAACCGCCCGCAACATATACAGTGCTGCGATGAGCATCTACGTGATCTGCGCCATTCTGCGCGTCGTCTTCGAGTATAAACACGACTGATTCGTTCCATATTGGACTCTTCGCGAGGTGATCCACAAACATTCCAACGGCGAGGTCGTTGTCGGCCACATGAGCATACGGTGTTGGTCTTCCCAGGCGAACACCTTCGGTGTGATCATTTCCAAACCTCACAGTATTGAATGCTGGAACTGCATTTTTCTTCAACAGCTCATTAAAATCTTTCTTCCATGTGTAGAACCTGGTGGTGTCGCGGATCGAAAGATCATAACCTGCATACGAAACACAAAGATGATTTTCAAGAATGGGGATGGCAGCCTTATCATGATCAGTAAACTCACCATACGATCTGTATGTCACTCCATACTTCGCACAATTGTTCCAGATAAAACCATCTTTATTGTTGGCGATCTCTCGCTCTCCTTCGCCACCATAAGTGCCACCGCGACCGCCGTAGCTTGTTGGCCATGTTTTCTCGAGGTAATCATTTGCATAAGCACCCATGCTCCAGTTATGCCCGTCGGCACTTACTTCTGCGTTCACGTAGAAATTATCGAGCAAGACAAAATTCTCAGCCAACGCATGTTGATTGGGTGTGTACTTGCGTCCGAACAAGAGGAGGGTTGTGTCGCCATTACCGTTCTTTACGTCGGCCAGTACCTGGTCGTAAGTCCGGTTCTCTTTAATGATATAGAACACATGCTTCACTGGTGATTCCTTTCCGACTTTGAATGGCGATTGTACGCGCATCGTATCAGTGCGGAATTTTGAATATGGTGAGTTGCGATACACTTCGGTCGTATAGATCTTCAGTTCTTTCGGAGTAGGAAGATTGATGATGCTCATCGTTCCCGTCAGCAACGATCCAATGTATTGCACTTCATTTCCTTGCCTGGTGATGCCACCATGGTGGATAACGTCTTCGCGTTTTCTCAGGGGCGAGGGACCAAAAGGATTGGCCTTTGATTCAAATCCTTTACCGTTCGATACCCAAAGTTTCTTGTCAATCAAACGTACACACGTAGGGTACCATCCCGTTGGAATGTAACCCATCGCAGTGCTGCTTCCGGGCTTCGATACATCAAAAACGGCCAGGCAATTATTGTCCGCATTAGCGATGTACAACCGCTTGCTTTTCGCATCGTAGGCGAGGCTGTTTGTTGTAGATCCGCTAGGTGAGTCTGGGAATAAGGCTGCGTCCAGCGTTTCGATGACCTTACGCGTTTTTAAGTCGATGATAGAGACGCTGTTATCATTAGCATTACACACGTATAGATATTTTCCATCTGGCGTCAACATCAATTCATTGGGATTGTCGCCAACGTGAATGCTATTTTTCCATGTGTTCTTTTCGAGATCGAAAGTGAGAACTTTATCACATCCCCAACAAGAAATGTACAGATCGCGACTATCGCGACTTAGCTGCATGCATATCCCTCGGCATCGATACCATACTTGCCTAACGTTGTTTTTGTTTTTAGATCGATAACATACAGTGCTTTATCTTCACGCGTCACAACATAGAGCCGTCCGCGTTTGCCATCGATCTCGATACCTGCCGGGCCAATGCGATTGGGCCATGCGGCTCCGAGCCTGATGGTGTCTTTCAACGCAAGCTTCCCTTTCTGCAATTCATATTGAAGAATGACGTTGTCGTGTCCACCAGAAGCGTATAAATATTTTTCGTCTGGTGAAAATGTTAGACCATACCACGACCGCGCGATTACCACGGAATCTACTTTTTTCTTAGCGGCAATATCGATCAGCTCGATCGTCTGGATGCCTTGTCCGTTGTTTGTAATCGCGATGTATTTCGAAGATGGGCTCACCACCATGTTCAAGGGAAGATCTCCCAGCGGCATCGACTCGCCGGCAGGAGTAAGTTTCCATCCGTTTGGAAGTTGCACCGGGGCAGGAAGAGTTTGCGAAAATGCATTCGCTGCGAGTAGGATCTGGACAAATCCAAATAGCTTTTTGATCACTTTTGTCATCATGATAAAATTAGACCTTTTGCTGCACCCACCGACATATAAATTGGTAATCGTTTATTATCATTTTATGACTTTGCATTTTGCCTGCTACTGTTTAATTTACCCTCCCAACCCTCTGAAAAATGTCCTGGAGCAACGACAATAAGCAAGATGGAAGCGGGCCAAAACAGCCGCCAGCGAAATTCAAATTCAAAGAAATTAAAGTGCACTCGTCGGACGAATGGATGGCCGACGGCACAAAAAAATATCGACAGGTCTACGATCGCTATTGGGACGCGACGATCGCCCTCAAATGTTTCTATCTCAACGGAAGCAGCAGTCGCGAGCTCTGCAATCTTTCGCAACAGAGGAAGATTTCGAAAGACGAGAACATCGTCTACATCCGCGATTCCTGGGGGGAATCCAACCCCCGGAGCTTACTGGACGAAAGGAAATTACTCGTGGGAAGCCCACATCGACGGGATAAAGATCGCGAGGGAAAATTTTATATCGAAGACCTCGGTCCTTCGAAGGCCGGCGAGAACTCTTCTTCGATATCGAAGCCATCAAGTTGTTCGAAGGCGACGGACAAGCGTCGTCGCAACCGACAAAAAAATATTTCAGCAAATTCAGCTCGAAGGATACCCGCTACGTTTGGGGTGAGTTCTGTTTTAAGAACAAGACCAACAGCGACTATTATATAGAGGTGGTCTTCAAACTTCGCGAACGACGCTGGCCAGGCCAAAGGAAAGAGCGCCCGCCTGGTTTACATCCAACCGAATACGGCCGGGCAGTTGTTCTATCTCTATCCAGCATGGGGAAGCGACACCGCAGGCACATGGAAGGACGACCTGTACACCATGGAAGTTGTTTTCATGGACACACTTCTCGTTACTGTTCCGTTCCCCGCGTTGGTGAAGCTAACGAAGAAGGAACAGTTTTCAATGATCACCGATTCGGAAGCGATACTGAAGGCAACCCGGTTCGCAAGGGTCAGCACCCGCACCCAACAAGAGATCTCGATGATGTTTTGTTCGAGAGTCTTGCAGAGCTCAATTCATTGACTGGCCTCACAAACATCAAGACGGAAGTGAATGAAATGGTGAAGCTGGTCCGCTTCTACCAGGAATCCGGAAAAGATATCCTCAACAAGTTCTCGCTACATACGGTCTTTACAGGAAACCCTGGAACAGGTAAGACCACCGTTGCCCGTATACTTTCAAAGATTTACAAAGGACTTGGCATTCTCGAGAAAGGCCATCTCATTGAAGTAGACCGCCAGGCCGTTAGTTGCAGGTTATGTGGGTCAGACGGCCATCAAGACCGGCGACAAGATCAACGAAGCCATGGGCGGAATCCTTTTCATCGACGAGGCCTATTCGCTAGCCAATGAAAGTGGTGCGCAGCACGATTTCGGTGGTGAATCAATACAAGTGATCCTGAAAGAGGATGGAAGACCTTCGCGGCAAGTTCGGTGTGATCGTAGCAGGTTATACCGAGAACATGCAAGGAGTTCGTTGCGTCAAACCCGGGATTACGTTTCACGTTTCGATAAGTATTTTCTACTTCGAAGATTATTCGCCCGACGAGATGCATGTGATAGCGATGTCGAATTTTCGCTAAGAAGCCGTGAAACCAGACGATGCTGCATCGGATCACCCTGAAAAAAATATTTCGACTACTTACACAAAGGTCGCGACAAACATTTCGGAAATGCACGGAGCGTACGCCAGGTTGTGGGCGAGGGTGGTGAGGAATCAAAACCTTCGTCTCGCTGGAATGAAAAAAGAAGAACGCACTCAGGAAATACTGGAGGCGATCATCTTCGATGACGTTAAGGAATTCGAGATTAAGGATGTTAATACTGGAAGGGCTCCGCTAGGGTTTCATACCAAGAAGAACTAGCCCCGTCCTCCACCGTCGAAGCCGAAATATTTTTGTTTCAGCTTATCGTCCCAGTCCGTTAGCGTAAATGCTCACGCGATCGAACGTTGCTTTTACTTCCGACTTATCAAGGGCCTTCGAGTTCGCGGATTGCTTTGATGTATGCCTTATCTCTGAAGATGGTGAAGCCTACACCGTAAAGTGAGTGGTTGATCTCGAGTAATTCTTTTGTGAAGAGCGCCTGGTTGGTTACTGGTACATCACATATGAGAGCCAGGGCCTGGAAATACCCATACTGAGGTGAGGTTCCCTTGTGCATCTTTCGATTGGAACACATCTGCCCAAATACTTGCAGATCCAAATTTCAGATTCCACAGACCTGGCTGCGGGCCCCGTGCAGTTTTTGGGTCGAAATTATACTCTGCCAATGCCTCCTCAATGAGGGTGTAGTAATGTTCGATAGGGTGCTTCATAGGATGAAATTTTTTTAACGTTAATCCTAAAATAGGAAAAAAATGGAACAGCCTGAAAAACTCTCAACATGGATTTACTTCGAGCTGCCGATAAGGTCCCTCACCGCCATAAACCCATCAGAAATAAACCGACGCATGTGTGCCTGGGGCATTATGCACTCCCGCAAACAAAAACTTGTTTGCCCGGCAATAATTTTGTGAACATCGTTTCGCTGCCACGCTCCGAAGGACCTTGCGGGAGCTCAATTGTTCCCGTCATCTTTCCCTGAGGATCGAGTATGACAGCAGTCGCGCTGCGGATGTCGCTTACACTCAGTCCACCAGGATTCTGCGCATACCCGATGACCCCACAGCAATCGCTCCCACCATCCGTTAGTGGTTCAAGATCCCAAAACATATCACCATCCTGTATGTCGATCGAACTTTTCGTACAATTGATTTCCACTCGACGCATCAGCAACATACACCCATGCATCCCATGAATTAGGCTGCTGACCAGTCTTGATCCTGCCGATCAGGTATACATTATCGTCACTCACACGCATATTGACCAATCTCTTGTACGGCGAATGTCCTTCAAGCTTCGAATAGATACGGTCACCCAACGAAGAAAATTTCGTTAGCAGTACAACTCCGAAATCATACACAGCAGGATCGGCCGAAGCTGTAAGATTCTCATTGAAGTATTGATCATGACTCATCAATAGTTCTTCGGTGCTTGGGTGCCGCAACATACAAATTGCCGTTACCATCAACATCCGCGTACCACGAAACAGTATCTGTCGCCCTGGTGAAAATTGTCGAAGCCACCACCAATGATCCCAATCAATCCAACGAAATGCCCGGGCTCTACTACCTTCTGCCATTCCACTGCAAACTGATTGTTGATGAATGCCAACTGGTATGCCTCAATAATGTTGTACTTCCATCGCGCAACGACATATACGTTCCTCCCCATATGCCACTAGTTTCACGCGATCATATGAGAGGGGGAACCAGGGGATTTGTTCACCATACACCGGCAATGGGCGACAGCTCCGATTCGACAAGCGATCCATCAGTTTTGAATCGTAACATTTTTATGTGCCATACATAGTCTGCTCCACTGTTCATGTCCAACTTAACACTCACCCTGCGCTCACATGGCCCGACGGATGAACGACCGCATCAATTAATGACCAACCTTCGCCTGGTTTGTAATTTGAAGTCTCCTGGAACTCGCTGTTCATCCACGATATTTCACGGATCGGTTGAGTGATGTTCAATTGAGGTTGCAATGTTTCTTTAAGGGCAACATAAACCGCTCCTCGACGGCAGCGCTTTTTATGACAGCTTGTCCGGCGACAAGAGTCGTTTGATTCTGGAACGGGCGTTTCAATGTCGTTGTGGAAATGATCTTCACATGAAAAAAGAAAAATCAGCAATACGATTGCTGGAGCGGGGCTTAATCTCATGTGGCATTAGACACGCGCCAGGTTCGAAAAGGTTGGATGAGCGTGGATTTTTAACAACAGTTAAGGGAATTCCCCGTAGTTAGTTTGGCCAGACAGACTAACGCAAAACGATGGTATTTATGCCAATTCCCGGAATTGGCGCCTTGTTTGTTCAACTATGCGTTAGTAATTATAAAATCGTCTATCAATGAAAACGCAGTTTAAAATTCTTTTTCTCGGTCGCTGCATTCCTTCTGATGGGTATAGTAGCGATGGCTCAATCGAGCACAACGGAGGAAGTCCCCGGGGTGATAATTTCAGCCTGGAAGGGGCCTTAGAGTTATTCAAAAAGTCGGGCGTCACCGCAAGAATTTGAACAGCTCTTGAATTCACCAGATTCAAAAGTGAATAACCTCGACCTCAACGGCGACGGAGACATCGACTACATCCGCGTAACCGATAAGACGAAGGTAACATTCACGACTTCATCATCTCTGCAGTTGTTTCATCCACCGAAAGCCAGGACGTTGCTGTGATCGAACTCGAAAAACGAGACGATGGTACAGCAGTGTTGCAGATCGTCGGTGATGCAGATGTCTACGGCGTTGAAACTATCATCGAACCTACGAGTGAAGTGAAAGTAAATGCCGGCGCTTCTACCGCACAAAGCACAAGTGAACGTATGGGCCTGGCCTTCAGTCCAATATGTATACGGTCCGTATTACAATCCCTGGATCTCACCATGGGGTTGGGGATATTACGCTTAACTGGTATCGTCCCTGGAGGACCGATCGGTTGGGGCTTCATGGTATCCTTACTGGACACCGTACAGACCATACTATGCGCTTTGCTACAGGCACCGCATCGGCTACGCATCCGCGATCTATCGTCCTTATCGAACAACTTCTGTGATCGTGTACAACAGAAGCTATTCACAGATCCATAATTTCAGGAAACACATCGCGCAGCTATCAATACAACCGCGGTGTGTTATGCTCACAACCAATCGTTACGATAACGAGCACAGATGGCGCAGCAACAATAGCAGCAACAACACAGGCCGCAGCTACAATGGATATAACTCCGGTCGTACGAGAAGCGATTACAATCGCAGCAATAGCAACAACAATAGCTACCAGGGCGGTCCGTACGAGAAGTGACTATCGTTCAAACAACAGCAGGGTCTGCGCAACCGCAGTCGAACGGCAACACTAATTTCACAAGGCCGACAAGGAGTTTCACTCCGTCAACGCCGAACAGGAGCAACGGTAATGTAACTGTGAATAGAAGTAGAGCAAGCACGACCAACCTTTCAG
The DNA here is from genome assembly GCA_037200305.1 of Bacteroidota bacterium. Taxonomy (GTDB): domain Bacteria; phylum Bacteroidota; class Bacteroidia; order Cytophagales; family Cyclobacteriaceae; genus ELB16-189. Next base: position 101,196 of record JBBCGZ010000026.1, read on the forward strand.
GTCTGCGCCATCGCATAGCAGTAGTTCACCGTCACGCAGTTTCTCAACCCTCACACAGTGGAGGTGGTGGCGGCGGTCATCATCGAGGGTCATTAATTTTTGAAAGAATTAATAAAATATTACTGGCCGGGTTGTTTCAACACAAACCCGGCCTTTTTCTTTTCATCATCAACCAGTTGCTTCACATCGCTAAGTAACTTCTTTGCATCGTAAATGATACCGTCTTTGATCGTATACTTTACCTCCACCAACACGAATCGGTTTGTTGTTATCGTCGAGCCGGAGCGCGCCGGTGCCATACAATACTTGCAAATTTTCGAGAGGATTCTGATCGATGATCACGAGGGTCGGCCAACTTACCAACCTCAACGGAGCCGATCTCTTTTTCCATACCGAGGGCCTGTGCTCCATAGAGTGTTGCGGAGTCGAATGACTTCCAGCGGATGAAATCCCGCCTCACGAAGCAACTCCCAGTTCGCGAATATAACCGAAGCCGTAAAGCTGGTAGATGAATGCATTGTCGGAGCCTGCAGTTACACGGCCGCCACGATTTTTATATTCATTACACGAATGTCATCCACAAACGAAAATTTTCTCTCCACGCTACTTCCTGCTCCGTCGCCCCAATTGAACCAGTATGATCCATGCGACACACGATTGGGTTGATAGAAAGCCCACAGTTGTGGAAGTGTATATGTTCATGCCACTCTTGTCTTCTTGCACGATGAAGATCACGACTGGCTTCGTAAGTATCGTAAGTTGGATCGAGTGTAAAGTCGAGCGACAGAAGTTTGTTCATCACTTCGTTTCCATTTCTCAGAGTAGGGCGGAGCCGCCTGTTTCCATAAACGTCCTGCATTTTCGAAGCGATCCTGTTCGTTAGCATAATTATAATTCAACGGATAATTCTGGATCGTTTGATTCGTAAACATCGCCTCTGGCAAAACCATACCAATGTTCCATGGTTGTCAACCCGGCTTCAGCAGATTTAAACTACATTCCATCTTGCAACATCCATTTGTGCATGGTGACATGCCCGAGCGAAGTCCTAGCCTTTTGTTCTCCCGCAATGCTGCATCCATGATGTCGGGCGCGGCGTCCGAAAAATTTAATGCCATCGGCGCCGGCCTCTTTGTTTTTATTTACCCACGCGATCGCTTGTTGCGGAGTACTGATCGGTTCTTTACTTCCCATTCCGAATACAGTGTAAGCTTTGATGCGCGGTGCGGTGATCGTATTCTGTTCGCTCTTTTTTCTTATGATCTAGAACCCAGTCAAGACCATTACCAGCCGATGGATCGCGGATGGTGGTAATACCGTGTGCCATCCAAAGCTTGAAAACATACTCCGCAAACGGAGCCTGCGAACCGCCGATGTGTCCATGCATGTCGATGAAACCAGGAAGTACATACATTCCTGTTCCTTCGATCTCTTTGCCGTTGGACTCGAGCTTGGGACGATTTTCCGGATTGATTGGGACGCCGGGAAATCCAACGTTCACGATGTTGGTGATCCTGTTTTGTTTTACGACGATATCGACCGGACCAATTGGTGGAGCGCCTGTACCGTTGATCAATGTCGCGCCGCGAATGATCATCTGTGGAAATGGTCCTTCACCTTCTTTTACCAGTGGCGCGTTGGCAACCGGGCTTTGTGCAAGGACTTTAAATGTTATCGAGAGGAATAACAGGACTAAACTGGTGAGTTTTTTCATCGGAGATGTTGATGGCAGAATGAAAAACTACCAAATCGTTGAAAAATATGAAAGCGAAAGTTTGATGGTCAGTCCGTGAGGGAATTTTTGCTTAAGTTGACCCAAATTATATCTATGCGATCACCGCTCGACATCTTTGCCCGGATACTGAACAGGATGGGGCTGCTGAAGCATTTCAATCTTCGAGTACCAATTAATTTTAATGGCCAACGGATAATAGTTCCAGTTCAGGGCAAAGAAGGATTTGCAAATTTATACCTCGGCAAGGATTACGATTTTGCAGTGTATGAATTCTTTAAGACTGACATCGGGAAAGGAGTCTTCCTGGATGTTGGAGCGAATATGGGACAAACGTTTGTTCGAGTGAAGTCACTCGATAGGCAACAACCAATAGTTTGTGTTGAACCTTCCCCGGCTTGTGTGGAATTACCTCCAGGAACTTAATGCCTCGAACACGTTTAACAAGGTGACGATCATACCAGCGGCGCTCTTCGACAACAACGGGGTCAAAAAACTTTACACTCGCGATGCAACGGACACAGGTGCCAGCCTGAATGCGGAAGACCGTCCGAATTTTCTTCGGAGAGAATTCCTTTATTATGGTGAATGCTATCGATGGTAATGAACTGCAACAACAGTTTGCGGGCTGCATTGCATTTATGAAGGGTAGATGTGGAAGGGGAGGAGCTCGCCGTGCTGAGGACCCTTCGTGGCATTATCACCAGGGATCAACCGATCATTTATTGCGAAGTTCTTGATGCATACGATCAGACGGGTGTTACAGCGTAACGACAACACAAAGAGGGTGAGTACACGACTACATGGTGACTGATTTGGGTTATAAAATATATCGACTCGATGTAAAGGCGAAGAAGCTGATCGCTGTTGATAATTTCCCCCAGTCGTTTGTTTTCCAAGGAGACCTTCGACGAATGCAATTATATATTCATGAAATGAACCTGCTGACGAAGAACACACTACCAATCGCGCTTTTGTGCGTTGCGTCGACTGTCTTTGCACAGAAGACAAAGCAAGACATCCTGACGTCGATCGATGCCAAAGGTGATCAATACGCAAACGTCGCACATCGTATCTGGGAGTTTGCAGAGGTGGGCTATCAAGAAGTGAAGAGCTCCGAACTCCCTACAAGAAATTTTAACACAGTCTGGTTTTAAAATAGAGAAGGGTGTTGCCGGCATACCGACGGCATTCATTGCTTCGTATGGAAGCGGTAAACCCGTGGTCGCTATCCTTGCCGAATTCGATGCATTACCCGGTGTCTCACAAGACGCGGTGCCCGAATTGAAACCTGTTCCCGGCCGTACCACCGGTCATGCATGTGGTCATCATCTCTTTGGAACGGCATCGTCCGCTGCTGCGATCGCTGTAAAAGATTGGATGGTTGCTAACAAGAAGTCGGGAACGATTCGTGTTTACGGAACACCCGCTGAAGAAGGTGGTTCGGGCAAAGTGTACATGGTTCGTGAAGGACTCTTCAAAGATGTCGATGTTGTTCTTCATTGGCATCCGGCGCAGTGAACGACGCCAGGCCTAGTACGGCGCTCGCAAACAAGTCGGGTAAATTCAGATTTCATGGTATCGCAGCACACGCTGCCGGTTCTCCGGACCGCGGTCGTTCGGCACTCGATGGTGTGGAAGCTATGGATAACATGGTGAACATGATGCGCGAGCATGTTCCTTCAGATACGAGAATTCATTACGTTATCACTCGTGGCGGCGAAGCGCCTAACGTAGTGCCTGCTTTCGCGGAAGTGTATTACTATGTGCGTCATCCTGAAAAAAGTGAAGTGATATCGATATGGGAACGCGTTGTGAAGGCAGCTGAAGGTGCAGCACTTGGCACCGAAACTAAAGTGGACTTCGAATTAACAGGCGGTGTGTACAATCTCCTCAGCAACCAAACTCTCGCGAAAGCAGTAGATGATAATCTTCATCTCGTGGGAGGTTACAAACTCGATGATAAGGAAAAGGAATTCGCACAGAGGATACAAAAGACATTTACAGATCCGCCGAAGCTCGAAGCGACGAATTCAATCAAAGACTTCGAAGAAGAGGGTGACATGATGGGCAGCACCGACGTTGGCGACGTGAGCTGGGTCGTACCTACGGCAGGTTTAAGTACCGCGACGTGGGTACCGGGAACTGCGGCTCATAGCTGGCAGGCAGTTGCCGCTGGAGGAATGTCGATCGGGAATAAAGGAATGATGATGGCCGCTAAGACTCTTGCAGGAACAATGATCGATCTATTCGAACAACCTCAATTAATAAAAGATGCATGGGCCGAGTTTAATGAAAGACGTCCAAAAGATTTCAAATACGAAGCCCTGGTTGGCGACAGAAAACCTGCTCTTGATTACAGAAAATAGTTTCCAGTTTCTAGTCTCTAGTTTGGCTCCGAAAGACATCCGAGACTCAACTAGAAACTAGAGACTAGAAACTAGAGACTAGAAACTAGAAACTAAACCATTTTCTTAATCTCGTTCCAAAACTTTTCGGAATTCAACCAATGATTCCTGCTGTAAAGCATCTTATACTTCCAGTTCTTTTGTAGCAACGCACGCGGTATCAGACCATGCGCCGACTTGGCTGAAGGACTCTCGTAGTAGTGATCATCATCGGTTAAATAGCAGACCGGAATATTGATCATTGTGACCGATCATGAAATCGCAGAACGGAACATTGCTTCTGCAGTGTGAAACTGTAATGAATCTCGTTCTTGATCACTCGCTTCAAGTAACCACGACGCCGGGTGACGATCAACTTCATAAACTGAAGCAGGTCCGTTTCTGTGTGATGACTTCCTTTGCGTAAACCAGGTAGTCCTTCAACAATTTCGGTCCGCGGTTCTTCGCATCTTCAACCTTCAGATCTTCGGGCTCTATACTCGCAACGATAATGATCTTTTCTTTTGCACGCGTCACTGCCACGTTTAGCCTGTTCTCACCACCCGTGAGATTCCAGACTTCCGAATTTAGTGTTCACCTTCCCACGGCCATCCTTCGCATAACCAATGGAGAAGATGATAATGTCTCGTTCATCACCCTGAACGTTTTCTATATTTTTCACGAACAACGACTCAGGGATCTTCCAATTGAAAGTCTGGGCGGCATCATCCAGCAAATCGAGAATGAGTGCCTGTTGAAGGGCGTTGAAAGTAATAACGCCAATTCCCTTTACCTGGCTGTTCGGCGGTCAGCTGACGAATGAGCTCGACCACCTTCTGTGCCTCTTCCTGGTTTACGTTGTCTTTCCAATGACCGTCCTGTTTTTATATACTGGATCGCAGGCTCGCGTTCATTGATCTTATATCGATCGGGCAACACGCGAAGTTTTCCTTTATAGAAATGTTGATTAGAAAACTGTATGAGCTCGGGGACCTGGCTTCGATAGTGTCCGTTGAGTGCAACCTCCTGTAAATATCTCCTGCCAAGATCGAGCAATGACAGCGCCTCGAGATCTGGATTGTCTTCCTCTTCTTCACCTTCCCATCTCGATTGATAAAGATCTGAAGGTTGCAGCTGCTGATGATCGCCGGCAATCACCACTTGCTTTCCACGATACAGTGCAGGGATTCCACGCTCCGCAAAACACTGTGAGGCTTCGTCGAATATCACCACGTCAAAAAGATCTTTCATCGGGAAGATCGACGACACCGATTCTGGCGAAGCCATCCAGCAGGGGAGAAGCCTGAAGATCTCGTCTTCGAACTCACTCACCACTTTACGGATCGGCCATATCTTTTTCTTTTTCGTGAGCTGGTGCGACAGGTCGCGATAAGTGACTCTATTATTAAGGCGATTGAACTCCATGTTTGTCAACCATTCGTTCACGTGCACGCATGAGCAAGATTCTCGGCACCGATATTTTCTTTCTGGTCGATCAATGCCTGCAGTTCTTCTTCAATCTTTTCTACCTGGCCATTAGACACAATACGGAGCTCTGGATGTTTCAAACTCAATATGATCGATCCACGCAAGGCAAAGACTATTAAGAAAGGTTGTGTCGAAGGCAGCTTCATCCCACTGACCATGAAGATCACTTTAGTTTATTGATGATCTGCTTTTCGTGAGACAACAAGCTTTCCGACAACCTGTCGAAATCACAAAGCGCATCGAAATCCTTCGAGTATAACTTTTTCTAATTCCTTGCCCCAGCTTGGATGTTCCGCAACATTCGAATCTGGCCGGGTAGCAACCATTGTTTCCACTTGTCGCGTTGAACGGGGAAGCTTGCCACAAGCTCGCGGATCTGGCGAAGCTTGTCGGACGTATTCTTTCCGTGTGTATTGAAGCGGGTCGAGTAACGACTTGAGTCCACGCAACGTAAGCAGGTGCGTCTTCGCAAGCGTGGCATTCTGTTGATAGCTGAACCCACTCGGTTAGATCGTCTGCGCTTTTGCAAGGCGGCAGATCTTTGATCCAGTTTTTGCTGCGAAGCTTGGTGAGATTGTGTTCGAGGTTGAGTCTTCGGTCCAGCATTCGCTCAAGCAACCTGAAACCATCACCGTTCGCTTTAAGACTGTTGGTCAAAAGAATGCGTGTCATCAACACTTTGTCTTTCGAAAATTGCCAGCGAATAAATCCAATCAGGCCACGACGCGACTTCATGCTGCGGTCGAGAACAGCCTGGAACTTTCCAAGCTCTGAAGTGGGAACGGTCAGCTCAGGTCCTTCGAGCTCGAAACAATCGAGCATCATCTTCTCCATGTTCGCCAGCCAAAGAGAATTCGTTTCTTCTTCCGGTTCATGTTACGATGTACTGGAAGTTTTCGTACACTTTTTCGTGCGAGAGCGCTTCTATTGTTTCGTTGAGGAGGTTGGTCTTTTTCTACATACAATTCGAACTCTTCCCAGCCGACTGTTTTATACCGCAGATCTTTTGCATCGAAGCCTGCATGCCTTCGAACCACGGACGGATCTGGCCCAACGCCGACTTCAATGACTTAAGGTCGTTGATAGTATAATCGGAGAATGATTTTCGAACGCGCCAGGGATAGTCTTCCAGCATGAACTTCTGCGCTAAGCGGGCGTATGATTTCAGTTTCTTTCGGGAACGGTTCAACTTCGTTCCATTTGAAATGCGATAGATCCTGCTTGAGCTCGATGTTTGCCTGCGAGATGTCGGATGTCAGGTACATCTCTTTCACTGAACGACCGCATTCGATGTCGTCGAACAGAACTTTCTTGAAGCTCTCGAGTTCTTCGCACAGTGCATCGATCTTACGACTCACTTCGAAGAATGTGCGCTCAATTTGTATTGTGTTGAGACTGTTGTTGCGAGTTTTATATTCGTCGATACGCTCGATCTGTCGCGCGGCTTTGTCATACAACGTTCTTTCGGTCGTCGCGGAAATCGTGAACGAGACCAATGAAATCATCGACACGTTTTTCTTTCAGACGATTATAGACAACGTCGATGGCGACTCTTTTTTGACAAACAACGAGTACCCGTTTCTCATTGGCAATGAAGTCGCTGATGAGGTTGCAGATCAACTGGGATTTTCCGGTGCCTGGAGGGCCCTGTACAACCAGCGAATGCCCGAGCTTGACACCCTTGAGAGCGTTCTCCTGCCATACGTCTAAAGGAAATACGGAGTAGACCTTTTCTTCACGAACGTCCTGCAGGAAAAGTCCGTCTTCGTCTTTTACCTGGTGTGTTCTTTGAAAGAAAAAATCTTCGAGGTCGTTGATCTTTTCGTTTTCGATGAGATCGAGATAGTCGGGAACGAGTGTTGAGCCGGCCTGTGGGGAAAACACCGAGTACAGCTTCGGGAATGAGCTTGAGCTGTCCGTTGCCGTAAGTTCCTTCGAACTCGTCTTTCTTATATTCTTTGAATGCAATAAGCTCGTCGCGGAAGTTGTCGGGGTTGAAATTGACCTCCAGGTTGTTCTTCTGGAGCATTTGATAGACTGTTGTGCGGAAAACCGTACTGTCTTTATCGAAATCGGCGAAGTCTTCCTCGAGGAGAGCTTCGTTAGGCTGTACTTTATTATAAAAAGAGTAGGCGAGGAGGAACGACTTATTAAAAGTGACGTCGACATCTGACCTCAGGTGCAAGCTCCACTGACCTTCTTCGAGCTTTAGCTCGGCAGGAAAATACAACAACGGGCAACGAACCAACGTCCCATCGAGAAACTTTCCGTGCACGAAGGGCCAGCCAATGTAAAGATCTCTCGAACCACGTTTCTTCAAACAAAAACTTGTCGGTGCGCTGAAGCACTTTCAGTTTTTTGCTGGCAACATTATTAGCCTCCATCCTGCTATCGACTTCAGCGCAAAGCAACGAGCCTTTGCCGGCGATCAGGTTCTCGATGATATGGAACGAGTTCTTGTTTTTAAAAAAGTGAATGTGTGAACGTCGATGAACTGCTCGGCATAAAGGCGCGGCAGAAACAACGATCTGTTCCGGCCCGACAGGTTCGTAAGCCGGCGCAGGAAATTCCTGAGCAGGTTTTTGGTAGCTTCCTTTTCCAATGTTAGTCCAAGGTAATGTATGGTTTGATGCGGAGGAGAATTTTTTCCTCCATGATCTCTATTTTCTTCAGATCGTCAATTGAGGCAAAATTTCCATGCTGGAACCGGTAATTAACGATTGCACGGGCCAGTTTAGTTCGTACATACGGATGATGAGCAAGCTCTTGTTCGCTGCAACGATTGATTGCCAGTTTGTTGGGCGTAAAATCAGGTGCAATTACACTTTTAATCAGCCAGGCGGACGACCACCGTGGAATCCTAATCCCCATATTTTCATAGAGCTGATCTTTTAAAATAAATCCACCGAGGTTAGTTCGGTAGGTGATGATGCGTTTGGCAATGACTGGTCCGATGCCATAGATCGTTTTAAGTTGAGTTGTATCGGCCAGGTTGAGATCGAATTTTTTTAGCTGGAACTTTCGCCTCGGGAAAACCTTTCGTTTTTGAGGAAATCTTTTTACTGAATCTATCTTCTTTTCCCTTGGATATTCCTTACGGTTTTCCTTAGGAAACTCCCACGTTGCACACGATACTATCAAGCGTCGCCTGGTCGGCAAGATCATCAGGATTATTGGACATGAAGTATGTCTGGTAAACTGGCTCCGAGACGACGACTAATAAGCATCAGCGGAAGCAGTACAAGGAAGGCATTACTTTCGGTCTTCGAAAAACCGAAGATTAAGCGTAGAAGAGCTTTAATTTTTTTTCATGATTCTTCTGATAACAGAAGAATCTAGTAATCTTTCAGACTTTAAATATCTCTCTCTCAAGGCTGCCATCGCGAACTTGCCCTTCGGCAATCGTCTCATAATGTTGATATCCTCACGAAAGCTCGTCTCGTTGTCTAAAAACTTCAACACTGTCTGCACATCGCCGTGACGAAAACAAGTCGGTGAATAATTTCTTGCCCTCAACTTTCTTTTTATCCAGTACTTGAAGCAGCGTTGAGTCGTAGAATGAAAAGCGACCCGAATTCTCTACCGACACAAATGGGCTACCGGTTGTGATCATCGTGTCGACGATCTTCTTCGTGTACTTTTGAATAAACTGGAAGGTATAGCCGCTCGATGGCTTCGTCTGCCCTCCGGCCGTTCCTATGTTCACGATGTTTCCATCGTTAGGCTTAAAGGGAAAGTTGGTCATCGGGATCACACCAAACTCCGAATCTTCTATCGTGTAATTTTCGCTTGTGACGTACATCTCGATTAAGCCGTTAGTGCTTCGTTGTATTCTTCAGGATTCAGAAGATCTTTCGTGAATAATGTATACTCAACCAATGCCGAGTTCTCCGAGAACGGAAGTACATACGCAAACGTAGCTCCATGTTCTTGTGAAGGACGAAAGTCCATCAGGGTTTGCTTTGGATGGATCGAAGACCGGCTTTTCCGTTTTGATCACCCCATCCCCCTTGAAATGCTGTTTTGAGAAAATAGAACTGACCGTTCTTTTTCAGTTGCGCAGGGTCGTCGAACAGAATGCTGTTGAAGACATACTCAGCTTCGTAATGATTGCCGTCGATCTTGATAAACACCACCCCTTCTTCGAAGACTGTAACGATTCAATTTTGCCTTCTTTCAGTGTAATCGATGGATTCTTTTTAATGGTCGCCAGGCAATGTTCATAAAAATCCTTGCCGCGGACCATCTTGTATCGATACGGGTTGATCTTCAGCAAACTCTCGAAACTCTCACCATAGAAATTGAGGTCCGACCATTGCTTGAAGACGATCGATTCAAAAAGATCCGTCTTCTTTTTCCCAAAAACACCAAGTCCTGTCGTTGCGTGGTTTCAGGTCGCGATCGACGACCATGATCTTTTTGTCCGAAAACTTTCCCGATTCTATCATGCGCATCAACAGCGTCAATCCCGCACAACCCGCACCCGAAATGATGTAGTCGTATCGCATTAAACTATGAACATCTTATCTTCCTGTAAACAAACGGCAAGTGATTTCCATGGTGTCGATGATCGATCTTTTGGAAAGGGATTTACGAATCCGTGTAGAGAGGTTGCCCTCCTGCAGGATTGTCTCGATGGTGTGATGCCATCTCATAAAATCAGGATGCTCGAAGTGATATTGTCTAAGACGCTCAAGAACTTCCAACGCAGTGCAGCTCTTGTTTATATTGAAGAGCGAAAGCCACTCTTTGTCATCAAAAGCGTGTATTCATGCCATCCTTCGTTGTTGCATCGAGCATCGATGACAATTTATCTGTATCCATTTTCTTTTGTTGCGCGTAAGAGCTAACTCTGTTCACTCACCATCATTTTTAATGTCTGTATTACGAATGCCTGGATCGCCAGGTCGGCATTCGGGCACTCTTGTATATCCATCACTCTTATTTCGATCGACCCGCGATCGAATCGTGCCATCGCTCCCGCGTGAATTCACCCAAACGGGATCGAGAAGCTTGTCCTCGTTGAAGAGATGCAATGTCTTTCGAGATCTGTTGGTAAATAAATTGGTCGTAATCTTTCTCGGAGAAGACTGCCTCCGGCACAACCTGCCAGTTACCGATGGAATGTTCTTCTGATTATCTCTGTAGAAAAGCATGCGTCCATCGATACAATCCAGCATCTTTCCATCTAGCATCGGTGAGCTTGCACACAAAGCAGGCAATAGCGGCAGAATAATTCGTATCGCTGCATGCAATCTCCCAAACTCATCGTCACCATTGAAAGGCAAATTCAAAATGTGTGCTCTGCAAGTTCGACCAGCCATGACCTTTGCAATTGAACATCAGGTCGTATCTCGCGTACACGTCGCCGTTGCCGTGAGGCCATAACTTGGTATGCTTCGACGGATCCATCAACGGGTGCGCGGCAGTTGGCAAGCAACATTGCGTTCCAGCGTTCCAGTTCTTTGTTTGCCTTCCGAATGTTTACCCGGAATTTTCTCTTTCCATTTGGTCGAGATCAATTTTCCGGTTTCGTGCATTTCAGTTCTACGAGGTGCATCACGAGTTCATTTCGACCAGGTGACGGCGCCATTATTGAAGTCGTCTATGTAAGTTTGTTTTCCTGCAGCCTTTCTCAACAAGTCATCGGCAATAGATCTCACCTCGAGCGTGTCTTTATCCACGATCATATACTCGAGCTCGATACCAAATGCGTCGAAGAGGTGTAACGGCGCACTCATTTCGCCAACTTTATTTTATCCAAAAACACTTCCATGATCAGCGAGTACAATTTGTCTTTCAGGATCTTGTCCTCGGTGCCGGCATCAATATTGGGGTTGTCGTTAATCTCGATCACGAAGAACTTTCCGTCCACTTCTTTCATGTCGACACCATAAAGGCCAGAGCCAATCAGCGATGTAGCTTTCAGTGCCGTCCGAAGCAATCCCGAAGGAGCCTGGTCGACGGGTATCGATTCAACTTCGCCGTCGCGCGATTTTTCCCCGGCATTCCAGTTCACGATCTGCCAGTGCTTGGACGCCATGAAATATTTGCACACATAGATCACCTGGTTGTCAATAATACCGACACGCCAGTCGAATTCAGTTGGAAGAAAATTCCTGTGCGATCAGAAGATCCGATTTATCGAACATGCTTGTTCGCATCCTTTTATACTCTTCATGGTTGTTGATCTTGTGACACCGACCGAGAAAGCGCCGTCGGGTTGTTTGAGTATGAAGGGAAAGCCCAACTTCTTTTCTAACTCGTCGCAATTCTCTTCAGTGATCACGAACGACTGTGGCGTGAGAACTTTGTTCGAATGAAGTAACTCGAATAGGTAAACTTTGTTGGTACATTTCAGTATAGAACCTGGATCATCGATCACGACAAGTCCCCAACGATTGAGCCTTCTTTGAAAACCGAAAGGTGTGGTGATTGACGTTTGTTGTCTCGCGAATAAAAAGGGCGTCGTATTGGATCAATTGATCGAAGTCATCTTTGGTAATGAACTCAGTGTTGAATCCCACTTCGACGGCGGCTTTATAGAATCTTTTCAGTGCGCGATCATCCGAGGGAGGATGTTTGTCGTCGGTGTTGACAAGTATTGCAAGATCATACTTCTTTTTTCCGTTGCGATAATCTCTTCGTCTCTGCAAATATTTTTCGAGCGAACAAACAAGCAACGCCCTGTCGGTTTCCGGGACTTCGTTGATACTCAATGGACGAATATTCTGGAGCAACGCCATTTTGTTTTCTTCGAGAACACAGCGGCGTAACGATGGCGCTTGTACCATTTGAAACAACTGTTGTGCGAGCTTGTTGAGATTTTCGGAGCGTGTCATCCCGAAATAAATGTTGAACTCGACTTTATCGTAAGGCTCCGATTTAAAAGTAGTCTGGATAAGATTATCGAAGTCCATCGAGTCTTCTCGAAGGATGGAAGGGAATCGTAGATCCTGGATAGTGGAAACACCCGGTAATACTTTATGACCACGTGCTTCTGCAAGGAGTGAAACATAATAACCTTCACTTTGATACTGATACGAGCGGCAGAGATTAAGCACCTTCAGATTTTTCGCAGTCTGAAATGGCTCGCCCGCGATGTAGTTCTCCGGAGAAATGATCTCAACGTCTTCAAGCGCAAAATTCTCCACGATTCTGGATGATCAACCACAATGAATTTGGGCATCTCGGGGGTGTTCTTGTTAAGATAATAATAATGTGTTAAAAATTGGTTTCGCACCTTTTATTTGCATCTTAACGCCAAACTAATTTCGTATGCGTCGTTGGATAACTCTCGTTCTCGTTCTTGCTTTTGTTTGCCAGTCGTATGGCTGGGGACCACTGGTCACCGCGTTACTGGAATGATCGCGCAGACTCATCTCAACAAAAAAGCAAAGAAGCGCATCGAAGCACTGCTCGGACAAGAGTCACTTGCCATGTCGGCCACGTGGATGGATGATATTCGTTCCGACTCCACTTATAATTATGCTACCGATTATCATTGGGTGACGGTTGAGACCGGTCAGACTTACGATCAATCGAAAAAGAATCCCAATGGCGATGTGATCATGATGATTGAAAAGATTATTACTGAATTGAAATCAGGTAAACTCGATCGTGCTTCCGAAGTTAAAGACATCAAATTTCTCGTTCACCTGATTGGTGACATTCATCAACCTTTGCATGTTGGTTGTTGCGACGACCAGGGAGGAAATTAAAGTGCAGGTAAAATGGTTTGGCGGCAGCTCGAATCTTCATCGCGTTTGGGATTCGGATATGATCGATGGAACTAAGTTGAGCTATACCGAGCTTGCACAATCACTCGGTGAACCAGACCAGGCTACTATCAGAAGATACCAGAGTGGCACCGTTCGCGACTGGGCTATCGAATCTATGAGCCATCGTCAGAGAGTTTATGAAATTGGCAACGGCAATCTTGGCTACGCCTATTCTTATAAGAACCTGCCGTTGGTACGAGAGAGATTACTCGCCGCTGGAATAAGATTGGCGGGGGGTGTTGAATGATATTTATGGGAAGTGATCTAAATTGAGCTAAGCTGACTTGGATCGGTTCTCTGCTCGATGTTTCCGGAACTGTAAAATGATCGGTATCGCCGTTAGCACGATCAACGCGATTACGATGATCTCCAGGTAATCCAATATGTTCGGGAATATAGTCCCCAGCGCATATCCGGCCATCACCATGGCGATTACCCAAATGGCAACTCCGATCACGTTGAAAATAAAAAAGATCTTGAAGTCAATTCGCACCATGCCCGACATGATCGTCACGAATGTTCTGATTACTGGCAGAAATCTTCCAATGATGAACGCCATGGCGCCGTATTTTTTATAGAGCGCCCGCGTCATATCCATATATTCCCTCTTCCAGAAGAATTCTCTTTTCGTTTAATGAGATAGCCGTGTGCCCACCGACCGCTGAGATATCCCACAGTAGAGCCGGCGACGGCCGCGATGATAACGAGTAATATGAGTTGCCAAACAGGCACGTCGATGATCTTGTGATTCGTGAGGAGACCCGCAGTGAAGAGGAGTGAGTCGCCGGGGAGGAAGAAACCGAAGAAAATACCTGTCTCGCAAAAGACTATAATTAATAGGATGCTGATGCCTCCGAAGCGTATTATCTCTTCAGGACTGAAAACATCGAGGAATCGCAGTAAGATCATTCTGAAAAATACCAATAATTCCCGTTAATGACACGCTCTGTTGTACTTCTTAAGCTTGTAATAATTATATGGGAGCGGTGCCAGGAACCCTGCAACCAACGATACCACCATCGCACTCCAATACATCGGATTTCCAAACGCTGCCTTGCCTCCTGTTATCATGAAATCAGTAAAGTTCATGACAACTTCCATTGCCACCATAGATATAAACGACATCGATAATGCTGTCTGGAACGCAGCCGGCCACGCAAAACTTTTCGCGTGTTCGCAAAAGAATGGATTCAAAGACTACCGATGTCATAAGACCTGCTACCACCGCAAGCACCATCTGCACCGTCATCGAAGTCGACGGGTAAAATCGTTGGAGGAACAGGATCATGGCGAAGTCGCCGATCGAACAACCATAAGGCAATTCAAAGTATTGAATGCCGCCCGCTTCCAAACCGGGTTGTCATTCCATGCGATTGATGGTGCTTCAACAATTGACCCATGTTCGCTGAGTTGATAACTGGGATATAACGCCAGCCCGGCCTGAAGTGAGCTTGTAGCAACATGCTGATGCATGTCTACCTGTGCTTCGGATTTTTGTAAGTCTATATTTACGCCGGTTACGCCTTCAACTTTTTGGAGGGGCCTTTTGAACGGTAGCAGCGCAGCCACTGCATGTCATCCCGGTGACTTGATAGGTGTGTTTCATGTTATAAAGATACGGTCACTTTCATCAGCGCGTTTTACAATAAGCTCACTAAGATTTATATCCTATCCAGTGGTCGCCGGTTACGCCCGATCGATTTAAAATAACTGGGTGTAAGTCCAGTCACTTTCTTAAACTGGCTGGACAGGTGTTGAACGCTGCTGTAATTTAACTTATAAGCGATCTCGCTTAGCGAAAGTTCGTCGTAGGTGAGAGTTCTTTCACATATTCGATCTTTTGAAGAATGTAAAATTGCTCGATGGTGATGCCTTCGACAGAAGAGAACAGGAGTGCTTAGGTGAATGATAATCCGACAGCTTTACTTTTTTGTCGGAACGAATTGGTTTGGATGATTGGTCGACTTGACCTTCGAGATGAGCCTCGAGTTTTTATCTTCAAGAAGCTCGAAGCCCAGCGGCTCTATTTTCTCCTTGAAATCTTTAAGAAATTTTTCCACCTGGCTCCTCTGCGAGCTCGATCTCTCCGAGGTCGATCCGCCTGTAAGGTACTCTCATACCGTCTAAGACCTGCCCGACCGATACCCGGCAACGATCGCAGACCATGTTTTTGATGTAAATAATGTTCACAGGCGAAAGTTCTATTATTTTTGCAGATATGATAGAAGAGAAGGGCCCAAATTTCCTTGAAGAGATTGTAGCAACAGACCTGGAAGCTGGTAAATATAAGAGCATCATTACACGGTTTCCGCCGGAGCCCAACGGCTACCTGCATCTTGGCCATGCAAAAAGTATTTGCCTCAACTTCGGCCTCGCATTGAAGTATGGTGGAAAGACCAATCTCCGGTTCGACGATACCAATCCCGTAAAGGAAGACATCGAGTATGTCGACAGCATTAAAGACGATGTGAAGTGGCTGGGCTTCGAATGGGCTAATGAGCTATACGCATCCGATTACTTCGAAGAGCTGTATGCTTTCGCGGTGAAGCTGGTAAAAAAAAGATCTTGCTTACGTGGACGATAGCACGAGCGAAGAGATTGCGGGCACAGAAAGGAACGCCAACCGCTGCGGGTACAAACAGTCCTTTTCGTAGCAGGAGTATTGAAGAGAACCTGAAGTTGTTCGAAGATATGCGCGCCGGCAAATACAAAGACGGTGAGAAAGTTCTTCGTGCTAAGATCGACATGGCACACACAAACATGCACATGCGCGACCCGCTCTTATATCGTATCAAGCATGCGCACCATCATCGCACGGGCGACAAGTGGTGCATCTACCCGATGTACGACTTCGCTCATGGACAAAGCGACGCTATCGAACACATTACACATAGTATTTGCACGCTGGAGTTCATTCCGCATCGTGAACTTTACAACTGGTTTATCGAGAAGCTCGAGATCTACCCTTCGAAGCAGTACGAGTTTGCGCGACTGAACATGACCTACACAGTTATGAGTAAGCGCCGCTTGTTGCAATTGGTCACCGATGGGAGCGTCAGCGGCTGGGATGATCCCGGATGCCTACGATCAGCGCTGCACGCAGAAGAGGCTACACACCTGAAGCAATTCGTGAGTTCTGCGAAAAGATCGGCGTCGCGAAGCGCGACAACCTTATCGACTTGAGTCTACTCGAGTTTTGTGTACGCGAGCACCTCAACAAGATCTCATTGCGACGAATGGTTGTGATGGATCCGATCAAAGTCGTGATCACGAATGTTTCCGGATCCGAAATCATGACCAGCGAGAACAATCCAGAAGATCACAGCTCAGGCGAACGCGAGATGCAGTTTAGCTCCGAGATCTACTTGAGCGCGAGGGACTTCATGGAAATTCCGCCAAAGAAATTTTTCCGGCTTTCACCTGGTGGCATGGTGCGTTTGAAGAGCGCCGTACATCATCAAGTGCGAGGAAGTGATCAAGATGCCGACGGTTCAATCAAGGAGCTTCGTTGCACGTATGGTCCCAATAGCCGCAGTGGTTCCGATACTTCTGGTGTTGCCGTAAAAGGTGTTATTCATTGGGGTGGATGTGAAGAGCGCAGTGCCTGCCGAGATCCGTCAGTATGAGCGACTCTTTACGGCCGAAGACATGAATGCTGCCGAAGGTGAATTCAAGGATCACATCAATCCGAATTCATTGAGATCGTGAACGGATATGCGGAAGAGAGCTTGAGAAAGCCACGGTCACGGACAGATTCCAGTTTATGAGACAAGGTTATTTTGTTCTCGATCCGGATTCGACAAAAGAAAAGTTGGTCTTTAACAGGACAGTTACGCTTCGCGACTCTAAGTAGTCTTGAAGTATTTCTATACCAGTATTGAAATACCAGCAGTCCCCAGATTCTCGCGTGAACATCGCCGGGATTTGAAGAGTACAATTGTTTTTTTCAGGCGATCGATCTCCGGATAATAAAAAATTCCCTGGTTCTTCTACAGTCTTTTGCGATAGGAGGTCGTCGTTGATCATTGGCTTCAATGTCATTGCGAAGCCACTTGAGCATCGGCACTTCGAAACCTTTTTTCGGACGCTTATAGAGTTTTGCGGGAAGAATGTCTTTGAATGCATCTTGCAAGACACGCTTGCGCATGTCGCCGTTGATCTTGTAATCGTCGGGGCAGCGAGAACAGGAATTCACGACTTCGAAATCCAGGAACGGTACGCGAACCTCGAGACTGTTGGCCATGCTCGCAATGTCTACCTTCATGAGCATGTCGTTAGGGAGAACCAATCGCATGTCGGTAAGCAGCTCATCGTTGATGCTGGCATTGTCGGGAATGGTTGCGAGAATTTCCTTTCGTCGCGACACATAATCTTTCAAAAAAAAGTTAGTTCTGAGATCGGGATGGAGCAAAACTCATCGCCTGGTCTTTGTCGGCAAAAGTAGCCCATCGCCAATAGCGATCCTGTGCGGACAACGAACGGCCTTCACGATACTTACTTAATTGACGGACCTTGTTGGCGAAGCCGCTGTTTCTCGACTGCGGGAATAGCTTCGCCATCGGAGCAAGCATCAGCGCCAGATTTTCCTGGGCACCGGGGTGCATCATTCGGTAGAAGGCCTCGTGTTTGTTGTAACCTGCAAGCAGTTCGTCAGCGCCGTCGCCCGAAAGGGCAACTTGTGGCATGTTTGCGAGTCTCCTTACTTAAAATATTCACGGCGATCGCTGACGAATCTGCGAAGGGCTCGTCGATGTAATTGAGAATAGATTCGAGACTGTTGTACAGATCTTTGTTCGACAGTGAGAATACGGTATGCTTCGTATTAAGCTGCCTTGCCACGAGATTTGCATAGTCGGTTTCGTCGAAGAATTTCTCGTCACGATAACCAATAGAGAATGTATGGAGATCAGGCTTGTGTTTCACGGCAAGCGCGCACACTACCGACGAGTCGATGCCACCACTAAGGAAGGCACCAAGGGTACGTCGGGCAACGAGCCGTCTCTTAACGGATTCTTCGAGAAGGGTTTTAAGCTTTTGTTTGGCGTCGTTGTACGAGATTTGTTGGGGCTGGTATGGTATCGAATACCATTTCGACACTTCATGCTTGCCACGACTCACCTTTATATAGTGTCCCGGCTGTAATTTCTTGATACTCGTGAAGATCGAATCCGGTCCCGGGATATAATTCAGTTGCAGGTATAAGTACAGCGACGAGTAATCTATGTTTTTCCTCGACGCCATAAGCGAGTATCGACTTCATCTCCGATCCAAACACGAACTTGTCGTCGTCGAACTGGTAGAGGAGGGGTTTTATTCCGTAACGATCGCGTGCAACGAACATCGTTTGTTCTTCACGATCGTAGATGCAGAAAGCAAAGAAGCCGTTGGTTTACTGAGGGCTGCAGGACCATCATTGATATATAACTTCAATAATACTTCTGTATCTGAATCAGAAAAAAAAGCAATTCCTTTTGCCTCTAATGTTTTTCGAAGCTCTTTATAATTAAAGATCTCACCGTTGTAAATGATGCAGTATCTCTTCGATTCATCCCACATGGGTTGATTTCCCGCAGCGCTTGTGTCGATGATACTAAGTCTTCGATGACCGAGGGCGACCCATTCTTCGAGATGAATGTCCTGGAAGTCCGGCCCGCGCTTTTCGAGGCACATGGTTGCCGCCGTCACATTCACTTTATGAGTTTGCCAACGAGGTTGAAAGCGTAAATACCGGTGATACCGCACATGTTGTAAAGCTATAAAAAGGAATCTATTACTCTTTTTGTAACTTTTTGCACTCGATAAAATAAATGAGACAGAAACTACTTAGCGAAGGAGCAAGCGAGCTCAGCTACGAAATCCGTGAGATAGCAAAAAAGGCAGTTCAATTGCAGAACATGGCCTGCCCATCATTTGGGAAAACATCGGCGACCCGATTCAGAAACATCATAAGATGCCAGCGTGGATCAAGGAAGTCATTGCCCGGCTCGTGAACATCGATGATACCTATAGCTATTGTCCCTCGAAGGGGATTTTGAAAACACGCGAATTCCTTGCAGCGCAAACCAATGCATTGGGCGGAGCACAGATCACCGCCGAAGACATCTGCTTCTTCAACGGACTCGGCGACGCTATCGCAAAGATCTATCAATACATCCTCCCCACCAGCCGTGTGATCGGACCATCGCCTGCCTACAGCACCCACTCGAGTGCCGAAGGCGCGCACGCCAACAACAACCCGCTCACGTATGTGCTCGACCCTAACAACCGTTGGCTTCCCGACCTCGACGATCTCTACCAAAAGGTGAAATACAACCCCAAGCGTTATCGGCATACTTATCATCAACCCCGACAACCCAACGGGAATGTGTACCCGCTCGAGACATTAAAGAGAATCGTTGCGATTGCACGTGAGTTTGGCCTGCTTTTGATCACCGACGAGATCTATCTGAACATCACCTATAATGGAGCCCGTGCCTACTCATTGGCCGAAGTGATCGAAGACGTTCCTGGCATTTCATTGAAAGGCATCTCGAAAGAGCTTCCGTGGCCCGGCGCCCGATGCGGCTGGATGGAATATTATAACCGCGACAAAGACGCCGACTTCAATCGTTTCTGCGAGGCGCTCGACAATGCAAAGATGATCGAAGTGTGTTCGACAAAACTGCCGCAGCTCGCAATTCCGGAGATCCTTGGTGATTCCCGTTACTAAACCTATCGTCAGCAGACCAACGAAAACATTGGCAAGCGAAGTAAGATCATAGCGAAAATACTAGGCAGCGTTCCACAGCTCACTTTCAACGAAACATACGGTGCGTTTTACAACACTATTATTTTCAGAGAGGGCGGTGTTGAAGGAAGGGCAGAAGCTTCGAATCGAAAACGGGGAGATCCGGAAGCTGGTGGAGGCGTGGACGAAAGATCCCATCCCGCTCGATAAGAGATTTGTATACTATTTATTGGGCGCGAAAGGAGTTTGTGTTGTTCCGATATCTTCTTTCTGTTCCGAACTATCAGGTTTCAGAGTAACGCTGTTGGAAGAGGATGAAGAAATACTCACTAAGACGTTTAACGATATTAAAGACGGCGTATTAGAATATCTTTCCGGGGTTTAATATTCCATTTGGATCAAACACTTTCTTTGATCCCTCTCATCAACTCCAGGTTAACATCGCCAACGGCGATCGACATGTACGGCCGTTTGGCAATACCATGCCATGTTCGCCAGATAGTGTGCCACCCAGGCTCACCGTCAGCTTAAAGATCTCCCCGATTCCTTCGTCCACTTTGGTGTTCCAATATTCATCGTCGATATTCTCTTTCAAAATATTCACGTGAAGATTGCCATCGCCGAGGTGACCAAAGCAAACCGTGTTGAACTTGTAGCGACGTCCGATTTCTTTAATGCCGGTGATCAACTTCGGCATGTTGGCGCGGGGCACCACAACATCGTCCGACTTATTGAGGCAATACCAGTGTAAGGCAGGGGAGATGTTCTTGCGAAGTTTCCAGAGCTCGTCTTTCTGAGCAGTGCTGTCGGCAAACAACACTTCTGCCGAATTAAATTTCTCGACTACGTTCATCACCCGCTCTGCATCGCTCATCAGTACCTCCTCATCATTGCCATCGAGCTCACACAACAGGTACGATTCCATGCCATTCGTCAGCTTCGTGGTGATGGGACTATTGAGGACCTTCTCACAATACTCATATGTTTTTGCGGCAGCCTCGGCTTCGAAGAACTCACAGCCCGATGGATTGATACCAGCTACGAAGATCGCCGCGATCGCTTTACACCGCCTCCTCGTTCGTCACGAACGGGATCATCATGAGCACCGTCTTCTGCGGATATCCCCTTAGTTTGAACACGATTTTCGTAATGATACCTAGCGTTCCCTCGCTACCGCACATTAGTTGCGTGAGGTTATAACCAGTCGAGTTCTTCAATACATTGGCGCCGTCCAGATGATCTCGCCGGAAGCCAGCACGACTTCCATATTGATGACGTAGTCGCGGGTAACGCCGTACTTACAGCCTTTGGTCCACCGGAATTGTTAGCAAGATTCCTCCCAGGAAACACGAGCCTTTGCTGGCGGGGTCGGGGGGATAGAACAAACCTTTTTTCTTGACAGCTTCTTGAAAGACTTCCGTGATCACACCGGGTTCAACGGTGGCCTGGAGATTCAACTCGTCGATGTTCAGGATTTTGTTGAATCGTTCCATCGACAGCACAACACCTCGATGTGTCGGGATTGCGCCACCTGCGAGGCCCGTTCCGGCGCCGCGCGGCGTCACCGGGATCTTATAGCGGTTACAAACTTTTAATACTTTACTACCTCCTGTGTGTTACCGGGCTTCACAACCGCCGCCGGCATGAAAAAATAGTCCTCGGTCTTATCATGAGCGTAGTCCTGCTTACGTTCTTCATCCAGGAATATGTTATCGGTACCAACAATACTTTTAAGTTGTTCAGTTACGTCTTCGGCAAGTACCATCTAAATGCTAACTTTGTGGAGATTATGGTGTTACTAAGACACAAAATTACGCAAATCCATCTTCCAAGACTTCTCTATCTCCTCATCATTTTACTTCTCACCGCCAGCTGCGCTTCGCAGAAGGCAAAGCTTCGCGCCAAACAGGTAGATGAAGTAATCAGCACAGCCCGACATTCATGGGTACTCCCTATAAGTACGGGGGCACCACACGTGCCGGTATGGATTGCTCGGCTCTGACAATACATGCGTTCAAGTCGGTCCAACCTCTCCCTTCCTCGTTCTGCCGAAGATCAGTCGAATGTGGGAGAGAGATCAAACAAAAAGACCTTCAACCCGGCGACCTCGTGTTCTTCGCCACGGGAAAACGTCGCAGGCAAGTGACGCACGTAGGCCTGGGTGACAGACGTAAACCGGAAAGACGTTAAGTTTATTCACGCATCGACGTCCCTGGGGCGTGATCGAGAACTATCTTTCGATGGATTACTACTCCAAACGATACCGGGGCGCGAGGAGGATAATTGATTAAATTCAGGGCATGAATCCCTCAAGACGAAAATTTATTCAAGCAGGTGCAGCACTGCCTTTTTTCACAAATGTTTTTGGTAAGCCAGTTGAAGGCAGTAAGCCGATCGTGATCTCCACGTGGCCCAATGTAGAAGCGAACAAGGCTGCATGGACAGTGTTATCGAAAAGCGGTCGTGCCCTCGATGCTGTCGAAGCCGGTGCACGAATACCCGAAGACGATCCTAACAATAGTTCTGTCGGTCACTACGGCCTTCCCGACCGCGACGGTAAACTGACACTCGATGCCTGTATCATGGACGAGAACGGTAACTGCGGATCGGTTGCCTTCGTGCAAGGCTACATGCATGTGATCTCTCTTGCCCGCCTCGTGATGGAAAAAACTCCGCACGTGATGTTGGTTGGCGAAGGCGCGGAATAAATTTGCGCGAGACAATGGTTTCAAAAAAGAAAAACTCCTGACGAAATCGGCTGAAGACAAATGGAAGGAGTGGTTGAAGAAATCGAATACACTCCTGATACAAAATTGAATCACGATACCATCGGGATCATCGCCCTCGACTCGAATGGGACACTAAGTGGAGGCTGCACCACCAGCGGGATGGCTTACAAAATGCACGGCCGCGTTGGCGACTCTCCCATTATCGGCGCAGGTTTGTTTGTCGATGGTGAAGTGGGTGCCGCAACCGCTACCGGTGTTGGCGAAGAAATGATCCGTATCGCGGGAAGTCATACCATCGTTGAGTTGATGAGACAAGGCCGTTCACCACAAGCTGCATGTGAAGAAGCAATCAAGCGTGTGATCAAAAAGAACGGAGAAGCAAAAGCAAAAGAGTTAAGCGTGGCATTTCTCGCCCTAAGCAAAGACGGTGAAGTCGGTGCTTATTCAACCGTCAATGAGTTTGATCTACACCATCTCAACATCGACTCAACAGCACATCATAGTAAGATCAAAAGCTTTTTTTAGTTAATGAAACTCGAAATAGTCGTTTATAATATAGAGTCAGCACTCAAGCACAGGAAGGCGGCGCCGACCGGATTGAGCTTTGCGACAACCCAGGCGAAGGCGGGCACCACACCTTCATTCGGAACCATCGAGATCGTTCGCGGCAACGTAAGCCTCGACGTCTCGTGATGATCCGCCCACGCGGTGGCGACTTCTGTTACACCAGCTGGAATTCCATTGCATGAAACGCGACGTGTGGCAATGCCAGAAAGCAAGTGTCGACGGTATCGTGTTTGGCATTCTCACTCCCGATGGACGTATCGATAAAAAAAGATGTAAAGAGCTCATCGATAAAAGTCGCCCGCTAAAAGTTACGTGTCACCGTGCTTTCGATATGACCCGCGATCCTTTCGAAGCGCTGGAAGATTGTATTGAGGTGGGCTTCGATCGCATACTCACATCCGGTCAGCAACCACAAGCTGCGAAAGGGGTGGAACTCATTGCAGAGCTTGTGAAGCGCGCCAACGGGCGCATCGCCATCATGCCCGGTGCCGGCGTGAATGAAGAGAACAGTTGAACGGATCGTTTCGCTAACGAAAGCCAACGAGATACACTTCTCCGCCGTGACCATCACGCCCGAGCCAGATGGAGTTTAAGAATCAGAATATTGCTGGTATGGGTGATGAAACGGGAAGTGAGTTTGTGGTTAGAACAGTGGATCCAAATCGGGTACGGCGTATGCGAGAACTATCTGAAAGAGTGGAAAAGTGAACAGTGAAAGGTGAAAAGTGAGAGCGTTCTCTACTACTAACCCTCCCTTTTCACTATTCCCTTTTCACTTCGCGTAGCGGAGATTGGGAATGATCCAAACTGACCTACGGTCATCATCCCACTCATCGTATCATTGCGATCGTCGCCTTCACCGTGACTGTATTCGTGTTGCCATTGAAACTGTTCTCGTAACCGAATGATATCTCGTTGCCATTCATCGTTACAGATTTCAATGGGTTCTCACGATTAAACCTGCTGTTAGTCATCGTACCAGTATAAACATCGCCTTCTTTCTTGATCACGATATTACCACCACCACCCTGGGGCGACTCTACTGTGTAAGTCCACGTACCTGAAGGATCTACCACTACTGTCGCATCTGCTTTCGGAGCATTGTTGTTAGCCAGCCGGAGCTTGTTGTTGTGGTGTCTGTGGACGTTGGCCTTGTCCTGCGGTGCTGCACCGCCGCGATTGCCACCCGCGAAGCCGCCGCCACCCTGGCCACCACCACCATTGTCCATTCCACCACCACCGCCTCCATCGCCGCCGTCTTTCAGGTCGTCGTTGTTGATAGACCTTCTGCTTCTGCGTGGTTGCTGTTGTTCGTAGCTCATCTTACCAATGCGGAAGCTGAAGTTGACCTTGAAGCTCATGTTATGCATCACATTGGTACTGTTCTGGGTAATGATCGGCGAAATTGTTTCGCTCCTGATCTTCCATCCGTCGAAATTGAAGAAGTTCTCTGCGCCAAAGCCAATGCTTCCTTTCTTGTTGGCGAAATCTCTTTTCAGGCTTAAGCTGTAGATACCGAAACCTCCCTGGTGACCTTGAAGATTCACCTGGCGTCCGCGATAGAAACTGAAGAACTGAAGACCCCACAACTTGGTGATGTTATAGCTACCGAACATCCTTCCGCTGATCACCCAACCTTTGTTGCTGGCACTGTAGATTGGATTTGGGTTGTTATTATTCAGTACGGCCATAGTAGAAATCGGTACCGCCATTCAAAGTGAATTTCTCCGAGATGCTGATGTTAGTAAACACGCTACCCACCATATGCATTTTCGTGGCCGATGTTAAAATACTGCGTGCGCGCAACACCCGAATGTCCATTGAACGATGTTGTGTCGCGAACGCTTTGAATAGCGTTGTTTGTATTCCTTGCGAAGAGCGACGTGTTCAATGATGCGCCTTTGAAGAATGTACTATAACCAACTTCGTAGTTGTTGGTATACTCTGGAGAAAGAGTAGGATTACCGACAGTTATATTCAAAGGATTCTGTGCCTGTGTATTCGGATTCAGATACTGAATCGAAGGACGTTGGATCCGACGGTTGTAGGAAATTTTCATTGTTCCCTTCTTCAATTTCTTCGAGAAGTTAACGCTCGGAACGAGTACTCCATACGAAAGGAATGTCAGGTCTTGTTCGTCCTTGAGGTTGGCTTTGATGGTCGTGTGTACTCATATCGGCCTCCTGCTTTTCAGTGCATATCCTTTCGGAAGACTCACAGTATAAGACAGGTAACCAGCCGTTACATTTTGATTGTAATCAAGGTTGTTAGAAAGATTGGAGTTGGTGTTCAATACATAGTCGCCTTCACCCATGGCACTGAAGTAGGAGTATTTGCTCGAAAACAGTCCTCGAGATATTCTTACCACCTAATTCAATGATGTGATTCTTTCCAATCGGATTTGTGTAATCCACCTGGATCGTTGCTTCCTGGTTGTAACTTTTGTTGTCGGTTACGGATACGACTGGCAAGAGATTCATCCGTTGTGCTGAAGATATTGTTTACAAAATCGTTCGTACGATTATTACGGCTCAAGGGAAGTCATTACACTGAATTCCTTGCCGGCCTGATCGAACAAATGAGTATAAGTCAGGTTTGCATCGACGTTGTTAGAAAGATCTGTGGTCGATGTATTCCTCAGCGAAGCAGAGTCCGGCTTATTGGCCGTCATGATGTCTGTAAGAAGATTGTCCTGGTAACTGTGACCATTTCTCGCTCCAAGCCTCACCTGGGCCACCAATGAATTGTTCTGGTTGATATCATAGTCCCAACCCAGGTTGTAATTACCAAACAGTCCATTGTTTCGTGTGGTAGCATCCTGTGTAGTGGTAGATATTGGCGTTGTCTGGGTGTTATTATAGGTTCCAGTGACATTGTAATTGCTACGTCGAATCCTCCGAGTGAGAAGCCCATCTTACCGGTGCGGTAGTTGGCATTCAGCCCGAGATTCGATCCTCTCATACCAGCGGTTCCGTCGATATTCAGAGTAAAACCCTGCGCTGTCGATTTCTTAAGAATGATGTCGATGATCCCTGCAGATCCTTCTGCATCGTATTTGGCCGAAGGTGAAGTGATCACCTCAACTGACTTGATCTGATCGGCTGGAATTTGTTTAAGGGCATCCGCAACGCTCGACGCCGTAATCGTAGAAGGTTTGTGATTGATGAGAACGCGGACGTTCTGGTTGCCGCGTAACGAAACGTTACCATCCATATCCACAGTAAGCATCGGAACACGACGAAGCACATCGCCGGCATCACCTCCCGGGCAGTCTGATCGTTCTCAGCGTTGTAGATCATCCGGTCTACCTTTTCTTCCACCAAAGAGCGCTCTCCTTCCACAACTACTTCCTTCAATGTGTAACTGATGCGCCAATCTTTATCGTGCCTAGGTCTATTGTTGCTTTGCGGTCGTTGATGATGATATCTTGTGTGTAGGTCTCATAACCGATAAAAGAGATTATCATCTTGTAAGTGCCGTTAGCAACTTTACTGACGGTAAACTTTCCCTGGTCGTCGCAAAGCGCGCCATCTACAGGTTTGCCGGTGGCAGGATCGTTTAATTGTACAGTCGCGAACTCAACCGGTAGGTTGGTTCCGCTGTCCATAACTGTTCCTGTGATTTTGCCGTTACCTTTAGCCGGTGTGGGCTGGCCCCTGAGCCATTGTCGCCACCGTCCATAGTGAGAGTGTGAGTGTGAAAAGAAACTTTGTTGTAAATAATTTATTCATACGCTTCGTAAGCCTGTTGCCAACTAAACTGCAAATCTCTCAATTCGGTTGTCATCAAATATTGTTTTTAGATAGCCGGTAGGCCTTATTCGATCCTCAGACCAGATATTCGACAGATCCGGTAAAGAGATGAATATCAATCAAAATGCCACTGTATCGAGTGAAAAGGACAACCGGTCGAAAACCCTAATGAATGGTATTAACAACTTAGTAATCATTTTATCTTGCACTCTTTGTGAAAGCATATCTCTATAGGAATCGGGTTGCTCTACTACACATCTCCTTCTGGTGTGTATACCTCTCATTCTTTTTTTATAATATCACTTCGCGCCCACCCAGGCCGCACGGAGCCGAAGTTTCATTAGCAAGCGCCGCTTTCTTCGCTGCATTCAATGGAGCGTTCCATATGTTGGTCGCGTACATCAACTATTTTATTACACTTCCACGATTTCTCGAGAGGAGAAGGCTAGGTCAGTACTTACTCGAATTCGCGATACCTTTCATCATCATCACGATCATCCGTGTTCACCTCCAGCGCTATTTTGTCGACGGATATACACACCAGGAACATTATTTCTATAGCAGTATCTACGTCGTACAATTAACAGCAACTTCGCTGTTCATCGTGATCTTCGTAGGCATGCTTCGTTTCGCGAAAGACTGGTTCGAGCTTGAAGCAAAGAAGAAGGAACTTGAGAATGAGAAGCTAATCGCAGAATTGACATTTCCTGAAAGAGCAGATCAACCCGCACTTCTTATTTAATACTCTGAACAACCTGTACTATTTGGCTTATACGAAGTCGGACAATACAACGGAGGTTATCGCGAAGCTTTCGCAGATGATGCGATACATGATCTACGAATCGAATTATCCGTTGGTAGATCTCAACAAAGAGATCGAGTACATGCAGAACTACGTAAGTCTCGAAAGATTGAGGCTCAATAATCAGATACCGATTGAGTTCAACGTGGAAGGAAACCCCAACGGAATTAAGGTAGCGCCCCTGATACTCATTACTTTTTTGGAGAACGCATTCAAGCATGGCGTAAGCGGCGACAATAAAAAAGCCTGGGTTAAATTATCGATCGCCCTTAGCGGAAAGAATTGCATATACACCGTTGAAAATAGTAAGATAACGGCGTAAATTCGGAACACGCAGGAAAGTCTGGCATCGGTCTTCAGAATGTGAAGCGCAGACTTGAACTTACTTATCCTGAAAAATATGATCTTGAAGTGAAAGACCTTTCGGATCACTACTATGTTCAGTTAAAACTAGTGTTGAATTGAATATCTCGTGTTTGATAGTTGAGGATGAGCCGCTGGCGCGCAATCTCATTACGGAGTACGTAAGCAAAGTTGCGTACCTCAATCTCGTGAAAGCGTGCTCTGGAGCTCTCGAAGCCATGGACGTTCTTCGAACAACTCTGTCGATCTCCTTTTTCTGCGACGTACAAATGCCGGAGCTCACCGGTATCGCGTTCCTGAAAAGCCTTCAAAAGAAACCATTGGTCATCTTAACAACTGCATATTCCGAATATGCAATCGAGGGCTACGAATTGGATATCACCGACTATCTTTTGAACCGATCACCTTCGAACGTTTTTGAAAGCAGTCGATAAAGTAAGCAACGATTGTCAGGCACTCAAACATCCACGGACAAGCCGGCCGAAGTCGCGCCCGATTTTCATTTTCGTGAAAGATGGAACGAAGCTGGTGAAGATCCGCTGGAATGATATTCTTTACGTGGAGGGATTGAAAGACTACGTCACGATTCATACACGCACCCAGAAGGTAATCAGCCTGCAGCGACTAAAGGTGCTCGAAGAACAACTCCCTGCGGACAAATTCATTCGCGTTCACAATTCTTTTATAGTTGCGTTAGATGCTATCGACTCTGTTCATAAAGACAAGATCCAGATAGGACAAGCGCAGGTGCCCATTGGAGACACGTATAAGAAGAGCTTCAGAGAATTTATCGAAGGACGTCAGATACAATAGTTGTGTGTTGTGGGTTGTAAGTTGTGTGGAGAATATCGGATTCGAACCGATGACCTCTTCCATGCCATGGAAGCGCTCTAGCCAGCTGAGCTAATCCCCCTAGACCTATTTACTATTGTCTATCTTCCACACTTTACCACCGCCTGGACAATTCCTTCTCAGGAACTCGCTATACAATTTCGAGAGGTGTTCCTGGGTACCTTCACCTTCCGAAATGCCATGAGTACGATTCGGGTAAACCATCATCTCAAATTTTCTTTCCATCTTTTACCAACTCGTTGATCAGCATCTCGGCATTTGAGTAATGCACGTTGTCGTCGCCAGTTCCGTGGATGTATAACAAGTTACCCTGTAGATTTTTCGCATGAGTAATCGGCGAGCCTGCCTTATAGTCTTCCGGACTTTCCTGTGGCAAACCCATAAACCGTTCTTCGTAGATATTATCGTATGTGGCGAGATTCGTCACTGCTGCAACGGCAATGCCTGTCTTATAAATATTTGGATACTGGAACATGAGATTCAATGTGGCAGATCCGCCGCCGCTCCATCCCCAAACAGCAATACGCTCCTGGTCGATGAACTTCCACTTCATGATTTTCTTTTGCTGCTTCGGCCTGGTCCCTGATATTCAGCTGTCCGATCTTATGAGAGATGGATTTTCTCCACGCTCTTCCTTTCGGTGATGGTGTTCCGCGATTATCAACGGAGATCAGGATGTACTCTTCCTTCGACAAATCTCCGTCGAAGAGGAAATTTTTGGCAACACCGTAAGTGTCGGTTACAGTTGCGCCCCACGGCTCTGTATAAACATAGAACAACACAGGGTATTTCTTCGACGAATCGAAGTTCGGAGGACGCACCATCCATGCATCCATCTCGATACCGTCTGCATTTTTTACTTTGAAGAACTCTACGGTCTGCCGGTTCCTCGGCGTCTTTCAATTTAGTCGCGATGCTTTCGGTATCATTCAGAGGCTTGTGCTGTGGCAACGAGATCCATTCGTTTACCGGTTTGGTGTATGCATTCGAGAAAGTATGGAAACCCATACTTTCCACCGGGCGCCAATTGATAACCATGTGTTCCCTTTTCACTCGCTGGTGTTACGAGCTCCAGCTTACCATTTCCATCGAGACTGCAGCGATAAAGATATTTCTGTGTTGCATTCGTTGGCGATGCGATGAAATAGAGTTGTTTTCCTTTTTCGTCGATCAATACGATGTCCATCACATCGTAATCGCCTTTCGTGATCAGTGTGGTCTTGCCGTCTTTTCCTATACGATAAACATGTCGCCATCCATCGCGCTCACTGAACCAAATGAATTCCTTGCCACTGTTGATCCAACGTATCTCGTGACGAAAGTCAAGTGCATAAGAATTTTCCCAGGGAGTATAAACATCTATCCACGCCTCATCCTTATCAGCAAATACTTCGGTGACGTTGTTATTGGTTGAGTTATAAGACAAGATCTTACTTTCATTCTGATGCCTGTTGAGTTGTTGAATGAATAACTCAGTTGGTGAATTCCACTCGATGCGAGGAATGTAATGTTGTTGGGGATCGCCAGGTGCCGGCACCCATTTCGTCTGGCCCGACGTAACATCCACAATACCAATTTTTGCAGGCGATGGAGATTCTCCAGCCATCGGATATTCTACTGGTACTATCTTCGAATAAACACTGTCGGTATTGTTGATCATGTAGAAGTCGCGGATCTTCGTTGCATCCACCTGCCAGAACGCAAGGTTTTTGCTGTCGGGACTCCAGAGAATACCATCGCGGCATGAGAACTCTTCTTCGTAAGCCCAATCGAAAGTTCCATTGATGTGCTTGCGGTTTCCGTCGTTCGTTAGTTAGTGATCTTGTCTGTCGCAAGGTCTTCAACATAAACATTGTATTCGCTTACATAAGCCACCTTCGAATTGTCGGGTGAAAACTTACCGAACATCAGCGACGATGCAGGAAGTCCGGAGCCGAGCTTTTTAGATTTTTTTGTTGATGTGTCGAAGACCCAGTATTCACCGCGGGTGTCGAGCCTCCATACTTTTTTAGAATTCGTGAAGATGAGGATCTTCGATCGGTCTGTGGATACCGAAAAGTTTCTCACTGCCGATGGAAAGTCATTCTTGCCGAGAACTACCGTCCGCGTTCTTTCGGGCAGTGTGTATTGAACGATTTCCCCTTTTTCATTTGCCAGGTACGTATGATCGTTAACCCAGCGGAGCTTTTGCGACATCACCCAAAAAGGGAGACATAGGAGTATTAGGACAAGCAGGCGTTTCTTCATGCGCCTAATGTAATTATCCTTTCTGTACTGGAAAAATCGTGAGCTCCAACAACTCTGTGTGCCGGATCACATTTATATCCACCATTGAAAGGATCTCTTTCTGCTGAGTGCTTTAAAAAGGTCGTTCATTGTGTTGAGTGGCTTCCCGTTGAAGCCCACAATAATATCTCCTTCTTTCACTTGCGATCTCGACCCGGGTGAATCGGGCTCGACACCAGTGATAAAGAGACCGTGCTCGTTCGGAAGATGGTAATGTCTCACGATCTTTTGATTCAACGGTATCTCCTGGAGCGCAAAACCGAGGTAAGCTTTGAAAACTTTACCAGTAGTCATCAACTGGTTGGCAATTTCTTTTGCTGTATTGATTGCTACCGAGAAGCTTAAGCCTTGCGCACCCTGGATGATCGCAGTGTTCACACCAACTACCTCGCCTTCTGTAGTGATCATCGGACCACCCGAGTTGCCAGGGTTCAACGCGGCATCACTCTGTATCACATTATCGACTAACATCCCCGACTGCGAACGAAGGCTTCTGCCCAGTGCGCTTACAACACCTGTTGTAACAGTGTGCTGATACCCGAGCGGGTTGCCGATCGCGATCACAAGCTGGCCGATCTGCAACTGCGACGAATCACCAAGCTTCGCGAAAGAATATCCGTTAGTATAGATCTTGAGTATCGCAAGGTCCGTGTCATTGTCTTTGCCAACGAGTTGTGCTTCGATCTCGTTTTCGTTGAGCAACGAGACCATTATTTTTTCCGCACCATTAACGACGTGACTGTTTGTGAAGATCAATCCATCCGAGGAAAAACACGAATCCCGAGCCGGAGCCCGCTGCTTTGAGTTTTCCCTGTACGGTCTTGTAGACATCGATCTTGACAACCGCATTCTTCACGGCCTGGACAGCCGAGATGATCATGTTTGAATAAGAATCCATCTGAAGATTTATTTGAGAATAGGCGAGGGCACAAATCCTCCTCCAGAACATTTCCCCGGTAAAAATGTCTGTATCATTATGCCGAAAAGTCGGAATCTTGTAGTAGAGTGGATTTTTTGTAACTTTTTGTCCCTGAAATGGCCAAACTAAAGAATATCATCAAGCAGCTATCGGAGAAAGACTTCAAGTCTATTTACGATTCGCTCATCGAAAGCAACGCCGAAAAATCAGCCTACCTTTTAAAAGCTTTACGCGAAAGGCAGCTTTCCGATAGTAAGATCATGGTTGAGCTGGAGGTAAATGCCAACGCATATTACACCCTTCGGTCAAGGCTCAATCAAAAGATCGAAGAGCACTTGCTGCAACAAATGGAGAGTCCCCGGACCGACATCCTCCGCAAGGTTGCCAACCTCAACGAGGTTCTCTTCACTAAAACGAAGCGATCTCCATCACCACGCTGAAGAAACTGGAGAAAGAGCTGATCGACTACGACCTGGCCAACGAACTGACTGTGGGTCTACAAGTCGCTCAAAAAGATGCACATCAATACTCCGGACCACTTCAATTATTCGCAGCTCTACAACCGCCACGTTGCATATATGCTGGCAGTTGATAAAGCCGAAGACCTGCTGGCGGAGTATTTCAAAAAATACGGTGGCTACCTGCTTTCGGGCGACCCAACGGAGAAACTTGGTCTTTCACTGCTCATGAAGGAGATGCAGAATGTTGCGAAGCTATACGAGTCGCATCGTTTGTATGTGTACCAAAGCTGTATGCTTATCCATCACAGGTTGTTCGTGGAAGCCGACGACATGAACCAGGAAGGGGGAGTCGATCGAGGATATTTTCGCCCACGTGCAGAGGATTTTCGAACGTATAATCTCGATCCCCTGTATTATCACCTGAACCTGGTGTTCGAATTCCTGAAGCTCGAGTACTACAATCACTACAAAGTATATCGCCAGGCAGAAAAGTATTTTGAAGAAGTGAACGATGCAGCTTCGAACCTGCTGGTGAATTATCCATACTATACTTTCTCGCGCAATTCCTGATCTCGAAGCTCGACCGCAGCATTCGCCTCGGTACTGAGAAAGAACTATACGCAGAGAATGAAAGTCTCTTCATGGAATACGAAGCCGATACTGCCGACGTGCCACGGCATTTGATCTACGTGATCTTTCGTGCGCTGTCGAGCTATATGTGGGCAAGTACGAGGAGGCTGCGAAGCTGATCAACAGCATGCTCAACGACATGAGTCTCAAGAAGATCCGTTCGCTCAAATGGAAGTGAAGGCTATTCTTGCGCTGCAGTATTGTTTAGTAAAGGATTTCGATCTCTTCAACCAGTTAACCAATAGCATCCAGCGACAGATACGCATGTTTGGGAAAGACACGTGCGAGAACGTGTTGCTGTTCATCAAGATCCTTAAGATCGCAGTAAGCGAAGCCAAGAAAGAAAAGGCAAAGAAGATCAATGCGTTGATACCGAAGTTCAAAGCGACGGACGTCACTTACTTCGCGCCAACAAGTTTGATAAGAATGGATGAGCAGTTTGTAGAGAACCTGATCTCTATTGATGTAGCGTAACCGTCATTGCACGCGCATGCGGGCAATCCAGTCTACACATCAAGTTTCATGATACTTTCGTGAGATAGCGGTTTGTTAAGATAAAGCTTAACATTCGTGTACTTCTTCGAGCGGTTGAAATCCTGTGGATTGATCGAAGACGTGAGCATCACGATACTGCATTTCTTTTTGGCAAGGCTGGTCAGCTTTCGAATTCATCCAGGAACTGGAATCCATCCATCAAGGCATGTCGATGTCGAGGAAGATAACGTCGGGCAGAACTTTGTCTGCCACATCGAGCTTCTCCATATTTCTCAGGAATTCAATCGCACTCTTCGCTCCCGTATGAGTATAGATATTCTCGGTGATTGAAGCTGCCTCGATCATCTTCTGATTGATGAGATTATCGATCTCATTGTCATCAATCAGCATGACGGTGCGATACTTTTTCCCTGCCATTTATAGAATTTTAAATAAAAATAGAGTTTCGTGGTAAGTTTTCCAAGGAGCGTCAGATTTCGAACTTGATTCCTTGTGCAAGAGGTAAAGTACTACCAAAATTGATCGTATTTGTCTGTCGCCTCATATAAACCTTCCAGGCATCCGATCCCGACTCTCTTCCGCCACCAGTTTCTTTTTCGCCGCCGAATGCTCCGCCGATCTCTGCACCGGAAGTACCGATATTGACGTTAGCAATTCCGCAATCCGATCCCGAAGCAGAGAGGAATTGTTCCATCTCCTGCATGTTCGTTGTCATGATCGATGACGAGAGCCCTTGCTTCACACCGTTCTGATATTCAATGGCTTCGTGGAGATCTCTATACTTGATGAGATATAAAATAGGAGCAAATGTTTCCGTTTGTACGATCTCGTATTCGTTCTTCACCTCTGCAATCGCGGGCTTCACATAACATCCCGACTCATATCCATCGCCTTTCAACACACCGCCGGGTATGAGCATCTTTCCGCCAGCCGTCGTTATCTTTTTTAATGCGTCTGGTAAAACTTCACCGCTTGCTTGTCGATGAGTGGTCCAACATGATTGCTGGTGTCGAGCGGGTTGCCTATGCTAAGTTGAGCGTATGCCTTCCGTAGGCGATCCTTTACCTGTTCGTAAATGCTTTCGTGAATGATCAGTCGACGTGTGGTGGTACAACGCTGGCCGGCAGTTCCAACAGCACCGAACACAGCACCACGAATGGCCATGTCGATGTTTGCATGTTCCGTTATAATGATGGCATTGTTACCACCAAGCTCGAGAAGCGCCTTTCCTAATCGTGCACTTACTGTTGCGGCGACAGCTTTTCCCATTCGAGAAGAGCCGGTTGCCGACAATAATGCAGTCCTTTCATCGCCCGACAGCATCTGGCCAATTTTGAAATCACCATTCACAACACAACCTCACACCTTCGGGCACTCCATTTTTCATGAACACATGGGAGATGATGTTCTGACATGCGATACTGCAGAGCGGAGTTTTCTCCGACGGCTTCCAAATACAAACATCGCCGCAAACCCAGGCAAGCATCGCGTTCCATGACCACACAGCAACAGGAAAATTGAATGCAGTAATAAACACCGACGATACCAAGCGGATGATATTGTTCGTACATCCGGTGATTGGGACGCTCGGAATGCATTGTGAGACCATGGAGTTGTCGCGAGAGGCCCACGGCAAAATCGCAGATGTCGATCATCTCCTGGACTTCGCCCAAACCTTCCTGGTAGGACTTGCCCATCTCGTATGACACCAGTTTTCCCAATGGTTCTTTCGCAGCGCGAAGAGCTTCACCAACTTGTCGAACAACTTCACCGCGTCGCGGTGCAGGGATCTTCTTCCATTCGGCGAAAGCTTTCTCTGCCAGCGCCATTACTTTTGTAAACGAAGCTTCATCGGCACCCTGGACTTTGCCAATGAGTTTACCATCGACAGGCGAATACGATTCTATAGCGGCACCCGAAGACTTGATCCATTTTGTTCCGGTACCGACGCCAGGGTTCGACAGCGAGATACCTAATGACTTGAGCTCGTTCTTTATACTTGTAATTTTCATTGATCACCAATTAACCTCCGTAAACACCTTTCTCTCCATTTTCATAGAGGCCTTCAATCAACATTCCTCCATGTTTGATAGCGAGTATGCGATTAAGATCTTCCACGTTATCGACATTTACTTTATCGATGTGCGTAACGACGAAGCCTTGTTTTAAGCCACCTTTCTGCCAAACACCTTCAGATATTTTTGAAACACGAACACCGCCGTCGATGTTCAATGCGTTGAGCTCGCGATAGGGGAGATCTTCGAACGTTGCTCCTTCCATTTCATAAAGAACAACGGGCTTCTCCAATTCTTCGGAACCAGTATAATTTTTCAGAACTGCTTTGACTTCGCGTGACTTGCCGCCGCGAATTAATTTCACTTTGACCGATTGGCCCGGACGATTCCGGGCAACCAACTCTTGCAATTCACTCACATTGTTCACTTCATGATCATTAATAGCGACGATCACATCGCCCAATAGAATACCCGATTCTTCGGCAGCGCTTCCTGTGTTCACATGAGTAACATACACGCCGCGCACGCGATCGAGCTCACGGCTTTCAGCCATGTCGGCATCCACGCTTTCTATTTGAATGCCGAGAAGTCCACGTTGTACTTGTCCGTACAACATGAGGTCGTCCATAATTTTCTTTACAAGACTTACAGGTATTGCAAAAGAATAGCCTGAGTAAGTACCAGTCGATGTTGCGATAGCTGAGTTGATGCCGATGAGCTCGCCGCGCAGGTTAACCAACGCGCCTCCGCTGTTGCCGGGATTGACAGCCGCATCAGTCTGAATGAATGATTCAACTTCGAGGTGGTTGCGGTCGTGAAGGATGTCGATGTTGCGCGCTTTCGCGCTAATGATGCCTGCTGTGACAGTCGAATTGAGATCGAACGGGTTTCCGACAGCCAACACCCATTCGCCAGGAACAATGTTGTCGGAGTCGCCATACTTCACGAATGGAAGTCCTTTCGATTTTATCTTTAATAAAGCGAGGTCGGTAGTCGGATCTTTGCCGATCACCTTCGCGAAGAATCTTTGATTGTTGTTCATCACGATCTCGAGATTGGTAGCATCCTCGATCACGTGGTTGTTGGTTACGATAAATCCATCGTCGCTGATGATAACGCCGGAGCCCGACGAACGTGTCGGTGTGTTAAGATAATGTTCGAGTGGATTGAGACTGAAGTCTCCGGGGCCGTATGTTGCGCGTATGTGAACGACAGCGGTGTTACCGAGCGTGCCGCAGCTTCGAAGTTGAGTGCGGGAAGTCGTCGGCCGGAGTCGGAAAGATAGTTCGTGAGCTTGAGGTTCTGCCTGTCTTCAATAGATTGATAAGGAACAGTTCGCTCCACAAGACTGAGCGTTAGCAACGAGCCACCCACGGCGCCAATGAGTGATGCAATTACAACCAGCAGGAGGAAATAGACACTCTTCGGCGCATATCAACAGGGTTAATGAATTAAAATTAATCAAAAAAAAGGGGTGCCCGAAAGCACCCCTAGCACCAACCTAACCCACTAAACAAAACGCTGCGCTGGGCTTTCCGCTTCGCGGATACGTGCTTCGCACAATGTTTTCAAAACCTTAAGTCGCGATTTGCGATTAGTTTACTTTGATCGACTGCTTCAGAGATTTCTTTTCGTCTTTCGGGACGTTTACAACGAGGATACCATTGTTGTACTGTGCTGTGATTTTCACACCATCCACATTTTCGGGAAGTGAGAACGAACGGCTGAAAGAACCATACTGTGTTTCGAACGAGCGATACAGCTTCTCATTTTTCTCATCCTTCTTGTCTGAGAGCTTGCGTTCACCACTGACGGTCAGATAATTGTCGTTAAGATCGATTTTGAACTCGTCTTTGTTCATGCCGGGAACGGCGATGTGAATCTCGAATGCTTTTTCTTCTTCGATCACATCAACCCTGGGAACGAAGGAGTAAGACGAACCACCACTGCGTGCTACGCTCTCGGTGAAGAAACGGTCGATAAGGTTGCCGAAAGAAGTCGGTACGAATTCATTCAGCCTGGAGTTGTATTTCACGATGCTCATATTGTTGATTTTCATTGTTTGAGCACCCCTATAGAGAAATCTGAGCCAAGGCCTTATTCGACCGATTTTATGTCATAATGTCCTGTTTTGTGTGACTTTTGTGATATAAGCAAGTCATTATGTCATCAATCAAGCCCTATCATCATGAACGCTCCCCAATAAATAGGTTCTGGATACTCCGTTCTGATCTCCTTTTTAGCGTCGATGAAGCTCTTGCGCATGTTCTTCGTGGTAGTCCACTTACGGTAGAAGTTGTCGACGAGCTTTTGCGTAGCCTCATCGTCAACTTTAAACATACTCATGATGAGCACCTTCGCGCCTGCAACCAGGAACGCGCGCTGCAGACCATACACACCCTCACCGTTATGAACGTCGCCGAGACCGGTCTCACAAGCGCTAAGCACAACGAGGTCGGTTTTGTCAAGGTTCAGGTTCATCGCCTCGGAGGCGGTAAGGACGCCACTCTTAATATTGTAGTTGAACTTGGTTTCGGCAAACACATCGCCGGCACCTCGCAGCAACAAGCCAGTCTTCAATAGAGGATTCTCTGAAAGCATCGCTTCGTTTTCGGTAAGTTCTTCGCCTTCGGAAGGCTCGAGCTCAGGTGTATAGAAGCCGTGTGTCGCTATGTGCAACACGCTGGGGCTTTCCACCTGCTTCACTTGTTCTTCGGTTGCGTCGCTCTCAAGATACTCGGAGGTTTTCCAACCCTGCTGTTTCAGGAGTTCATCGAGACCGCGAACTTCCTTGTCTGTACCAGGCAACTGCGAAATAGTGCGTTGAGTTGATGCCTCGAGGTAGAACGTAGGATTGCCAAACATCGTAGCGCTGTTGTTGTTCTGTGAGCTACCAGCGACTTTAACCCTTTGCTTCCGGATGTAAAGGTCTTTCGTGTTACTCACGATCACGATATTGGAATCATCGATCACGTATTTTCCATCAGGTGTGGGAATTGCTTCGAGGTTGATCTGGTTATAAACGCCGTCAGGCGAGATGAACACCGTGGTGTATGTAACCGATCTGCTTTTGAATAGGCTCCCAGAATATCCGGTAGGAGTGCTCGTCCTGAACGCGTCCAATGATACAGTTCCTGTAATATTTCATCCAACGGTTTTCCATTCGATAGCCTTCCTTCAACATTACTGCTTTCGGTCGTGAATTGTCGTTCTTCACATACAACGCCACGTACATGATCGAATCTGTGAATGAATGATTGAAGTTCCTGTATCGAACTATCTCCATCGCCACCTCCGACTTATCGAGTGACTTCTGAACATTCTCGTAAGTGACCTTCTTGTTTTCGAAACCTTGGCCGAAGAGCTCCGACTTTTCACTGAGTTGTCGCTCGAGCACCTCAACTTCGGTACTTAGCTGGGTTGAGTTGATATTGTTATCGGTCAACTGTTGAGTACTCATCGACAAAACCGTAGTGAGATATTCTTTCTTCTTGAGCCAATCGCTGTACAAAGCGATGAGAGCTTCGTCTTTACTATTGAGGATCCGTTCGCGAGTCTTGATCGTTGTATTCAACAACAACGCTTTTGTGAGCAACTGGTAGTTGTAGACCTTACCGCTCAGATCCCTGAAGTCTTCGAGTTGACTAAACGCAAGCGTGTTATAGAATTCGAAATCAGGCTTCATGGTATTCCAGTAGTTGGCCTTCTCACGTTCACTCAATGCGGGGAAGAATTGTTTGATGAAGACCTCGTAATTATTAAGGGCCTCTTCGATGTTGCGTTTTGCCTTCTTATAGTCCTTCTGCATATAGTAGACCTTCGCCTGCTTCGACAAGATCTTCACATACTCAGGGTGCTTGTTGCTGAAGAACCTGTCGTAGAGGTCTTTCGCTTTGTTGTAGAACTCTTCAGCTTTCGCATAGTTCTTAAGCTGGTAGAAGACATCTCCGGTAAGGGAATAAATACTTGCAGCGTTGATGTTTCTCTTACGACCAGCTTTGGCAACCCAGATCTGTTCTGCTTGCGTGAGCGAACTGAACGCGATATCCCACCTCTTCTCAGAAATGTATACAGTGGCAACGTTCTTCAGGATTTCCGCATACTGTGGATTGTCTTTGCCGAGTTTCGCGCCCATAATGTCGCGCGACTCGAGCATGAGCCTCTCGACTTCTTTCTTGTCTCCTTTATTATAGAATTTGATCAGCGCCAACTGCGAGATACATTTAGCAACTTCGATGTGGCTCCGGCCGAACTGTTTTTGTTGACTTGCGAGCGCCATCGCGATGTTGTCTTCAGCTTTGTCGTAGTCACCGATCAGGTAATCGATGTCGGCAAGAAGTTTTTGAGTAGGAGCTGACTTCGTTGAAACCGGTCCGAATGTTTTTATCGCGATATCATTAGCGCGCTGCGCGATCTTATCTGCTTTGGTGTAATCACCATTCAACAAAGTAAGACGTCCGAGATTCACGAGCGGTTCAACCAAACGCAGAGAAGTAGTGCCATACTGTTTCTCGTAGTTCATGATGAGGTCGTTCAAGAGTTCCTCGGTATCGGCATACTGGCCGAGCGCTATAAATAAGCTCGAAAGTTCGCGTGCAGTAGAAAGCTCGTCGACGCCAACGAGTATCTGGTTGTCTTTGCGCGCCCTCTCGATGATCCTGGCGGAGCGATCGAGGTCGTCCTGGGCTTCGTCGAACAAACCTTTGATGCCGTACAACACGGCGCGTGTATCAACAGCATTCACAAGGTAAGCTCGCTTATCGTCGCCGCTGTTTCTCTTAAGGTCGAGTATTTTAAGCGCGTCGTCGAGGTTCTTTCCGGCATCGTCGTATTCGCCCATCTTAATTTGCAGGCGAGCGACGTTCGTAAGCTCCGAAGCATATTGCCAGTCTTCATTGTCGAAGCGTGCCTTGGCTATGCCCTGCGCTTTCTTGAGTGCTGCGTTGGCTTCTGCATACTTGTCTGTCATCTCGCGCAGCGTGGCAATGTGGTTCAGGATATCGAGAAGGTTCTCCTGCGAAACGCTGATCTCTTTCTCGACAACATTCGTAAAGCTTTCCTGGTAGATCTTATCGGCGTCGGTAATATTGTTGGTATAGTCAACGAGGTAGTTGGCATACATCACACGTGAGAGATGTGTTTCGGGAGCTTCAGGGCCCAGCAGCTCTGCGTTGATATCGATAACGATCTTCAGATAACCTTCAGCCTGGGTGTATTTCCTTTGATACATAGAAAGGTCAGCAAGGAATTCACTGAGATGAGCACTGACTTCACTAGCCTTTGGAAGGCCTTTCGAAGTAGCCAGTAATGCAGCGGCGCTTGTTTCGAGGCCGCTTGTTTTATCACGACTGAGTTTCGAGTCGAATTCGAGCGCCTTGAGTCGGGCAACATAAATACTGGTTGACTTGAATTGTTTGTTGATCAGTTTTTCGTACTCGAGCTTAAGATTGTAGTATCTCGAAGATCCTTCGTGGAGGTATTGTCTTAATTGTTCTTCATACAGTTTTGTTCCAAGCCAATGGGTAGGTTTGTAATTGGCTTTGAGTTTAGTGAGGAGTGTTCCGAAGTCATCACCGACCGGACCTTCGATAGATTCTTCGAGTCCGTGAGCCAGTAGAAATTTTCCCCACTCGTACGAATTTTGAATGTACTCCATTGAATAACGATCGAGTGCTTTGCGAATGAGCTGTTGGTTTTGATTGAACTGGGTATCTGCTTCGTTGAAATCACCGCGATTGCCTTGTGTTCTTGCAAGAATTATTAAAAGATGTGCATACTCTGCAAACCTTACCCTGAACTCTTCGTCACTTAGTTTGCGGCTTTTCAGTGCACCGTTGTCGACAATGGTTTCAGTTTTGTTGGCGCGGCCGGCGAAGTAAGGCTGTCTTTCTTTCAGGATATCGATCGCTTCAAGATAATAACCTTGTCCTGCGATAGCTTCCGCATAAGCGATGTCGAGCTTCGCCTTCATTGGATCTTTGAGAAGACCACCAACATCTAAAGAGTTTCTAACCTGCTCCAGGAGATTACGGGCTTTGAGATATGATCCGTTTTGATTGTAAAGCTTCCCGCCCTCGATCAAAAGATCGAATGACTTCTCATTTCTTTCGGAAGCTGTATTGATGGAAGTGATAGCCGACTGAAGATTCGACTCGAATTCGTTGATCATCCCGGAAGCCAGGTTGTACTTCGAGTAAGCCAGGTAGTAAACGGGAGTATACTCGTTGGGTGTTCCGAGCTTTTTATTGACTTTCTTCCTGAATTTCTCCAGGAACTTGAATGCTTTCGAATAATCGCCAGTGGTGTAGCTAGCCTCGGCTTTCTTTAAGAATTTCTCGTTTTTACTCTGTGCAAAAATCAGTAGGGGAGCACACACCAACAGGAGTAACACTCGGATTTTCATAGCGGGGTGATTTGAACCTCAAATTAGTGATTTGTAATTTGTAATTCGTGATTGTGCGGAGCGAATCACAGATCACGATCACAAATCAGCTAATAGTTTCGAGAGGATGCTTCTTGCCGCTTCTGTTACTGGCGTTCCCGGGCCGAAAATCCCTTTTACACCTGCTTTATAAAGAAAATCATAATCCTGTTGCGGGATCACGCCGCCGGCTACGACAAGAATGTCGCCACGGCCAATTTTTTTCAGCGCTTCAATGAGATCAGGAACGAGTGTTTTATGACCTGCCGCGAGACTTGATGCTCCAACAATATGTACGTCATTTTCGGCAGCCTGCTTCGCAACCTCTTCAGGTGTGGCAAACAATGGTCCGATGTCGACATCGAAGCCCAGGTCGGCAAAACCCGTCGCGATAACTTTCGCGCCACGATCATGTCCGTCCTGTCCCATCTTGGCGACAAGTATTCGTGGGCGGCGACCATCGAGAGAAGCAAACTTATCAGACAGTGCCCGTACCTCTTCGACTTCCTTATTATTGTTCATCTCTTTCGAATATACACCCGAAATCGACCTCACGGTTGCTTTGTACCTGCCGAAGACTTTTTCCATGGCCATAGAGATCTCACCAAGCGTTGCGCGCTTGCGCGCGGCATCAACTGCGAGCTCTAAAAGATTAGCATTGCCTTCGGCTCCTTGCGTGATCCTGTCGAGTGCTCTTTGAACATCGTCGTTGTTTCGTTCACGTTTCAGTTGTTCGAGACGCTGTACTTGTTCGTTTCGAACGGCTGTATTATCAACTTCAAGTATTTTGAAATCGGGCTTCTCGTCCGTTTCGTACTTGTTTACACCAACGATCACGTCTGTTCCTTTATCGATGCGTGCTTGTTTGGAGGCGGCAGCTTCTTCGATACGCATTTTG
The DNA here is from genome assembly GCA_037200305.1 of Bacteroidota bacterium. Taxonomy (GTDB): domain Bacteria; phylum Bacteroidota; class Bacteroidia; order Cytophagales; family Cyclobacteriaceae; genus ELB16-189. The sequence continues at coordinate 144,501 of JBBCGZ010000026.1, forward strand.
GGCAGTCCGCTTTCGATGGCTTTCGTCATGCCACCGAGTGCTTCTACTTCATCGATCAGCTTCATTGCATCATTGGCGAGTTGCATCGTTAATGATTCGAGATAAAAGGAGCCACCTAATGGATCGACGACACTTGTGATACCTGTTTCTTTCTGAAGATAGATCTGTGTGTTGCGTGCGATGCGTGCAGAGTAATCTGTCGGCAGTGCGATAGCTTCATCGAGAGCGTTTGTGTGTAATGATTGAGTTCCGCCCCCAACACGGCCGCCATTGCTTCGATGCATGTGCGTGTTACGTTGTTGTATGGATCTTGTTCGGTGAGACTCCACCCGGATGTTTGACAATGTGTGCGCAACGCCATTGACTTCGGATTGGATGGATTGAACTGCTTAACGAGTTTCGACCAAACTAATCTTGCTGCGCGCATCTTGGCGATCTCCATAAAGAAATTCATACCGATGCCCCAGAAGAAACTCAATCGCGGAGCGAGATCATCGATTGCAACACCGGCTTTCAAACCAGCCCGAATGTATTCGAGACCATCGGCGAGTGTGTAAGCGAGTTCGATGTTAGCAGGGGCGCCGGCTTCGTGCATGTGATACCCGCTGATGCTGATGCTGTTGAACTTCGGAAGATTCTTCGCGCAATACGCGAAGATGTCCGACACGATACGCATCGATGGGGCAGGAGGGTAGATGTATGTATTGCGCACCATGAACTCTTTCAATATATCATTCTGAATGGTGCCGGTGAGTTTATTGAATGGAACACCTTGTTCTTCGGCAGCGACGAGATAGAAAGCCATGATGGGGATCACAGCTCCATTCATTGTCATAGACACACTCATTTGATCGAGTGGGATCTGATCGAACAGCATCTTCATATCGAGAACGCTGTCGATCGCAACGCCGGCTTTACCTACATCGCCATGTACGCGCGGATGATCCGAATCGTAACCACGGTGCGTTGCAAGATCAAACGCAACAGAGAGACCTTTCTGTCCTCCCGCAAGATTTCTTCGATAGAATGCGTTTGAATCTTTCGCAGTTGAGAAACCTGCGTACTGGCGGATCGTCCACGGACGTACGGTGTACATGGTAGCATACGGGCCACGCATGAATGGCGCCGCTCCCGCGATAGTGTCTTTTTCTTTGAAGTCAACAATGTCGCCCGCGTTGTAAGATGAAAGTATCTTAATTTTCTCAGGGGATGTCCAGATCAGTTGTGAGTTATGCGTTGTGCGTTGTGAGGAAGAACCTATCAGAGAATCGATGAAATAACTTCCCGCTGTAGCATCTGCTGTTTTATGATATGACTTTCTTCTCTAAGGATCAAAGAAACATTCTTTGCAATCCTTTCTTCAAGCTCGCTACTGGTTTCAATCGTCAACGCATCACAACCGCCCAATACCGCTGCCAATGCACGACTCGTGGAAGATATCATGTTGCCATGTGGCTGATATGCTTCTTTCGAGAAAGGTTTTATGTAAGCGTGAATGAATATACCCGGGTTTTGTTTGCGAAGATTCTTTAGTCTTGCAATCTCAAGGAAGAAATCATCGCTGATCTCCGTTAACTCGGTCTTTTCTTTGAACGCGATGTAACAATACTCTGTCTGAATGCCTTTCAATAGGGTTTCGAGATCATCACCGCCATCAAACAAGATCCCGTCGGCGCCGGAAGACAATAGGTTGAGTGCTTTCTTGTTCGCTGTTGCGCAATCAGTTACTCTTACCAATGGTGCGTCGATCCACGCACGAGGGCCTAACCACGAATTTCCTTGCGAAAGAATAAAGGATTGGCCTTGAGGAACACTGGAAGCGTCATACCACGGCTTGATGGTGATGTTTTTCTTTTGGATTGAAAGTTTTTCGAAAGCATTTTCCCCATTGAGTTCTGCTTTCGCAACATTCAACCATTGATCAGTGATAGACATTACGATTTATACAAATTTTTTTGCTCACTCCATTCTCTATCGAGCGATTTTTTTTCGGCGTTCAACCGAACACAATTCAAAAATTTTCCTTTTTTCTGGCACAAAAAAAATAAGAAAAGACAACGGAGCGTTTTGTTTTTTGTTCTTCAATTTTTTTACACTTTTGTCCCCCCACCCCTAGCGGGAATCGGAAAAATTCTTCGACTTAAAAGCTTTTATATAATATGGAAGTAGACTACGGCACAACAGTATGGAACGATTGTCTCGATATAATTAAGCAAAGTGTTGATGAACAAAGTTTCAACACGTGGTTTAAACCGATCATTCCGCTGCGTACCGAAGCCGAAGTACTCACTATCCAGGTGCCTTCGCAATTCTTCTACGAATGGCTCGAAGAGCACTATGTTCCCGTTTTAAAGAAAGCAATCAACACTATTCTCGGCCCAACCGGTCGCCTGGAGTACTCAGTCGTTGTCGATAGTGGCAACGTAAGTAATCCTCCCTTGATGGTAAATTATCCCAACAATGGAAATGGTACAAGGCAAATGGGCGTTAAGCAAAATGGAAACGGCGCCAATCTTAATGACTATTCTCCGTTCCAGTTTAAGCCGCTCAATCCTCAAACCGTAAACTCACGACTCAATCCAGCATACAGCTTCGAAAATTTTGTTGAAGGCGATTGTAACAGGCTCGCACGTTCTGCAGGTCTCGCTGTCGCAAAGAAACCCGGAGTGACGTCTTTTAACCCTCTCATGCTTTACGGGGGAGTCGGTGTTGGCAAAACACACCTCGTGCAAGCGATCGGTAACGACATCAAGAAAAATCTTCCGGACAAAATTGTTCTCTACGTAGATCAGAACGACTTCACCAGCCAGTTCCTCAACGCGCTTCAGAACCACAAGATCCAGGAGTTCCAGAATTATTACCTCCAGGTTGACCTTCTCATCCTCGACGATGTGCAGTTCCTCGCTGGACGCGAAAGACCCAGGAGATGTTCTTCCACATCTTCAACCAACTTCACCAGTCGGGCAAGCAGATCATTATGACCAGCGACTGTCCTCCGCGTGACCTGAAAGGATTCCAGGAAAGATTGTTGTCAAGATTCAAATGGGGACTTACTGCGGATCTGCAGGAGCCCGATTCGAAACCAAGCTTGCGATCATTCACAACAAGATGGAATCAGACGGCATCGAAATGCCCACCGAAGTTGCCGAATATCTCGCTTACAGTGTCGACACCAACCTTCGCGACATGGAAGGCGTACTCAACTCACTGATCTTCCACGCTACACTGTTGAAGAAAGAGATCGACCTCGAATTGGCGAAAGAGGTTTTGAAAAATATCGTTAAAGAAATTCAGTCCGACGTAAGCGTCGACTATATACAAAAGACCGTTGCCGACTACTTCAAAGTAGAGCTCGACGCCATGAAAGGCAAGATTAAAAAACGCGAGATCGTTATTCCACGCCAGGTAGCGATGTACTTCTGCAAGCGTTACACTCAGTTGACATTGGCACTCATCGGCGAAAACTTCGGTGGCCGCGATCACAGCACAGTTATCCATGCTCTCGAATCAGTAGAGGATATGATGAAGACTGATCCCAACTTCAAGAACTCAGTGGATGAGCTCACGAAGAAGTTGAAGATGAGAATGAGTCTTTGAGTTACTTAAGGTAGAATTCGAGAGGGAGCTGTTCCTTCGACGAAGTCAGTCCTTGTACTAAAACTCTCCCCTTGAATTTCGTAAAGAAGTCAATAACATCTTGCGGATCTTTCACGCGCTGACGATTGATCGCAACGATAGTATAATTTTCAGGCAAGCCAATCCTCTGTAAAAGTCCTTCCTTCAGTTTAAAGATCTTCACGCCATACTCCACGGCTTCGAGATTAGCACCGAGTGTTGCATCGCTGTAGATCTTCCGTCTAACGAGCGCGGTGTCGCCAAAGCGGTTGAGTAAGGTTATTGCGGCTGTTGATTGCTTGCCGTTGCGAGTGTAAGTAACGGTTACCTTATCACCCGGTGATCGATAACTTAATTTTTCTTCGAAAGCACTTTCGCTGTCAATGTCGTCATCGTCTACACGTATGATGATATCGCCCGCCTGCAGACCGGCAACACGCGCCGCACTTCCGTCTGCGTCAACCTTCTCGACTAAAACCCCGCGAAAGTTTTTGATGTTGGTATCGAGACCAAACTTGCGCGCGTTCTGGAAATCGTATTCACCGATAGATGCGCCGAAGATTGCTTTTTGTGGTACTCCGTATTTGATCAGGTCCTCAACAACTTTCCGTGCAATGTCGATCGCACCGCGAATGCATAACCAGTGTAGGAACCAGTCCGTGAAAGTATTGCCGTGTTGATGCCAACCAGCTCACCGTCCTTATTTACCAGGGCTCCGCCCGAGTTACCCGGATTGATTGCTGCATCGGTCTGAATAAATGATTCAATGGGGAATTTGTCTTCAACGATGTTGATCCTTCTTCCTTTTGCACTCACGATACCTGCAGTAACCGTCGAAGCAAGAGAGAATGGATTACCGACTGCGATCACCCATTCACCTACTGCAAGATTTTTTGAGCTGCCGAGTGTGATGGCGGGTAAACCCGTCTCTTAATTTTCAACACCGCAAGATCCGTCGATGGGTCGGTGCCTACGAGTTCCGCATCGTAAACGTTCTTGCGGAACAGCACCTGTATTTTTTCGGCCGACTCCACTACGTGATTATTGGTCACAATGTATCCATCCGTCGAGAAGATGACGCCCGATCCGCTGCTTACCTGGGTATGGCGATCCGCCTCCGCCAAACAACATATCCCAGTACGTATACGACACGCCGCTTTGAGCAATGCTGTTGATATAAACTACACTCGGTGTTGCTCTCGCAGCGGCATCGCTAAAATCGACACCCGTTGCCATCGGAACATCGGGAGTCGAAAATGTTTCTGACGATGCTGGATTAAAAACGTTCTTAAAAGTTTCGCCTCCTGGCTTCTGACTTCTGGCTTCTTTGATCTCATTAAAAACAAACGCCCCCGCAAGTCCTGCAGAAAATGCCAACGCCACTGTAGTGATTGCTCTCATTCTACTAAATAACGACATTTGTCGCAATATGGGTATTCGTTCCTTACTGGCCGGGCCTGCCGCAGCGTTAGTCGCCTCGCAGACAAAAAAATGGGCTTCCAGGCCGGGCTACTATCAACAACAGACCTTCGAAAAACTTGTGCGTGATGCGCGCCACACAGCTTTCGGCAAAGACCACGGCTTCGCCGATATCAATTCGATAGAAGACTTTCGCAAACCAGTACCCGTTCGTGATTACGAAGGTCTCAAAAGTTATATCGAACGTATCGTATCGGGTGAAAAAGATGTTACATGGCCTGGCAAACCCGAGTACTTCGCAAAAAACATCAGGTACTACATCAGGCACCAAGTACATACCGATCTCTAAAGAGTCGTTGCCCAATCATTTTCGCAGCGCGAGAAATGCAGTATTGAGTTACGTTCACGAAACAGGTAAGGCGGCATTCCTCGACGGTGGACTGATCTTTCTTTCGGGAAGTCCGAGCTCGAAATAAAAAATGGAATTAAGACGGGCCGACTCTCCGGTATTTCGAATCACGAAGTTCCATCCTATCTCAGAACCAATCAAAAGCCCAGTTACAAAACCAATTGCATCGAAGATTGGGAAGAGAAACTTGAGAAGATCATCGACGAGACGATCAATCAAGACATGATGCTGATCTCCGGTATTCCACCGTGGGTTCAAATGTACTTCGATAGAATACAGGCAAGAACAGGCAAGAAGATCAAAGACGTGTTCCCGAATTTTTCTGTGTTCGTTTACGGTGGCGTAAACTTCGAACCCTATCGTGCAAGGTTGTTCGACAGCATAGGAAAGAATGTAGACTCCATAGAAACATTCCCGGCCTCCGAAGGTTTTATCGCCTACCAGGACTCTCAAAGACATGAAGGATTATTGTTGTTACTCAATGAAGGTATTTTTTATGAATTCGTTCCGGTGGAAGAATACGGCAAGCCTAACGCACGCCGGTTGATGATCGAAGAAGTAGAGCTCGGAAAAAATTATGCACTCATCATCAACAGCAACGCAGGACTTTGGGTTATTCAATCGGCGACACTGTAAAGTTCGTTTCAAAAAATCCCTATCGTTTAGTCGTCACTGGTCGCATCAAGCACTTCATTTCAGCATTCGGCGAACACGTCATCGGCGAAGAAGTTGAAAAGGCGATGCGAGCCGCGATTCAAAATTCCCCGAAACGGAGCTCATAGAATTTACTGTGTCTCCCGAGGTAACACCTACCGAAGGACTTCCTCATCATCAATGGTTGGTAGAGTTCGGAAAACTTCCATCCAACCTCGAGGCGTTCGCACAAGAGCTCGACGATCAGCTTCGCGGGCTGAATACATACTACGATGACCTCATCTCCGTAAAATCCTTAGGAGACTCGCACTTGTCCCTCTCAGGAAAGATTCCTTTATTGAATACATGAAGTCGATCGGCAAGTTGGGCGGACAAAACAAGGTGCCGCGCCTGTCGAACGACCGGACGATCTCTAACGAATTGATGAAGCATTCTCTCTGACGAATGACGAAGAAAAGATCTGTTGCTATTCTCGGTTCTACAGGTTCCATCGGCACGCAAGCGCTGGATGTGATCGCTGCACATCCCGATCAATTCGAAGTGGAGGTGCTCACGGCGAATAACAATGCAGACTTACTGATCGAGCAGGCAAAGAAATTCGATCCGAACGCCGTCGTTATCACCAACGAGTCGCTATACAAAAAAGTAAAAGAGGCGCTGGCATCTACAGATACAAAAGTTTATGCCGGCGAAAATTCTTTGTGCTCCATCGTTCAGATGGAGTCGATCGACATTGTGCTCGCGGCATTGGTTGGCTATTCTGGATTACGTCCTACTATCAAAGCATTGGAGGCAGGTAAAGCCATAGCGCTGGCGAATAAGGAAACCCTGGTGGTTGCCGGCGACATCATCACAGCTCTCGCCCGCGACAAAGGCGTTAACATTTACCCGGTCGATTCCGAGCACTCTGCGATATTTCAATGTCTTGTTGGCGAGTTCCATAATCGCATAGAGAGAATAGTGCTTACAGCTTCCGGGGGACCGTTCCGGGGAAAGAAAAGGCAGGATCTTGCAAGTGTAACCAGGGCCCAGGCGCCCCAAACTGGAGCATGGGCGCGAAGGTGACGATCGACTCGGCCACACTGATGAATAAGGGGCTGGAAGTGATCGAAGCACGATGGCTCTTCGGCCTCGAACCATCGCAGGTGGATGTTGTTATTCATCCCCAGTCCATCATTCACTCTTTTGTACAATTCGAGGATGGGTCCCTGAAAGCGCAACTCGGATTACCGGATATGCGTTACCGATCCAGTTTGCGCTGTCTTACCCAAACCGGCTGAAAAGCAATTTTCCGAGATTCGACTTCGCCGCCTATCCTTCCTTCACTTTTGAGAAGCCCGATACAGAAACTTTTCGTAATCTTGCGCTTGCTTTGAGGCTTTGAAGAGGGGAGGGAACATGCCTTGCGTGCTCAATGCCGCAAATGAAGTTGCCGTGCAGGAGTTCCTCAAAGAACGAATAAGTTTTCTCGAAATGCCGGAAATTGTGGAACGGTGTCTTGAGAAAATTGATTTTATAGCCAAACCGGTCCTCGAGGATTACGTGAACACTGATAAAGAAACCCGGATAAGAGCGTTGGAGTTAGTTAAAGGATAGTATCAAAGTTATGGAAGGCTTAATTATGACGAGCCAGCTTTTGCTGAGCTTATCAATTCTAATAGTTGTGCATGAGTGGGGTCACTTCATCTCGGCCCGCATGTTCAAGATCAAGGTGGAAAAGTTCTACCTGTTTTTCGATTTTCTTTTTCCCCTCGCGAACGTCCTCAACTTTTCGTTGATCAAATACAAGAAGGGCGATACCGAATACGGTGTGGGTTGGTTCCCCCTTGGTGGTTATGTGAAGATCGCCGGTATGGTCGATGAGAGCATGGACAAGGAACAAATGAATGCTCCCGCACAACCATGGGAGTTTCGTTCGAAACCAGCATGGCAAACGACTCATCGTTATGCTCGGCGGTATTATCGTCAACGTCTTCGTTGGTGTTACCATCTTCATCTTCCTCACCTACATCATGGGGGAAACTTATCTTCCTAAAGAGTACGTAAACAATCACGGCGGTATCGAAGCACTCGATCTCGCAAAAGATATTGGTTTAAAGACCGGTGATAAGATCGTTAAGATCAACGGAAAAGATTACGACGACTTCATGGACGTTGCAGATCCCGACATGTTGCTCACGAACAACTCTTATTACACCGTTCTTCGTGATGGACAGGAAATAAACGTGCCCATCCCAGGAAATTTCATTGAGCAATTCAACAGCAAGGAGGCCGCCGAGAAATTTGTACGCAACAGGTTGCCCGCCACGGTAGCTAAAGTTGCCGACGAGATCGACAATCCAAAAGGCGACAAAGTAACAAGCATGGCAAAAGAATTGGTCTTCAGCCAGGCGACAAGTTTGTAGAGATCGACGGCAAGCCCATTCACTATTGGGACGACATGCAGAACGCTCTTAACGTTCACCGCGACGAAAACGAAAAACCGAAGCCCGGCGATTCCGTTGCCTTCAAGATCGATCGTGCAGGTCAGGTACTTTCTTTCAAAGAGGCATACAACGAAACCCAGATCGGCTTCGGAGTAGATGCAGGCTTCGCGAAAACGGATCTCAATCGTATCACCTATTCATTTGGCGAATCGATTCCTGTAGGAACAGGTCGTGCTTTCGGAATCATCTTCGTTCAATTGAAAGCATTCAAGAAACTTTTAACCGGACAGATCTCACCACAGAAGAGTCTTTCAGGACCCATTGGTATGGCCCACGCATTCGGATCCGAATGGGATTGGGAACGCTTCTGGAGAATGACCGGTTTGCTGTCGATGGTTCTTGCATTCATGAACCTGTTGCCTATCCCGGCACTCGACGGTGGGTACGTTGTATTCCTACTCTATGAGATGATCACCGGACGTGCGCCTTCTGAGAAGTTCTTCGAAGCATCATTGAAGGTGGGGATGTTCTTGTTGCTGATCCTGATGGTGTTCGTGTTCTCCAACGATATCATCAAGCTGTTCCAGTAGCTATTTCGAGATACTGAATTCCACGCGACGATTCAATTGTTTGTGATCGTCTGACAACTCCTGTACGATAGGCTTGGAGCTGCCATAACCGATCGCCGTTACTCTTTCGGTGTCGATCTTAAATTGATACGTGAGATAGTATTTGATGGCATCTGCGCGGGCCTGCGACAGCCTGAGATTCGCTTCCTCTTTTCCCGCTGAATCGGTGTGCCCGGAGATTGTAAGCTTCAATTCGGGATGATCCAGAAGGAAATTACCGAGCTTGTTAAGATCGCCGTGCATTGCTTCGAGAATGTTGGCCTTCCCATTTTCAAACTCAAGCGACTCAAAAGCAATAGAGCTCTCGATGGGCTCCGCAATCCTGTTGATCTCGGTGTCGCCATCGAGAAAAAATATCTCTTCGATCCGGAAGAACTCGTCGCCCTGGATGATCAGCAGGTAATTTCTTTTGTTGATCAGTGTAAAGTCGAAAGATCCGTCTTCACGAAGGAACTTCGGAGCCACTTCAACTCCTTTGTCGAGATCGATAATAGATACGATGCCCTTCATTGGTTTACCACCCTTGTCTTTCAAGGTCCCCTTCACAGCGACGACAGCTTCGGGTTGTGCTTCCATGGGAACCGGGAATGAATACAAGTCGAGATTCTTTCTGTCGTCGCCATTCGAGCGGGCGTAGTACAACTCTAATGATTTCGAATCGATGGTGAAATAATATTCGCTGCCTTCGCCGTTCACCAGCGGCCCGATGTTCTTCGGTTCGCCCCAATTGGTCTTCTGCCAGTATGATTTATAGATATCGAAATCGCCGAAGTTGAGTGGCTGTCCATTGGAACTGAAGTAAAGCACGTTGAACCTATGATGATAGAACGGACTTAACTCGGCTGCAAACGGTGTTGATGATAGGGCCGGCATTCTGAGCTTTACCCCAATTGCCTTTTGGATCTTTGATTGTGAAATAGATGTCGGAATAACCGAAGCCACCGAGCCTGTCGGAAGCAAAGAACAACGTGTCGCTGGAGTGTGATAACGAAGGCTGCGAATCCCAACCGGTGCTGTTCACATTCGGTCCCATGTTCTTGATGTCGGTCCAAACAAGATTGTTGGCCACTTCTTTCAGTTGGGCGGAGTACAGATCACAATTGCCATATGAATCGGGGGAGTTGCATCTTGAGAAGATCAACATCTTTCCATCCCTGCTTAAACACGCAGAACCTTCATTATAGCTTGTGTTGATATCCTTAAATGAACGGGCATTAATAAAAGGCGCCGTTGTTGAACGCGCTATCGCCGCGTGTAACAAAAAATAGATCTTCGTCATACACTCGCTGCATTCCATTATTCGACACATGCCTCTTTGATGTAAACAATAACAACGTGTCGGCAGGACCGATGCTGGGTCCGTAATCTTCTTTATCTGAATTGATCTCGTCGCCCATGTTCACTAATACCGCATGTGGAGGACGGAGTGTGTCGATATCTTTCCGGTAGTTGACGAGCTCGTAGTAATAATCGAGTGGAACGAAATATTTTTTCTTGTCTTTCTCTATCGAGTCATGACGCATAAAAAACTTCGTTGACGTTGATCCCTTGCTGGTGATGCTTCAATACAAGTTTATAGAGTAACAACGCTTCGCCTTTCGTTCCTTCCTTCTCAGAAAGCTTCGCGAGCTTCCATATCATCGGAACATTTTTCGCGGAAGTTTTCGATACCGAAACGCTGAACGTAGTCTTTAAGTAGTCGATATGTGGTCTTATCGTCACCGGCATTGTCTGCTTTTTGTATCGCGTTGATTTTCTGGGCGTCGTAGTAGAAGGGAACCTTGTTGAGATTGGGGAAATTAAATATGTCAGACTGTCCGTATGTTCCCACGGAGTCGTTGAGTTGTATAACGCCTCCTTTTTTGAATTTCTGCCGCTCTTTTTGAGCGTAGATACTAGTTCCTGTTAGCAAAAACAGGGTCAACAAGGTGTAAAAAGCAGCTACACGAATTCTCACAATCAAGCTCTTATATACCAAATTTACTCAACTTTCGATTCTGGCATTTCTATTGACTCATAACCATTCCCCCACAAAAGCGTTGCGGGAAACTAGAATTTGCGTCAATTTGGCATTTAATATCATGTTTAGACCCATCGGCCCCAATGTGCAAGAAGACTCAGACGAGCTGGTCCAGCTAATCAATCCAGAGCAGGAGAGCGATCTGAAGCAGGAAGATCTGCCATCGGAGATCTCGATTCTTCCCATAAAGAATACAGTGTTGTTTCCAGGTGTAGTTATCCCCATCACGGTAACGCGTCAGAAATCCATACGGTTAATCAAGAAAGCATACCAGGGTGATCGTATCATCGGCGTACTGGCTCAAAAGAATAAACAGACTGAGGAGCCTATCACGGAAGATCTCTATCGTTCCGGTACTATTGCCCGGATCCTGAAGATGCTTGTGTTGCCGGATGGCAATACAACGATCATCATCCAGGGAAAGAACAGGTTCACGGTAAATCAATTTGTCCAGGAAGAACCTTATCTCACCGCTAAGGTCGATCTCCAAATAGAACCGAAGACCGATCTCGAAGGCAACCAAATGGAAGCACTGGTTGCTTCACTCAAAGATGCCGCTTCGAAAATACTGAAGCTCAATCCCGACATTCCACAGGAAGCACAGGTTGCTCTCGACAATATTTCAAGCATTCCGTTCTTAATTCATTTCCTCGCTTCTAATCTCAACGTCGACGTATCCGAAAAACAAAAGATACTCGACACTTCAAACATCACCGATCGCGGTACCACACTTCTTCAGCATATGCTGAAAGAGATACAGATGCTCGAGATCAAACACGAGATCCAGAAGAAAGTACACACCGACATCGATCAGCAACAGCGCGACTATTTCCTGCGTCAACAAATTAAAGTCCTGCAAGACGAGTTAGGTCACGATGGGCCCGACAAAGAAGTTGAAAAAGCTTCGTAAGCGCGGTGCCGATAAGAAATGGCCTAAGTATGCGCTCGAGCATTTCAGCAAAGAGCTCGACAAGCTTTCGCGCGTCAATCCGCAGGCTGCAGAATTTCCCGTAGCGATGAACTACGTGGAGTTTATGCTCGATATTCCGTGGGCAGATTACACTGAAGACGACTTCGACCTGAAACGCGCGAGAAAAATTCTCGATGCCGATCATTTTGGTTTGGAAAAAGTTAAGAATCGCATACTCGAATATCTTGCAGTTCTGAAATTGAAGAGAGACATGAAGGGACCGATCCTCTGTCTCTACGGACCTCCCGGTGTTGGCAAGACTTCACTGGGCAAGTCGATAGCCAAGTCACTGAAGCGCCAGTATGTGCGAATGTCATTGGGTGGTGTGCACGATGAAGCAGAGATCCGCGGACACCGCAAGACATACATCGGTGCGATGCCGGGGCAAAATTCTTCAGAACATCAAGAAGGCGAAGTCATCAAACCCTGTTTTCATTCTCGACGAGATCGATAAGGTTCGTTCCGATTATCGTGGTGATCCTTCATCGGCTCTGCTCGAAGTGTTGGATCCTGAACAAAACAGCACGTTTGGCGACAACTATCTCGAGATCGATTATGATCTTTCGAAGGTGTTGTTTATCGCGACGGCGAATTCACTCGATACAATTCATCCGGCGCTTCGCGATCGTATGGAGATCATCGAGGTCACCGGTTATACCGTGGAGGAAAAACTTCAGATCGCCATCCAACACCTCGTTCCAAAACAAATCCAGGAACATGGCTTGAAACCAAACCAGGTCAAGATCACAAAGGATGCCTTATTGAAGATCATTGAAGGCTATACCCGCGAGTCGGGTGTTCGAAGTCTTGAAAGACGTATCGGGTCTGTCGTTCGTAGTGTTGCTAAGGCTGTGGCGATGGAAGAAGCAGCTCCGGGTGTTATCAATGCTCCGTATGTTGTGAAGGTTCTTGGTGTCGAGGTCTTCGATGAAGAGCTGTACCAGGACAATAGCCAGGCTGGCGTCGTTACCGGCCTTGCGTGGACGCAGGTGGGCGGCGACATCCTGTTCGTCGAGTCGAGCGTGAGTCGCGGCAAGGGCATCCTGACATTGTCGGGCCAGCTGGGTGACGTGATGAAAGAGTCGGCTGTGGCTGCGCTTTCTTACTTGAAATCGAATGCTGCATCGTTGGGTATCGATCACAGGGTGTTTCAGCAGTATGACCTTCACGTTCACGTGCCGGCTGGCGCTGTACCAAAAGATGGTCCGTCTGCGGGAATCACGATGTTGACTTCGCTGGCGTCTATTTTTACACAGCGTAAAGTAAAAAGTCGCATGGCAATGACGGGCGAGATCACTTTGCGTGGTAAGGTGCTGCCGGTGGGAGGTATCAAAGAAAAGATCCTTGCGGCAAAGCGAGGAGGCATAAAAGAGATTATCCTCAGTGCGAAAAATAAAAGAGATATTAACGAAATTGAGAAGCAATATGTGAAGGGACTAACCTTTCACTACGTTGATCACGTTGACGAAGTATTGAAGATTGCGTTGACACGTGATAAAGTAAAAAAAACCATTGGATTTTGTTTTAGAAACTCAGGCGAAGTAATGGACGCGAAATTATTAACACCGAGGCAGATTGTTGCTGAGTTAGATAAATACATCGTTGGACAATTCGAAGCGAAGCGCAATGTGGCGATTGCTCTGCGTAACCGTTGGAGGAGGATGAATGTATCCTCCGAGCTCCGCGGCGAAATTATCCCGAACAACATATTGATGATTGGAGCGACGGGTGTCGGTAAGACCGAGATCGCCCGACGTCTTGCGAAGCTTGCCGATGCTCCGTTTGTTAAAGTGGAGGCTTCGAAATTCACCGAGGTTGGTTACGTCGGTCGCGACGTTGAAAGTATGGTGAGAGATCTTGTGGAACAATCGGTGAATATTGTAAAGGCGCGAAAACGTGACGAAGTGAAAGAGAAAGCTTCGCAGGCTGTCGAAGAAGTTATACTCGATGCATTGATCCCACCTTTGAGAACGCCAGCTCCACGTCCTGCCGGAGCAGTGGACGATCAGTCAACTCCGTCTTCCGATGAGGAACTGAATGAGCGCACCCGTAAACATTTTCGCGAGAAGATCCGCAATGGTGAGATGGACGATCGTCGCATCGAGATCAACATCAAGAATTCTAGTACTCCAAATGTTGGAATGATTGGTGCAGGCATGATGGACGAAGTCTCGATGATGAACTTGCAGGAGATGCTCAACGGTATGATGCCGCGAAAGCAGAAGAAAAGAAAAGTTACCGTATCCGAAGCAAGGAGATTGTTGTTGGATGAGGAAGTTTCGAGGCTGATAGACATGGACGAAGTGAAAGAGGAAGCCCTTCGTCGTGCGGAAGATTCCGGAATTATTTTCATTGACGAGATAGATAAGATTGCTTCTGGTGGAAAGAAGGGTGGAGGTGGACCTGACGTGAGCCGCGAAGGTGTTCAGCGCGACTTGTTGCCGATTGTCGAAGGCAGTACGGTTAACACGAAATACGGAGCCATTACCACCGATCACGTTTTGTTTATTGCAGCGGGAGCGTTTCACGTCGCGAAACCGTCGGACCTGATTCCTGAATTGCAGGGCCGTTTCCCGATTCGTGTGGAGCTGGACAACCTTACGAAACGAAGATTTTATTCGAATACTCAGTGAGCCGCGCAACGCGCTCACGAAACAATATCATGCTTTGTTTGAGGCTGAAGGTGTTTCGATAACATTCGAACAGGACGCGATCGACGAGATCGCGCAGACTGCCTTCGATATTAATGCCGAGATTGAGAACATCGGGGCCGTCGCCTCCACACTGTGATGAGCAAGTTGTTGAATGAGTTTCTATTCGATGTGCCGGATAAGTTGAGCGCACCCGCATCGATTGTCGTTACGAAGGCGATGGTAAGGGAGAAGCTTCAGAATCTTGTTAAGAATAGGGATTTAAGCGAGTATATACTCTAAGGAGAAATCCTTTCACAGTGTAATTATCTTATCTCTCCAACTCAGGCAAAATTTCACATCATGCATTTCTCCAAGGAGGATTTTGCTGCCGGGTTCAATACTGATATTGTGAATTTTCTGAGATAGGTTTTGAAACTCCCCGCCGAGAAAGTAACAATCCGATGGATGCGTTAGGGCGTCAAAGTTTAAAGTAAGACGTGCTTTCTCACTTGTTTCAATAAGCATCCAATCAAGATCACCAAAGCGCTGTACCATTGCCTCACGGTTATTGGGCTCCTGCAAAGGCTTGCCATAGAGTTGTGATTCACTCACATAATGGATTTCGGAGGCCCATTCTATTCTGGTATTGCAACCAACCGATACCAAATGCATACCATTAATGTGTTTTGTCTGCTTAAAATCAGTCATCGCATTAACCAATGGTTTTTTTCCAGATCGAATCTTGATCATGTCTTCCGACAGATCTTTAATGGCATGAGCCACAGGGTCAAATACAAAATCTGAGAGTCTTCTGGTGTCGAGGAACTCAACTAAATCATCGCTCTGAAGGCTGATTACGGTTGAAATAGGGTTAATGACGAAGGACAATGATGGTCTGGTGAATTGAAGTAGTGGGCTTCAAATTGTCGAACTTTTCCCCAACTGGTTATATCATCGTGTTCCAGGTTGACCATTTCTCTCAGTTCGATGTTATGAGCCTTGGCCTTTTTTATGGCACCGCTGGTAAAACCAGATGCAGAAACGCCAATCATCGAGTGTGCGTTGAGACTTAACTTACGCCCCATCAATTCTTCGACCCATTTAACATCCTGTGGCTTGTCGTGGAGTCTGCACTCGACGTGAGTTATGAAGGAGGCATTTTTAATGGCGATATCAACCTGCCTATCCTGTGTAGGATTATCAGGATCCTTCATTTTGTAGTTACTGATGACCTCCTGGTTACTTGCCTTCAGTAATGTCACTATCGACGTAATCAAATTCTCAAACTTTTTAGAGTCTGTCATATTCTAAAAATAGTTATCCAGTAAGTCTGGCAAGACATCAATAGGGAGAATCATAGAATACGCCTTGTTCTGAGCAGATCGATCATGCAGATTAAGAACTGGTATAGTGTGCAGTGTTAAGCCAATCAACACTATGCGAAAATATTTGTCGCTATCGCCGACTCGGAGTACCTGGAAAGCCGGTCCTCCCGTCTTATGATTTATGTAGTCGTGTGAGATCTTCAAACGAAAATTTTCCTTATCCAATTCATAAACACGACCTTTTATTAACATTGGCTTAAGATTGTCATTTTTGTGTTCGGCAACTGACGCCAAAAAGATATCGTCGGTTTGATCCCACGTCGGGGAGAAACTTGTTTCAATATCTGAAATAAAGTGAGGGAAGACGGACTTATCTGTTAATCGGACAGCGTCTGAAACTGGATTCAAGATCTGTGATTTCGACGACTGCAGTTCACCCAGTTGTAAGGAACAGATATCGAAGTTAATTGATTGTATTAAGTCACCATCCATTAGATCGTTTAGGTGGATCGTAGCAAAAACGGTTGTTTCTTTTTCCGTTGCGATGCAACTAAGTTGAGCAACTTGGCTGCGTACGTAATTTTTTTCGGTAAATAGTAAGTGCTTCGGGCAAATGAAGAAGACCTTGTCTTTGTTTGTGAACAAAAAACCGGTGCCGGATTCGCCGTTGTCGAGCGTGACATACGCCATGCGACGACAAAATTCCTGGAACACGCTGTCTGGAAGGGAACTGAAAGGCATTGTTAAAGTTGGATGATTTGCACCTCCACGCAAAACTATGAAACACTTGTCTAAATATATTTATTGATCTCGATTGTAAGGAAAACCGAACACCTGAGGAGTTGTCTGATTGCCAACGATGCCACCTATCGCATACATTGCAGCAACTAAATTTTTTCAATTATGACAGAACTCCTGAAATTTTTATGGACGTCGGCTCCTGAATTGGTGTCGTTGCTGGGTGTCGTTGCAGTGCTGGTTTTCATCTGTGTAAAGCTCACTTTGTTCTTTAGCGAGTTTAAGCAAATGGGTGTCCGGATCACCAGTCTGGAAGTCAGGATGAGCAACGTTGAAAATCGCCTCGACCGCCTCGAACAAAAAGTCGATTCGATCATCGAATTTCTCATCAACAAATTTGGAAAGTGAGCATCTCGCTCACTTTCTATTCTCATTTCTTCGGCCAATCAAAGAACTCTATCTTGCCACATCCCCATTTTGCTTCACTCCATTTCTCAACTCTCAACTTGCAACAAACAACTCCTGCCGTCGGCACATTGTCGATTTCCTCTTCGCACAGATTGTTCACAAAATCAGTAAGCCCAGGGTTGTGTCCGAACAACATCGCTACTCTGCAGTTGTCGTTTAAACCTCTCACAATATTTAGTATAATCTCATCACCAGCATGGTATAACTCTTTTATCAACTGAACATTGACTTTCGGAATTCCAAGTACACTCATAAACTCGTGACATGTCGTTAATGCCGTACCGCCGGGCTCGATACCACCGCATCAACAGGGAGGTCTTTTTCTTTTAATCTCCTGGCCATCCGGGGTGCATCCCGCTCACCCCCGCTCATTCAATGGTCGGTTGAAATCCGAAAGCTGCGGATCATCCCAACTCGACTTCGCATGACGTATCACAATAAGTGTTTTCATGATACCGTCTAAGTTAAGAAGCTTTATCTTTGCGACCCATGGCTGACAGACCTCTTGGCAAACGGATCAAATACAGTGCATTATACTGGCTCGTTCGTTCATTGATCTTTACAGCCAACGCAATTCCAAGAAAGACGTGGCTCAGGTTCTGCGGCTTCCTGGGACGAATCGCTTACATCATCGTTGCCGACGCGCGTAAGAAAGCAATCGCTCATCTCCGCTTTGCTTATGGCAAAGAAAAATCCGATCCGGAGATCATCGCTATGAGCAAGGAAGTTTTTTGGATGCTCGGTCGCAACGGTGGCGAAGTACTTCGTGCCATCAAAATCAAAACCCTCGACGACCTCAATAAGATACTTATAACCCATGGCTTCGAAAATTTCGAGCAGGTACGCGACAAAGGAAAGGGCGTTATCTTCCTCACGTGTCACGTTGGGGCATTCGATCTGCAAATCACTAACATGGCACTGCGAGGACTGAAACCGAATATCATCGGTACACCACTCAAAGACGAACGCCTGAATGAATTGCTGTTCGACTATCGGAACGCTTATGGTGCTGTTGCCGTCGAACGTGGTAAGGAAACGTTGAGGCTCATCAAGGCATTGAAGACGGCCGGCTCAACAGCGATACTCATCGACCAGGACACCAAAGTGAAAAGCCGCTTCGTGAATTTTTTCGGAGCGCCGGCTGCAACGCCTGTGGGTGCAGCTATTCTCGCCATGAAAACCGGCGCGGCGGTCGTTCCAACTTACGTCTACCTCGACGGGTCGGATTGGATGCAACACATGTACATTCTCCCTGAGATCCCTACAATCAATACTGGCGAGGAAGAGAAAGACATGATCGCCAACACGCAGGCTTACACGAAGTTTATTGAAGATGTAATCCGACAACATCCCACCCAATGGGTATGGATGCATGAAAGATGGAAGACTAAGCCAGGCGAAGAAATCGCTTAAGTTACTTAACCAACTTTTTGTACCTGATACGGTGAGGTTGATCGTCACCCAATCTCTTTCGCTTATTCTCCTCGTATTCACTAAATGTTCCTTCGAACCAGGACACCTGTGAGTCGCCTTCGAATGCTAGAATGTGCGTACAAACACGGTCGAGGAACCAACGGTCGTGAGAGATGATCACTGCGCAACCTGCGAAGTTTTCCAGGGCCTCTTCCAACGCGCGAAGCGTGTTTACATCGAGGTCGTTTGTAGGTTCGTCGAGCAGCAGGAGATTGCCGCCCTGCTTCAATGCTATTGCCAGGTGAGCGCGGTTACGCATACCACCCGACAATTCTTTTACTTTTTTCTGTTGATCCGTTCCGCTGAAGTTGAACTTGCTGACGTATGCACGTGCATTAAACTGTTTGCCTGCAAGCTCGATGATCTCGTTGCCACCGGTGATCGCCTGGAACACAGTGTCGTCAGGTTTGAGGTCGTCATGTTCCTGGTCTACATACGCGATCTTTACGGTGTCTCCGACCTTGAAATTTCCGGCGTCGGGATTTTCTTTTCCGATGATCATTTTGAAAAGCGTGGTCTTACCGGCACCGTTCGGTCCGATAATACCGACGATGCCCGCGGGAGGTAAAGAGAATGTGAGGTGTTCGTACAGGAGCTTATCACCAAATCCTTTTGCAACGTCGTTGGCTTCAATCACCAGGTTCCCAAGTCGTGGACCGGGAGGAATGAACATTTCGAGTTTCTCTTCTCTTTCTTTTGTCTCTTGCGAGAGCAGTTTTTCGTAAGCACCGAGACGAGCTTTTCCTTTCGCGTGACGTCCTTTCGGATTCATGCGCACCCATTCCAATTCGCGCTCCAACGCCTTCTGACGCTTGCTTTCTGATTTCTCTTCCTGTGCCAGTCGTTTTTGTTTCTGATCGAGCCACGATGAATAGTTTCCCTTCCAGGGGATTCCTTCACCGCGATCGAGTTCCAGGATCCAGCCGGCAACATTATCGAGGAAATAACGATCGTGAGTAACGGCGATGATCGTGCCCTTGTATTGACGAAGGTGTTCTTCGAGCCACAACACCGATTCGGCATCGAGGTGGTTGGTGGGTTCGTCGAGCAACAATACGTCGGGTTCTTTAAGAAGCAGACGGCAGAGAGCCACGCGTCTTTTTCGCCACCGGAAAGGTGGGCAACGTTGGCATCGGGCGGGGGACAACGCAGTGCGTCCATCGCGCGCTCGAGTTTGTGATCGAGCTCCCATGCACCAACGGCATCCAATTTTTCCTGGATGACCCCCTGTTTGGTGATCAGTTTATCCATGGCGTCGGGATTTTCCATCACCTCGGGATCGCCAAATTTTTCGTTGATGGCTTCGAACTCTTTCAGAAGGGCAACGGTTTCATGCACGCCTTCTTCCACAATTTCCTTGACGGTCTTTGTAGGATCGAGCTCGGGTTCCTGTTCAAGAAGACCGACGGTGTATCCGAGGTCGGACACGACTTCGCCCTGGTATTCCTTATCAATACCTGCGATAATTCGTAAGAGCGACGACTTACCCGACCCGTTTAAACCGAGGACTCCGATCTTGGCGCCGTAGAAGAAGGAGAGATAAATGTTTTTAAGGACTTGTTTCGACGGAGGATAAATTTTGTTCACTCCCGTCATGGAGAATATGATCTTTTCGTCGCTCATGGACCGGCCGTATTAAAAATGAGAGGCGCAATATGGGCAAAATAAAGGCCATGATAAAGCGTTAGCGGGGACGGTTACTTAGCGGGGGAGAAGAACATAAAAAGGGCAAAATTGAACGCTAAATCCGCGGGGTGTTTGATTTCTTCAATTAAATTTTATTTTTGCGGAAAATTAAAGGGGAGGATTTAGAATACTATGTATTGGACACTCGAATTGGCCTCCTATCTGGAGGACGCACCCTGGCCCGCTACGAAAGATGAGTTGATCGACTTCTCTATTCGTTCCGGGGCTCCATTGGAGGTTGTTGAGAATTTGCAAGAACTCGAAGATGACGGTCAGCCTTATGAAAGCATCGAGGAGATCTGGCCGGATTATCCTACGAAGGAAGACTTCTTCTTCAACGAAGACGAATATTAGCGAGGGCGAGCGTTGAGCAATGCCGCGGCTACGACCAAATCCTCCGAGGTCGTAATTTTAATATTTTCATAACTCCCCTCGAATAGTGAAATAATGTGGCCAGCTTTCTCCGCTACGCTGGCATCGTCGGTAAGGCCTGGATCCTCCCGGATCTCATAGGCTTTCCGGATCAGGGCCACGTCGAACGTCTGGGGGGTCTGTATGAGACGAAACTTCGATCGGTCCATTGCCTTTGTGGCGTCCTTGTCTGTCATTCTAATAGATTCTTTCAGCCTTACGGCGGCAAACGGCAGTTTTGTGAACTGCTGCGAGCCTGAACGAAGCACCGATGATGTCTTCGCTAATAAGCGGCCGGACGCCATCGTGTATGGCGACGAGTCCATCGCCCTGTATTTTTTCGAGGCCACGTTTCACCGACTGGAAACGGGTGTCGCCGCCCGACTGGAGGATGATGGGTATGGTGACGTTATGTTTTTTCGACAGCTGGTTCCATGTCTCGATGTCGTCGGCAGGTAAAACGAGGATGATACTGATCGAGCTGGAATACCTTACAAAAGCATTCAATGTGTGAATGAGAATAGGCAGGCCGTTGAGGTCAAGAAATTGTTTGGGCATAGCGCTGTTGATGCGGGTTCCTTTCCCCCCAGCGACGATCAATGCGTATTCGGGTGTGTTCACTTCTAAAAGTACTTAAACGTTTATAAACGTGTATACATGTTTAATACACGGATAAGTGATGTGTGTACTGTTAAGTTTACGGTACTTATGGGAAGATTAAGTGATGAGGATAAGGTTAAGGAAACGATAAGGTTCAACATCGAAAGATTTCGGCTTGCTACTGTCACTGTTTTAACGATAGGTGCTGGAACTGTGTCTATGATCAACGAAGGCAACGTCAATGGCACAAAGACTTTTTTTATTGCTACAGGAATTATTTTGATCGTGGCCTCGATAATTCTCGGCACCCGATATTTCAAATCCATAAAGCGACATATCAAATGAGTGAAACATTTTATGAAATCTTGTTTACCTGGGTGGCCGGCGGCCTTGTTTATGCATTGGGCCTCGGCTTTATGCTTTTCATGGCATGGGACGATCACAAGGACGAAAAAGAACGCAAAAACAAAAAGGCCTCGTAACTCACGAGGCCTTTTCAATTATCATTTAATGACCAACCTTATTCTACGATCAGCATCGCATCACCGTAGGTCAAAAACTTATACTTCTCCTTCTTGGCAAGCGCGTACGCCTGCATGATCAATTCGTAACCACCAAATGCACACGCCATCATCATCAAAGTCGACTCAGGCTGATGAAAGTTCGTCACCATTGCACTGCAGATCTTGAAATCGTACGGAGGGAAAATAAACTTATCTGTCCATCCCTCACGCTCCTTCAACCTGTTTGTCGCCGATACAGCCGACTCCAATGCCCTCATCGTCGTTGTACCCACTGCACAAACGCGACTCTTATTGTCCAACGCCTCATTCACCATCTTCACAGCCTCCGGTCCAACAATAAAGTTCTCCGAATCCATCTTATGCTTCGTAAGATCTTCAACATCTACAGGTCTGAATGTTCCCAAACCAATGTGCAGCGTCACGAACGACATATCAACACCCTTGATCTGCAGTCTCTTCAACAACTGACGTGTAAAGTGCAAACCGGCAGTCGGGGCCGACACCGCACCTTTATGCTTCGCATAGATCGTCTGAAATCTTTCTTTGTCTTCCGGCTTCACCTTGCGCTTGATGTACTTCGGCAGCGGAGTTTCACCCAACGTTTCAACAACGCGGCTGAACGCATCTGAGTCACCATCGAAAAGGAAACGGATCGTCCGTCCACGTGATGTTGTATTGTCGATCACCTCGGCTACGAGGTCGCCATCACCAAAATACAGTTTGTTGCCAACCCTGATCTTGCGGGCCGGATCTACCAACACATCCCACAAATGCATGTCGGCATTCAGTTCACGGAGCAAAAACACTTCGATCTTAGCGCCCGTTTTTTCTTTACGGCCGTACAAGCGGGCAGGGAACACCATCGTGTCGTTGCCCACCATCACATCGCCTTCGTCGAAATAGTTGACAATGTCTTTGAATACTTTGTGCTCGATCTTGCCGGTGTTTTTGTGAATCACCATTAACCGCGATTCGTCACGGTTCTCAGATGGTTCAAGAGCAATAAGATTGTTGGGGAGGTCGAATTTGAATTCGGATAACTTCATAAGCTTACGGGCTTTCTGCCATCGATTGGCAGTGATTTCTAATTTTTTGAGGTTGCAAAAGTAATCACAGAATGACGAAATCCAACCCGCCTTTCCTGTAACAAACTACTTATTTCTTCGTCGTACCAACGCTATTTCACTTAATTTCGCAACCAAATATCCGCACACCAGCGTTTAAGACCCCATGCTAGTCATCCGTCTAATCGCCGAAAGTTTTGCATTTGCCTGGTCGGGCGCTCAAAGCAAACCTCCTTCGGACAATTCTTTCCCTGTTGGGAGTAACCGTCGGCATCTTCTCAGTAATTGCGGTTTTGACTCTCGTCGACTCGCTTGAAAAGAACATCAAAGACAGCTTTAACTTCCTGGGCACCGGCGTGATCTACGTCGATAAATGGCCTTACATCGCCGATAACGACGGAGAATTCAAGTGGTGGGAATTCCTTCGCAGACCCACACCCAGCTACGCAGAATACAAAGCACTTTCAGCCAACCTTTCGAGTCATAGCGACATTTGCATCCTGGCACGTCGCGGAAACATCGTACTCCGTGTTGGTGCCAACAGCATCGGTCAAATCAGCCTGATCGGCGGAAGCGAAGGCTACGACAAGATCTACGAAGTGAACGTCGATAACGGCCGGTATTTCACTACCGACGAAGTAATGGCCGGCCGAAAAGTTGTTGTCCTCGGCTACGAAGTAGCCACCGCACTATTTCCCAACACAAACCCTATTGGAGAAGAAGTCAAGATCAAGAACCTGAAGTACAAGATCGTAGGAGTTACCAAAAAAGCCGGCCAGAGCTTTCTCGGCTTCCCGAGTATGGACTTTGCCGCGCTGATCCCTTATCAAGCATTCCGTGGCCTTTACCAGACAGGCACTGGTCGTTGGAACGAGATCGGATCCAGCATTGGAATGAAAGGCTATGAGAGTGATTTCGGTTTGGTGGAGCTCGAGAACGAAGCCAAAGGTTTGATCCGCGCGCGTCGTGGACTGAGACCGGGTGAGAAAGATAATTTTGCGCTGAACCGTCCCGAAGCTATCGCGAAAGCAATCGGTAGTTTGTTCGACGTTGTGGGCGTTGCTGGTTGGATCATCGGGGGTTTCTCGATGCTGATCGGTGGATTCGGTATTGCCAACATCATGTTCGTTTCAGTGAAAGAAAGAACTAGCATCATCGGTCTTCAGAAATCGCTCGGAGCTAAGAACTACTTTATCCTTTTCCAGTTTTTGTTCGAAGCTATTTTCCTCAGCCTCATCGGCGGCCTGGCGGGACTATTATTAGTATTCCTTCTCACGCTGGTACCAATATTCGGTTCCATGGAAGTTATACTGAGCTATAAAAATATTGTGCTTGGACTTACCGTATCCAGTGTTATCGGTATCATCTCCGGAATTGTGCCGGCTGCGGTTGCTGCAAGGCTCGATCCGGTAGCGGCGATTCGTTCGAACTAAAAAAAAGCCCGAGAGAATCGGGCTTTTTTATTCTTAGTTATTTATCAGCTATTCCTTTTCTTCTTTCACTGGTGACTCTGCGGTCAGCAGTTTTTCTTTGATCTTCTTTTCGAGCTCATCGGAAAGCTCCGGGTTGTCTTCGATCAATTGTTTGATAGAATCGCGACCCTGGCCGAGTTTGTTTCCATTGTAAGAGAACCATGAACCGGATTTCTGGATCACGTTCAGTTCAACGCCAATGTCGACGATCTCGCCAGACTTCGAAATACCTTTTCCATACATGATGTCGAATTCGATCACTTTGAAAGGAGGAGCAACTTTGTTCTTTACAACTTTCACTTTCACACGATTACCGACAACATCGTCGGCAGCTTCTTTGATCTGACCGATACGACGGATGTCGAGGCGGACCGAAGCATAGAACTTGAGTGCATTACCACCGGTGGTTGTTTCAGGATTTCGAACATCACGCCGATCTTTTCGCGAAGCTGGTTGATGAAGACACAGGCGCAACCAGTCTTGCTAATAGTACCCGTAAGCTTGCGAAGTGCTTGCGACATCAGTCGTGCCTGCAAACCCATTTTGCTTTCACCCATTTCACCTTCGAGTTCGGCTTTAGGTACGAGGGCGGCCACTGAGTCGATTACGATAATGTCGATAGCGCCTGAACGGATGAGGTGCTCTGCTATTTCGAGAGCCTGTTCACCGTTGTCGGGCTGGGAGATAAGAAGGTTCTCAGTATCGATGCCGAGTTTTTCGGCGTACGATTTATCGAAGGCATGTTCAGCGTCGATAAATGCAGCGAGACCGCCGCGCTTCTGTGCTTCGGCGATGCAATGCATCGTGAGTGTTGTTTTACCTGACGATTCTGGTCCGTAGATCTCGGTAACGCGGCCGCGGGGAATTCCACCGATGCCAAGGGCAATGTCGAGGCCGAGTGAGCCTGTGGAGATCGCCGCGATGTCCGATGAAACTTTATCGTCACTGAGCTTCATCACCGCTCCTTTGCCGTACGTTTTCTCCAGCTTTTCGATCGTGAGCTGAAGCGCCTTGAGTTTCTCTTTGGCGTCTTTGCTGTCTCTGATGTTTTCTTTTGTGTCGGTCATATTTGATTTGTTTTTTTATTGCTGATTCCAGATTTCTCAACAAAGCAAATCTAGCGGCGTGACAGGTAGTGTCAAAAGTGGAATCGAACGGGTTGAAATTACTACTTACTGCTGCAAAGGGAAAGCGCACTGCGTTTGTTCTGTAAGGAAATCCTGATCTATTTTAAGTCGCCGATGTTTAAAAACAGAAAACGCGTATTGACTGCAGCCGTGCTGTCGATTTTGTTCACGCTGGTAACGATTTACTGGTCACTCATCGTCTACGGTGTCGAACAAGGACTCGGTCAGCTCAACATTGTTCGCAACGCCCGTCCTGTAACGGAGTTCATGACCGACCCCAACTTTCCCGATTCATTGAAACAGAAGCTTCGCCTCATCGACGAAATCCGGAAATATGCGATCGACTCGCTCGGGCTGAAAGACACCGAGAACTACAAGACCATGTTCGATCAGAAAGGTGAAGAAGTCATGTGGGTTGTTACCGCTTGCGAAGCGTTTCACTTCAAACCAAAGACCTGGGACTTTCCTGTAGTCGGCACCGTTCCCTACAAAGGATACTTCAATAAAGAGAAGGCAATGACCGAAGCGAAGAAGTTGAAAGAAGAAGGATGGGATGTTGCCGTTCGGAATCCAGGAGGCTGGTCGACGCTCGGTTGGTTCACCGATCCAATACTCACCGGGATGCTCAATCGTGGAGAGGGTGATCTCGCAAGCCTGATCATTCACGAAATGGTTCATTCAACTGCGTGGGTTCCCGACAGCGTAACATTCAATGAGAACCTCGCATCGTTTATAGCAGATACTGCGGCTTACGATTTCCTCCGACATAAATACGGAAAGTCATCACCTCAATACGAACGATATCTGTACGAAGACCAGGACTATCGTAAATTCTCCGCATTCATTCTTCGCGCCGCAACACATCTCGACGGGCGTGTATGAATCGATGAGCGACTCTGTTCCGGCGGAACAGAAAAAACAACGAAAAGAGTCTGAGATCAAAGCCATTGTGGCGAACATGGATACACTCGATCTCAAACTGAATCCGACACCCTCGAAACGCTACAGCGACAAGTTGCCAAATAACACCTACTTCATGTTGTACAGGAACTACCAGTCGCGACAACCCGTGTTCAAGGAAGAATTCGGTAATAAGTATCACGGCGACTTAAAGTCGTACATTAAGTACTTAAGCGAGAAGTACCCGATTCTTTAACGTGCCATTAAGGGAATTAAGGAATTGTTAAGAACGTAACACTGGTTTTTAATTGGGTTAATTTGTCTCTAGTTTTGGGCTCTCAACCAATCCCCCTATGGGTAATAAGCCAAGTCAAAAAGTGCTTGTCGTCGATGACGAAGAACCCATCCTCGAATTACTTAAATATAACCTTGAAAAGCAGGGTTATGATGTAAGGACCGCCATCGACGGCCAGGTTGCGGTCGACACGGCGCGCAAATTCCATCCGGATCTCGTATTGCTCGATATCATGATGCCGAAAATGGGACGGCGTGGAAGCATGCCGCCAGATCCGCGCGATACCCGAGCTCGCCAATACATTCATCGTTTTCCTCACTGCACGCTCCGAAGAATATTCTGAAGTGGCAGCTTTCGATGTGGGAGCCGACGATTATATCACCAAGCCCATCAAGCCACGTGCGTTGATGAGCCGCATCAGCGCTCTTTTCCGTCGCGACTCGAAAAAGAAAAGCTCGTCAAATCAGATCAAGATCGGCGACTTACTGATCGATCGTACCAGCTACACCATCAAAGTAAAAGGAAGAGAGATCAGCCTGCCGAAAAAGGAATTCGAGCTTTTATTCTTTCTCGCCCAGAATCCCAACAAAGTATTCAGCCGCGATGATTTATTGCAGAATATTTGGGGATCCGACGTTTACGTGCTTGCTCGCACGGTAGATGTGCACATCCGAAAAGTGCGGGAAAAGATCGGAGATGATTATATTACCACTGTTAAAGGAGTGGGGTATAAGTTCAATCTCAGTTGATAGGCTCAATTCAATAATCCATGTATAGTGCCCGCACACTTGCGCTGCTGATGGCAGCCTCGATTGCTATTATAACCGGGCTGTTTCTTTCGCTGATCGATAGCGTGGGCACGACTGCATTGGCTGTCGCTTCACTCATCAGCTTTTCCGCTTCGTATTTGCTTTTCTACATCACGCTGGAGTTCGTCTTCTTTCGTGAGATCAATAAGATCTACAAGATGATGGAGAAGCTTCGTCGTAAAGAATTATCCGGACTGACCAATGAAAAGGCCGGTAAGCTTAACCCACTCGGTAAGATCAACGAAGAGATACACTCCTTCGCGACACTGAAACAAAAAGAGATCGACGAGCTCATCAAGCTCGAGAACTTCCGGCGCGAGTTCGTTGCTGACGTGTCGCATGAGTTGAAGACGCCAATATTCGCTGCACAGGGATTTGTTCACACGTTGCTGGACGGTGCAGTTAATGATAAGAATGTACGGACAAAGTTTTTGAAGAAGGCAGCAAAGAGTCTCGATGGGTTGGATGCACTTGTACAAGATCTGCTCACACTATCGCAGATCGAGACGGGTGATATTAAAATGCACTTCGAAAATTTTGACCTTTATCGATTGTGTGAAGATGTGTTTGACCAGTTCGAGGAGAGGGCTGAGAAGAAGAAGATCAAGTTGAGACTTAATAATGAGCATCATAAGATCATCGTGTATGCGGATAAGCAGCGGATCTCGCAGGTGATCACCAACTTCGTTTCGAATGCGATCAATTACACCGCGGAAGGTGGTGATGTATCGATCGAGTTTGATCTTGGAAAGAAGAATGTGACCACGTTTGTGACGGACACAGGCGAAGGCATTCCCGCTTCGCATCTGGATCGCATCTTCGAAAGATTTTATCGTGTCGATAAGAGTCGCAGTCGCGAGAAGGGTGGAACGGGATTAGGGCTTGCTATAGTGAAGCATATTCTTGAAGGACATCATTCGCGTCCCGAAGTTTCTTCGGAGCTCGGGAAAGGTTCTACCTTTAGCTTCAAATTACCGAAGGCCGACTAGTGAAAAGTAAATTTGATTTTGAAGAGTCGATATTATTCGAGGACAACGACTACGTCCTTATCAATAAACCCCCTTTCGTCTCTACCCTTGAAGACCGAAATGATTCGGTCAACATCCTCCAGGTAGCGAGAAATTTCATTTCCGACGCGCAGGTCTGTCATCGTCTCGATAAGGATACGTCCGGCGTGCTGGCTATCGCAAAAAACCCGGAGGCATATCGCAATCTGAGCATCCAGCTCGAAGACCGGGAGGTGACGAAGATCTATCACGCCGTTGCCGAGGGCATTCACGATTTCAAAAGCCAACTGGTAGATGCCCCGATCCTGAAGCAGAACGACGGTATGGTGAAGATCTCGCGGGAGGGGGAAAGCGGGCCCAGACCACGTTCACCACGCTGGAGGTCTGGGGGTCGTACACCCTGATAGAATGCCGTCCCGTAACAGGGCGGATGCACCAGATCCGGATACACCTTGCGAAGCTGGGGGCGTCGATCGCCGGTGACGAGCTCTATGGGGGAAAACCTGTTTTTCTTTCAAAAATCAAGAGGGGCTTCAACCTGAAAAAAGATACCGATGAGGAGGCCCTGATGAAAAGAATGGCCCCTCCATGCGTTTTCTCTTGAATTTTTAGACCTGGCTGGAAAAAAGGTCAAAGTGGAGGCACCTTATCCCAAGGATTTCAGGGTTTTAGTGAAGCAATTGCGTGAAAATAGCCGTTAATTTTCAGCGCTTTCCATGGCTTCCGTAAGAATCAGGTTTGCATAATTTCATTTTTTGCGCCTACTTTTGTGTCCCTTTTTGAAGGGGTAAACTGCATTTAAACAGACAATAAAGTGGATCAGAACAGTTACAAAACGATTTTCACCAACGCTGCGACAGCGAAAAAGGAGGTGGGTGATCGTTGACGCGAAAGACCAGGTTTTGGGCCGTGTTGCCAGCCAGGTAGCCAAAGTTTTGAGAGGAAAGCACAAAGCGAGCTATACTCCCAACACCGATATGGGCGACCATGTGATCGTTATCAATGCCGAGCAGGTAAGGATGACGGGCAAGAAGTGGACGGATCGCGTAATTTTCAAATATTCAGGTTATCCTGGTGGTCAGAAACTGCACACTCCTGCATTGTGGCGCCAAAAGAGTCCTGAAAGACTGATCGAACATTCTGTTCGCGGCATGCTCCCCAAAAACACGATGGGCAGTCAGTTGTTCCGTAGCCTGCACGTTTACGCCGGCACTGCGCACCCCCACGAAGCACAGCAACCAAAAGAAATTAAATTCTGATAGATGGAAATAATCAAGACCATAGGTAGAAGAAAGACCTCGATCGCTCGAGTGTATATTCAACCTGGAAAAGGCCAGATCATAGTTAACGATCGTGAACTCAACAATTATTTCACTTCAGAGATTCTTCAGACCACTGTTAAGCAGGCTCTTGTTCTTGTAAAACAGGACGGGAACTACGATGTAACCGTGAATGTTGAAGGAGGCGGTGTGAAAGGACAGGCTGAAGCTATCCGTTTGGGCATTGCCCGCGCGATGGTGAAAGTGAGCGACGAAAACAAACCGCCACTTCGCAAGGAAGGCCTCATGACACGCGACTCACGCATGGTTGAACGTAAGAAGCCAGGCCGCCGCAAGGCAAGAAGGAAGTTCCAGTTCAGCAAGCGTTAATATCAGATCAGTAATAGGATACAAAGAATCATGGCAGATAAATTGACAACACAGGATTTGATGGATGCAGGAGTTCACTTCGGGCACTTAACCCGCAAGTGGAATCCAAGGATGGCAGAGTACATCTTCATGGAAAACAACGGCATCCACATCATCGACCTGAACAAGACGTTGAGCAACCTTGAAGAGGCTGCTTACGCTCTTAAGAACATCGTTCGTTCTGGTCGTAAGATCATGTTCGTAGCTACAAAAAAAACAGGCTAAGGACATCATCACTGAAGAAGCAACACGCCTCAACATGCCTTACGTAACTGAGCGCTGGTTGGGCGGTATGCTTACCAACTTCGCTACTATCCGTAAGTCACTGAAGCGTCTTCAGCAAATCGAAAAGATGATGAAGGACGAAACTGTTGAGAACCTTACCAAGAAAGAAAAACTGATGCTTACTCGCGAGAAGGCTAAGTTGACTAAACAACTTGGTGGTATCGCAGAACTCAACCGTCTTCCTGCAGCATTGTTTGTTATCGACGTAAAGCGCGAGCACATCGCTGTGAAAGAAGCTCAGAAGCTCAACATCCCCGTGTTTGCAATGGTTGATACGAACTCAGATCCTTCAGATATCGATTTCGCAATCCCTGCAAACGACGATGCATTCAAGTCGATCTCGATCATAACCAGGTATGTTGGTAAGTCGATCGAAGAAGGTTTGATGGAGCGCAAGAAAGACAAAGAAGAAGCAGGTCAGAAGAAGGAAGAAGAAGAGAAAAGAAAAGTTGACGAGGTTCAAGAGGCTTGATCCGTTGGTCAACTTGACTAATTAATAAAGTATTCAAAACATAAAAAACATCGGTCACAAGCCGGTGTTTTTTTAATTTAAGATTCAAGAAATAAGATTTAAGAATTACGATTAAGATTTATATGGCTGAAATTACCGCACAAGATGTAAACAAGCTCCGCTCGATGACTGGAGCTGGTATGATGGATTGCAAGAAAGCTCTCACCGAAGCAAATGGTGACTTCGAAAAGGCAATCGAGATCCTCCGCAAGAAAGGACAAAAAGTATCTGCATCACGTTCCGACAAGGATGCAAAAGAAGGTTCAGTGTTCGTAAAAACATCGGACGATAAGAAAGAGGCTGTATTGATCGCTCTCAACTGTGAGACAGACTTCGTTGCAAAGAACGAAGAATTCCAGGCACTCGGTAAATTGATTGCTGAGACTGCTTTCAACAAGAAGGCAGCTACGAAAGAAGCGTTACTTGCAGAGAACGTTGGCGGTCTTACACTCAACGATAAGATCACGGAGCTTGTAGGCAAGATCGGGGAGAAGGTTGAAGTGAAAGAATATGTTCGCATGACTGGCGAAGCTGTTGTTCCATACATCCATGCTGGTAGCAAACTTGGTGTTCTTGTTTCATTGAAAGGTGTGAACGGCAAAGATGTTACTGAGGCAGGTAAGGATGTTGGTATGCAGATCGCTGCAATGAACCCTGTTGCTGTCGATGAAAAGTCGGTTGACAAAACAGTGATCGAGAAAGAGCTCGAGATCGCGAAGGCACAGATCCTCGCCGAAGGCAAACCTGAGAACATGGTTGAGAAGATCGCGCAAGGCAAGCTCAACAAGTTCTTCAAAGAAAGCACACTGGTTCACCAGATCTTCGTGAAAGACAATTCGAAGACCATTGCTCAATATTTAGATAGCGTATCGAAGGGATTGGCGGTTGTGGAGTTCAAGAGAGTGGCGATAGCGTAAAGGAACAGATATTAAGAAGTAAAAAGGGAGTTATACGACTCCCTTTTTTTATTCAATCACTTATCTAATTCTATGATCACCTATAATCTCGAAAAGGATCTCGACGTCGAAGAGTTCAGGTCTGTATTGATCCGTTCCACCCTGGACGAACGCCGTCCCGTGAACGACATTGAGTGTATGACGAAGATGGTTCGCAACGCGAATATCACAGTTACTGCCCGTGAAAACGGTGTGTTGATCGGAGTTGCAAGATCTATAAGTGACTTTGCATTTTGCACATACCTGTCGGATCTCGCCGTGGATGTGAAGTATCAAAAGGCAGGCATTGGTAAAGAACTCATTCGTCGCACGAAGCTTGAAGCACCGGAAGCGAAGCTGATACTATTAGCAGCTCCGGCTGCACGTGATTATTATCCGAAGATCGGCATGCCTCAATTTGAATACTGTTTTGTCCTGGATGATGTGCAGCAACTAAAGCTGTAACAAAAAAATTACCCGGGTTTGTAAACTTTTTCCCACCTTTGTCGTGTACAACACTTTGTCGCACTACGCACGATGAGACTCGACTTCTAACTCAGTTACCCACGAGGTCCGCCACAAGACGGATGTAACTGAGATTTCTATGGTGGCCCAATCGAAGAGGTTTCTTCTTCGAGCCATTTAATCATTATATTACTTAATTCTATCTAAATGAAAGCTAAAGAAGCTTCTATATTCTCTTTGCTCAAGCAGGCTATTCTCGGCACTGAATTGAATTTCACCGAGGGCAGTATCAATCGAGCTATATTTTTATTGTCTGTTCCCATGATCATCGAGATGGGAATGGAATCTGTATTTGCCATCGTCGATATTTATTTTGTAAGCCGCCTCAACGACAACAATGCAGTTACTGCTGTTGGACTCACCGAGCTTTCACTTACCATCATCTATTCAATAGCGATGGGCGTGAGCATGGGTGCCACGGCATTGGTTGCACGTAGAGTGGGCGAGAAAGATGAGAAGGGTGCATCGATTGCCGCTGTCCAGGCAATTTACATTGGACTGTTCTTCTCAGCGGTCTTCACAATAGTTGGTATCATTTGGTCTGGCGATATTCTTCGGCTCTTCGGCGCCGACGAACATGTAATCGAAGTCGGTACTGAATTCACCAGAGTGATGCTTTGCGGAAACGTCGTTATCATGATGTTGTTTCTTATCAATGGTATCTTTCGTGGTGCCGGCAATGCAGCTATCGCCATGAAAGCGTTGGTGCTGGCAAATTTATTGAACATTATTCTCGACCCGATATTCATTTTCGGTGCCGGGCCAATACCCGCAATGGGTGTAACTGGTGCTGCCATCGCCACAACGATTGGTCGTGGCGTGGGTGTGTTGCTTCAATTATACTTCCTGTTCTTAGGCAACAGCATCGTAAAGGTCAATTCGCGCAACATGCCTTTGAAGTGGGACATCATCTGGACAATGTTGAAAGTGTCGGCCGGTGCAACGGGAAATTTTCTCATATCATCTGCAAGTTGGATGGTACTGGGAAGGATCGTTGCGAAGTTTGGAACTCAAGCCGTTGCAGGTTATACTTTCGCCTTGCGAGTTGTTGTGTTCACAATACTTCCATCGTTTGGTATGGCCAACGCTGCCGCTACATTGGTCGGACAAAATCTCGGTGCTCAACGCCCCGACAGGGCAGAGGCATCAGTTTGGCGGGCGGGTTTATTCAACATGATATTTCTTGGGCTCGTGATGGTCTTGTTCCTTATCACGGCGGAACCCATCATGAGAATATTCACTGAAGATGAAGTTGTAATTCTCTACGGAAAACGAGCCCTTCAAATCGTGGCCTTCGGATACATTTTATATGGGTACGGAATGGTGATGATGCAGGCGTTCAATGGCGCCGGGGACACCGTTACTCCCACGCTGATAAGCCTGTTTGGATTTTGGTTCTTCCAGATCCCGTTGGCATACCTGCTGGCAATACACTGGGGATGGGAAACGAATGGGGTTTATGCGGCTATACCAATTGCAGAAGGTGCAATGGCTATTGCAAGCATAATAATTTTCAAGAGAGGTAAATGGAAAAACGTGAAGCTTTAGGCTTCACGTTTCTTAAATGCTGCTTTGACGGTCTTTTCGAGCTCTTCGCCAGCTTTTTTCAGTCCGTCCTCCACTTCCTTCCAGCGCTCTTTGTTTTTCGCTTCTTTTTTGAAGCGTTCGGCCGATACTTTTAGTTCCTCATATTTCTTTTGCATGTCGGCATCCACGCGTTTGCCGGCATCTTTCAGCTCCACCACGAACTGGTCAAGCCTTTTTCCGAACTCTTCGAAGAAAGAAGTATTTTTTGGTTCCATCGCCTGTTATTTCATCTCAAGATACGAAATAAGTACTTTTAGGGACTTACATCCCTAACTTGAAAAAACTGGTTTTTCTTCTGATCGTCGTAGTGCTGGCTTCCTGTGCTTCACACAAGCACAAACCTCATAAAAAGTTAAAACCGGGTAGGCCCATTCCTTGTCCTTTGAAAGACTGCTGATGGATGATGAACCGGATCACAATTGCAATTGATGGCTACTCCGCGTGCGGAAAAAGCACGACGGCCAAACGCGTTGCCGCTATTCTCGGCTATCGCTACATCGACTCCGGTGCGATGTACCGTGCTGTTACGTTGCATTTCCTCGAAACCACGTCACAGTTACCAATCCAAAAGAAGTTTCGAAAGCTCTCGAGTCCATCAAGATCTCTTTCCAGATGAATGCCAAAGGCGTATTTGAAACTTTTCTCAACGGTCTCAATGTAGAGGATTCGATTCGCGAGATGAGGATCTCAGAGAATGTGAGCCAGGTGAGCACACTTAAAGATGTTCGGGTTGCGATGGTGGAACAACAACGGAAGTTGGGCAAGCACAAAGGTGTGGTTATGGACGGCCGCGATATCGGCACCGTGGTTTTTCCAAATGCAGAGCTCAAGTTGTTTCTCACAGCCGACATCTATATTCGTGCAGCACGTCGTCAGAGCGAGTTGTTGCAAAATGGTGAAATGATCGACCTGGAAGATATCGTTCAGAATCTTCGGACGAGAGACAAGATAGACAGCACACGCGCGGAGAGTCCATTGGTGAAAGCCGAACGTGCAATCGAGATCGATACAACTTTTGTTACGATCGACGAACAGGTAGATGAAGTAATTCAATTGGCCCTCGGGAGCATACTGGCATTAACTCATGAAAAAATTTCTTCGTAGCGCGTTTCGGTATTTCCTTGGTGGCATGCTGTTTCATCGTGCCGATCGTGGCTACGTCGTACTTTATTGTTACCTCGCTGCTATGGTTGGACAACCTGCTGAGACTGCCTTATCGCGGACTCGGCGTTGTGATCATCGTCGGTGCCATCACACTCATCGGTTATCTCACATCCATCCTGGTTTTCAAGACGGCGACCAACTGGTTCGATCATATCGTGAACCGGATCCCGTTTGTGAAGCTGATCTATTCTTCGATCAAGGATATCCTTTCGGCATTTGTCGGCGACAAGAAAACTTTCAATAAACCGGTATTAGTCCACCATCAATAAAGACAATCAATTGTATCGCATCGGTTCATCACGCAGAATGACCTAAGTGATCTTGGCTTGAACGACATGGTGGTTGTTTATTTTCCACAGTCGTATGCCGTTGCCGGTGATCATTACGTGGTTCCGAGGAGCAGCGTCAGATCGTTGAATGTTCCTGGTCCGGTGGCAATGAAGTTTATAGTTTCTGGTGGCGTCTCCGGCTTCAAAGAGTAAACACATAGGGACATAGAACACATAGAGATATAGAAGCACATCGATGAAGTTCAAGGGGCTCGGCAAGTTTTTATTGTTTTCATTTGGACTGCTCATCTTCCTGATTCATCTATGGGGTGGAAGGCGAAGAACACGGTAGTGGCGATACGCCCGAACAAGTCGCGGAAGTTGAATGCAACGAACAGTCATGGGATGATTCGACGTCGATGTATTACGCGCATGATCGCTGCTGGACTGAATATCTCAACAACACCGGCTATTCTTCGGAGTATGCAGTTTCATACCAGGAGATCAGCGACGCCGAGGGCAACCGTAACAACATCGTTGTCGAAAATTGGACCGACGATCCAGACTATTGGCGACAAGTGTATGCGAAGCTTTACCTCGACAATAAAGATCACTTGCTGGCGATACAAGATTCGTTGTTGTTGATCAAGGAACAACGCAATCTCGATCGCGATGGATTTTGCGACCATGGTTGTTGCTTTCGTCCAAGACATACCTTACGAGTATGTGATCCAGGAAGAATGTACGGGCAGCGAAACGGCTCCGTGCAATGGAAATGTAATGCTGGGACTGTATTCTCCCGTGGAATTCCTTGGCAAAATGCATGGCGATTGCGATACGCGCACGGTGGTGCTCTATACTTTGCTCCGGAATTTTGGTTACGAGCCGTTGATCATCAATAGCAATGAATATCTTCACTCTATGCTGGCGCTGGATGTAGCTTCCTCAGGCGATGACTTCGAATACAAGGGAAAGAAGTATGCCTATTGGGAAACTACGAATGTGGGTTGGCTTGCCGGTATGCTTCCCCCCGACATGAACAACAAAGACTATTGGTCTGTAGCACTAGATTATGAATTCTAAAGTTTCAATTCTGGCGATCATCGAGATCCTCTCGTCGATCAGCATCGGGGTTTTCATCCTTGCCCTCACTTATCAACTACTGAAATATGTTGGACGTAAGCGGTTCGACATACAAACGAGCAACCTCGCAACGAGCATCTTCGTAGCCAGTGTTTTGTTCTCCGTTGGATATATGGTGAGCAGCGTGATCGATCCCTTGACGTCGCTATTCAGATTGCTTGCAGCGAAGGATAATAGTGTGGGTTCACTTGCATTGAGTTTCCTTGGTACTGGAGCGCTTTATATTGCGATAGCATTTGTTGCAGGAATTGTTGTTGTGTTTTTAAGTGTGATGTTATATACATCGATCACACCGTTAGATGAATTTGCGGAGATCAGGAACAACAATATCGGTGTTGCGTTGATCGTAGGTACTATAATAATTACTCTTGCTTTATTGACGAGGGATGGCGTGGGGTTGTTGATCGAATCATTTATTCCGTACCCTGAACCAATTTCCGAAATAAAAGTACTTTATGATAATTTACGGATCCCGCAGCAGATATCTCGCATCTGTCGAACTCCCTACTGAGGTTTGTCAAAAGTGCGGCACGAAAGGATCACTGGTGGTTAGCGTGCTCCACAGGTATTTTCATCTCTTTTGGATCCCGACGATACCGATCACCCGTCAAGGTTTTTCGATTTGCAAGAACTGTCAGGAGACGCTTGATGTAACGCGTATGCCTACGTTTTTAAAGATGCAATACGACCAGGTACTCGCTCAAACCGAGGATACCAATTTGGTCATGGAGTGGTCTGGCCTTAATTCTTGGTTTGATTGCGTTCGCTTCTTATTCTGCAGACGTCAACAAAGACAACGAGAGGGAGTACGTCGCAGCTCCCTTGGTGGGTGATGTGTATTCGGTAAAGCTCGAAGACGGTCAATATTCATTAATGAAAGTCGCGCAAGTGTCACCCGACAGCGTGCTCGTGAATTTAAACACGTTCACGGTCGACAAGATGGATGGAATGTACAAGCTTAAGTCGAAGGAATATGACACACTCGGCTATCCGATAAGTCGCGACCAAATTAAGTCGATGTATGAAAAGAAGGATATATTCGGAATAGATCGATAACAACCCTGACAATTTATGAATAACAAAGATCCACGAGTAAAAACACTCAATCCAAAAATCGGTGGTCCCATTGCATTGATCCTCGTTGTCGGTTTCGCAGTCATTTTTATCTATGGATGGAGGAAAGGAAAGAGTGAGGACAAAGAATACCTCACCAATCCTAAGATCCACGACATCTATTATACCAAGGACGACATGAAGCGCTATTCGGTGATGGAGCTTGTCGACATTAAAGGCGATGAAATTTTAATTCAGAAAGGCGACTTTACCGTGCGCGACAAGAAACAGCTTCACGACAAAGAGTGGACCTTTTCGCCCGCAGTATGGATCAAGATGAGCGAACTTCAGAGGATGTACGATGCCGATGAAATAACTTCGATAACGCGTCCAAAGGGAGAGAACTAAGAAAAATTTTTCTTAGGAGATCACTCCCGATCCTATCAACTCTTCGCCTTCGTACCACGCTGCGAATTGTCCGGGTGTGTGACGCCGCGTTGCGGCCTGTCGAAAATAATATAGAGTGTATTTTCTTCCTGGTACAACGTGCAATCTTCTAATGGCTGACGATAACGGATGCGCGCCGAATACCTTCTCGACTCGCTTGGCACTTAGTTTCAGATCGGGGCGCACCCAATGCACATCGACATTCGGTATGGCCAAACCTTTCCGGTAAAGTCCCGGATGATCGTCGCCCATGCCGGTGTAAATGATGTTCTTGCTTGTGTCGGTTCCAATTACAAACAATGGTTTCTCGAAGCCGCCGAGATT
The DNA here is from genome assembly GCA_037200305.1 of Bacteroidota bacterium. Classification (GTDB taxonomy): domain Bacteria; phylum Bacteroidota; class Bacteroidia; order Cytophagales; family Cyclobacteriaceae; genus ELB16-189. Next base: position 183,106 of record JBBCGZ010000026.1, read on the forward strand.
GAGTCCGCGGCGCTGGCCAATGGTATAGAAATGTGCGCCGTTGTGGTCACCAACAATTTCACCTTGCTCTGGCGCGAGATCATATCCTTTTGTGATGCCTGCAAGATCATTGTCAGCAAATCCGTTTTTAAATGCAGCTGATGTAGCAGGTATCTCGACCACTTTTCCTTTCTTCGGCTCGAGTCGTTGCTGAAGGAAGTCAGGCAGATGGACTTTGCCAACGAAGCACAACCCTTGCGAATCTTTCTTTTCGCTGTAGCGAGTGCGGCCCTTCTTTGCAATGGCCCTGACTTCGGGTTTTAACAATTCACCGATTGGGAACAATGCTTTCGTAAGTTGGTCCTGTTTCAATTGACAGAGAAAATAGCTTTGATCTTTATTTGGATCTTTTCCGGCGAGTAAACGATAAACAGTTTTACCGTCAACAACAGTCTCGCTTTTTCTTGCGTAATGTCCCGTCGCTACGAAGTCAGCTCCGAGCTTGATGGCCTGGTTTAAAAAGATGTCGAACTTGATTTCGCGATTACAAAGAACATCCGGGTTCGGTGTGCGACCGGCCTGGTATTCGGCAAACATGTAATCGACTATGCGCTCTTTATATTCTTTGCTGAGATCGATTGCCTGGAATGGAATGTTGAGGTGTTGTGCAACGATCATCGCGTCATTACTATCATCGAGCCAGGGACATTCGTTGGAGATTGTAACGGTGTCGTCGTGCCAGTTCTTCATGAACATGCCGATCACCTCGTATCCTTGTTCTTTCAAGAGATACGCGGTAACGCTGGAGTCTACTCCTCCTGACAAACCGACAACTACACGTTTCATTTCTCTGCCAACAATTCGTTGATTATCTGATTAAACCTCTCCTTGAATCTTTCGTAGTACACACCAGTTCCAGGCCCTTCGAAGCCAGTATGAATATGCTTCACCTTCCCGTCCTTGCCCACAAAGATAGTTGTTGGGAAGGCGAGAATTTTATTGAGGGCGGGAAGAGTTTCCGAAGCTTTGTCTTTGTCGTTCACGCCGGCAATTACGAAGGTGTATGGAACATGAAGTTTTCTCGTTCATCTTTTCTACACGACCCTTCGCATAATTGAAATCATCTTTGCGTTCGTAAGCGAGCCCCAGGATCTCCACACCGCGATCTTTATTGGCTTGATACCATGGCACCAGGAACTTCGTTTCATCCATGCAGTTAGGGACACCATGTTCCGAAGATCTGCAGTATCACGACTTTGTTTTTGAAACGTTCGTCTGACAACGATACTTTATTTCCATTGAGATCCGGGAAACTGAATTCCAGTTTTTCGTAGCCCGGCCTTAAGACTGTTAGTGCTTCGGCATCTGGCATTGCTGCGTTTTCATTTTTTACACCAGAGAATGTTTCATGAGAGCTTTTGCCTGCATAGTAATCACCTTTCAAACTATCGCCACTCATTGATGCTATAAAAATGTAGGAATGATTGCCATCGAAGGTGCTAAGGTTTAATGTATTCTCAATTACATCGCCCTCGAGATAGCGATAGTCACCAGTTGGTGTGAGAAAAGAACCGGTTACATGACTGCCATCCTGTTTAAACATACCGACAGATGGATACGACTCGTTATTGGCCCTTAAACGTCAGTTGATATTTACCCGAGAAGTCATGTTTTGCGGTGCTGCTTTTCGTAAAGCGAAAGTCATCACCAAACGTAGCCGAGGAAAGGCAGGCTTGCTTCGGGTGCATAATATTTATAGAAAGTACCGCTAAGCTTGTCGCCATCGATCTTTGCTTTCAGTGATGCATCGAAGATATGAAGTTTCATTTCAACGGAATCGCCTTTGACAGCGATCTCGTCGAGGAGAATTTCTTCGCCGGCATTTCGCAAGTAGACTTGATGTCCGCTATCCTTTGTAACACGGAAAGTGAACGGCAGCTCGTGGTCTTGCATGTGAATAACACCGCGCCAAATTCCTGGTTTCAGGGTCGCTGGTTTCTTTGGAGGGTTGGCAGGTGGTCACTAGAAAAGCCGTCAGGACTACATAAAAACGCATGGAAACCGAGATTTAAAGACTAAAAACGCAAATATGATGTAAAAAAGTTTCTGATTTGTGATTCGTATTGTGATTGCCATGGAACAACTTGGAGTCAATTACAAATCACGAATTACAAATCATTTCAATGTTTGACAATCTAAGAGTGTTGGAATTGGCATCCGTCCTTGCAGGTCCAAGTGTAGGCCAATTCTTTGCCGAGCTTGGCGCCGATGTCATTAAAGTAGAGAACATCAAAGCAGGTGGCGATGTAACTCGCACCTGGAAATCGGCTACCGAGAAAACCGACGATCGTTCCGCATATTTCTCATCGGTCAACTGGGGAAAACGATCTCTCCGCACTCGATCTCACCACTCAAAAAGATCGTGACGTCATAAAGAAACTTGCGATGAGATCGGATGTCGTTATCGCCAGTTACAACGCGGTGATGATGCGAAGCTTGGAGTGTCGTACGAAGATCCTTAGCGCTATCAACAAGAAAATAATCTACGGACGAATAACGGGCTATGGTCCATTGAATGATCGTGTCGGTTACGATGCATGTGTTACAAGCGGAGTCGGGCTCATGAGTCTCAATGGTGAAAAAGATGGTCCCCCGATCAAGATGCCGGTGGCGCTGATCGATGTTCTTAGCTGCGCATCAATGAAAGAAGGATGTTAGTTGCATTGCTGAAACGCGAACGAAATGGTGAAGGAAGCCTGGTCGATGTGTCGTTAATACAGGCTGCCGTTTCATCGCTGATGAACCAGGCTTCGAACTGGCTGGTGGGAGCAAGCATGCCGGAGCGAATCGGATCTCTTCACCCCAACATCGCTCCGTATGGCGAATGGTTCGAGACGAAAGATGGCAAGAAGACTTGCTGGCTATTGCAGCGACCGCCAGTACAGCGACCTTATGTAATTTATTGGGTATTGAAAATCTTTATAAAACGAATATCGAACGCGTTAGAAACAGGAAGATTCTTGGCGAAGTAATTTCTTTAAAAGTACAACGGCTATCATCGAATGAGATCGTTAAAGAAATCAATAGACTAAAATTCCTGCGGGCATCATTCAAAACATCAAAGAAGTCTTTGACATGCCTGAAGCCAAAGACCTTCTGATATCTGCGGATGGATTGAAAGGAGTTCGTTCGTTCGTCGCGAATTCACACATTAAAAACCTTTCGCCACCGCCACATCTTGGCGAGCATACCAGACGAGATATTAGCAACGCTGCTATAATTCCGCAAGCTACTTCCGTGATCAACCACGTTGTCACAAAGTTATTCGGTGCTCCGCTTACAAGTATTCCGATACACGCCCGATTGTGAAGCCCGCTGTATAAAGAGCAATAAGGCCGAGTGCTGACTTTGCATCTTTAAAAATTCCATAGATGCAGGAACAATCCAAACACCAGGTGCATTCCGCCATAAACCGCTCTCATCGAGCTTTCGGCGCTTGCGTTGTTCAGTGCGATGCCAACGTTGTCCATTACCGATTGGGATTCAACAAAGTTTCGATACCTGTTTTGCAAAAGGCTAACGCCATTAGCCCAAGAAGATGTTTGTAATGATTTTCATAAAGTTTTTTAAACAGCATGAACGGGTGCACATAGAAAATAATAGGATACATTGCGACAAATGGGGGACATTTTACGACAATCGTTTTTATATGCGCACATTGCCCATCATCCGGGATATCGTCTACGGTGCTGCGGCGCATGGTGCGTCGGATGGCCGAGCTTTGCAAGAAGCTTAAGATAGAAATAAGTGATCTCGACGATTCCGAAAAAACGCGCCGACTTCGAAACATCATGCCGTGCATGGGAGCTTGCCGTGAAGATGACAGGCGACCGGCAACTCGGACTCCATATAGGCCAGTCGACAAATCCATCGATCATGGGTTTGGTTGGATACCTGATGCAGAACAGTAAGACATTGCTCGACGCATTTCGACAAGTTTGTGAGTATGGTCGGATTGCGACGAATATGTTTGAGTATAAGATCATCGAAAAGAAAGATGAGGTTATCCTTCAATACACGCCGGTAGCGATATGGCAACGGTTATATCCGGGTCGGTGCACGACAGGCAGTAGATCAGGCGAAGGGCCGAACGTTGAATGTTTTTTACCTATTGAGCGGGGAGAAGATCGCTCCCGCACGTGAACAGAAGAACCAGCTGATATTTAAGAAAGAGCAGCTTTTGATAAAGGTGCTTAGAGCGATCGGTCCCTGTTCCGGTTGTTCGAAGGGCTGTGAAGAGAGATCTAAGCCTAAGACCCTTAATGAGCAGGTTCGGCAACTAATAATGAGTGATTTCAAAGGTATTGTGCCGCCGGAAGAGGTGATCGCGTCCAGGCTGAATATGACCGTGAGGTCGTTTCAGCGGAAGCTGGCGGCAGAAAAAACCACTTTTCGCAGGATTTCCGGACAAATTGTAAAAGAAATCGGGTCGAAGCTGTTGAAGTCCACCGACTATAAAGGTGTCGGAATAGCTGGAATTCTTGGGTATTCATCGCCCAGATCCTTCCGTAGAGCCTATCAGTCTCGCAAGTAATCCCACTTTTTTCCCACCAAAATTCATTACCAGGGCTGGTTTTCCCTGACAGTTTCGCTGTCCGAAGTGAACTTTTTGCACTTTTTCAACGGAAAAATGTAAAAAAGTGGCTGAAAGTGGTGGAAAGTGGAGTGAAATTACATACGTTTGCTTAAGGAGAAAAAGACAACCACTACCTGTCATGACTTTCTTCACCCAGCGAGTATGAGTGTAAACTTGACGTCAAGGGCAGAATAGCACTGCCTGCGCGCATCAAGGCCCAGCTTCCCGAAGGGGAGCAGGAGCTTGTGATACGCCGCGGCTTCGAGAACAATGCCCTCAATTCATCTATCCAATGGTGGAGTTTAAAAAGGTTTTTTCAACGATTTCTGGTCTCAGTGATTCAGCAAAGAGAACCGCGACTTCCAGCGGAGCTTTTTGTCGGGCGTGGTAAACGGTAGAGCTGGATGGCAGCGGCCGTTTCCTGTTGCCGAAGAACCTGTTATCCTATGCAAGCCTCGACAAAGAGGTGTTGCTGGTGGTGGAACAGGTAGCAAAGTTGAGATCTGGGATCCGGCCACCTACCGAAAAAACCTTATCAGCGACCCTGGTGACTTGTCGAAACTGGCGGAAAAGTATCTGAACCAGTAAAGATGAATCGAAGCTTGGTTATCGAAAAGACTCAGGCTTCGGAATCGCAGCAGGTTATGTATCACAAGCCCGTTATGCTCACGGAATGTCTCAATGGTTTGTATATCAGACCAGAGGGAACGTACATCGATGTAACATTCGGCGGCGGTGGACATAGTCTCGCAATATTAGAACACATCAAGGCGGACGGTTGATCGCCTTTGACCAGGATGCCGACGCGGAAGCCGAAGCATCGAAAATCAACCACCGTTCTTTCACATTCTGTAAAGCCAACTTCCGGTACATGAAACAATACCTGAAGTTGAACGGTGTGACCAAAGTCGATGCATCTCGTCTGATCTCGGAATCTCATCTCACCAGATAGATTCTCCGGCGCGCGGATTCTCAACAAGATTCGACGGCCCTCTAGACATGCGCATGGATCAGTCGTCTAAGACAACCGCTTCGAAGATCATCAACGAGTTCCCTGAAGAAGAGCTCCACAAGATCTCGGAATGTACGGCGAACTGAAGAACGCAAAGACTGTAGCAAGGAGAGATCGTACGACTCCGCACCGTAAAACCTTTCGTAACAACAACCGAGCTCAAAGCGGCACTACAAAGTTTAGCGCCGCGGGGTAAGGAAAATAAATACTCGCACAGGTGTTTCAGGCATTGAGATTAGTGGTGAATGAAGAATTGCGGGCGCTTGAAGACTTTTTGCACCAATGTGCCGAGGTAACAGCGGAAGGAGGCAGGCTGGTAGTGATGAGCTACCACTCTCTCGAAGACCGGATGGTGAAGAACTTCATCAACACCGGCAAAGTCTTCGGTGAGTTGGAGAAAGATTCTACGGAAATCCAATCAGGCCCTTCGAAGCAGTGAACAGGAAAGTGATTGAAGCTAATGAAGAGGAAATTGAAACGAATAGCAGAGCAAGGAGCGCGAAACTAAGAATCGCGGAGCGACTATGACAATGGAAAACAAACTCAGGATCCAACCTGAAAAAGAAAACGTCGAGAGAGTGAAGCCGAAGAAAGAATCGGCGAGCAAAGGCAATAGCATTTTTTCAGGCATCGAACGACGTCTGAAACTAGAAACGTATTTCGAAGAAGGATTTCCTGTGCAGTATCTGCCGAAGATCCTCTTCGTACTCGCCCTTAGCTTGTTGTACATCGGCAACACACACCACGCCAGAGAAGACTGTTCGCGAGATCAATCGCGCACAAAGTGAAGTAGAAGATCTCCGGCGCCGACTACACCACACTGAAGGCAGACGTGATGTATGCAAGCAAGCAAAGTGAAGTTGCAAGAAGAGTGAGGGAGTTGGGCCTGAAAGAAAGTTTGAATCCGCCAATTTAAGATCGTAGCAGAAGACATAGAATATTGAACATTGAACATTAAGAAATCGATACTGATCCGCGTTCGCGTTGCCTTCATCGGCGTCGTGATTTTCGCTTTATGCGTGGCCGCAAAGATTGGTCACATCCAGATTGTGGAAGGTGACAAGTGGAAGCGCATGGCCGACGAGATCATGTTCGACTTCAAAAAAGTGAAAGCAACACGCGGTACATTTATTCGGACAATGGAAGTCTTCTCGCTACCTCGCTTCCTTTCTATCGTGTGGCAATGGATCCGACACACGCAAGCAAAGAATTGTTCGACAAGAATATCGATTCGTTATCTCTCCGCCTGTCGCAATACTTCCGCGATCGATCGAAAGAAGATTATAAACGAATGATCAAAGATGCGCGCGCCTCCGGTAAAAGATACCTGGTTGTCAATCGCAAGCGCATCAACTACCAGGCAAAGAAAGATATGACCTCGTGGCCGATGTTCCGCGAAGGACGATACAAGGCCGGTGTGATCTTGAAAAGACGGACATTCGATACAACCCGTTTACCGACCTCAGCAAACGTACGATTGGTTTTGTTAATGAAGATGGCGCAGGTGCCGGTCTCGAAAAAAGTTTCAATGAATCATTGGGTGGCCAGAGTGGTGAGGCATTGTTTCAAAAGATCGCCGGTGGCACCTGGATGCCCGTGTTCGATGGCAACGACGTGAAGGCAATCGACGGAAACGACATCCAAACAACACTCGACATTAACTTACAAGACGTTGCCGAAACATCTCTGCATCGTCACATGGCATTGCACGATGCCGATGAAGGAACTGTAGTGGTGATGGAGGTGGAGACTGGCCACATTAAGGCCATCTCCAACCTCACTCGCCGTTGGAAAAAGATAAATTACCAAGGAGAAATTCAATCACGCTGTGGGTGGATCACTCGAGCCAGGGATCTACTTTCAAGCTTGTTACGATGATGCATTGTTGGAGGATACTGATGTCGAACTAACCGACAGTATCGCAACCGGCGACGGAGTTTACCAACTCTATCGTGAGAAAGTCCGTGACCATGAACAAGGTGGTTACGGCACAATTTCGGTACGTCGAGCTTTCGAAGTTTCTTCGAACATCGCGATGGCCAAGCTGCTGAACAAACACTTCAGTACCAAGCCCGACAACTTTTTGAAGCACATCGATCAGCTTCGATTGTCGAAGCCGCTCGGGTTGCAGATCACGGCGAAACCATTCCGAAGTTTAACGCCCGACAGATAAAGACTGGAGCGGAATCACCTTGCCATGGATGGCTTATGGCTATGGATTAGAGATCAGCCCGTTGCAAACACTCACGTTGTACAACGCTGTTGCCAACAACGGCAAGATGATCAAACCAATTTTCGTTACTGCAATTCGCCAGGCCGACAACACGATTAAGGAATTCGAAACTGAAGTGATGAACAGCAAGATCTGCTCGAACAGCACGCTGAAGAAATTGAGAGACCTTTTGGAAGGCGTTGTGGAAAATGGCACTGCAAATAATCTGAAGAATGCTCACTATAAGATCGCGGGGTAAAACTGGAACGGCGCAGATTCTTGAGAACGGACATTACGCGAGGAAATACATTACATCGTTTGTTGGATACTTCCCTGCACAAGCGCCCAATTACACCGCGATTGTTGTGGTGAAAAATCCGAAGGGCGTGTACCAGTATGGGTACCAACGTGGCCGGGCCAGTTTTCAAAGAGATCACAGACAATATTTATTCACGCGACATCGCATTGCATACGGCGATGGCAAAAGGTGAACAACCGACCAACGGTAAAGAAAAAGTATTCCCGGTTATCAGAGCAGGTTTGCAAGAAGACCTGAATGTGCTTACCGATGAGCTCGAGATTGCAGTGACCGGCGAGACGGAGGAGGAATGGGTGAAAGCCGCGCGCAATGGCAACTCGGTGTTGTGGAACAAGAACGTGGTTTCGAAAGAACGTGTGCCTGACGTTACCGGCATGACATTTCGCGATGCAATTTTCTTGTTGGAGAGCTCGGGTCTGCGAGTGATTCACCAGGGTCTCGGTCGCGTGAAGAACAGTCGATCACGCCGGGTGCAAAAGTTTCTAAAGGTTCAAGGATTTTTATAAAGCTCAGCTAGTGGCAGAACTGAAAGACATATTATATAAAGTAAGCATTACATCCGCTTCCGGCGATATGAACGTCACGGTAAGCAGTGTTTGTTTTGATTCAAGGTCGGCTAAGTCGGGGTCTCTTTTCGTAGCAATTAAGGGAACTCTGTCGGATGGTCATTTATTCATCAGCTCTGCCATAGCTTCAGGTGCAGTGGCCGTGGTCTGCGAAAAACTTCCCGACGAGCTGACCGAGAAGGTAACGTATGTAACAGTGAAAGATAGTTCGCATTCCTTGGGAATTATCGCGAACAACTTTTATGGTAACCCATCGTCTAAATTGTACTGTGTGGTGTAACCGGAACTAACGGTAAAACAACTGTCGCCACCTTGCTGTTTAAGTTATTCACATCACTTACCCACAAGTGTGGATTACTTTCGACCGTTGAGAATAGAATTGGAGATAAGATACTTCCCGCCACTCACACAACTCCCGATCCGATCAGCATCAATGAGCTGCTGGTGCAAATGATCGCCGAAGGATGCAGTCATTGTTTTATGGAAGTAAGCTCTCACGCCGTAGACCAGGGACGTATCGAAGGATTGAAGTTCGCGGGCGCGATCTTTACTAACATCACACACGATCACCTTGACTATCATCACACCTTCGAAAGTTACATCCGTGCAAAGAAAGGTTTCTTCGATGGACTTCCTTCAGACGCATATTGCCCTCGTGAATGTAGACGACAAGCGTGGGATGGTTATGGTGCAGAACTGCAAGGCAAAGAAGTATACATACGGTCTTAAAAAGATGGCCGACTACAAGGGCCGCATCATCACTAATAGCATAGACGGACTCGAATTAGAGATAGCCAATAGAAGTGTTTGGTTTAAGTTGATCGGTGACTTCAATGCTTACAATCTCCTCGCCGTTTACGGAGCCGCAACGTTATTGAAAGCCGACCAGGAATCGGCACTCATGAGACTGTCGTCATTAACAAGTGCCAGCGGTCGTTTCGAGATCGTAATGCCCGGCTCGAAGTTTACTGCTATTGTCGATTATGCCCACACACCCGACGCAATAAAGAATGTTCTTGAAACAATAGCACAGCTTCGGACAGGGCAGGAGCAAGTAATATCAGTTATTGGTTGTGGCGGCAATCGCGACAGAACCAAGAGACCGTTGATGGGCAGCCATTGCATGCAAGTACAGCGATAAAGTAATTCTCACTTCCGATAATCCGCGCGATGAAGATCCGATGGAGATATTCGCGAGATGCAGAAAGGCGTAGGTCCAACCGAAGCACGCAAGACGTTGGTGATGGTCGATCGCGAAGAGGCGATCAAGACCGCGTGCATGATGGCGAAAGAAAAAGATATTGTGTTGGTGGCCGGCAAGGGTCATGAAAATTACCAAGGAGATCAAAGGAGTGAAGCATCCTTTTGACGATAAAGAAGTTTTGGGTCGAATGATTAAAATGTTCGCGAACTAAACATGCTATACTATTTCTTCCACTATATCGAAACTCACTTCAACACGCCTGGTGCAGGTCTGTTTCAATACATCAGCTTCAGGGCAGGTGCTGCCGCGGTACTGTCGTTGGTGATCACGATCACTTTCGGTAAAAGCCTGATCAACTTCCTTCGCAGGAAGCAGGTAGGTGAGGAGATCCGTAACCTTGGTCTCGAAGGCCAATCACAAAAGAAAGGTACACCGACGATGGGCGGTATCATCATCATTGCTGCGATACTCATTCCGACTTTGCTCTTTGCACAAATCCACAATGTGTATGTGATATTGTTGATAGCTACAACGGTGTGGCTTGGATTGATCGGTTTCATCGACGATTACATTAAAGTATTCAAGAAGAACAAGGAAGGCCTCGCCGGCAAATTCAAGATAGTCGGCCAGGTCGGCATCGGGTTGATCGTTGGACTTGCCCTGTATTTTAACGGAGACGTTGTTGTTCGCGAAGCACCGGTAGAAGCGACCACGCAAGAGCAAGTTGACGCGCGACACACCGATGTGAAGTCGACAGTAACAACGGTACCCTTCTTTAAAAATAATGAGCTTGATTACTCGAAGCTGATCCCGGTTATTCCAACCTGGATCATCTACACTGTGATCTGCGTGTTGATCGTGACTTTTATTTCGAACGGCGCAAACATCACAGACGGAATTGACGGACTGGCCGCGGGAACGTCGGCTATCATCGGGTTAACGCTGGCAATATTCGCATACCTGTCGGGTCGTGTCGACTTTAGTAATTACCTCAACATTATGTACATACCCAACCTTGAGAGCTTGTGATCTTCTGTACGGCTTTCGTGGGTGCGTGTCTTGGCTTCTTTGGTACAATGCCTACCCGGCACAAATATTCATGGGCGACACCGGAAGTTTATCGTTGGGCGGTATCATCGCGGTACTGCACTGGCTGTGCGAAAAGAAGTGATGTTGCCGGTGGTCTGCGGAATATTCGTTATCGAAAATCTTTCGGTGATCATACAGGTATCGTATTTCAAATACACCGAAGAAGAAATTATGGCGAAGGCAGAAGGATCTTCCTGATGTCGCCACTACATCATCATTACCAGAAGAAACAGATCCACGAAGCGAAGATTGTAACCACGCTTTTGGATCGTGGGAATTTTATGGCAATTTTTTCTCTAGCTACTCTGAAACTTAGATGAAAGAAAGGGTTGTGATATTGGGTGGAGGTGAAGTGGTACAGGCGCTGCACTTTTGGCGAAAGCCAAAGGGTATGATGTCTTTGTCTCCGATCAGTCGAATCTTAAAGACAAATACAAGCAAGAACTGGTTAACGCTAACATCACATTGAAGAAGGAACACACAGTGCTGATTTGATTTTGAACAGTAATATTATTGTTAAGAGTCCCGGAATCCCAGAGAAAGCAGAGATTGTAAAGAAGGCGAAAGCGAAGGGCATAAAAGTAATCGACGAACTCGAGTTTGCATACCCCTACACGAAGGGCAAAATCATCGCGATAACAGGAACTAACGGAAAAACCACCACCACACTACTAACCTACCACCTCCTTAAATCAGCAAATAAAAATGTTTGCCTTGCGGGTAATGTTGGACGGTATGTGATCGAGATCAGCAGTTACCAGATCGACGGTACAGTTGATTTCAAACCAAACGTTGCCGTGTTTGCTGAATATTACTCCGGATCACCTCGATCGTTACGAGTATAAGATGGAGAACTACATCCAGGCTAAGTTCAATCTTACGAAGAACATGGATGGGGAAGGAGTGTTTATATTTTATAATAATGATCCGGTTTTAAAAGAAGAAATAGCAAGAAGGGAGATCATTCCTAAGAAAGTAGACGTAATCCTCTGGAACTGATGTGATGAACTTCGGCAAGTTCTCAATCAAACAATCCGAAACCACCTTAAAAGGTCCTCATAATATTATAAATACCATGTCTGCCATCAACGCGGCATTGTTTGCGGGTGTCGGCGAAACCGACATCCGTGCCGCGCTGAAGACATTCAAGAACGCACTCACATCGTTTGGAATCTGTCGGTGTAATCAACGGCGTTGAGTTTGTCAACGACTCAAAGCTACGAACGTCGACTCGGTGATCTATGGACTCGGAAGTTATACCAAACCGAATCATTGGTGTGGATTGCCGGGAGGTATCGACAAGGGGAATGATTACAATCTTATCAAAGACCAGGGTAACCGAGAAAGTCCATACGTTGATCTGCCTCGGTAAAGACAATAAGAAGCTTACTGATTTCTTTACTCCGATCGTCAAAGAGGTGAAAGAAACTCAATCTGTGAAAGACCTGGTGAGAATGGACATTGAAGTCTGCCAAAGAAGGAGACGTCGTGTTGTTGTCGCCTGCATGTGCAAGGCTTCGACTTGTTTAAGAACTACGAAGACCGTGGCGACCAGTTTCGCGCGGCTGTACAAGAACTCAAAAAAGAAGCAGGACAATGAAGAAGCTGAAAGAGTGGGTCGATAAAAACCTGGAGGGTGACAAAGTCATTTGGGCGGTGGTGTTTTGCGCTGTCGCTGATCAGCATTCTTGTTGTCTACAGCTCGGTGGGAACATTGGCATTCAAACGCAGCACAACAGCCGAATGGTATTTGTTGAAGCATACTTTAATGGTAGTCCTCGGTCTCGCAGCGATGTGGCTTGCGCATAAAATTGACTATCGATATTACTCGAAGATCTCGAGGCTGGCATTGTGGGCAAGCGTGCCGTTTGCTGATCTACACTTATACGAACGGTGTTACAATTAACGATGCAGCTCGTTGGCTCACCATACCTATTATCGGTGCTTCGTTTCAGCATCGGACTTCGCGAGTCTTGCACTCATCATCAATCTCGCCAGCATGCTGTCGAAGAAACAGCAGAATATCGATGACATTAAAGAATCACTCATTCCGATGTTGACCCTGGTGGTGGAGTGATCTGTGGATTGATTGCACTCACAAATATTTCGACAGCTGTGTGTTGCTGTTCGCAACCTGTGTGCTGGTGATGTTTATTGGACGCGTGCCGGTAAAATATCTCGCGATGTTGTTCCTGGTTGGTGCATTGGCAGGCGCTGTTGCCGTGAAGGTCGGTGTTCGCGAACAACTGCGTTGAATCGTATCATAGCCTGGGTTAGAAGGCAAGGAGCTTCCGTTCCAGGCACAGCAAGGTCCGCATTGCAATTGCAACCGGCGGATTTTTTGGCAAAGGTCCCGGTAACAGCGAGCAAAGGAACATTCTAACCTCATCCTTATTCGGACTTCGTCTATGCAATCGTGGGCAATCGTGGTGGAAGAGTACGGTATAATCGGTGGTGGTTTTGTGCTGATTCTATATCTACTCATTCTTCATCGAGGTATGAAAGCAGCATACAACTCCGAAAGAGCATTCGGTGGACTATTGTCCGCCGGCCTCGCGTTCGACCTGGTCACGCAGGCAATGGTGAACATGGGTGTTGTTGTTGGTCTGGGTCCAATCACCGGTCAGCCTTTGCCGCTGATCAGTATGGGTGGTACCGCAATGGTGTTTACAGGATTATCGGTTGGAATAATATTGAGTGTTAGTCGTGGCGAGAAAGATGAAAGCTACGATCAGCAAGCAGAAGAAGTTAAAACAACGAAAGAAGTTGCGACAGCATAGGATCATAATTAGCGGAGGCGGTACGGGTGGTCATATCTACCCTGCTATCGCTATTGCTAACGCGTTCCGTGAACGTCATCCCGACGCCGACATCTTGTTCGTTGGCGCCGAAGGAAAGATGGAGATGACGCGGGTTCCCGAAGCAGGTTATAAGATCATCGGTTTGCGGGTTGCAGGTCTTCAAAGAAGACTAACACTTCAAAACTTATTGTTTCCCTTCAAGTTGATCATGAGCTTGTTCAAAGCCAGGTCCGTCGTTAAGGATTTCAAGCCCGATGTGGTTGTTGGTACTGGTGGTTATGCAAGCGGACCTGTAATGATGGCCGCAACACGCAAGGGAGTTCCGGCCTTAATACAAGAGCAGAATTCTTATGCAGGCCTTACGAACAAGCAACTTGCAAGGAAAGCGAAAACGATCTGTGTTGCTTATCCAGATATGGATAAGTTCTTCCCTGCATCGAAGATCATCATCACCGGAAATCCTGTTCGTAAAGATATTATTGACTTAGCGCCCAAAAGAAGTAAGGCGCTGAGCAAATACGATTTCAACAATTCCACAAAGACATTGTTGATAATTGGCGGAAGTCTCGGGGCACGAACAATTAATGAAAGCGTTTTAAAGGGACTTGACAAATTAATTGAGTCCAAAATTCAAGTGATCTGGCAAACCGGAAAATTCTACATAGACGAGATTCATCAGAGGACAAAAAACAAAAGCCTCACCACCATTCGCATCTCTGACTTTGTGAAAGAGATGGATCTCGCTACGCAGCGGCCGACGTTGTGATATCGCGTGCCGGTGCATTGTCGATCTCAGAGCTGTGTCTCGCGAAGAAGCCCGCAATCTTCGTCCCGTCACCCAACGTTTCAGCAGATCATCAAACACAAAACGCGTTGGCACTTGTGAAGAAAGATGCTGCAGTGATGATCAAAGACAACGAAGCGCGCGAGAAGCTGATCAACGAAGCCTTAAGTCTTTTGAACGACACGGATCGTTGTGCGAAGCTGAGTACCAACATTGCCGCGATGGGAAAACCCGACGCTGCATTGAACATTGTGAAAGAAATAGAAAAACTGATTATAGAATAAGTGAGCCTGAACGACTACGATAGCATTTATTTCCTCGGTATCGGTGGTATCGGCATGAGCAATCTCGCCCGTTGGTTCAAGAGGTCGGGCAAGAGGATCGGTGGCTATGATCGTACACCCACTCCGCTCACGCATGAGCTAATCGAAGAAGGAATGGAGATCCACTTCGAAGACAAAGTGGAATTGATCCCCGGCTACGTAAGCAAATCGAGGACATTGGTAATTTTTACCCCGGCTATTCCAAAGAATCACGTGGAATGGAATTATTTGAAGGACAACGGCTTCACGATCATGAAGCGTTCCGAAGTCCTGGGTCTTATCACTAAGGATTATAAAACCATCGCCGTTGCCGGCACACACGGAAAGACAACAACTTCGTCACTGATATCACACATATTAAAGACAGCCAACCTCGATATGGTTGGTTTCCTTGGTGGCATCACCACAAACTACGAATCGAATCTTATCATGAACGGTTCGATCAACAAGGACACATGGGCAGTCGTCGAAGCCGACGAGTTTGACAGGTCGTTCTTAAGATTGTTCCCTGAGATGTCGGTTGTAACATCCGCTGATCCCGACCATCTCGACATCTATGGGAATCATGAGGCGATGATAGAGTCGTTCAAACAGTTTATTGCACAGACTAAAAACGACATCATCATCCACGAATCCATTTCTAACCTAACGGATAAAAATAAAGTCACTTATGGAATGAGCCGGGGACAATTTTTTGCCGGCAATATTAACGCCAATGGCGGATTTTTTGAATTCGATCTTCTTAGCGAAGGCAAGACGATCGAGAAGATTCAGCTGGGTGTCCCCGGTTTTCATAATATGGAGAATGCCATCGCCGCATCCATCGTTGCGATGAAGCTTGGCATCGACGAAGCCACTCTGCGAAAAGCGCTCGCTTCGTTTCGTGGTGTGAAACGTCGTTTCGAGTACATCATCAAGCACAAGGACATCGTGTACATCGATGACTACGCACACCATCCCACTGAAATTGAGGCGTTCCTGAAATCGTTGAAATCGATTTACGCAGGAAAGAAGATAACTGTGATCTTCAGCCTCACCTCTTTACCAGAACACGCGACTTCGCCGAAGGCTTCTCGAAAAGTCTCAGCCTCGCCGATCAGTTGCTGTTAATGGACATCTACCCGGCAAGGGAAGAGCCCATCCCCGGTGTAACATCCGACATGCTGTTTAAGGACATTACCAGTCCAGTCAAGATACGCTGCAGCAAGAAGGACGTTCTCGAAAAATTGGAAGACCTCGATGTCGAAGTCGTGGCAACGGTAGGAGCGGGCGACATCGACACGTTCGTGAACCCGATCAAAGAAATGTTGAACAAGAAGTACAACTGATATGAAGTGGAAGCCTAAGCTTAACATAAAGAGAGAAATAAGAGTGACAGTCGCGCTGCTCGCGGTCGCCAGTCTTATTGCATTCTCCGATCGTAAGCAAGGTGCCTGGGTATGTCAGAACATTGTAATCGAGCTCGCTAACGAAAATGAAAATCATTTCCTCGACGAGACTGATGTCCTCCGCCTGGTAAACACCAGCAGCCTCACGTTGATCGGAAAGACGATGGACCAGATCAACCTGAAGCAGCTCGAAACAAAACTGGAGTACGACAGGCATATTCTGAACGCGGAGATCTTCGGAGACCTGAAAGGAAATCTCGTGGTGCGAGTGGAGTTGCGCAGGCCGATTGCCCGTATCGTTCGCGAGAATGCACCCGACGCTTATATCGCCGAAGACGGAACGATCATGGGTGTGTCGGAAAAATATACATCTCGTGTGGTGCTGATGAGCGGCTCGTTCACCAACAGGCTGGTAGATGCCGGTAACATGTACAAACTCGAGGAAGGAACACAGATTATGGAAATGATGGACTTCATCAACGACGATCGCTTCTGGAAGTCGCAAGTGGCACAGATGGATATCGATGGTTCCGGTGAGATCGTCATATACCCGCAGATCACCGGTCAGCGCGTTGAATTCGGGAAAACCGGAAAACATCGACTCTAAGTTTAAGAAGCTGATGCTTTTTTATAAAGAGATCTTGCCAACAAGAGGTTGGACGAAGTACGAGCGAGTTAGTTTAAAGTATGAAGGACAAATAATAGCAGAATAACAACCACACTAATAATAGATCATGGAACACGAAAAAATAGTAGTAGGTTCTCGACATCGGCACAACGAAGATCTGTGCTATCGTCGGACGTAAGAATGAGTTTGGTAAGCTCGAGGTTCTTGGCATGGGTAAGGCCGAGTCCGAAGGCGTTATCAAAGGTATTGTTGTCAATATCGACAAGACGGTAATGGCTATCGAAAAGGCCATTAGAGAAGCGAGTGATATCGCCGGCATCAACATCGGCGTGGTGAATGTCGGAATTGCAGGTCAACACATTCGTAGCTCGATACATCACAACAGTTTACTTCGCGATACAAAGGACGATGAGATCACGATCGAAGACGTGAGCCGTCTCACCGAAGACATGTATCGTATGGTAGTTCCTTCAGGCAGCGAGATCATTCACGTGATTGCCGCAAGATTATATCGTGGATTACGAAGAAGGTATCAAGGATCCCGTTGGCATGAGCGGTGTTCGCCTCGAAGCCGACTTCCACGTGATCACAGCGCAGACCAGCGCCATCAACAACATCAACAAATGTGTTCGCCGCGGCGGTCTCGAGATCGACGATCTCATTCTCGAGCCACTTGCTTCGAGTCTCGCTGTGTTGAGCGAAGAAGAAAAAGAAGCCGGTGTTTGCTTGATCGACATCGGTGGCGGTACAACAGACATCGCCATCTTCTTCAACAACATCATTCGTCACACTGCGGTGATACCATTCGGAGGAAATATTCTGACAACAGACATTCAGAATGGTTTACAGGTTATGTCCAAACAAGCGGAGCAATTAAAGACCCGCTTCGGAAGGGCCATCGCCGAAGAAGCCAGTCCTAACGAAGTTGTTTCCATACCCGGCATTCGCAATCGTACTGCAAAAGAGATCTCCGTTAAAAATCTTTCGAGCATCATCCAGGCCCGAATGGAAGAGATCATCGAGATGTGCCACGTTGAGATCATCAACTCCGGTTACGAGAATCGTCTTGCTGGCGGCATCGTTATCACCGGTGGTGGTGCTCAGCTAAGTAATCTCAAGCAGTTGGTTGAATACATGACCGGCATGGATGCTCGTGTCGGTTACCCGAACGAGCATCTCGGCAGAAGCAAACAGGAGATCGTAAAGAGTCCCATGTATGCAACGGCCGTTGGTCTCGTGCTCGCAGGCTTCCGCTCACTCGACGAGCGTGATGATCAGCGTCGCATGTCAGAAACCAAAGAGACTAAGACCGTTAAGCAAGTTGCGAAAGTTAAGAAGTCGTTGACAAGCGATTTCTTCACCAACATTCTCAATAAAACAAAAGGTTTGTTGATCGACGATCTCGACGGTAAAAACGAATACTAATTCAAATAATATGTATATGAAACTTATTAGTGTAATCAACGAAATCGTTGCGCCGTGGATCCGATGGAGAATGGGTCTTCATATACCTGCATTACAAGCAGTAAAAATCAGTACCAAACAACCACTACTAAATAGATAATTATGGAAACAGGGTCATACAAATTTGAGATGCCCAAGCACCACAAATCGATCATCAAGGTGATCGGGTGTGGGCGGCGGCGGAAGCAATGCGGTGAACCACATGTACAAGCAAGGCATCAAAGATGTTGAGTTTGTTGTGGCCAACACCGACTTGCAGGCGCTTAATGGCAGTCCCGTACAACATAAGTTGCAGCTCGGTGTAAATCTCACCGAAGGTCTCGGCTGTGGCGCCAATCCCGAAGTTGGCCCGCGCTGCCGCGATGGAGAGCAAAGAGCAGATCCGCGAAATGCTCAACGGCACCAAGATGGTTTTCGTCACTGCCGGCATGGGCCGGTGGTACCGGAACAGGTGCTGCTCCCGTGATCGCCAAGATCGCCAAAGACATGGACATCCTCACTGTAGGTATTGTTACCTCTCCATTCTCTTTCGAAGGAAAGAAGAAACAGTCGGCAGCACAGCTCGGCGTCGATGCGATGCGCGCTTCTTGCGACACTGTTCTTGTTATTCTCAACGACAAGCTTCGTGAGATCTACGGGAACCTCGCCATAGGTACAGCCTTCGGTGAAGCCGACAACGTGCTCACCACTGCCGCAAAAGGTATCGCCGAAATCATAACACTCGCAGGATATGTGAACGTCGACTTCCAGGATGTCCGCACCGTAATGTTTAATGCAGGTGCTGCCGTTATGGGATCTTCCGAAACACGTGGTGACAACCGCGCAATAAAAGCAGCACAGCAAGCTCTTGCTTCTCCGTTGCTCGACAGCCGCGACATCATGGGCGCAAAGAAAATTCTGCTGTCGATCATCTCCGGTGAAGAAGCAGAGCTGCCAGATGGACGAGCTCACTACTATTACCGAATACATACAGTCGCAAGCCGGTGACGAAGCCGAAGTGATCTTCGGTCACGGTGTTGATTCGAATTTGAGCGATCGCATTCGCGTTACTGTGATCGCAACCGGTTTTGCTGCCGATGTGATAGCTGCTAAGAGGGCTGAAGAAAAAAAGGTATTGGAGCTGGATCGTAGCCAGATCTCACTCTTCAATCAGCCGCAAACAGACAATTCAGTAAACCAGGTGATCCACGAACCTGAATTGAAGAAGGATAAAGACAAACCCGTTCTTGATAAACCGATTCTCGACAAACCTATTCTCGAAGAGAAACCGGTTAAAGAAGAACGTATCCTGACATTATTTGAGAAGCCTGAGCCTGTAAATAAAGTTGAGAACAGTGATGATGACGACAGTCTTTTCGGCGCCGACGACGAATTCTCTCCGGAGGAGATATCATCTGATCAATTCATAAACGACGAAGGAATGATGGAATATCGCAAGACAAAGGAAAGACTTCAGCAGCAGGCCAAAGAACGCCGCGACAAGCTGAAGGCTGGCAAGAACGGGGAGATGACGAAGGAGGAGTTTAAAGAGAAGTGGGAACAACCCGCGTACAAAAGACGCGGGCGTGAAGATGGACAACGTCCCTCATTCGTCGGAGCCTACACTTTCAAAGTATAACCTGAACGACGATAATAACATTTTGGGTAACAATAAATTCTTGCATGATAATGTAGACTGAGGTCTTTAAGATATGGCATATCCGGCACGACTGGTATTTACTCCATTCGTAGTGGTTGTTGGTTGTAAATATTTTTTTGCCGGTGCCGGAGTGCCTTCTTTTTACCCCGCCAGATGCTATGAAAAGCATCTGCTTCCAGGAGAGTGCGGGGGTTAGCAGTTAGTTAATTGTTTGCTGCGAAGGGCTGAACGCTATGGTTTAGCCCTTTTTTTTATTGGTAATTACGCCAACGCTAACTGCCACCAATCAGTTGGTATCCCACTTGCGTATTCATAATCAAAACCCCTTTGATATGAAGACGCTCGTTTCAGTTTTCGCAATCTTAATCTTCGCAACTTCATGCGACTTCTATTACGTAGAACCTGTTCCCGTTATTCCTTACGATCCACGCGATCAATTCACCGGCAGTTACGGCGTTCACGAATACAGCTCTACTTACGACGAGTATTGGGATTACAACCTGCAGATCTATAAGAACCAGTTCGACATCACGATCGACAATTTTTATAACACTGGTTTGAGAGTGAACGCCCATGTTAATGGCAACGCGCTTTATATTCCCTGGCAGATTGTAGACGGCTATGAGTTGCAGGGTGATGGCTCTGTTCAAGGAGGCTCTATCATTATCGACTACAAGATCCGCGATACTTATACTGCCAATTCCGCATGGGATTTTTGCTCGGCATCGGGATCGTTGTACTAAGATTTACTACTTTTAATGTATGCGCCGCAAAACCGTCTACATTACATTTCCAATCCTTTTATTGATTGCAGTTTACTTCCTTGGTCCAACTCCACACAAGAACAAATGGACCAGGGAGTTACCTACAGTTCCGCAAGCTCCCGCCGACCTCGAGAACTTTGTTGCTTCGAATGAAGCAAAGCACAAATTGAAACCCGACAACGAGGCGAGGATCATTTGGAACGATTCGACCAAAGCCAAAACTCCGTACAGCGTCGTGTACCTGCATGGCTTCTCCGCTTCGCAAGAAGAGGGCGACCCTGTGCATCTCGACTTCGCAAAGAAATTCGGCTGCAATTTATATTTGTCGCGACTTGCAGATCATGGCATCGACACCACCGAGCAGCTTATGAATTTCAACGGCGATCGTTTCTGGGAGTCGGCCAAAGAGGCGATGATGATCGGTAAGGCGATCGGCGACAAGGTTATATTAATAAGCACATCTACAGGCGGAACGGTAGCACTGATGCTGGCCGGGGAATATCCTGAGGATGTTCATGCGCTGATCAATCTCTCTCCTAACATTGCTGTGAACAACGGAACCATCTGGATCGCAAACAATCCGTGGGGATTGCAGATCGCCCGCAAGGTTGTCGGTGGCAATTACCAGGTGATCACCGATTTCGACGAGCCGAGAAAGCAATACTGGAACGATAAGTATCGCCTCGAAGCTGTGAGCGCTCTGCAAGAGATCATTGAAGACAAGATGAACAAGTCTACCTTCGAAAAGGTGAAGTGCCCGTCGCTCACTCTATATTATTATAAGAGCGAGACCGAACAGGATCCTACTGTGAAGGTGAGTGCGATGCTCGAAATGGAAAAAGAATTGGGCACACCTGAAGATATGAAAGTGGCGAAGGCGATCCCCGACGCTGGCGTTCACGTGATCGGCTCAAAGATGACTTCGAAAGATCTTCCGGCAGTGGAGCAAGCTATCGATGACTTTGCGACCCAGAAGTTGGGGATGAAACAAATTCAACAATGAGATGCTTTGATGTGAGGATCTTTGTTGAAGTGTTTAAAGAAAAGATTTCTCTATAAACAGGCTCGTTCTTCTTGTCAGCTTTAAGTTGCTTCTTTAGATTTTTTCTGCTGAAATAATACAGCACAGGATAGAATATCATCAACAAATACGATGTCGAGCTTCCTTTGGTGTGATGCACTTTTTTAATCTTTAGCCCACTGACTGCTGCGAGTGTTCTCAATCTCAGTAGCCCACTAATGAACAGTTTAGAAAAATATCCCTCATTACTTCCCGACCATTTTGTAAACGCATCTGTCTCATTTGGTGCCGGTGTCGAATAGTGCTCACTCTCCATTAAGAATTGCGAGAACCTGCTTCGAAGCGAAGAGCTGTTCGGTGTAGTTAGAATCAGCACGCCATTCGGCTTCAGGATCTTTGAGACCTCGGAAAAAAAGAAGTATTGGTTTGGAAGGTGCTCAATGGTTTCTCCCAACAAAACGATATCGGCAGACAGGACCGGGAAAGGCTTTTGCAGATCAATAAACTTACATGCAATTGGACAATAAGTATTTTGATCCGGAAACAAATCAAACAACTCTACATCGGCGCCCGCTTTATAAAACTCATTGATGATGTAACCACTTCCAGCAGAGAGATCAATTACTTTCTTTCCCTTTACATCATTAGCTTTAATGTAACTATCAAAGAACCTGATAGCGTTTTCGCGGGTATGCGGTATTTGGTTCATTTTTTCAAAAATGAGACCGCGCGTTCGAGATCTTCCGGTGTATCGATGCCAATTGTTTCCTCTCTGTCTCCGCCACCTTTATCCTGAAGCCATTTTCCAACCAACGAAGCTGCTCAAGTGATTCAGCTTTTTCGAGATTCGATACCGGCAGCTTCGTGATCTTTTCAAGAGTGTCAGCACGATATGCATACATGCCAATATGCTTGAAAAAAGTATGCTCAACTTTATTACGAAGATATGGTATTGTTGATCTGCTGAAATACAGAGCTTCGTCATTCAAACTCTTCACAAGCTTCACAATATTCGGATTAACAAGCGCTTCCTCGTCATCGATCTTTTTCGCCAGCGTTGCCAGCTCCGTGTTGCCATCTAAAAGGCTCGCTAATAAATCAATCTGCTCCGGCGCAATGAATGGTTCAT
Organism: Bacteroidota bacterium; assembly: GCA_037200305.1. Taxonomy (GTDB): domain Bacteria; phylum Bacteroidota; class Bacteroidia; order Cytophagales; family Cyclobacteriaceae; genus ELB16-189. Next base: position 206,064 of record JBBCGZ010000026.1, read on the forward strand.
CACCCTGGATGTTGATCACATAATCGTACTTCTCGTTTTGTCTCGACAGCGCTTCGAAGCAGCGATCGGGTTCCACTGGGGTGGTCTGCCGACGTCATACATGCCTCGCCGCCGAATGATTTCACATGATCTAATATTCGGTAGTCGTCGGTGGCAACAACAACTTTGTTAATTTTCTTGGACTGTGTTGCTTGTGTGTACACCCGTTGTACCATCGACTTGCCGGCGATGTCGGCTAATGGCTTCGCAGGAAAACGTGTAGACGCGTACCTGGCCGGAATGATACCAAGTATACGCGTCATATTTTTTTTACTCTTAGGGCAATGCCTTCGCTGTTGATGACTTCGACCTGCTGTCCTTGTTCAACAAACTCGCCACGCGTAAACGCATCGTAGATCTGGTCGTCGATCATGATCTTTCCGCTGGGTCGGAGAATGGTGTGAGCGATTCCTCGTTTGCCGTTCATGATCGTGGCATTCGAATTCACTGTGTAACCTTTCGAGCTGTCTTGTGTGTCGACAAGCGCAAGTCGCCTGAATGCTTTTATGTTCGTGATCTTTCCGGCTCCGAATATCAGCAACAGAATTCCACCGGCCAGTCCTCCCAATGCCGACATCAATGCGACGGTGATATCGCCAAGCGGGATGTAGTCGAAATTGAAGTAATCATTTCGAAGCATGATGAGCACGAGTGCCATTACAGTCAGTGTAATACCAGCAATACCCGTAACTCCAAATCCCGGGATCACAAACACTTCGACGGCAATCAAAATAACACCGATAAATAACGCGATGATCTCCCAGTAGGCGGCAAGGCCATTGAGATAATAGGGGACGAGATAAAGTATCAAAGCAGCAACTGCAGCGAACAACGGGAAACCAATTCCCGGCGCTTGCATCTCGAAATAAATTCCACAATGATAATCAGTATCAATATTCCACTGATGAATGGATTCAACACGAACGCGATGATTTTCTCTGCAAAACCAAGCCTGAAAGTATCGACACTGTAGTTCGTAACATTATTCTTCGCAAGTATCTGTGGAATGCTTTCAAATTTTCCTTCGCAATAACCGAGTTCGATCGCCTCAGACGTCGTCAACGTTATAACCTTACCTGCCTGTTTGATAGAATCGATCACAATACGTTCGTCCACCATGCCTTCGGCAATTTCCGGTCGTCGTCCATTCTCTTCAGCGGTAGATCGCATGATCGATCTCATGTACGATTGATATTTGTCGGGTGCGGCTTCGCCGCCTGAGCCCACAACAACAGTCGCGGCACCGATACTCGCCCCGGGCGACATGTAAATGCTATCGCAAGCAATCGAGATTAGCGCACCCGCGGAAGCCGCGTCGGAGTTGACGAATACCCAGATGGGCTTCTTGAAATCCATGATCTTCTGAACGATCTCCTTGGCATCGGTCAGCGTTCCTCCGTAGGTGTCCATTTCCACGATCACGTAGTCGGCCTTCGTCTCGGTGGCATGAGCCAACGCCAGCTCGACATAGCGGGTCATCCGCGGGTCGATCTCGTCCTTGATCTCCATCACCATGACCTTCTTCTTCTCAGATTCCTGGGCGCTCAGGAAAGGTACCAGGAGGCAGCAGCATATCGCTAAAAGCACAATCTTGAAGGTCATTCCGCGTTAATTTTCTATGTAATAAACCTTGTAAAAATAGCGTTTTTTATTCCGTGTTTTCCGTGCCTTCCGTGAGAACCATATCGTGATAAATGGCTAAATTTTCGCTTACTTTTTGATTTATGATAAACGCAATTTTTTTAGCTGCCAGTCTGTATTTACACCCCGCGAAGTCGGATTCCCTGCGCCTGGAGACGGTAAACGGACAAACATTCATTGTGCATTTGGTAGGAGAGAAGGAAACAATGTTCGGCCTGTCGAAGAGATACGGCGTTACGATTACTCGCATTCTCGAGTTTAACCCAACGGCCGACGGCGGCATCGAAGCCGGCCAGCTTCTGAAAATACCCTACATTCCGAAAGGACGAACTCAAACCGCCGCCGGTACCGTACACAAAGTACAGCCCAAGGAAACACTGTTCTCGATCTCACGAATGTACAGCGTCCCAGTCGACGACATTAAGGCCTGGAATAATCTGAAGGACAACGCACTTTCGGTTGGTCAGGATATCTTAATTAAGAAAGAAAGTCCTAAACCTCAGCAGCAACAACAGCAAATTAAAATGACGCACACTGTTGCTGCAGGGGAGACGTTATATTCGATAGCTAAAGTCTATAGTGTTTCTGTGGATCAGTTGAAGCAATGGAATAATCTTCAGACGAATGACGTGAAGCTTAGTCAAACACTTTTCGTTGCTCAACCTATGTTTGCGCCACAAACAACTACTTCAACGCAACAAGTAACGCAACCCGTTACCACCACAGTAACACCAACTTCAACTGTTCCAAATACATCGAGTACAACAAGTACAACAACTCCTGTTCAAACTGCATCGGCCGGATCTCCAGTAAAGATCTCCGAGACTGTTCTCGGCACCGACGAAGTTCACGAACTTGGACTGGCTGAGCTTATCGAAGGTTCCGAAGGCAATCGCAAGTATCTCGCGTTTCATCGCACAGCGAAACCGGGAAGTATTCTTAAAGTTCGGAATGAGCTAAACAACCGCGAGTGTTTGTAAGAGTTGCAGGTCAATTGCCTAACGTAGCAGGGAACGATAAACTGGTTATCAAGATCTCCAAATCTGCATTCGACCGCCTCGGAGGCGTAGACCAGAAATTTAGAGTCGAAGTCACCTATTATAAGTGAAAAGTTAAAAGTGAATAGTGAAAAGTTTAACGCTCATATTTTTTACTATTCTCAGTCTTTGGGTCGGGCATACTGAAGCTCAGAACTTAGTCCCTAATTTCAGCTTCGAAGAATACTTTCGTTGTCCGTCGTCGTTTAGCACCGACCGTCGTGATTTTTTTTTACCAGGATGGAGCTCCGCGAATAAAGGCACACCCGACCATTATCATCAATGTAGTTGGGGCGACAACGACGTTCCATTCAATTGGGGCCGGCCAATCCAACGCACACTCAGGCATGGGATACGCTGGCATCTACACGTGGAGTAACAACGGCAAGAATTATCGTGAGTACATACAGGTAGAGTTGCCAACGCCGCTTAAGAGAGGAGCAAAATATCGGGTCGAGTTTTTCTTCAAGCTCTCATCGTATTCGGTATTCGCAACAGATCGCATAGGGTTCGCTTTGTCGGATTCATTGTTTAACCGATCAGACGACAAGCTGATCAAACACACGAATTCTTTCACCACCACCAACACGACACCATTCACCAGCGATAAGTGGCAAGCCGCGACAACCGAATACAGCGCGAAAGGCGGGGAGCGGGTTTTAGTGATCGGTAACTTCTCCGACGATCGGACCACACATCATGAGAAGATTGACAAGCACACAGGCAAAAGCTTCATGCTGTCGGCCAGCGCTTACTATTACATCGATGATGTAAGTATCGTGCAAACATGGCCGCCGATTGAAGTGAAGACCGATTCGACCAGCGACGCCATTACCTGGACCGACGGCCGGAAGATCGAACCGAACGAGATCTTTATTCTGAAGAACATTCAGTTCGGTTACGACAGTTTTGAACTACTCGATATGTCGTTCGCAGAACTCGATAAGCTCGTAACGGTGATGAATGAGAAACCCGACTGGAGTGTAGAGCTCGCAGGACATACCGACGATCGCGGGTCTGATGACTATAATTTAGAACTCTCGCAAAATCGCGCACGCGAAGTAGGGCAATACCTCGTTGCCCATGGCATCGACACCACGCGCATACAGACTAAAGGTTTCGGAAAACAGTATCCCCTGGTAAATCGTGTCGACGAAGATCTCGCGGTGTGAACAGACGAGTAGAAGTCCGTTTCTTGAAATAATCCGCAGAAACTAGAGACAGAAACTTAGAATTTCTCTTCTACGCCCAATCCAAATAGTGCAAAGTCGTATTTAACAGGATCGTTCGGATCAAACTCCTAAGGTTGCCTGTAAGTTCCAGTGCCGTTTGCCAATCCACTTGTTTCCTTTTGATCAGCTTCAGTTTTCTCGCAACCCTGTCCACATGAACATCGCATGGACAAATTAATTGTGAAGGCTTTATCTTTTTCCAGATACCGAAGTCAACTCCGCGATCATCGTCTCTTACCATCCATCGCAGGTACATGTTGATTCTCTTACACGCAGATTTTCTCTCAGGTGTGGAAATGTGTTTTATCGTGCGCCTGGGAAAGTCGGGAAGCGAGAAGAACAGGTCGTGAAAATTAACGAGGCCAGCCTCGATGTTGTCTGCAACGAAAGCATCTTCGAGAGACTGATACTTCGAATAGTACCAGCGTAAAAACTTCAGGAAATATTGAAGGTCAGTCGGATTAAATGTGCGATGGCGAAAGTCAGCGAAACGTTTCAGGTCCGATTCGGATAGGATAAAACAAAATCATGTGGAGCATTCTCAATGTACTCCATCAACCTGTTGCAATTACTAATGATGGTCTTGCGTTGGCCCCATGCCAGCGTCGCCGCGAATAACCCCGATATTTCTATATCCTGTTTCTTCTGAAACCGATGTGGTATAGAGATAGGATCGTTGACAATAAACTTAGGTTGATTGAACTGGTCAGCCTTCAGATCCAGCAGCGCTTTAATATCAGAAATCGCGAATCGCAAATCACAAATTACAAATCATTTCCAGTTTGCCGGGTCGAGACGCCAGCTCTTAACATACACGAGCTCGTCGGCCGTCAAATAATTCTTCGCAACGGGCTTCCCTTCAACAGCGCACTGAAATCACTCAGGCAAACCAACTTGATGTCTGCCTCATCGAAATTCCTTGCCGCCACTTCGAAACCATAAGTAAATATCCGCCGCCATGCCCAGCACCTTAAAACCGGCATCTTTCATCGCTTGTGCCGCCTTCAGTGAACTTCCGCCGGTCGAATGAGGTCTTCGATCAACACAGCTTTTTGGTCCTTTCGTCACCTTTCGCTTCTATCAGGTTGGTCATGCCGTGGTCTTTCGGCTTCGGCCTTACATACACGTAGGGCAGCTCCAGCGCATCGGCCACCATCGCGCCCTGTGGCACGCCCGCCGTCGCAACGCCAGCAATGCATTCCACGTCCGGAAATGTTTCGCGAATCACACCCACGAGACTGTTTCGGATGTAACTCCGGATGGGCGGATAGGAGAGTGCGAGGCGATTGTCGCAGTAGATCGGCGACTTCCAACCGCTCGCCCATGTGAACGGTTCTTTGTAGTTTAATTTAATGGCCTGTATCTCACAAGCAATTTCGCGGCGATGGGTCCAGCCGTTTTTTCCTGAATGGTGATCATACTCATGGCCGCGAAAGTCGAAAAAATTTCGCTTTTTTGCATAAACCACGAAGGCCACGTTGGCCTGGAGACTCAAAGGGCATGAACTTATTTCGTTAATGACATTCCCGTCATTATTCTCAAACCAGGTAAGCAACCAGACCTGGGAAATTTCAACGCCACCGTTGACGCACAGAAAGTGCCCGTCACAAAGGCGGATCTTATCAATAATGTATGGGTCAACAACGCTTCGATAACTCACCTTAACACCGTTCTCGACCTCATCGACTCGAAAGTGCCGATGGGTCTGCGTTCACTCGCCATTTCGGTCGATGATTATGAGTCCGTTAAGGAATTCCTGAAGAAGAAATTCAGGATCGTGAAAGCTGCCGGCGGCCCTGATAAGAAAGAAAGACCGTTTCCTCATGATCTATCGTCAGAAGAAATGGGATCTTCCGAAAGGGAAAAAAGAAAGTGGCGAGCGCTCGCGTCAGACTGCCGTTCGCGAAGTGGAAGAGGAATGCAATGTTAAAGTGCGCCTCGGAAAGAAGATCAGCACCACATGGCACACTTACACCATGAACAAACATGCCATGCTAAAGAAGACACGGTGGTACAGCATGGAGATAGTTGATGATTCGAAAATGAGGCAGCCTTCGAGGAGGATATTGAAGAGGTGGTTTGGATGAATCAGAAGGAAGGTCTAACCACGCGCTGGAGAACTCTTACAACTCAATACGATTCGTATTTGAAGAATACTACGCTCAATCAGAGAGCATAAGGTAACAACGTCGATACATCGCCACCATAGCGGTGTACTTCCTGATGATCGATGAGCTGATCGACGCAAACTGCGGCGATGTGATCAGGAACACGGATTCGAGGTCTGCATTCAGATGCCTGTTCACCTGCGCTACGCTGTTTTCGTATTCGAAGTCAGTCGTGTTTCGTAAACCTCTCAGTAAATAACGAGCTCCCAGTTTGCGCGCCAGTTCGGCCGTGAGCTCCGAATAAGTCAACACTTTAATTCTCTCGTCGCCTTTTGAATGTGCCGTTGATGCGTTCCACCATCATCTCGATGGGAAAATACCGTGAGCTCTTTGGCTGTTGTAACCAACGGCAATCACGATCTCGTCGAACACTTTCATTCCCCTCAATACGATGTCTTCATGACCTTTAGTGAAAGGATCAAACGAACCGGCGAAGAGTGCTATGCGCTTCACAATAAAAGATGCATTGAATACAGATCGAAGAAATGATGCTCCTGAAGCTCATCAAACAAATACCCGAACGACAAGTGCTTTGGCCTGTCACCAAAGCTTACGTTGCGGATGTATTTAATGAATTCATGATAGTGCGGCGAATTTTTCCCGATGTAACCCCACATCATCACCTGGCTCGTCTGCTGATCCATGCCGAGTGCTGTTAGCACCAGCATGATGTACTTCACATAATCTGCAAAATGTTTGATCGGAAACTGGTTGTAATAGATCAACTGTCCTTGCTTCGCTGCCAGTATGTGCATTTGAAGCGATCGACATACAGGTACAACGGAGATGCTTTTTGTTTCGCTGCGATATGTAACACACCTTCGATCAAAGCCGTCGATTGATGAATGAATTTCAGCGAAGAATTTTTATATATCGTTGTTAGCCAGTCGTACAAAGGCTTTGGTGCCACATACACTGTTATCGAATCGATTGAAGCATTTCTACAATGAAGTATCTGATCTTTGTCCGGCTCGATACGAGCGTTGAACTTCAGATATCTGCGGCTGAAGTCTCCACGAAAAGTTGAGCGGGGCACCTGCACAAACTTGTTGCTTTTGATAGAGAACGTTACGTTTTTCCAAAAGCCTGCCATCAGCAAAGGATGGGAGTCGTAGAGATCCTTAATGATACCTACCTGTTCTTCGGGGGGAGCCGACGTCGTTGAATACATAATCCTCCAAAAGAACTGCGCGGTTCGAACCGTCGACAACACACGCCTGGAAATCGCGGGCACCGAGTTGGATTAACAACGAATACTGATGAAGATTCTCCTCATCAAACTTTTCGTCCTTGATCTTTCTGATCAGCTTATAACCGAGAGTTGCAGTCTGCAATGTATAAGGTTAATTGCCCTTAGGATTAGCTACAATTATAGAGATTTTAGGCCGTTAAACACAGCCTTAGAGTTTAAAATAGCCTCTTAGGGCGGTGACTCGACTGATATCCGGATACCTTGCAAGGATGCCGTGCACATGCGACGCCCCGAGCTGCCGGATATCGTTCGATGTTAGCATCTCCACGTCTTTAATGATCTGCTGGTCGCCCGACTCAGGGTCTTTCCCTACGGTTATCTCACCTCCTTTATGAACCACGTGAAAGAATAATTCGACCGCATGGAGCGGAGGCTTCACCAATTCGCAGGCAAAAGGAACGGCCCAACGTCGACCAGGAGACCGGTCTCTTCCTGGAATTCGCGGGCAAGGCTGGTGGCGGCGTCTTCGCCAAATTCAACCCCACCGCCCGGCGGAGCCCAGAAAATCCCCGTCCGTGAGACCCCGGTGGTTGACCATCACGAGCCGGTCGCCGATGATACAAATACCGCACGTCCTCACCCGAACACGATTTCCGTACAGCTCTTTGACCGAATTTTCCATTCAGGGACATTTTTTGACCGCAAAGTGTAAATTTTTTTCAGAGAAATGCGTTTATAATCCTGTAGGTATGAAAGCGGTATTTTTCATTGTGGCTTCGATCATCTCGTCGGCAGCCTTCGGCCAGGGCGCACTGATCTCGTGGGACAAGTCAAATTATGACTTTGGTGACATTCGTCAGGGCGAAAAAGTCGAGTACACCTTTAAATTTCACAACGTCGGCAGCGAACCTCTGATGATCACGAATGTGACCACGCAATGTGCTGCACGGCTCCGAAGGGTTGGCCGCGCGATCCGATTCAACCCGGAAGTCGCGGCGAGATCACCCTGGTCTTCGACAGCGCCGGAAAATTCGGCCGCGTTAATAAAGTGGCAAACCGTAATGTCGAATGCAATAAACAAGGACGCCACACAGGTGTTTGCTCTCCGGAAACATCATGGAGAAGAAGTTAACGAATCCGTAAAATCAGCATTACCCATCCAACCAGGAAACAAACACCGCCAACTGGTGTTGCGATCACGACGGGTAAAGAAGTAGAGTTGGTGATCGAAAGCACATAGAGACTTCCCGAAAAAAGAATAACTCCCGCCAGCCAGGCATATCCGCCTGCCCAGTTTTCATGAAAGTATAATCCTGCAAAGAGAAATGCCAAGGCGTGAAAGAACTGTATCGCACCGCGGTCTCAAACGTATCGATGCGGCCGTTTGCTGTAAGCGTCGCTTTCAATGCATGAGCCCCGAAGGCGCCCAGTGCTACCGAAAGAAATCCAAGAATGGCGCCGGTTAATAGAAGTGTTTTGCTATTCATAATGTTAATCGTTGTCGTGTTGCATCGTCATCTCGTCATCTCGTCACCCTCGTCACCTCGTCACCTCATCATCTCCTCACCTCGTTCCAAAATTGCTGTTCCAATTCTCACCATCGTACTCCCTTCTTCCATAGCAATGTTGTAATCGCTGCTCATCCCCATCGATAACTCTTTCAGGTTACCAATTTCCAAAACCAAATCATGTAATTCCCGAAACTCACTTCGTACCTGATCGGGAACTATCTGTATTGGTTGCCATTCCCATCAGCCCTTCCACTTTACACATTAGTCAAACTAAAGTCTTTCAAAAACTTCAGAAACTCTTCGGCCGATCGAAACCAAACTTCGTTTCCTCTTTCGCGATGTGCACTTGTAACAAGACTGGTATTACTCTCCCCACTTTTTTTCCCTGCTTGTCGATCTCTTCGGCGAGCTTCGCGGAATCCACGGAGTGAATGAGGCTTACCCATGGCGCGATATATTTCACCTTTGTTCGATTGAAGGTGGCCGATCAGGTGCCACTGAATGTCTTTTGGCAACACCTCGTACTTCGCCACCATCTCCTGTACTTTGTTCTCCCCAAAAATCCGCTGACCGGCATCGTATGCCTCCTCGGATCAGCTCGGGCGGATGCGTCTTACTGACGGCAATGAGCCGGCATCCCGGGCGAAGCTTTGAGGTAATGGATTCTATATTTCTTTTAATGCTCATTTTGATAACTTTGGCCGAACTGCCCTGTAGCACGTGCCGCCGGGCGACACAAAAATATGGCGATCTTAGGAACATTATTAAAAAAAAGGAATTAAGGCTCCGTGAAAACCTTGAACAGGAATATTCATCCCCCCTCGATCTGCAAAAGAGGGAACTCCAGGAGTTGATGATCACGGCATCGGCAACAGAATTTGGCAAATACTACGACTTCCCCGAAATACTCAGTCACTTCAGAAAAGGCCCGAAAGATTTCTACAAGACATTTACCACCCCGGATACCGATCCACGACTACAACAAGATCTATCGCGACTGGTGGAAACTGTCGAAGATGGGGGTGAAGAACGTGACCTGGCCCGGCAGGGTGAAGTACTTTGCACTCAGCTCCGGGACATCCGAGGCCGCTTCGAAGTACATTCCCGTTACCAAAGACATGACCATGGCCATCCGCCGCACCAGCGTAAGGCAGATGTTGTCGTTGTCCAAGTACGATCTGCCGCAGAATTCTTCGAAGGAGGTATTCTAATGGTGGGAGGCAGCACTCACCTTAACAAAAAAGGGAGCTACTTCGAAGGCGACCTGAGTGGTATCCAGGCCCGCGCGACTCCCATTCTGGTTTCAGCACTTCTATAAGCCCGGAAGAAAATCGCGAAGACGCGAAACTGGGATGCTAAACTCCAGGAGATGGTTGTAAAGGCACCCGAGTGGGACATCGCCATCATTGTGGGGGTACCCGCGTGGATACAAATATTGCTCGAGAAAATTGTTGCCTATCATAAGCTTGAAAGCATTCACGACATATGGCCCAACCTCCAGGTATATGTTCACGGTGGCGTAGCGTTCGATCCATATCGAAAAGGTTTCGAGAAATGTCTCGGCAGGCCTATCTACTATATTGAAACTTACCTTGCTTCGGAAGGATTCATGGCTTACCAGTCGATGCCTAAGCAACGATCTATGAAGCTCGTGCTTAACAATGGCATCTTTTACGAGTTCGTTCCTTTCAACGAACAAAACTTCCTTCCTTCGGGTGAGATCCATCCCGATGCGAAGGCTATCATGATCGATGAAGTTGAAGAAGGGCACGAGTATGCTTTGTTGCTGTCGAGCTGTTCGGGAGCATGGAGATACCTGATTGGGGACGTCATCAAGTTTACTTCGAAGGAAGAGTCTGAAATAGTTATTACCGGTCGCACGAAAACATTTCCTTAGTCTCTGTGGCGAACACCTTTCGGTAGACAACATGAATAAAGCGATCGAGCTGGTTTCTAACGAAATGAATATCGAGATACCCGAGTTTACCGTGGCAGGCATTCCGCACGGCAGCCTGTTTGCGCATCACTGGTATCTCGCGTCGGACAATAAAGTAGATAGGAAAGCATTAAGAGAACGACTCGACTTTCATTTGAAGGAACTCAATGATGACTATGCTGTCGAACGAAGTGCGGCCTTAAAAGAAGTTGTGGTCGACGTTTACCCGATCAGCACATTCTATCATTGGATGGAGGCAAAGGGAAAAATAGGCGGACAAAATAAATTTCCACGTGTGATGAAGAATAGCCAGTTGGACGAATGGAAGAATTTCCTCGCTAAACAGGCTAGATGATTGTTTATCAAAGGCATTCAGTTTGGTATAGTGCTGGCGTTCCTGGCCGGCCCGGTGTTCTTCACCATTGTTCAAACCAGTGCCGAGCGTGGGTTCTCAAAGGGTGTGTTAGTGGCACTCGGTGTTTCGATCAGCGACGCGTTTTACGTAGTGGTTTGTTACCTCGGGGCTCATCTCACTTATTGAGTCACCAACGTTTCGCGACCAGATGGCTTTCGTAGGAGGGACCATACTGATCTTATTCGGGCTGTATCATCTCATCATAAAAACAAGGAAGAAAGCGGCGGCAACACAAGTCGCCACGGAGACACAATCCTATCGATACATTCTGAAAGGTTTCTTCATCAATGCGTTTAGTCCCATGGTGCCGATACTTTGGATCGGTTACATCAGTATCGCGTCAATAGACTTGAAACTTGTAAAAAGATTCGGACTTTGCGATATTCTTCCTGTCGATGCTCGCCACCGTGTTGCTGACGGATGTTGCGAAGGCTTATCTCGCCGGCCGGCTGGCGACACTCATTACACCGCAGCGTATGTTTTGGATGAATGTTGTTGTGGGGGTTGCCCTGGCCATTTATGGAGTTCGCCTAATAGCCACTGGCCTTCATTGGATCTAATCTTGTAACACGTTATTCATAAACGTGCTTTTTGTTAGCAGCCACAATAAGAACAGAATGATTCCCCATTGCAAGTAGATGAAATAAAAATCCGATGTGTCTTTGAAACGTGTCTCTTTAATCTCTGCTTTCTCGTACCTGATTGATCTTTTCGAATACTTGTTGCAAACGCAGCTTCATCGGTTACGCGAAAAAATTCCCCCTTACCGATTTCGGCAATCTTGCGCATGGTTGTTTCATCAACCGTGTTCTCAACGAGATGCGGCCTGCCGAAGTAGTCTTTTCCAAATGGAACCAGCCCTTCCTTGCCAACAACGATCGTGTAGATCTTAACGTCGTAGGCTGCCGCAAGCTCTGCCGCTGTTATCGGGTCTATGTTACCTGCAGTGTTATCGCCGTCGCTCAAAAGGATACAGACTTTCGATTTCGATTCCGACTCGCGCATCCTGTTTGTAACAACGGCCAACGCGCTGCCGATCGCTGTTCCGCGATTCTCGATCATGTCGAAGCTCATTTCGTTGATGTATGAATTCAACAACGCGTAGTCGGTTGTGAGTGGCGCCAGTGAGAACGCATCTCCCGAGAAGACAACAATCCCGATCCGATCTTGTAAGCGTCCCTTGATGAAATTTCCTCGCTACTTCTTTGGCCGACTCCAAACGGTTCGGTTCGAAGTCTTCGATCTGCATCGACTGAGAGATATCGATAGCGAGCATGATGTCGATACCTTCCGTCCATTGCTCAACTTTCTCGTTCGTCTTCTGCGGGACGTGCCAACGCAACTATGATCAGCATGGCAACGATGCAAAGGAGCATTTCCGGCACCAGCCTGACGAGGTTAACGGCGCTGCTGGAGAGATCGCTTTTAACGAGAGCAACCGGGAGTTTTTGATTGAGATAGAATCGCGTTACCCAACGAATAACAAACAGCAACGGTACTACGGAGAGGACGAAGAGCCAGAACGGATTCTGCCACAGTATACGAACTGAAGGTAGATGGCAGGAACCAGCTAAAATGATACCATGGGTCTAATACCTCATTCATTGTTTACCTTCTTGATTTTTTCACTGTAGTGCGATCTCGATACTTCCCGCAATTGATCGAATGCTTCAGGTGTAGACACAACGCCACCGTAAACCATCCTGTCGATCGATCGTAACGCTGTGGAAAGACCGCCTTCGTTCAGCATATGAACGATTTCTTTTGTACTGTATTTCGTGTAAGGCTGCTCTTCGAGACGCTCCATATATTTCTTCCAGATCACCAGCGCCCTCTCTGCATTCAATTGTGAGAACTCCGACTGCATTCGCTGCAATGCCTCGGCAAAAGTATGAAGGATGCGACGTGATCTTTGTCGAGTCGCTTGAGCTTGTAGTAGCGACGAATACGTTTCCCAAATACGAACCAAACCACGATACTAATGACTATCAACGATCCTGTTACCCAAACGGCCACCGGGTAATTAAACAACCAGTTTACGTTGAGATAGTCGGTGTTGGTCTTTAAATGGGAGCTGCTGTGTGGATACTGAGTCCAGGAACATGTTCGACGTATTGTTTGAGGAAGATCGAATCGGCCGCGCCGAACACAAGCGTGCAATCGTTGCCTTGTAATACATACACGGGCATACGGAACATCTGTATGCCTGTCGATCTCATACGAAGTGATGTAATACACCACGCTGTCGTAACTGAGACTGTCTTTAGTTTTAGTTGCAAAATATTCTTTCGACTCAAGGCTCAAACGGGTTGAAACTGTAACTGGAGTCGGGATAGAGAATGTTGATTTTTCTCGAATATTTTAGCCGTCACCGCGAAGGGAACCTTCTCGCCGATCTTAATGCTATCGGCAAGGAAGCGCGAACGCACCTGTACTTGTTGGCCAAATCCCAATACAGGTATCAAGAAAAATATAAACACTATGAACCTCAACTTAAACACTCTTCATTATTCTGTTTCGTGACTTGAATAATTTAAGAAGTTGAGGGACATAATCATCTTCGGTATTGATACCTCAGAAAATTTATTTGGTGTCTTTTGCTGAACTCTGCCAGTTCTTTCACCCTATTGGTGTGATGTGCAGCAATACGATTACGGAAATCACCAAACGACGTGTTGACCCAAATGGTCCTGTGAGTTTCTTTGTCCAGCACTGGAATGATGCCAAGCTTCGGCAATCTCGTCTCTCTTCGATCGCTGATATGTATCATTACGAGATCGTGCTTGCGCGCGAGTGACTTGAGATTGTGGAAATAGTTTTCGTCAATGAAGTCGGAGATCATGACGATCACGCTGCGACGTTTGATCGAATTGAGCGCGAATAATATAGCCTTGCTGAGATTGGTTTTTTCCGACAGAGGTTTCAGCCGGATAATCTGGTATACGAGCTTCGTATGCTTCGACATGCCCTTAGCGGGTTTCAATAAAGCTCGCGTCTGTCGGAATAAGCGATAAGCCCAATGGAGCTCTGTTCTTTGGCGCCGGCCATTGCAAGCACGCCGCAGATCTCTTTGCCAATATCGAACTTGGTGTGGCCTTTTGTGCCGATATCTTGCGAGCCACTTACATCGAGAATGAAGAAGATTTGTCTGCTCTTTTGTTTCCCGAAAGGTCTTTACGTAGGTACCGTGTCCTTTGGCGGAGACGTTCCAGTCGATAGTGCGAATGTCGTCGCCATACTGGTAGGGTCGCACGTCGTCGAACTCCAGGCCCGAACCTTTGAAGATAGAGTGAAAGTCACCCTGCATCTGGCTGTTGATAGCCTTACGGATCTGTATTTCGTAGTTGCGAAGTTTCTTAATTAGATCTTTCAAACGGCCTCGTTTTTGATGGTTCTCACCGGGTCGAAATTAACTTTAAAATATGAGTATTTTCGCCCCCGATTATTTCACTGTACAAAAATGACGCGTGCCGGGTTAATTTTTTCTTTGACGATACTTTTCGTTGCCGCCGGTTGTCAGCGTGAGAAAACACCGCCCGGTGTTATGACCAAAGAAGAGTATGCCCCAATTCCTTGTGAGCGTTTATGTGGCGGAAGCAAAGCTCAACACTTACGTCTTAACGCCCGATTCTGCGATGAGTTTTGTTCCTGCCATATCAGCACGTGCTCGAAAAAAAATTCAACACGTCGGATCCGCTATTCAAAAGACATACCAATACTATCTTGCACATCCCGTCGAGCTTGAACAAGTGTATATGGCAGTGATCGATACGCTCAACCTCCTGGAGCAAAAGGCGACCAACAAAGCAAAATGACCTGGCCCGCGATCTCGAACAAAAACTTGGCTTCGACCAGGTGAGGGCAATGCTTAAAAATTATTGCCTTTGTGATCTCGGTCGTCGCAACGTCGATAATATTTCCTTTTCGTCCGACCTCACGAACATCGATCGCTTACTTCAACGAACTTCGGAGCTGCAAGCAATCCTTCAGAAAGGCGATGCATTTCCGTTTCAAACTACTTTGATCCCGAAGAATACATCCCGTTGATCAGCGTTGAAGGTGCCTTTCTTGAGAAGAAGCTTTTCATCCACATTATACTTTCGTTACAGTCGATCTTCCAGGCGCGAACATTTCTCGAAAGGCAAAAGAAGAATATCCTTTTTTTGTTACGAGATGAGTCGCGAAGTAAAACTTCCACAGTCTCTCCTCCGCGATATTCAATCGAAGTTGATGACAAGGGCAAGATTAAAGACAATGCTACGCCGGAGCTCGCTCGCATTCGCAAAAGACTTAACGAAGAGCGGTCGCGTATTCGAAGACTGGTCGACCAGGTATTCAGGCAGGCTTCTTCGGAAGGATGGACACCCGACGGAGTTTCACCCACAATTAGAGACGGACGCCTGGTGATTCATTGCTGTCGGAACACAAGCGAAAGATCCGCGGAGTTACCGTCGATGAATCGGCAACCGGTCAAACAATCTATCTCGAGCCAACAGAGATCCTCGAAGCGAATAATGAAGTCAGAGATTTGGAATTGGCAGACAGGAAAGAAGTGGTTCGGATACTCCGAGAGCTAACCGCCTTGCTCAGGCAATATTTACCCGACCTCAAAGATGCTTATCATTTCCTTGGCCTGCTGGATCTAAACCGAGGCGAAAGCAAAACTGTCTTCGGACCTTGATTCAAGACTGCCGCACACTTTTGATGGCCCTGCGTTGAAATGGATAAACGCTCGACACCCCGCTGTTGTACCTGAACTTACGCAAGTCGCAGCGAAATATTATCCCGTTAAACATATCGCTGGATAAAGAAGTAAGCTTCTTGTTGGTGTCTGGTCCCAATGCCGGTGGCAAGTCTGTATGTTTGAAGACCACAGGTCTCATTCAATACATGTTTCAATGTGGACTTCCTGTTCCTGTCGACGAACCATCGACGATGGGAGTGTTCAATCATATTTTTATAGACATCGGCGATCAGCAATCGATCGAAAATGATTTGAGTACTTACAGTTCTCACCTGAAGAACATGAAGTACTTTATCGACAACGCCGACGATCGTTCGCATCGTGCTGATGGGACGAGCTGGGTTCTGGAACAGATCCAAACTTCGGCGGAGGCATCGCGCAGTCCGTGCTATCGCAATTGGTTGCCACACGCGTTTTGGGGTGTTGCCACTACGCACTATTACAATCTCAAAGTATTTGCACGCAACACACCAGGCATCACAAACGGAGCGATGTTGTTCAATACCCACAAGCTCGAGCCATTGTTCGTACTCGAGATTGGCAAACCCGGAAGCTCTTTCGCGTTGGAGATTGCACGAAAGACCGGACTGCCTTCGAAGATCATTCAAGATGCCGAGGAGATCATAGGAAAAGATCTCGCAGGTCTCGAGTCGCTGATGAAATCAGTCGCCGACGACAAACTTAAGAACACAAAGCAATCGTCGAGCTAACGAAGCGTGAGCACGAGCTCGGTGAACTGATCGAGTACTACGAAAAAGTGACTGGCGATATCGAATCGAAAAAGAAAGAGATCATTGACAAAGCCAAGAACGAAGCGTCGGGGATATTGAAGGAAACCAATCGCGAGATCGAGAAGACGATCCGTCACATTCGCGAGGAACAAAGCGGAGCGTAAGGAAACTAAAAAGGTGCGCGAAGGTCTGAAAGACCTCGAAGCAAAAGTGAAAAACGAGCCAAAGGACAAGGCGCCAGTAAAGATGAGACACTCAAAGACGGAGATAAGGTGCGCATTCACGGGCAGGAAGTAACGGGGACACTGATATCGGTGAAGGGCGCCAATGCTGTGGTTCAGTTTGGCGACATTCGCTCGCATGTAAAAGTTGCGCAGCTCGTTCGAAGTGATCGTGCAGAGCCACCCGTTGTTACGAAGGCACGATCCATGGGGCCTCGACATCTACAAGAAACAATCATCCTTCGAGTCGACACTTGACGTGCGTGGAAAGCGAGTGGAGGAACTAATTCCGGCGCTCACGCAATTTCTCGACGACGCCTTATTACTTGGACAGGCTGAGGTGAAGATCCTTCACGGCAAAGGAGAAGGCGTGCTTCGCAAGGTTGTCAGGGATCAGCTAAAGAGAACACGCGGTGTAGCATCATTCGCCGACGAGCACATGGATCGGGAGGTGATGGGATAACAGTGGGTGGTCCTGAAATGAAAAAGGACCTTCGAGAGGTCCTTTTTTTATATTCTTTACTTCGACATTCGGAAGACCCAAACGCCGGTAACCTTATCAGTTCTTGACCTCTCCAGCCTGGTTGTAAGTGAACGTAAGCTCAATCAGGTTGTCGGTAACGGTGTAATGGACATCCACTTCTTTTGGAGTGCCGGGATCTCTCACAACATCTGTCGCGATAGGATCACCAAACTTCCATGAACCGCTGCTAGGCCACGGGCTCAATGCCGGGCGACCACTGGTTGTGTAACCATACGATGCAGCGCCTGCAGTACCTGTAAGCGTAAGCGTAAAGCCTGAATATCACCCTTCTTGCTCACACCGTCGAGCGTAATGTCGGTGTTGGAATTTGCACCGCCTGAAACTTTCAGGTAGCACTGAGATTCGTCAAAGCTTGTTCTTCTTCCGTCGGACCTGGGTCACCCCCGGGGCCACAGCCTGTGTAACCAAGGAGAATCACCAACGCGATAACTGAAAGAACTGGTTTGAGGTAAAATTTCATGTTTAGTTATTAAAGCTGTTCAAACTTAACAAAAAGCATGCTCTAAAAGAAAGCCCACCTACCTGTTTACGCTTAAGAACAGGGGTATGGATTTGATACTTTATTGGGGCTGTTTTGTAACCGTTTATAGGTAGAAAGGTCAATTTTATGGCATTTGCGGGATATTCTTCCTCCTGGTTGGAAGCAATCACCACACCCCGACCATTTTGCCGCGCAAGATTATACTGGTACCACTCAATTGCATGCTGATCGAGATTGGTGGTGGGTTCGTCGAGAAACAGGAAGGGAGTCTGACTGTAGAATGCAAGCGCCAGTTTTCAAAACGCTGTTATCATTCCACTGGAGAACACGCTGATTTTTTTATTTTTTGAAGAGGTAAGCTCCATCGCATCGGCATGCTGTCGACATTGATTGACGGTGTCTTGAACTTGAAATGAAACCGGATCACTTCGTCAAGAGTGAATTCTTCGATCAGGTCCATGTAGGGGCTGCGATTGATACAATGATGAAATGCATCATCAACAATGCTATCTCCATCATAAAACTTTAGAGTCCCTGCCGTGGGAGGCACTTGTCCCCAAAGAACCTGGCTAAGTGTTGATTTTCCGGAGCCGTTAGGTCCGGTGATGGCGTATGTTTTTCCTGGTTCTAATTGTGAATGAGAAATTTCTGAAGATCCATTCGCGGTTGAACCGCTTGCCAAGATTTTCAGCGACAATCTTCATGTAGAGATTTGTATGGTAGGCTTATTCGAAGGCATCACTGGACGTGGTGAATCCTTTCATCACGCCGCGTCAGACTCTCTTATGAAGTTTACGATGAGATCTCTTTCGGAAGATTTCGGGAGCTCGCGTTCGATGAGGTCGATTGCTTTGGAATTGTTGAGACCTTTCAAGAAAAGGTAACGATAGATCTCCTGTATCTCCGCGATCTTTTCCGTGCTGAAACCTCTTCGGCGAAGACCCACGGTATTCACACCTGCATAGGCCAGCGCTCACGCGCTGCCTTTGTATAAGGAGGAACATCTTTGCGTACCAGCGAACCGCCGCCGATGTATGCATGAGAACCAACCTTCGAGAATTGCTGGACAGCACATGCACCTCCGAAGATCGTGTAGTCGGCGATCACAACATGACCAGCAAGCTGTGTCGTGTTGCCGAGGATGCAATAGTTACCGATGGATTGAATCGTGACCGATGTGCGCGTAGGCCATGATGAGGCAAATTGGAGCCAATCGCGGTCTTATACTTATCAACAGTTCCCCTGTTGAGAGTCACGCATTCGCGGATAGTTGTGTTGTCGCCGATCTCGGCTGTGGTGACTTCACCTTTAAACTTCAGGTCTTGAGGAATGCCTGATATCACGGCACCAGGGAAATATCTTGCAGTTCTTTCCAATACGGTGCACCGTCCATTACGGTAACGTTCGGACCCACCCACGTGCCGATCGCCGATCACCACGTCCTTCGAAATAGTTGTGAATGGTTCTATGACAACATTCTGGCCGATTTGGGCATCAGGATGTATGCTTGTTAAGGGATACTTGCTCATGAATCTTTGGGTACGATGCTGGCAGTCATCGTGCCTTCGCATACCAGGGTGTTGCCAACATAACCCCGTCCTCTCATTTTGGCAATTCCGCGTTTAATGGGGCGAGGAGATCGCATTGAATAACAAGAGTATCTCCGGGCAAAACCATTTTTCTGAAACGGCAGTCGTCGATACCCAGGAAATACCCTACTTTGTGATTGACCAGGCTCCATCGTTTCACTCGAAGCCGCACTGGATGACATTCCTCAACCAGGAAACTGGTGTTCTTACCGGCACAGAAAAATACGCGAAGACTTACAATTACCCGATCGTTTATTTGCATGTAGATAAACTGAAACGAGGTTACTACGCTTGCAAGTATGTTGATGTAACAGACTCACCAAGATCCTTTCCTGACGGCGAGCTCACAGAGATCGTGACGAAGTTGCTGGAAAATCAGATCATCGATAAACCTGAATTTTGGTTGTGGACTCACAAACGTTGGAAGAGAAAAAGAGACGAAGAACAAATACACCTTTCGAGGTAAGTGAATAGTGAAAAGTGAATAGTGAAAAGTTAGAAAATACTAAGTTATGGAAGTAAAGAAAGTGCCGTTGAATGATGTGCATGAAAAGTTGGGAGCGAAAATGATTCCTTTTGCGGGGCTTCAACATGCCTGTGCGCTATAGCTCCGATATCGAAGAGCACATGACAGTAAGAAATGCCGTGGGCGTGTTCGACGTCTCTCACATGGGTGAATTTAAAATAGAAGGACCGGAAGCACTCGACCTTATTCAACGTGTTACCTCCAACGACGCAAGTAAGCTGTACGACGGACAGGCACAATATTCATGTCTGCCCAACGAACAGGGTGGTATCGTAGATGATCTCCTGGTGTATAAGATTAAAGACAACGACTACATGTTGGTCGTAAATGCTTCGAACATCGAGAAGGACTGGAATTGGATCTATAAGTTCAATACAAAAGGCGCGGCGATGAAAAACATCTCCGACGACATCTGCTTGTTTGCCGTGCAAGGTCCCAAAGCGAACGATGTTTTGCAGAAGCTCACAACAACGAATCTTTCGGCAATACCCTACTATCATTTTGCAGCAGGTGTGTTTGCGGGTGTTGATAATGTGATCATGAGCAACACGGGTTACACCGGCGCTGGTGGTTTCGAGATCTATGTTGACAAAGCCAACGCAGAGAAAGTATGGAACGCGATCTTCGATGCCGGTAAAGATGTTGGCATTAAGCCGATCGGTCTCGGTGCACGCGACACACTCCGACTCGAAATGGGCTTCTGTCTCTACGGCAACGACATCGACGACGCAACTTCGCCAATCGAAGGCGGCCTCGGCTGGATCACCAAGTTCACGAAGGACTTCACCAACTCGAAAGCCATCAAAGCACAAAAAGAAAAAGGTGCTTCGAAGAAACTCGTCGGTTTCAAATGATCGACAAAGGAATTCCGCGTCACGACTACGTGATCCGAGATGCCGAAGGAAGCGCCATTGGTAAAGTCACTTCCGGTACGATATCGCCGGTGCTGGGAATTGGAATCGGTCTTGGCTATGTCGAAGCGAGCAAGTCTGTTGTCGGCTCCGAGATCTTCATCGAAGTCCGTGGCAAGAACCTGAAAGCAGAAGTTTTCTAAAGTCCCCCTTCATCGAAAAGAAATGAAAAGTGTAGAGGTGTGCGTCAGTCCTGAAATGATGCACCTGTACGACGTAAGCGACAAGACTGTTGTTGTTGTCGATATCCTTCGCGCCACGTCATGCATGGTTACGGCTTTCGCTTATGGTGTTGATTGCATCAGGCCATTCGCGGATCTTGAAGAATGCCGTTCGATGAGCAAACAGGGTTATGTTACATCGGGCGAACGCAACGGCGAGAAAGTGGAAGGCTTCGATAAGGGAAATTCTCCCTTCGAATACATGGAAGAAGTTCGTGGAAAGAAGATCGCGTTCACGACAACAAACGGAACGCAGGCCATTAGTAAATCGATTGAAGCGAAGGATGTTGTGATCGGCGCATTCTTAAACCTGTCTGCTGTTGCGCAGCATGTACTTAAAAGTCAGAACGATATTCTTATCGTCTGTGCGGGGTGGAAGGGAAAGGTAAATCTTGAGGATACCTTATTTGCAGGCGCCCTTGTTCACAAGATAAAAGATCAGGTTAAGATAGATGATGACTCAGCACTCATGGCAGAGCACTTGTATGTTTTAGCAAAAGACGACATGCTTTCATTTCTGAGCAAAGCTTCACACATACAACGGTTGAACCGGTTAGGTATTCACGAAGACATTAAATACTGTATTACAGAAGATAAGTTTACTGTTGTGCCGCGGCTGAAAGATAAGACTCAACTTGTTTTGTAAGCTCTGAGTATTCTTTTGCGTTGATCTTTGACTGAAGCTCGTCAACGCGTTCCTTGCATAAGTTTCAAATCCCTGGCGTGCCGATTCCAGTGCATAAGCTTTTTGAATATTGATCGACGACGGATGGTAAAGTCGCGCTTCCGCAAGAATATTGTAAGACGTGTTTCCTTTTTTACTGAAGTAGTTAGCGGCAGCGATAATGCCGTCGTCGAAATAGGGATTGGCTGTGCCTAACCATTTATAATAAACATTCGCTTTCGCGGAGTCGCCGGCGGTGGCAGCTTTCACCGCATCATCGTAGATCTTATACTTTTATTTTTTCCAGTGAAGTCTGTTGGTTGGTGATCCGTAAGACCTGTTCCATTAGACAACTGAAGAGCTGCCGCATGTGTAGCCTCGGCATCCTTATAACCTTGTGTCACTGCATAATCGGCGTAGACGACTGCTCTTTGTGGCTCATCGTTTTCCAATGCCCACATGGCGAGTATATTGTTGTACTTCCCTTGATGCTCACTTGAAACAGTAACTTCTTCAAGCGTGGTGAATGCCTCCTTCGTTTCGCCCGACTGGTAGAGATAGATCGACGCAGCGAACAATATCGCTTCCTTGAAGCCGTCGTCGAAGGCTTTCGTGCGAGCGAGATCACTCTTCTCACGAACGTAGTGTCGCCGTTGCCACGACTGTTGATGAGGTAATTGCTGATTGATGCGGCCGTCGGCTAACGTGAGGGGCCGTATCTTTCGGAAGGTCGTAGGTTGTTGTAACCTTCGTTTCCTGCAAGTTCAGCCATGCGAGTTGATTGACTCTCATCACGGGATTGTTGCTGATTTCATTGCTCGAATCATTTATAGTTACGCGGCGTATGGCGGCGAGACCAACAAGATTCGACGAAGAAACCGTCGACTCCGAAAGGTATTTAACCGTGGAGTCGGGCATGCCGTTCCTGGCGTACAACAGACCGAGCGTATTTTCGAGAGCATCGTTCTTCCGTAATTCCACCAGGCCCTTGCGCAATGCCATTATCGCCAACGAATCGTCGTTGGTAGCCTGGTAGGTTTGAGCCAGGTTGAGATAGCTCATTCTGCGTGGGACGTCGTCCACACGCTGCTTCGTAGAATTGATTTTCTTCGCGGGCGTTGTACAAACTTCCTTCGATATTGGCAAGAACATAGTTTGCATGATGGCCTCGATATCCGCGCGTACGCGCTGCTTCATAGTAAGCCTTTGCGATAACCGTGTTTTCAACGCGTTGATACAGATCGCCAAGGCCATTGTAATACCCACTTACTGCGTTGTTCACTGGTATCTGCCACGTGTTGTAGATCGCGAGCGCTATCGTAGCGATCAACCCGGCAAATCTGAAGGTGAAGAACGGCATGTTGTTGGGCTGATACATCACCTTGTAAACCTGGTAATTCGATGCAAGCATGCCCGCGAAATTCGAGAACACATACGTGAGGAAGATGAATCCGAAACCTATGTGCGTGAAAATGATGACGTCGAGTATTGCGGAGAGTGCGGTGTCGTTCGCGTTCAGCATGAACATCGCGATGATAGTGAACGTCAACGCGCCCGTGAGCAGGAATGCGAATACGGCATACGGATCGGCATGGATAACGTTTTCATACGTTTTGTAACGTTGCCTGATTCCCCAGATGCCGAGTATGGCGGAGATCGTCAATAACAGGAAGATATCAACAGTAAAGATGTGCCATTTAATGTACTCGAATCGCACAGAATATGTGAGTGCGAGATTGATCAGGTAGATCACCGTGATGATCAAGAAGTGATTGAGACTCTTTCGTGTTGAAGGGTTTTGGGTTACCGCATAAACGAATGCTGCAACTATTTCGTGAGCAACGGTAACGATGAATAATCCACATGCAATTAACCCGGCCTCAACGCCATACGACGCAATGTGCAAAAACGGTTTCTCGATGGCACTCATGAAATTGATCATTAGCCATATCAACACAGTGATCGAGGTAAACGCAAGTATTCGTTTCGTAAATGAAGAACCGACAGCGAAATAGAAAAACCAGAAGCTCGTCAGTCCATACAACATCATTATTATGATCGCGAACGTCTTTCCGTATATGCCGAACACGCCGATCACCTCGGTGCTTAGTGTTGTTACGAATAGAATGAATACTCCCATCCCCACCAGGTAGTAGAACCTGCTGAGCGTCGAGATCACGGCAAGCATTCCGATAACGAACACAGCCAACACAAACAGGTAACTATACGCAACGACCTCGCTCGTTTGAAGCATCGTTCCCAACTGGCGTTGCAGTATCACATAGTTGTTGCCCTTAACGACGAAACTGAATGGACCTTTTTGAAATTGATCAACAGGTATCTCGTCGATCTCTGCTTCGCTGATGGTGTGAAGTTCGATAGCAGGTGCGGGCTCGATGAAATAGGCGACCCACATATAA
The DNA here is from genome assembly GCA_037200305.1 of Bacteroidota bacterium. Classification (GTDB taxonomy): domain Bacteria; phylum Bacteroidota; class Bacteroidia; order Cytophagales; family Cyclobacteriaceae; genus ELB16-189. The sequence goes on from JBBCGZ010000026.1 coordinate 230,287, forward strand.
ATGAGTGCAGCAAGAAAAACAGAAAGAAAGATCAGGAAGAAAATACGGTTGCCACGAGGCCAGCCTTTCCAGAATTGAAGGGTCATCGGCCGTTATTCAATTACTTTCGGAACCCTGAAGAAATCTTTGTCTTTGACTGGCGCATTCTTTAGCGCCTCTTCATGCGTGAGATGTTCGCCCACTTCATCTTCTCTCAACGCATTGATCTCATGCGACATCGTAGTAAGCGGTTCCACACCGTCGGTGTTCACTTCATTCAACTTCTCAACAAACGTTACGATGTTCGAAAGATCCTGTAGCAGCTTCGGCTCATCTTTTTCGTTGATCTCCAATCGCGAAAGATGAGCAAGCTTATCTAATGTCTGTTTGTCAATTTTCATATTGATCGGGCCATTACTACCGAGGGGCTGTTCTGCTTTGCAAGCTCTGTTGTGATGATGTCCTTTACGTTCCCTTTCAACTTACCGATATCGTCCAATGTATAGCCAGTTGTCTCGATCGGTTCGTGAAAGATTACCGAGATCAATCCCAGTTCAACACAAAGTCACCGTCGGGCAAAATTATCCAATTGTGGGGAATAGTGACTGGCACAATGGGTATTTGTTTTTCTATCGCGGCCCTGAATGCGCCGTCTTTAAAACGTTCCAAGATTCGGTGGGGCAGTCGATACAATACCACCTTCCGGGTAGATCACGAGGCTTTTGCCTTCATCGAGCGCCTGCAATGTCTTCATCATCGTCTCCACGCGACTCTTCAGCTTCGATCGATCTACGGTGATGTGAAGCTTTCGATACATGAATCCGAACAAAGAATTTTTTCCATATCATTTTTCCCGACGAACAATGTATTAACGGGATTGAGACCCATGGTTGGTATGTCGAGATACGAGAAATGATTCGGACAAAATATGTACTGACGGTCTTTGTGAAGTTTGCCGCGCACATCGATTCGATAGGGGAGAAATGAAAAGATAAAAACGAGCCTCGCCCACCAACGATTGATCAAACCCACGAGGCGAAATGCCTTCGGAAAACGATCGGTATCATGAGAAGGGGAAAGAGCAGCAGGAAAACCACACTGAAGACCACCATTCCGTAGCTAGTGTGGATCAGTTTCAGGGGTCGCATCTCATCTGAAAGATAGGGAGAGGTCGGCATTTATTCCCCTTTCATCTACACCTAAAAACGAAAAAGTGGGTTATGATGTATTTTTATTGCTGTGACCAACATGAAAAAGATCGTCAAGACCCTGCCGGTTCACCTGGTCGGATGGGGAATATTTTTTATCGCCCCGATATTATTATCGCCTCGGGGTGCGAGCGACTTTTTGAGTTCGAACATGTTTTGGCCATCACTTCTCCGCAATTGTATTTTGATGGGGCTGTTTTTATCTTAACCTCAACTACCTTACACCTGTCGTTCTAAAACGATACGGCATCGCCCCGTTCCTTATTGCAATCGCGAGCGCTGTAGTGGCCGTAACTTTGTGAACGAGCTGATGCATGTTGGTGGACCGCCACCTGGCGGATTTCGGCCGGGGCCTCCTCCTGGCCCAAGACCATTGGGAGGTCCCTGGTTTCGGGCTTCCTCGTAACGGTAATGATCGCAAGCGTAAGCTCAAGTATTGCCTTTTGGGATGAATGGAATAAAAATCGGGAGCCGAGCAGCAACGCGTATTACAGAAAGTTGCTTCGGAGCTCGCTGTTCTTAAGCTCCAGGTTTCGCCACACTTTCTTTTCAATACATTAAATAACATTCGCTGGCTGATCAGATCGAATACTGCGAAGGCCGACGAAGCAGTGGTAAAACTTTCGCAGCTGCTTCGCTATATCTTATACCAGACCAACGACGAGCAAGTTCAGCTGGAAAGAGAAGTCGAGAATCTTGCTGACCTGATCTCCCTTCAGAAGATGCGACTCGTGAACGAGGATCTTGTAGAGTTTAACGTGAAGGGCGAGGTTGCCGGAAAAATGATTACGCCCTTATTATTTGTGCCGTTAGTTGAAAACTTTTTTAAGCACGGCGATTTCGATCATGGTTTCAAATCCCGGATCGATATCGACGTATCCAATAATCGCTTAAAGTTTACTGCAGAAAACGCAACCCGTGAAAAGACAACCTCTACACCCGATTCGGAATAGGGGTTGAGAATGTGCGTAAGCGTCTCGCTTTACATTATCCGAATAAACATCTCTTTCACGCTTCGGAATCCAACGGTGTGTATAAGGTAGAAATGGAGATACTACTATGAGCGAAAAGAAAATGACATGCATCGCCATCGACGACGAGCCGTTTGCCCTCAAGCTCATCGCCGACGATATCGCAAAAGTTCCTTTTCTCGCTTTGAAGGGAACATTCCTCTTCGCCCATGGATGCATTGTTGGTGTTGCAACAACAGCCTGTTGACTTAATGTTCCTCGACATCCAGATGCCAGTACTTACTGGTACACAGTTTCTCCGCACGCTGAAGAACGCACCGATGGTGATATTCACGACAGCCTACGAACAATACGCGCTCGAAGGATTCGACTGAATGTGGTCGATTATTTAGTTAAGCCAAATTCCATTCGATCGTTTTTTGAAAGCTGCAAATAAAGCGTTCGATCTCTTCAAGTTAAAGACAGCCTCTGTACCCGCAAGAGCCCGGATTCTTTTTCGTTCATGCAGAGTACAAGGAAATCAAACTATTTTATAACGATGTGTTGTACGTTGAAGGACTGAAAGACTACGTGAAGATCTTCACGGAAAAAACAACAGTACCCGATTCTCACGAGGATGAATCTGAAAGCGATAGAAGGAAGTTACCGTCGATCAGTTCGTGCGGATACACAACTCGTTTATTGTTTCCCTGAACAGATCAAGTCGTTTCAAAAATCGCAGGTGTTTGTTGGGAATGTTTCAATTCCAATAGGCGAGAAGTACGCGGAGGATTTAGGAAGAGGTACCTTATTTCGTAATGTTAATAACGCAGCGTTCATTCTTCAATAGCTGAGCAGCATTCTTTACTTGTATTGAAGATTTTGCATCATTCATTTCTTCTTTAATCTTGTTCCGAATGTCTTTCATGTGAAGACATTCAATAAACCTCCTCACTTCTTCTTCGCTCTGAAGAATCAGCGGTGCCACCTCCGTCGGTTTATCATCGTCGCCCTTCGCTAACCATCGTGAAATAAGACGAGTTCGTATGTTTCACAACTTGCGTCTTCACATTCAATGCCTCCACGCGAATGCCAACGATCATCGACGTTCTTCCCACATAATTCACAGATGCATGGAGAGAAACTAATTCTCCAACTTCAACAGGCTGAAGAAACTCCACGCGCTCTACACTTTACCGTTACGCAATAGATTGCCAGCATGTTTACTCGAACACGCATAAGCAACTTTATCCATCAACGATAAATAATTCCACCGTGGATCTTTCCGCCAAAATTGGCGTACGATGGGATCATCAGTTCTGTGATGGTCGTCTGCGACTGACGAACGGGTTTGGGAGACATGTATGTTTGCTATGTGAATCCTATATGTATCCTATGTGTCTATGTGTTTAATCCTTGCAACTGCAAGAAGTCCCATTACACTAAGGCTGTCAGTGATCTTCCCGTCTAGCACCATCTGCAACGCTTCTTTGAGCGGCAGCTTCCACACTTTCATATCAGCCTCAGTTTCTTCAAGCTCGTTATTTCCTTCGACAAGTCCTTCCGCCAGGTAAATAAATCCTTCTTCATCCGACACTGAATTCGAGAGATGTGTGCGAACGATCATCTTCCAGCTTTCGGCGGTGAAACCCGTCTCTTCCTTTAACTCGCGTTTAGCTGAATCGAGCGGGTCGTGGTCCATACTTCCTCCGCCTTCAGGAATTTCCCAGCTCCACTGGCTTAGCGGGTATCGCCACTGTCCAACCAGCCACGTGTTATTGTCGTGATCGAGTGCAACGATGCCTATCGCTTTATTTTTGAAATGTACTTTTCCGTAGATGCCCTTGCCGCCAGATGGATTGAGCACCTGGTGTTCGTCGACCTTGATCCATCGATTCTCATAAATTTCACGCACCTCTAAAGTGGTCCAGGGATTTTTTGGTCGCCGTTCATTTGTGAAAGATACGATTCAATGATAAACATTAGTTTTGTCCAATGGTCCGCTTACGCCTCAGCATTTACCAAAGACCTTGTAGAAGCAGGTTGCGACGAAGTTGGTCGCGGTTGTCTTGCCGGGCCGGTGGTTGCGGCAGCCGTCATCCTTCCCTAAAAATTGCCGCCACAAGCTGCTTAACGATTCCAAACAGCTCAGTAAGGAAGAACGCCAGGGCTTAAAAGAGGTCATTTACCAAAACTCAGGGCGCTTGCCTGGGCCGTTGCCGAAGTAAGCAACAATGAGATCGACGAGATCAACATCCTCAACGCATCATTCAAGGCCATGCATTTGGCGCTGGATCAACTTCCATTGAAACCTGAACTGTTGTTGATCGACGGCAATCGTTTCAAACCTTACGGTGAAATCCATTCGAGTGTATCATCAAAGGTGATGGAAGATACTTTTCGATAGCCGCTGCTTCGGTGCTTGCGAAGATTTATCGCGATGACCTGATGGAACGAATGGCCACGGAATATCCCGGGTATAGTTGGGAAACGAATGTTGGATATCCTACCGAAGAACATCGCGATGGCATCAGGAGACTTGGTATCACCCCACTGCACAGGAAGATCATTCCAGCTGCTGCCGTCACAACTCGAACTCTTTGTTGATGAAGATGCAGAAGAATTATGACAACCACCGATACAAATTCGCAAGTCACAGAAGAAATGCCTGAGCCACCGGGACCGTACAGAACAGTATGGACCATGCTCAAGTCTCCGGGTGTTGTTAGTTACAGCATTATTAATGGAGATGAATGTACGTATGTCAAACCCAGTAGTGTTTTTCTTTTTTTCTGGGCTGCATTTTTTCTATTGGCTCCGGGCAAGAGCATCACCCCTGATCTTTATGGGCAGATTGAACAACATGCCTTACTCTTTTTTGGCAAAGCAAGTCGTTGAAAAAAAATCAAGGAACAAAAGACGAATCTCAAAGCATTTGAGAAAACTTACTATGACGCAGCAAATATGGCGACCCGTGCCATGGTTGGAATAGTCGTTTTACTTTTTGCAAGTTTCCTGCGAATTGCTAATAGAAAGGTTTCCCCGGGCATTCATATCACCGTCGCTTATGAATTTGTTTCGTCGCTGATGATTTGTTGGTTAGTGATTCTTGGCTGGTTGCCGGAAAATATATCAACCTATTTGTTGATTATTGTCCTTTTACTTTTGCTGTATGGGTTTTCAACGCAACGCTTACAGACAAACTGTTTCAAGATCTATTACCAATGCGGCGCTGCTTGTTGTCTGTTTCTTTATTATAGCGGTGATCTATCGCGCCATTATTTTCTTTTTCACGGTTTGGAAATCTTAACATGTGCCTCATCTTCACAGCCATTAATTATCACCCTGTTTATAAGCTCATCATCGCTGCCAACCGCGACGAGTTCTACGCCCGAAAAACTGCCGCCGCAAACTATTGGACCGACTACCCGAATGTTCTTGGTGGTCGCGACCTCGAAGCCGGTGGAACGTGGATGGGCATGACGAAAGGCGGAAAGATCTCTATGTTGACTAATTACAGGGATCCATTGCATATTAAATCTAACGCACCGTCACGAGGTTTTTTGGTTGCTGATTTCCTGGAGAAGAATGTTGATCCTGCCAGTTATTTGAAGGCCATTGAACCTTCGAAGTATAACGGCTTCAATCTCATCATGGGCGACGTCGATAACCTTTGGTATGTGTCGAATTACAAAGAAGGAATTACAAAGCTTGAGAATGGTCTCTACGGTTTAAGCAATCACCTTCTCGATACGCCCTGGCCGAAAGTGGTTCGAGGCAAGAAAAAACTTGCGCCGATCCTTGGCAAATCGAACATCACCAGCGAAGAATTGATGAATTCTTATACGACACCGAAGTCGCTGGCGAGAATCTGCCCAACACAGGTGTGACGTGCGGAGCTCGAACGCGCATTGTCGTCGATGTTCATCAAGACAACCAACTACGGTTCCCGCTGCTCTACTGTTGTTTTGGTTGACAAACAGAATAACGTTCAGTTCTCGGAGCGGCGTCTATGACCTGGCAACTTTCAACTACTCTTTATCTGAGTACGAATTTGAAATTATTTCACGCAAAGACGCAAAGTAAATGCGACGCAAAGTTCCGCAAACGTTTTTGCTATGCACTGATTTAAACTTTGCGGAACTTTGCGTGAATCTTACTTAGCGAACTTTGCGTGAAACAATCGAAAAAAAATAAAACTCCGCTCGCCCTTCGCATCATTCCCTGGCTTTTCCCGAAAGTCGAAGCCATTCTTCCGTCGCTCGCACACCGGTACTTCATTCATCTTTTCTACACACCATTTCATTACAAGACACCCGAGAAAGAAAAAGAGGTCACAAAGCCTTCGAAGAAATTTTCTGTTGTCGTTAATAACAATCACGTTCAGTGTTACCGGTGGGGAACGATGGGACCAACTGTCATGCTCGTTCATGGTTGGGCCGGAAGAGCCGGCCAGTTTCGCGCAATCATTCCCGTGTTGCTCGCGAAGGATTTCAGGTCGTAGCGTTCGACGGACCCGCGCACGGTGAATCGGAAGGAAGGCAAACTAATCCCGTCGAGTTCGCGGAAGCGATGAAGAAAGTAACAGACATCGAAGGATCAATCAGTGCTATCATCGCTCATTCATTCGGCGGTGTCGCATCATTGCTCGCCATACAACGCGGCCTTCCAGTAACGACGCTTATTAATATCTCCAGCCCAACATTGCCGAACAGGTAATACTAAACTTTCGGCGGGCACTGAATGCTTCACCAGCAGCCGGTATAGCCTTCAGACAACACATGACAAAAACTTATGGCTTTACCTTCGAAGAGATCTCTTCGCTGCATTTAGTACAACGCCTGCCCCGTCCGCTTAACTTGCTGTTGATCCAGGACGAGAATGATCCCGATGTGGCCATCGAAAATGCCACGGAGCTCAAAAAAGTTTACCCGTCCGCGGAAGTGTTCATGACGAAAGGACTGGGACATACGAGGATTTTGAGGGACGAAACGGTTATTTCCCGGTGCCTGGAATTCCTCGGCCGTAACTTTTGACCCGGTTTCCCGTCTTATAAACTAAATATTACCTTCGTTCATCCTATAATTATGAAGATCATCGAAACCAGCCACACTCGCCAGGGAATATAGAATGGGCGACAACATTGTAAGAGCCCTCCAGGATGTCACAATTTCCATCGATAAAGGCGAATATGTGGCTTTTATGGGACCTTCCGGCTCCGGAAAGTCTACCCTGATGAACATCGTAGGTTGCCTCGATACCCCCTCCAGCGGATCATATATGCTCAATAACCAGCTCGTTAGCGAAATGACAGAGAACGAACTGGCGGTTGTCAGAAATAAAGAGATCGGTTTCGTATTCCAGACCTTCAACTTGTTGCCCCGTGCTTCGGCTTTGGAAAACGTCGCTCTTCCGTTGATCTACGCAGGCTATAGCCGCGACGAAAGGTTGGAGATGGCCATGGGCGCTCTCGAAAGTGTTCGCCTCGCCGATCGTTCACATCACAAGCCTAACGAATTATCAGGTGGTCAGCGTCAGCGTGTCGCTATCGCTAGAGCACTCGTAAATAGTCCTTCGATCATCCTCGCCGACGAACAACAGGTAATCTCGACTCGAAAACGTCTTACGAGATCATGGGATTGTTCCAGGATCTACACGACAAAGGCAACACCATCATCATGGTAACGCACGAAGACGACATCGCTCACTATGCACATCGGATCATTCGTCTCCGCGACGGACTGGTTGAGTGGGATAAGGTGAATGAGAGTGTAATCAGGGGAACTCCCTCGGTGGAAGCAGCTCATTAGAACGAGGGTGACGAGATGACGAGATGACGAGATGACGAGGTGACGAATCTTAAGTCATCTTTGGGATCCAGGGAATTTCATTTGCGTTTAATTTCTTAGACAGGAACCTCGAAAGAACAAAGAGATAATCTGAAAGTCTATTCAGGTATTTGATTACCAGCGGATCTACATCTTCTAAAGAAACGACAATCCTTTCGGCGCGACGACACACTGTTCTGGCAATGTGACAAAATGAAACCATTGGGTGCCCGCCTGGTAAAATGAAGTGCTTCATTGGTTCGAGGCTTTCCTCCATTTTATCGATAGCTTTTTCCAAAACGATAACATCGTCTTCTGACAAGTGAGGTACTTTCACTTTCGTGTTCCCGGTTCGGTTGCCAATATTGCCCCGAGCGTAAACAATCTATCCTGTATCTGAATAATGAGCTCTTCTTCGAACAACAATCCTAAATAAGAATTGAGCTCATCGACAGTTCCATAGGCATCGACACGCAAGTCTGCCTTCGATACACGCTGTCCACCAAACAATGCAGTCGTGCCCTTATCTCCCGTTTTTGTATAGATCTTCATTTCAAAGCTGGGTCGTTTTCTTTCTTCAGAAAATCTGCGTTAGCCAACGTATCCGTCTTCCACGTCAAGATTGCTTCGTCAGGAACAACATCAACCGGTGTCTTCCATGACGTTGAAGTTTCATTGTACGCAAGATTCGACTGGGAGGAATAACATGAATGATCGACCACCTTGGATTCTCCGAAAGATTTGCTTCGGACCGATGCAACAAGTTACTGTGGAAGATCAATGCATCTCCGGGATCGAGCTCACAATAGATCAATGGCATGGTCTGAAGTGCGTTATCCACCATCACCATATCGGCACCGACCTGTTCACCAGCGAAGCCATGGTTAACACGACCGAGCTTATGAGAACCTTTGATCACTTGCAAGCAACCATTCTGTTTGTTCGCCTGGGTGAGTGCAATCATTACGCTGATCAATTGATCGGGAAACATGAACTGATTTTTATACCAGTAACCATAATCCTGGTGCCACTCCCAAGCTCCACCAACGCGCGGTTCTTTCTGCATGAGCTTCGAATGAAAGTGACAAACGGGACTGTCGCTATCCAGCAACGGTGTAATGGCGTCGATCATCCTCTTGCTCCGTGTCATGTAACCGAATACATCGTTGCCCGGAGTAAACCAAAGAGAGAGTCGTGTTTTCTTGCCGGTCTGATCGTTGAGGTCGAGTGCATTCTTACGCATCACGTCGTCGGCGATTGCGGTAGAATACATCTTGTCGATTTCCGCTTTGCTGAAGAAATTCTTTATGACGATATAACCATCGCGGTTAAAATCGTTATTCATGTCGTGTTTCATAGCATTTTAATTGACTAACACCCGTTAGTTTTAGTAAATTTCGGATAAATTACACCTCTATGGTAGCCACATCCAACATTTCTGTTCATAAAAGACCAGGGTCGCGAATCAGCGAGATCGACTTCAACGACCTTCCTTTCGGAAGGGAAGTTACAGATCACATGTTTATCGCGGAGTATAAAAATGGTGAGTGGACGGATCTGAGGATCGTCCCTTACGGCAAACTGCAACTCAGTCCCGCGAGCCCCGCCATTCATTATGGTCAGTCGATCTTCGAAGGACTGAAAGCCTACGCCGATGTAAAGTCGAACGATGCTTTGTTGTTTCGTCCGCTCGATAACCTGAAACGGTTGAATGTTTCGGGTGAAAGAATGGGGATGCCTGTTGTTCTGAAGAAGTGTTCATGGATGGCATGCGTGCACTGATGAACATCGATCGCAACTGGATACCCAAAGGCGAAGGAGCTTCCCTGTACATAAGACCATTCCTTTTCTCGAATGATGAATACATTGGCATTCGTGCATCACTGAACTGGTTGTTCATGATCATCGCATCGCCAGTTGGAAAATATTATTCTTCACCAGTAAGAGTGAAGATTGAAACGAAATTTACCCGCGCCGTCGCTGGTGGTACAGGCTACGCAAAAGCAGGCGGTAATTATGGTGGCGCAATTTATCCAACGAAGCTTGCACTGGAAGAAGGATACCAGCAACTGATCTGGACCGATGGTGTTGAACATAAATACATAGAAGAGTCGGGCACGATGAACGTAATGTTTGTGATCGACGACGTACTCGTAACTCCCGCATTGAGCGACAGCATCCTGCCGGCATTACACGCGACAGCGTTTGAAACTTGCGCGTCAACGTGGAATGAAAGTCGAAGAAAGAAAGATCAGCGTTACTGAGTTGGTCGACGCATTATCGAATGGACGCGTAAACGATGCATTCGGTGTTGGCACTGCAGTGACTATTGCACCAATTGAATTGATCGGCTACGAAGGAAAAGATTATGTTCTTCCGCCAGTGACCTATCGCACGTTTTCTTCAGGCATATTAAAAGAGCTCGAAACGATCCGGAGAGGACAGGCACCGGATCCATTCAACTGGGTTGTGAGGATGTAGTGGATGACTAAGTTCGTTATCGCGTTCTTTTTGATTAGCACGGCGCACATGGCCGGCGCGCAACAAATGGCCGTCATGAAGAAGGGTCATGTCATGGCCCGTTATTACATAGGCAATGATATTCGTTTTGTTCTGAAGGGTGATGATCAGCTCTATCATGCCGCAATCATGTCCATACAGGAATTTTCCTTTGTTACGATGCAACGCGATACCATTAAGTTTTCTGGATATCGCTAAGCTGAAGTTTAAGAACAAGGGCGGAATGAAGTATGCGAAGACCACGCTGATCGGAAGCGCCGCCCTTACGGGATTATACTTCGCGTTGAAACCTGCATTCGGTAAAAAGAATCCGCAGTCAGTAAAAGGTCTTTTGTATGCCGCAGGAGTAGGTGCGATATCGACTTTATTTCCCCTCCTCACATCAAGAAGTCATATCAAGCTCACGGGTTTCAAACGACTGAAGTTCATTAATTACGACTCTCCATTATATCAGTAGTCGGCGTGCAATGACGGTTTGCTTTATTATCTTTACGCCATTATGACTTCTGACAACTGAAAGATCTAAAGGTCCGCGCCTCCGCCCTAAGGAGGTATCTTTGACTACGACCGTAAACGAGTAGAGATCGAAGACCAGGAACGCATCTCTCATCAAAACGACTTCTGGAACAATCCCAAACAGGCCGAGATAATCCTGAAAGACATCCGCGCTAAAAAAGTGTGGACCGACGCTATGACCGTGTCAACAAGGCTGTCGAAGACCTCGAGGTACTCAATGAATTTCACGACGCCGGCGACGCCAGCGATGATGAGCTTGAAATTGAATACAAGAAAACTGCGCAGGCCGTCGAAGAGCTCGAGTTTAAGAAAATGCTCAGTCACGAAGAAGACCAGTTGAGCGCGATGATCGAGATCAACCCAGGTGCGGGTGGAACTGAAAGCCAGGACTGGGCCGAAATGCTCCAACCGCATGTACATCATGTGGGGAGAGAAGAGCGGTTACAAAGTAACTCAAGTCGATTACCAGGCAGGTGACGTGGCGGGTATCAAGTCGGCGACACTCGAGGTAGATGGACCGTTTGCTTATGGCAAATTGAAAAGCGAGATCGGTGTACATCGGTTGGTCCGCATTTCTCTTACGATTCCAACGGACGTCGTCATACTTCATTCGCTTCGGCATTTGTTTATCCCGTTGTCGACGATACGATCAATATCGAGATCAACGCAGCGGATATCGAAATGCAAACATCCCGATCGGGTGGGGCCGGTGGTCAGAACGTAAACAAAGTTGAAACGAAAGTGCAGCTCACGCACAAGCCCACAGGTATCGTTATCGTGTGCCAGGTAGAACGTTCGCAACACGCCAACCGCGAGAAGGCGATGCAGATGTTGAAGTCGAAGTTGTATCAACTCGAAATGGAGAAGCGCAATGCTGCCCGTGATAAGATCGAAGCCGGAAAGATGAAGATCGACTTCGGTTCGCAGATCCGTAACTATGTCTTACACCCGTACAAGCTTGTGAAAGATGCAAGAACCGGTGTTGAACGAACCGACGGCGCAAAATGTACTCGACGGCGATCTTGATGACTACATCAAAGCGTTTCTATTGGGTGCGCAAGAGCAGGCCAGCAATAACAAATAACGAATCACAAATCACGAATACACCCCGATACTCTGTACAATTCTGGTTACTGTGTTTAAGCTCGTTACTATTCTTCGCGAGTTTCAACATGCTGATACCGGAGTTGCCGGCTTTTCTTACCGCGTTGGACGGAGGCCAATATAAAGGCTACATCATCTCACTCTTTACACTCACGGCCCTTATATCGAGACCGTTCAGCGGTAAGCTTGCTGATAACGTTGGACGAAAGGCTGTAATTATTTCCGGAGCTGTGGTCTGCATGATCTGCAGTTTGTTGTACCCATTACTCACAACTGTCTTTGCATTTTTTGCTCTTCGTGTCATTCACGGATTCTCTACGGGCTTCACACCTACAGGTCAATCTACTTACGTGTCCGACATCATTCCGGCCGAAAGAAGAGGAGAGGCGATGGGTTTAATTGGAATGATTGGTTCTGTTGGGATGGCAATGGGTCCCGCGATAGGCGGAATGGTTGCGAGAGAGTACGGACTCAACGTAATGTTCTATCTCTCGTCTTTTTTCGGACTTGTTGCAGCAAACGATCGTCCTCGGCATGAAAGAAACATTACCCGCACGACGAAGCTTTAAGATCTCGATGCTAAAAATAGATCGACATGATCTCTTCGAGCCACGGGTTTTGCTGCCATGCATTATCATGGGCCTGGCGTACTATGCATATGGCGCCATGCTTACGTTGATACCCGACTTTGGCGAACATGTCGGTATCTATAGAAAAGAATTACTGTTTACATATTTTACCATTGCTACCATCGCGATCCGTGTGGTGGGCGGCAAAGCGTCCGATAAATATGGACGTGTTCCGGTGTTGGTTGTATCAAACGTCGTGGTCATGATCGCAATGCTGATGATCGCGATTGCAGAAACTCACCGTTACTTATAGCGGGAATGATATTGTACGGTTGGGACAGGGCAGCATGTCGCCGACGTTGCTGGCCTGGGCAACAGATTTGAGCGAAGAGCGGCATAAGGGGCGAGCGCTTGCGTCCTTATATATCTTTATGGAATTCGGCATCGGCGTGGGTGCCTTTGCGTCGGGGTGGTTTTACCGTAATGACCTATCCGGATTCTTTATACCGTTCGCAATTAGTAGCGCGCTTGCTGGCATAGCATTTATTACATTGCTGTTGAAACCGATCCTCTCTCACAGATCCCGCAGATCGCACTGATAAATGCATTTTTTCTGTGTTATCCGTGCGATCTGTGAGAAACAAATTCAAAAACGATGAATTCAATGCAGAAAAAGTCGAAGAACTTCCTCTTCATCCTTTTTGTGGTCGATGCCGTGTGAATCTTGTGGGAAACACGATGAGCATCTCGATTCTTTCTGATGTTACGAAGCCACTGATCGTTCCGTTCCTCCTTGGTTATTATGTGGCTGGGTCTGAGTTTCCCCGTTCGAAGCCGTTAATGATAGCCCTGATCGCATGTTGGTTGGGCGACGTCGCGTTGATGTTGGTTGGTCTGAAGGCTGCCTGGTTCATGACGGACTCGTGTTGTTTCTTGCCGGCCATGTTTTCTATATCATAACGTATCGCCAGCATCAATCGGAGTCGGAAGAGCATGCGTTGCTCACGGTACAGAAGGTACGATTCTCATTACCTGTAGTGCTTGCGGGCACTGGATTGGTTGTAATATTATTTCCTGTTCTCGGTGGGCTTAAGTTCCCGGTGATCGTCTATGCAACGGCGATCATTGTTATGGTGATGTCGGCCATCTTTCGTTTCGGTCGTACGAATACGCGAAGTTATTGGCTTGTATTGACGGGAGCGGTGTTGTTTATGGTTTCCGATTCCATTCTCGCTATCAATAAATTTTTGGGCGCAATAGAAATGGGGGGAATGCTGATCATGTTGACCTACATCACCGCCCAATTTTTAATTGTAGAGGGCTTACGAAAGCATGAATAGTTTACATCTTCCTCACCTTCCCACTCCCCGAAGAATGACTATTCACATGTGAAGGATTTCCTTTATACGTCACGCTTCCGCTTCCGCTAATATTTGCATCGAGTTCTTTGTTCACGTTGATCTCAACATCACCAGAACCCGAGATCTTCACATCGCACTTATCGGTAACGAGATTTGCTCCGCGTACTTCACCCGAACCACTGATGCTTGCCTTAACTTCCTGTGCCGAACCTGAAGCGATAACTTTTCCGGAGCCAGAGAGGCCGAACGTAGCACGATCGGCAACGTTGATCGTGAGCTCTACTTTACCCGATCCACTTACACGACTTTCGAAGTCTTGTGATTTTGCCTTCAGCTCGATGTTGCCAGAACCACTCACGTCGGCATCGATCATTCCTGAAGCATCGGCTTCTAGTGTCATCGAACCAGAACCACTTACATTGAGATCGAGATCGCGTGAAGTGATCTTCGTTTCGGCGATGAGATCCCCGGAGCCTGAAACATCCAAACCTTTGATATCAGGAATGGTGACATAGATCGTGACCTTTTCACTGCCGTTCTTCCAGTCCCAGAATTTCCAGTTGTCCTTGCCCATCGTAAGCCTGTCGCCATCAACCACGAATGTCGAGCTCTTCGATGTACTCGCGGTCGCCTTCAACTTCAACTTTTTGCGGCGAACCCTGGCGGAGGTAGAGCTTGCCTTCAGCCCTGAATGATATTTTCGTAAAAGAATCGAGCTTCAGCTCTTTCTTCTGTGCGTTGGCAAATGTTTACACTGAGTAAGACCACCAGCAGGTAAGAAGCTATTTTTTTCATGTCGTTATTGTTTACGGACCCATATAAGACTATCTAAAATAGCATAGGGTTGCAGGCTTTTTGAAATAAAAAAATTAGATTTAGCGCCTTAGTTCATTTTATGCCAGAAAAGAAGCCAGCTGTCGTGCTTATACTCATTACGCTGTTCATCGACAGTATGGGTTTTGGAGTGATTATTCCCGTGATCCCCGAGTTGTTAAAAGAGCTTTCGGGCGATAATTCGAACGCGCATGCTGCCTTGCTGGGTGGTTTGTTGCTAACGGCATACGCCACGATGCAATTCTTCTTCGGCCCCCGTTTTCGGTGGCCTGAGTGATCGTTTCGGGCGACGCCCGGTCATCCTCGCCGCTTTGTTCGGGTTTGGTATCGACTATATTATTACCGGGTTCGCACCTACCATCGGATGGTTATTCGTTGGACGCATCGTTGCCGGAATTTGTGGAGCCAGTTTCACACCGGAAGCGCATACATCTCCGACGTTAGCACACCCGAAACACGCACACAAAATTTGGATTGATTGGAGTTGCCTTCGGCTTAGGATTCATCTTCGGTCCAACGATTGGCGGACTCCTCGGAGGTTACGGTCTACGCATGCCGTTCTTCGTTGCCGGTGGACTCACGCTCTTAAACTGGATCTACGCTTTTTTCTTTTTACCTGAATCGCTGAAGGAACAGAACAGAAGAAAATTCGAATGGAAAAGAGCGAACCCGTTTGGAACATTCAAGAGCCTGTTTCAGTACGAGATTGTAAAAACAATTATTTGTTGCATTAACACCTGGTATATCTGCGCAGCACACGCGGTTCAAAGTAACTGGTCGTTTTACACTGCCGAAAAATTTGGTTGGAAACACGCAGAGATCGGGTTCTCCCTTACAATTGTCGGCGTTGCATTCGCTGTCGTGCAAGGTGGCTTGATACGCGTAATTATTCCGAGACTTGGTCAATCGCGAAGCGTTTATGTGGGGCTAGCGCTCACGGCTTTGGGAATGATCTTGTATGCATTCGCATCTCAGTCGTGGATGATGTTTGCATTTACTGCTGTGTATTTGCCTCGGTGGTATTGCAGGGCCAGCGTTGCAGGGAACTATGGCGGGCGTTATTCCAGCCAATGCACAAGGTGAATTGCAAGGTGGATTTACAAGTCTCATGAGCTTTACATCCATCTTCGGGCCGCTTTTAATGAACATCGTTTTGTTCCCTTACTTTACACAACCCGGCACACCGTTTTATTTTCCAGGCGCCGCAATGTTTGTTGGCGCTGTCTTTTGTCTGATCGCTTCACTCATTGCACGTACTGCCCTGAAGAAGAACATTCCTGTAACTACGTAAGTTTTTTATAAATATTTAGACAAAACCCACGCATCGGTTGCCGCATAACTGATCTGTTTAGTGTCGAGCCGCTCGGCTTCCCAGTTGCTGGTCTGCGCACTCTTTGAAATACGGAATCCCAACAAGAGCGCCGCGAGTTTCTTCACACTCTCTACTTCGAGACCGGCATTTCGTGACATGTCTGCAAGCTCTACGAAGCCCGCTGGTGTAAACTTCTTCAACACTTGCAATGCCTTAATGTCGTCGCGAACACCGACGCCTGCCTTCAGTATCTTATCGTTTTCGAGGAAGGTTACGATTTCGGGTGTTATGCAGTGAACTTCACTCTCACGAGGAACACCTGTTCGGGCAATGCTATTTGCATCAGCGCTACGAGATGTCGTTGTCCCTTCACAAACACCGGTTTGGTTTCAGTGTCGAAGCCAACAATCTGGTGCTTCGAGACTTCGCGGAAGACGTCAGGCAGCTCGTCTTTATCCTGGATCACATGTACCGCACCGCCAAAGGCATTAAGCGGCAACGCATTGATCTCCTCATTGGTAATATTCGACTTAGAAAACGACGGTAACTTGCTCATCAATCAACCCTTGAAACTTTGAAGTTATTAATTCAAAGTCATTTTTTAGTATTTTGAACCCATGTCGAGCCCCCTTTTTAGGAAGAAGTCCGTTGCCCAGGCGATGGCACTGCCCAGTCTGAGAGCGAACATGGGCAGGGACTCCGTAAAGTACTCACGGTGCGCGACCTCACATCGATGGGGATTGCAGCTCTGATCGGTGCCGGTATCTTCGGAACTATCGGCCAGGCCGCTTACAACGGTGGACCAGGCGTAGTATTCCTGTTCATCATCATCGCGATCACCTGCGGGTTTACCGCTCTTTGTTATGCCGAGTTTGCTGCGCGTGTACCTGTTGCCGGCAGCGCTTATACTTACAGTTATGTGAGCATCGGTGAGCTCGCCGCATGGATCATCGGGTGGGCCCTTATTATGGAGTATGCCATGGCAACGTGGTGGTGTCGATATCATGGAGCAGCTATTTCGTAAACATTGTTGAAGGTCTCGGGATCAACTTCCCCCGCATGGCTCGCTTACCGATTCACTTACTGCACAAACATTATACGACGATGCCATCAAGAGTGGCGCGTCAACAGACGGACTTGCATGGACAACCGCACCAATGATCGGCAGCTGGAGGGTGATATTGAACGTGCCCGCATTTGTTATCGTCGGCCTGATCACCATCCTCGCATACATTGGCATTCGCGAAAGCAAGAAGAGCGCAAACTTCATGGTAGGCTTGAAGCTCGTGGTGCTTGCGATCATAGTTGCAATCGGAATTTTTTTATATCGATACGACAACTGGCATCCGTTCTTACCAAAGGATTGCAGGGCGTTCTCTCCGGTGTATCGGCGATCTTCTTTGCTTACATCGGCTTCGATGCGATCTCCACCACGGCAGAAGAATGTGCCAATCCACAACGCGATCTTCAAAAGGCATGATCTACTCATTGGTGATTTGCACCGGGATCTATGTAGTCGTTACACTCGTCGTTACCGGTATGGTCAACTACAGCGAGTTCAATCATGTGGCCGATCCTCTCGCTTATGTTTTCGAAAAGATCAACATGCCTACGATCGGTTATGCCGTGTCTGTTAGTGCAGTCGTCGCAGCAACAAGTGTGTTGCTGGTATTCCAGCTCGGCCAGCCTCGTATCTGATGAGCATGAGCCCGCGACGGACTTCTCCCGAAGAGATTCAGCAAGATCCATCCGAAGTTTCAAACGCCTTCATTTGCCACCATCATCACCGGGTTGGTGGTTGGCATTCCCTCATTGTTCGTCGACATCGCGATCGTAACGGATCTCACGAGCATCGGAACACTATTCGCCTTCGTGCTCGTATGTGCCGGTGTCCTCAACCTCCCCGCGGGAAGAAACGCAAGGGCGCGGAACCTTTCGCTTACCATACATCAATGGTGCGTGGATTTGTTTGCCATTGTTCCTGGTGTTCATTTACTTCTATGTTGATCGCATTCAGAGCGCATTTGTGTCGCCGGCTGCTGATCCATTATTCCTTATCTTTATCATTGTTGCTTCTGTAATCGTTGCGCTTACCACTATCAAAAAGCTTTCAGTGATACCAATTCTTGGAATGACCTTCTGTCTTTATTTAATGGTAGAAATTCCTGCGCGCAGTTGGCTGGTCTTTTTTGGATGGATGGCGTTAGGACTGGTTATTTATTTTAGTTACGGATATAAGAAAAGTCACCTGAACCGATGAATCTTGTTGAGATCACCGAGAAGGCAAAGCGATCCGCATTCTATATGTGGGCGCTGAATTTTTTCTTTGAAAGATTCGTGCCATTCAATCTGCCACATAAGTTTAGAATAACATATATCGGCGACGATAATGTGAAAACATTGTTGCCCTATCGAAAGCGGAATCTCAATCACGTGAAGGGCCTTCATGCCTGTTCCCTCGCAACACTTACCGAGATGACTAGCGGATTCCTGTTGGCCGTTAAGCTCGACCCATCAAAATACCGACTGATCCTTCGAAGACTTGAGATGGATTATTTGTACCAGGGCAAGATGGACGCTGTATGCGAGTTCACTCTCACTCGCGAATGGATAAAGACAAACATCGACGACCCCCTGTTACACGCCGACTCGGCAGACATCATTGCGGAGGTGAAAATATTCGACGTAAAAGGCAACCAGTTGACGCTCGGAAAGGCACACTGGCAACTGAAGCCATGGGCAAAAGTGAAGACAAAAGCTTAACTTAAGCTATGCGAAAAATCGATGCCCTTCTCGCGGAGTATGGTGAAAGTCACCAAAACTCCACCAACAAAGCCATTCACTGGATCTGCGTACCACTGATCTTCTTCAGCGTGGTAGGCTTGATCTGGTCGATACCGGCGGGGCCTGTGCAGGCGATCCTGGGTGAAGGAAATCCATATGCGAATTGGGCTACAATAACATTGATATTGGTGATCGCTTACTACATCACGTTGTCTATTTGGCTTACGGTGGGAATGGCGTTGTTTGGACTTCTTTGTATCACTGTGATACAAATGATTGCAGCAACTGGATTACCCGTATGGCTGGTGTCGATAGTAGTTTTTGTTCTTGCCTGGATCGGTCAATTCTATGGACATAAAGTAGAAGGAAAGAAGCCGTCGTTCTTTAAGGATCTGCAGTTCCTTTTGATCGGCCCGCGTGGCTGATGCACTTTATCTATAAGAATCTAGGAATTCCGTATTAGCCGAAAGTATTTCGAAGCCAGGCTGAAGTCCGTTCGAAGGATGGACTGCCTGAATTCATACCACAGTCTTTCGCGCAAAGCTTCATTCTCCTCTTTCGATTTGTTCAATGCCTTTGTTTTTTCGCAGACTTTATAAGTTGAAAGTTGTTGCAGACTTCCTCTCTTGAATTGCTCGTCGGACAGAGACCCTTTCACAATTCTCTTGTTCACACAAATCTCTCGCGTATAGAAATATTTAAACACCCTCGATGATCTTATCCAAAAATCGAAATCTTCGTAAGCCAGGGTCTCATCATAACCGTTGAGAGTCACGAGCACACTTCTCCGGCTCATCATCGAAGGGGTGGCAATAAAATATTTTTTTATGAGATCGATATAGATATCGCCTTCCGGTGGTTTCGGAAATCTTTTCGAGTGAAGCTCTTTATTCGAGTACAACACATCTCCGAATTGAACCCCGAACATTTCGTCGCGATTCAAAAATTCTTCCACACCAATCTTAATCCGGCCAGGCGTCAGTTCATCGTCGCCGGAGAGATCGATAATAAAGTCGCCCTTACTTTGTCTCCAGCCTTCGTTAAAAGCTTTGGTGTAACCGCGATTAGTTTTTAAATCAATCAGCCTCACGTTCATGGAATTAATGACATCAACACTTTTATCGGTGCTTCCATCATCAACAACAATGAGCTCTATATTTTTATAAGTCTGGTCAAAGACCGATTGAATAGCTTCGCGTACAAACTTTTCATGATTGTAAACACACACAGATAACACTAACCAGTGGCCCGTTTTTCACTTTTCACTATTCACTTTTCACTTCCTATTGTCGTCTCCTGAAATGATACTCAAATAACTTTCATATCTCGGTATCGCAATCCTCCCCTTTTCAACAGCATTTTTCACGGCGCAGCCTGGTTCATTCACATGCAGGCACCTCGACCCAAACCTGCATTCAAGTCTAAGGTCACGCATCTCCACAAAATAATCCGACACTTCTTCGGGTTTCATGTCAACCATTCCCATCTCCTTGATTCCCGGGGTGTCGATCACGTACGTGTTGTCGCCAACATCAAACATCTCCGCAAAGGTTGTCGTGTGTATGCCCTTCGATGAAAACCCGGAGACTTCGGAAGTCTTTTGATGGATCGATGGAGATAGTTTATTGACGAGCGTTGACTTACCGGAGCCGGAATGACCTGTAATAAGGGTCTTTTTTTTGCTGATTATGTTTTTTAAATCGACATCATCGTAGAGGGCTGACATCAGGATACATTTTACACCCAGGCTTTCATACAGTGCAATAAGATCATTCACATACTCAAGTTCTTCCTCATTCAACAAATCCTTTTTATTAAACACTATCACTTGTGGGATCCTAAACGCTTCTGCTGAAACCGTAAAGCGGTCGATGAATCCCAGTGATGTTCGTGGAAAGGATAACGATACGACAATCAGCGCCTGATCGATATTCGCGGCAATTACATGCCATTGTCCCGACTTCTTTACCGCCTTTCGTGCAATGTAATTTTCTCTTGGCAGGATGCCAGTAATAATAGACTCAGTAGTATCTAACTCAACGTAATCACCAACCGCAACGGGATTCGTCTCTTTAATTTCTTCAAGTCTTATTTTTCCCCGAATCCGGCTTTGATATACATGGCCATCGTCGGCGAGTACGTCGTACCACGAACCGGTCGATTTCATGACGAGGCCCTTCATTAAATTGGTTAATGGTTAATGCAGTACTTTCTTACAATACTCTACGATCTTATCCGTAGCTCCTAAGTTGCTTAAAACATAATTCCTGGTGACGTCACACGCCAGCATAAAATTTTCTGGCGTATTCACCATTTCATATTTGGCACGAAGATCGGAGAAGTCGTTGACTTCGAAAGCACCACCGTGCATGATGAGCTCATTCGCCTCCGCAAATTTCTGATAGTTTCTGTTCCCAAAGAACACCGGGATACCATAGCACGCGGCCTCGAGTATGTTATGCAGGCCTTTACCAAAGCCACCACCAACAAATGCAAACTCGCCATAACGATACAGCTTCGAAAGCATTCCAACATTGTCGATCAGCAACACCTTCGCTTCATCCAGCTCTTCCTGGCTTCCTGCTTTCGAAAATCTCAATGTCTTGCCGACAATCGCTTTCTCAATATCACGCAGGAATGCTTCGCCGAGTTCATGCGGAGCAATGATAAACTTGATCGGTGTTTCGGTAACGAATGGAGCAAGCACTTCCATATCTTCTGCCCACACGCTTCCACAAACCATCACCTTATCGTTGCTCTTGAATTGTTCGGCAACCTGAATTTTTTCTTTGCTGCTTGTGATCTCATACACGCGATCAAATCGTGTGTCACCCGCAACAGTAACTTTGGTAATACCGATCTCTTGTAAAAGTTTTGCCGACGATTGATTTTGAACGAAGAGATGATCGAAGTTGCGAAGTATTTTTCTGAACAGACCACCCGTTCTTTTAAAGAAGATCTGATCACGACGGAAGATTGCTGATGCAGAGATCAACGGAATTTTTGCCTTCCGGATCTCTTCAGAGAAGTTGAACCAGAATTCATACTTCACAAAAATGGCGATCGACGGCCTGGTTACTTCCACCCATTTGCGGGCATTACTGGGGGTGTCGAATGGAAGATAGAATACATAATCTGCGCCCGCATAGTTCTTTCGTACCTCGTAGCCTGATGGAGAGAAAAAAGTGAGTAGGATCTTATGAGCAGGAAAGTCCTTTCGGAGGCGTTCAATGATCGGTCTCCCTTGTTCGAACTCACCAAGTGAAGAACAATGTACCCAGGCAAGGGGAGCGGTATTGGAAGCGAGGCGATGTTGAACCGTAGTAAGCAGATTTTTTTCGCCCCGAATACTAATGCACGTGCTTTTTGATTGAATAATGAAGCGACGCGTGCGCCGAAGATGAAGAAGTGAATAGCTAAATTGTAGAGAAACAATCGCAAGTCGGTTGATTAAACGCGGCCAAATATCATTAATTTTGATCTATAAAACCCCTTTTATGAAACAGACCCCGGCTTTTATTCCTGCTTCTTCTTGCTATGCCCTTTGCCGTCGCCGCCCAAAGCGGGTATCGGTGATATCATCAACCAGGGAAAGGCAAGCGTGGCAGACGCAAAGTATCTCTCAGAAGGCTACATCAGCCCGATGCTGAAAGCAGTAGGTTATGGTATGAACCAGGGATGGTACAACACCGCAAAGCCCCACAAATTTCCCGGCTTCGACCTCACTGTCTCCGTCAACCCTGTCTTCGTTCCCTCGGCCGACAAAATTTTTTCGGTCGACAATACAAAATTGGGTAGCGTACAACTCACTCAAGACATCAAGGGAAATAATCCAGGCGCGACTGGCAAAGGTGATATCCCAACTATACTCGGCCAGAAAGACATAACAACAACCTACACCGCCAAACTTCCTGCTACAGGATCCTTCAACGGTCCTGATGGTATCGGTATCAACTTCATTCCAATGCCTACAGCACAACTTGGTATCGGCTTACCGAAAAACACCGACCTTAAGGTTCGTTTCGTTCCAACGGTGGATCTTGGCAAAGCTACCAGCGACAACATAACCGGTAAATTCGGTTTGTTTGGTATTGGTATCATGCACGACATCAAACAATGGATTCCCGGCGTGAAAGCATTGCCGTTCGACCCTTTCAGGATTCGTTGGTTACACCAAAATGACGCTCTCTGCAGGCCTCGATAAGAACCAACCGAATAACAAAGCTGATTTCTCTTGCTCTGCAACAACGATCCAGGCTTTGATCTCAAAGAAATTGGCAGTGCTTACCGTATATGCAGGTGTCGGTTACAACATGGCAAAAACAAAACTGGATGTAAAAGGTAGTTACGATTTGGCGGAGCACAGGTGAAAGATCCGTTCTCATTGAGCGCTACAGCAAACGGTGCCCGCGCAACAGGCGGCCTTCGCCTGAAGCTTGGTCCACTTACATTCCATGGAGATTATACACTTGCGAAGTATAAAGCAGCAAGTGTTGGTGTAGGACTTTCCGTTCGCTAATCATTATTGTTTGAGATACTCGTCGATACTACGATCGAGTATCTCAAACACAATTCTGAAAATCTTTTTCGGAGCCATAATACGGATCGGGTACTTCTTCACCTTTTCCATCCGGATCAAACTCTCTCATCATCTTCAACTTCGTGTGATACTTTCCGGCAATCTTTAACGCATTGCTGAAGTTGCTTCTATCCATTACAAAGATCTCGTCGAATCTTTCAAAGTCATCTGTGCAAAGCTGTCGACATTTGTGATCGATAGCCACACCGTTCTTCAACGCATTTTTAATTGTACGATGATCTGGCTGTTCCCCCGATATGATAATTGGCCGTCCCGCACGACTCCGCATAGTATGCTTCCATGAGGCCTTTCACCTTCACTTTATGCAAGAAGATAGCCTCCGCCAGCGGCGACCGGCAGATGTTGCCGAGGCATACGAAAAGTACTTTTTTCACTGAAAATTGGGGGTTTTAACTTCAGGTTACATTTGAAACCATCAGCGTATAAATAATCGCATAGCACACTTTTTTTATCCGCCTTTTGGTTAGGAAGCCCCCTAGTAGGTTGGGGGCTTTTTAGTCCCGCCCAGTTCTACGAAGATCCCTTGAGTCGACGAAGACGGCGGGATCCCCTGGAAGAGGCACTCATTTGATTAAAATTTGGAGCGTCGATCTTGACGTTTGTTCTAAAACAATCCCTTCTTTCTTCTTGTATTCATTAAAAGTCTTGTTGTCGTAATTCTTTATCGTTACCAACGTCAATCCGGTATTATAGTAAACTTCGAACTGGCTGCTCAGTGCATCGATCAGACCTTGCACTTTACTCTGTCTGAAATCAACACAAAACGAAAATGATATCGCCGAGTTCTGCATAAGGTTGATCTTCATATTAAGCTTTGCAAGAGCCTCGAAGATCACGCTCAATCGTTGTTCATCAATAAAGGTGTAGTCTGTTACTTTACATGAGATCAAACACATGGTTCTCTTTGAAAACAATCAGCGGTGGAAGATTGCGCACCGCACATTCGTGGATCTTCGTTCCGTGCAGCGATGGGTCATCGAAGTTTTTCACGTAAAGTGGAATACCCTTGTTCGCCAATGGCTTGATGGTCTTCGGGTGAATGACCGATGCGCCGTAATAAGTCATCTCCGCGGCTTCCTTGAAAGGAAGTTCTTCGAACGCGATCGCACCGCTAATACGTTTCGGGTCTGCATTCATCACACCCGGAACATCTTTCCATATCGTTACCGACTCCGCATTAAGCGCGGAGGCAAACACAGCCGCCGAATAATCCCGATCCATCCCGACCGAGTGTTGTTGTCTTTCCATGAACGTCGGCGCCGATAAATCGCCTGTGTCACGATGATGTTCTTCTCTAATACATTCTTTAGCGCAGCGATGTTCTTCTCGGTATCCGGCCATAAAACTTTTGCTTCACGAAAAGTCGAATTGGTCCTAATGAACTTCCTGGCATCTATCCATTCAATATTGAAGTCGTTCTTCAGGAATGCTGCAGAGTATGATCGTCGAGATCACTTCACCCAGTGAGACCACCTGGTCGTATACCATATCGAAGTCGCCTTTGAGATGCAACCCCAGGGTGATCTTATCAAACTGCGCGTCGATCGATTGAAACACCTCGTGATCTTTTGGGAAAAGGTTCTTTCGCGATGTCGACATGATTGTCTTTCAGCGACTGCCATTCTTGTGCGAAAGGCTGACCGGCGAGGGAAAGATCCAACAGTTTCTCAATGGCATTGGTGGTCTTACCCATTGCCGATGCTACGATCAACAACTTCTCGTTCGGATAAAAGCCTTACGATCTTCGACGCATTGCGAATAGCCTCCGCGGTGCGCAAGGAAGCCCCTCCAAACTTAAAACCTTTATATCCATTTATTTCAATCGATTGCAGTCTATATTTGCGGAACGTGAAATTACATCAATAGTGTGAAATATGAGTCGACAGATTGAAGCGTCAAGGATCGCACAACCAATAGGAACAGCGCTCGACCCGGTTCATAAAAAACAACCAGGATCAGTTTCAATACGCAAGCGGAGAATTGTCCCAATTGCTCCGCGACATCGCCCTCGCATCTAAAGTTGTTAACCGGGAAGTTAACAAAGCTGGACTCATCGACCTGGCAGGCGCACAAGGTACCGGCAACTCTACCGGCGATCAGCAACAGAAGCTTGACGTGCTCGCGAATATCCGGTTCACGCGCGCTCTTGCGAAAGGCGGCGAAGTTTGCGCTATTATCTCCGAAGAATCCGAATCGTATGTCGACCTCAACAACTACGGCAAGTATGTAATTGCCATCGACCCATTGGACGGATCTTCGAACATAGACGTGAACGTCTCCATTGGAACAATCTTCTCGATCTATCGAAGGATGTCGAAGGTCGGAAACGCGATCAGCGATGAAGACATCTTACAAAAAGGTTCGAAGCAGGTAGCCTCCGGTTATGTGTTGTATGGATCTTCAACGATGTTGGTTTATACAACCGGCTTCGGTGTTAATGGCTTTACCTATGATTCCGGTCTCGGCGAATATTTTCTTTCGCACCCGCAATTGAAAATACCAACCGATGGAACGATCTATTCCATCAACGAAGGTCTCGCACATTCATTCAGCGAAGGACTGACGAATTACCTCGAGTCTTGTAAGAAAAGAAATTTCACAGCGCGTTACATCGGTTCTCTCGTAGCCGACTTTCATCGCAATCTATTGAAAGGCGGCATCTACATTTATCCATCGACTGCAAAGAGCCCACAGGGAAAGCTCAGGCTGATGTATGAGTGCAATGCTCTTGCTTTCATTGCTGAACAAGCAGGAGGGATTGCGACAGACGGTAAGAAAAGAATCTTGGAAATAGTGCCAACGACACTACATCAACGAACGGCGTTTTTTGTAGGAAGTGCGAATATGGTTATTGAGGCGACTCGGTAAACAATTCGGGAGTATACTTTATAAGTAGACCATACCACTTCACGAGTTTTTTAATGTCGGAAACATAAACACGTTCTTCATCATATTCTGGAAGAACAGCTTTTAGAAAAGCTTTCAGTTCACCGGGATCAGATTCGCTATCAATTCCGGGATCGCCTCCAAACATTTCATGAACCTTCGTGAGAACATCGCCCAGGGCAACAGTTCCTTCTTTGGTGGTGGTGTAAATCGAGATCTCCTGAAGTATAGAGATCCGATGGCTGCCGGTAGCAACCAATTTTGTTTTAGAATCATCCAGTGATTCCAGTATCAGTCCCGACTTTGTTGAAGTGACTACTTTGAACAACCCACCTTTTCCCGAAACAGAAGCGATATCCGATAATTTCATAGCCTTTTTAAGAGGGGCAAAACTATCACTTTTTAAAATATCTTCTATGTACCCGAGCAACTCGTCTTTACCGGTTTTTTTCTCCGCTGAGGTAAAGAAGACCGGGGGCAAGTCTTCCCACGTCAGTTTTAACTTTCGGCCCCATGCCTTCGGCAGTTTTACTCACTGCGCCTTTCGAGATCTTATCGATCTTTGTGAACACGAGACTGAACGGCAATTGTTTTTTCCCGATCCAGTTCACAAAGTCCACGTCGTTGGCCTGCGGTTCCAGCCTGCTATCGATCAGCACGAATGTATTCTGCAAGGTCTCGCGGTTCTGGATATAGTTCTCGATCATGATCGGCCACGCTTGTCGCGATGCCTTACCGACGTTAGCATATCCGTAGCCTGGCAAGTCAACCACGTACCAGGAGTCATCGATAATGAAATGATTGATGGTTTGCGTCTTGCCCGGCGTAGAGGAAGTCTTCGCTAAATTCTTCCTGGTGACGAGCATATTAATGAGCGACGACTTGCCCACATTCGATCGTCCGATGAATGCAACTCAGGCAAGCCGGTGGTCGGGGCCTTGTCCGGATTGGTGTTACTTATGACAAACTCTGCTTTCTTGATGATCAACCTAATGTAATTTTTATGTAACTTAAGTGTGGATTTTGGGCAATTAGTGGGCCTTCAAATGCCTAAATTGCCTAAATCTAGCGAACCCTTAGACACTTTGATCTAACCTTTTTTTGAGAATGCACAGTATCAGACGTATACTGATTTTTTTTGACTATTTCTCTAGCTTTCTCCATCCAATCAGTCTTCGCTCAGGAGCAGGACAAGGAACAATCGAAAGCGTATATGGAACAGGCCCAGCTCATGATCGACGCTGGTTCTATTGCATTGGAAGAAATCAGGGATGTTATGGTTCAAGCTGCCGAGTTTGACACCACCAACATCGAAGCAAATTTCGAGGCGGGTCACCTGTTCCTTGAAACGATCGGGCAGGATCTCGCGGTGAAATACTTCCTCCGTGTCCGCCGTCAAAAAACCTGAATATAAATACGACCTCGACTATTGGATCGGACGAAGCTACCACTATGGAATGAGCTTCGATAAAGCGATCCAATTCTACAACCAACTATAAGAACAAAGCATCCAAGGGTTCCGTCCCGGGCAGTGCTACACCCTGGCGGCGAAGCCGATCGACGCATTGCGGAATGCCAGAACGGTAAAGAGTTCATAGCCGCCCCGCAGAACTATTCGATCATCAACATAGGGAAAGAGATCAACTCGAATACGAGGAGTATGCGCCCGTTGTGAATGGTGACGAAACCATAATTGTGTTCACAACGCGCCGCAGAGACGGCAACATGAACGAGAACGTGTTCTCGGACAACAAACCCTGGGAAGACATTTTCATCTCAAGTAAGGAAGGCGGCAAATGGACTCCAGCAAAGAACATCGGCGCACCTGTAGACATCGGCGCACCTGTAGGAACACTCAATCACGAATCTACAACAGCACTTTCCCGCGACGGTAACACACTGCTGATCTACAAAGACGAGAACAACGGCGACATCTATGTAACAAGTCGCAAAACAACCAGCGAGCCATGGAGTGCTCCCGAACCATTGGAGGGGATCAATTCAACTTACGCTGAGTCGTCGGCCTCATTGAGCACGGATGGAACTACGCTGTACTTTTCCAGCGACCGTCCCGGCGGACTTGGCGGTTTCGATATCTACATGGCCACGAAAGATAGTCGCGGAAACTGGACCAAGATCAAGAACCTCGGACCTGGTATCAACACACCGTACGATGAGGAAGGTCCGTTTATCGACTACGAAGGGAAAGTATTGTACTTCAGCTCGAAGGCTCGCAAGGGTATGGGTGGTTACGATATTTTCAAGTCGACTTTAACCGACGTCAAAAACAACAAGTGGTCTGATCCCGAGAACCTCGGCTATCCAATCAATACTCCCGATAACGACGTATACTTCGTTGGATCGAAAGATGGAAAGCGTGGATACTATTCTTCCGTAAGAGAAGATGGTCTCGGTTATGCCGATATCTATCGTGTAGACCACACCCGATGCGGCGAAGAAGGAAACAATACCCGTTAAACTTACCGTGAAAGTATTCGATGGCACGACAAAGAAAGCAATGGATGCAAAGGTGAGCTTGATCTCTATAAAAGATAACACGACTGTCAGTATGACCACCACAAGAACTGGTTCATACGATTTCTCAATAACATCCGAAGAAGCAAAAGACTACACACTGTCGGTTGAAAAAGATGGATACGCTACTCAGAGCTCCGTTGTCAGCATCGTTGGAGCTACCGACAAAGCAAATTCTGATTCGCGTTCTATCGAATTGAAGAAGGCGACTGAGGAACCTAAGGCAGTGACAAAGAAAGATCCGGTAGCTGTTAAATTTTCTGTTAGAGTAGTCGATGCAACTTCGAAGCAGGCGCTTGATGCAAAAGTCAGTTTGACTTCAGTAAAAGATAATAAGACTGTAGCATCGGCTAACGCAGGAACAGGTTCTTATGATTTCGCTATAACAGCCGAAGGGTCTAACGACTATCGATTGTCGGTTGAAAAGGAAGGATATATTTTCCAGAACACGGTAGTGAGCATTTCAAAAGCAGGTGCACGCACGATAGAGTTGAGAAAGCCGTCGGTTGGTGTTAGTCAAATACTTCACAACATCTATTTCGATTTCAACAAAGCCACGTTCAAACAGGAATCATACGACGAGTTGGGCAAGCTTGAAACGATGATGAAACAAAACTCTGCTATGAAACTCGAGATAGCTGGTCACACGGACAGTTTCGGAAGTGACTTTTATAACAAACAACTTTCATTGGCTCGTGCATCGGCGGTGAGAAACTTCCTCACCTCGAAGGGCATCGATGTCAAACGCGTTAACGCTGCAGGCTATGGCGACACTCGTCCGCTTGGCCAGTAACGACGACGAACAGGGCGGGAGGGAGATCAACCGCCGCGTAGAATTTAAAATAATTGGTAACTAAAAACGTTATACATTTGACGTTTGTAACCAACGGTTGTTAATCGTTGGTTTTCTTTTTTATGACGGTAGTTCCATACAAAGAAGACGAAGCAGCGAAGAAGACCCAGGTGGCCCGGATGTTCGACAGCATCAGTTGGCGATACGATCTACTTAACCATCTTTTAAGTGCCAACGTCGACGTTATTTGGCGTCGCAAAGCAATGCGCGAGCTCAAGGCCCTCAAGCCGAAGCTCATCCTCGACGTGGCTACCGGCACGGGCGATCTCGCCATCCAGGCTGTAAAATCTCTCGATCCCGACAAAGTAATTGGTGTCGACATTTCGACAGGAATGATGGACATTGGCCGCAAAAAAATCGAAGGGAAAGGACTCGCGAAGAAGATCGAACTGCGGAGGGCTGACTCTGAAAATATGCCTTCGAAGAGAATAAATTCGATGCGGTGATCGTTGCCTTCGGAGTTCGTAATTTTGAGAACCTGGAGAAAGGGCTGGCAGAAATGCTCAGGGTTGTAAAACCCGGCGGCAAAGTGGTTGTACTCGAGTTTTCTAAACCGGACAAATTTCCATTCCGCGAGTTCTACGGACTATATTTCAGATTCGTGGTTCCAATCGTTGGCCGTCTCGTTTCGAAAGACAAAGCTGCCTACGATTATCTCCCCGCATCGGTACACGCGTTTCCCAGAGGAAAAACGTTTACAGATATACTCGACCGTTTAGGTTATAAAAACACTGCATGCAAGCCTCTCACTTTCGGCATAGCTTCCATCTACACAGGAACAAAGTAGTCGTATTGGGGCTGCTGCTCTGCATGACACTTAGCGCAAGCGCGCAGAAGTTCAAGTGGGCTCGCGAAAACAATCCACGCTACGACGAAAGATTTATCTCATACGGATTTGTTATCGGCCTTCACACCGCTGGCTACCAGGTAAAATATTCGAACCAGTTTGTTACACAGAACTACGACACCGTACATGCCGTGATGGCTCCAACATCTGGCGGATTTTCACTGGGCTTCCTGGTGAACATGCGATTGTACGACGTACTCGATCTGCGTTTGATGCCGAAGGCTGGCTTCTACGATTACAAGCTAGAGTACGATTACACCAATCGCACCAGCAAGAGTCAGTTAATTGAAACCACGATGATGGAGTTTCCGCTGCTGCTGAAGTATAAATCGCTTCGTCGCGGGAACGTGCGGATGTACATGATCGGCGGGTTTACGGGAGCATTCGAGCTGTCGGGAAAGAACGACGTGGAATCGACAACGGCCAACCTCTCGGTGAAGAAAACAAATGTTATGGTAGACGCGGGCTTCGGCTTCGACTTCTATTTTCCTCTTTTCAAATTCTCACCAGAGGTTCGATTTAGTCACCGGCGTCACCAATGTTCTTGGAGCCGACGAAAGTGTATTCAGAGATCCGATCAAGCGATTGAACACAAACATGATCGGTGTTTATTTTATCTTCCAATGAGTAACAGGATTGCTTTAATAACCGGGGCCACTTCAGGAATTGGAGAGGCTACCGCCCGACTGCTTGCAAAAAATAACTTCGACTTGATCCTCTGTGGTCGTCGTAAAGATCGTCTTGAGAAACTCGCAAAAGAGTTGTCGACCAAAGTCGAGACAATTTCATTTGACGTGAGAAATCGCAAAGCAGTCTCGGAAGCTTTAAAAGATAAAACAATAGATGTATTGATCAACAACGCCGGCAATGCACACGGACTCGACCCAATTCAAACAGGTAATGTAGATGATTGGGACGCGATGATGGATATCAATGTGAAGGGGCTTCTGTACGTAACGAGGGAAGTGTTGCCGGGAATGGTTGAACGTAAGAGCGGGCATGTGATCAACATCGGATCGATCGCCGGTAAGGAAGTTTATCCCGGGGGCAATGTTTATTCGGCCAGCAAGTTTGCAGTGGATGCGATCACCAGGAGCATGAGGATCGATTTGAATGCCGCGGAATAAAAGTAACGGGCATTCATCCAGGCATGGTGGACACTGAGTTTTCTTTGGTGAGATTTAAAGGAGATGAAACGAGGGCTTCAAATGTCTATAAGGGAATGCAGCCGCTGGTCGCAGAAGATATCGCCGACCTGATATTATTTACACTAACAAGACCTGCGCATGTTGTTGTCGCAGATCTTGTTGTGTTACCTACCGCGCAAGCCAGCGCGACAGTTGTAAAAAGAGATTCGTAGTTGTTGTCACACGCGAATGCGGGTGATGCGGTTTCGGATACTGGATTGCCCGGACGAGCCGTGCAACGACAGTCAACGTTTGAAACCGAGAGCACTACCGCCGCACTTGGCGCTAGGTCCGTCGAACGTATATTGAATGTAGTAGATGCCGGTAGCATTGCAGGGATATGCGATGGCAGAAACAAACTCACCATTCACCTTGCTGGTCGCTACTTTATTTCTCTTTGCATCGTAAAGGCTTACAACCAAACCATCGGTGTTTGATCCGCCAGCACAAAGATTGATCATGTACTGAGTGCCCTTAGTAAATACGTAGCTGAACTCGACCTTTTCTTTTGCGCCTCCTTCAGAATCAATCTTATAGCTCTTCAAAAAATTAAAACCACTGGCAAGCTTTGGAATACAAGCGTTGCCAAAGCCTTCAGCATCGCACTGTGCAACCGCATCGGAAGAAAACAGTGTGCAGCGAATACAATTATCCTTTTCATTTTATGGGTGTGTCAGAATTGTTTGGGTGTCTAGCTAATAATCTTACTGCGAATGTTGCTGGTGATGGTCTTGATGTTATTAACATCTTCCGGGGTGATCTCGACAGTTGTAGATGAATTGTCTTTCACTACTACAACGCCATTAATAACTTCAGACGTGGGAGCTCTATACACCGTCGTTATTTTAATTTTTTCGTAGGCTGACTTAAGATTCGTCAGGTCTGACAACAACGATGCCATATTTTCGTCAGCCTTGTAGATCTTGAGAAGCTCGATGATCTGGTCGAGTACAATTTGCTGTTCGCCAATGGTTTCCTGTAAAACTTTGTTGCTGGGGTCTTTTACCGAAAGCTGGCAGGTGATGTTCATCGCTTCGAGCCATCCACCGGTGAGCAACAATACGCTGAGGTTAGCGCGCTTCTGTGTGCTCAAATAAAGGTTGATGTCGTTGAAATTCTTTGTTGTAATCAGCAAAAGAGAGTCGAGATTTTTGCTGTTGGCAGCGAGGCGGCCGATCGTCCTCGATCTCGAAAAACTGGCCG
The DNA here is from genome assembly GCA_037200305.1 of Bacteroidota bacterium. Lineage (GTDB taxonomy): Bacteria > Bacteroidota > Bacteroidia > Cytophagales > Cyclobacteriaceae > ELB16-189. Next base: position 263,363 of record JBBCGZ010000026.1, read on the forward strand.
ATGTTCAGGCCTTCTGCAAGCGTTTCGATAGGCTGTAAATATTTGATACCGTCCTGGTTTTGTTCGTAAATGTTGGTATAGCCGAGGTCGGTGCCATAAACGCCCAGGTTAAGGGCCATCTTGTAGTTATTGTTGTATTTGGCCAGGTTATCCGGCGAGTTGAGCATGGTGTGGTCGTATTTGCGCCCCGATTCCTTGAGGAGCACCGAGATCTCGATAGGGCTTGGGATCTGCTGTAAAATGGCCTCAATAAACTCTTCATCGACCTGGGGTTCGGCGGCGTTAGTGGAATCAAGACTGGCCTGGAAGGCTGCCTCGTCCGTCTTTTTTCCGGAACCGCATGCGATCAGTGCAACTGCAAAAACGCCTGCGAAAACCCCTGCTAAAACGTGTTTCATTTCCTTGAATTAAGGTGTCCACAAAAATATGAAAACACCCCGTCGGAAGCAAAAACGGAGGGATTTGGCGGGATGACGGGAAGGCGGAAAACCTTACAGGGGCTTGAATTTGCCAAACATGGCAATAAGCTTTCTGAAAACCTCGAAATACAGGGCTACATAAGCCATTGCACTCATAAACCAGATCACCAGCAGGTCGAAAACAACGTGCCGACGGTCACTCCAAGCAGGTTCTTGTCGGGAAGAAAAAGGCAGTCCGGTAATTGATCGGGTTTTCCGTAGCCGGCTCCTGGAAGACGGGATTGATCTGCTGGATCAGCTTGCCCTTATGCTCGAGAAGCCGGGCCTCGCGGTAACGTTGGTAACGAGGTCGGCGAGACTCTCATTGCGGAATTCGTTTTTTTCCTCGGCAACGTTCCGTCCTGACTTCTCAATGAAGGCCATCTTCTTTTCGATGGTCTGTGTGCTTTCGTTAAACTGTTTTTGATAGTGTCTTTTGTAGGAGATAAGGTAGTTGGTAAGTTCCCTGCCGTCGACCTTCGGAGAGAAGCTGTCGAAGTTGATGTTATCCAATTCTTGCCCTGAACTCTTCTTTAGCAAGCGTGTTTTGAATCACCCTCAGCTCATCGCCTGCCTTTCTTTTGATCGAATCGTTTGTCGATTCAAATTTTCGACGACAAAATCGTTTCTCTTAATTAGATCATCGGCGAGATAGGCTGCCTTGAAATCTGCGATCGCTTCTTTTTGTTCGTAATCGTAATACTCACGTTCGTAGTGGTTGAACTTGAATTGATACACTGCCAATGCTTCGTAAGCCCAACGTGATGCCATCATATCGGCAACCAGTGGAACTTTGCCCTTAGTGCTGATAAGATTGTTGAGCTTATCGAAACTGAAGAGCAGTCCACTCAAGATCATTTGAGGTATCAACAACAATGGGATCATGATATAAACGGTCACCGCATTCCTGAAAGCAGACGACACATTAAGACCCAACACGTTTGCGAAGCACGACGTCGTAAACAACACAAGCCAGAACGACAACGTCATTCCTTTCACTTCCAAAATCATGTTACCGACGATGGCAAACATAAGTGGTTTGGACTGCCGAAAGCGTAAAGAGAATGACCAGCTTCGAAACGAGATAACTGTTCCAGCTTAAGTTGAGGAAGGACTCTCTTCGCAAGATCTTCCGGTCGCGAATGATTTCTTCCGCGCTCACGGTCAATCCCATGAACAATGCCACTATGATCGACATCAGTAAATACGCCGGGAAGTTTTCGTTGAACCTGAAGCTATAGCCCGTTCCGCCAGGTGCACTTCGATAACGAATAATGAATGCAAGGATGATTGCCAGCAACGGAGCTTCGAGCAGGTTAATCAACAAATACTGCTTGTTACTCAGCTTCGATAACAGATCTCGTGTTGTGAAGATGAACGTCTGCCTGATCTTATTCGGAATGTTTAACGTCTGCGGTGGCTTCTCTTTTAGATCTTCGACTCGACCCATCTTAAAGCGTGCCCGGAACATCTCGTGCCAGCCTTGTGGTGCGATCTTTCTTTTATTGGTAGGCTCACCATATTCGTCAACTACCTTCGCCTCGATGATGTTGAAGATCTGTTCGGGGTTAACGTTACCGCACGTCTCGCACTGACCGCGGTTGCTATCGACTTGCAGCGTTGCCTTTTTGAAATATGTAATGGCTTCGACAGGATGACCGTAATACGCGGGATAACCACCTGTGTCCATGATCACCATTTTATCAAACATCTTATAGATGTCGGACGAAGGCTGGTGAATAACAACAAATATCAGCTTGCCTTTTAGCGAAAGCTCTTTCAGTAAGTCGATAACGTTCTCCGATCGCGCGACGAAAGTCCGGGATGTTGGTTCGTCAAGGAACATCACAGCGGGTTCGCGAATCAATTCAAGCGCAATATTGAGGCGCTTTCGTTGTCCACCGGAAATGGTCTTCTCCAACGGTTTCCAACCTTGAGATCTTTTCGTTGATCGAGACCAAGGTTCTCGAGAACTTCCATTACACGCTGGTTGATCTGTTCTTCGCTGAAATTCGCGAAGCACAACCGAGCGTTGTAATAAAGATTTTGGTAGACGGTTAACTCTTCTATCAGCAGATCATCCTGTGACACATAACCGATCACGCCTTGTATCTGGCTTTTTTGTTCGTGGATGTCGAACCCGTTGATGAGTAAGGAACCCTTGCCAGCTTTTTCAAGACCGGCGAGAACATTCAACAGGGTTGTCTTGCCTGCGCCGCTGGCTCCCATGATGCCGATCAGTTTACCAGGACCTTCGGAGATGTGTACATCGCGAAGACCTACGGCACCATTCGGAAATTTGAATTCTTCGATGTTGGCGTTGAACGACAGCTTGGTGGTCTTGATCTCCTGGTTGAAAGTCGGCGACGAGGTCGCTGTAGTACAGGGCGTCGCCACTCTGTGTCTTGATAGTGCTTCCGTGTGAGAAGAGATAGACACGATTGGGTTGCATCACGAAGCTATTGAGAACATTCGCGTCGGCACCCCAAATATTTTGTGAAGTACATGTCGACGCTGCTGACCGTCATGAAGATGAGATGGCCATCGATATGCAGGTGTGCGTGCTTTTGTTTTCCGCCGAGCCGGTAGCGGCCGAATCTACAACGAGTATATCGTTGAAATTCATTTCCGAGGCCTTCATGGAGATTACAAAAGTTTCGATGAGCTTATACCTCGTCGGCAACGATATTAAATACAGTTGAAACGGTGTTGATGATGGCCATTCGTTGTGGCGACAAGTGATTGTCGGAAACAACGAGCTCAAGCAACTTGATCAGTACAACAACCTTTTGTTTTTGCGTGAGGCTACTGTGATCTTCTTACAGATGGCGAGTGTTCTCTGTGCGTCTTTTACGGACGTCAGTTTTACTTTGGTGTTATCTTCCTGGCCCTGGGTTTTGTAGCCGGATTGATCGTCGTAGAGTTCGAGATATCCTTTGATGATCCCTGGTCGAGCTCGGACGGAAAAAGTTGACGACAAACTCGCGTTCGTTTTCAGGTTACACCGCCATCCTGCTTAGGTAATGATGGCAAAGAGTTGGGTCAGGGCTTTTAGGATTTCCTCACATCATTGTTCATAGCCGGGGTTCAGTAAGCCCTCATCTCGAATGGTACTTTCACCAGCGATGATAATTCGTCACCGGTTTCTTCCATGTCTTCGTCATCTTCCTGGAAGCACCAAACGATTTTCGCGCCGTCAATTTCCTGTGCGATGGCGAAGAGATCGAATAACGCTTTCGAAGAAGAGGTGTTCATATATTCCATTTTAAACACAAGGTCTGTTCTTGAGTTTGGCGCTTCGGCGTATTCTCTCATCCACTTCATGACAGGCGCATAGAATTCAGCAGCTTTGTCCGTTAAGGACCTGCCTGAGAATTCGAAAATCCCTTGTTCTTTATTGAGAGTGACCTGCGGGGTCTGGTCAGTACCTGCAAGATTTAGGATCTGCATAGCTTTAAAAATGGAAATTACACAATTAATTCCTGATCTTCCGATAGATCTTTTCGTGTGAACTGAAGGTCTCGAATTTGTTGGCGACGTCGCACAAGGCGAGCGATTCCTTTTGTCCGATCGACAGGAAACCGTTCAACACCAGGGCATGATAAAACTTCGTGAGGACGTCGTTTTGGAGCGATTGGTTGAAGTAGATCATCACGTTACGGCACAAGAGTAAGTCGAATGTGTCGTCTATGTCGTCGGTAACGAGATCGTGTTGCTGAAATTTTACATTCGTGAGAAGTCGCGGGTCGAGGATTGCAGTTCCTTTCACCGATCGGAACCATGTACTAAGTGGATTCCCCGTGTTGAGCTTCGAATAATTTTTCTCGTTCACTTCGAGATGCTTTAAGGGAAATGTTCCGGCTTGTGCTTTATCGATAACTTTCGGATCGAGGTCGGTGGCGAGTATCGATACGTTGGTGGTGATATGCATCTCGTGAAGAAGAATGGCCATCGAAAAAACTTCTTCACCCGACGAACACCCGGCGTGCCAGATTCTTCAGAGTCTTATTCTTCTTTACCAACTGCGGGATGATATCGTCGCGGAGGATCTTCCAGAAGCCGGGATCTCGAAACATCTCGTGACGTTCACGGTGAGCTCACCGAGAAGCTCCTCCATAAAAAGAGGCTGACTTTCTATTTTTTCAAGTAAAGCGTCGACAGAAAGTTTCTTGATGTCGAGTACGCGGAGTATTCTTCTCTTGAAGGAAGAAGTTGCGTAATTATGAAAATCGTAACCGTGAGTTAACTTAACTGCGCCGGCGATACGCTTCAAATCTCCAGTATCCAAATCCTTCGTCACAAACTATCTTTCGTAAAACCCATAGGTAATAATACGGACACTGAACTGCATTTAACCCAATGGTTATCCGGCGTTAGCATAATAACTTCGAATGGCTTCGCCTGTCGTGTTTCGAATTCCAGCATCACTTGTGCACAAGCGCCGCATGACGTTGCGGAGGTAAGTTCTTTGTGATTTTTTTATGTGCAACAACGGCAAGCTTCGTGATCTTCTTGTTGGGATGAACGGTAGCAGCGGTGTATAGCGCTACGCGTTCGGCACACATGCACAATGGATACGACGCATTCTCCTGGTTGGAACCGGTTACGATGGTTCCATCTTCGAGCATCAGCGCGGCACCGACATTAAATTTTGAATAAGGTGCATACGACGTTTTGTGTTGCATCCTTGGCCTTATGCACCAAATATTTGGACTCGGAGTCGAGCTCTTCGATACTATTGAAACGTTCTATGGTAGGTGACTTCATAGGACTAATAAAGATAGTATATATTTATGACAGGCAGATTGAACAATTTAGTTATGCATTCTATTCTTATCCTCGGGGCGGGCCGTTCGTCATCGGCTTTGATCTCTTACATGTTGAAATTTGGTGCGGCCAACGCAATCGATGTTACCGTCGGTGATGTTTCGTTGCAGGCGGCGCAGGAAAAAATTCAAGGATTCCCCAACGGCAAGGCAATCTTGTTCGACATCAATAATAGAGAAGCAAGCCTGGAGGCGATGCGCCAGGCGAATGTGGTGATATCACTGTTGCCCGCGAATCTTCATGCTGCCGTAGGAAAACTTTGCCTTCAGACAGGAAGCCATCTGCTCACGGCGAGCTATGTGTCGGATGAGATGAAAGCTCTCGATCATGAGGCCCGCGCAAAATCACTTCTCCTTTTGAATGAATGTGGTCTCGATCCGGGTATCGATCACATGAGTGCAATGCAGGTGATGGACAGAATACGTTCCGAAGGCGGAAAGATCACATCCTTCGAATCGTTTACCGGTGGATTGATTGCTCCCCGAGACTGATATCGACAACCCATGGCGTTACAAGTTTCACCTGGAACTCACGCAACGTAGTGATGGCCGGACAGAGTACCGCTAAATTCCTGCAGAACGAAAACTTTACTTTCATTCCGTATCAGCGGCTGTTTAAAACTATAACACCGGTTGTTGTTCCGGGGTATGGTGAATATGAAGGATATGCCAACCGCGACTCATTAAAATATCTGAGAACATACGGACTCAACGACGTAAAGACGATGATCCGGGGAACACTTCGTAACAAAGGATTCTGCAGTGCATGGGATGTGTTTGTTCAATTGGGCTGTTGCGAGGATACATATGAAATGGACAACGTGGAGTCGATGACACACGCCAGCTTCATCGATTCATTCGTCGACCCGAAAAGAGGCGAGACGTTACAGGCTGCCATTGCGCGGGCAAGCGATGGAACCGACGAAGACATCAGGCGACTAGAATGGAGTGGAATGTTCACGAACGAAAAAGTCGGGCTATCGAATGGAACGCCGGCCCAGGTGCTCGAACATATTCTGAATAAGAAATGGAAACTTCAGCCTAACGATAAAGACATGATCGTGATGTGGGCATCGCTTCGGTTATGTGATCGATGGAATTGTCAAACGCATCGAGGCTACATTGATCGCGAAAGGTTCCAACTCGGTGGATACCGCGATGGCGAAGACTGTCGGCCTGCCGTTGGGTATTGCAGCGAAGTTGCTGGTGGAAGGGAAGATCTTGCAGAGAGGAGTTGTTATACCCGACGACGAAAGAAATTTATGATCCAGTTCTCGAGGAGTTGAAGAATCTTGGAGTGGATGTTATAGAAAAAGAATCCTAGTTGTTCGGTTTATAACCTCCATCTACAATCAAATCATAACCACTTGCTGCAAGTACCGCCCAATCGGTCGCAGCGTTCATTCTCGGGATGACCGTTATGCCCTCTTATCCAGACAAACTTTGGATTGAATCTTCTGTGTAGTGGAATGTACCTCTTCCACAAATCGGGGTTTGCCTTTTTTGCGAAGTCTTTCTTTTCCCATCCCCATAGCCAACCTTTCTCGACGGCTTCCACTACATATTTAGAGTCGGAGTAGATCGTTACCGGGATCCCTGATTTTTTTATTGCCTCGAGTCCGGCGATAACCGCCATCAGCTCCATGCGATTGTTGGTCGTGAGCTCATAGCCCTGGCTCAATTCTTTTTCGTGCGATCCATATCTCATGATCGTGCCATAGCCACCAGGTCCGGGATTTCCTTGCGCAGCGCCGTCGGTATATATCTTGATCATATTCCGCCGAGGTGTACGTTGTCTTTAAAGATCTTCACAGAGATGGCAAGCAATATCACGCCGAATACTTTTCGGAGCACAGAGAAAACAGATTCGCCCAACACTCGCTCCAACCAACTCGAAGCACGAAGCACGACATAAACGACGATGAGATTTAAGATAATTCCCATGAGGATGTTAACCTCGGAGTAGACTGCCCTGATCGAGAGTATGGTAGTTAACGTACCGGCGCCTGCAATCAATGGAAATGCAAGGGGCACAATGGAACCCGACCCGCGCGAGTTGGAGTCGTCTTTGATCAACGTTATTCCGAGGATCATCTCCATCGCTACAATAAAAATCACAATCGCGCGGGCGACAGCGAACGATGCCACATCGAGTCCAAAGAGCTTGAGAATTCCCTGGCCAAGGAAAAGGAAGCCTATCATTAAAGCCGCCGAAATGATAGTCGCTTTCTCGGCATGGATGCGGCCTTCCTTCTTACGGATAATTATGATGAAGGGGATGGAACCGACAATATCGATTACTGAAAATAATATCAGCGTGACTGAGAAGATTTCTTTGATATCAAACATGGGGCAAATATACTAAGGAGTCAGGAGCCAGTAGTTAGGAGTTAGGAGCCGTACTGACCGTGGGCATTATATAGGTTCGGACTCCTGACTTCTAAATCCTGACTCCTTTAAAAAAAAGGGGCCGAGCGCGGATACTCGGACACCCCTTTTAAAAAACAGCTTGCGCCGTTTTCATTAACGGTAACAGAAAAGTCTTAATAGTCTCGAACAGTGGTGAGCTCCTCTTCTTTGGGGATTAAGAAGAAGCAGGGAATCCTGCCGCCCAAAATTCAGAATAATTCAGGTGTGGCGACTTAAAAACTGCATAATTTTTGGATCTTCCTTTCCCCTGATTGCGGGAAAATTCGCAATACGGAACGTATCCTTCTTAAGGTCGCCGTAGCCCTCGCCTAAAAGGGAATCCAGCCTGTTTTGCCTTTACTTTCAGCTTCAGCATATCGATGTCCGTCGTCACAGCCAGCGCCAGCACGGTAGTCGATCGCACAGACTCGTTCTTCACGAGATGATGAAATGACTTATTCCTTTCGAGAAATGTTGTCCACTGGTTAAACCGGTGCCGGAGTTTTCTTCGGTCTTACGGATAGGGTCGACATCTTTCATGACCCGCATCAACAAATAGATGCCGAGAACATTCGGAGTGCACGGCGTCTGCCATTTACTCATCATGCTGTCGAGCAACGTCATGCTGTTATAATGATCTTTTTCACCTTTCGAATTCATTCGCGCAATGGCTTTCGGTGAACAGACCATGATCGACAATCCGGCGGGAAGTCCGAAGCACTTCTGAACAGACGCGAAACCACACGTCGGCTGCGGTGAAGTCGAGAAAGACGCCCGCCATAGAAGATGTGGCGTCGACAGCAATCAAGTGATTGGGGTTGTTGGATCGAATGGATTGAATGATCTCGTTGGTTACCTGGGTGCCGTTCGAAGTTTCATTTTGCGTAATGCAGATAAAGTCTCCTTCGTAGGATGAAGGCTCAAGAGTTTTCTCGCGATCGAAGGGATGACTTTTGGCCGTCGGCACAAGCTTGTGCGTATAGTCAAACCATTTTTCTCCGAATGCTCCGTTGTAAATGTGATGACTGCCGTTGGTGATCAGTGACTGGGCCATTACTTCCCAGCATTCGGTAGCGGACGTGAGGAAGTAAACTTTATAATCTTCGGGGATTGAAAGTTTTTCTTTGAGAAGGGCCGACAGTTTTTTCGCAAATCTTCATGAATTCATCACTACGATGATTCATGCTTAGGATGCCTTTCCGTTGCGCTGCTTTTACATACTTCGGAATTTCATCGTACGTGCGCGAAGGGCCTGGATAAAAAGATATCATTTGGTCAAAAAGCTTATTGCCATTGCGTAGCCCTCTAATCCAAAACCAGTTATGAGCCCGACACACTTCGACGTGATGAGACTTTTGTGGCGAAACTCTTCGCGTGCATAAACATTTGAAATGTGAACTTCGACAACGGGGGTCTTATTGCGCCGATCGCATCGTGAATGGCGATCGATGTGTGTGTATACGCTCCAGCGTTTAATACGATGCCATCAAAAGTAAAACCCACTTCATGGATCTTGTTGATGATCTCACCCTCGACGTTCGATTGAAAATATTGGATGTCGCAATCGGCGAATCTTTTCTTGAGCTCCGGAAGAAACTCGTCGAAGCCCGTGGTGCCGTAAACCGAAGGTTCGCGTTTGCCAAGGAGGTTAAGGTTGGGACCGTTGATGACCTGGATCTTTTTCATGTTCGAAATTAGTAATTTGACAACGATCAATGAACTGGGACTCCTACATAAAACAGTTTACAAACTACATGAAGTTAGAACGATCGTTGTCGGCCAACTCCATTGAAGCATATAAACGTGATGTAGAGAAGCTAAACCAGTACCTGGAAATGAATGCCCCAGTGAGCCCGATGAAGGTGAATGCAAAGCACCTGCGGGGATTTATCGAATACATCAACGAGTTGGGGATGAGTGCCTACAGCCAGGCGAGGATATTGTCGGGTATTAAGGCTTTTTATAAGTTTTTGATGACGGAAGAGCTGATCGAGAACGACCCGACTTCGCTGATCGAGGGGCCGAAGCTGGGCCGTAAGCTTCCGGACACACTGGATTATCCCGAGATCGTGAAGCTCCTCGAAGCAATCGATATGTCGAAGCCCGAGGGTGCGCGAAACCGTGCAATGCTTGAGGTGTTGTACAGTTCCGGTTTGCGCGTGTCGGAGCTCGTTGAATTAAGGATGGCGAACGTTTATTTCGACATCGGATTCCTGAGGGGTGATTGGTAAAGCAACAAAGAACGGTTGGTTCCGTGTGGCAAAGATGCTCTGAAGTTTCTGAAGAGCTACGTCGAAGAGGTCAGAGTTCATGTTCCGATCCAAAAAGATTTCGACAGTTACGTGTTTCTCAATAGACGCGGAAAGAAACTGACACGCGTAATGGTGTTCATGATAATTAAAGACCTTGCTGAAAGGATCGGTCTCAAGAAGTCGATAAGTCCGCACACGTTCCGACATTCATTCGCTACGCATCTCATCGAGGGTGGGGCTGACCTTCGGGCGGTGCAAGAGATGTTGGGTCATGAATCAATCACAACAACAGAGATCTATACGCATCTCGACAGGGATTATCTGAAGCAAGTGATCCAGGAGTTTCACCCAAGAAGTTGAGTTTTATGGTTATCTTTGTGTCATGAAGAAATCGTTGATCTTTCTTTTTGTTTTGTCTGCATAACCGGGGCTTTTGCCCAGGATATCCAGGCGGAGTACGATAAGAATAGAGACTTTACGATCTACAAGACTTTCTCATTGGGCGAAGGCGAAATCATTACGCCCAAAGATCAACGGAAGGTCACCGATGAACAGATGCATAATTGGTGAAGGATGCGATCATAGAGGAGTTAAAAGACAAAGGGCTTCAGCATCTCGATAGTTTGGGCGACCTGAGAGTGTCGTATATCATCGGTTCCCTCGAAAGGAGCGGCCTGAGAAGTAATGCCGCAGGTGGCCTTGGAGCAGGTGTTGTAATGAACGACTACGAAGAAAGCAGCCTGGTGATAGACATGAACGATCGCAACAACTTTTTGATCTGGAGGATCAACGGAGTAACGGCGACCAACGCTACTGCAGTAAGTATGATCGACGAAGTTGTGGCCAAAGGCTTCAAGAAATTTTCAATCAAACCGAAGAAGAAGAAAAAGTAATGTACCGCTTCTTCATCCGGCCGCTGTTATTCCTGGTGACCCGGAAGTTATTCACCACTTTACCTTAATTCCTTGAAAGTTGTTTGCACTATCCAGGTGTGAAGCAACTGTTGTCGGCAATATTTAACTATCGGTCGCCGCAACTTGAAAAAACCTTTGTTTGGCGTAAAGTTTCAGAACCCGGTCGGGTTGGCTGCGGGACTCGATAAGGATGCGCAGATGATTGACGAGCTGTCGGCTTTTGGTTTTGGTTTTATAGAGATCGGCACGGTTTACACCCAAGGCTCAACCGGGCAACGATAAACCGAGATTGTTCAGACTGCCTGCAGACCAGGGGCTGATCAACAGGATGGGATTTAATAACAAGGGCGCCGATAACGCCGCAAGAAATCTTAAAGCCAGTGAGATCCCAATGTTGTGATCGGGGGCAACATCGGGAAAAATAAAGTTACTCCTAACGAAGATGCAGTTAACGACTATGAGCTGTGCTTCGAAGCGTTGTATCCGTATGTTGATTATTTCGTGGTGAATGTAAGCTCGCCTAACACCCCGGGATTGCGAGAGCTGCAGGAAAAGGAGCCACTGAAGAAATTGTTGTTGGCAGTGAAGATGCTGAGCAGCGCGAAAGTTATACCGAAGCCGGTGTTGTTGAAGATTGCACCTGACCTCACGTGACGCAGTTGGATGATATTGTCGAGATATTGAAAGAGACTGGTACAGATGGAGTGATTGCTACGAACACCACCATTTCACGCGAAGGGTTAACGACTTCGAAGGATGTGGTTAATAAGATTGGACTGGGTGGATTGAGTGGCAAGCCTCTTCGTGAACGATCGACGGAAGTGATTGCTTACCTGAGGGCGAAGGTGGGAGTGGGGTACCCGATTATTGGAGTTGGGGGAATTATGAACGCGGAAGATGCTGTTGAGAAGTTGAAGGCAGGAGCGGATCTGGTGCAGATCTATACGGGGTTTGTTTATTGAAGGGCCGGGGTTTGTGAAGAGGGTGTTGAAGGAGATTGAAAGGGATATAAAAAAAAGCCGGGGGTTAGTCCGGCCTTTTTTTGGTTTAGGATGTGTAGGAAGCTCGCCAGGTTCGAGGTTTGTTATCCGGCCGTCCATTTTGGCGTTCATAGAATCTATGCTTCTGCTTCCAGATGATCGATTCTTCCAGTAAGTCGCTGATCCATCCGCTCAACTTTTTGTTCGAGCCTCATAATCCTGATGTCACTGTGCTCGAGCCCGTTCAAACATCTGGTCAAATCTGTGAAAGATTTGGCCGAGCATGTCATCTTGTTGATCTAGTCTCAACAAGATTTGATCGAATTGTTTTTCTTTTGACATAAATCATAAAGTTTAATCGCCGCAATCTAAATCATCGTTTGACCGAAAACCATTCTCAAACTTAAACCGCGTACGGTAAACCTTACAATCAGACCAAATATAATCTCATCACTGGTTTATCCCCGCAAGGTCTACCATAAACGCATACTCCTGCGCTACTTCCTTATAAACCTTAAACCTTCCAGTTGTACCACCATGCCCAGTCTCCATATTCGTGCGAAGCAACAACTTATTATTATCCGTCTTCATGTCTCTCAACTTCGCAACCCACTTCGCAGGTTCCCAATACTGTACCTGGCTATCGTGCAAACCAGTCGTCACTAACATGTTCGATAGTTCTGAGGCTTCACCTGGTCGTAAGGTGAATACTTCAACATGTACATGTACGACTCCGGGTTCTTCGGATTACCCCCACTCATCAAACTCACCAGTTGTCAACGGGATGTCTTCATCCATCATGGTTGTGATCCACATCTACGAAAGGCACCTTAGCCACAACACCTTTGTAAAGTTGTGGGGCAAGATTTACCACAGCACCCATCAACAATCCGCCCGCGCTTCCACCCATCGCGAAAAGCTTGTCGGGATTCGTATACTTTTCCGAGATCAAATACTCCGAACAATCAACGAAGTCGGTGAAAGTATTCATCTTCTTAAACATCTTTCCATCATCATACCACTGACGACCCATTTCCTGTCCACCGCGAATGTGCGCGATAGCATAAACAAATCCGCGATCGAGTAAGCTCAGTCGTGTGATCGAGAACGACGGGTCTGTGCTCGATCCGTAAGATCCGTAGCCGTAAATGAGTGTCGGGGTTATCTCCATTCTTCGCAATGCCTTTTTTGTAAACGATCGACATCGGGATCTCCGTACCATCATCGGCCGGTGCCCAGATCCTTTCGGTCACATAGTTGTCTGCATTATAACCACCAACAACTTCCTGTTGCTTCAACAGTACACGTTCCTTCGTCTTCATGTTGTAATCGTAAGTCGAATTCGGTGTTGTCATCGACGGTGTAACCGTAAACGCAACAGGTCAGTATCAAACTCTTCGTTGATCGAAGGATAAACAGTATATGCAGGCTCTCCAAAATCCAGGTAATGCTTTTTGCCTGTTGCCTGGTCGACGACGCGCATGAGTGTGTTTGCCCTTGCACGTTCGCTTAACACCAGGTAGTTTTTAAAGATCTCGATACCCGACAATAATGTATCCGCACGATGTGCAATCTTTTCTTTCCAGTTTGCTTTCTCCGTCTTCGAATCCGGTGTTTCCATTAACCTGAAGTTCTTTGCGTCGAGATTTGTTACAACATAGAACTTGTCTTTGTAGTGGTCGATCGAATACTCGAGCCCGCGTTCGCGGGGACTGAAGTTTTTAAACTTACCCATGGGAGTGTTGGCGTCCAGAACCTGGTAATCGTTCGTGAGCGTGCTGCCCGACCAGATCACGAGAAACTTCTTAGACTTGGTCTTATAAATTCCGGTGTAAAACGTATCATCACCCTCCTCATAAACATTCGCATCTTTCCTGGGATCAACACCCAACTGGTGACGGACAATCCACCTCGAACGAAGCGTTAACGAATCTTTCTTCGTATAGAAGAATGTCTTGTTGTCATTCGCCCACGTCACACCACCTTCGGTGTTGGCGATCGGCGTATCAGTGATCTTGCCCGACTGGAGGTCTTTCACATAGATCGTATACCTGCGGCGACTAACACTGTCCTCGCCAAATGCGAGTAGCTTGTTGTCTTCGCTCACTTGCAATCCGATGATCGAATAGTAATCGTGGCCTTTCGCCATGTCGTTTACATTCAGCAATAGTTCTTCGGCAGCGGTAAGCTCGCCTTTCTTGCGACAATAAATCGGGTATTCCTGTCCCTGCTCGTAGCGGGTGTAGTACCAATATCCATTTTTCTTGTAAGGCACCGACTCGTCGGTTTGCTTGATGCGACCACAATCTCGTTGTAGATCTTTTCCTGGAGGGCTTCGGTGTGTTTCAACTCATTCTTCAGGTAGTCGTTCTCATCGGTGAGATACTTGATCACCTTGGCGGTTTGTTCATCCTTTTGCTCAGAGTTTTTTTGAGCATCGGGTCAATTTCATCCAGTAGTAATCGTCAACCCTGGATCCACCATTTTCTTTGAACTCATGAGGTACCTTTTCAGCGACTGGCGGTTTTACCGCGTCTGCTGCACCCTCATCTTTCTTTGTTGAATTCTGACATGCACTAAAGACAAGTGCTGCCAGGGCGAGTGTGGATATATTTTTGATCATAATACAAAATAGTAAAACCTAGAAAGATTTCAAGTAGGTCAGACTAAGTATGGCCGATCGATTCTTCTGCGCATTGGTACTCTCCCGGCGCACTCATGTCGACGAGACCGTAACTGTATCGAAAGTCGAACGAAAGGGCTTCCCGAGAATAATGCATATTCGAGTCCAGCGCCGACATTTCGGACCGAAGTCGAGTCGCTTCTCACCCGTAAATACGTAGTCTTCCGTGGTCTTGGCCGTCGAATATTTTCGTTTGGTATTTCGCATTCAGCCATTGCGAAATATACATGCCACCAACTGCATGAACTTTCAGGTCCGAGAGCTTCGGAAAGATCTTCGGCAAATAAACGAATAGCGGGAGCGCAAGAGGAATTTCGATAAAAGTGCTGGTGAATTTATCGTAACACTGATTGCAGATCTGGTGGTTGTATCCTTTCTGCACGTACAAAATATTCGCTTCAATCCCGAAGTTCTTGCCAATCGTGTTCATGAGAACAAGACCCGCGGCAATACCACCTTTGTTCGACTGCGTGTACTTCGTTTTTACGGTGTAGTTCGACATCGACATTCCCGCCTTGAAACCAATCGAGAACTGTGCGAACACAGACCCGCTCACGAACAATAAACAGCAAACGCAAATGAATTTCATAGCTCAGGAATTAGAACGTATTTGATTTTTGAAGGACCCGACTTCGAACTGTTACGAGTCAAGCTCAACACAAGCTCACGTAAGTCGAACGATTCGATCTTATAATCTTCGGGTGGAGAATACTCGGCGTAAGGATGAGTACAGTCTCGCCACCGTCCAACGACCAGTTGCCTGCATCGGGAAAACCTGCGGGTTGACTTCGTTCAAACTCGCCATCCTCATCGAGCTTCAGTCGATAGGCTTTGTATGCATCCGAATTTTGTTTTTGATCGTCGATGTAAATCTCTTTTACGATCCATGCGCCTGCGAGCACATCACCTTTGCTGTCGCAGTCTTTTAATTCAGGCCCGCATGAAAGCATGACGAACACCAGACCAATTGCAATTACTAGTTTCATTTTGAAATCTTAGTTGTTTTAGAATCTATGATCACGAAGTATAGCCCGCGTGCTAGTGAGATACATCATTTCTTCCTCTCACCAGGTGCTGAATTTGTTTGCCCGTCGCATCCAGTAGTTGTGCATGATCTGCATTCACCTCGATCACATCATTAAATGGATTCGGGTAAACGATGGCCAGCACCGTTTCATCTTCTACCGCTGTTACAAGATTAACATACTCATCTGAAGTGGAAGCACAATCGGAGAAGTCGGTTACTGCAACTTTGTATGTTCCATATTGAAATGGACCTGTACGGGAGAAATTGTTTTGTCTCCGACGGAATGGCAACGTCGCCGTAATACCATTGATAAGTTTTTTGCAGGTGTTGATACGAGAAAGTCCGCACCGGCAGAGACGACTGGTTTCACTGCACCGGCGTCTATTGTGATATCATCCGATGTCTCACTGCGACAGCCTGATGAATTCGTAACGCGGACGTTGAACTTGCCGATCGCTGTTATTGTGATCGCCTGGGTTGTTTCTCCGGTCGACCATTCGTACGCCGAAAAACCTGCCGGTGCAGTTAAGATCACCTGGTCTCCGGCAGAACAAAGTCGCGTCTTGTTTGCGTCGACAACAGGCTTCGCAACGCTTCCCGCTGTATTACAATTGCATCCGATGGAAGACTCTGACAATGATTCCACATCCTCGACGATCAATGAGTATGCACCGGTGAACGTCACGTCGATATTCTGCGTCGATTCACCGTTCGACCAATTATAGACGGAAAATCCTGCCGGTCCGTTGATGGTTACCGTGTTCACGCCACAAAGCAGTGTTCCGTTTGAGCTGATCGATGGCTTCGTTAATGGAGTGATAGTGGCGATCGCTTCTGTTCTCGTACTCAAGCAGCCATTCGCGTTGGCGATAGCGGCATAGAACGATGTACTGCTGTAGATCACGGGCGTAGAGAAGCCGTGGTTCACTTCGAAGTTGATTGGCTGCAATGCCGTTGGGGAATCGAACCACCTGTAGTTACCGTCGATACTGCCGCCAGCAGTTAATGTAAGGCTCGATCCTTTTGCAAGCCACTGCCCCTGATGTTGTGGGAGCCGAAGGTGATGAGGAGGTTGTAAGCGTTGGCTGGTCGGAAGTTTTTTTCCGAAGCACCGGTTCCGTTCACTACACGACAACGGTAAATGTTTCCATTCATTGCGGGTGTTATGGCAGTCACCGTGAGTGTCGATGTACTTGAGCCACTGTAGATCACATTATCGCCGAGGTCCTGGAATGTTGTGCCATTGAACAACTGCCAGTTGTAAGTAAGATTGCTTGCTCCGCTCGCAGCAACAGTGAATGTTGTCGTTCCGTTTTCGCAAACCGTCTTGTTGACTGGCTGCAGACTGAACGAAATATTCGGACCCAGGGGAACAAGATTCTTGTAAATAGAAATGATGTTGTTTGCACGTGTTACGACGATATCCGGCCTCATGTCGTTGTCAATATCTGCTACGGCCAATCCGCGTGGTTGAGATGCAACGGTGTAATCGACTTTAGCTGCGAATGAGCTTGTGTTGAGAACACCGCTTGTGCTTGTGTTCCTGAAAATTGAAAAAGTATTCGCGTTTACATTGGTAACAACAAGATCGGGCTTGCCGTCGCCATCAACATCTGCGGCGATCATATCGGTGGCACCTGCTGCCCGCAGTAAAGTCTTGTCGCTGAAAGTTGATGGTCCCGATTGTTGAAATGTTTCGGTACACAGAAATGGTGTTGATGGCGCTGTCACCGCATTTGCAACAGCAACGTCGATCTTGCCGTCTCCATCGAAATCCAATGATACCGAGGCCCTGCGGTGTATCGCCGGTCGCGAAGGTAGTTCCCGTGTTGAAGGACGCAGTCGTAAGACTGCCGGTAAGTCCGGCGCTGCGGAATGCAGTGAAATTATCGTTGGGCGGATTAGTTGCAGCGAGATCATTCGAACCATCGCCATCGAAATCAGCCACTGTGCAATACCCGTTCTGGCTGGGCTTTGGTTGTGTGACCAGGGGCGTGAACGTATCCATAGTTAACCCAATGGCTACAAATCCACCCTGGCGCGACTGGTTTCTCGCTGTAGGTAATAGCGTTTGTTGCAGAGGTATAGATCAGATCGACCTTACCGTCTTTGTTCAGGTCGCGCGATGGGCCGAAGCGTGTGGTTGCACCGTTGTCGCGGTTCACCTGTGGATCGAATGTTATCGGGTTAGGTGTTACGGCAGTGCTAATGTTTCCGAAATATCAACGACGTTGTCGAAAGATCGGGTTTGCCATCGCCATCTATATCTGCTCCTTTAAGATTCTGACCTTGTGCAGCGGCGGTGTACAAAGGAGCAAACGTTGTTACATCGATCACACCCGGCATTGCTGACATTCCTGAATGCACTTACTGCATTGTTATTATCAACAAGCATGTCCGTTTTTGTTCCATCGCCGTCGTAGTCCATCACGCTGATACCGTTGGAATGTTGTTGTAATAGTGAGATCGAACGCTGCGGCAAATGAGCTTGAGGAGAACGCAGAACCTCCCGAGAACGTCGGTGTAAAGAACTGCGGACTGAAGACGTTGAAACCATTCAATGCCAACGACACCTGGTCGTACGTTGCACCTAACGGAACTGTTTACTTGCAACGATGTTGATGTTGCGTTAGTCACCGTTCCTTTCGCAGCACCGAAATAGATAGTGTTGTCCGTAGCTGTTGTGCTGAAGTGCGTTCCCGTAACTGTGATGCTTGCGCCAGGCGCGCCGCTTAATGGACTGATGCTCGTAACTGTAGGAATGAAGTTCAGGACGTTCTTATTGATTGAGATATTTTCCCTGGTGTGCGTTATTGCTGATGATGTCGGGCCGGCCATCGACGTCAACATCGAACAGGTCAACTTCGTCGGCGCCGGTTGCTGCTTCCACAGGAACAAGCGGTAAGAACGATGATGTATTGATAACACCGTCGGGTGTTATATTCTGGTAGATACCAACGCCGCCTGCCGCACTGGTAACAACATCCGGTTTACCATCGCCATTCATATCTGCGATCTTCGCCAGGGTAGATGCGCCAGCAAACACTATGGGGACCCTGGAACGACGCCGCACTCAATGATCCAGGCGTCGAGATGTTTTTAAAGATCTTCATGCCACCGCTTGCATACACGATCTCCGGCTTGCCATCATTGTCGAGATCACCAATCGCCGCAATACTTCCGCCGGCGCCGAGATCAACTGGCGCATCGAAAGAGATCGTTCCCGGGGTAGATGTATTCCTGTATATTCTCGTTTCAGCGCCTGTGGGTCTCAACAAGATCGAGTTTGTTATCACCATCGAGATCAGCAATCTGGAAACGGGCGCCACAACTGCTCGCACCGGAAAGACTTCCCGCGCTGGCGAAACGGATGTCACCAACAACACTGATGTTTTGGAACAGGTAAACCGGGTTAGCACCGCAGCTGGATCCCCACGATACAAGGTCTGGCTTACCGTCGCCATCGAAATCGCCTGAACTTACTGCGGAAAGAGTATATACTGGCGTGTTGTATTCCTCAATTGTTGCAAAAGGGAACCAGCGGTGATTGGCCCCGCTGCTATGAATATTTCGAAGCACACCGATCCGTCCTGCATCAGGGTTATCGCGAAGCGCAAAGAAGATATCTGTCTTGCCGTCGCAGTCCAGGTCTTCTGTGTTGATCTCTGCATAGTTTGAAACCAGTGAAGGATCCATATCAATCCTTGTCGCGAACGAGCTCGAGGTGATCGACCCTGGCGTGCTTACATTTTCATATACAGAGATCTGCGCGTTGTACGACGCCAGCATCTCTTGTTTGCCATCGCCGTTGATGTCGCCGTGGGGCAAGGTATCCAACAGTTTTGTTGTACAAGACGTCGGATGTAAATGAACCCTTCAGGATCGTTCCACCTCCTCCGCCAGAATTAATGGGCGTGAACTTCTTTCGCGATGCAGTTGAAAGATTGGTTGTGGTGTTCACAACAGTAATAGGTCCGTAGTCGACTGCAGTTGGGATCGTTACTGTAATAGATGTTGCGCTGGCGCTTACAATATTTCCCTTCACGCCACCGAACCAAACTGTGTTGTTGCTCGCGTTGGCTCCGAAACCTGAACCGGTTATGATAACATCGCTTCCGCGCGGTGCAGCGATAGGACTGAAGGATGTGATGGATGGAGGCGGAGGTAAAGCTGGATGAGTGTTCATAACAACGTTATCGAGACTACCAGTAATACCCGTCATCGAGCCTGACTTCCAATCGATAAAGATCCTGAGTGCCACGAGACTACCAATCACGTCGATCACCTGGCCACGCGTAGCTGTGGCTCCCGCGATATTACCAACCTTCCAGTTACCAGTCTCATCGAGCTTGATCGACATCGACGTCCAGGTAGATGCAGCGCTTGGGATGACGGTGAAATTCGCGTATAGAAATTGGTTGGAGCTACTCTGTATCATGATGTCACCCGAAACACCGTGTGCAAATAGAGAAGCAGTCGACGTTTGAACATCGAAGGAGAGTGTTTCGCCAAAAGATGTAGGCGCGGTTCCCGAGAAACTTCGCGGGCGCCGACCAGTACATCGGGTTAGGATTGGCGGTTGTCATGGAATAAAACCGGCCGGGTTGCCACCGGTAGATGACCATGTAATTGTTTGGGGACTGGTTCCACCGATGTCGGCGGCAGTCCATCCATCCGCATCTGCAGAAAAATTACTTGTGATTTGTGCGCGCGCGGATGTAAAGAGCACAACGAGTCCAACGAGGACGGCTATCCTTCGAATCATAAACGAAATAATTTAAAAACTTTTATCTCTTCAGCGATATGTAACCCGTCTCGTTTTTCTATCGCCAAAGTCTACCATATAATAGTAAGTGCCCGACGGTAAGTCTTTTCCGCTATTGCTTTTTCCGTTAAACACTTTATCTACATTATCATAATTATCCACATCGAATACCATTTCGCCCCATCGATTAAAGATCCTTACCCGGTTGTTCTTTGTTGATGTGATCGTAGTGATGTGATCAATATAAAACACATCATTCTTTCCGTCGTTGTTGGGTGAAACAGCATTATAGAATTTCACGTCGCCATCCACCTTCACAACTATTGTTCTTTGAATACAGCTTCCTGCAAGATCACAGACTTCAATAACCAGTTCGTCATCGCCAACAAAAGAAGTACTCGAATAGTCGATTGACAAACGACCCGAAGCGTCAATCGAAGCTGTCGCACCACTTGTTGGTTGCGTTATGATCTTAAGGGTTGTCAAATCGATGTTGTTGTCGGGATCGCTGAGCAGCGGACCAAGATCGACAACCAACGTGGAACCGATCGTTGTTGATGGACTAACTGGTGCAATGACAGGTGGCTGATTGGTTGCGCAGGTTGTTATCGTCACCACTACCGGCGTTCTTGCGCTTTCACATTGGTCCTCGAAGTAAGCAACATAATAAGTTGTAGTTGCCGCAAGCTGCGGAGTTATAAACGTACTACCAACCTGCACAACTGAACCAACCAGTTGCTGCGTTGTACCAACGCGTTTCTCCGTCCGACACAGCGGTGGTGAGCGTTACACTTGAATTTACACAAGCAGAAGTGCCGTTGCTTACGGGCGGTGCAAGGTGCTGTATTTACTATCGCTATTACTTCGGTCACGGCACTTTCGCAATCGGCAAGTGCAATCGAAACGAAATAGGATGTTGTTGTACTGAGTGAAGGTGTAGTGAAAGTATCATTCACTTGCCCGCTGATTGCGGAACTTCCTGTATCATCATTGTACCAACGGAACTCTCCCGTCCAGCTCCTGACGCTTTGAGAGTAACTGGTCCGGGTCCGCAGGTGAAACCATCGAACGCGGTGGGCTTAGTGCTTCCTGCATCAGGAATTGCAGACACAGGTGTTCGTGTACTTTCGCAAGTGCCGTTATTAATTGCCACATAGTAAGTGGTGGTCGAGCTTATTTCCGGAGTTACAAAGGTGTCGCTGGTTTCCCCGAGATCCGCTCCACCGCTTGGCACTGAGTACCAACGATATTGGCCATCAGTTCCGCCGAGGGCCGTTAATGTTAGCTCTACATTATTATCGCAAGACGATGCCCCGATAGTTGTTGGTGGAGTAGGGCCCGCGCCGGTGAGAGCCAGTGTTGCTTCATCCGACGTCCTGTCGGCTGCATTGGTGGCCGACGCGATAGCACGATAGATACCCGCTCCGACGTTGCCAACAGTTTTTATTTCTAGCGAAGAGCTGGTTGTTCCAGAATACTGAGAATCATCGCTGATATCTTCAAACTGGTTCGTCGAAGTATTTTTCCTTCTGCCATTGATAGGTGATCACTGGAGCTCCTTGTGCATGCACATCCAATACAGCCTGCGTACCCACGCATGTTGTAAGGTTGTCCGGTTGCGTATCGATACAGATGCTCGCAATATTGAAGCGAAGTTTCTGGATGTAAAAATCGAGACCACCTACCGCGTCCACTTCATAGATGCACTCCTGTGGATCGAAGTCCACGCTTCCTTGCAGTGCTCCAGTCATGAACATGTCGCCTGCCGCATTTCTTACGAGCCTTCCGCCGGCTGCGGAGCTCACTACATTTTTTACGCGAGCCAGGTTGATGCCCCAATTAAATTCTCCATTACTATTGAGCTTCACCACGTACGAATTCAGGAACAAGCTATTGCCATCCATTCGGAATTCCAGTGAGCCCGGATCGAAATCTATGCTACCCCTGGAACATGCCACTGGTGAAGACATCGCCATTGTTGTCGATGAGCAGGTTGCCTCCATAAACGTTGTTCAGTCCGATTACTTTGTATTGTCGTCTCCAGGTCAGCCCCGCCGTCGGAGATGTGCTTACAGATAAATGCATTCACAGCATTCAACGAACCTACAGAAGTCATTTCATCTGAATCTGATGATGGATCGAAGTCGACGGTCCCAGTGAAATTTCCGGTTACAATAATATTTCCATCGCTGTCGATAGCGATGTCGCTGCCGTGACTTCCCTGGTCGTCGGAATCGTAGTGAAACTCCTCTTGAAAGTCGCCATCGGTATCAAGTTTCAATACGTAAGCATTTGGGTCAGCAAGATTGATGTTATGGACGCCTGTTCCGGGATCCATGTCGGTGGTTCCTTGAGCTGAATTGCCAAGTAAAAACAGGTCACCCCCGTTAAGTGCAAGGCGAGCCGCGCTTTCAGTTAGCAGGTTGCCGTTTGCGAAGCTGTTACCAATTCGATCGAACCATGTCATAGATCCATCTGGCGCCATCTTCAAAACAAACACATCGCTGCCACCAAGGGATGTTGTTCCTGTTACCGTTCCATTAAAGTGGAAATCCGACCAGAAATAACCTGCCCACATAAACACCGCTTGCATCTCCTTCGATGTCTGCAAAAGAATCGCCATTGCTGGTATTATTACCACCCATCGTCTTCGCCCATTGCAGATCGCCATTAGAATTGAACTTCGCTACGAACGCATCTGTACGATTGGCTGGAACTGAAGTTATCGACAACGTTGCCGCTTCCAGGGTCGATATCGTTAACACCTGTCACATTCCACCGACGTAAAGATTGCCTGATGCATCTTCTACCATTGCCGCTGGATTGATAGTCCCTGCCCCGGTAAATTGTTTTACCCAGATCAGGTCTCCATCGGGTGTGATCTTCATGAGGAAGCCATCGCTGCCATCGGCCGTAAGGTTGGTTGTTCCTGTTCCCGAATCGAAATCAACAGTTGTAAAAAAATCTCCGCTTACCAGGAGGTTGCCATCCTGGAGTACGAGGATACCCCCAATGTCATCTATACTTGAACCGCCCCAACCTTTGGCCCATATAAGACCGGGTGGTGGTTCGCATGCCGTTATGTACGCGGTAATTTTCGTGCGCGGACTGCTGCACGTTTCGTTGTCAATATTCACATAATAAGATGTTGTAGCATTAAGGAATGGTGTCACGTACGTGCCGTTATGCATACCTGGAATTTGAGAGCCTCCTGTCGGAACCGTGTACCAGGAATATTGTCCTAAAGGTCCGCCGGTGGACTGTTAGTGTAACATTTCCGGGACCGCAGTTAATTACATCATTACCAACAGGAGCATGTGGTCCAACAATAAATACAGCCTTCCGGGTAAATACATCCACTTGGTCCAGCGCGGAAAGGCGGCACTGGTAAACACCCTCCTGCTTCAGGGGAAGTTGGCGAAGATGTTCAGGTTTGGAGTGCCGGCCTCCATCGTATAAGTTGATAGTGTCAAAGATATCTTCGAAGTCTCCGTCTTCATTTTTGGATCATCCACTGGTATGTGATACCTGAACCTGTAGCGAACACTTCGAGTGATCCATCGTCGCCGGGACAAATTTCATTATCATTTGGTTGTGAAACGATCGCAATACAATCGGCGGGAACACTACCGATCATCATGAAATAACCGGGAGCAGTTTCCGGATCCAGGGCTATTCAAACCACAACCAGTGGGATCCATGTTTGTGTCAGAAAAAAAGAAACCTGTTGTATAAACGTTGCCGCTGTCGTCGCCCCGATATTGCCAAACCCGATTCAGTGCTGGCTCCGCCAAGGTCGGCCACCCACTGAAAAGCACCAAGCGCATTTAGTTTGAGGATGAATATATCTGACAGACCTGCCGAAGATCGTATCCCGCCTGAATCGAAAGAAGGATCAAAATTAACATCACCGCGAAAGGTTCCGGTCACATAAAACTTCCGTCTCGTTGGCAAAGATCGATGTACTTGCATCCGTTTCAAGACCTTCCAATAGAGTATGCCCACAACAAAGAAACCGGATGGATGAAACTTCGCGATGTATATATCTTCGAGACCATTTGAGATAATAAGATTTTGTCCCGCGCCCGGATCGAAGTCACCAAGGCCCGTTAACGTTCCGGTTATAACATATTTCATTCTGTTGATTGGCATAGAGCGACGTAGGATAGTTGTCTGCTCCATCTCCGCCGAAAGCATTACCCCATGTGAATACACCGGTCGATGCATCTAACTTTACCATGTAGGATGCTGTGCTGCCGGTAGCAGTCAGCGTCTTCGTTCCGGCACCGGGATCGATATCTAATGAACCCGAAAAAGATCCTGCAAAGATTGGTGTGCCCGTGAAATCGGTCGTCACACTGGCACCGCTGGCAAAGGTGTTGTTTCCTACGCTCTGTGCCCCATCCGAAAGATCCGTCGTTGTTTAATCGCACGAAGAATGCATCCAGCCCGGTTGGAGTTACCTGGAAGAGACCGGATGTTGGATCGAGGTCGGCCGCTTCTGTGAAATACCCCGGTGAGATAAACGTCAGCAGAAGATGTAACAGCAACACCGTTGATGACATCAGTGCCAGTACCACCAACAGTTCCCACCGAAACAAAATTTCCATCCATATCGAGCCTCAAAACATATCCGTCGATCGACGAATCTTCCGAAGTGATTTCCGAAGTCACCGCTGCCCGGATCGAAGTCGACAAAGTCAGAAAATTGTCCGCCGATATAGATGTTGCCGGTGGGATCGACAGTGATTGACGTCACGTCTTCATCATTAATGCCACCGAAGCTTACAGCCCAAAGAATGTTGCTACCGGGATCAAGCTTGAGAACGAAGACATCATTTCCACCATTGACAGCAAGTAAAGAGGGGAACCGACGGTTTCGGGTTCATCGAATGTACCGGCCGCATAAACATTGCCCGATGCGTCTACAGTGATGACCTTCGCAATAACTGGAAGATTGAAGTCGTACTCTACCTTAAAGGGAGACTGTGCAGAAACGACTGTTGCACCTGCAAGCAGTACTCCTGCAGCAACCAGTTTTTTTATATTCATTACGTCAATAAAGTCTTATCTCTTCAGCGACAAGTAACCCGTCTCCGTAGTTTTCTTGTCGAGGAATTCAAGCCTATAGAAATACGTGCCTGATTGCAGCTCCTTTCCTCCGTTACTTATTCCAGCAAACACAATATTCACATTATCGTAATCTTCGACCTCGAACCACCAGGTCGCCCCATCGATTGTAGATCCTTACACGATTATTCTTTGTGGATTCCTGCGTGACATTGGCAAGAAAGAACACATCATTTTTTCCGTCGTTGTTCGGCGACACAGCGTTGTAAATAAAAACATCAACCTTCAACGCCTTCTACCTTTTTACAGTGATCCGTTCTCTGGAAACAACTTCCCTCAAGATCACAGACTTCCACCCACCAGCGAGTCTTCGCCAACGAATGTAGTACCCGAATAATCGATCAGTAGATGATTGTTTTGATCGATCGAAGCCGTAGCACCGCTCTTTGGTTGTGTTATAATTTTCAACGTCGACAGATCGAGGTTATCGTCCGATCACTAAGATCAAGGGTCACAGTTAAAACACTACCCGCAGTTGTTGATGGGCTTACCGATGCAATTGCCGGGTGGTTGATTTGCAGTGCAACTGTTTACCGTAACAGTGACGGGTATCCGTGCACTTTCACAGCTGGTTTCAAAATAAGTAACATAATAAGTAGTTGAACTCGAGAGCACCGGGGTGTCGAATGTAGTACCGGTGTGCATTGCGATGTTGCCGTTGCCGATACATACCAACGTACTTCTCCGGCCGATCCTGCCGTAGCTTCGATCGTTGTTGCGTTGCCTGTACAGATAGTTGCACCACTCACGTCGGGAGCAGCGAGGTCACCCAACATGTGCTTCTATTTCCGTGCGGAGACCCTCACAGGTTCCATCACTAAGTGAAACATAATAGTAAGTGGATGCAGATAGTGATGGAGTTGTGAATGAGCCCCGATGTATTTATAGCAACCGGGTCTTCATCCTCTGCATTTTCATACAATGAAATTCGCCGCCTGTTTCGCTTTCGGCTTTCAATGTCAATATCGCCGGGTTCGAGCATGTTGAAGCACCTGTTCAATCGGCTGTTCAATGTTAATATCCAACGGTACATCAATTGCGCGAAATCACTTTCGCAAGCGCCGTTGAGCGCCGTCGCATAGTAGGTTGTCGAACCTGTAAGGAATGGAGTTGTGAAATCGTGATTTACTTCACCAGCGATAGGCGCTGCCGACATGTCTTCATAACCACCGGTAAAAACCATCGTTATCGCCGTCAAGTAATAACTCTTTCCGACCGGGCGAGCAGAAACTCACTGGTGTGAATGTTGGTGGACCAGGTTTAATCGAGGAAGTTACCTGCACAACATTCGAGTTGCTTGGACTTGCATTGTCGCCAGTTACGTACACACGGTAATGTCCACCGACCGAAACTCTGACGTGGCATCGATTACCAGTTCAGATGTATTGATGCCTGTATAACCTGGACCGGGAGTAACGCTCTCGAAATAACCGAAGGTTGTATTCAGTATTTGCCCATTGATAGGTGATGTTCGTTGTGCCGACAGCTTGCGATGTCAAATGAACTTGCGCTCCTTCGCAGCCCCTGAAGTCGGCGGGGTGTAACGAGAAACAGACAGTTGCCAGGTTAGGCTTTATCTTTTGGAAAAATATTTCGCTCGACCTGGTTGTCGATGCTAATGGATAGACACAATTAGTCGGGTCAACGTCAATTGTATTCTGGAACTCACCAAGAACGTACAAATTCCCGGTGGCGTCCATCACAATGCCAACCGGTTCATTCTCAAAATAGGGGGAGACCGGAAGCATTAGTATTGTAGGCCCAGAGAAAATTGCCGGTGCCATCGAGCTGCGAAACAACAACGTCGGCATTCACAGCAGTCTCCAACCTATATTCATCGGGACCCCGGATCGACATCTATACGATTTTGAAACGAACCCGCGAGTGTTACCCTCGTCTGTTGGATCAACGAACACTTTGGCGAGTTGCCCCCAGTCTCCTTCGCCCATTCAAATGCACCAAGATCAGTGAGTTTTAAGATGAATGACGTTGCGCCTCCGCCAGTCATATTAAATGTTCCCGTGCCCGGATCAAAGTCAACCGTATTTGTGAAGTGACCAATAAACAACGGGATGATCCTGGTGGTCGAGATCGAGACCAATGGCTTCGTCGGCACCAATGCCGCCAACGCGATCCGCCCAACGGAATGTGCCATCGGGATTAAGACATTGAATGAAAGCGTCGGTAGCTCCTGCCGAAGCAAGATTGACTGTACTGGCGCCCGGGGTCGAAGTCTACTGTTGTTTGGAACAACCCGACAGTATAAATATATCCGTCGGCATCAACTTCAACATCTTCACCTCTTTCAACAAACGCAGTGCTTCCAATGCGCTTTGCCCCACATGTAATCTCCATCCTCATCATATTTCGCAACGAAAATATCCGAACCTCCAGAAGAGGCAGATGTAAGGTTAGCAGTTGCAACACCCGGATCGAAGTCAACAAGTCCTGGTGAAATTTCCCGTAATAATAATTTCACCAGATGATCCATCCGTTACGGCACGAATGAGGTTCCCGCTTTCATTCGCAGTTCCCGACAAATTGCTTTGCCCACTGAAACGCGCCGTCGCTGGCGAGTTCGACCATTGCCATATCGCGACCGGTACCGGGTTACCGTCATATTGAAAGTTCCTGGACCCGGATCAAAATCAACCGTTCCCTGGAAATTGCCGACGTAGTAAACATCATCTCCACCACCCGTCGAAAGGTCGTAGATGGGCATGTCCGTTTGCCGTGCCCAAAAGAAGAAACCATCGGCCCTGTATTTCGCAACGAAATAATCCTCGGTACCATTCGGGGTCATTTCAAATTCTCCAACACCTAAGTTGAAGTCTACTGTACTCGTAAACTCGCCCGCGATGTAGATATCATTGTTGCTGTCAATCGCCATTGCAATCGGCTTGATAAACCCGGGACCTAATTGCTGAACCCACTCCAAGCCAGGCGGTTGCGAACAATGATCGGTGTTGATGCGGATCAACGACTGACTTCCACCACACCCATGCTCTTCGATAGCGACACTGACTTCGATATTGGCGTTGAAGAAATAACTAACGCTTTCTACAGTGTCTGCCTGGGAGCACCTCATCGACGTACCACTGATATTTACCATAAGTTGTTCCAGTCGCTGTAAGAGCGTAGAATCCCGGGCCGCAACCGGATGTAGCAGTAAGACCGGGCAACGCAGGAATGGCGGCTGAACTATAAAGTGAACAGCATTTGAATAGATCGGCGTTACGTTGTCACCTGTCACCATTAATCGTACCTCTCCAACATCACCACCGGACCACAGGTATTATCGTCAGGTAAGGAGTATGCGTTCCCGAGTAACCATTGAAAGGATCGTCGCCGTCGTCGAATTCCTGGTCATCGAGATCCACCCAAGTCCCACTTAGGAACATTTGCCATTGATACTGGATATGATTTGTGCCACCGGCTGGTGCCGCGAAGTTTATTGCTTGTAGAATACAACCACTTTGGTTTCCGCCGGCTGTTCGAGGAAACCAAAACACGATGTACTCGCGCTCTGCGTGATCTTTATCAGGTAAGAAGTCGCATTGTCTTCGCGGATCAGGTTTCCATCAAGACAAGTGTTTTGAACGAAAAATCTACTTCTCCATTCCAGTCCCCGGTAACGTATAGATTATTATTGCCGTCGA
Organism: Bacteroidota bacterium; assembly: GCA_037200305.1. Taxonomy (GTDB): domain Bacteria; phylum Bacteroidota; class Bacteroidia; order Cytophagales; family Cyclobacteriaceae; genus ELB16-189. The sequence goes on from JBBCGZ010000026.1 coordinate 292,466, forward strand.
CATACATATCAGAAGCCGAAATGATATCGCTGGAAGGAATGGCTTTATACCAAAGAAGAGCTCCCGTGTTATCGAATTTGGCGATGTATTGGTCGAAGCCATCCGGCTTAAACTCGATGATCTCTTGAGCGGCGCCAGGATTTATATCGAATGGCTCCGAATATCTTCCTGCAATGTAAATGTTGCTGGAAGCGTCAACAGCTAGTGCGTCGCTGGTCTCCGCGCTTAAGGTGCCGGCTTGCTTCGCCCAATTCAAACTACCAGAAGAATTATAGCTCGCTAAAAGAGATCGCCATTAACGCCACCGAGAAGAAATTCGCCAGTGCCCAGGTCGAAATCGGCTGTCGAACTGAAAGAGCCGTTGATGATGATATTGTTCGATGCATCAGTTGCAACCCGGCCGGGATCCAAGTCGTCGGCTATGATCTGTTTAGCCCAAACGTATCCAAGTGAATTGTTCAACTTCAATACAAAGGCGTCATCGCCATCATTGCTGAGAGTAACTGTTGCTGAACCTGGATCGAAGTCTGCATGTCCCTCGAATGATCCGATTACAATCAGTTCATTATTGTGATCGATGGTCATCGTCTCAATGAATTCATCATCGGGACCACCAGTGATCACAGCGGAAATGAAATTTCCGGAAGAACCCAGTTTGGTAAACCAAAGATCGTTACTGCCTGTCGACTCAAGATTGAATACAGCTGGATTGGGATCAGCATCGCCGTTCCGAAGATCGAACCACCAATAAAAATGTTATTCGATGCGTCGGTGTTCACTGCATAGATTGACGAAGTGCCGTCAACATTTAAAAATGGGTTTTGCCCAAAACAAGACTTCCTGCTGACGTAAGCTTCATAATGAAAGCAGTCGGGGCCATTTGCAGTAAACTCAAGATTAGCCGCACCCGGATCGAAGTCCACAATGCCTTCGAAATATCCCGAAACAATAATATTACCAGATGCATCCACATTAACTGTATAAGCCGATTGCATGTTGTCACCCTTAAGCTGCACTACCCCATTGAAGATGGGCCATCAGAGCTGTGCTTGATAATAAATCCATCACCCTGGTCCTGGCTGGTAACAAGATGTTCACCATCTGAAGGGGTCGGCATCCATATTTCCAAAAAAGACCCCACCGTATAAACATTGCCGGCATTATCCGTAACAACCTGTGTGTCTCTCTAGTATTGTCACCATCATAAACCCCCGACCCATTCCAGACCAGGGCTTTGACAATAACCTATCACCGTTGCAGTTATTAAACTGAACGTTAACAGTCCGCGTGTTATGTTCATTACCTAGAAGTTACTCAGCGATCGCTCGTGAAAGTTTAGGACGCCCATTCGGAGACCGAGCTGTATCTCATGTGTTGTAAACTGTGCACCTACCGACTTTGATGACGGCAATTCAAATACGTAACCCAACCTGAGTTTCTCGCCCGATCATTGTTTGCAACAACACGCCGTATGCGTTCAGATTTCTAACAAAGATGCCCACCGTATGAACCATGTTGATATTCAAGTTCGCAGCGATATCGGCAGACACAGGCGCGCCCTTCACAGCACGTATCAACACAGATGGTTTGAAGCGAAGACGTTCGTTGATCAAATGAACATACGCTCCATATAAATAGTAATGCTGGTTGTACAATTGAAAATCCTGCGCTCCCGAAGTGATCTTTGTTGGTAGCAATCGGGGCACCGACAGTCCAATTATAAACTTGTCGCCCATCAGTGTAACACCTGTTCCCAGGGTTTATATTTGAGCTGTGGATAGTTCCTTGTGGAAACGCGTCATCGCCTGCGTCGCGAATATGTAGGTCGTCGTTGTTTGTCTTAAAACCCACAACACCCTCCCTGCATACCGAAACTGAAAGTCAGATCATTCTGCAACTTCAGTTTGTAAGCGAACGCGGCGTTGAATTCAGTAATAGTTGTGTTACCGATCTTATCCCTGTAACATCGACGCTCCGATACCTGCTTTATTCTCAAGGATCGACATGTTTCCATTAAGATTCATGGTCTTCGCGAAGCGTCCAGCCCCATCCACTGGAGTCGGTAGCCAGCATTTACCTGGAGATTATTCGTGAGCCCGGCATAAGATGGATTGATCAGCATCGGATTCGTGAGATACTGTGCCGTAAATCGGATCCTGCTGTGCACTCAACCGCAGAGTGGCGGCAAGTACCACTAAGAATGTCAGGGTAAATCTCATGGGCTCGTGGGTCGGGTTGTCTGGTAGACAAATATCAACTTTTAGTTGGTCTTTTTCCTACCACGAACATGTTAACTGATAGTGGACTACCCCTCAAATTAACCTCTCGTTGATGGCCTTCGAAACGGCCTCTGGTTTGGGAGTGAACTTGCAATTTTTCGTAGATCTTCTTCAAATGAGTCCGCACAGTGTCGACGCTGATGTCGAATTCTGCGGCGATGAGCTTGTAGCTATTCCCCCTCGACAGTGACGAGAGCACATCTTTTTCCCGGGGTGTGAGATGGTAGGGGTTAGGTGTTGAAGGCTGCATGGGATGCGATCACCATCCTGGCAATACTGGGCGACATCGGCGCACCGCCAGCCAAAACCTCGTCGAGTGCGTCGAAAAGCCTCGCCGAGATATGTGTTCTTCAGGAGATAACCAGATGCTCCGGCGCAAATGGCGTCGAACACATTGCGGTTATCATCGAATACAGTGAGCATGATCACAGGGACCCCCCTGGCCAGTTGCAGACGAATTTTTTTAACAGCTTCAATGCCCGTCATTCCCGGCATGTCGATGTCCATCAGTATAATGTCTGGTTGAATGCTCTTCAGTTGGTCGATGACCTGGAGCACATTGGAAAAAGATCCGCTCACTTTGTAGCCGTCGCTCAGGACAAGCATGCTCGCAATGCTTTCGCGCAGCGCTTCGTTGTCCTCATATAGTAATATTGAGAGCGACATTATTAATGTACAAATAACGAACAATGTTCATTCACGCCCATACCCCAAATCATGTGAGGGGAAGCTCAAGCGCAACGCGGGTTCCCTTGCGGAGCGACGTCGCAAAGTCGAACCGTGCACTCAATGCGTGTGCACGTTCCTTCATATTCTTCAGTCCGTTCCCCCACTTTCGCCGTTTCCGGCTCGAAACCGTTGCCATTATCCGAAAACCGAGAGCGACAATGTGTTCCCGTGTCGCAAGAATTTTATTTCAAGGTCGGTTGCGCCACTGTATTTCGCGGCATTGTTCACAGCTTCCTTGAAAATGAGGAACAGGTTCTTTCTCTTATCGAGCGATAGCGTTGTGTTCTTTAAAGAATCCTCACCGTGAATTTATACGTGATGTTCTTCGGTTCAAGTATCTCCGCAGCGAACTCTTTCATCTTCATCACTACGTGATCCAGCGAATCATTCCCTGGACTGATCGACCACACGATGTCGCTCATGTTTTCCATCATGCGACTCGATTGCTCCGCGATCTTCGAGAAATGTTTTGAATAATCTTTGTTGTGATCACGTATTGCAAGCTGACTTAATATGTTAATACTGGATAATGTCGAACCAATATCATCGTGAAGATCACGTGCGATTGCATTCCGCATCCGTTCTATCTCTGTAAGACGTTTGCTTCGCAAGACCACCTGGTTTCTATTTACAAGGAGTAATCCAATCACAAGCACAAGGATCAGTGCAACAATAACTCCCGCCTGGATCGCATGCGTTCTTTCGAGACTGGTCGTCTTCAATCCTGGTCTTTACGGAGTAGCTGCATCTCGCGATCCTTCTTTTCGTTAGCATGCTGCTGCTCGAGCTTCAACAACTGTTCTTCAACACTCAGACCCCGGGTAGAATCATCCAGGATGCTGGCAGTTCTCAAATGACTGAATGCTTTTTCGAAGTCGTGATGCTGGGCGTAGAAGTCCGACAAATTGGTGATGCGAGTTGGCCATAGCAATCCTGTCGCCAGTCTCTTCATATTGAGCCAATGATTTCAACAAGCCAGCCTCTAGTGTTTCCTTCGACTTAATATCTTCATCCAGTTTGTTGATGTTGGTTTCGATCCACGCCGCCCACGCTTTGTCATTCGAATGATTTGCAAACACCAAAGCTTGTTCATAATAACTCCTCGACTTCTTATTCTCTTTCATCTTGTGGTAGACGTGGCCAAGATTATGAAGCGCTTGTCCCTGTTCAAGATTCAGTTTCATCTCTCGCGACATCTCCAGTGCCCTTTCGAATGCTTTCACTGCAGAAGGATAGTTCCCAAGTTCCATATCGACATTCCCAATTCCACAAGCGCATTCTCACGATACCGCGATTGTCCTTAATCTCTTCTTTCAACTCCAGTGATTTCACGAAGTAAGGCTTCGCCTTCCGCCATTGTTCCATCTTTCACGTAGTTGTTACCAAGACTGTTATAAACAAACGACTGACCTCGCTTGTTACCAACCTTTTCAAATAACGTAAGGCTTCGCATAAAATAGCTCGTTGCTATTGAAGCTCACCCAGCTCAACGTAATTGTTTCCCAACATTCAACATCATGCCGGCACGCGTCGTAGAGTCCGTTGTTAGATCGATAGTCTGGATCATGTACTGCAGCGCTTCCTTCGGTCGTCCTGTGTTCTTGTAAAACAATCCCGGCTGTTTGAAAGAAGTTGAGTGCTATTGCCTTGTTGTTCAGATCTTTTTTATGAGCCGCCTCCAGGAGGTTCAGGTAATACATCGAACTGTCCATATCACCAGAAGCCTGGTGTGCCGTAGTCAACAATGAATAGAAGCCAGTCACTTTGGTGTAGTTGATCTGTTTGCTGATGGTAAGCCCTTTGTATACCAGCTCTTTTTCTTTGGTGATATCCTTCCGACTAAACTCAATACCCAGTTCATGTATTACTTTAAGTGTAGTCGTGTCTTTCTTACCCTGTGCCACGATGCGAAGCAGGCTATCGATGCGAGCAGTCTGTGCATTCACCGAAGAGGCGCACAATACAAGGGCAAATAAGACAGTATGAAAGCGATTCAAGCGAGAGGCCGTTTGGGATGAATTTACTATTTTATTAGCTTTACTGTACTTTTTAAACTTTAGCCTTTAGATGGCAGAAAACACCTACAAGTCCAACACATTTAAAAAAACCGAAAAAGAAAAGAAATCAAGAAGCTCCAAATCCACTAGCAAGTTTAGCTTCGCTTTTCTTAAAGATCCACGTTTCAGGCTGGCAATAGGATTCTTCCTCATCATTACTTCGCTTTATCTTTTTGTCGCCTTCGTTTCATACCTGTTTACAGGTAAAGCCGATCAGAGTATCATACTTTCCCTGCAGGACTCAGGGGTAATTGAATCTGGTCGTGAAACTTCGAACTGGCTGGGTTTGTACGGCGCCTACACGTCGCATTATCTCATCTACCAATGGATGGGAATCTCGGCTTTCGCAATTCCACCGCTGTTGTTCCTCCTTGGATTCCGGATGGTTTTCCAGCGCGAGCTGCTGCCAATCTTCTCTGTGTTCACTTTCTCCGTCTTCGCGGGATTGTGGCTCAGCTTGTTGTTGGGATATGTTACTCATAGCATCTCCGGCGTCAACGAAGTCAGCTTCCTCAGTGGAGGACTCGGGTATCAAATGGCAAGGATCTTCTCTGGCCTGTTTGGGTGGGGGACGTTTTGTTTTTAGTGCTGAGTTTATTTGTGTTCATTATATACTTCTATAATGTGACATCCATCAATGCGTTTCAACCCAGAACAGCTGCTGTTGGTGTTGAAGAAGAACCAACTCCGGAATACACAGATGAACGTGATAAATGGGTAGAACCAATAGCCCCAATAGTAGAAGAACCAGTTGTTGTTCAGGAACCAATAACCTTTGAAATAGCAAAGCCTGAAAAGGCAGAGAAGAAAAAGCCGGAGCCCGAGCTTATCATTGAAGAAACGAAAGAAGAAGCCGAGGTCCTTGCAGAGCAACTCGTTGCCGAAAAAGGATTCTACGATCCTACTCTTGATCTTGGCAGCTATAAATTTCCTCCGCTCGAACTCCTCAACGAATACGACACCGGCAAGGTGCAGGTAACTCAGGAGGAGCTCAACTTAAACCAAAGACAAGATCATTGCTACGCCTGGTCAATTTCAAGATCAGTATTCAGAGCATCAAGGCTACGATCGGTCCTACAGTTACTTTGTACGAGATCGTTCCCGATGCGGTATCAAGATATCGCGCATTAAGAACCTTGAAGACGATATTGCATTGAGTCTTGCAGCGCTTGGTATTCGTATCATGCGCCAATCCCAGGCAAAGGAACGATCGGTATCGAAGTACCAAACAAGAATCGCGAGATGGTGAGCATTCGGTCTGTACTCGCTACGGCGAGCTTCCAGAAAACGGATAAAGAACTTCCGATCGCTATCGGTAAAACTATCTCTAACGAGGTTTTGGTTATTGATCTCGCGAAGATGCCACACTTACTGGTTGCTGGTGCTACCGGCCAGGGTAAGTCTGTAGGCCTTAACGTGATCCTCACTTCATTGCTATACAAGCGCCATCCATCTACTCTGAAGTTCGTTCTCGTCGATCCGAAGAAAGTGGAGATGTCGCTCTTCAGTAAAATCGAACGTCATTATCTCGCGAAGCTTCCCAACAGCGAAGAGGCAATCATTACAGATACAAGAAAAGTCGTTCATAACTTTGAACTCACTGTGTATCGAAATGGAAAATCGCTACGAGATCCTTAAAGATGCCGGCGCGAAGAACCTCAAAGAATATAACACGAAGTTCATCTCGCGCAAGCTCAATCCTAACGAAGGCCATCGTTTCCTCCATATATCGTACTGGTTATCGACGAATTGGCCGACTTGATGATGACTGCCGGTAAGGAGGTCGAAACTCCTATCGCACGGCTTGCACAGCTCGCACGTGCCATTGGTATTCACCTCGTTGTTGCTACGCAACGTCCGTCAGTTAACGTTAATCACCGGTGTTATCAAAGCAAACTTCCCTGCACGTCTGTCGTTCCGTGTTACAGCGAAAGTCGACTCACGTACAATTCTCGATTCAGGCGGAGCCGATCAGCTCATCGGCCAGGGCGACATGCTGTTGTCTACCGGTTCAGATATTATTCGCTTGCCAGTGTCCATTCGTCGATACACCGGAAATTGATAGATCGTTGACTTCATCAGTATGCAACGTGGCTTCGACTCAGCATACATGCTGCCTGAGTTCGAAGGCGAAGATGAAGGTGGTGTAGCAGAGATCGATCTTTCGGAACGCGATGCGTTTTTCGAAGATGCAGCTCGCCCTCATCGTTAGACATCAGCAGGGTAGCACGTCACTCATTCAACGCAAGATGAAGTTAGGATATAACCGTGCAGGAAGGCTTATCGATCAGCTTGAAGCAGCCGGTATTGTTGGACAGTTCGAGGGTTCAAAAGCGAGAGAGGTACTTATAAAAGATGAGCTAAGTTTGGAACAATTATTGAATCAGTTGAAAGAAAAACACGGACAATCTTAAATTTGCCGTCACCAAACCATGAAAAAACTCACTTTCACCCTCGTTTTGCGTTTTTTACTGTCGCCGTCTGGGCGCAGTACGATCCTAAAGCCCTGGAGACGCTCGATGCGATGAGCAAAAAATATAAAGCGATGGAGGCATTCGAAGCCAACATCGTTTGTAACATGACCAACGAGATCGATAAGGTCAACGAGGAGTTCAAAGGCAAGATCACAGTGAAGGGCAATAAGTTCCGCCTCGCACTTCCCGAACAAGAGATCTTCAACGACGGCGCTACGCAATGGACATACCTGCCCGCAGCAAAGGAAGTGAACATCGACAACTACGATCCCAGTTCAGGACGACGTAAATCCCCTCAAAGATCCTCGACATGTATAAGAAGGGTTATAAGTATTTGTCATTGGGCGACAAAACGGAAGGCGGCGTGTTGTGTGAAGAGATCGATTTGGTTCCCGATAAAAAAGATGCTCAGTACTTCAAGATCAAGATGATGATCAACAAGAAAGACAAGAGCATTCACAGCTGGACGATGTTCAACAAATCCGGTGATCGTTATAAGTATACGATCACCAAATTTATTCCCGCAGTTAAAGTTGAAGATGGTTTCTTCGTCTTCGATCCAAAAAAAATATCCGGGTGTTGAAATAAGTGACATGCGCTAAGCTTCGCTTCTTAAATCATTTAAGATCATTTTAAATCTCTCGAGCGGTTCTTCAAAGTTCCGTTTATTTTCGTTTTGTATCGCAATAATGCATGATGCAAGAGAAATAAAGAACGCTATCCGCCGCACCCGCAGGATAAGTCCAGACAACCACCTGGCACGTACAACTCGAACACCAGGAAGATGCCGATGAAAGTAGCGACAGGAATCAGAACCAACTCGTAACGTTTCTTGAATCGATAGAAGTTCTCGAGTAACTCACGACGACGTTGTACGAAGTCGATCATCGACGACTGCTCAACCAATCCCATGCTTTTATATCTTTTCATCATCATAACGGTAAAGGGAATAAAGATGGCGATGCCAAGCAATGCCGGTAATGTTATGAATGGATCTGCCCAGTGTTTTAAAATTACATAACACAGCATTCCATACACTCCATTCTGCAACACGAACGCTGCCCAAAAATATTTGAATGCTGTGTTGGTGTGTTTTCTTACACGATCCTTAACGATCTTTTGCATAGTCAATTCATCGTAGTTGCCACCATCATTTTCTTTGCTCCATTTGGATTTCATCTCATCTAGTGTCATAATATTTTGTCTTTAAGTAGTGACTCTAACTCTTTCTTTGTTCTCATAATTCTCACGCTTACGTTCGATCTCGTAAGCCCGGTGATCTCAGCGATCTCTTCATAGCTCATGTCTTCGAGATATAGCAGCATGATGGCCTTATTAACTTCAGATAGTTTCGATATTGCTTGCGACAGGATTTCAGTTACTTCTTCTTTGTCGCTCTTCGGCGAAGCTGGTATCTGGTTGTGTTTGTTCGATAGCGACTCACTTTTTCTGATTCTTCGCCTGTACGTTAGCGCCGTATTTAAACACACAGAATACATCCAGGTCGAGAACTTCGATCGGCCATCAAAATTCTTGTGAGACCGCCAGAGCTGGTACATCATCTCCTGCATCACGTCGTCGCGGTCGGGACTGTCGCGGAAGTAGATGTTACTCACCTTATGCGCGATCCCAATGTTGGCGTTTATTTGATCCAGGAAATCCATTTGACTAATAAGTACATGCTTAGACCCAATAACTACAACTGGATCATAATTTTTTTGCTCTTTTGTAAAATGACGCGTTCCGATCTTTTTAGTCAAATCAAGAAAAAATCCTCCTACCTGTGTGTGGGCTTAGATACCGACATCAACAAGATCCCGCGTCACCTCCTCGACCACAAAGACCCGGTCTTCGAATTCAACAAGCAGATCATCGACGCCACACACGACCTCTGCATTGCCTACAAGCCGAACGTTGCGTTTTATGAGGCCCTCGGCCCGAAAGGATGGGAGAGTCTCCAGAAAACCGTAGAATATATTCCGAAAGAGTGCTTTACCATTGCAGATGCCAAACGAGGCGATATAGGCAACACGTCTTCACTGTATGCCAAAGCTTTCTTTAAGGAAATGAATTTCGATTCCATCACCGTTGCCCCGTACATGGGTGAAGATTCTGTGACACCGTTTCTCGAATTCAAAGGCAAATGGGTGATCTTGTTAGCTCATACTTCGAACGCCGGCAGCGGCGACTTTCAATTATTAAGATCCAGTACGGGGAAACCTGTTGTACGAAGACGTTATTATTCGTTCGCAAAAGTGGGCTACGGCCGAGAACATGATGTACGTAGTTGGCGCTACACATCCCGATAAAATGGAGGGCATTCGAAAACTCGCACCCAACCATTTCTTTCTCGTGCCGGGTATCGGCGCTCAAGGCGGAAGTCTCGAAGAAATCTCAAGAACAGGTCTCAATAAAGAATGTGGATTGATCGTGAACTCTGCACGGGCGATCATATACGCTTCCAACGACCACGACTTTGCTTCCGAAGCACGAAGGGAAGCAATGAAGGTCCAGGTGGAAATGAAGGCATTGCTGAACAGGTTTTCCTAACAGTGTTCCCCGCGAACGTCGGGGAATCCCCTTTTCAAAACACCTAAGATGTTACTTGCCATAGCTATCCCCATCGCTATGCAGGAATTATTCTTACACTACATCTGGCAGTTTCAATACTTCGACAAGACCAACCTGGTCACCACGCAAGGCGAAACGCTACAGGTTATCCGCCCAGGCATTCACAACACCGACGCTGGTCCCGACTTCAGCGAAGCCAAAGTCCGCATCGGCCTGATGTCATGGGCTGGTAATGTCGAAATACACATCGCTTCTTCCGAATGGGAAGTCCACCGGCATCATCTCGACAAAGCCTATGATTCGGTTGTGTTGCATGTTGTTTGGAACGACGATAAACCCGTCACGCTCGAAGACGGCAGCCTGCTGCCGACACTGGTGCTAAAGGGAAAGATCGATCCTCAACTGCTAACGCGCTACCGAAAACTGATGGGCACATCATTCGTCATTCCGTGTGCGCGACAGTTCGCGCGAATTCCGAACATCATTCGACTCAGCATGATCGATCGGGTACTCGTCGAACGCCTCGAAGAAAAGTCCGACACCGTAATGGAACTGCTCGAGTACAACAACAACGACTGGGACGAAACCACTTACCAGTTGCTTGCCAAGAATTTCGGATTCAAAGTAAACAGCCAGCCGTTCTTTCAATTGGCGAAAGGAGTTCCCTATAAATACCTTGGTCGTCATGCCAACAATCCCAAGCAGGTGGAGGCGATGTTGTTTGGCCAGGCCGGCTTTCTCGATCAGCCTGTTAATGATCCGAACCACCGGCTTCTTCGTCGTGAATACAAAATGTTAGCTACGAAATACGGATTGCCCAAATCGAAGCTCAATGCTTCGCAATGGAAATTTCTAAGGCTTCGTCCCGCAAATTTTCCGACCGTTAGATTGAAACAATTTTGTGCGCTGATCTGTGAACAGAAAAATTTGTTCTCCCGCATCATCGAGATCGATAATTACAAAGCAGCCTACCAGCTATTCGAAAGCGGGTCGGTGGGTGCGTCAAGCATCGATAACATCATCATTAATTCAGTGACACCGATCCTTGTCGCTTACGGGCGTCGTCAATCCGACACATCGTTTCTCGAGCGCGCCCAGAAAATTCTCGAGAAGGTTCCGCCAGAGAACAACAGGATACTCAGGTCGTGGGATGCCCTGGGAATGGATGTAAAAAATGCATTCGACTCGCAGGCCGTCATTCAACTTTTTAATTCATATTGCGTGCCTCGGCGGTGTCTTGATTGCGCTATTGGCGCATCGCTGCTGAAACCTGGGCCATGATAATTTTAGTCGCTCTGATCAACGTTTCGTTCATCGCATTCCTTGCGTACAGGGAATGGAAGCGACTGGTCCGTTCCGATTCTGTTGTTTACTGGTCGGCTTTGTCGCTCCGATTGATTGCAGGCATTTGTGTTGGTGTCGTCTACAAATATTACTACGGCTCCGGCGACACACTTACGCTGTTTGATCAGGCCTGCAAGCTTGTCGATTTACTTTATTCGGATCCCGGTGCGTGGCTGAATTCAATCTTCCGTGACCAGTCGCGAACGGAATTCTTTGTTTCGATCGTTAGTGTAGTCAATATCATCACCGCGAATAACTATTGGCTCACCTCGCTCTGGTTTTCGCTTTTCTCATTTGTGTGTTCGTATCGACTTGTTGTACGCCTCGATCAAATCATTCCGTGGTCAAGGGTTGCTTCGAGAGTTGCATTACTCTTTTTTCCGTCAGTTGTCTTCTGGAGCTCGGGCATCGTTAAAGAAGCGCTTGCCTTTGGAGCAGTCGCCATTCTCTCGGTTTATTTTTTAGGATTAATGCGTGGCCAAAAAATAACATGGCGTTCATTGATTGGTATTATTCTCTTCTCGTACCTGCTGCTAAATCTTAAATATTATTGGGGAGCAGTATTGATGCCATCGATGATCACGGGACTCCTCATACATTATTTTGTTGAAAAAAAAACATACAACCCGTGGATTCTTTCTTCTGCCTGGCTTGCTGTTTTTTTTGTTCTCGTGATTGCAGTCAGTTTCATGCATCCAAATTTTTATCCACATCAATTCCTTTCAGTTATAGTAGATAATTACAATACATATAAGGGCAGTAATCTTATCAGCTACTACAATCTATCACCAACCTGGACCTTTATCGTCATCAATAGTCCATGGGCCCTATTATCCGGTTTATTCCGACCTACAATATTCGAAGCTTCGAGCCTTGTGGAAATTGCAGCAGGTGTCGAGAACCTCCTGTTACTTATTCTTGTTTTAATGAAGCTAAAGTCGATACGGATGTCCGCAGAGAACCGCGTGGTTGCTTTCACAACGTTCGCATACATTGTTGTGCTGTGTGTATTTCTCGCATTGTCAACACCTAACTTCGGAACGTTGTCAAGATACCGTGTCGGTTTCTTGCCTTTTTTTGTTTTAATGATACTTATTAACCATCCTATACTAAAGTTGTTCAATGGAAAATCCAGTGATCATATTCGGAGCGAATCACCTCGGTCGGTCGGCTCGCGAAATATTTGAAACCAACCATGTTGAAGTCTTTGGCTTTCTCGACGATAATACGGCCCTTCACAACAAAGAGATCGACGAAGTAGCCGTGCTCGGTTCCACCGACGATGATGGTTTCCTGAAACTGATCGGAAAAAAGTGCGAAGCATTTGTTGCCATCGACGACAATCGTCTTCGCAAGACCGTCATCAAAATGTTGAACGAAGTCAGGAAGAGTCAACCCGTCAATGCCATTCATCAGGGATCGACAATATCTAAACGGGCTTCTATTGGTCACGGAAATTTTATCGACAACGACGTGATCATTGCCCCTGGTGCAAAAGTCGGCGCACATTGTATCCTTCACGCCAGGGCAACCATCGGCGTTGAGAGTGTACTCGGCAACTTCGTTCAGATCGGCCCCGGTGCACAAGTCAATCCGGGTGTTACAATCGAAGACGAAGTTTTCATCGGAAGCGGTGTAATCATTGTCTCCGGTGTCACCATTGGAAAGGGTGCCAGGGTTGGAGCCGGTTCTGTCGTAGTTGCGTCAATCGGCGCCAATGAAACCGTGTTCGGTAATCCCGCCGCACAACTAAAGAGCAAGTAACAAATGACCAGGATCTCCGACACCGATCTTATTCTCAATCCCGACGGAAGCGTTTATCATTTAAGCCTTCTGCCAAAGCATATCTCCGACACCGTTATCACCGTCGGCGATCCCGGTCGTGTGTACATGGTCAGCAAGTATTTCGACGAGGTTGAGTTCGAGATGAACAAACGTGAGTTCATCACACATGTCGGTAGATATAAAGGCAAACGGATTACAGTCATCAGCACCGGCATCGGAACCGATAACGTCGAAATTGTTTTCAGCGAGATCGACGCGTTAGTCAATATCGATCTTAAATCAAGAGAGCCGAAGCCACGAAAGAAAAAATTGAAAGTCATTCGCATCGGAACATCCGGCGCCCTGCAAGAAGATATCAGTGTTGGATCCCATCTTGTTTCAGACTACGCGATAGGACTCGATAACCTGATGAATTTTTATGACCTCACGATGGACGATAAAGAAGCTGGCATTGCACACGATCTTCAACGCAAGATCGGCCTTCCTTTTATGCCTTATGTTGTTCGTGGGTCGGAGTCGTTGCGTGAACAGGTTGGAGGAGGAATGATCACCGGTAACACGGTGACTTGTCCAGGATTTTACGCGCCCCAGGGACGAACGTTGAGAGCGACGCCGCGTTTCCCGAAGTTATTGGAGGATCTCAACTACTATCACAAAGATGATTTCTGGGTGACGAATTTTGAGATGGAAACTTCCGGGTATTATGCCATGGCCCGACTGTTGGGCCATGAAGCCTTAAGTGTGAATGCTATTGTTGCGAATAGAATTAAAAACAAGTTCTCGAAAGACCCCAATAAGGTAATCGATGGTTTAATTCGAAAGGTTTTGGAAACGATCTAGTCGTTTGCCAGGGTCATCGAATCCATGCGCATGATATGACGCGATGCATTGAATGGATCGTCGTTGTAGAATCCAGACAAAACGCGGTGCGCAATTTGCTCGATCACCAACTCGTCATCTGACTTGCCTTCCTTGCCACGCCAGAATACACGGCTAGGATGCTTTTTCATGTCCTCGATATAGGCTTTCGCTTTATCGTACTGCTCCTGGGAGTAAGTGAGAGTGAAGCAGGTTTTTACTTTTTGTAGTTGTAATTCCATAGCGTAAAAAATTTGCAAGACTTATGCCAATAACTTTACACGATTTTACTAAAAATTTTGTTGTCATGTCAAGCAGCACGCCCGCTTTTGGGAGCGGCTGTTCGTATGTGGGATTGGTCTCACGGAAAGCAGGGAAACCACGGAAAAGTGGCAGGAAAGCTGCACAAAACCTGCAAAAAAGCCACTCAAAATTTTTCCGTGTTTTCCGTGCCTTCAGTGAGAAAAACCGACTACTTTGAAAACCCAGTTTTATGAAAAGCCCTGAAATTATCACTCTTTCGAACGGAATCAGGTTTGTACACCATAGGGTGTCCAACACCAAGATCGTTCATTGCGGGATGATGCTAGATATCGGAAGCCGCGATGAAAATCATACTAATCAGGGGATAGCGCACTTCTGGGAACACATGGCTTTCAAAGGCACCAGGAAGCGCAAAGCATTTCATATCGTCAATCGCCTCGAGTCGCTCGGCGGCGAACTGAACGCATTCACTGACAAAGAAAAGATACTTTTCTACGCCTCCTTGCGTGACGATTTTTATGAACGCGCCGTTGAGCTCCTCACCGATATTACTTTCGAGTCTGTGTTCCCTCAGAACCAGATCGACCGTGAACGTAATGTTATTCTCGAAGAGATGTCGATGTACCTCGATGATCCCGACGATTCACTGAATGACGAATTCGATTCAGTTGTCTTCGGAAATCACCCACTTGGTATGAATATTCTCGGTACCGAGAAGACTGTGAAGAGTTTCAAGCGTAAAGACTTCAGGCAATTTGTTAAAGAACATCTCGACACACGGCATGTGGTTTTCGTGAGCGTTGGAAATATTTCGATGACGAAAGCGCTCAAGATCGCCCAACGTTATCTCGAAAAGATTCCGAAAGTCACGTCAAGGAAGAAGAGAAAGATATTCGAAGGCTACAAGCCCCGCGAAGTCGTTATGAAACGCGACATCAAGCAGGCTCGCGTTGCCATCGGTCGCGCTTCGTATAAGCTCAGCGACGATCGTCGTGCTCCGTTTTACATGCTCACCAACATCCTTGGCGGAAATGGCTTGAACTCACGACTCAACTTAGCATTGCGTGAGCGTCGCGGGTATGTGTATTCGGTAGGTGCCCAGTATGTTCCTTATACTGATGTCGGTTTGTTTGCAATATCTTTCGGTACAGAGGCGAGCCAGATGAAGAAAAGCGTTGAGCTTGTCAGTATGGAGCTTCGTAAACTTCGCGACGATAAGATGGGTGTGAAGCAACTCGCTGCTGCGAAAGAACAGATCATGGGAAACATTGCGATGTCTGAGGAAAACAATCTCAACTTCATGATGACCGTTGCACGTTCCGTTCTCGACACGGACGTGATCACTCCACTCGACGAAACATTCGAACGCATCCGGAGCACTTCCGGGCAAAAACTTCAGCAACTCGCCAACGAAATGTTCGTCGACGACAAGATGAGCTTCTTGTTAATGGAACCACGAAAGAATTAAGAGAACTGATGGATATTGTAGATCCGCAGTTAGCAGATTATTCAGCAGCCCACACCTCAGCAGAAACCGATCTCTTAAAGAAGATCAATCGCGACACACATGCGAATGTCTTAAAGCCTCGCATGCTCTCGGGTCACCTGCAAGGCCGGTTATTGTCGATGATCAGCCACATGATCCAGCCGTCTTCGATACTGGAGATAGGAACATACACCGGCTACTCCGCAATTTGTCTAGCCGAAGGATTGAAACCCGGTGGTAAGTTGATCACTATCGATCGCAACGAAGAGCTCGAATCCAAAGTGAGATCTTCTTTTAAAGAAGCCGGCTACGAAAACACAATCGAACTTCTGATCGGAAATGCCCTCCACATTATTCCGACACTCAAAACAACATTCGACCTCGTGTTTATCGACGCTGATAAGGAAAACAACTCCAACTACTTCGATCTTGTGATTGACAAAGTTCCATCCGGCGGATATATCCTGGCCGACAATGTTCTTTGGAGCGGCAAGGTCATCGGCTCGACCGATAAAGACACGCTGGCCGTTACTTCTTTCAACGACAAAGTGCACAATGACCCACGAGTCGAGAACGTTTTGCTACCGGTTCGCGATGGCATCATGATCATGCGAAAGCTTTAAGGTGTAATTCTTTGAGAGTTAGTCTTTTGTCCCTAACTTTATCCGCTGATGAGATTTTTTGCAACCACGCTTTTTATCTGCGGAGTTGTCTCAAGCGTACCGACCACATCGGTCGGGGCTCAAACTCCAACAGTGCCTCATAAGATCAGCTTTGCAGGCATGACACTCACCATCCGCGACGACGCTCGTGAGGAGATCCAGAAAGATGTCGACATGCTTACCCGCA
Organism: Bacteroidota bacterium; assembly: GCA_037200305.1. Taxonomy (GTDB): domain Bacteria; phylum Bacteroidota; class Bacteroidia; order Cytophagales; family Cyclobacteriaceae; genus ELB16-189. The sequence goes on from JBBCGZ010000026.1 coordinate 309,162, forward strand.
GCCCGAAATATTTCGAGGTGAAGGCTGAACGTGCGCGTACTTACTTTCCAATAATCGAGAGGATCTTCGCCGAAGAACGTGTCCCCGAAGACTTCAAATTCCTGGCTATCCAGGAGAGCGCGCTTATTGCCGATGCCGTTTCTGTTTCTGACGCTGTCGGTTTCTGGCAGTTCAAAGACTACACCGCCCGCGAGATGGGCCTTCGTGTCGATAAGGAGGTAGACGAACGAATGAACATCGTGTCAGCAACGCGCGGTGCCGCGAAGTATATCAAGCAGAACAACTTTATGTTCAACAACTGGGTGTACGCCCTGCAGTCGTACCAGATGGGTGCTGGTGGTGTTCGCCGTGCTGTTGGCGACGACATCAATGGGTCGCGGAATATGGACATCACTTCGGAGACATACTGGTACGTGAAGAAATTCATCGCACATAAGATAGCCTTTCAGGATGCCGTCGAAACCGACCCGAAGGTAAAGATCTCGGAGGTCGTGATTTCGCAGAGTGGTTCATTCGATGCCCTGTCGTCGTCGCTGTCGCTTGAGGCCGCCGGGCTTCGTGAGTTCAACAAGTGGATCCGAACAGACGCGCTGCCGTCGGACAAATCTTATACACTGATCGTTCCGGCGGGGACCGTAGCCGCAGACTTCAACACATTCTACACAGCCTCAAACAAACCGGCTGTCGAGCCTTCCAAAGAAGTTGCAAAAACGGAAGATGAAGTTCTGATCAATGAAATTCCGGTGCTTCAGGCGAAGCAAGGTGAGACACTTGCAGCCCTGGCAACCAGGGCAGGCCTGTCGCTGTCGCACTTCATGAGGTACAACGACCTCGACGAGGGTCATAAAGTAACTGCCGGCGGTTATTACTTCACATTAAAAAAGAAGTCGAAGACCGACCAGGATTTCCACAAGATCAAACAAGGAGAAACATTGTGGCAGGTCAGCCAATTGTATGGCGTGCAGATCAAGCGGTTAAAGAAATACAACCATCTGGAGGATGATCAAAAGCTCGTGGCTGGTGATATGCTGTGGTTGAATTCGAGTAAGCCGCGTGGCGAAGAGGTTATCGAGACAGATGAGCCGGCAGTAGAGTTGAATGAAGACAAAACTTTTGACTGGGCGGCTGCGATCGCGTCGTCGAATGAGATCGTCTCCATTGAGACGCCGATACAAGTTGGAACGCATACAGTTCAGACTGGAGAGACTTTGTACTCAATATCGAGGCAGCATGGAGTGGCGGTGAATGATCTGAAGTCGATTAATAATATTGGAGACAATCCTGACCTTAAACCGGGACAGGTGTTGAAAGTGACTAAAGATGAGGAAGTTACCGAGACTCCTGCCTTTCACGAAGTAAAGACCTCCGACACGCTTTATAGCGTTGCTCGTCAATACGGAGTGACGATAAAGGATCTCATGGAGTGTAACAACAAGAAGGACTTTTCCGTGTCTGTTGGCGAGAGGTTGAAGATTCCGGCGAAATGAAACTCGCCTTCGCCGAAGGTACTGTGCGCAGTGCTGGAACGATTTTCGTCAATTTGGATGAATTCCTTACGTTGAAACTTGATAATGAGGGCTCAAAATTCCATTTCTAGTGAAAAAGGATAATTTTGCGAGTATTGACTTGCTCCGAATACACACAATAACTGCTTGATGCTTACTGAAGCGACAAAAACCATCGATCTCGTAATGCTCGTCGATGACAACGAGACTGATAACTTCATCAGTAAGCGTATCATTGAAATCACAAAGTTTGCGAAGAGGGTAGAGGTAAAAAACTCTGGAAAGAGTGCGTTGGATTATCTCAAAGAAAACCAGTCTTCCGCCGAGGATCTCCCCAACATCATTTTCCTCGACATCAACATGCCTATCGTCGATGGATTCGTATTCCTTTACGAATTCGAGAAGTTTAACGACGTGGTGAGGAGTAAATGCAAGGTCATCATCCTTTCGAGCTCCGACAACAAACGGGACATCGATAAGATCGTCAATAACAACCACGTTATCAAGTTCATTACCAAGCCACTGACGGAAGTTGCGCTCGACGAAATCAAGCTGAATAACATTTAGGTTAAAAAGGGTTTAGCTAATTTTGTACCTGTTAAACTGTTCGTTTTATGCAGGCAAGATTTCTATACATAATAATTCTCTTCTTCATTTCAATCAGCGCCGAGGCGCAGGTCATCAAGGTCGATTCACTGTCGAACTGGAGGAAGTCATTCAAAGCGGGAATGAATCTTAACCAGGCTGCTTTCTCGGGCAACTGGAAAGCTGGGGGCGTGAACTCATTCGGCTTCAATGCTCTCCTGAACTATAAGGCGAATTATAAGAAAGACAAGAATTCGTGGGACAATGAGATCGACCTGTTGTACGGTATGATCAACAACTCCGGGCAAGGTTACCGCAAAACCAATTGACCGTATTTTTGTAAACACGCAATATGGAAGGGCTTTAGATTCAGTGTGGAATTTCACCGCTGCCCTCAACTTGCAGTCACAGTTTGCAAAAGGTTATACTTATGCAGCCGATTCTACCGGGGTTGAAAAAGGTACCCTGATCTCCGATTCATTTGCTCCTGCATTCATCACCGCAGCTTTTGGTTTCGAATACCGCCCAAGGGAATGGTTTATGGTCCGCATCTCGCCGATAGCCCCGCGCGTCACCCCTGGTTAAAGGCGTCGAACGATTTGTTACGGCGGATAATCCAACGCCATATGGCGTGAGCCCGGGAAAATATGCCCGCTTCGAATGGGCTGCAGCACAAATACTTGCTGAATTCAACAAAGACATCGCCAAGAATGTGAATCTAAAGTGGCGCTACCTGTTGTTTGCCAACTATGAGACGCTTCAGATGAAGACGATCGACCATCGACTCGATCTGACTCTCACTGCGAAGGTCAATCAATTCATCAACGTAAGCGTTGGTGGAATTCTATTGTATGACTACGACCAGGATCCGGGTGCTCAATGGAGCCAGGTGTTCTCTTTGGGCATGTTGTACACCATCCAAAACTACGAAGACAAGAAGAAGTGATCATCCGCGAGCTTACAGCTGCCGACCTGCCGGAGTTACTTTCGTTAGCGATAAAGATCTTTCGCGACACATTCACGCTCGACAATACTCCCGAAGCAATGGAAGGATTCATTGCGTCGGACTATACGATTGAAAAATTCACCCGCGAATTTTACGAACCAGGATCGAAGTATTTTTTCGTTTGTGACGATGACGGAAAGGCCATCGCTTATATGCGTGTAAGAAAAAATCCGGAAGCCGATCACTTTCTCGGCAGCAACAACATCGAGATACAGCGCTTGTATGTAGATCATGCCTGGCATGGTCGTAAGATCGCCGATCAGCTGATGCACCTGGCGATCGACATCGCCAAAGAAAATAAGCACGATTGGATCTGGCTCGGTGTATGGGAACACAATCCGAGAGCACAACGATTCTACCAGAAGTGGGGCTTCGAAAGATTCAGCGAGCACGATTTTTATATGGGAGAAGAAAGGCAGACAGACTGGTTAATGAAGAAGGATCTTCGTTAGCGATTCAGTGCCTCGATATTAATCGTTACCTGGGTCTGATCGGTACTTAACTGAGTTTGAAATTTTGACAGCGGCGACTCTGCCGGACCTTTTTTCACCGTTCCATCAAAGTTATAGATTGAACCACACACCGGGCACACAAGGCTCCGCTGGCGTTGGGTTCCAGGGGCTTCTCATCAAAGGAACATTTCAACAACAGAGAATAATAAGCCAGCGGCGATTCTTTTACGAGGATGATGTCGTATGGTGCGGCGTCATCGCGGACGATGTTGAAAGACGAGTTATCAAAATTACTTACGGGAACCGTGATGCTGTTCCCGGCAAACCTGGTTTCGTAAGTTGGGAATGTGGCCGAACAAGATGTGAGAACGAAAAGAAGCAGAAACTTTCTCATCAGGCTTTACCAACGTGATTCATCAGGTACTTCTTCGGCGTTACGCCGTATTTCTTACGAAAGGCAGCGATGTAGTGACTTGGATTGGTGTAGCCGATCTGGTACGCAACCTCGTTCACCTGGAACCTTCCCTTATCGAGTAACGCCCGTGAATGATCGAGCTTGTGATCCAGGAGATAACCATAGACCGTATTTCCATAGATCTCTTTGAAGCCAACTTTCAATTGATATTCATTAAGACCAGCGAAACGAGCGAGCTCCTTCAGGCTTGGCGGCGACTCGAGATTCTTCAAAAGGTGCTCCTTAGCATGCTTGATCTTGCGGACCGTTTCCTGGTCATTGAGGAACGGGACAACTTTCGGTGTTCGGACGTTTTCGTTGAAAAGTACAGGCTGAGAAGCTCCAGCGTCTTTGCCTTGTAGTACAGTTGTTCGGAAGTCTGACTGATCTGGATCGTGAACAACTGGTTCAACACAACATACAAATGTGCAGGAATGTCGCGCTCGTCGTAGAACGTGCGATTTACATTCTCTGGTTTGAGGAATGGCAATGCGTCGTGAACGAATAACCGGTGAAGGCCTTCGAGCGTGATGCTGAGGATGATCATGCGCGTCTTCGCAGCGATCTTCAATACGAAGGGCAGATCTTTCTCAGGGTTATAGAAAAAGTAATTCTTCTGTTGCTGGATCTCCCGGCTGTAGTGGGGCCCAAATTCGAAGGAAGCTTTCCCGTCCACACAGAAATAGAAATGAATTTTTGACCTGCTCACACCTTCTGTGGGCCAGGTATCGTTGGCGTCGCCGGAATTGTCGATTGCTACCAGCGACATGTCTTCGTCCCTCAAAGAGCGGACGAATTTCACTTTTAAAGGTATTTCTGAAAACTCTGTGGTAGGTTGTTGCGTATTCATGAGGCAAAAATAACACTGGCAATCACTGAAATCGTTCCAATTCGCCCGCTTTTATACAAAAATACCACTTTTATGAAATTCCGGTTAACCAGTGATCACATAGGTATTAATTATCCGAACTAGGGCATTTTTTATTTAGAATGATTCTAATCTTTGTGCGTCGTGAACAAACTGGCTCTTAATCTGATCGTTTTCCGCTGCTTCAATCGGCAGCACCCAGGCACAAACTGTTCCAGGGGATTCACTTAAGACATAGTACAAGTGCAGAGGTGGTGGTGACGGGGCAGTACGAACCTCAATCGTTAGATAAATCGGTCTATAAGATCCGCGTTATCCCCATGGAGCGGATTAGAGCACGCGGTGCCGTTCAGCTTCAAGATATCCTTAACACGGAGCTCAATATTCGCTTCGAACAAGACCAGGCGTTGGGTACATCCAATATGTCGTTGCAAAGGTCTGGCCGGACAAAACATAAAGCTGTTGATCGACGGCGTTCCGCAGGTAGGGTCGTCAGAGCACGGACAACTCATTCAACATAAACCAGGTGAATGTGAATTCGATCGAACGCATCGAGATCATTGAAGGGCCTATGTCTGTCATTTACGGTGCCGACGCTCTTGCTGGCGTGATCAATATCATCACAAAGAAAAGTCCTGATGGCAAGCTTGATCTGAATGCAAGAGTACATGAAGAAACGGTAGGTAAGGAGTACGGTCTGAGCAAGGGAATTCATAACGAAAGTATTGGCGTCGCTTATGCGAAAAACAAATTCAATACACGATTCGATTTCAGCAAGAATCGTTTTGGTGGATTTAAAGGTGATTCAACAGGCCGTGAAGAAGCATGGCACCCAAAGAGTCAATGGTTGGGAGATGCCCTTGTTGGATACCAGTCGGATAAGTCGCGCGTTTATTATCGTGTCGATTATCTCTGGGAAGACATTTACAATCCCGGCAACTATGGAGCAGGCGGAGGCAAGTCGAACATCGCGCTCGATCAGCATTACATCAGTAAGCGATTGATGCACCAGGTGCAGGGAGCTCATTCATTTTCGGATAAAGCTTCTTTCACGGGGGCGTTTGCCTATACCAAACTATTCGCGCAAGACGCAGACTACAACGGTGGATGAAAACACAGGCGATGTTTTTCTTTCGACGGGTCCCGGTCAACAAGACATTACGAGTTTTAATGGAGCTACTTTCCGTGGCACGTTTCAGTATAAGATCAGCGACAAGCTGATGCTTCAACCCGGTGTTGATCTCAACCGCGAGGTGGGCGAAGGGCGGAAGATTAATGGCAGGTGCACATTCGATTGGCGACTATGCTGGTTTCATTTCCGGCGAGTGGACAGTTGTTCGCGGACTGCAATTGAGACCGGGCTTGCGTTTTACGCACAACACAAAATATAGTGCACCGCCGGCGTTGCCTCGCTCAACGCGAAGATCACGATCAACAGGAGGCAGGATGTGAGATTGGCTTATGGTCACGGTTTCCGTGCACCGTCTCTTCGTGAATTGTATTTCAATTTTATTGATGCAAGTCATAACATCCAGGGAAATCCCGATTTGCAGGCCGAGTTGTCGAACAGCTACAACGCCACGTGGAATCTGAATGCTTACGAGGTTGAAGGGGAAGAAGATCACGACTGCCATTACCGGCTTTTACAATGATATCAGCAACATGATCGGAACGGCTTCGCTCGGCAACGCCTCCTCGTATCTCAACTTTGCCCGCTATAAGACGAAAGGCTTCAATTGGATAACGTCTATAAAGCACACAACTGGGATCTGAGTTTCGGAGCATCTTATACCGGTCGATACAATCAGTACCGCGACTACGATGAAGCGACGGCGAGATTTCAGTGGACGCCGGAAGTAACAGGAACGATCAGTTACAAAACAACTGAGGGTGGTTGGATATTTTCAGGTTACTATAAGTACCACAGGCGTAACACCATTTGCGGAGCCTCCGGTAACGAGTAACGGAGTAACGACGGTGCACATATGCGAAGCTCGATGCTTATCAATGGTCTGATATCAGTGCACAGAAGCAACTCGGCAAGGCATTTTTCGGCCACTGCAGGGATTCGGAACCTTTTCAATATAAAAGAGCATCGGAAGTTCTTCGATAGCATCGGGTGCTCATTCAGGTGGAAACATCAGGCCAATAGGATCCGGGCCGCTCATTCTTCTTCGACATCAATTACAATTTCAATAATTAAAATCCATGAATAAGTTTTTTCGAAATTCGTTTTTCGCAGCTGCCCTTTGTGGCGCGGCCGTATTGAGTTCTTGCAGCGACGATCCTTCGCTGCCCGACAATGCAGTCAACTTCGAGTCGACTACGTTAGGTTTCACTAATGCAGAGTCGGAGCTCACGATCAATATTCGTTTGCACGCGCTGCAGAGTCTGATGGCGTTGTCACCGTCGGTCTTTCAGGCACGGGCGTTACTTATGGAACAGAATTCACAACCGATCCTGCGGCAACAAACAATGGTGCTGTTGTATTGAACGTTGCCGCTGGCGCTACGTCGGCGTCTTTCAAAGTAAAGAAGTCTGATGCATCGTCGTTCGAAGGCGACGAGAAGATCAACTTCCAGATCACTTATGTAAATGGCGGATTGTCGATAGGCGACAAAAGGGCTCTTGTACTTTCATTCGGCGAGATCGTAGCGGTTTCTGCAACAGTGGATGTGAACGGTGCGGAGCAACTTATCCTAACCGTGTGTTCATCGACTTTAGCGCAAACCGTCAGACGGCGGTAGCGCGTACATCATGGGATCTTGCATTCTCTTCGAAGGCAGGTGAGTTCCGTGTATTGCTGAACTCTGCTAACGGTATGCTTGTTCGTGCAACGAACAAAACGGATCTCGGTTCGGTAACTACAGCTGATACAGTTGGCTTCGGTGGTCAGCTTAGCCTGGGCGCAATCTTCGGCGTTGCTACATCTGTGGAAGACCCCGCTGATCTTCCGGCGTGGATCTTGGAAACCACAACATGGATGGACGATCCTAAAGGCGACATTACCAAGACTGCTATTGCGTCTATCTCTGCCACTGATAGCGAGAACAAAGTTTACATCGTGAACCGTGGAACCGGCGTTAGCAATGCAGCGCTCGGCTGGAAGAAGGTCCGCGTCACACGCGATGGAGATGGATACAGCCTGCAGTATGCTGACATCAACTCGTCTACTATCACTACAGTAAAAGTTGCGAAGAACGCCGACACAGATTTAACCTACGCTTCGATGACGTCGAATTCAACCGTTGGGGTTGAGCCGGCTGCCGCTGACTGGGATATCGCGTGGACTGGTTTCACTAATACAACCAACTTTGGTCCCGGCACTCCAAGCTTCCCTTACTACTTTCAGGATGTTGTTATCCAAAACACGTCTGGTGTTGCTACTGCGCAAGTGCTGACAGCTACCGTTTCATACGATGCATTCGCAGAAGCAAATCTTACAGGTATCACATTTGTGGATAATAATCAGATCAACATTGGTTCAAGCTGGAGATCGACTGGTCCTCCTCCTGGCCCGGTTGGCCAAAAAACAGATCGCTTCTATTTAGTGAAAGACGCTGAAGGAAACATTTATAAATTAATGTTCACTGCACTCACCAGTGATGGTGAACGTGGCAAACCTTCTTTTAAATTTGACCTCGTAAAAAAGGGATCATAAAATAATGGTTAGCACTATCAGAAGCCTTCGGATGATTGGAATCGCCGAAGGCTTTTCCTTTCTCATCTTGTTATTAATCGCCATGCCTCTCAAATACAAGTTTGGGATGCCATTGGCCGTGAAGTACGTTGGCTGGGCACACGGCCTGCTGTTTATTCTTTACATCATCGCAGTTGTGGCAGCGATACGGGCGATGAAATGGGGATTTCGTGGCGTCGCGCTGGCACTCGTTGCCTCTTTGCTGCCTGCCGGCACGTTTGTCCTCGATCGGTCACTCAGGCGGCGCGAGCAAGAGTTAAAAGTGAAAAGTGAATAGTGAATAGTGAAAAGTTAACTTGCGGCCCGCTATTCACTTTTCACTATTCACTTTTTATGAAGGACTTTAAAAAATACTTCATCATTCCCGCGCCTCCGGAAGACGTCTATCTCGCACTCACTGTCCAGACAACAATAGAGCTGTGGACCGGCGATAAAGCGACGATGCAAGCCGTTCCGGAAACGGAGTTTTCCATGTGGGACGAAAGCATTGTGGGTAAGAATATCGAGTTCGAGCCCGGCAAGAAGGTCGTTCAGCAATGGTATTTCGGAGAACAGGAAGAACCCTCGATCGTCACCATCAAACTCCATCCGCACGAGGAGGGGACTTCGATGGAGGTGAAGCACACAAATATTCCCGATGTGGACTATCCGGATATCACGGACGGCTGGACTAACACCTACGCCGCCGGACTCATCGAATTTTACGACGATAACGACGACTGACTTAAGCGAAGCTGAAAAGCCCCCCGCAGCGGCACCTTCTACGAGGATAACCACGACTAATACCGGTATTTTCAGCCTCTAATTTGGAATATTTCCAGATAAGCCCGTCCTTTGTTTAGATTTATTCTAAACAATGAAAAAGCCCTGGTTATCCGTTCTGCTAATGATTTTTGCGACGGCTGTCTTCGCTCAAACTGAACGAATTATTACAGCTGGCAGCGCGATGACCGAAACGGTATGTGCCCTCGGTTTGTCAGATAAGATTGTCGCTACTGATCGTACCAGTCTTTATCCTGCCGAGATGCAAAAGCTGCCTTCGATCGGCTATCGGACCGGCATCAGTGCGGAGGGCATCATAGCATTGAGGCCTTCACTATTTATTGTAGAGAAAGGGTACGTCGAAGAGTCCGTTGTTAATCAAATCAAATCGACAGGCATTAAGATCGTTGAGGTACCGCGGGCATATGATCTCGCCGGCACTAAAAATCTCATTCGTGCCATTGCATCCGAGTTGAACAAAAAATCACAGGGCGAAGAGATCATCAAGAAGATCGATAGTCAGCTCGCGGAGGTGAACGCTATCGTAAAAAAAGCGAAATCAAGCCCCAAAGTACTATGCATCTACAACCGTGGCACGTCGTCGTTCGATGTTGCGGGCAATAACACGTTCTCCAATATTCTTCCATTGGTGAATGCAACGCCGGCAGTGACGGGTGTTGAAGGCTACAAGCCATTGAACACCGAAGGGCTCATTGCAGCAAATCCTGATTACCTGTTGATGTTCGAATCGGGTGTGAAAAGTCTCGGTGGTGTTGATGGTGTGTTGAAAGTTCCTGGTGTCGATCAGACAACAGCTGGCAAGAAGAAGCAAGTGATTGTTATGGATGGAGTGAAGCTGTCGAATTTTGGACCACGCCTCGGCGAAGCGGTGAAGGAGCTCGCGGAGATACTTTATTCAAACAAGCAATTCAATTAATGATAGCGACAACCATGGTCAGCAGGGATCAGAGAGACGTGGTTGTACTCACAAGTCTCGCTATTGCTCTGGTGGTTATTTTTTTGCTGAGTCTCAGTATCGGGCAGATGTTCATTCCGCTGCGCGAGATCGCCATAATCTTCCTGAAAAAACTTGGGCTGTTCACTTCCGTCGAGACCGATAGTGTTCACGAAACAGTGTTGTGGAGCATTCGCTTGCCGCGATTGGTAATGACAACACTGATTGGAGTTGCGTTGGGAGTTAGTGGTGCTGCGCTGCAAGGGTTATTCAGAAATCCATTGGTTGAACCGGGGCTGATAGGTGTATCGAGTGGTGCATCGCTGGCGGTTGTAAGTGTAATCGTATTTGGATCGACGCTGGGTCTCGATCGCCATTCGTTAGGGATGTCGATCATCATGCCTGCGTTCGCTTTTGGCGGAGGACTGCTCGCAACGTTTGTTGTGTTGCAGATCGGAAAACAAATGGGGCAAGGAGCCAACGCCGGACCATCCACGGTCGCGATGTTGATCCTCGCCGGGGTTGCTATTAACGCCATGTGTGGTGCGTTGATGGGTCTCGCCATTTTTCATGCGAATGAGAATCAACTCCACATGTTCACTTTTTGGACGTTGGGAGATCTTGGCGGCGCAAGCTGGAACAGCCTTGTTATCGCAACACCGTTGTTGCTTGTGGGAATAATCTTCCTGTTGAGATACACGAATGCGTTGAACGCGATAGCTCTTGGTGAGTCGGAAGCGTTTCACATGGGTGTTGATGTTGACCGTGTTAAGAAGTCGATCGTTTTCTTTGCAGCCCTTTCGGTGGGAGCAAGCGTATCGCTCGCGGGTGCGATTGGTTTTGTGGGATTGGTTGTCCCGCATTTGATCCGCGTGGTGTTTCATTCCGACAATAGACTTGTGATGCCCGGGTCGGCGATCGGTGGTCCGTTGTTGTTGATCATTGCCGACATGATTGCGAGAACAATCTATGCGCCAACGGAATTGCCGATTGGTGTAATGACAGCGCTTATAGGCGCACCTTTTTTTATTTTTCTATTGGTAAGATCTAAGCGTGCAAAATGATATCTGTTAAAAACTTATCGATAACGCGAAGCGGAAAGCAGCTCCTGAAAGGAGTGAACCTGGAGGTTAAGCCTGGTCTCTTCACGGCTATCGCCGGACCGAACGGAGCCGGAAAGACTTCGTTGCTCAAAGCAATCTCCGGAGAATCAGCTTACGAGGGAACATTGGAGATCAATGGTACCGCAGCCAATAAATACAGTGTTGCCGAGCTATCGAAGATACGTTCCGTTCTTCCCCAATCGTCGCACCTGCAATTTCCTTTCTCGGTTCAGCAGGTGGTGAAGCTTGCAGGCAATCACAAGAACATCACAGAGGTGATGGAGCTCACTGGAATAACAACATGGGCTACCCGAAATTATCTCACGCTCTCTGGTGGCGAACAACAGCGTGTTCAATTAGCCCGCGTGCTCTCGCAAGTATGGGACATTAAAAGTTATCCGCGCTATGTGTTGCTCGACGAACCCACGTCTAACCTCGATCTTGCGCAGCAGCAATTGATCTTCAGTCTGGTGAAGCATGCGTGCGAGAGAAATATCGGTGTGCTCGCCATTGTTCACGACCTTAACCAGGTTGCGCAATTTGCCGATCAACTATATTTCCTGAAGGGAGGAAGTGTTGTCGCCAATGGAAATCCCAAAGAGATCTTTACCAAGAAGATCATTGAAGAGACATTCTGTTGCAAGGTGAACGTGTATCACGATCCATGCACAGATTGTCCTTATATAGTACCAGACAAGAATTTATTCACCACACCTCTAAAAACAGTAAACGCATGAGCAACGTCATAGAAAGCAAAACAACAGAGTTACGTTCCAAATGGGAACAGCTAAAAAAAGACAAACCGACTCTCAGGATCCGCGACTGCGCGATTGAGCTCGGAGTAAGCGAAGCCGAACTGCTTGCTACCACGGTAGGCGATTATACGATTATGCTCGCCGGTGACTGGACTGCTCTTCTTGCACGATTCTCCGAGCTCGGACGAGTAATGGCGTTGACACGCAATGAAGCATGCGTGCTGGAACATAAAGGACCTTTCCAGAAGATTGACATCATGGGTTCGCCAACGCACAAAATGGCGACCGTGATCGGTCCTATCGAAACACGAGTGTTCTTCAGTGGATGGAAATTTGGCTTCGCAGTAAAACAACAAACACCGCATGGTGTTCAACAGAGCATCCAGATCTTCGACGAAGCTGGTGATGCCGTGACGAAAGTTTTCCTGCAAGCTCCGAATGGAGACAAAGCCGGCAGCAACCAGGAAGCTTACGACAAGATCGCGGCGGACTTCACCGCTCCGGAACAACTGACTGAAATCACAGTAAAGAAACCAGCGACCATGCCGACCAAACCAATCGAACAGGTTGACAAAGAAGCGTTGCTGAAAGATTGGGCCGACATGAAAGACACTCACGATTTTTTCGGAATGCTTCGTAAGCACGGCGTTAATCGTCTCGATGCCGTTGTGTTGTCGGAAGGAACGTACAGTTATCGTTTGAATAATAAATCGCTGCAACCGATGCTCGAAACAGCAGCGAAAGATAAATTACCGATCATGGTGTTTGCGGGCAATCGCGGCAACATCCAGATACACCAGGGCAAGATCATGACGGTTCGTGTGATGGACAACTGGTTGAACATTCTCGATCCCGATTTCAACATGCACTTACGCGAGGATCTCGTTGATAGCGTGTGGGTGGTGAAGAAACCGACGACTGATGGAGTTGTGACAGGCATCGAAGTGTTCGACAAAAACAAAGAGATGGTGGCACAATTCTTTGGCTTGAGAAAGCCCGGTGTCCCCGAGCTTGAGAAGTGGAGGGAATTGGTTGAAGGGTTGGAGAAAGTTTGATTAAGTTTGAGGCTTAATCTTACCCAATGGTTGAGCTTTTCAAATCCCTCGTCGACTTTGTACTTCATATTGACCAACACCTGGTCGAGATCGTTCGCGACTACGAAACGTGGACGTACTTAATACTCTTCCTGATCATATTCGCCGAGACGGGTCTTGTGGTAACACCGATCCTTCCCGGCGATTCACTGTTGTTTGCGGCGGGCGCTATTGTGGCGAAGCCGGAGACTGGCATGAGCATTCTGTTCTTGCTTGGACTGCTGTGCATCGCGGCTGTGTTGGGCGACCTGGTGAATTATCATATCGGCAAGGCGATAGGTCATCGCGCATTCAGCGCAAAGTTCAAGCTATTAAAAGTGGAGTACCTGCAACGGACGCAGGAGTTTTATTACAAGCATGGTGGTAAGACGATCATCTATGCGAGGTTTATTCCCATCATCCGGACGTTTGCTCCGTTTGTTGCTGGCATCGGAACGATGTCGTATGCGAAGTTTGCGTCGTTCAATGTAGTTGGAGGTGTGGCGTGGGTGACTAGTTTTCTATTGCTCGGTTATTTCTTCGGAGGTCTTCCTGTGATAAGGGAGAATTTCACCTACGTTGTTTTTGGGATCATCTTTGTTTCCATTCTTCCGCCGATCATTGAAGTGATGCGGAGCAGGAATAAGTCGAAGTCTTCGGCGAAGTCAGAAAATATTTGATCGGTTTGTAAGGATTACCGTACGCAGTTTGAGGTTGAAACTGGCGGAGGGGGTAGTGTGACTTTAAATTGAGGCGTACTTAAAATTTAAAGTTCTATGGAAAAATTATCGGAAAAAACTTTGGAGGCGCTGATTGACAGACAAGGCGGGTTTGAAGATGATGTGAATCGAAGGTTCGGAAATGTTGACAGCCAGATTCAAGGACTTTATGTCAAGATGGAAGACGGCTTTAAGGCGGTCGACCAGCGATTTGAAAAACTTGAAACCAAAGTCGATCAGTTGTGTATCGACATGAGGCAGCTGTCCGGTGAAATGAGGCAGCTGTCTGGTGAGATGAGGCAGCTGTCCAGTGAAATGAGACTGATGTCTAATGACATGAGGCAGATGTCAAGTGACATGAAGACAATGTCTACGAAATTCGACGCTCGTCTCACAAGGCTGGAAGATTCTCGAAACTAATCTCAATCACCCCCCACATCAAAAAGCTGGTCGAAACAACCGGCTTTTTTTATTACATTTCTTAATCCTAAGCCTGATCAATGACACTACCACAACAGCAACGCTACCTTTCACTCGACGTATTTCGCGGCATGGATGTCGCTCTAATGATCGTGGTGAACTCTCTTGCAAGCGGCCAAACTTACTCACCACTCACACACGCCGAATGGCACGGTTTCACACTGACGGACCTCGTGTTCCCCACGTTCCTGTTCTGCGTGGGCAACGCTATGAGCTTCTCGCAAAGAAAGTATGAAGCGTTGGGGACGAATGCCTTCCTGATGAAAGTTCTGAAGAGAACGTTAATAATATTCCTCCTCGGTTATCTCATGTACTGGTTCCCGTTCGTCGATTTCGGGCCGGATGGCCTCACCTTTAGACCGTTCTCGCATACCCGCGTATTTGGTGTTCTCCAACGGATCGCGTTGTGTTATTTCATAGCATCAATTGTCATTCATTATTTTAAAGTACAAGGAGCACTGATCTTCAGCCTGATCGCACTCATACTCTACAGGGTCATACTGGCTGCTTTCGGCGATCTCACCATGGAGGGAAATGCCGGCTCGTTGCTCGACAATTGGTTGTTGGCACCCGGTCACCTGTACCACGGTGAGGGTATTGCATTCGAACCGGAAGGATTGTTAAGTACTCTTCCGTCTACCGTGAATGTTATCGGCGGTTATGTTGCTGGACTTTACTTGCAACGCAATGGACAAAACTATGAGACCATCGCCAAGATGCTGATGGTGGGAGTGGTGCTGTTGTTGGGCGCAATCTGGTGGGACCTTCTTTTCCCGATCAACAAAAAATTATGGACGAGCTCTTATGTTCTTCTTACCGTGGGGATCGATCTCTGCGTGTTGTCGCTACTTGTCTTCATAATTGACATCGCAGGAAAAAAGAACTGGACCTACTTCTTCGAAGTATTTGGACGAAACACGCTATTCATCTACCTGTTATCTGAAGTGTTTGTAATCTTGTTATACAGCATTCCTGCTGGCGAAGGCTCACTGGCCGGATGGATATACACGAACTTGTTTCAATCCTGGGCCGGCAACCTCAATGGTTCGCCGTTGTATGCCATATGGATCATGCTTAGCTGTTGGGTAGTGGGATACTTTATGGATAGGAGAAAGATCTACATCAGGGTTTGACCTTGCTCCGCTGAAGCTACGCGAAGGCGAAGTCTGGAACGATCACTGTAAACGTAGCCCCCTCATTTACTTTTCCGTCTGCGAGAATAACGCCGCCGTGATTTTCAACGATCTTCTTGCAGATCGACAGGCCGATGCCATTGCCTTCATATTTGTTTCTTGGATGAAGTCGCTGAAAGATTGAAAAGATCTTCGGGAGGAATTTGTTATCGAAGCCGATGCCATTGTCTGAGAAGGTCAGTTGCAGGTAACGATCGGCAGGCTGTATATTGAATTGTGCTGCCGCATGAGCAGTCAGGTAATCGTGCGAGATCTTCACCTGCGTCGACACGTCAGTTCTCCGAAACTTCAGGGAGTTGCTGACAAGATTCTGGAACAGCTGTCGGAATTGCGACGGCACTACCAGTGCATTTGGCAATCCGTTGCCTAGGATCGTTGCATTGGTTTCTTCAATCTTCTGATCGAAAGTCTGTAACACATCGGCCAGCAAAGTTTGCAGACTCACGTTTCGAAACGACCGGTCGGAGGCCACCTGTGCGAGCGACAGGAGATCGTCGATCATTTGCTGCATGCGGATCGATGAGTTCACAACCTTTTGCAAGTACATTTTCCCGTCGTCGCTCAAATTCGCATTCTCGATCAACACCAGCCTGTCTGTCAATGTGGAGATCTTTCGAAGCGGTTCCTTCAAATCATGACTCGCGATAAATGCAAACTCTTCCAGGCTTCGGTTCGATTGTTCGAGCTCTGTTGTTTTTTGAACGAGTACTTGTTCGGCCTTGATTTTTTCGGTGATATCGAGCGAGATATTCAGAATGTGCTCCACGCGGTTATTGTCATCGCGACTGAAGACCGTTCCGAACGTGTGAAACCAGCGGTATTCGCCGTTGGTGTGACGGAGCCTGTATTGGAACTCGGCAATGGGCTCATCCATTCCTTCGATGTAGCTGGCGTTCGTCTCTTCGATGATCCTGGTATTCTTCTCCATGATCGGTGCGATGTCGTCGGGATGAATGATGCTTGCGAAGAATGACACACCCTGGTCGAGAACAGTCTTTGGATCGTAACCGAGTAATGTTCGGAGTGCGGCGTTTACGAACAGATACTTGCCGGTTTGAATATTGTAAGTTGTAATGATCGATGGGGCCGCGTCGGCAATCTTTTGGACGAAGCGTTGGTTTTGCTCCAGTTGTGTTTCGATAGCTTTCTGTTCCGTCACATCCTGCGCTGTTCCAAATATCTTTCGTGCGTTGCCAGCAACATCGTATTCGATCTCACCTCGTGCATGAAGAAATTTTTCGCGGCCGTCGTTCAAAAGAATGCGGTAATAAAAATTGAATGACTTACCGGTTTTGATCGAGTCACCGATGCTCGTATCGACAATGGCATTGTCGTCGGGATGATTGTACGGCCTCAATACATGGTCGCTCACATTCGAGCCAGGTTCGATCTCGTAGATGCGATATAATTCGTCCGACCAGGTAAGCACCTGGGTTCCGAGATCCCATACATAGTTTCCGATCTTCGTTACCGCTTCGGCTTGCCGATACAAGACGTTACTACGTTTATGCTCCTCCGAGTTTCTTTCGATGCGCTCTTGCAAGATGCTTGTGTAAGTGCTAAACAATGCAGACAAGTAACGCTGGAGGTATTTATCGATCTCCTTGATGATGGCGATGCCGGTCGCAAGATCGTCGGTGTACTTCGGAAGAAATTCAAGAAACACTTCTTTGCGGACTTCATCACCAGTGCGATGTCTTCAGTAACGATCTGATCTTTTTCGATGATCGGAAGCTGGTTCTTGCTCCATGAATCTACCGTCTTCGCGATGATCTCGTCGGTGGTTCCACTTACAAGACCGTTAAGCAATTCGGAGTAGCCCGGGATCATTAAGCGGAGCAGATCTTCATCAGAGCCTTTTATATATTTAAGGATGGGCACCGCCGCTTCGCGCGAAATGCGGAGGGCAACTTTGGCGAAGTCTTCAAGGTGATGTTTTAACAGAAAAGCGGCAAAGCCAGGGAGATGTTTCTTCTCTGTCATAACGAGGAAGATAAGTCAATAACTTGATTTTTCTAGGCGAGATCTGGATCAAGGCCTAATCTGTCTTTCAACTCCCGGAGCACGGGGTTTTTCGAGGCAAGGTTTTCGAATTTATCCTTTGTGGTGTACAATTTCTTTTCAGCCTGAGCTTGCTCAATGATCTTTGTTTCAATCAATAAAGAGCTATTGCCGGTGCGATCGCGTAAGAATGCGATCAACGACGTCTTCAACGACGAGAACAGCATCTCTTCAACTGTACCGTTCAAATCCAATTTCAGAATATTGCCTTCAACAAGAAATCCCCTCTTCATCATTGAAAGATCGGGAGTAATTTTTTTTCGGAGCTCTATGAAATCTTCCCACGCTTTCTTGAGAACGTCCTCTTCGAGAGGTTTGTCGGGAACGCGAACAACTGGTTTCTCTTCGGCAGTTTTCTGAACCTTGCCGATGTTCGACAGGTTCAATGTAGATCGCTGCCTGCCTTCTTGGGGTGGGAGAGGCTGTACCGTTTTCTCGGTCGGTGTTTTTTCGGGCGGACCAACGAGTAACTCGCTGACCTTTTCGATCAGGGGTTCAATTTTTTTTTTAATCCTGCCGGCTCTGCAGTTGCGTTGGTGACCTCACCTTTTCCATTCGATTTGAAAACGGCATTCACGTTGGCCATCTTCATCAGCGCAAGCTCAACTGTAAGCCGTTGATTTCTGCTTGCCTTGTAGTTGATGTCACATTGGTTGGAGATGTTCAACCACGAAAGAAGCAACGAGGGCGAGCAAGCCTGTGCCTGCTCCGCATATTTTTTCCGGATGCTATCGGGAACTTCCATCAATTGAACAGTTCGTGAATCTTGAGACACCAGGAGGTTCCTCAGGTGTTCACTCAGTCCAACGATAAAATTCTGTCCATCGAAACCTTTTCTCAGGATCTCGTCGAGTAACAACAATGGTTGAGTTGCGTTCTCTGCCAGCAATCCATCGACAACATTGAAATAGTAATCGTAGTCGAGAATGTGAAGATTGCTAAGAACGTCTTTGAATGTAACGCCCCTTGCCTGATGAGAACGTCACCATCAGGTCGAAGATCGACAGGCCATCGCGCAAAGCGCCATCGGCTTTCTGAGCAATGAGATGCAATGCCTCGTCTTCTACCTTGATGCTTTCCCGGTCGGCAATCTTTTTGAGTTGCCTGGCGATATCCGAAACCTGTATGCGATTGAAATCAAAGATCTGACAACGCGAAAGGATCGTGGGGATCACTTTATGTTTCTCGGTGGTGGCGAGAATGAATATTGCGTACGACGGTGGTTCTTCAAGCGTTTTCAGGAATGCGTTGAATGCCGCATTCGAGAGCATGTGAACCTCGTCGATGATGTATACTTTATATTTTCCGAACTGCGGTGGGTATCGAACCTGGTCGATAAGACTCCGGATGTCTTCGACGGAGTTGTTCGAAGCAGCATCGAGTTCAAAGATGTTGAGTGAGTTTACTTCGGCTTTTTCTTCGAAGCCGTTGATCATTCGTGCTACGATCCGTGCACAGGTAGTTTTGCCTACACCGCGCGGTCCACAGAACAAAAGCGCTTGCGCCAGTTTGTTGTTGTCGATCGCATTTTTTAGCGTGGTCGTAATGTGCTCCTGTCCAACGACTTCCTCGAAACCGAGAGGGGCGATACTTGCGGGCAGAGACTACAAAATGATCCATCGGACGGGCAAGATATTAAGAAATGCTCACTTCACATATTTGTCTGGCAACGGAAATCCTAAAGATTCTGCACACCAAAAAACGTTCACCACATAAAATCTTTTGCCGTCGAAAAACAGTTGGATGCTGTTCACTCCACGGTTCGTAACGGGGCCGTCTTTCTTTTCTTTGGTCTCGTAAGTGCTGAAAACATGTGTCACTGTTCCATATTGTTCGGTAACGCGATGCAGCTCACGCTCAAAGAATCCGGTCGTGACCCTGGTGGTGAACATCTGCACGTAATCTTCCGGAGCAAGTGACGCGAGTCCCAACTCACCCTGCGGATTTTTCCGGCTGGGCATGAGCCTGGCTTCGGGTTTAAATAAGTTCCTGAACCGATCCCAGTCGCGAGGAGCGCCGGGCTCGCCCGAAATCACATCATAAAGAGCAGCGATAATGGAGTCGACAGAAGCAACGTCCTTCGAATAATCTTTCGTCTGAGCTGTTTGAGCAAAGGCGGTTGTTGTGAGTAGGAGGAAGACAAGTATTTTCATAATGCTAATATCGTATTTTTGAAGTAATGAGGTATTCGGTCATCATTCCAGTCTATAATCGTCCGGGAGAAGTTGACGAATTACTTTCCAGCCTTTGCAAACAGACCTACACCGACTTCGAAGTTGTGCTGGTGGAAGACGGCTCCAACATAACGTCGCAGTCGGTCTACGAAAAATATTCGTCGCAGCTCAACATCCAGTATTTTTTCAAACCAAACTCCGGTCCCGGCCCGAGCCGTAACTTCGGATTCACAAAAGCAAAAGGAGATTACTTCGTGGTGTTCGACAGCGATTGCGTAATTCCTCCCGAATATTTTTTTGTGGTGGAAAAACATCTCAGGCACGAACCACTCGATATATGGGGCGGACCCGATCGTGGTCATGGTGATTTCACATTGCTTCAACAAGCAATGGCCTACTCGATGTCGTCGATCTTAACAACAGGTGGAATTCGCGGTGGGAAAAAGAAATCGTTCCAGGCAAGAAGTTTCAACATGGGGATGTCGCGTGTCGCGTATGAAAAAACAGGAGGATTTAAATTCGACCGCTATGCTGAAGACATTGAGTTTAGTTTGCGCGCAGACAAGCTTGGTTTGAAAGTCGGACTTATCTCTGAGGCATTTGTTTATCATAAAAGGAGAACGTCTCTCGGTCAATTCTTCAAGCAGGTATCGAATTTCGGTATGGGGCCGGGTTCATGTTAGTCGAGCCCATCCTGGTGCAATAAAAATTACCCATTGGTTACCAGCAGGCTTTCTTTTGGGTATTTTCATTATACCTTTTTTTCCGTGGATCTCTATCGCGTATCTCGCTTACCTGTCCACTGTTTTCGTCGACGCATTTCGCATAACCAAAAACATTAATGTGGCGTTCTTATCGGTACCGTCTGTAGTTATTCAAATGACAGGCTACGGATCGGGATTCTTAAAAGCATTAATTTCAGGTCAATGACCAAGACAATACTGATCACTGGTAGCTCGACAGGCATTGGGAAAACGATCGCTGCTTATTTCCAGGTGATGGGATGGAACGTAGCGGCAACGATGCGCACCTCCGGAAAATGAAACGGAGCTTACCGAGCTCGAAAACATTAAGTGTATTCGTTTAGATGTCACTAACGAAGATTCGATCAAAGCAGCTATCGAACAAACAATCGCGACCTTCGGTGGTATCGATGTTGTTGTGAACAACGCAGGTTACGGAACTATCGGTCCTTTCGAAGCGGCATCACAGGAGCAAATACACCAGCAGTTCGATACGAATGTGTTCGGACTCATGAATGTAACGCGCGCCATACTTCCTCACTTTCGCGAAAAACGCAACGGCATTATCATCAACATTGCTTCGGCAGGCGGAAGGATGACGTGGCCTTTGTATACACTATATCACGGAACCAAGTGGGCTGTCGAAGGTTTCTCTGAAAGTCTTCAATACGAGCTTCGCCCATTTAATATTCGTGTTAAAATCATCGAACCGGGTTCCATCAAGACCGACTTCTGGGGACGATCACAGGAGGTGATATACAAACGAGGACTCGATGTTTATGAACAGTATGTGAACACCGTTGTTCCCAATCTTCAGAAATCCGGTGCGAATGCGCCAGAGCCTGATGTTGTTGCAAGCGCGGTGTACAAAGCGGCCACGGATAATTCTTCAAGTCTTCGCTACAAAGTTGGTGGTGCACGATGGGCATTGTTCTTTCGAAGGCTCTTACCAACCGGTTGGTTTATTGGCTTCGTAAGACGATACGCTGAAAAGAAGGAAGACAGGCTGAAGAAGTATGCAGGGGAGTCGTGACTAGAAACTATTTTTCTCCCAACGAAAACCAGTTCCCCGAATCATCCTTAAAGAGCGCTTCAGTTCCATAAAACTCTTTTGTCGGAGCTTGGTAAACTCGACCCCTTTCGCTTTTAATTCCTCATAAGTCGCCTGGATGTTTTTTGTTTCGAAGACACCGAAGCCAAACGTTCCGGCTTTAATTAATTCTCTCATCTTCTTCGCAGTGTCTTCCGTAAATCCCATTCCAGGTTTCACCGCCATCAGGCTGATCTCGAGATCTGGTTGTTCTTTCGGAGTTAGCGTCAACCATCGCGCATCAGGTCCCATCGGCGCGTCGGTGTGAACAGTAAGCCCAAGCTTGTTGACATAAAAGTCGTAAGCAGAATTTTGATCGAGCACGTAGATCGATACGTGCGACATCTTTGTAATCATAGCAAGTGTTTTTCTTACGAAAGTAAACCGCTCCGCTCAACGACACTTCTTGAAAATTGCTTTTCAGCAAAGCAGTTGGGAACTGTTTTTAAAGGCTCTTCAACTATTATTCTCTTCTTTTCGAGGATCTCTCTCTGTCGCGCTTTCGGCGTCTTACTGTAAATTTTGTTGAACTGTGTTGTGAACGTGCCGACGCTTTCGAATCCTATCTCGAAACAAATGTCCTGGATCTTAAGAGCAGGATTGGCCATCAATTTTTCAGCTTCGAGCATGCGTAGCGACACCAGGTATTGGTGGGGCGTGTTGCCGTATGCCAGGCGGAACAGTCTTATGAAATGAAATCTCGAAAACGAAGCCTCTTCGGCAATCTCGTCGATGTTGATCTTCTCCCTGAAATGCTTATCGATAAATAGCTTCGCCTGGACGATGCGGCGATAGAGATATGCTTTCGGGTAGTCCATGATGTTAACAATTTGATAACTTGCCGCCAAAATCATCGAAATGAGGCTATTCAGGAGTTTCTTTAAGATTATCAATTATAAGACTTTAATTGTTACTACGCTCTCCGTTGTCTCAACTTATCTCTGCTACCATTATCACCTTATTGCAAAGTTTCCCGACATGTTGGTTGGGGTGGCGATCGTGTTCCCTGTAGTGTTCTCGATTGGTTCGGCGTACAATCGACGTGAGACAGCCCTTCAAAAGCTTTCTGACTTCAAGGGACATGCAGCTGCGATATACTTTGCAACGCGCGACTGGCATACACAGCCTTCATCCGATCTTCACACAAGAATTCGGGACCATATACATACCATGCTGTTGTTGATGCGGGACATGTTCAGAGTAAATGAAAAAAGTGTGTGGCAGGGATACGAGAAGAAGATGTATGCCGAGTTTTCTGTTCTTTCGAAGATGGTACTGGAGCTGCGAAATCTAGGCGTACAGAGTGGCGAGATCTCACGCATTAGTCAATACGTCAGTAAGATGATCGTGGCATTCGACAACATGAAGATCTTTCACGCGTATCGAACGCCGGTCACGCTTCGCGCATACAGTAAAGTATTCCTTTACATTTTCCCGATCGTATACGGACCGTACTTCGCAAGCACCGTTGCCGATTATTCACAGAGCCTCGAGTACGTGATGCCCGTGTTGTATAGTTTCATCCTTGTAAGTCTCGACAACATCCAGGATCATCTTGAAAATCCTTTCGATGAGGTAGGTGAGGATGATATCATTATAGACGCAGAGGAAACGACGCGGCTATTAGCGTAGCTTTATTCCAAGCTCTTTCAACTGGTCTTCCGAGATCGTCGACGGTGTATCGATCATCACATCTTTGCCCGCATTGTTTTTCGGGAATGCGATGAAGTCGCGAATCGAATCAGCACCACCAAACAGCGAGCAGAGTCGATCGAAGCCGAAGGCAATACCACCATGCGGAGGCGCTCCGAATTCGAAGGCGTCCATCAGGAAGCCAAACTGCTTCTTCGCTTCTTCTTCGGAGAAGCCGAGCTTCGTGAACATCAATGATTGAGTTGGACGATCATGGATCCGGATAGAACCACCACCAACTTCGGTTCCATTGATAACCATATCGTAAGCATTCGCGCGCACTTTACCAGGATCGGAATCGAGTAAAGAAAAATCTTCAGGCTTCGGTGAAGTGAAAGGATGATGCATGGCATGATAGCGATTCGTCTCCTCGTTCCATTCGAGCAACGGGAAATCGATCACCCAAAGCGCAGAGAATTTATTCTTGTCTCGCAAACCAAGTTGTGAGCCTATAAGCAGTCGAAGCTCGCCAAGGGCTTTTTGAGTTTTTTCTTTAGCGCCGGAAAGAATCAAAAGCAGGTCTCCAGGTTGGGCATTAAAAAGACTAGCCCATTTTGACAAAACTGATTGATCAAAAAAACTTATCAACAGAAGATTTGAATTGCCCATTTTCTTCGCAACGAATATAAACGAGACCCTTGGCACCTATCTGTGGTCTTTTTACGAAGTCAGTAAGTTCATCTATCTGTTTTCGGGTATATGTAGCGCATCCCTTCGCATTGATACCGATAACTGCTTCGGCTTCTGTGAATGCCGGAAAAGTAGTTCCCTTAGCTTCTGTGATCTCGACAAACTTCATTTCGAAACGAGTATCGGGTTTATCGGAACCGTAATACTTCATCGCATCGGCATAGCTCAAGTGCGGCAGCTTGGGGATGTCGATGCCTTTCACTGTTTTGAACAAATGCACGATCAATCCTTCAAACGTCTTCAGGATATCTTCCTGGGTAATGAATGCCATCTCGCAGTCGATCTGTGTAAACTCCGGCTGGCGGTCTGCTCTTAGGTCTTCATCGCGAAAGCATTTCACGATCTGGTAGTACCTGTCGAAGCCCGACACCATCAATAGTTGCTTGAATGTTTGTGGTGATTGCGGCAATGCATAGAACTCTCCGTTGTGAATTCGTGACGGTACAACGAAATCGCGCGCGCCCTCGGGGGTTGACTTGATCAAACACAGGTGTTTCCACTTCGATGAAATTCAGGCTGTCGAGATACAGGCGTGTTTGCTGCGCCATTTTGTGGCGAAGCTGAAGGCTTTCGCGGACCGGGGTTCTTCGAAGGTCGAGATAACGATATTTCATTCGAAGGTCGTCGCCTCCGTCAGTGTTGTCTTCGATGGTAAAGGGAGGATTTTTGCTGGTGTTGAGCACTTTAAAACTTTTGACCCACAGCTCTATATCTCCGGTCGGAAGTTTGTCGTTTTTCGACAGGCGTTCGCTCACGGTACCTTCGGCCAGAATGACGTATTCCCGTCCAAATTCGCGGGCCTGCTCGATCAGTGCTGCGGTCGTTTTACCCTCTTCGAGAATGAGCTGGGTAATACCATAGCGGTCGCGGAGGTCGATCCAGATGATGCCGCCCTTGTCGCGGGTGCGTTGTACCCAACCGGTGAGAATTACCTGTTTATTGATATCGCTGATCCTGAGTTCGCCACAGGTGTGAGTTCTAAGCATTGGAAAAGTGTAAATTTAAGGCGCGAATTTATGAATAAATTAGTCATCCTATTGCTTGCGTTCGTGATGGTTTCATCCACTACGAAACTTGTAAAAACCAAGGTCAACGACGATATCACCGTGTCGTTGCCTCCCGATTTCTTCCCGATGACGCCGGAAGATATGGCCCAGCGATTACCTTCTGTGCGCGCTCCGTTGGGAGCATACACGAACCAGGATCGTATTGTTGACTTTAGTGTGAACATATCGGCCACTCAATGGCCCGATGCGGACGTTGAGATCGCCGCGAAGTTTTTCAAATCCGGATTGTATAACCTTTTCGACAAAGTGGATATGATCTCTGAAGGGATCCAGGAGATCCATAAAAAGAAATATATCTTTTTCGAGTTCGAGTCGCGCGTCAATCCGAATAAAAGAGTTGAGGGTGGGAGCGAGCCATCGCTGAAGTATACCAGGATACAATATCTTGTAGAGCCAGGAAGAACATTGGTGTTTACTTTTACGTGTCCACGCACAGTCCGCGAGGATTGGGAGAAAGTTTCTGATGAGATGATGAAAAGCGTTCGAGTGAAATGATTGAGATCTACACGGATGATTATTTCATGAACGAGGCTTTGAAAGAAGCCCGCATCGCGTTCGACGACGGAGAAGTTCCGGTGGGCGCTGTTGTTGTTTGCCAGAACAGGGTCATCGGGCGCGCACATAATCAAACAGAAAGACTAACAGATTCAACAGCTCACGCAGAGATGCTGGCTGTTACTGCTGCTTCAAATTATTTAGGATCGAAATATCTGAATGAGTGTACACTCTATGTTACGCTCGAGCCGTGTGTGATGTGCGCCGGAGCATTGCATTGGGTACAGCTTATGAAGCTCGTGTATGGCGCAAGCGATGTGCAGCGTGGCTACACGCTAGTGTCGACGCCGTTGCTTCATCCGCGAACGGAAGTTGTAAAGGGGATTAAGAAACCGGAATGCCAGACACTCGTCAACGATTTTTTTAAGCGTATCAGGGAAAAGAATTAATTTGCCGCCATGAGTATGGAAATCAAAGGACGAGTTATTCAACTCCTCGCACCACAGACAGGCCAGGGAAAAAAAGGAACCTGGAAAAAGCAGGAATTCATCATCGAGACGCAGAGTCAATATCCAAAAAAAGTATGCCTCTCGGTTTGGGGTGATAAGATCGACCAGTTCAAACTACAGACAGGTGAGACTGTCACCGTTTCGGTTGAGCTTGAGAGCCGTGAATACAATAGTAGGTGGTATACAGAGGCGCGCGCGTGGAAAATCTCCAAGGATGCGTCTGGTGGGTCACAACCTCAGTATTCTGACGACCTGGGTGATGAGCCTACTGCGAGCTCATCAACTGCGTCTGACGATCTACCTTTTTAGGCGTTCGATTTGTCTTTTTTCTTGCTGCTGGTAGAAGCTGATTCTACCTTCTTACCGTTTTTGTGCTCGCCGAGGATAATAACATCCTTGGTGATCTGGTACTGGCGAGCGGCCTGCATCATTGCTTCGTAAGTGTCGCGGATTATGATTACACCCGAATTCGCACCTTTATTGCGGATGTCGAGCCAGAAACCATCTTTTTTCTTCTTTGGTAATACAGGGGGTCTTCCCATTTTGGTATTTTTTCGTTGCAAAGATAACAATTTCGCGGTGTTATTTAGTTCCGTTTTGCAAGTAGGATGGGATTGCGATACCTGGCTTCAGAAGTTCGTCGGGGAGTAACTGTCCTCTTTGAAGTTTTACTTCCTGTACGCCCGCCCAAACATTCATATCATAGTCTTCTTCGTCGTCTTTTGGTCCGCCTGTTCTCACTTTGGCAGAAGCTTCTTCAATGTCGAACGCGATCACCATAGTTCCCTTCCACTCGGTGGCATTCGGTTGACGAATATCGTCCCAGCGACCGGGACACATCTTGTTGGTGAAGACTTCCAGGGCGTGGTATAGCTCGGCATCTTCAGTTATGCGACGACCTTTACTAAAGAACACGACAGAACGATAGTTGACTGAGTGATGAAATGCGCTGCGGGCTAATACCATTCCATCGATGATTGTTGTTGAGATGCACACCGGTGCGCCGTCGACGATCTGTCGCATGTACCAGGCGCCTACGGAGCCATGGATATAGACGGTGTTGTTAATTCTTGCGAAGCCTGTTGGTATCTGGAAGGGTTGTCCTTCATGGACGTACGCAACGGTGCATACGAGTGCTTCGTCGAGGATGGAGTAGATGGTGGCTACGTCATACGCGCCGCGCTTCGGCAGGCGGGTGATCTCGGTCTTGTCCGGTGATGGGGAATTTGTCCATGAATCAAATTTCCTGATT
This sequence comes from Bacteroidota bacterium, assembly GCA_037200305.1. Classification (GTDB taxonomy): domain Bacteria; phylum Bacteroidota; class Bacteroidia; order Cytophagales; family Cyclobacteriaceae; genus ELB16-189. Next base: position 336,545 of record JBBCGZ010000026.1, read on the forward strand.
GTAAGGAAAACATAACAGATGCAGTTTTTTTGATTTGGGGCAGATCAGTTTGTGGGTTTTATTCGGGATGTGGAAAATATCTTAGAGGGCCGGTTCGTGTGTAATCTGCTTCAGAGGAAGTGAAGTTCTTAAGGGCATATGACTTTGTTTTTTGGTTCGTCACAAACTTACATGCCCTCTTCACCACCACCAAAAAAACACCTGTACGGAAATCCTGACTATTTCACCCTACGGCTTCAACAATATCTTTCCAAAGTGCCCGCCACTCTTCATTCTTTCAAAAGCCTCTTCAATCTTTTCCAATGGAAACGTAGAATCTATCACAGGCTTAATATTCTTCTTCTCAATAAAATCCAGCATAGATAAAAACTCATCTCTCGTTCCCATCAACGAGCCATGGATCGTGAGTTGTTTATTGAAGATCAGTCGTGGAGGCACAGTCGCTATGTCACCTGCTGTTCTTCCGAAGACCACGATCCGTCCACCCGGAGCAGCGGCCTCCAATAAATTTTTGAACTGCGGACCGGCGGCGCTGTCGATGATCACATCAAAGCCACGCGTAACCTTCTTCGCTTCGTCAGGCCAATTCGTTTCGTGATAATCGAAGCCCGCTGTTGCGCCAAGCTCCATCGCACGTTTTATCTTCTCCCTCGAAGACGACGTTACATAAACCTTCGCCTGGAAGTTCAACGCCAGTTGCAATGCCCACAAAGCTGTTCCACCACCAATGCCTGTTATCAAAACTTTTTCACCCGGGCGAAGTCGTGCTTTTGTAAACAAAGAACGATATGCTGTTAAACCAGAAAGAGGAACCGCCGCCGCTTCTTCGAGTGTAAGATGCTCCGGCTTGTCGTGAATGTATTTTTTTGAGATCAGTATCCACGAAGCAAATGTTCCGTTGTCGGGATAACCGAGGATCTTAAATGAATCGGCCTGGTATGCGGGGTCCTTTCCCCACTCGAGGCTGGGGTTGATGATGACTTCTTTTCCAACTGATGATGGATCTCCTTCTTCGCCAATAGCTTCGATCACACCGGCACCATCGGAACCGAGAATGATACCACTATCGGAAGTGACAGTTTGCTCGTTACGAACCCAATAGTCGCGATGATTGAGCGAAGCCATGTGAAGCTTCACGAGCACCTGATCTTTCACAGGCACGGGTTGCTTCATCTCCCTTACTTCAAGTGGGAAATCTTTTCCCTTAAAGAAAACAGCGGGCATTTTTTAAGAAGTTGCGCAAAGGATACGCGGAGGGAACGAAGGATACGCCAAGAGCCAGGAAACAATTCTTAGCGTATCCTCTGCTTCTTTGCGTATCCTCTGCGCCACTTGCATTCATCAACCGATAACGTAGTTCCAGTTATGTTTGTCGGGAGCTGAGCCCAAACGGATCTCGTTCAGCTTTTCTTTTACACGAACCTGGAAGCTATCGGGTGCCGGCGCTTTGATGTCGTAATTGGTTCCGTGAATGTTGATACAACCGATCGTGGCAACCACGGCGGCTGTTCCTGCACCGAACGCTTCGCTTACCGTTCCATCTTTGAACCCGGCTTCGAGCTCATCGATGCTCACGCGACGCTCTTCAGTCTGCACACCCATGTCTTTCGCAAGTGTAAGTATCGAATCGCGTGTAACGCCATCGAGTATAGCGGTGCTGAGTTTTGGTGTAACGAGCTTACCGCCGATCATGAACATAACGTTCATCATTCCGACTTCGTCGATGTACTTGTGTTCCTTGTGATCGGTCCACAACACCTGGTCGAATCCTTGCTGCTTCGCCAACTGCGAAGGATAGAAGGCGCCACCATAGTTGCCTGCACATTTTGCGAAGCCTGGACTTCCTTCGGCAGTGCGAACATAAGTGTCTTCCACTTTCAGGCGGAAAGGTTTATTCAGATAAGCACCTGCCGGCGTTGTGAGAACGATAAACTTATACTCGTCGGCGACTTTAACACCGAGTCTCGATTCGGTAGCAAACACAACCGGCCGAATGTACAATGATGATCCTTCGCCTTTCGGGATCCATGCTTTATCGATTTCCACCAATGCATGAAGCGATTGGATAAACATCTCTTCGGAAACGGTAGGCATGCACATGCGCGACAACGATTTGTTAAGACGATCGCTGTGGCGGTGGGGACGGAAGATGTTGATCTTTCCGTTGCTCATGTAAAATGCTTTCATTCCTTCGAACACGGACTGTCCATAATGAAGGGAAAGCATCGCGGGACTCATACGAAGGTCGCCGAATGGAACGATGCGGGGCTCGGCCCACCTTCCATTGTTAAAGTCGGCGAGGATCATGTGATCTGAAATGATCTTACCAAACTCAAGGTTCTGAAAGTCAACTTCACTGACCCTGGACTGTTTGGTCTTTTCGATTTGAAGAGATGGAGTTACGGTTGTCATAGTCATATTACTAGAGTTTTCAAGTTAAGATTTTTTGGCAGTATTAAGCTAATCGTTGCAGTGCGTCTATTGTTATGTCCATATCCTTTTCCGATGTGAGCCAGTTCGATACCGCGGCTCGCATCGCGGGCCTCCCGCCGTAGGTTGTTTGGGTGAAGAAAGCGCGGCCATCGAGACGAACCTTGTCGAGGAAGGAATTTACCTCCGCGGTCGATCTGTTGCCGCTGAGTGTAAAGCAGACCACGTTCATTCTTACGGGAGCGAGGAGATCGAACTTTGTAGATTGCTCGAGCCATGCTCCGAGTTTCTTCGCCATCGCGCAATTTCTTTCAACGATCTCACAATGTCCTTCGCGACCGTATGCCATTAATGAAAACCATGCAGGCAGGGCGCGAAATCTCCGCGATGTTTCAGGTGTGTAGTGAAAGAAGTCGCTGCTCTGTTCAGGATCACTGAGGTAAGCGGCACCTGCATTTTGGAATATCTTTAGCTGAATTTTTTTATGCCTGGTGAATTGCATCGCGGAATCGTATGGAACGTTCAGCCACTTATGAGCATCAACGCAGATCGAGTTCTGCATAATTGATGCCCTCCGTAAGATGACGATACTTTGGCGACGCTCCAGCGAAGCCACCAAACGCCGCATCAACATGCAACCAGAAAGGATATTTTTCTTTTAGTTTTCCAATAGCAACAAGATCATCGAAGTCAACCGTGTTGACTGTACCCGCGGCGGCAACAACGATCACTGGTTCTGTTTGTTCGGATAGATGTCGTTCAAGATCGGCGAGGTCAACAGCTTCGCGACCGGGCTGTTTTTTTACGTTAGTCAGGTTCTTTCGGCCAACGCCGATCATCGAAAGCGCCTTTAATATCGTTGAATGAGGAGTGCCACTGAGCACCTTAACTTTTCCTGCAATGCCGTCGTTGCTGAAGTCAAGCCCTTGTTGTTCGCCAACCCATTGACGTCCGCACGCAAGTCCAACCATGTTCGACATAGTTGCGCCGGTAACAAACGACCCATAGAAATCACTGTTTACACCAAGCAACTGACGAATGAAGTCTATGGCCTGCAATTCTATTTGTGGTGCTATCGAATCGTTGATACCGGCAGCATTCTGATCGTAGATGCTCACGAGCCAATCGCCGGCGACAGATGCGGGTGTGGAACCACCGGTCACGAATCCAAAGTATCGCGGACCAGCCGAGTTGGTCAGGAGGCTTGCGTATTTTGTCTCAAATTGTTTCAGGACTTCAGCAGCGCCAAAACCTTTCTCGGGAAGGCCGATCAATGGCAGTTCATCAACCAACATTCCGGGTGATGATGTTTCCAGTTCTTGTGAAACATATTTCTCAGCGATCTTTAGCGTGTCGCGAAGAACACTGACAAATTGATCCTTGTCGTATTGTAATTTTTCGTTCATGAGTGTTCCGCGATGATGTCGGAGATCTTGAGTAAATGATGGTCGTCGTGTTCCGCATCGAACAACGACAGGTCGACGGGTGTCATCATTACTTTCAATCTCGGGTGCAACGATGCTTTGGTTAAATGTATGTCGGAGAGGCCACGATACTTGCTGATGTTAGCGAGGCGGATCTTGCGAAAGAAGCTGACAACTTCTTCGATGGGCCATTGATTGTAATCCTGCGGTTCGAATACGGCAGGAGAGAGAACGGGAATACCGGCGAGCATTTCGTCGACGCGCCTGTTGCCTACCTGGTCTACTTCGGCAAGATGACCGATGTTTTGTTTGATCGACCATTTGTCGTTATACTTTTCGGAGAGGACTTTGTCGTTAACGCCTTTCACTTTATGCTCGATGCGATAGATCGTTCCTTCGAGGCGTTCGAGGTGAAATGGCAACAGTTCCTTCGGAACCTCCGAAGTTAAAGGTGCGACCAAACCAGTCTAGTCTTTTCATATTTTAAGAATCTTCCGTCCACAATAAATAGTTTTGCGCCGGTCTCAGTGAAGCTGCGATGCGAGCTCATACCGTCGGAGACTTCGTAGCTCATGCCTGCAGTTAGTTCGAAGATTGCGCCATCCTTCAACTCGGTGGTCATCGAACCTTCGAGACAAAAGAGAATATGACCTTTTTCGCACCAGTGGTCCGCGATGTAGCCGGGTGAATATTCTACCATGCGGATACGAAGGTCGTTGTACGTTAACGTGCGCCATGTAGCAACGCCGCTTTCGCCACGATGCTCAGTCGTCGGAACTTCTTTCCAGTCGGTGATATGAAAGGCGATCGGTAACATTATCTCGAGAACTGCGCTCGCCAGAGCTCGCGAAGTTGAAAGCCTTTGTTAACGATATAGATACCGGCGACTGTGATCAACATTGCTATAGCAATTCGAAGATTGAACTTCTCATTTAATATCAAGCTGCCGAGTAGCACGGCCACGATCGGGTTGATGTAAGCATAAAGTGAAACGATCGTTACCGGTAATTTCTTCAGGGCGTAAGAAAAACATGCGAAGGCTATGATTGATCCGAATACAATTAAGTAAGCCAAAGCCCAAAGTGAAGACGACGTCCAGTGTAGAGTTGAATAGTCGTCGAATATGAAACTCCCCACGAAGAGGAACAGTCCGCCTGACAACATTTGCAGTCCGGCATTTACGAACATGTTGTTATTTGGGCCTGCGTTCTTTCTTTTTAGATACACGCTTCCGATCGACCAGCCCATGTTTGCAACGAAGATGAGCACGATGCTCCACACGTAGCTTGAATTTTTGAGTTCGCCGACGTTGTCGCCGAACATTAATATGATACCACTTAAGCCAATCGCCAGGCCGAGAAACACCGGCAGCGTTGGACGTTCATCTTCGCTTGTGACGAGATTGATCAACGTAACCCAAATGGGGATCATGGCACATACGATGGCGGTGATACCGCTTGAGATGTAGATCTCTGCTACGCCGATCAGTCCGTTGCCGAGTGTGAACAGCGAGAATCCGCCCAGCACCTGGATGAGAATGACCTCCTTCGAGGGGAGTTTCGCCTTGACAACAAACAACATGATCAAAGTGAGAAACAGGCCGGCGATGGTTAGTCGCAATGCGGCAAAAAGAAATGGAGGGATATCCATTACGCCAATGCGTATACCGAGGAATGTGGTACCCCAAAGCACACAAACCACTGCTAGTGCGGTGTATGCAAGCCACGAGGTTTTGGTAGTAACGTTCATAATACTTGAATCTCCTTTAAATAAACATCCGGTTGGTGAATCTCCATGTAGCGATCGGGGCGTTGGAGCTGCTGAAATCCATACTGTTCGTAGAGTCCATGCGCGTCTCGCGTTGCAAGTAGTATGCGCCGCAAGCCACTCACAAATTGAAATGACAATATGAATTGCATTAACCCTTTCGAAATGCCCTGGCCACGATATTTTTCATCCACGAAGACGTCGGCCAGGTAGGCAAATGTGGCGAAATCGGTGATCACCCTGGCAAATCCCACTTGTTGACCGAGATGATAGATGCCTATGCACAAAGAATTTTCGATTGACTCTTTTACAACTGCCTCGGAGATCGCTTTCGCCCAGTAAGATCTTTTTAAAAAGTCATGAACGTAACGTACGTCGAGCTTTGCTTTGTCGGTGCTGTAGAGGAAGTTGTTGAGAGTTGATTCTTTGATCATTTGTCCACAAATCTTCCCGTTTTAACGGAAGAAAAACAGTTTCAGTTATTTTTATTTCGACCATATCAGTTCAGCGCGTAATTAACGATCGCCTGTGTGTGGATCTTTGCTGTATCGAAGACAGGGATTTCAAAATCTAACTGGCTGATTAATAATGGAATTTCTGTGCAGCCAAGAATCAGGCACTCTGCACCATCGTTAACGAGATCATTAACTATAGAAATATATCTCGACTTTGTTTCGGGCTTGATTATGCCAACACCCAATTCATTTTTGATCGTATCCTGTACATAATCTCTCGTCACCTGGTCGCCGGGAATGATCGCTTCAATGCCATATTTCCTAAGCCTGGCTTTATAGAAATCCATCTCCATTGTGAACTTTTGTTCCTAACAAGGCAGCTTTCCTATAGCCAGCATTCTTCACTGCCTTTCCGGTCTCCTCGCCGATGTGAACAAAAGGAAGATCAACAGCTTTCTGCAGCTCATCCGCAAAGAGATGTGCCGTGTTCGCACAAAGGGCAATCGCATCGACACCAGATTTTTTTAAACTGACACAAGCCGAAAGCAGGAGCTCATAAGAACCGGGCCATGTCTTGTTTTGAACGTCTCCGAAATTCAATGAGTATAAAATGCATTCGGCGAAATTCAGTCCACCCAGCGCTTTATTTATGCCCTCATTGATAAACCTGTAGTAATCCACGTGGAAGTCCAGCTAATGCCACCCACAAGTCCGATCTTTTTCATGTGTCTGTTAGTCTTTATTTATTCCGATCAAGTGATCTTTTACTGGTCAATGAACAACTGCAGCTATCGTCAGGATAGCCCGTTTCTGTTTGGGTAAAGTTCTTTATTGTTTAGATACGGCATGATGACGCCGGTAATTCCCGTGCTTAGTTGCAAATGATCACTTATGCGGATGCCTGTATAAGTCAGGCTCAGGAAGTAGTGAGGTATGCCGTATTGTCAAATGCTTTGTTATTGTGCCAAACAGATAAGACAGCATCGAAGGATTTCTTAGAATAGATGATCCGAAGGCGATTCACCCAATCGAGGTACTCTGTTTTGAACGCTACGTTTGTAAAGAGTGAGGTATGCTCCAACGTTAGTTCCGCAGATACCTTATATGACAGGCTCACCCGAGCTGCAAGGTCGGAGTCCTTATCAGCAATCGAATGTGTTTGTGTCACAATAACACCAGCCGCTGGAGACACTACCAATCGTTTTCCGACCTTGAGATTCTTGTACAGGAACGCAGCCGCGAAATTCATTTCAGTATGAAGATCATACACGTCGAAGGCTTTGAACGCTTGAATGCACAACGGTTTGCTTTCGCGAACAAACATGAAATCGGCCGATGGGTTTCCACTTACGGAGCCTTCCGCCATAATTGAACATTCCCATTGAGTTGAGTCGCGATGTGAAACGCGTTGTTGTGACGGTGGCTTTGTTGCCGGCAATGACAGAATCCGCTGGCTCGTTACCCAAGCAGATATTCGTCACTCCAAATACTGAGATAGCGGTCCAGAAGGTTGCCTGGAGATAAATTTTCACATTGTTGGGGCCGAAAATGTTTACAAAGACGTATTTTAAACGGAATTGAAACAGTTTCAGTTTTTGGAAAGATGACCATATCAGTTGCAAAATTGAGGCACTTTTCAAGGTCAGTAAAAAAGTGCGTAGCCTCTAAGCAATTCCGCGATGCGCGTGCGCAAGATGACGCGTTCAGTTGATACTTTTTGGTTTTTTTTACCTGGAAAAACATTTGAAGAGTTGTCGCTTCTAATTGTTTGAGTATCATGTGTGTATTGAAGGGTGAGGATTTTGGCGTAGTACTGCAATAGGGGTATTTATCGATACCTCGAAGTGGTTATCCTTGATTACCGCCTGCTTGAATTTCCTTTTTCTATCACAAATTCGCAGCTTCGAGCCCCAAAATGTCCCCTCATTTTATGAAAAGATTTTATCTATTCACAGCTATCCTTTTCTCATTATATACAAACTGCTTCTCACAAGACCCGAGCACTGCACCAAAGATTATTCCTCCATCTCCGAACGTAGCGGCCTTGCAGAAGTATGGGAACATTCCTGTGTCACCTTATACAGGTGTGGCTGATGTTTCAGTGCCGCTGTACGAAATAAAGATCCGCGATATATCTGTTCCGATCTCTATATCATATCATGGATCGGGTATAAAAGTGGGAGAGGAAGCTAGTCGTGTTGGACTTGGCTGGTCTCTGAATGCTGGCGGAGTAATCTCACGCAACATCATAAACAGAGACGATCTCCAGGAGCTACCGGATGCTTATGCAAGTTCTAATAGCATCGTGCCACAGATGCCAATTGAATCTACGATGCGTCCGTTAGACAATGTGATAGGTGGCACCGAATTCTCTTATTTCATAGGTAGCTCTCAGACTCCCACTACCATTGACTATACCAATTTTCTTTTTTGGACAGGCATCGATCCATTAAGGAGGGAAATAGATCTCGAGCCTGATCAATTCTTTTATAATTTCCTGGGGCATTCAGGAAAGTTCGTTCTCGACAAATTCAAAAATGTTTACACGGAAAAATGGAACCAATAAAATTCCAATACATCACATCTGATGAAACCTGGGATGTGACAACACCGGATGGCTATGTCTACAAATTTAAAGTATCGGAATCTTTTGTTGACTATAGCACCACGCCAGGATACGACCAGAAATCTGCATGGTACCTGACCGAGATCGTCTCACCGACTAATGAAAAAGTTCAATTCTTTTATACCGTGCTTTCCGACCAGTACATTAAGCCGACTGGGGTCTTCTACGATAGAAAAAGTAGGACAAACCACTTCGGTTGGTTCCTTCAATTGTCTATCAAAAAGCGGTGCCGACTATCATGCCATACTGCCTGGAAAGGATTATACAAATGTTATCCTGGACTCAGTAGCATGGAGCCAGGGCTGGTTAAAATTCAATGTAGCTTCGGATCGGAGGGATCTACCGACAGATGTAAGGATTGCGTCAATTGAGGTTCATGAAACAGGAAGCTCCGAGCCATTTAAGGTAATAGAATTCAAACAGGATTACTTTGAAACATCTGCACCGGTGAATGGAAGCGTGAATGAGATTCCAACAGATGATCCGCAGGCGGCAGCGAAGCGTCTAAGACTTAAGCAGGTTTTAAAGAGGCCCGTTGTGCTTCAACTCGATCAGCAGCCTGAAGTATATCTATTCGACTACTATGACGGCGGTACATATGAGTCGCTTTCCGGCCAAGACTTCATTCGCACGTGATCACTGGGGATATTACAATGGAAAGAGAAGCAATTCTTCATTACTGCCAAGTTATAAACCTTACACGCAGATAAATTTAAAGAAGGACATGTTGGGTATCATGGGTAGTGAGAGAAATGCCGACGAAAGATATACGGCTGCCGGCTCACTGAAATCGATCACTTATCCAACGAGAGGAGTAACGACTTTCACTTACGAATCAAATGATTACGAAGTAGGTACATACATAGACCCTGCTGCAAACGAAGGTACGCCGCCAGATACATATCCGGGTTCGGCAAATCTTAGTTACGATATGTCTCACAGGGGTTCCGTAACCAGCAAAGAGTTAGACCTGCACGGTTTGGTACTCGGCAACATAGGCCAAACTGGTACGGTAACAGTGAAGGGTCATTTTCGTCTCACCAAAAAGATCGAGGACATCAATGAGGCATCTTTAGAAGCATATTTTCAACTCTTGACCGTTGGGAAAGTAGATATAAAGTTGCCGAGGTGTACAGGTAGTCCGAGTAATAATTATCCATGCCTGGTTCTTGATGGAGATGGAAGAGGTTTTTCGTACTCTAATACATATACACTGTCAAGGGGAAGGTATCAATGGCTGGCATTCACAGACAATCCTGACGTTGCAGACATAAACGCAACCTACGAATGGATCATTGACGCCCATGTGCAACCACGTGAGGGAGAGACTAACGAAAAGGAGGACAGATTGATGTATCGTGTGGGTGGAGGTATCAGGATAAAATCTATAGTCGACTATGCGCCCGAGAGCCAGGTCCCCACAACCACATCTTACGAATATCATTACCGCGATTGGAACCAGTCGGAAGCCGTATCTGAAATTCATTCTTACGGAAAAAGGATGGTGATACATCTTATGCTTTTTTTGAAGGATCGTTTCAACAAAGTCAAGGAGAGACCTGCCTATCGTGTATTCAAGTTGTGTATGACAGCGGGCACCCATATGCTAACTACGACGGTTTCGCAATTGGTTATAACCGAGTTTACGAAAACAAAGATCAGATGGGGAGGACCTCATACGAATTTGAAAATAATTCAAACACCGAACGAGGGGGTGAATATAGATATCCTTATTTCCCGGTGCAGACGATTCCAATTGAGCCTCCGCAGTACGGGTCCGTTCCCAATCCAGGTAATGGAAATATCAGGAGGAAAATTGACTACAAAGTTGGCGGATCGGAACGTACCCGCATGGTTATAAACGATTGGGCCATGGTACCAGGATCCGTTCTTTATGGTATAAAGTCGTTGATCTCCCGAGCGACCTTCCTGATGCACCGACTGCGCGACTGCTCCTTTCGTACCCGGCATTAATACAAAACTTCCAATTTCTACAAGGAGCACGCGAGACAATTTACATGGACAATGGCGACTCTGTAGTAAGAAATACAACTTATCGTTACGATAATCTCCAACATAGGCAGCTTACTTCCACAAAGAGTACCCGCAGCGACGGCAGAACCAATACCACTTCTTATAAGTATCTCCTCGACTATCCAACGACTGAGCGGAACGCAGCTTTAAACTTGATGGAAACTAAGTTTATGCACGCGATCCCCCTGCAGGTGTCTGTAACGGAAGATCAGTCATCTACGACCGGAAAACTTGTTCAGAGGGATTTTAACATCTACGACATATTTAATATAACTGGTGGACAAGCTGTCTTGTTGAGACACAAGTACGAACTCCAGACAAAGGACAGTTTACCAGTGAACAGCACTTACAGGTATGTGCCTAATCTTGCGCCGGATTCCAGCATATTCAGGAAGGCTATTAGTTTCGGTTATGATGAACGAGGCAATATAAACCTTGTTCAAAAAGCGAATGATATGCCGGTAACATACCTGTGGGCTATGACAAAGATCTTCCTGTTGCCGAGATTAAAAATGCAAGAAGTACTTCGGTGTACTACAATTCCTTTGAGTCAAATGAAGGTTCATTGCTTGCCAATGCGAAAACGGGATATAAGGTCAAGTCAGGAAGTACGTTTCAATTCACAGGCTTTTCGCCACTTGATCCAACGAAAATTGTAATGAGTTACTGGTATCTCGTGGGCACCGATTGGAAATACAGCGGAGTTATCCCTTATACAAATAACATTTCAGCGCCAACAAGCATCTGCAATAGACGAAGTTAGAGCATACCCGAAGAACGCATTAATGTCAACGTTTAGTTATCGTCCATTGATTGGTGTTCAATCACAAACCGACGAAAAAGGTATCACGACTTACTACGAATATGATTACCTCGGGAGGTTGAAGTTAGTGCGCGACCAGTTTGGAAGTATTGTTAAAACTTACGGTTATCGCTTCAGGAAATAAGTATGAAAAAGTATCTACCATCGATTATAGTAATAGTGCTTTTGATGCACATCTCTGAATTTGTAAAAGCACAAAGCTGCTCTGGCTACAATGCGAATGAACCGTCAAGCTGCACAAATTATCAAAGTAGCGGATGTATTATCACCACTGGCTCGAGTCAGAATATTTCAGCTTGCGTAGGATCGACTTTAACTCTTACCCGCATCGTCAAAAAGTGGTGATGTATCATGGCACAACTGGACAAGCAACACAGGAACGACAGGAGTTTGCCAGGGATGGGTGACCTATTATAGTGGTACGTGCTCCTATGAGTCAAAGATGGACATCACGGTTGCAGATGGAACGCATAGCTACTATGTCCAGGCTTCGTGCGGAGGACCAAAACTTACGTTTGTTATTACCGGTATGAATCGGGGCCTCGCCTTTAGCTGGTCTCCCCCAAACCAGGATCGTGTTTTTTGTTCCAATCAGACGGTCTCGTTGTCGCCAAGCAGCAGCGTGCAGCAGGACTTTCACAATGTAAAATGGTTTAAGAATGGAGTGGAAACTACATGGGGCGCGAGTGGCGTGTCGACCATTGGCAACACGTCGGCAACATGGAAACTCCAGGGTACTAATTCATGCGGTATCACTAAAACATACGAACAGACTTTCACCTTCAATCCTGGCCCGGCAAATGTTTTCATCAGTGGTTGGGGCGATGGAGTCAAGATGTGTTATGACCGGGCTGACCTGGACCTGGTTCCCCATGGCGATAACATAACGCCAGGTACCTGGAGCTGGTATGTATCTGACAACGATCCTTTACACAGCGCAACAATTGATCCGTCTGGTAAACTTCATTTCAATAACGTCATTGGAACTGTAACCGTGAGATTGCGAGGCTATGGCTGCGGCAATCAATATGTTGAATCGCCGACTTGCACATTCCAATTGATCCTCCACAACGCCGGAACAATGCCCGATTACCTGGACGAATTCGGGCTCCGGATGTAGCGCGACGACGTTTGCTATGAGTGCGCAGTCAAACTCAGCCAACGTAACAGAACACAGGTGGTACGACGCGGCAGTCGGCGGCGCCAATGTCACATCGTCGGGGGAACGTCTAAATGGCGTGTGGGTCTCATCGATAGCTTCGCGAACATTTTTTCAAACAACAACATATTGGGTAGCCCCTGTCTGCGGCCCTTGTGGTTATGAGGGGCCGAGAACTCCTGTGACCTATACTATCATTAATCCTGCACCGATCAGAACATCTTTCGACCCAGCGGGGACGATTCCGACCGATATTTGTGCCGGCAGCTCTGTATACATTCAAGCAAGTGGAAGTCCGACAAATGAATATGAATGGAGGGTAGATGATCAGTATAAAACAATACCAGACTATACAGGAAACCGTTTCGGGATTTCGTATTCCGGGAACTTCTATCTGAAAGGAAAAGATGAGTGTGGCAACTGGGTACCTGCCAGTGCCTATCCAGTACCCATTCAGACCAAGCCATCTATCCGTGAATTTCAAGTTTTTAACCCTACAGTACCATTTTGCCAGGGCACAGCCTTGATATCTGGAGTCAATGCAAGCGGTGAAAATGTTGACTGGTACGACTGGAGTATAACATCATCAGGAAAAAGCCCTGCCGATATTTATACTGATTTAAACCTTGCAAATAATGAGGAATTAAAAATCAACTGGAATCCTGATTTCAGTGGTCGGGCTGCGATAAAAGTAACGCCTCACGGTTGCGCTAATAGTTCGGTTACTCCCATAACTACATATATAGATATTTATCCAAAGCCCGTAGCGGAGATCCAGGGACCAGACAAGGTCTATGTGAATTTAGGAACTGAAAACGTCCAGCTCAACGCCACCCCGGGCGACTATAAATATTTTTGGTGGGCGACGGGATCAAAACTACGGAGACACAACTGCAAGTGTTATTGTTTCAATGTCTTCATCTCTTCAGTTGACAACAAAGACTGAACATGGATGTGAAAACACATCTCCACACACTGGAGTTTTTTTTGAGAACGTGTATAACGTAATCATTGAGACAGCACTTCAAACCGATAAGAACGCCGATCAAACCACGATTCAGGAACAAGATGTAGCCGGGCTCGGACCTGACAGGCGAAGACAGACCTGGCAATACTTTAATGGTCTCGGAGATCCTATGCAAACAGTGTATCGTCAAAATACACCTGACACAACGGACTTCATACAACCCATCGTTTATGACTGGAACAGAAGAGAGGATCAAAAGTTACTTCCCTATTCTGACGATCTGAATAATGGATGGTATAGACAAGAATTTTTCGCGCAACCAGAGAGACTTTTACCAGAACAATGAAGAAAATGGAATTCCGAAGGATATGACTCCACACTCACAAACGGTCTTTGATAATTCTCCATTGAGTCGCGTCAAGCAACAAACAAAGGAAGGCGACAAGTTTAAATATACCCACTATACTTCCGTAGGATACGTAACGAATGGTGCCACAGACGTCCTGCAATTTAAATTAGACAAGAATGGAAACGTCTATCTCTCCACTGGTAACGCTGCATATTTTCCCAAAGGAGCTCTTTACGGTACCAGCGTCAATGATGAGGAGAATAACATGGTGATCGAATATAAAGACATGCAGGATCGCCTTATCTGCTCGAAGCGTAAGATCAGCGAAACCATTTACGCTGAGACTTATTATATCTATGATTCCTTCGGAAACCTTTCTGCTGTAATACAGCCCGAAGGTGTGAAACCAAATTCTCAACTCGATCCCTCGCTGATAATATGAATCGCATCTATACGATCGTTACACTGTTCTTTGCACTTGCGTTCTCTCACGCGATCAACGCACAAACTTATCCCGTTCGGTGGACCGGACCTCATTGGAGTAAGTAATACCAACGAGATCCTGACGAAGACTGCCGCTTCGGGTTCCTGGAATAATGCCAGTGCTACGAGCTCCAACTCTCTCGCTCCGAATACAAACGGATCGATTGAGTTTTTCATATCCAACAACTCAACAGACAGTAATTTTAGGCTTCGTCAGCAATAGCTTTTCCACTATTGGGGTTGATGTATTTGACTATTCATTGAATGTCGGGAGTGATGGGACGATCTTCATACACGAAGGTGTAACCACTCTTACCTCGTTTGGAACTGCTGTGAGTACTGATGTATTCAAAATCTCAAGAGAGGGTTCGCAGATCAAATACTATAAAAATGGAACTGTAATAAGGACCACTACAGCAAATGCAGCCCTTCAGCTATGGGCTAAAGTCATCTTGCGGGACAATGGACAAACAACACCAACGGTAACTGCATCTTTTGATGCGCAGTTGATCATAACTCAACGATCACCGGCACAGTAACTGGTGGTAGCACGGGCAGCATCTTCCTAAACGTAGCTGGTGGAAAGACACCATATACATATAGCTGGGTCGGAGGCGGATCTGGCTCGTCTCTTTCCGGACTTCCGAGGACCACTAAGACTGTCACTGTAACAGACGCCGATGGTAGATCGACAACGAAGTCATTGAGATCGGATATAAAATTGGATTTCGACCTCCGGTTGGTGTCAGTGAATCGAACGGAGCCCTGACAAGAACTGCAGCGGGAGGATTGAATGCTGGAGCAGATGCCAGCAATAGCACGAGCGGTCCAGCCTGGATCGAATTTGTTGTACAGGATTACAATTCACTGTATGGGATTGGTATAGGTTCTGGAACTGACTATGTATCGAACTCATTCAGGAATGCGATCATACTTAATAGTATTGGTACTTTCTCAGTGATCGAAGGCGATAACTCTTACCCGATGACAGCTTTTCGTGCTGGTGATGTATTTAGAGTAGAGAGAACGTCCACACAGATTGTTTATTCGCGCAATGGTATTTCATTTAAAACCTCAACGCTCCCGGCCAATAGTCTTGTTGTGCCAAAAGTTTTCGTGAACCAGGGAACATCACCCCAAATCACTTGCTCCGTTGATGCTCACCTGAACGCTACAGCCGATGTGCATGGGACTGGAGTGCAAACGGAACAGGAAGTATTGCTGTTTCTGCCTATGGAGGAGTAGCACCTTATACCTATTCGTGGGCTAACGGTGCGGGCACCGGCAGTACGCTTACCAACAAACCTCGTGGTCCTTATACCGTTACCATAACCGACGCGGAAGGACGCACTGCTAATAGAACTTATTCTATCGGATATAACCAGATTTATTCCGACTTATATAATGCATCTGAATCGGATGGAATCATAACAAAAATTTCCAGTGGCCTCAATGGCGGAGGTGTCACTTCTAACATACTTCCTGCGACCCAGCACTCAAGGCTGGTTTGAATTTGTAACGCCGGCCGGCACCCCAACTTCCTTTATTGTGGGCGTACTCCAGGCCGAGAACGCATGGACGACATCCGATGTGCGAACAGGAATTTACCAGGTCGGAAACTCCAACGCTCCACAGATATATTCCATTGACGCAGCCTCTGGCCAGGTCTCTCTTGGCAACAGTGAGCCAGGCGATGTTCTGAGAGTTGAACGTTCTAATGGCAACGTTGTATACAGTAAAAATGGAATCGTTTCTTAAAACGGTGGCAATTGAGCGCATAGAGTGGCGCTTAAAGGTTTCAGTTCTCTCGGGAAATGGACCTCGTGTAACATCTTCGTTTGACGCACAACCAATTATTTTAGCTGATGTTGACGGCAGTGCAGCCAACTCTAATAATACAAGCATCAGTACGTCGGTTAAAGGAGGAAAAGCACCTTATAGTTCTTGTGGAATACTGGTCAGACATCATCCGTTATATCTAACAAGCCGAGAGCACCCTATAACGCTTACGGTTACAGATAGCGAAGGAAGATCGACTTCCCGAACGTATAATACGGATACCGAAATACCTGGTACAAACAGGTCAATGTGTTGCCGAGTGGTACAAGCAATGGCCTGATGAAAGGCAATGGGACTATAGCATGGAATGCAAGTGCATTGGGTTCAGGTTTAATACCCGTGGGCACGACATCAGGTTTGCTGGAATTTGTGGCTAAAGATGTCAATTCAACTTATGCCGTTGGGTTCAGTTACCAGGATAATACGCAAGATCCCACGGCATTGGCAATATATTTTGGACTCCTGGTCAATGTCAACGGGTCTTTGGTCGCAACTGAACCGAACACGACAACTGCTGTCGGTCCAGTGGCAGCAGGAGATGTGTTTAGAATTGAACGAAGCAACAACTCCATAATCTATTACCGTAATGGAGTTGGATTACGAACAATTACAGCTGCCAACACTGTCGAGCTTAAGCCACGAGTATTGATTTACCAGGGTAGTGCTCCACCAGTTATTTCATCGGATGCACCCAAGATCGCACTTTTAGGAACTGTGACTGGCACGGAAAAAACGTGATAGCGTGGGTTCGATATCAGTGACTCCCCTTGGTGGTACCGGTGCTTACACGTATTCGTGGACTTCCGAATTTGGGGGCGATGACTGAGACCGTTTCGCATATAGAAAACAAACGACGAGGTAGATATACGGTCACTGTTACAGACACTGCGGGAACATCAATCCAACGCTCGTACTATATCGGGTACAAACAACATTATACGTGGCTTTGGGGCGTTGTTGAAAATGCTACCGACAATGGACTTACTCGTACCACAGCCGGAACTGGTTGGGGACAGGGTGCTAACTCGTATAATGTTCTTCCCGCCAATACGGATGGATTTTTAGAATGGGTGGTGAAAGATGACGGCAGTTACTATATAGCCGGATTCGGAGCAAAGCCTAGTGGTACTGATTTTTCTGATTTCAGAAATGGATTTACTATAAATGGAGTCAACGCGAGGTCTGGATTTTACGAAGGTGCTAACAGCATTTCCGGCACAAGTGCGCAACCAGGAGATGTATTCAGAATTTCCCGCGAAGGTTCCAATGTTGTTTATTATAGAAATGGAACATCTATACGCACTATTGCATCAAATGCAACGCTCGACTTTTATATCAAAGTTGTAGTAAACCTCCGGAGGATCGCCAGCTATCGTTTCTTCTTTTGACACCGCGCCAGTTATACTTCCAACGATCGGTGGAACGGGCGTTGCAAATAATACCGCTAGCATCACCACGACAGTTGAAGGAGGACTTGCTCCTTATACGTATTTATGGAACAGCGGCGAAACAACACCAAACCTTGTAAATAAACCGCGGGGTGTTTATGGTCTGACAGAGAAAGATGCTTCGGGACGTACGACGCAACGCACCTATGAAGTAAAGTATAAGAATTACCTGACTAATTCGACAAACCTAACTCCGAAGAGCGGGTACCCGGAATTTTATAATGCGACCAGTTCAGTTGCTGGCGCCAACTCTTCAAACATAATTCCATCGGGTACTACGGGCAATAATTGGATTGAGTGGGTTCATCAAAATAATATGAACAATACCCAGGTTGGCTTCGCTCTAAACGATTACAACTTTGGCGCACTAGACTTCCTGTATTCATTGAGCTTCACTAACATGGGTGTGGTTAATTACTATGAGACAACGACCACTGCATTCATTGCCAATTCACAAGCTGGCGACGTGTATCGCCTCGCCGAGAGAACAATAACATTGTATATTATAGGAACGGAGTTGCGATCCGAACGATAGCAATATCAGGTGACTTTGAGCTTCGTCCGAAGGTTTTTGTTTCGTACGGGACAGTTCCCGCTATTATCGTGTCGGTGGACTCCCAAATACTTCCTGTTGCAACTGTAGTTGGCACTGCAACTCGGCCGCGACGGGCTCCATTTCCGGTAACACCTGTCGGGGGATCCAGTGTCTATACTTACTCGTGGGTGCCGGCAAGCGGAACGTCTAATACTATAAGTAACAAAGGCCGCAACTCATATACCGTAACGGTTACAGACAACGAAGGTCGCTCTGCGATCAGGACGTATGCGATCGGATATCGCCCCATTCTTTCAGAACACAACCAATGTTACTGTCACCGCTAATGCCTTGACAAAGTCAACAGCACTAACTATGATGGTGGCGCCGTAAGTTCTGGCTATCTTCTTCCCAATGAGCCAGGATGGGTCGAAATGGTTGTACCTCAATTTGCAGGGGCTACAATATATCGTACCGGGTTTAGTTTAGCCGATGGTGGATATGCAAACACAGGATTCAGAAATGCGCTACAAATGGATGGATCTAAATCCATACAGGCAATGAAGGATCTACCGGAGCAGCGTTTGGAAACATATTACCAGGAGATGTATTACGAATAGAGCGCGATGGATCAAATATCATCTATAAACGCAATGGAGTACCGAAGAGGACCGTTGCAACTGATCCTTCCGTGGAACTTCATTGGAAGGCCGCTATCGCAACCGGAACGGTTCCAATGTTTAATACGTCATTTGATTCCAGGATCCTGGTATCGCCAGTTGTAACAGGAACAAGCATAGGAAACACGGGTGGTGGGATTTCCCTCAGTTCTATTGGTGGTGAACCTGGTTACACATATGTATGGAGTCCTAACATCAGCAGCAACGAAACAGCATCGGCTCTTTCGAAAGGCACATATTCAGTCACGGTGAAAGATGCGTCGAACAGGCAAACA
Organism: Bacteroidota bacterium; assembly: GCA_037200305.1. Taxonomy (GTDB): domain Bacteria; phylum Bacteroidota; class Bacteroidia; order Cytophagales; family Cyclobacteriaceae; genus ELB16-189. Next base: position 355,839 of record JBBCGZ010000026.1, read on the forward strand.
CCTGTGACGATCATCATAAATGCAAAACCTTCGTGGACAACGGTTACAGGTGTTAACGTGAACGGTCAGTCCCTGTCCAAAACGGCAACTGCAGGCTGGAATGCTGGTGCCCTTACTGCAGCACCATTGGATGCCAACAAATCCGGTTCAGTGGAGTTTGCAATAGTCGATAACACTTCAGCTTCATCACTGGATTTACGACAACGTTGAATAGTTTTTGAACACGACTTTTACGAACGCAATTTTGTCGATCCCCTCAACATCTTCGATCTATGCTGTTGAAGGATCGACAAATACCTACCTCAGTTCATACCAGGTTGGCGATATTTTAAGGATTGAAAGGTCGGGTGGAAGTATGCTTTATAAACGCAATGGTGTGACAAAAAAGACTACGAGTGTTAGTCAAGGTACAGTCCTTCGGGTTAAGTCAGCTATCAATACCGGATCGGCACCTGGAATCACGTCATCATTCGAAATAGATGATGTTGCGATCTCAATCAACACCTCGCATTTCAATACAAATATGACAAGAACCAACGTCTTATCAAGAAGAAGCTTCCTGTGCCGATTGGGTATACATGGTATATGATAAACGCGATCGTCTCGTATTAACGCAGGATGGTGCAATGCGGGCAAGCAACCAATGGCAATTTTTAAATATGATGATTTTGACAGGACTGTTTCGTCTGGTGTAATAAAAAGCGCAACACCAGCTTCTCAGGAAGATAAGCAGGCAGAGTAGATCTGTTTTATTCAGGGGTATCACCAATCTTTGGAGAATCACGCGGTAACGTCGTTCACGGGTACACCAATAATACATATCCTTCTGTTGTTGATACAAGTAGATATTGGACTGTAAACTACTATGATGATTACAGTTGGATAACGACCACGGGTGCTTATAGTGACAGTTTGCTATTTTCTCCAAACGAATTTCCGGCGTCGGATTTTCCGAACGTTGTCGAACCTGCCGCAATGGTTCAGGTGCCGGGATTGCTTACTGGAACCAAAGCGAAGGTGCTTGATGGAGGACCGATGTACCTGACTGCAGTCACCTACTACGATGCTAAAGGAAGAGTGATTCAAACCGTCGAAGACAACTATAAGTTGGGTACCGACCGGGTAACGAATATTCTCGATTTCACAGGGAAAGTTATCCGTACCAAAACGAAACACATTGATCGTGATATTACATGGAAAGACAAGAAATATTTCTCGGAAGTTGGACGATTGATTTATAACTCTTCGCCTACGCCAACTTTTCGATACTCCGGTGCCAATGCAACAGAGGTACTACCTTCAGGTCAGGACGGTTGGATAGAGGTAATGGTATGCGACGACAAGAGAGGTAATTGGAGAATTGGATTTGGTGCCTCTAATAGCGATGATATCGATTATGCTGTGAGCCAAAATAGTTCATCGCTGCTAGCTTGGACAGGCTCAACATCTGCGCCTATTTCAGGAGTAACGATAAAAAATGGCGACTTTATAAAAATCAGACGAATAGGAAATGCGATTCGCATCTATAAGAACAACGTTGAACCTCACCCGCGACACAGGCGAAAATCAATAATGTCAATACAGGTCAGATGTTGGTTCGTATGCAGCTGTATGCCAATAGCCTTATTGCTTTAGGAGCGCGTTCGTCAGTATCAACCGCCGAACATATCATCTGGAAGAGGTACGACTACGACTTAGGCGGGCGACTGGTAAATACCTGGCACAAGTTCGACAACGGAGCAGAAGTTTTGTTGACACAAAATAACTACGATGTGCTTGGCCGTCTTAAAGATAAGAATCTCCATTCTACAGATAACGGGGCAACAGCGAGACAGAGTAATTGACTACCGTTATGATATTCCATGGCTGGCTTACATCGATAAACGGTTCAGAAATGGTTCAGGATGAACGAAATTCTGATCTCCCCGGCCAGGATGAAGATTTGTTCGGACTGGGACTTATTGTATTACGACACCATTGCCGGCATTAACGATAACTCCGGGATGTACAATGGAAGTATTTCGGCAATGAAATGGGGAACGAAGACATCCTCCGTTAACCAGAGCGCCTATCAATTTTCTTATGACTCGCTGAGTAGGATCAAAAGCGCATCTTTCAGACAAAAGACATCAGATTGGAGCACGTCAAATAATTATTCTGAAAGCGACTACAGGTATGATAGAAACGGCAACATCACTAACCTTACCCGTAATGGTAAGAATGGATCCGCGATTGATGTGCTCACATATACGTATGGATCGGGTTCTGAAAAATTAAACTCTTTGCTTAAAGTAGTCGATAGTGCTCCGACTGCAAGTAAGGGTGAAGGATTTATCGATGGATCAAATATTGACTTTGATTATTCGTATGACGCCAACGGAAATCTCGTTGCAGATAAGAATAAGCTTATTGGAAACATCTCTTACGTATATCCTCTTAACCTGCCGTCGTCTGTTAGCAGAGGTACTGCAACTAACAAAGGCACGTTGAACATTATATATGATGCTACTGGTCGCAAGCTTCATGAAGCCGTGGCGTATGACGTTAGATCTGGAGTTTTCGGTATGCGTCGTACCACTGATTACTCTGGCGAATTTCAATACGAAGATGATGTGCTGCAATCTGTTCAGCACGAAGAAGGCAGGATTGCGGTCGCCACGCGTGAAAGGGTTTGCATTCCACGATGGAAGCACTTTGGTGGGTATAACAGCTGCCAGATCGGTTGTAAACGTTGATCCGGTGTCGCTGCATGACGGGCGTTCGTACCTGAAAGTAGTAGAGAACGCAAACGCCACAACTTGTGGCATTGACCTGGCAACAGACATTGCCGTTCAGGCAGGAGAAACATATGTACTCAAGGTTAAAGGGTATGGTGCTACTCCGACCATGGTGATACCTCTTCTAAAAGCGGCAGTAACGCAAGGAGGACAAACCACAGATCTGACAGGTAATTTGGTGGCAATTCCAGTAACGGCTGATGGCGACTCGTGGTCTGAACAAGCATTCCGGATTCCGGATAACCTGCAGGAAGCCAGCCTTACAGTCGGCGTATATAATCACCGGTACCGCAACTACTCAACCTATTTTTTACATTGATGAGTTCGAGCTTGTTCGTGTCTTTTCCATTGATCCGGAATATCAATACGATTTAAAGGATCATCTGGGTAACGTGCGGGTAACGTTTGGTACAAAAACGAAGGATGTCTTTCGTGCCACCTACGAATCAGATAGTATGGCAAAGGATAAAGCTAATTTTCACCGTTACGACTTATCGAAAGCGGGTCAAATCACATCTGTTTGATCATACAAAGAACAACAACCTCGTAGATACCATAGGTTATGCACAACGTCTGAATGGATCTTTGAATGAGAAAATAGGTTTAGCAATGTCGTTGGCGGTGATGCCGGGCGACAGAGTGAAAGCAGATGTTTATGCAAAGTACCTGGGCGCTGAAGAAGATAACTGGAGCGACGCATTAGCTCAACTTGTGAATTTCCTCCAGTACCCTGCTACCGCGCCAGCTAATGTTATTATAGACGGTGGTGGTTACGGAAGTAGCGGTATAACTTCTTTGGGGATAACACCGATAGGTCACGGTACGGATCCCAATAACGGAGCGCCGAAAGCCTACCTTAACTTTATCTTCATTAATAAAAAGTATGATCCTGCGAGCCTAAGGATGGCGTTCGCGCCAATTACCACCGAGGCAGAGGAAGATGGTTCTGATAATAAACCACATGAACATCTCACGTTAGATGAGGCGATAACTGAGGAAGGTTACGTTTATGTCTACATCAGCAATGATAATCCACAAGAAAGAGATGTCTATTTTGATGACTTCAATGTAGAACATATCAAATCTCCGATTATTCAAAGCCAGGATTTTTATCCGTTTGGACTAACTTATAATAGTTATTCGAGAGAAGATGCGTTGAATAGCAAGTGGAAGTTTCAAAGTCAGCAACATCTTGATGCTTTGGATCTGAACTGGGATTCATTTAAGTGGAGGAATCATCAGCCGGAGATCGGAAGGTTCTTTAATTTGGATCCACTTGCGGAAAAGTATTATTATAATTCGCCTTATGCGTTTAGTGAGAATAAGGTTGTAGCCCACATTGAATTAGAGGGACTCGAATCTCTTATTTTCGCGCGAGCTCCACTCGTGGGTCGAGGTACAGTTGGCGCTACATCAAGGTTAGCGCGCACCGGAGAATTCGAGTGGCATCACATAATAGCCAGAGCGTTCCGGTACAATCGAACGGTGCAACAAGCAAGAAGAGAAGGGTTTAAGTTTGAAGGTCAAGAGAACAAGATCGAACTGGAGAAATTTAGCAAGCAAACGGCGGAGGGACGACATGGAAGCCATCCGAGTTATAATAAAGAACTTGGAGAAAGATTAAAGAATTTCGAGACGGAAAATCCTGGCGCCAGTGGGCCTGAAGCTCTGGACTTCATACGCAATACAGTAAAAGATCTGAAGGGAACGATTGAAAATAATCCAGCAACAAAAATTAATGATTTGTTTAAAGGGATAGAAATCGACTTGCGCGATCCATCAAAGGCCAGTGATGCCACACTCTATCGGGGCCCTTCAATGGAGGAAAAAGCTGCGGCGAAAGAGTTCTTTAAACTGAAGAAAGCCGTTGAAATATATTTGAGTTCCAGGATCAGATGTTGGAGGAGCTCAGGTATCCAGATACGCGAAAAAGCGTGTCCTTTAACAAAGGAGGTTGGAATTACTGATTGTCACACCGGTTATGTGACGATCAGTAATGGCCTTCGCCAAATTTTTACTAATGAACGTGTCGGCATTAAATCGCGATATCCGGAAGAAATCTAAAGAACAATCAAATTCTTTGCTCATAACCAGTGTTTTCGCCCACAACGACAATGTTGAATCTTTTTTCTTCAATTCAACTCGTTTCGTCTCGTAGTCACTTTTTGAATCCACTTTGACATCTCCCAAATCCTTTGATAGTTTTTATAAATGAAGAACGTCGACTTAGGATAATCTACGAAGTCAGTGTTATCAGGAATAATTTGGAACCAGAAGTAGTTATTGAGGATTTGATCGTAGTGATGTATAGTGGCAGGAAAGAATTTATGAGCAGGTAATTTGAATTGTTGAAGGAGTTCCATGAATAGCTTGCTCACCAAGTATCCTGTACTATCTATTCCATTGCTCAATAAATCGGTTGCTTTTGCTTTCTTGTGCAGCACGAAATGGTCCAGATTTGGTTCAAATGGAGGAAGTGTTGATTGAAATTTCGCAAGCTGATAAACAGAATCAGGAGCCCCAAAATCATATCCAGAACGCATTGCCTGGATTTGTGGATACTCAGGACCTGTTTCCTTAGTTCCACTAGCGAAGTTGAGGATTACAAACTTAGAATCGATTTTTTCTTTCTCCATGACTTTATCTAATCCCTTGATCAAAGATAAAAAAACGATGCTTTTTACCTGCTAAAGAGGTGTGAGATCAGATTATTGGACTACCGGCAATGAAAAACTAAACGTTGCTCCCTCACCCAACTTCCCCCTCTGCCCAAACGCTGCCTCCATGTCGTGATATGATCCGGTGGACGATCGAGAGACCGATGCCTGTTCCGGCAAATTCCGTTTCCTTATGTAGTCGTTGAAACACTCCGAAAAGCTTGTTGACGTATTCCATACTGAAACCAGCGCCATTGTCTTTCACAGTGTAAACTACTTTGAATCGACGATGGATGAACTGATCTCTACCACCGGCTTGTCGTGTTTTGACGAATACTTGACTCCGTTCGATAACAGGTTGATCCAGACTTGTCTCAACAAAATTGCATCACCAAAAGCAGGGTGGAGGTCACCAATAACAACGGTTGCGTTGTGTTTGAGCATTTCCTTGAGGTCGGTGGAGAGAGCGTGAACTAACTCGTTCATATTTACCTCTGCGGCTTGAAGCTGTGTTTTTCCAGCGCGGGAAAATTCAAGCAAGTCGTCAATAAGTTGGTTCATCCGGCTGGCCTTGGCTGCGATTACTTCAATCCACTTTTTGCCTTCGTCGCCTACTTTGTCACCATACTCTTCCTGTAACATTTGGGAATAGCCGATCAACGCGCGCAAAGGTGAGCGCAGATCATGTGATATTGAATATGAAAACGATTCGAGCTCTTTGTTGATCACTTCAAGCTGATCTACTTTTTTTTCAATTCAGCGTTCAACTGTTTTATTTGCGCGTCTGCCCGTTCCAAACGATTCATTCTTCTCAACCAGTTCCTTTTTCTGAAGCTGAATCTGCAAGAGAACGTCAAACCTTGGCTTTCGTGAGCTCTGGATCGAGAGGTTTTAATAAGTAGTCAACAGCTCCACCTTCGAAGCCCTTCATTATTGAAGCGCGTTCATTCTTTTCGGCTGAGGCAAAGATGATTGCTATGTCGCGGGTTCTTTTGTTGGACTTCAGCACGCTGGCAACTTCAAATCCATCCATGTCCGGCATTTGTACGTCCAATATTATCAGGTCGACATTATTGTTGAGCGCCATTTTGAGACCGTCCTTTCCATTGAGGCAGTTAGAAAATTCCTTCCTTCCTTGCTCAACAAATTCTCGATCGAATAAATATTGGCTTGAGTATCGTCGATAATTAACAGGGTTGCTTCTGGCGTCATGAAGAAGTGATTTTTCTATAAATTTTTTGTATTCGATCTACATTTTCAAACGCAGACCGGAATGTTGACAGGTGAAAAGACTCCTTATCACCCAGCCAATGAAACCAAACGGGCAAAGGCTGTCTAAAAAAAAGTTGGGTCACTTTATCCTGCAGTCCTTTGTCGAAGTACATGATCACATTTCTACAGAGGATCAATTGAAATTCGTTGTAAAGATTTATCGGTAGCCAGATTATGAGGAGAGTAGAATCACTTTTTTCCGTAAGAGTTTTATCAAAAAGGATCGATCCTTGTGATTCAATAAAGTAATCTGACAACTTCCCCGTTCCTCCGGAGCCAACATAGTTGTATTCGTATTTTGAAAGATCGTGAGCGGGGTAGATGCCTTGCCTCGCTGTAGCAAGCGACTGCTGGTTAATATCCGTTGCATAAATGATCGAGCGTTCGAGAAGATTTGTCTCGCGAAGTAAAATTGCAACTGAAAATACCTCCTGACCGGTCGCGCATCCGGCAATCCATATTTTTATAATTGGATACGTAGCCAGTCTTAACAAAACATTTTTTCGGAGGCTGGCGAAAAAGAGCGGATCCCGGAATAGCTCCGTTACAGTAACTGAAAGAGATTGAACGAACGATTCAAACAGGATATCATCTTCGATCAATGTATTCTCCAGTCTTTCCAGGCCTTCGATTCGATTCGAATGCATGAAGCGCGAGATCCTTCGCTTCAATGATGACGCCGCGTAGCCTGTGAAATCGTAACCATGTTGTGTTTAATGGCTTCAAGCATTCCCGCATAAGCTACTTCGTCCCACGACTCATCTATATCTCCTAACGATAAAGCCCATACGCGCATGAGAGAAAGTAGTTTTCGCATGTCAACTGGCTTTGATACATAATCTGACATGCCCACAGCAAGGCAACGCTCTTTATCGCCCTTCATCGCTTTCGCGGTTAGTGCTATTATGGGCAATCGCTTAAAGCGTTCATCTTTCCGGATCGCTATGGTGGCTTCATAACCGTCCATCTCTGGCATCATGATATCCATCAACACCAGGTCGACCGTCGGATCATTTTGTAAAGCTTCAACAGCCGCCTTGCCATTGTCGGCGATTACCGGCAGAACGCCCTCATCTTCCAATGCGTTGGTCAGTGAATATATATTCCTGATGTCATCGTCAACGATGAGTATCTTCTTGCCCTTTAATAACTCATCGGCCTTATGAAGGCTCCTTATCAGATTTTGCTTTTCTTTAGGCAAGCGCGATTCAACGCGATGAAGGAACAGGATAGTCTCATCAAGCAATCGTTCATGCGAGTTGGCTGTTTTCAAAACAACAGTACTTGCAAGTTTGTTTAGCTTTAACGCATCTTCCTTCTTGAGATCCTTGCCGGTGTACACAACAATTGGAAGAGGTTGAATGGAGTCACTTGCTTTGATCCGCTCCAATAGTTCAAAGCCAGAAATGTCCGGCAATCCAAGGTCGAGGATCATGCAATCAAATTCTTCCTTTTCGAGCATTTGCAAAGCTTCCTTGCCAAGGAATGCGGATGTGCATTTTACATCGCCGTTTCCGAAAGCTCCTTAATTGCGAGGTTTTGTATTTCGTCATCCTCAACGATGAGGAGACGCTTAACTTTTCTCGTCGAGAAATTTTCAATCTTACTGAATGCTTGTCTCAGATCAGAAGGTGAAACGGGCTTTTGTATATAGTCGAATGCCCCGGCATCCAGCACTTCCTTTTTACTGTCCATAGCGGAGATGATCTGAACCGGAATATGTCGCAGATCGGGATCGTTTTTCAGGTGTTTCAAAACGTCTGTTCCGCTCATTACCGGCAGCATAAGATCAAGGAAAATTGCATCCGGTTTATAATGGCGTGCCAATGTAACTCGGCAATACCTTCTTTCGCTACGATTCCTTTATAATGTCGTTCGCGGACGAGGTCCAGCAATGCGCCGGCGAATTGTTCGTCATCCTCTATGATCAACACTACGCGATCGTTTTCGCGAAGGGCATATCTATCATCATTCGCTTCATAGACAACAGGGTTCTCTTCAGATTGAACTGGCGCTAATGTTATCGGTTTCTCCCTGATGTTCTCATCACGCATCTCGATCTCTTTGTTCTCAGAAGTACTGAGTTCCGGATCATAGACGAGCGGAAGAAATAATGTGAACGTGCTGCCTTTTCCTTCGATACTGCTCAACGTAATTTCTCCTCCGAGTGCATGGGCAAGCTCGCGACTTATTGAAAGGCCGAGGCCCGTTCCTCCAAACTTGCGCTTGGTAGAGCCGTCCGCTTGTTGAAACGCTTCGAATACAAGCCGCTGCTTCGATTCTGGAATGCCGATGCCGGTATCGCTTACTGAAAATGAAAGTGTGGGTTTGCTTCCGGCACGCGAGATCGTCAATACTACATCACCCGATGAACTTGTAAACTTGAATGCATTGGACAAAAGGTTTCGAAGTATTTGTTCGACACGATGCCCATCTGTTTTTATCGATGCTTTATCAACTTCCGGATCGACTTTGATTCTGAAATTGATCCCCTTGCTATTGGCAAACTCGGTGAACATAGCCGACATGCCGCCGACGATTTTAGTGATGGCAACATCGTTGATCTCGAGTTGAAGCTTTCCTGCTTCTACCTTGGAGAGATCGAGTATATCGTTGATCAGGTTGAGAAGGTCAGACCCGGATGTGTGAATGTTCTTTGAATACTCAATATCCTTTTCGTGAGTTGTCCACTCTTATTCTCCGCGAGTAGCTGCGCGAGGATAAGAATACTATTGAGCGGCGTGCGCAATTCGTGCGACATATTTGCGAGAAACTCAGACTTGTATTTGCTGGTGACTTCAACTTGCTTCGCCTTGGCCTCAGTTTCAGATTTGGCTTTTTCCAGTTGGGATTTTGACTTTCAAGCATGTTGGCTTTTTCGCCAAGCTCCTCGTTAGCCACGGTGAGCCTTTCCTGTTGAGTCTTTAGTATCATCTCTGATTGTTGCAGCAGGTCTGTTTTTGCGAGCAACTCATCATTCGATTGACGGAGTTCTTCCTGTTGGACTTCCAGCTCTTCTGCTTGTCGCTGTGTTTCCTCCAGCAACTCGTTTGTTTTTTCCCGCGACAGGCAGGAGACAATAGCGATGGCGATACTGTCCGACACAAAATTTAGGTATTCGATGTGTTCTTCGGTAATCGTGTTGATACTTCGAGTTCCACGACACCGATTATCGTATTTTCGAATACAAAAGGACAGCGATTACATTTTTCGGTGGGATGGATCCAAAGCTTGATGATAACTTGAAATCGGTCTGGGCTATGTCTGTAACAATCACAGAACGTTTCTCGACTGCTGCTTGCCCCACAATGCCTTCGCCGAACGGCACCACGATTTGCTGATCTTGCTTGCCGATCGCTGTTGAGGCAGTGAGGCGGAGACTTCGACCATCGTCTCCTGTGATATAGATTGCGCCCAGCAATCCTTTGACGTATCCAACAATGTGAGTGATAATAGCTTGCGAAAGCTCTGCCGTTATCTTGTTTCCCTGCATGCCTTTAACCAGGTCGCCACTTCCAGTCAACGTCCAATTTTTCTTGTGATTTCGTCCTGGGCTTTGCGCAAGGCGCGCAAGTTTAAGTTTATTATTACATAGACGATAAGCAGCACGGCAGCAATCACTACCAACAAGACAATGAATATATTCTGGAACTCATTAGCTTCTTGTTCACTGGCTGAAAGTCGCTCACTGAGTAACTTTCGTTTCAACGTTCTGCGCATCCTCTACTAATTTTCGGACTTGATCCTGGAGCTCTTTCCCTTCGCTTGAAATAATGACTTCTTTAATCTCGGCCAGCGTCATGTTTTTTCGACCCTCTCTGCTCTACTATCTTGTCGAGAGCCTGTATCGCAATTCGACTATAGATCGGATCTTATCAAGATTTCCCTGTTGAATGGGATTGTCGGACGTGAGGTCTTTAACCTTTCGAAGGTGTAATTCAGTTTCTTTCCGGCCTGCATTGTAAGGCTCGAGATATGTGGCTCGCCGGTAAGTGTAAAACCTCTCGCCCCAGTCTCAGTGTTAACTGTACTTAGGAGCACCTGGTCTAATTCTTCAAGGACTTCGTGAGTGTGATTCACCCAACGATTGGTCGCTAAAAATTTTTCACTGTTTGTGAAAGAGATGCTCGCTACGACTACCAACACGAGAGAGCATGCAAGAAATCCAGTAAGGATCTTTGTATTTAGAGTCATCTTCATAAATAGACAATTGCGAGTTAACGATCGATTAAAGCAATGCCTAATAATTTAGAGAATCAGATGACTCCCGACAATATAAATAAAGGATGATGTAAGGGTGGTGTAAGAAATTTATTTGTTAAGAAGATAATTGTTTGGGAAATCACGATAGTCAGTGCGTTCTACTCGCTTCTCAACGTATCTACCGGATTTCTTCTTGCTGCTTTAACAGATTCAAAACTGATCGTTAACCACGCGATAGCGAATGAAATGAACCCGGATAAAGCGAATATCCATATTTGCGGAGTGATCTTGTAGGCAAAAGCTTCAAGCCAACGCTGCGCAAAGTAGTAGCCCAACGGTACCGACAACACGAACGAGATCACAAGCAACTTTACGTAGTCTTTCGACAACATTCCGACAATACCCGGGATTGACGCACCCACAACCTTTCGTATACCGATCTCTTTCGTTCGCCGTTCTGCTACGTACACTGAAAGTCCATACAAGCCGAGGCATGAAATGATGAGCGCGATCGTCGTACAAATACTTAGCATTGCCGATGTACGTTGCTCCGATGCATACTGATTTTGATGTTGTCGCTAACGAAAATACTTTCGAAAGGAGCGGTGTGTACCGTGCAATCCCAGACTTCTTTCATTTTATTCGACAACGAAGACCACTCTTTAATATTGACCGAAGCCGCTATGTACGGAAAGTATCTTCGTGTGCCTGAAAGTAAAAACAACATCGGGCGGATCTCACGGTGCAATGAAAACTGGTGGAAGTCCTGAACGACACCGACAACTTCAAATGGTATCCGCTGTTGTTCCGGTTGAAAGTAAAACGCTTGCTCCAACTGCTTCCGTCAACGGGATACCCAATGCCGTGAGGCTCGATTCATTTAAGATCACTTTTGTACGATGCAAAGTATCTCCCGGAACGTTGTCCTGTCCAACAATGAAGTCACGGCCGGCAACGATTGGAATATTCATGGCGTCGAAATAGTCAGCATCAATTCGAAGGATGTCGTGCGTGGTTGCGGTCTCTGCGGTTTGTCCGTCTTTAAATTATCATCCAATCCGTTGAAAGCGGTGTCGACGGAACACTCGTCGTTGCTGAGATCTTTTCAACACCAGGGAGCGCCATGAATGCATCCTTGAGTGTCGAATATTGTGCTGCCGCCTGGCTCGTCCGCATTGGTATCATCACGAGCTGCGATGCATCGAAGCCTAGCGTTTTCGATTGGATGAAAGAAAGCTGCTTACGAATGATGAGAATACCGGAGATCAACGTGATCGTGATCATGAATTGAAAGACAATCAAACCTTTTCGAAGCCATTGAGATCCGCGGGGCCAGACTTTCCTTCAACACCTGGGCCGGCCGCAATGCCGACAGGAAAAATGCAGGGTAGCTTCCCGCAAGCAACGTTGTTGCGATAGCCACAAGCAGACTTGCGCCAGTAATGAAAGGTATATTTCGTGAGGTAAGTTGGATCGACTTCTGCATGATCGAATTGAAAGTTGGCAACGTAACTATCACCATAATCATCGCGACAACGAGGGCAAAAAAATACGATGACCATCGACTCGCCTAGAAACTGACGAATAAGACTCCAGCGTTGCGCACCCATCGATTTACGTATGCCCACCTCTCCGGCTCTTTGCGCAGAACGCGCCGTCGTTAGGTTCATGAAGTTGATACAAGCGAGTACTAGAATCATTACTCCGATAGTCATGATCATATACACATATAGAACACTATTACCGGTTTGATGCCGGTTAGTCAGCTTCGAATGTAATCTGATCTCGTCGAGAGGCTGCAGCGTGAGGATCTTCTTTCTACCGAATTGCTTGAGCGCCTCACCAGCATATTGTTCGACGATTGGCGGCAACTTCGCCTCAACCGACTTGAACGACATCGGGTCCCGAAGCTTGAGATAGCTTCCAACGACATTGTTATTTGCCCAGGTAGTTTGATTCAGTACCCATTGTCCCCAACCCTCGCTATTCATACTCATAAAATGTCTGCATCGATATGTGACGGAATTCCGGTTTCGCAACTACACCCGCAATGCGAAACGTATCAGCCGTCGTACCACTGTTGATGATCAATGATTCGTCGAGTGCACTTCCATCTCCAAATATTCTTTTAGCGAGGTCTTGTGATATCAACACAGTGGCCGGGGCATCCAGTGCTGTCGCTTTGTTGCCTTCGGTTAAATCATATGGGAATACTTTTAAAAATGTTGAGTCAACCAGGTATGCCTTCTTTTCAAAGAAAGTCTTGTCACCATGCTTTACGATGTTGACGTCTGTTTCGAGAGGAGCCATTACGCGTGCGTAGCTTTCAACTTCGGGCAACATATCGGCCAAGCCTGGTGCGATCGGAGGTGAGGCATACGGCGACGTTTCTTCTTTGCCGTCCGCTACAAAGGTTGTGTTTGATTCGAAAGACCTTCTCGTATTCCGGAAAACCTATTTCAAAACTTATTCGTCCTGGACGTACAAAGCAATCAACAACGCAACAAGCAATGCCAGTAGAAAGTCCAAGTACATTGATGAGTGAGAACACGCGGTTCTTTAGTACCACGCGAAGTGCGATGAGGAGATAATTTTTGATCATAGGGTAAGCGTTTGGTCAGAGACGGAAACTGCGTAGAAGCTGTTTGGTTACGTCGTGTTACGTTTACACAATGAAAATATTCGCCACACTTGTATTGTCGTTAATCCTTATTGGGGGACACTCTCAATCGATCACCAGCAAAGTCACCCTGGCTGACGGTATCATAGAAGGGACCGCGGAAACTGGTATTAAGAAGTGTTTTGGGAGAATTATTGAATCTATAAAAATTGGCTATGCTAACGCCTGCTGAAAATCATTAATCAAATCCTTAACATTCTCGATACCAATAGAGATCCTCAAAAGATTATCCGGACTCAAAGCCAACGCGCCCTCAGCAGAACGCCTGTGTTCTATTAATGTCTCAACACCACCGAGACTCGTCGCGTGTTTCACCAACTGCAACTTCCGACAAAGATCGAGTGCTTCTTTTTGTCCGCCTTTCACACACACCGAAAGAACGCCACCATAGCCGCCATTCATCTGTGCTTTCGCAACATTGTGATTGATATGTGAGGGAAGCCCCGGGTAAAATACTTTTTCAATCTTCTTATGACTGGCAAGAAATTCCGCGACCCGCCATTGCGTTGTTTGACTGTACCGCAACTCTCAACGGAAATGTAGCAATGCTTCGATTCAACAGCCAGCAATCGAAAGGGGAGGGCACAGCCCCGGCAATGGCCTGGTGTAAACGAATCTTGTTCAAGAGATCCGACTGTTCTTTGGCAACCAACGCACCACCAAGAATATCGGAATGACCACCCTAAGAATTTCGTGGTGGAATGCATGACGAAGTCAACACCGAGATCCAAAGGATTCTGGTATAAAGGTGTGGCAAACGTACTGTCGCAACCAACAACAATATTCTTCGGCTTCGCAAGAGCAACAACGCCCCTGATGTCCGTGACTTTCAACTGTGAGATTCGAAGGACTTTCGATCCAGATTAATTTCGTCTTACCATCGATCGCCGCGGCAACGTTATCGACGGAAGTCATATCTACCTGCTTCGCAGCTATTCCTTTCGATTCGAGAAGATTCTTCAATAACGAACGAGTTCCATGATAACAATCGTCCGGATAGATCACGTTGGTGCCGGAAGTCAGCGTGGTTTCAAAAAGAGCATTCACGGCCGCCATACCCGACGAGAATGCGATGGCATCGACACCATGCTCGAGCAACGCGAGTTTTTTCTCGAGGGCAGCACGGTTGGGATTTCCCGAACGCGTGTAGCCACCTACCTGTTCGTGCGATTCCCGTTTTGAAGGTTGTCGACAAATGTATTGGCTGAGAGATGTCACTGTCGGGTTCAAACCGGCGTGAACAACTTGTGTTTGAATATCGAGCTTCGAGACGTCCAATTTGTGATTTGTAATATTGGATCGTCAATACTATTTACCCACGTGCGTTTCACTTTCGATGGCTTTATGTGCTTCGGGAGCGTGTTCGAAATTATAAACCTGGTAAACGATTGGCTTCACCGTGCCATCTTTCAGCCAGGGCCAAACGTGTTGTTCGAGCTTGCGGGCAATGTTGGCTTTGAATTGAGGATCGCGTTTGCGAAGCGTTGAACCTGTAATGGTCAATCGCTTGCTGAGGATCTTTGAAAGACGGATCTTCGATTCAACACCGCCCATGAAGTTAATAAGACACAAGCGACCGTCTTCTGCAAGACAATCGATATTGCGTTGCGTGTAAGTACCGCCGATCATATCGAGAATGGTATCCACGCCACGACCACCAGTCAATTCAAGAACTGTCCTGTGTGAAATCCGTTTCGCGATAGTTGATTGCTTTTGTAGCACCGAGCTTTTCGCAGAACTCAACTTTTTCATTGCTGCCGGCAGTTGCATACACGGTACATCCCCATGCCTTTGCCATCTGTATGGCGGCAACACCGATACCGCTTGTTCCGCCATGAACGAGGAATGATTCGCCTTCCGTGAGATGCTCGCGGTCGAATACGTTGGTCCACACCGTAAAGAATGTTTCAGGTATCGAAGCGGCCTCAATCATTGTAAGATTTTCGGGAATTGGGAAGGCACTGGATCTCGGGAACGGCAACGAATTCTGCGTAACCACCACCCGCGAGAGAGCACAAACTTTATCGCCTTTCTTATAACGTTTGCAATCGTTGGTCTCGGCAACAACACCGGCCACCTCCAGTCCCGGGATGTCTTGAGGAGCCCATGCCGGAGGAGCGTAATTTCCTTTTCTTTGGGCAACATCGGGACGGTTTACGCCGGCTGCCTCAACCCTGATCAATAATTCACCTTGCGGGATATTCGGAGTGGGACGCTCCTCGACCTTCAGTACTTTTACACCTCCGGGCTTCGTAATTACTACTGCTTTCATTTTATAATTCTTTGGGGCAAGATAAGAAAGAACTGGAAAGGAGTCAGGGGTCAGAATTCAGGAGTCAGAATCTTGTGACAGCCGGCAACTCCTAGCTCCTGACTCCTAGCTCCTGACTCCTAGCTCCTGACTCCTGAAGAATACTTCTCCAGGGTGGCCACCAAAAGGTCGAGTTTAATAGGTTTGCTCAGATAATCATCCATTCCGGCCTCAAGACACTCTTCCCGGTCGCCCCTGCATCACATTGGCGGTGATGGCAACGATCGCAGGTTGAACGCCGCCGGAACTTCGAATGATCCGCGTGGCTTCGAGACCATCCATTCCGGCATCTGTATGTCCATCAGGATGAGGTCATATTTTTTTCGACCGATTTCTTCGAGCACTTCCTTTTCCGTTCGAGACGATCTTCGGTTCGTAGCCGAGTTTCGCCAACACCCGCTCCGTCAGTTTTTGATTGATGAGATTATCTCCGCGATCAATATTTTCAGTGGATGCTTTTCGGCAAAGTCGGCCGATAATGTTGACTTGTGACTGTGAGCAACTTCTTCTTCGACCGGCTTGCCGGACTTACCAGACTTGCGCAGCTCGGCAAGAATCACTTTGCACAATTGATTTTGCTTGACCGGTTTGGTCAACAACCGCCGAGAACATGTCGGCCAGGCGTTTTCCTCTCCTCGTCACCGATAGAGCTCAGCAAGATCACCGACAGCGCCGGATTCATCTTTCGAATTGCAGTGGCAACCTGGGCTCCGTCCATCTCCGGCATATTCATGTCGGTAATGATCAAGTCGAACGCGCCATTGCTATTATTCGAAAGTATGTTGAGCGCTTCCTTGCCCGAGTTTGCCAGCACCGGCATAAGCTTCCATGCTTCGAGCTGTGCCTTGAGAATGTTCCTGTTGGTGAGATTGTCGTCGACCACCAGTATCTTCTTTCCTTCGAGGCCCGACATGTTGCACGTGAGGTACGTGGGTATTGACGCGTACACTTACCTGTGTCTTCATACTGAAACGGAACGTTGTGCCTTTGCCCAGCACCGCTCTCTACACTGATCTCGCCACCCATTAGTTCAACTAACTTTTCGCTGATCGCGAGACCGAGACCAGTTCCACCATATTTTCTCGTGGTTGATGAATCGACCTGGGAGAATGCTTTAAAGAGCTTCGATATTTTATCTTCTGCAATACCAATACCTGTATCGCGAACTTCGAAGCCGAGCTCAAGTTGATCACGATCTTTGCGTATCAGATAAACGTGAATGAAGATCTCGCCCGAATGCGTGAACTTCAACGCGTTGCCCACAAGATTCATGAGAATCTGGCGCAGGCGAAGACTGTCACCCACGACTTGCGAAGGCACGTCGTAATCGAGCTGGTAGATCAGGTCCAGTCCCTGTGTCGATGCCTTGCTCGCGAAAACATCCAGCACTTCTTCTATGCAACCCCGCAGATCGAAGTCGCGGTGTTCGAGCTCCATCTTACCCGACTCGATCTTCGAGAAGTCGAGGATATCGTTGATAACGCCGAGCAGACTCTCTGCGCTGTTGCGAATAGTATCTGTGTAATCCGATTGTTCTTGCGAGAGCTCGGTTTCACTTAGCAATGACGCCATGCCGATCACACCGTTCATCGGCGTTCGGATCTCGTGACTCATGGTTGCGAGAAAGATACTCTTCGCCTTGTTCGCCTGCTCTGCTTCGCGGCGTGCGTGACGTTCCTTGTCGACAGCGACATCGAGCAGCTCCGTGCGTTCTTTCACTTGTCGTTCCAACTCGATCTTTTGTTTTTCGATCATGTTGATTCGAAGACGAAGAAATGCGAACAGGAAGCCGGCAATGCTGGTAACGGATAGGATCCGGAACCACCACGTTTTCCAGAATGGAGGATGAATGTGAATCAGGACCGAGATCTGTTTTTTACTCCAGTCACCTTCGTTGTTCAGACCGCCGATACGAAGTACGTAAGCGCCGGGATCGAGGTTGGTATAGGTGGCTGTGCGTTTCGTGCCAATGTAGTTCCATGCTTTGTCGAAGTTCTCGAGCATGTATGCATACTTTCTTTTCTCGGGATCGGTGGTGTAGTTGAGAGACGCAAACTCGAACGAAAGCACAGACTGTTTATAATCAAGCTCTATCTCGTTTGTTTCCGTGATGCTTTTCTTGAGCGTAGAGTTTTCGTCGGTGCCGATCAGTACTTTCTTGTTGAAGATCTCGAAGTTGGTAAGCACGAGCGGGGGATCGTAAGATCTCGCTTTGACGCTGTCGGGATAAAATGCGTTGAACCCATTCACTCCACCCACATACATACGTCCATCTTTAGTCTTACAGGTTGCCTTCTTGAATTCAGAGCCCTGGAGTCCGTCGTTTACTCCGAAGTTTTTGAATCTCTTACTCGACGGCGTGAATCTCGATACCCCGTTGAAAGTACTGAGCCACAAGTCGCCGCGGTGGTCTTCCATAATCCCTACAACGGTGTTGTTGGGAAGTCCGTCCTTGATATAATAGTTGGTGAATTTCCTTGTCTCTGTATCGAATTGTGACAGCCCGATCGATGTGCCGATCCAGAGATTTCCTTTCGAGTCTTCGAAGATGACGTGTATGCCGTCGTTACTCAGACTGTTTTTGTCGGGGTCGTGAATGAAATGAGTGAATGTTTTTGTGTCCTTGTTGAATAAGTTCAGACCGCCGCCGCTAGTACCCACCCAAATGTTTTTCTTCGAGTCTTCCATCACCACGTTGATCGTGCTGTTGGTGATCGTTGCATCGTTATTGTCATCGTGGAAGTACCTTGAAAATTTGCCGGTTTTCTTATTGAACACGTGCACGCCCTCGCTATAGGTTCCGATCCAAATATTATTCTCGCTGTCTTCGACGATAGTCCATACGTTGGGACTTCTCAGGCCCTCGATGTTGGAACCGTTATATGGATATTGTTTGTAAGTATTCTTTTGTGGATTGAATACTGTGATACCGTTGCCCCATGTACCGATCCAAAGATTGTGATCAGAGTCTTCTTCAACCGTCAATACGTAGTTGCCACAAATGCTATTGGGATTACCAGGCTCGTGCTTGTAGTGCTTGAATTGATTGGTAACGGGATCAAACAAATTAAGACCACCGCCATCGGTACCAACCCAAATGCGGTTGAATGAATCCTGCGTGATACAGAGTACTTTGTTATTGCTGAGACTGGTTGGAGACGAACTGTGACGATAATGAGTGAACTTATTGACGGCATCACGGTTTACGAAATCGACGCCTGCATTGAAAGTGCCGATCCACATGTTGCCTTTGCCGTCTTTGCAGAACTTCCAAACGGAGTTATCGCCAAGACTTGCATTGTCGATCTCGTCGAGCACGTAGTTATAGAACTTCTCGTGTTCGACGTCCATCACGCTCATGCCACCATTCTCCAGGCCAATCCAGATGTTGCCAAGATCATCTTCGCCGAATGTTCTTACGGAGTAGGATACCAGGCTGTTCTCGTTGCGACCGCGCGGCAGGTAGCGTTTGAATTCTCTTTTTTCAGGTTGGAATAAATTCACGCCGGCATAAGTGCCCACCCAAATTCTTTTTTTGGTGTCTTCCATCAAACCCCATACGCGATCATCGGAAAGGGAACCATCATTTTTTTCGTCGAAGCGGAAGTGTGTAAAAGTTTTTCCGTCGCCATTCAGCAGATCCAAACCGCCGCCGTCTGTGGCAACCCAAAAGTTATTCTCGCTGTCTTCGAGAATATCCATGATGCGATCGAAGCTGAGACTGCCCGCATGCTTGTCGTCGTGCGATAAATAAGTGAACTCGTTCGTCTTCGTGTTGTACTTGCAAAGGCCGCGGGAATCGGTTCCGATCCACAGGATACCTTCCTTGTCGAGATAGAGTGCATTGAGGTACGCATCGGTCACCCCACCGTCGCCAATCTTGAAGTGTGTGAATACTTCCGTCGATGGATCGAAGCGATCGAGTCCACCACCACCGGTTGCTACCCAGAATTTGCCTTCGCTGTCTTCGATGAGATCCATCACAACATTGTTCACCAAGGTTGTCGGCTTTTCGGGATCGTTCTTGTAAACAGTGAAGTTGTAGCCGTCGTACCTATTGAGACCGTCGCGGGTACCAAACCACATGAAGCCTTTGCTGTCCTGCAGTATGGTAATTACGTTGCCATGGGAGAGACCCATGTTAGTTCCGATGTGATCGAACTTAACATTGGCTATCTGCGAGCTAACGGAAAACGTTTGCAGGCAAAGCCACACAAGCAGCACGAATGTGCGCAGTTTCATTAATCGACTAGTTCTTGTTTGTGGTGTTTAATTCGATCTCCAGAGATTTTGAAATGGCTTCGCCAAGGGTGTCTAATATTTTCGCATCTGCGAGGAGACCTGAATCATTCGGATTAAATGGCCCTGTGGCTGCGTTGGCCTGACGCATCGTGTTACGGATCCTGTCGACGACATGAGTGAACTCAGGATCGTCGAGCATACAAATAGCCGTGTAAACTTTGTGACACGTCTTTAAGAAGATCTGCGTGTCGTTTTTCTTGATGGCTGCGTCCAACGCCTGTCTCAACTCCGTAATGTTCTCCACGAGAAGTTGAATGAGCTCTGCCTTGAACACCGAGTCGCCATCGGTGTGAAGAGCGAAGTCGATCTTCAATGGACGAACGCTTTCATCGATAGGATCGGGCGGCGCGATCGGCCGCGAATATGTCATGATCTTTTCCTGCAGCTCTTCGTGACGAAAAGGTTTGTTCATGAAGTCGGTCATGCCGTACTCCATGGCCTTTCGTTTAGAGTCGATCGTATATGAAGCAGAAAAGACTATGATGGGGATGTTCTTGAAGTATTCGTCTTCCATGGCGCGAATTCGACTCGTGCACTCGTATCCGTCCATTTCAGGCATGTGGAGATCCATCATGATCATGGTAAACTTCTTCGAGGGAATGAGATCAAGCGCCTCTTTACCGTTCGTTGCTACCGTTACTCGTACATCCCATTTTTTTAGGAATGTTGTGGCAACAAGCCGGTTTATCTCATCATCGTCTACCAGGAGGATTTCCACTTTGAGGGATCGAATTTCTAAAAATACAAACGATTTCTGGAAAAACAGTTGGTGTTTTGGTATTTTTGAGGATATCAGTTTATGATTATGGAACACCTGTATCTCGAAGTATCTGATCGTATAGAAAAGCTCATCTCAAAAAACGCTCTGAAGGTTGGAGACAAACTTCTTTCTGTACGTGCGTTAAGCAAAGAGCAGGGCATAAGCCTTAGTACAGCGTTCCAGGCATATTATCATCTCGAAAGCAAGGGGCTGATCGAAGCGCGACCACAGTCGGGTTACTACGTTCGCTATTCTCCGCAGCATATGCTCAACATTCCGATGATCGCGAGGCCAGCGGATGAAGTAGTGCCAGTAAGCATCGATGATATGATCAGCAGTGTGTACAAAGATCTTCGATCGGACAAGCTGCTCAACTTCGCATTGGGATCGCCGCCGCCCGAATTACTTCCCGCAGCAAAGCTTAACAAGTCGGTGTTGCATGCGCTGCGCAGCTCGAAAGACAGTTGCCTTCAATACGAGCATGTGCAAGGTAACTCTGACTTACGAAAGCAGATCGCGATACAATCATTCAATTGGGGAGGAGCGATCAGTGAAGACGACATTGTAATAACTGCCGGTTGCATGGAGGCATTGTCGCTAAGTCTGAAAGCAATCACGAAAGCAGGCGACGCAGTTGCGATCGAGAGCCCGACTTACTTCGCCATCTTCCAGGTTATGGAGAGTCTTGGTTTAAAAGTTGTGGAGATACCAACAGATCCCGCGACGGGAGTTGATGTCGATCAACTCGAGCAAGCCATCGCGAAGTTCGATATCAAAGCGTGTTTGTTTGTTTGCAACTTCAACAATCCCATGGGCAGTTGTTTGCCCGAAGAGAAAAAGAAACAGCTGGTCACTCTACTTTCGAAGCACGATATACCTTTGATTGAAGATGACATTTATGGAGAGTTGTATTTCGGCAAGACTCGTCCACATACCTGCAAGATCTACGACAAGAAAGGTATTGTGATACAATGCGGATCGTTCAGTAAGTCGTTAGCACCTGGTTACCGCATCGGTTGGACGATACCTGGTAAATTCAAAGAGAAAGTGATCCGAGTGAAGCGAATGAATAACGTTTCCACAAACACATTGGCACAAAGTGCTATCGCACATTTTCTCGCCAACGGACGATACGAGCTTCATCTTCGGCATTTGAGGAAGTCGCTATATACCAACTGCCTTCGATACACGCAGGCCATTACAACTTACTTTCCGGAAGAAACCAGGGTGACCCGGCCACAGGGTGGTTTTGCGCTTTGGCTGGAACTCAATAAGAAAACCGACAGTTATAAAATTCATAAGCATGCTTTAAAACTTAACATTGGAATCGCACCTGGGCAGATATTTTCATCAAAGGGACAATTCAGCAACTGTTTTCGCATAAGCATTGGATTACCGTGGGGCGATCGCGTAGACGGCGGTTTAAAACATCTGGCAGAGATCGTGAAAAAATCGTAACTCGTGTAAAATCGTACTTCGTACATCGTAAATTTTAAAATCTTATATTATGGCATTCACACTACCGGCTCTTCCTTATGCATTCAATGCACTGGAGCCACACATCGACGCGAAGACCATGGAGATACACCATGGCAAACATCATAACGCTTACGTAACGAATCTCAATAAGGCTGTAGAGGGTAAGCCCGAAGAAAATCTCAGCATCGAAGAGATCTGCAAGAATATATCGAAGTATCCCGTAGCCGTTCGCAACAACGGTGGCGGTCACTACAACCACAGCCTGTTCTGGACAATTCTTGGACCCAATGGAGGTAAAGGACCAGCTGGTGCTTTGGCAGATGCGATCAACGGAGCATTTGGAAACTTCGGTGAGTTCCAAACAAAATTCGCAGCAGCAGGAACCGGTCGTTTCGGTTCGGGTTGGGCATGGTTGATCAAAGACAGCTCAGGAAAGCTTGCGATCTCTTCAACTCCAAATCAGGACAATCCTTTGATGGATATCGCAGAGCAAAAGGGAACACCCATACTTGGACTTGATGTTTGGGAACATGCGTATTATCTGAATTATCAAAATAGACGTCCCGATTACATTACAGCATTCTGGAATGTGGTGAACTGGGACGAGGTCTCTAAGAGATTTGGTAAGTGATCAGTTTTCCAGCAGTCGATAAGAAAATAAGACATATACTGTATTCACTGGAGACGTCATTTCGGAAGGCCTTAATCCATTAGACGTCTCCACTCTCACTTCCCCGGTAATCCGGTTGTAGCTGATTCCGGCTCCGCCGTAATATCCAAACTCGAAAGACTTCGAACCTGTAAGAAGCGGTTGTCTCGCTTGAGTAACGCCGTAGTTGATAATGTAGCTGTTGGTTTGTGATATCAGGTAGGAGGGAGATACACCCAAAGTGACGAATGGTTGCACAGTTTTCTTAGTGATCGCAGCACGAACCGAAAGACTGTATTTCAAATAATGCGCTTTGACCGAACCGAACGCATGTGTTTGTCCAACGCCATTATAATAGTCACCCGACTCTGCATCGTACTTACGGTGCGTTAGGTCGTTGCGCATCGAGAACCAGTTAGCTTTCGCGAATTTTATTTCCGCAAAGAGACCACCGGTAAGATCGTTCGACCTGTCCCACTTGAGGTCGGGAGCAGGTGATTGTGTACCGCCGTTGTCTTTATAATTAAGTTTCGTTGATGAGATGCCGAGTGTTACGCCCCAGTTTACAGAGGCTGACTTCTGTGCAACTGCGGTTGTAGCAACACAAGAGACTAACAAGCAACACCCAATGACTAATTTCATTTTTCAGCGATCAGTTTTTGCAAAGCAAGGTACTCATCTCTTAAGCGTGCGGCTTCCACAAACTCGAGTTCCTTCGCAGCTTTCTCCATCGCCTTCTTCGTTTGATCCGACATCTTCATGAGATCTTCTTTGGGCAAATAAGCCACGACAGGATCTGCGGCCAGCGACTTCTCTTCATCTTCGATGTAATAACGCTTCGGAGCTTTCTTCGAATCGGCGACTTTAGTCTGCTTGAAGATCTCCTGCTTCGAACGAATGATCGTTCTCGGCGTGATGCCATTCGCTTCATTATAGTCTTGCTGTATCTTTCTTCTCCGATCGGTTTCGTCAATCGCTTGCCGCATAGAGTCGGTAGTTGAATCGGCGTACATGATCACGCGACCATTCACGTTCCTCGCAGCACGACCGATAGTCTGAACGAGTGATCTTTCGTTCCGGAGAAATCCTTCTTTGTCGGCATCGAGAATGGCCACCAAAGAAACCTCGGGGAGATCGAGACCTTCGCGGAGGAGGTTCACGCCCACCAAAACATCGAACACACCAAGGCGAAGCTCGCGGAGGATCTCGACACGATCGAGTGTTTCAACTTCAGAGTGGATGTAACGACATTTCACTGATGCTCGCTCCATAAACTTCGTGAGCTCTTCGGCCATTCGTTTCGTGAGCGTAGTTACGAGAACTCTTTCTTTTTTCTTCACGCGCTCGTCTATCTCTTCGAGGAGATCGTCGATTTGATTCTTGCTTGGTCGCACATCGATTACCGGGTCCAGCAAGCCGGTAGGACGAATGAGCTGCTCCACCACGACACCCTCCGATTTCCGAAGCTCGTATTCGCTCGGGGTCGCACTTACATATACCACCTGGTTCAATATTCCTTCGAACTCATTAAAAGTAAGAGGGCGATTGTCGAGCGCTGAAGGCAATCGAAAACCGTAATCGACCAGATTCACTTTACGTGACCGGTCGCCTCCCCACATCGCCCGGATCTGCGGAATGGTAACGTGACTTTCGTCGACGATCAAAAGGAAATCATTCGGGAAGTAGTCGAGCAGACAGAATGGTCTTGCCCCGGCCGAACGACGATCAAAGTAACGCGAATAGTTCTCGATGCCGCTGCAATAGCCGAGCTCACGCATCATTTCCATATCGAACTCGGTGCGTTCTTTCAATCTCTTCGATTCAAGAAATTTTCTTTCCCCATCGAACATCGTGAGCTGTGCGACGAGGTCATCCTGTATCTCCCGTATCGCCAGGTTCATGCGCTCCTTCCCGGTAACGAACAGGTTGGCGGGAAATATCGTGATACCTTTTTCCTCGCCGAGCTTTCTTCCACTTACGGGATCGATCCTATGAATAGATTCGATCTCATCGCCATAGAAATAAATTCGTATTGCGTAATCGGCGTAAGCGAGGAAGATATCGACGGTATCGCCTTTCACACGGAATGACCCTCGTTTAAATTCTGCTTCCGTTCTTCTGTACAGGATATCCACCAATGCAAACAGTAACCTATTTCTTGCCATGATCTCACCCACGTTCAGCACGATCCTGTTCTTGCCGAATTCTTCCGGGTTACCGATACCATAGATACACGACACCGATGCGATCACAATTACATCGCGACGACCCGTAAGCAAAGAGGAAGTCGCACTCAAGCGAAGCTTCTCAATTTCTTCATTGATCGAAAGATCTTTCTCGATGTAGAGATTCGAGTTGGGAATGTATGCTTCAGGCTGATAGTAATCATAGTACGAAATGAAGTACTCGACCGCATTCTCTGGAAAGAACGATTTGAATTCACCATACAATTGTGCTGCGAGTGTCTTGTTGTGACAAAGCACGATTGTGGGGCGATTCACCTGGGCCACCACGTTGGCCATTGTGAAAGTTTTTCCGGAGCCTGTTACGCCGAGGAGGGTTTGATGAGGTTCACCACCTTCAAGGCCTGCGACGAGTTGTTTTATTGCGCCGGGCTGATCGCCCGTGGGTTCGAATTCACTGGAAAGCTTGAAATCCATTCTTAAAAGGTAAATATTTAAACCAAGTTCTGGTTGATGAATGACAACGTTATGTCAATACCCGGGACACCGAAAAAAATAAAATGTAAATCAGGACTTTTTAGCTCGGGGCTGACCTATCAGGAAGCTCAATCCGCCGGTAAAGGCCCAGCCGTTGCTTTTAAGGTCGTATGAATTACCGATCGTCTTGCCATCCCTGAACTGATGGTAAAATAACGTGGTGAGGTCGTTGTAATACATGCCGTTCAGGAAAATGATACGATCCGGGGCGATTCGGAATTCAAGATTAGCTCCAACGAGAGCTGAATAAATTTTTCTGTTGATCTTTACGATGTCGTCCTTTCCCCAACCCTTCGCGAAATCGTTCGAGGCGTGTCCTGATTCGAAATTTACTGAGACGCCGCCTTCGATAGCAAACTGAATGTCGCTGTCGTTATTCGTGAAGTTCAATGGCTGATATGCAAATTTCACCGGGAGACTCACGTATCCTATGTTATCGTTTAGCTTATTGTTGTATGGACCATTCGCTTCTTTATTCCCGCGTTTATCATAGCCGAGGGCCCACTTCAGATAGAAGAATGGAGTGAACTCGTGCTTCATCGAAACTGCAAGCGAAATTCCCTTTCCCGACGACATCACAGCTTTGCCCTGCTTTACTCTGGAATCTACGTCCGACCCCCTAAACGAGTTAACGACGACTCCGGCGGAGATGCCCACGTAAAGGGGAAATCTTGTGCCAACCGAATCTGGATATTCATAACCTGCATACTGCGCATGTAGCGCGATCGGCGTCCAAAATTGAAAGACTGCAACGAAAATAAATATGGTTGTTAGTTGCTTCATTCAGTGTATAATGAACATCAGCCCAATCGACAACATCCATCCCTGGTTAGATGCCTTGTAGTTCACATTGCCTGCGTTGTACGAGAGGAGTGGGGTGAGGTCGTGATAGAAAGTATAGTTTAGAAAAACAATCCGTCGTGGGTCGAGCCTGTATTCAAAATTCGCCCCGGCAAGCACGCCCAGTCCAACTTTATTTACTTTCGAATTGTTGGCGGCTGAGTATGCTTTTTTAAGATTATCCGTTCCATGTCCTGGCTCGAAATTCAAAGCGGGACCAAACTCCATCGAGGCCTGGATCTTTTTTGTGTTCAGAAAATTCAATGGCTGAAATCCAAACTTCAGGGGAATCGACAGGTACTCGGTGTTTAACTCATAGCCTGCGTTATTCGAGTTGTTCCCCTTACGAATATAGTCGAGCTCGTATTTGATAAACCAACGTGCCGTGATCTCTCTTTTTATGAACAACGAAAATGTCGGACCAGTTTTGTGCGACATCACATTGTTATAGATCTTCTTCTGGAGATCTATCTCACTTCCAACAAGAATGTTACTGACTAGTCCACCGGAGATTCCATAATACAAAGGGCTGCTATGCCGATTGCTTGATGGTTGTTGTGCCCACAAAGAGACTGAGGATGTTAACGCGAGTACAAACAGTATGTATCTCAATTGTTCCATATCGCCCAGGCCTTCTCAGCCTGAACATGCAACATCTCTAATCCATTCTTGATGTTTGCTCCGCGCATTTCTGCTTTTTGTAAAAACAGGGTACGCGCCGGGTTGTAGATCAAATCGTAAACGTAGTGTTTAGGAGTAATCAATTCGAAGTCGATTGGCACCACCGCGTTGTTGTTCGGCGACATACCGAGTGGCGTGGTGTTGATGATGAGGTTAGTGCCGAGGAGCAATTTTGTTTTCTTCTCGAGATCCTCGTAGGTGTAATTGGCTTTTCCTTCTTCGCGTGAAACGGTCTCGAATGGAATTGCGAGTTTTTCCAACGCCTCCTGTACGGCCTTCGAAGACCCGCCGGTTCCGAGTATCAATGCCTTCGAACCTTTTGCGTTAGGAAACCACTTCTTCAGTGTATCGAGAAACGCATCGCTGTCGGTATTGTATCCTTTCAGAATACCGTCGCTGATCTTGATAACATTCACGGCTCCGATCTTCTTCGCGTCGTTGTCGATCTCGGTGAGAAACTTCAGCACCTGTTCTTTATAAGGGATCGTTACATTCAATCCGCACAACTCAGGATTTTCTTGTAGAAGATTCGTGAGCTCGTCGATGCTTTTCAGTGGATATAGATCGTAGTGATAGTCGCGAAGGCCATCACGGAAGAATTTTTCGTCGAAATATGCTTTGAAAAAGAGTGACTTACAGTCGAACCGATTAGTCCGAATTTTTTTTCCATCTCGAGGGGTTTTAGAGGCGCAGTTTAAACAGTTTTTTTGACAAATTAGTCGGCCTCGAATGGAGGAGCCGTGTTATTATCCTTCTTTCTTTCTAGTCCAAGGAAGTGCAAAAAAGTGTCACCTCTTAAGCCTAATCGTATCGTTTCCAGGGGGATCACTTCGTTTGGTGCAATATTTCCGAGGTTCACATTAGCGCCAAGTAATTTTATGAACCACACCTGTTGGGCTTTCTGAGGTGCCTCCCAGATAATTTTCTCAAATGGAATTTTTGTAAGGATCTCCTGCACCAATCCCGATCTAACTTCACCCGACGAACGAAACAAGCCAACGTTACCACCTTCGCGTGCTTCGCCGATCACCTTCCATGCACCGGCGTCGAGCTCTTTCTGCATTAAGTCTATCCACTGGTATGGAGGAATGATCTTATCAGCATCCTTCGATCCAACTTCCGACAATACTGTTACTTGCTCGGAAAGTTTCGTGATGTAGTCGCATTTCTTGTCGTGATCGAGATCGATCGACCCATCCGATACTTCTGCAAACGGCAGGTCGTACTTATCTAGAACCTTTCGGTAATCATCGAACTGGTCGCGAATGATAAATGCTTCGAACAGCGTTCCGCCGAAGTAGCAGGGAATCCCTGCCTCCTTATATACTTTTAGTTTCTCCTTCAGGTTGGGAGTAACATACGACGTTGCCCATCCCAACTTTACGATGTCTACATGTTCTGCTGCAATGCTGACGAAATCTTCGGTTTCACGGACGCTCAAACCTTTGTCCATGGCCATAGTAAAACCAATCTGCCTGGGCTTGGAAGTTCGCTCAGGTAAATTTTTCAGTGTGTAATTCATCAGGGGTTGTCTTTTCTAAACTGATCGATAATCTTGAACAATGCCTTTTGCGTTTCAGCCTTCGGAAAAAAGTCAAACAGAGCACTGTGTCCTTCGAAGTTCAAAATTAATGCATTTTCAAGATAATTAAAGGCCTCCTTGAATTGTCCTGCTTCGATGAGGTAGGCCGTAATACGATAGTATAGCTCGGATTCTTCGGGCAATTCGTCGAGTCCCTGCGTGATTATGTCGATTGCTTTCTCGTGAGCGCCCTGTTCGAAATAAATAAATGACCAGTTCAGCCAGATCTCTTTGTCGTCGGGAGTGAGATGGCAAGCCTCTTCGTAAGCACTGATGGCAGAGATAGTATTGCCGATCTTAAAACTCCGCATGTGCGGCAGCTTTCCAGTATTCTGCGTTGTGACTATTGAGCTTTATTGCCTTGTTGAAGAAGTGCAACGCCTGGTACCACTTCTCCTGTTTCTCCATGCAATTGCCGGCACCGAACCAGGCTTCGTCATACAGAGGATCGAGCTTGGTAGACTTCTGATAATACTTTAAGCCGAGATCGTAGTGTTCCAGATTTTCGTAGGCGGCACCGATGCTGCAATAAACTTCGGGGCTGGGTCCTTCGATCTCAATTGTTTTCTTAAATGCGTCCAATGCTTTCGTGAACTGCTCCAGGTTCATGTACGTATTTCCCATGTTGAAATGGGCTGAAGCGAAGTTATCATCGATTGCCAATGCATATTCATAGGCCTCGATTGCATCGTCATATTTCTCGAGCTTGTTGCAAACAATACCGAGATTGTACCATGCTGCTGCGGAGTACGGATCTTCGTCGATGAATTTTTTGTAGTAGGCGAGACTGCCCTCAAGTTGTCCGATCACATCGAGACAAAAAGCGAGCTCATACAAAGCGCCTTCGTGACTGATGTTGAATTCGATAGATTTTTTATAAGCCTCGATTGCTTTTTCGTAGTCTTCAACACTCTGATGTGCCAGACCGATATTATAGTAGAGCTCATCTTGTGCTTCGTCGGCAAAGGTGAGAGCTTCTTCGTAAGTAGCGATGGCGTCGTTGTGCTTGCCCATCAAACTCAATACCGAACCGATCGAAAGAAATATTTCAATGTCGTGGGGATTGAGCAAGCGTGCGCGCTCGAGTAATTCCAATGACTGATCGTATTCTTCCAGGTTTGAAAGTATCTGTGCTTTGAGCGGGATCAGTTCTGATGAAAATGGGTATTGATCGATTGCCTGGTTAACTGCTGCTAATGCCCTCTTATGTTTATTTCGATCCAGGTAATAATCAATGATTGTTTCGTAGGCTTCGAGATTGAAAAACTCGTGTGAATTTTTTTTGAGGCCTTCTTCGAATTTCTTGATCAACTCCTCCTCTTCCTCTCTCTTTCTGAAGTGCTGAGCCATTTATTTTAAGGGTTTGCCTAAGTTATGTGTTAAATTATTCTTGTACAAGTCACAACACCAGTCGAGTGTGTTTTCCAACGATTGAAATTCGATGCCAAGAATCTTTTTTGCTTTTGAATTTTCAAAGGTAACTGCTTCGCGCAAAACTCGCACTGACTGACGCGTAATCATTGGTTCACTGCCAATTAGTCGCGAACGGAATTCTTCCAGCCAGGCTGCCGTGCTTGCGAAATTCTTTGGAACTAAAACAGAGGGAGCTTTTTTCTGGAAACGTTCAGCAACTTTTTGAAAAAGTTCTTTCATGGTTGCCCTTCCCGCGCTGGCAATAAAACGCTGCCCATTATAATCTTCCCGCAAAAGGCGTGTCACTATTTTGGAAACGTCGCGGGCATCCACATAGTTCACAGTAAAATCGGTGTACAGCCTGCGCTGTCGCCACACATAACCAAAAAGGTGTGAGCTGCTCCGCTGGCCATCGCCAGCCGCCAACACGAGCGACGGGTTCACGACCGATACTTTCAGTCCTTCTTCCATGCCACGAAAAACTTCGAGCTCCGCAAGATATTTCGACTGGGCATAATCCGACGCCACAAGCCCCGGGGTCCATTTGCTGTCTTCGTTCACTAAACTGTCCGCGCGATGTTTGCCCAACGCCGACACCGAACTGATGTGTACCAATTTTTTTGTCCCGTTCGCGAGACATGCATTCACAACATTCCTGGTACCCTGCACATTTACATCCAACAATTTTTTCTTGTTGCGTGGATTGAACGACACCAGTCCAGCAGCGTGAACGACAGCATCGACGCCTTCGAAGGCTTTGATCAATCCTGCCATGTCGAGAATGTCGGTCTCCGGACGAACTACGGGACGCGCCGTTATCTTTTCGTCGTTGAGAGTATCAACGATTACTTTTCCCACAACACCATTGGCGCCCGTTACCGCAACAATCATCGCTCAAATTTTATCGTTGAGAAGAGGAAGGTCCATCGCCTTTTTAAAAGCCTTTGTCTTCAGAGATCTTTCCAGCGCCGCCGCTTGCGACAGGCTGTGGCAGTCAGTGCCCAGGAAGCTCACCATCTTTTTCTCGATCAACTTCTCTGCAAACTTTTGCGCCGACCTCATATAAAATCCAGAAAGAGAAAGAAGGTTCACCTGCAACAACACTCCGCGATCAACAAGATCCTGTGCCTTCTCCATCGTCATGTACTGGTAACGCTCCGGGTGTGCGAGAACAGGCAGGTATCCTTTCGACGTTGCCTGGAAAATAAAATCTTTCAGCACATAAGGCTCCGAAAGATAATTGGTTTCAAACAGTAAATAATTTTTGCCAAACGTCAGCATTCCCTCGGGTTCGCTTACGGCCTTCATCGTGTATTCGTCCAGGTAATATTCGGCGGCAGCCTGTACTTCCACATTCACGTTCTTCGAACGAAGGAATTCGTTCAGCAACGTAAGTCTTTCGCGTATCACCTTTGGATTGTTGGGATACGTGTCGCTCATGATGTGCGGAGTGGTGATGAACTTCTCGTAACCGAGATCCATCAATTTCAGAATGGTCTCCAGCGAATGTTCATTCGAAGAAACGCCATCATCGATACCGGGAATGAGATGCGAATGCATGTCAGCACGGAAAGTAACCTTAGCCGGTTTGCGAGATGAGAAGAAGGAAAACACTTAGCCGCGGAGAATATATTTCCAGCTTTTCTTTAAGGGTGTCTGGTCTTCATAATATCCGTACCCATACATCTTGCTGTTCGATGGCACTGCATTGAAGACAACGGAGATGTTGGACACTTTATGAAGCTTTTGGATCCTTTCGATATTCTGGAGAAAATCTTTTTTCGAATAATTAGCTCTTACGACGTAAATCGTAACGTCGGTTTTTTTTCATGGCCATGATACCATCGGTAACAAGACCCACCGGGGGCGTATCGATGATCACAAACTCGTAGAGCTCTTTCAGCTTGTTGATCACATGGGTGAAGTCGCCGTTCATCAGTAGCTCCGAAGGATTGGGCGGATGAGGACCAGCCGGCACATAATCGAAGTTCTCAAGACCTGTCGGTACGATACATTCTTCGATATCATACTTGCGGATCAACGCAGTACTCACGCCTTTCTGACTATCTGGTATCTGGAATGGTACACTGTTCTTCGCCTTGCGCATATCGAGGTCTACCAACACCACTTTCTTTTTCGACATCGCGATCACACCACCCAGGTTCAGTGCCAGGAATGATTTTCCCTCACCGCCAATGGTCGACGAGATCGAAATGGTTTTTGTATTTCCAGTCACTGAAAAGAAGTCGAGATTGGTTCGCAACGTTCGTATTGCTTCACTTACGATCGACTTCGGATTGTCGAGAACATGGAACGGCGTCCTGGTTGTGTGACGTGATTCAGGAATAACTGCAAGCAACGGCGCTGTTGTGTTTCGTTCGATCTCGTTCGTGTTGGTTACGCGCGTATCGATCACATACAACAAGCCGATGAACACCAAACACATAATGAAACCGGAGGAAAGTCCGATACCATACACCAGTGCACGTTTCGGAAAAATCGGGTAGTCGGAGAATGTTGCGGGCGATAAGATCTTGAAGTCGGGTGTTGTTCCTGCCTGCGCGATCTCGAATTGAGCCTTTGCCTGCATCATCGACAAATAGAACTCTTCGTATAGTTTGTAGAAGCGCTGGTTCTTTGTGAACTGTGTGTTCTTGTCGGGCATGGCAGCGAACCTCTTCTCGAGATTGGCCTTTTGATCTTTGAGATCGATCAGTCCTTGCGACCATTCTTTTTTCAGTTCGGCCAATTGTTTGAACAGGCCGCCCCGTGCCTTCTCGAGCTGACTTTCTTTTTGTTTGAATGCAAACGTGCTTTCGTTGTACGAGAGCCCGAGCTTTTCAATATCCTGTACGAGTTGTTGAAGCTCCTGGATGGGTTTATCAAGATAGCGGGGGAGATATTGCTGGCTGCTTCCCGACAATGTGAAATTATTAGACTGAAATTGTTCAAGGATTGCGTCGATTGCCTGGATCCGTTTGTTCAACTGGAAACGTTGCGAGTCGATCGAGTAAAGAGTGTTGATTGCTTTCTTAAGGTCGGTGTCTACGTCGCTGCTTTTATTCTGAATGGTGAAGTTTTCGAAATAATTTTCATAGTCCTCCATTTTGCCTTCCACCTGCCCGAGCTCGGAGTTGATCCATTCGATCTTTTGTTTGTTGGTGAGATTCTTCTGTTCATCGCTGTAGTTGATGTACATCGAATCGATCTTGT
Source organism: Bacteroidota bacterium (assembly GCA_037200305.1). Lineage (GTDB taxonomy): Bacteria > Bacteroidota > Bacteroidia > Cytophagales > Cyclobacteriaceae > ELB16-189. Next base: position 389,378 of record JBBCGZ010000026.1, read on the forward strand.
TCACGATGTCGCGTGCCTTGAATGCGTTGTGATCCTGGAAGGAAATACGAATGGTATTTGCATCGTAGTTCAACGGTGCTACACTCGTGTGCATGTCGAGATAACCCAGAAGATTTTCGCGACTGTGAAGGATGAAGAAATAATCACCGTCGTGGTACAACGGGTATGAGTGTGTCTTCGTGATTTTCAACTCGAGACCATTGAGCTTCAGGGGCTCGCCGATCTTGCCCATCATTACGTCTTCGCCGATCTTAAGACTGTATTCTTCGGGGCCTGTGAAGTTGAAGTTAATTTGGAGGTTCTGGTACGGATGAAGCGCAGAGGAATACTGTACTTTGAACGGCGACGCGTGATACATCTCGCTTGTGAGCACCTGGCCGATAGAATGATAGCTCACCCAAAGATCGATGGAATCAAGGACGCGATTATAAAAAAGCTTACTTGTAATCTGTTCAATCTCTCCGGAGATAACGTTCAGGTTTTGATTTTCCTGCAGGTTCTTGATACCGAATTCAGTTGCGTCCTGGCTGACCTCGAGCCTGAGTTCCGATTCGCTTTCGTAAATATTCTTGGTGTAACGTAAGTACAGGTAAGCCGCCAGGTTGGTACCGATAACGATCATGGCCAGCCACACGAGATTCTTACGGAGCAACATCCGGAGCTTCTCGAAATCGATCGAGTCTGTATTCGGTGATATGTTCCGGTTGTCCGCCATCAGTTGTTGTTCGCAATAAATACAACGATCAATGTCGACAGGCTTAGCACGAGGCTGAACACAGGAGCGAGATCTCTTGCGCCTTCCGTAAACGGCCGCCGTGTTGGCTCTACATAAATGATATCACCGGGTTGAACGATCATGTTGCCCGCGGTAATTCCATCAATAGTACTGAGATCAATCAAAAAAACATCCTGCCCGCGAATAACGCGGATGTTGTGAGACTTGCCATCTAAACCAATTCCTTTCGCCATTGCGATCACCTCTACCAGCGACACATTTTCATTCAACAAAGGTACGACCTGTCCGCCGGGCGAGCCGAGGACGATCACGCGTTTGTTGCTGAAGGTAAGTTGAACGTAACACTGCTTATAATAATTGTCGTACTCGGCTTGTAGTTTTTGTTCCGCTTCGCGGATGGTCAAACCGAGCAATGCGACAGATCCGATCATGGGAAATTTCACGGTGCCGTCGACAGTAACGAGGTACGTTGGTTGTACGCGAACCTGGTTTTGTGCGGCCATGTTCTTGTCGTTAAGAAGAGCCCCTTCGGGATCGATGATGCGTTCTCCTTTATTTGAGTAAACCTCAAGCTTCACATAATCATTTACCTGGATCACGTAATTTTTAACGACGCCATCAGCTTCAGTTGACTTTTTCCCAACGAATTCCTCCGATGGTTTAAACATGATGTTTTGCTTATAAGAGGAACATGCGCAAACGAGAAGTATCAGTCCAATAAAGGAGAAACGGTGCATATTCGAAGATAAAAAAAATGTGCAAGGTTCAACGTGCAATGTGCAACGTTATCGCGATGATACCAAACCTTGAACGTTGCACTTTGAACGTTGCACGAGGTCAGGAATCCTTCTAAACGCTCTGAATGGCTTTTATGTACTTGCTGATGACGAAATCCTCGCTGTATTCGGCCTCCACTTTCTTTCTTCCATTGGCTCCCATTTCCTTAAGAACATTCTCGTTAAGGCCGGCCATGGTCTGCATTTTGTCGGCGAGGTCGTTCGCATCTTTCAGATTACAAAGGAGGCCGTTGTAGTTATTGATCACCACATGGTGACAACCGGGAACGTCGGTGGCGACGATAGGTTTACCGGAGCTCGCAGCTTCGAGCAGCGTACGTGGAGTGCCTTCGCGATAGCTGGGAAGTACCACGCAGTCGGCTTTGTTGATGAATTGACGAACATCTTCGGTGGTGCCGAGATATTCTATGAGCCCGTCGTGTATCCAGCTGTCGATTGTGCTTACCTTGATGCCACGTTTGTGACGGGGATCTTTGGGACCGAGTACCTGGAAATGTGCGTTAACGCCTTTTGCCTTTAACTGTTTTACGGCCTCGATGAACTCAAGAACGCCTTTATCGGTTATCAGCCTTGAAATCAGCAAAAATGTAAACTTCTCATTCTTACGAGAATCTACCGGCACGAAGCGCTGGAGATTTACGCCAGAGCCCGGCAGCAGGTCGGCAACAGCAGGAGGCACCAGGTTACGTTCAAGAAAAAGTTGCTTGTCCTCCGCATTCTGGAAAAACACCTTCTTTGGATATCTAAAAGCCCAGCGATAAAGCTTCATTGCAATCAACGAAACCACTCCTTTTTTAAGGAAAACCGTACCCAATCCACAAACATTGTTGATTACGGGTATTTTCAACATGGCCGCAGCGAGCGTACCATATATATTGGGTTTGATTGTATAATGAAGGATGACGTCAGGCTTGAGCTTTCGGTAAATGTCCCAAAATTCGAGGATCAACCCGAAATCGCGTATTGGATTAGCCCCGCGGCTATCCATTTTTACGTCGTGGTGATAACATCCTGCCTCTTCGAGGCGGTGGGTGTAAACGTCGTGGGGAGCAACTGTGTGAACCTCATGACCCTGCGCTTGAAGCGATTTGATGAAGCTCATCCGGAAGTTGTAGATGTTCCAGGACGTGTTGAGAACTATTGCAATTTTCATTAAGCCAGACTATGACCGAACAACGGCCCAAATAAGGTTTTAGCAGTTTTTAGGACTTAGAAATTGGGCGTTTAGGTCTTCTCTCTAAGTACTAAATTCCCGAAAGTTAAATAAAGTAACTCCATTATAATAATGAACCAGAACCAATCAGGAGACAATATGAGTAAGCGGAAAGCGGTCCTCGTGGCGCTATCGATTCCGAAGGCCTTGCCGGAAGAAACGGATGAGCATCTGGCGGAACTGGCGTTCCTCGCGGAGACTGCCAGTATCACTACCGAGCAGACTTTTGTGCAGAAACTGCCTCATCCAGATGTTAGAACATTTGTTGGAAAAGGCAAGCTCGAAGAGATCAAGGAATTCGTCCAGGCCAACGACGTCAACAACGTTATTTTCGACGACGACCTCAGCCCATCGCAACTCCGCAACCTCGAAAAGGAATTCAATCCCGACACGCTAGAAACGAAAGTGAGAGTCTACGATCGAAGCCTTCTCATTCTCGATATTTTCCTGCTTCGCGCCCAATCAGCGCAGGCACGAACACAAGTGGAACTGGCGATGAACCAGTACCTGCTGCCGCGACTCACACGAATGTGGACTCACCTCGAGCGTCAGCGCGGGGGCACAGGTACTCGTGGAGGCGCCGGTGAACGAGAGATCGAAACCGACCGTCGTATCATCAAGACCAGGATCTCAATGCTGAAAGAAGAGCTCGAGAAGATCGACAAGCAACGGCAAACTCAACGCAAGTCGAGAAGTAATGTCGTTCGCGTTGCCCTTGTAGGTTATACCAACGTCGGTAAATCCACATTGATGAACCTGTTGAGCAAAGCCAATGTGAAAGCGGAGAACAAATTGTTTGCTACGGTCGATGCAACGGTGCGAAAGGTTGTAGTGAATGACATACCGTTTCTTTTATCCGATACGGTTGGATTTATCCGTAAGCTGCCGCACCACCTGATCGAGTCGTTTAAATCGACACTCGATGAAGTGAGGGAGGCGGATCTGTTATTGCACGTTGTTGATGTCGCTCACCCGTTTCATGACAATCACATTGAGGTGGTGAGCAAGACGTTGGCAGAGATTGGCGCGGGAAATATTCCCGTCGTGTTGGTGTTGAATAAGATAGATCTGCTCGAGAAGAATGATCAACAATATTTGGAAGAGTTACGCGGCTATTACAACTCGCATGGTTTTTTCGAAAGTTGTGTTTGTTTCTGCGACGAGCAAAAAAAATGTTGAAGAATTGAGACGGGTAGTATAAGAGGAGGTGCAAAAGAAGCACCTCCAGATATATCCGAATTATGTTCCTAACCCTGCGTATCAACAAACCTGGGAAGATTAGTACCGACGATCGCAGTCCAACCTGCTTCGAGTTTTTCCTTGCAAGTGCTGGTTCGTCGCCGAATGTTTCGAGACCGGTGTGGGTGAGCGTGACTTTCGTTTTTGCCGCCCATGTCGGTTAACTCCCACGTTACGGTCGACATTCCTTTGAACTCTTTAAAGGTCCAGGTATGCTGGAGCTTTTTGTTTTCGATCAACTTCGGTGACCTTGCAAAGGTGCGTGAATGTTTGTCCGTTCGATTTTGCGTCGAATGTAAACTCGAAACCTTTCTTTGGTTCGAAGGCTGCCATTTGAAAGTACCACTTCTGCAGCTCTGCGTGATTGGTGATGGCTTTCCATACACGCGCTACAGGAGCGTTAATGATTTTTTCAACCACTAGCGGTTGTTTCTGTGTGCTCATTTTCTTTTAGTTTTTGATTTTGACTTGTCCGCCGGAGCTTTAGCGTAGGCGGGTTTCTTCTTAGTTTCCTTCAGCAAATACGCTTCGAGGGCATCGAGTCGTGCGGTCCAGAATTCTTTATACTGTTCTACCCAACTGGAGACTTCTACCAACGGCTTTAAGTTGGCTTCACAAAAGCGTTCACGGCCATCCTGCCTGATTTTGATAAGACCACATTCGGTGAGGATCTTGATATGCTTCGATATGGCGGGACGACTTACTGAAAAGTTGTCGGCCACTGAATTCAGATTCAGGGAACGGTGAGCAATTAAATTAATAATGTCGCGACGCGTCGGGTCCGCGATAGCTTGAAATACATCTCGTCTCATAAAATAGTTATGTAACTGATCGGTTACAAATATACGTAACCGATCGGTTTCACAAAATTTAACTGGAAATATTTTTTTGATTAACTCCTACCAGTGGCTGCTCGCGCCACCATCGCCGGAGCTGCCACCACCGCCGCCACCGGATGTATCGTCCGAGCTGCTCTCGGTCCTCCTGTCGTACAGCCTTCGATTATGATAGTCGTCAATTTCGTGATCGCTATTCCCCTTGTCATTGATCGTCATGCAAAGCAACACCGAAGCAAGCGCGCCTGCGAAAGGAAGCAGCGACAACAGCAAGCCGTTGGTTGAATGAAGAACCAGGTAAGCACCGGGAGCCAGCAACGGAACCAATACGAATGCAAAGCTTAAAATTGTATATCTCTTTCTTTTCTTCGGTGCATTCGTGAATTTTTTCAGCGTACCAAGGTTAACGACGGTGAAGAGAATATTTATTGCAAACGCGACGATAACGGCGATCCATAAAGTCCCGTTTGGATCTTTTGGTACAAATTCGTGCCGGGTGTAGTACATCAATTGATCGATACCTGCATCGATACCGCGATAGTATTGCTGTTCCTTGAAGTGAGGTGCCATATCATCGTCCAGGACCTCCAGGCAGAGGTCGGGCGGCAACGCCTTTTCAAGTCCATATCCAACCTGGATCCGATGTTCCCGGTCATCGACAAAGATGGCTATCAGTACTCCGTTGTCCTTGCCTTTCTGACCAATGCCCCATTTATTGAAGATCTTCTTCGACTCCGATTCAATGTTGCTTCCATGCATATGTTTGTCGATGTAGACAAAGATCTGGTTGCTGGTGCTGTCTTCGAATGCTTTTAGCTTGTCGTTCAATTGCGCTTCTTCATAGAGACTTAGAATGTCTTCCGGGTCTGTTACATAGTTGACAGGCTTTTGCGGAACTTGAAACAAGAGGAGGAACAGTACGAAGTATTTCATTGGGGTGGGGATTTCTTATTCGTGTTTCAGGCTTTCAACAGGATTCCTAAGGGCTGTTTTCAGGATTTGTGATGTTGATGTAGCGATTACGAGAACCAGCAGAGCTACAAAAGGAACAGCGACGAACCATGGTGATAGCTCAATGTGTTCGGGATAAGTTGCTAACCATTTACCGGCAATCAGGTAGACTAAAGGGATCGCCACTACGAGAGATAAGATCAGTACACGCACACTTCCTTTTGTCAGCAGCATTATAATATTTTTCACTTCGGCGCCCAATACTTTCCTGATGCCGATCTCTTTTATTCTTGCGTTGGCCTCGAATAAGCTCATGCCCATTACACCAAGACACGCGATGAACACGGCAACGCCGGAAAACAGGAAGAAGATCCGTGAGAAATGTATCTCACTTTTGTATTGCTGATCGTAATGCTGATCCATAAAGAAGTAATCGAATGGTTTACCGGGCCATGTTTCCTTCCATAAGCGTTCGATTGCGGGAATGGCGTTGGCGTCGGTCAGCTTCATCGAATAATAAACCATTTGTCCCTTGTTGCGATGAAGCCGGAAGATGCCAGGGTTAGGCGCTGTCTTGATCGATTGGTGCCTGTAGTCCTTCACAACGCCAATGATATTCCATTGATGCCAGTCGTCTGGTTCGTTGAACCAGATCTTTTGATTGACGGCTTCTTCGGCGGAGGAAAATCCAAGCTCACGAACCGTGCTTTCGGTAACTACGATGCACCAATCGTCGGAATATTCGGGCGAGTAGTTTCTTCCGGCTACGATCTTTAATCCGAACAGCGGAAAGAAATCGTAGTCGATATACATTACTTTATAATGTACCTGGCGGTCGGCGTCGCTCCTCGAACGTTTGGCGAGATCGGTGTAAGTGAAACCGATAGGCTCGCCGGGAATTGCGGAGGATATCGTGAGCTGCGTAACGGAAGGAATTTGCAGCAACTGATTTCTGAATGCCTCATTGCTTTCTTGTCGCAACGAATCTTCGCGCCAGGTGTAGTTGGCCGAATTATACACTGTGAGGATGCCTGACGTATCGAAGTTTGTATTCGCGCTTCGCATGAAGTCGAGCTGTAGTGATGCCATTACCACCAATGCCATCAGCGTAAGTGAAGTAACGAACTGGAAGGTGAGGAGGAAACCCGCCGGCCGGCGGACGAAGCCTGGTGCAAAAGACTTGCGCGTTGTTACATGACCTTTTAGTGAACTGATTGGATTGATCCTGACCAGAGAGATCATTGGATACACACCGGCGATAATAGTTGCGACTACTATAACGGTACCTGTTGTGATCCAAAGGCTTGTTACGGAAAAACTGAAGGTCGATAACGACAGGCCTGTTACGTATCCAAACCAGGGGAATATCGCGATAACAATGATCGTGGCGAGCAACGATGCTGTTGTCGTAACGATCAAGACCTCCATTAAGAATCTTGCAAGCAAGTCTCTTTTACGCGACCCGATGATCCTTCGTATCCCGACTTCTTTCAGTCGCTTGATGAATCTCGCTGTTTCGAGATTCACGTAGTTGATCCAGGCAACGAGTAATACTAATGCCAAGGCCCCGCCTACAACATAAATATAGAGGAGACTGCCAGGGGCTTTCGCTTCTTCTTCAAGATTGGAGGTAAGGTGTATTGATGATAATGATTGCAGTGAGAGAGTTGCGGGTTCGGATAATTTTGAATTGATCGAATTATTAAGCTTTGCCGTGAGATCCATGATATTGTTATCGCTGGCAACCCGGATGTAGGTCCAAACGGTAGCCTTCCACGTATATTCATCTTCCGGGATCCAATCACTTGGGCGGATGATGTCGGCCTCCAGGTGTGAATTGGCTGGTATGTTCCGGATGATACCGGTGATCTTTTCGAAGCTGTTCTTTCTTTCGGGATTGACAATCGATTTACCGATGATGTCCGTCGTTCCGAAAACTTTCATCGCTAACCGTTCTGATATCACGACAGTGTTCGGCTCAGCGAGAGCAGTCTTTGCATTGCCGGCAATCAGCAGGGAGGGAAATACGTTGAAGAAATTTTTGTCAGCATAGAGATAACTCTTCTCATGAAAGATATTCCCATCGACTTCGATCACAAGACCTGTGTTCGCGGGCCAGCGATAGCACCGAGTGCTTGCCTCGACTTCCGGAAATGTTTCGGTGACCCAATCGCCGAAACCGTAATATGTTCCGACAACCGAACGCTCGCTCGTGCGTGTTGCAACCCGGTAAACCTGTTTGTGATCTGGAAGAAATGTGTCGTAACTCAGTTCGAAGTCCAAATATTGCAGCATGAGAAACGCTGACGACAACGCGACGGTGAGGCCGCATACATTGATGCATGTAGAGATCTTATTTCTCCACACGTAACGAAGAGCATGTTTCATATTTTTTTACTGATGTTGTTCCGATCGAAGCATGTCAACACAGTTCGTCATTGAACGATAGTGATGATAACATGCTTTCCAGATTTGTCCCTTCAGCGCCGTCTTCATTTCGGGTTGCTTATCCAACCCGCCAGCAAACCAATCTCCATTTTCATGATCGATCAAATAACGATCGCAATACCGCCATGACATTAAAAACTTGTCGTAATAATTCATCCCGTCGTTTGGATACAACTTCGACATCATTAACAACGTGTTCATGCCTTCAGCTTGAGCCCACCAGTTTTTCGTGTCGTGCGTGACTGTGATACCGGGACGATCTTTGAAATAATATGCTTCATCGTAGAAACTGCCGGTTGAATCGTGCTCGTCCCAGCCGTTTTTCAGCGCATGATCGACCATTTTCTTCGCGATACGATGGGTGGTGGAGTCGGCCGTGATACCGAGAACGTGCGAGGCTTCGATCATCAGGTAAGCAGTCTCGACATCATGACCAAACGAGACGTGATCGAGACTGTGATGTTTTTCTATAACACTGTCCGGTTGATTGCGGAATGAAACGGGAGTCCAGTCGCGATTGAGGAACAATACCAAATAGCCGTCAGGAGTTACAATGGTATCTCGTATGAGGAACAACATTTCTTGTAAACGTTCCTTCACCAGCGCGTCAGGCCATACACGATAAAGGTCGGTAAGGGCTTCGAGCAAATGGATGGAGCTGTTCTGATCTTTATAGCCTGTCTCTGCTGTAGAGGGAGTCTTGTGTTCGCGAACAATCGGTGTTCCATCGCGGCGTAAGTGTTGAAAGTAACCTTTGTATTCGTGGTCGTGACTATGTTCTTCGAGCCATTTGAATGTCTCTTTAGCAAGGTTCAAAGCCTGTTCGTCATGCGAAGCTTCGTAGTACGCAACGAGTGCATACAGGCCGAATGAATTTCCGTAGGCTGTTTTGATTGTGTCGTCTTTAACGGGTGTGCCATCGCGTTCCACGAGCCAATAGAAACCACCAAATTCATTGTCCCACATTTTGTCGCGGAGGAATTCGAAGCCATGTCGCGCGCTTTTCTTGTAATGTTCAACATCGGGATATCGCATCGATGCTTTGGCGTTCGTCCACGTGTGACGTGCCTGTGTTACGATCATCTTCCGCTGGTCGTCGGTTGGCTTGAAGTCGTAAGTGAAGGAGCTTAAGAAACCACCGTAGGCGGAGTCGACGGCGAGAGGATACCAAACTTTGAGGGTCTCGTTTTTTAGGGATGTTTCTATTTGGTCGGAAAGTTGGACAGACGGGTTAGGGTGTTTACACGCAACAAGAAGTAGGATAAGTAGGAGAGATCTTTTCATTTTAGGTGTTTATCAAACAATCGAAAGCCTCTGTTTGCATGTTCGTATCAAACTTATGTAAACCTGGATAAAACGAAGCGCGATACTTATCGGGACTTCCGGCTTTTGCATAGATTTCTTTCAATATATCATCGGCGCGTTTCATTTCACTTAACGTGAAAAGCTGGTCTTCATTGTTATTGAGTACCAATGACGGGAGCGGAGCACGCAGCGACAAGATCTCGGGGAAGTCAAGTTCGTTGGGCAACAACGGAACATAGATCATCCATGTGTGCGTATAACTTTTGTACAGCGCGAAATCATTCCACGTTGTCATAAATCCAACAGGCACAGTGCACTTAATACGATCGTCGAGACCAGCCATGTACACCGAACGCATGCCGCCACCGGACAAGCCGCAGCAACCAATTTTATTCTTGTCGACATCCGGACGAGCGCTGAGGATGTCGAGAGCCTTCATGTCTTCGGCGATCCAGACACCAGGCCATGAAGTACCGGCACTGAAAAGTGAACGGGCCATGATGCTTTCGTGATCGCCGGCCCAGTCGTTGTACTTCGAGATCTGTTCGAGACTATTTGGATCGGGATCTTTAACATCGTTACGTCTTTCTTCGGGAACGTCGGCAAGCATCACACGACGACTCGCGAATGGAAATGCATCGGGGACTAAAACAACAAAGCCGCGTTTCGCCAGCTCATTCGCCCAACCTCTTCCACTATAATATGTTTCCTGGTGTTCTTCGATACCGGTGGGAAGCTTATCGGAGGTGCGAACGATCTTCCGGCTTCCATAAAATTTGTTACCACCGTGATCGTGAAAGGCAAGTACGGCAGGCAGTGGACCTTTTGCGTCGGCGGGCTTCAACAACACTGCTTCGGTAGGCCGGCCGTATGGAAGTTGCCACGTGAGCTCTTCGATGTGAAGTCCATCGTAGTTGTATTGCTTTTGCACCGTTACTTTCGGAGTGCCGCCGATGTCGGGAATGGCTAAGCGGGAGCGCAGCTGTTGTCGTGCGCTCACTTTCCAGTCGTTAATGTTGGTAGCTTCTCGTCTTCTGAATGACATCGACGGAAGTTTGTTGGCTGTTAATGAGTGAGCCCATTCTCCGTAGTTGCCGATGACGGTTTGCTCCGATGCGTTTTTTTTGGAGGTCCATTGGAATAGAATTCAGGTAAAGAAAAGTTCCGACGCTTGTAGCACGGCTGCTTTAATAAACTGTCTGCGATTGGTCATACTATCCGGTATCGAACACTGATGTTCTGAAACCGGAAGCTTAATTTACCTGAAATCATCAAAATCAGCGATATTACCTGGTGGCATTATTTCTGCCATGCTGGCCGCATGATCCAAAACTACCTTGTCGTTGCGCTTCGCAACATCACGCGTCATTCGTCATACACTATTATTAATGTGCTTGGTCTTGCCCTCGGCATGACTTGCGCGCTTTTGATCTTTTCGCTGGTGTCGCATCACGTCAGCTACGACAATTATCATCCGGAACTCGACAGGGTTTACAGGATCGTGACAGAAGAACATCGTGACCAGGTATCGTATACGTCTAGTGTTCCGAATCCATTGGGTAAGGCAATCAGGGATGACTATACGTTTACGGAGAAATCGGCGCGTGTCGCCACATTCGGAGATCAACTGGTTTATGTTACTGAAAACGGTGCGGTCACGAAATTTTCAGAACCAAATATTGCCCTCGCTGAACCTGACTTCTTCGAGATCTTCAAGATAGAAATGCTGCATGATGAAGATGTGAATAAACTTTTAGTTGATCCAAACACAGCAATTATTACAGAGAACGTTGCAAAGAAATATTTCGGAACGGCGGACGCAATCAATAAAGTATTTAAGATCGGGACCAATGGCGAATATCGTGTCGTTGGTATCATGAAGAACATTCCGGACAACACAGATTTTCGGAGCGAAGTGTATCTGCCGTATTCAAGTTTGAAAGCCTTCAACGGGTGGATGGCGAGCGACACATGGAGTGGAATCACATCGAGCATGCAAGCATATGTTCGCTTGAAGCCTGGTGTCGATATTAATGAAATGGAAACGGCAATTTTCGGATACGTGAAGAAATTCAGACCACAGTCGAAGAATGTGCATCACTACAAAATGCAACCGATGACCGATGTTCATTTCAATGCTGAGTATGGTGGATCGATGAGCATGCAGACGATCACTGCGCTGGCAACGATAGGATTCTTTTTGATCATCACGGCGTGTGTAAATTTTGTGAACCTCGCCACTGCGAGGGCGTCGAGCAGGTCGCGCGAGATTGGTGTCCGAAAAGTTTTGGGTGGCATCCGTTCACAGATCCTTTGGCAGTTCATGGCTGAAACTTTCCTGATCACGTTGGGATCCACTGTTATTGCGATAGCTGTGGCGTCGGCCTTGTTACCAATCTTTAATGAACAATTCGATTCGAGGTTGACATTGGATCTTCTAAAAGACTGGAAGTTGCTGGCATTTCTTCCGTCGTTGTTATTATTCGTGACGTTCGTAGCAGGATTTTATCCGGGTGTTGTCCTTTCGGGATTCCAGGCCGCCCAGGCCCTGAAGGGTAAAGTGTCGCAAGTAAAGAGTGGCGGAATGAATTTTACGTCGCGCACTGATCGTCACACAGTTCTCCATCGCACAAGTGTTAGTGATTGTCTTGATCGTTGTCGTTTACCAGGTTCATTATTCTACAACGGCGAATCTTGGGTTCACCCGCGACGCTGTTGTTATGATACCCGTTGGGTCGCAGGACCAGAAAACGAAAACATTAAAGGCGGAGCTCGAACAATACCAGGTGTTGAAATGGTATCATTGTGTTTCGACGCGCCGTCGTCAGTTGCTTCCTGGAGTACTGCTCCAAGATTCGGTAATCACGATGAGGATGAAAATTTTTCAATCTTATGCCGGATAGCAGACGAGAATTATCTTTCACTCTTTAATATTGAATTGGTAGCCGGCCGCAACGTCACGCCTTCGGATACTCTTCGAGAATTTTTAGTGAACGAGAAATTTGTTGATGCCCTCGGAATGAAACCGGAAGAGGTGATAGGAACAGAAGCTGCGGGTGAACAGCAGCTGGACACAACCGATCGTCGGTGTTGTAAGAGATTTTCACGATGCTTCTTTCCACGAAAGCATTAACCCGATCTTTATAGGAACGAAGCTTGACATGTACAACAACTATGCGGTGAAGGTGAATACGGCCAACCTTTCGCAAACCCTTAAGACAATGGAAGAGAAATGGTCGGCGACTTATCCCGATCTCATTTACTCGTCAAATTTTCTCGATGACCAGATCAAGCAGATGTATGAAAGAGAAGAGACGACAATGAAACTTGTTCAATTGTTTTCTTCGATTGCAATATTAGTCGGTTGTATGGTTTGTTCGGACTCGTTTCGTTCATGGCGATACAGCGCACTAAAGAGATCGGTATCCGAAAAGTATTGGGTGGCAGTATTGCCCATATCCTTTGGTTATTCGGAAAAGAGTTCTCGTCACTGATCATCGTGGCATCCTGGTTGCAGCGCCACTGGGCTGGTGGCTGATGAGCGCATGGCTTGAAGACTATGTGTATGCGATCAAGCTTCAGTCGTGGATATTCCTGGTTGCCATTGGGTCGTCGTTCGTAGTTGCGATGATTGCAGTTGGATATCGATCGCTGAGAGCTGCAACTGCAAATCCCGTGAATTCGTTACGATCAGAATAGCCCTCGTAAAATGACGGTTACTCGACTCCCTTCACAGCCATTTTTATTGTATACACAGACTCTAATGCTGTGATGAACAGCACGTCTTTGTTCTTTCCACCGAAGCAAAGATTGGCGGTCCACTTGGAAGGCACATCGATGTGTTCGATCTTCTTGCCAGATGCATCGTAGATAGTAACGCCGTTGCCTGCGAGGTAGAGGTTTCCTTTATTGTCGAGCGTTATGCCGTCGGCGCGATCTTCACAGAATGTTGTTCGGTTGGCTAATGTGCCATCGGCCTGGATGTCGTATTTATAAATGTATCCTTTCCCGATTTCGGCAGCGTAAAGATTTTTCCCATCCGGAGTGCCAACAACACCGTTTGGTTTTGTGAACTGATCATCGACTACGATCGGTTCGGTTTTTCCTTTAGCGAGATAATAAACACCTTCTTTCTTCATCGCGGGATCTCCTTCTTTCCTCGTCCAGTAGTCGCGCTGAAAATAAGGATCGGTAAAATAGATACCGCCTTTTGGATCGATCCAAAGATCGTTGGGACCATTGAACTGGTGACCCTGGAAATCCTTCAATATTATTGTTTGTTTTCCATTCTTGTCGATCGACCAGATCTGTCCGTTCTCGTCGGCGCAAGTGATGAGGTTGCCGTTCTTGTCGACAGATGTTCCGTTGGAGCGACCGGCATTGTCGCGGAAGAGCGACAGTTTACCGTTGGTGTCGTATTTCCAGATGGTGTTGTTGGGTTGGTCGGTGAAATAAATGTTGCCGGCTTTGTCTACCGATGCGCCTTCTGTGAATTTGAATTGGCTGGATACCAATTCGAGTTTGGCGTTGGGAGCGATGAGTGATTGAGAGGTTGCATGCAGGGAGATGGCGCAGAGTGCTACGATCAGGAAAGACTTCATTGGTAATTTTTTATAGACAACAATGTACATTATTTTCACGCAACTGGCTCGCTTTTTACTTACAACACATTATGTCTTCAGTCATCATTATAGGTGCAGGTGCAGCAGGCCTCGCTGCAGCAAGATCAATTAGCAAAACGGGCAAGCAAGTAACAGTATTGGAAGCGCGGGATCGAGTTGGTGGAAGGATATTTACGTCGAGTGATGGTGGATTTTCTGTGCCCGTAGAGAACGGGGCGGAATTTATACATGGTGACCTCCCTCGTACCCAGCGATTGGCGAAGGAGGCTGGTGTAAAGTTTCGCGAAGGGGATGGAAGGCAGTGGAATGTGGAGAGTGGGAAGAAAGAGGAGGGAGAGTTCTTCGATACCGGTTGGGATACGCTTGTTAAAGAGTTGAAGATGCTTGAGGAAGATGTTAGCATTGGTGAGTTTGTAGATTCAAAATTTGGAGATAAGAAGTATGAGTCATTGCGTGAGTCGGTGAAGCGTTTCGTGCAGGGCTTCGATGCAGCCGATCCGTACAAGGCGAGTGCATTCGCGCTTCGCACGGAATGGACGGAGACGGATGCGACGACAGGATATCATTTGATAGGCGGTTATTCGGTGCTGATGGAACATATGTTTGAGCAATGCAAGACCGCCGATGTCACGTTTCATTTCTCCATGATCGTGAAAGAGATCTATTGGCAGAAAGATAAAGTGACGGTGATAACCGAAACAGCGGAGCGCTTCGATGCAGAGAAAGTTATCATTACCATCCCGCCCGCCGTTTTGAGATCCGGGTCGGTTCGATTCTTCCCGGAGATGATCGAACAACAGAAAGCAATTCAAAAAATAGAGACAGGCGGCGTTATCAAATTTCTTGTAGAGTTCACGGAGCCTGTGTGGGAGAAGGGCGAGAACAAGGACTTCCGAAAATTTCCCAACGCCGGTTTCATCTTCTCAGATGCTTATGTTCCTACGTGGTGGACACAAAATCCGTCGGACCTTCCATTGCTTACCGGCTGGTTATCGGGACCGACAACATTGGGGTTGAAACTTAACGATGAAGAGCTCCTGAATGAAGGCATCCGGACTCTCGGTTATATTTTCGATTGTCCGGAGAATACCGTTCGTTCGAAGATCCGTGCTGCGAAGGTTATCAATTGGGTGAATGATCCGTTTGCCATGGGTGCTTATGCCTATAAGACTGTGGGGACGAAAGATGTGATCGACTTGCTTTCACAACCCGTTGAGAACACTGTGTTCTTCGCCGGCGAAGCGTATTATCACGGACCGGAAATGGGAACCGTAGAAGCTGCACTTGCGACGGGTGAAGAAGTAGCGAAGAAGATATAATTACTTCCTGTTATTTTTCAAGCACTTCCATGAATACGCGGAAGCCGACAGTTTCATCGGGACTGTTGTATGTCTTCACACTTTGGATCGTACTTTTTTCAGGGACATCATTCCAACTGCCACCACAAGCTTTCCCTTTCTCATCGATCATCTCAGCAACGTTGCCAACTACATCATAAAGGCCGATGTTGTTGGGAAAATAACTTTCTGTTCGCGCCATCATCGTCCATCCATCGTAGGCGAACGCTCTCGATACGCAATGACGATCGACATCGATCTTGAAGTTCCCGAGATAACATCCGAACTGGTTGTAAACCCGGTTGCGCATATGATACACCCAATACCACGGATACAGGATCGTATCGTCGACTTTCATCTTTTTCTTTTCGCCTTTGAAAATGTTCATCGTGTCTTTTGCGATTGTCACCTCGACCATGTTCTCGCGGAGGTTCCATGATTGGAACTTATTATAGCCCAGTGCAGCGATCTGCCATTCGTTTAACGTTGGCAATCGAAACGAAACCTTTTGAATTTCTTTCTCTTCGTGTTTTCGTTATAGCGGTCGGTGAGCCACTTGCAATACTCCACGGCACTTTCGTAAGTAATATTAACAACAGGATAGCTGTTGAAGCTCTCTACCGAGTCGCGGCGATTTCGTTTGATATCTTTTTTTGGATGGCCGGGCTGATGATACCGCTGGTAGTATTCCCGGACTGATTTAGGATAGGCGTTCAACTGGAAATCACACTTCTTCTTCAGGTCCGCCTTGCCTGCATCTTCGAGCCAGGACAGGAATGTGTTATAATCGATGTTCGTTACTTCACCGCTCATCGCATAGAGATTGTCGCGGATGACACGGGAGTCCCTGTCGACGTCGCGAAGGTCGAGCTGGTAGCGCATAATGGTGACTTGTTCGAGAACGGTAGCGAATTCAGAAAGCACGATGTGTTCGAATGCTTCAAGTTGATTGACAATCTTGGTGAACTTCGAGTATCCGATGTAGGTGACGATCAGTGTGTCGTTCTTCGCGGAGGTGACTGTGAGCTCAAACTTTCCATCGGAGTCCGTTACAGTTTGTTCGATGTGATTCGATACGCCGATGGTTGCATAGGCGAGAGGTTTTCCGGTGTTGACGTCTTTCACGTCGCCAGAAATGACCATCCGTTGAGCGAAGCATGATTCTGCGGCTATAGCCAATATCAACAACAGGATACTTTTCATAATTATTTGTTATACAAATCTATAATAAATCAATTATATTCACGTTTGTATAACAAATAATTATGCGATTAAAGGGAGACAACCTCGGAGAGTTCGAGGAGCTTATATTATTGTCAGTGGCCACCTTGGGCGACCAGGCGTACGGAGTTTCGGTGATGCAGTATATTAGTAAAGAGACGGGGCGTAACGTCAATATCAGTGCAGCACATGAAGTGCTGAAGAGATTGGAAAGAAAGGGCTTCCTGAAATCGAAGATGGGTGGCGCCACGACAGAGCGGGGCGGGAGACGAAAGCGTTACTTTATCCTGACATCGTCAGGAAGAAAGACTCTCGATGAAGCAATGAAGCTTAAGATCCAACTGTATAAACGTGTTCCAAACTTTTCAATAAAGTTGTCATGAGCCAGCCACCACTGCCGCCCCGATGGGCCGACCGTTTTCTTTCATGGTATTGTAACCCGGAATTGCTGGAAGAGATACAAGGTGATGCGCACGAGCTTTACCATCAACGGTTAGAGCAGGAGGGTAAACGTGCGGCGGATCGCAAATACATTTGGATGTGATTCGATTTTGTCGCATGTCGAATGTGAAGCGACCGGGAGATGAGAAGGAGCCGGGATTCTTCGGGATGTTCTGGAATCTCAATATGAAGATCGCGATCCGGAATTCTGTGCGTAACAAGACCGTTTTCTTTGTGAAGTTGTTTGCACTGGCAATCTGTCTCGCGTTCACATTTCTGCTCGCGGGCTTTGTGATCAACGAGCTGAGCTATGATCATCAACATGCTGGATATGATCGCATCTATCGCATCGGGACCAAAGCTACATTCCAGGGCAAGACAACTTCGTATGCCGTTTCGCCGCTGCCGATGGCTAACGTTCTGATGGATGAAGTTCCTGGCATAGAACGTACGTGTCGATTTATGTTCTTTCACGCGACTTACCAGGTTGGCGATCGTAAGTTCTTTGGGATCCGAACGTACACAGCCGATACAAATTTCCTCCGGATGTTCAATTATGAATATCTCGATGGAACTCCTGCTGCGTTGGATGAGCCTGGTCGTGTTGTTTTCACCGAGTCGACTGCGAAGCGATTGTTTGGGAGTACTGATATTGTTGGAAAGACTGTTGATTTCGGAATGGATCTCGAAGTAGGCGCCGTCGTCCGCGATCTTCCACTGAACACTCACATGACATTCGAAGCTCTCGTTTCATGGAGTACCATCAACAGAAATGATCAGTGGGACAACTTCAACGCATACACTTACATAAAGACGATGCGTGGTGTTGATATCCACGAGATCGACACGGTTATCACAGCCACAGTGGGTGATTACATTAGTGAAGTTATAGCCGAGTATGATTTCAAGTATGAACCAATCATAGATAGAGTAGACGAAGTGCATCTTTCGGGATATCTCGATGAAGACTTTGCACCGAAGCGCAGCCTGAGTTATGTCTACATCACCATATCAGTGATAGTGTTGTTCTTGCTTACCGGTTTATTCAACTACCTGAATCTCGCCCTCGCGGAATTGACGGCGCAAGTCAAGAAGATTGCGATACTCCGAACATTTGGTGGAATCCACGCCGATCACCGAAGGGTGGCGTTGACGGACGCGATACTGTGTATGATGATCGTTGCTCCGATTGTTGTATTGATAATGGTGGTGGTTCTTTGGTATCCCGGACTTTTGCCGGCAATCGATAGAAGCGTATGGACCAGTTCAACTTTTGTCGGTTTGGTCGGCAGCCTTGTGATTGTTATCCTGCTATGTTCATCGCTGAATAGTATTGTGATCTCGCGAGGTGAGTTGTTGTTATCGTCACTGAAGGGGAAATCGACAAGCTCACAAAACGGATTCACGTTAAGAAAATTCCTTGTTGCCACGCAACTTTCATTCTCGATCGTGATGATCGGATTGATATTGGTGATCGTTAATCAATTTGAGTTTGTAAACAACGGAGACAAGGGTTTCGACGATCATGACGTTATCGTTGTCTCGAGACCAGGCTCTTATCGCGAAAGTCTTGCGCTGGAGGAGGTCATAAGAAAGATGCCCGGTGTGAAGACGGTTGCGGGCACTTCGTTCTATCCCGATGGTCCGGTTGAAAAGAAAGATATTTTCGAGCTCGAGTTGGCCGATGGGATGAAGAACCAGCTCTCGACATTTATCTATTGCGAGAAGGAATATCCGTTTTTGTTAAATCTGAAATTGAAAGAGGGAAGATTTTTTGACGAACGTTCGACTGATAAGAAAGGAGCATATCTCATCAATGAAGCGGCAACGAAAGAGTTCGGTTGGACGAATCCGATAGGCAAGAAAATAAACGGGCCAAACAATACGGATGATCGTGGAGGGCGGGTGATTGGTGTTGTTGAAGACTTTCATTTCGAATCGATGCATGCCCGCATTGAGCCTTTGATCATTTTCATGGGAGGCGAGGATTGGGGAATACCATATATCTATGTAAAGACCGATCCGGTTCAGTCGACAACTTTAATTGAATCGATCGAGCGTGAGTATCGAAATCTATTCCCGGAAGTGCCGTTCAACTACGATTACCTGGATGCACGATATCGCGGACTTTACAAGCAGGATTACGAGATCCGCGACATATTCCGATCGGGGTTGATCATCTCCATTATTGTGTCGGCATTGGGCATCTTTAGTATCTCGGCGTTGTTGTTGTCATTGCGGACGAAGGAGATGGGAATACGGAAGGTTGTTGGTGCGGAGAACGCTCAACTGTTTTTGATGCACTTGAAGCCGTTCGCGATGTTCTTTGTGATTGCGATAGCGATCGGTCTTCCCCTGGTGTTTTATTTGTCGGACAGGTGGCTGAATAATTTTGCGTATCACATTAACATGGATGCACGCTATTTTATTCTTCCGGGGGTGATAACGATCGCGATAATTTTTGTTGCGTCAGTATATCATGCAGTAAAGAGCGCGCATGTCAACCCAGTAGATATTCTGAAGAACGAGTAATCACGAATTACAAATCACAAATCTTAAATCCTTTTCTCTATCATCCATTGATGTCCCCAGGGATCGGTGAACGTACATTGACGATAGCCGTATTCCCAATCGGTAACGGGACTGACGATCTTTGCGCCTTCGGTTTCGGCGCGTTTGGCGATAGCGTGAACGTCGTCGACGAACAGGCCGATGATAACGCTAGCTGACTTTGTTGTTTCGGGGCTGTATTGGTTGGAGTGTGGAGATTCTTCGTGGATGTGGAAGAGTGCGCCGTCTATTTCCATTTCGGCGACGTGAATTCCGCCGGTGTCGTTTCCGAATGTGCGAATCACTTTGGCATTGAAAACTTTTTTATAGAATTCAACTGCGGGCGCGATGACTTTGATAGTGAGTTGGGGAGCGAAGAAGGTAGTTGGTGTATTCATATTGAATTCAAGATTTTGTGCTTCCTGATTTTCTTTTCTTCCGTTTCTTCTTCACAGGCTTATCCACCTTCACGACTTCCGAGAATATCTTCGAGCGCTGCTCCACTCTTTCATTCTTGAGACTCACAAAATCGAAATGTTCTTTCTCATTGAGAATCCCTTCAGCGAGATGATATACTTTGTCGACCTCTTCCAATTTCTTTGAGAGAAGCTGATCGAGATCGCTGAGGTCATTCAGGTATCCTTTAACTCTTTTCTCGCCACTCATGTCCTGTGTATGCTGAGCAAGAATTTTCACCTGTTCCCAGAGCAGGTTTTTATAATATTCTCTGCCTTTCGTGATCCGAACGAGAAAATCGTCATGTTTTCCGTGATCGAGCAACGTTTTTAGCTGATCTCTGACCGCACTGTGTTTCCAGATTCTTGTTCGAAAGCGTCTTTTATCTGTTTCAGTACGGGTTTCATGGTCTTTTCTTCGAATCGCGGCCCGTCGTCGTCATCATCGCGACCGATGTAGGCAATTTCGCGCACCAGGGATTCGAAATCGAATGTCTTATTTACCTGACGTCTGAGATACTCCTTTTGTTGCATCTTCATTTCAGAATCCAGGGTCGTAGGCTTATTGTTTTCCTGATCGAATGAGACGATTTGTTTGTCGGCGGTGACGACACTGAAGTCGACTTTTGTCCGGAGGATGAGTCCTTCGATGGAGCGAAGTCGTGAGAGGGCGACGTAAACTTGCCCGTCGGCGAATGCCTGGCCGATGTCGATGATGGCGCGGTCGAATGTGAGTCCCTGGCTTTTGTGAACGGTGATGGCCCATGCTAAACGAACGGGGAATTGTTCGAATGACCCGGTGACTTCTTCTTCGAGCTCTTTTGTTTCCGGGTTCACACGATATTTTTTGTTGTCCCAGGTCGATCGTCTCAAAGTGTAAGGTTTTGCGGATCCGGCGAGTGAAACGGTTACGTCGTTGCCATTGATTGAGGTGACGGTTGCGAGCTTACCATTATAATAGACACCGTCTTCACTGTCGTTTCGTGTGAACATGATCTGTGCGCCGACTTTCAATTCGAGTCGTTGCAGGACGGGATACATGCTTTCGGGGAAGTCGTCTTTTACGATGGCTGTGAAGAAAGACGATTGCGACGTGAGCTCATTGAGTGCTTTCGAGTTCATTTCGTCGGCTTTATAATTATGCGTGGTGAGCGTGATGACGTCGGGCAGGTTTCGGATCTCGTCGACGCTGCGATAGTATTCGTTGAGTGTGGCGATGTCGTTGCGTGTGGGAGTGTTGACGCGCAGGTTGTTTAGGATCGCGATGAACTTGTTGTCGCTCTGCCTGAATATTTTATCGAGTTCGATGTAGGCGAATCCGTCGCGCTGCAGGGCTTTCGACTCAAAAAACCAGACACTATTATAATATTGCCGGAGAGTGGATTCTTCGTCGCGTTTGATGACGGGTGGAAGTTGATAGAGGTCGCCGATCAATAATAGTTGTACGCCGCCGAAGCTTTGACGGAAGTTGGACCTGACGGACCGGAGGCGGTAGTCGATGGCGTCGAGGAGGTCGGCGCGGAGCATGCTGACTTCGTCGATGACGAGGACGTCGATGGATCGGAGGACTTGTTTGCGTATGCTGTTGAGTGGGTGTCGTTTGGCGAGGACTGTTTCGGTGTACCAGTTGGCGCCGTTGGTTGGTGGTTCGGCATAGGAGCGGTCGGGTATGAACATGCCGAAGGGGAAGAGGAACTGTGAGTGTATGGTGGTGCCGCCGGCGTTGAGTGCAGCGATGCCGGTTGGGGCGACGATGGCGATTTGTTTATGAGTTTGGAGGACGAGGTTTTTGAGGAAGGTGGTTTTGCCGGTTCCGGCTTTTCCGGTGAGGAAGATATGGCGTCCGGTGCTGTTGATGAACTGCAGGGCGGTGTTCATCATGCCGGTGAATTGAAGATCGGTTTGCACTATTGACTTCATTAGAATGATCGATAGTGCGAAAGTAGGCAATCAACATAATAACCACCGCGCGGAAAACCTGATTATTATAATGAGTCGTTAACTCAGCTTCACATTGGCTTGAACGATCACGAGTAACAGGATCAGTGAGCCGATCAACATCATGATTTTATTTTCTCTTTTTTCGGCTTGCCCAACGGTGATTCCGCCGACAACGAAAAGTGCGAGCTTGATGATGAGCCAGATTGGAACGATGCCGCCGAATTTCGTGACGATTATGTAGATGCCGGCGCCGACCCCGACAATCATGAGGATGCGGATGTATTTGGTGGTGGCGCTGTGTACTTTCTGGAAAGTGTTTTTGTTGATGAAAAGAAGAATAGATTTAATAAATGCGGCAATGGTTGTTGAAACCATTGCGATGATATGAATGGCGATCATGTGTATTGTTGTTTGATGCAAAACAATACAACTGCGGCGCGAAAGCACTTGACAAATGTTAATTAAGCACTATGTGGTTTTGCTTTTCATCGCGATCTTCTTCCGGATCCTTGAGAGCGACTCCGCTTTGATTCCGAGGTACGACGCGAGGTATTTTAATGGGATGCGTTGCGCGTGTGTTGGCTGTTCGCGCACGAGGTTTTCGTAGCGTGTGGTGGATGAGTCGAAGAGGAGGGAGGCTTCGCGTTTTTCTTTGTAGATGAACATGCGTGTCATGTAGAGGCGGCCGAGTCGTTCGTACACTTTGAATTGATCAAAGAGTGTTCGCATGTCGTCGGCGGAGATTTCGACGATGGTGGTGTCTTCGAGAGCGGCGATGGAGAATTTTGAGGGTTGCTGGGTTGCCATGCTGGCGGATGATCCGGTGAAGTCGCCTTCGAACTGGAAGTCTTTACAGAGTTCTTCGCCGTTGATGGTGTAGTACATACGGAGGCAGCCTTGGGTAACGAATCCGATGCGGCGGGAGATGTCGCCTTCTTTAAGATAGATTTCGTCTTTGGAGAGGTGTCGTTCGTTGAGTTTTGATGCGAAGGCATTCCATTCGTCGTTGGTGGGTTGTACCCACTGGCTGATTTGATTTCTGAATATGTCGAGTGACGTCATTGCCTGGAGGTTGCGGGAGTTTGTTTTTGTACGAAAAATACGGTGTAGCGGGCAGATTTTGACGGGTCCTTTTTGCGAAGGCTGTCATGTTTCCCGGTCGTTTTTCTTACATTTGCGCGCTATTCATGCAGTTTCCGCCATTTCGGAGGCTGCGCTTTTCAGGGTCCCGTAGTTCAATGGATAGAATAGAAGTTTCCTAAACTTTTGATACAGGTTCGATTCCTGTCGGGACTACGATATAAGATACAAAGTATCTCAAAACCACCCGATTGGTATGATCAGGGTGGTTTTTTCGTTTCAGGCCTACCCACTCTTTTCATCGGAAGTCAAAGTTGTAGTGAACGATCAGGTGAATGATTTTTTCGTCATGAAATCGCTCACCAGGATTCGTATAACTCAATGTGCATCAAGCATGTTCACGGATTGAACATCTTGATCGGAAGTAGTCGCTCGTCATAACTTAACCAGGTGGAGGTGATGATGAGGAAGACATGCAATCAGAATTTTATTATCCGAAAGTCTAGTCGGAAAGACAACCCGACAGCTTTGGTGTTTCTGCGGATTACTATTGATGGAGCGCGAACTGAAATCTCTTTACAACGAGAATGTGATCCTGAGAGATGGGATTCGGCTCGGGGCAGACTGATCGGTAAGACCGAAGACGCTCGATCATTCAATGCTTACTTAGATGCTGTGCAAGCAAAGATCTACGAGATCTTCCAGATTTTTATTTCATCGGGCATTGGTTTCGATGGCAATAAGGTGAAGGCAAGGTTCCTGGGATTGGATATTGAGAAACAGAGAGCCTTGTTAGTGATTTATGAAGATCATAACAGGGAATTTGAGCTGCTTGTCGGAAGAGGTCAGTCTTATCGAACACTCCAGAAATACAAAACGGTTCAGACCTATCTCGGGAAATTTCTAAAGTATCAATACGCACTAAATGACATTGAATTAAATCGGATCGATTATCAATTCATAAGAGATTTTGAAATCTACCTCAAAACGGTAAAGAAGTGTGCTCACAATACGACGATGCACTACCTGACGAAACTCAGGAAGATATTGAATCTGTGTGTCGTGAAGAAATGGATCACGAACAGCCCGTTCAAAGGGTTTAAAATGTCAGTGCACGAAACGCATAAGACTATCTTAACCGAGCAAGAGTTGTTAGTGATCGGTGAAAAGAAAATAACTATTCCGCGACTTGAACAGGTGCGGGACATATTCCTGTTCAGTTGTTACACAGGTCTCGCCTATTGTGATGTTGAGAAGTTGACGAAGGCGAATGTTGTAGTCGGTATTGATTCTGATAAATGGATCTCGACGAATCGATCCAAGACGAATACAGTCTCCAGGATTCCGCTGCTTCCAAGGGCTGCCTTTGTAGTCGATAAATACACCAATCATCCTATAACGAGCCATACAGGCAGGCTGCTGCCTGTTATGAGTAACCAGAGGATGAATAGTTACCTGAAAGAACTCGCCGATCTGTGCGGCATTCCCAAAGACCTCACTTTCCATTGCGCGCGGCATACGTTCGCTACGACGGTTACGCTGACTAATGGCGTTCCGATCGAGACGGTCAGCAAGATGTTAGGTCATAAGAGCTTGAAAACAACGCAACACTACGCGAAGATCGTGGATAAGAAAGTGAGTGAGGACATGAAAGCTTTGAAACAAAAGTTTTCAGTGCCAGTTCTCGGTTCCTAAGTTTTCTCCTCTCCCAACTCAAATCGAATCAAATCACCTTAAACAATACTGCTATGACTCGCGCGAAGAAGAAAACAACGCTAAAGAAGATCAATGGTCCTGACATTACAGTAACTCCGAAGTTGCAAGACGCGTTTGTGAGGTTTTTGGAATATCACCAGGCGAAGAGATTCAGTGTGAATCTTAGGAGTTGGTTGTTGGAATTCCTGATGTACGACGGATCTGCCGAAGCCGAGTATTTATATCACCTGGTAATTGATTTGGATGGGTTGTTTGAGTTGCTTGAAGTTGTGCAGGAGGAATGGAAGGGTGAAAGGATGGATTGAGTGACTGGCATTGTGTTGTCGGTGAAGTTGTTGAGATATTGCAAACAATTTGCATCTTGCAATGAGCCCCTTTAAGTCCGCAGCAGACTTAATTGGGCTTTTTTTGCTTTTACCTAAATATCCAACGCATGCCCCACTTCAAATCAAAATATGGTTTTCCAATGTTCACGCGCGACAATTCTTCTGTTTTTATGGGAAGTGAGAAAAGTATTATCATTTCGGACATATGGGGATTATGGGATTACGTAGTTAAGAAGCATAGGACAGACAAGTGGTACTTACTTTCTCTTCTCGATCAGGCAAAGACATTTTATCAAGCCGCCGAGGCAGTTCCAGTTCGTTCTAAACCTTTACTTTTCTACTATTCATTTCTCAATCTTGCAAAGATTATCTTGAATATTGAGTACGGATATGGAAGCAGCGTAGAATACATACATGGCATTGGTGAACGGAACAACACCACTTTTGGCACATCAACAATAATGCTGCAACCATCGAGCCCACTGCCTAGAGTAAAAGTGGGCACAGAACTCCTAAGGTTCTTTGACGGATCCACTCCAACTGGAAATACAAACGTGCGCATCACCGATTTACTTCGCCACTGCGCTGGGGTTCATCGGTCGTTTAGTGAAACATATCAACTGCCTGAAAATTTGCACAAACTCGATCAGATTGAATTTTACAGGCAGGGACGAACAATTGGAATCAAAACTGAAATCAAATGTCCCACCTCAGAGATAGTTCGTCTTCAAAATATTGGTTACAATATCACACTGGTAAATAACAAGCCGATTTGGGATGAACACATAACGATGCATAGTTACACGCCTTCGCGCCAAAGTTATTTTGATTTATCCCGACAGTTTATGCAGAAGGGCGTTTGGTATCTAATTGGAAGTAATGGATACTCAATGTACGTTTCATCAAATGCGAATGCCAGGTACTCGACAGAAGTAATAATCTACGACACGATATTCTACCTCGGTTCGATTACCAGATATAGGCCGGAATTGTTTGATCAAATTTTTAACGCCAAGGAGCAGTGGCTCATGAGCGAGTTCTTAAGTACCCAGCCCAAACAATTCCTTTATTTAGCAACGGCGAAAGTGCTAGGACAAAACGTATTGAAGGCTTACTCAAATTTTTAGATTGAAATAAATTCAACAAATGAATGGCGCAACAATTCTAATCTGCTTCATCCTTGGTTTTTTAGGATTCTTCTCAATGGTAGGATCGCTAATGTCCTTAAGCCAAGGCTACAACGAATCACACTCAACTGTCGAAACAAAATGGTTCAAATGGCAGGCTCCGGTTCGGCTAGTCTTTGGCCTTCTGTGTTTCGCCGTGATCATAGGAGCAAACGAACTGAGCGTTTCAGAAGCGACCGATAACAGGATTTCCAAATTGGAAGAAAAATTCACATTATTGGAACGTGAGGTTGCCGTTATAAAGGTCAACGGCGCTCAAATTGACACAGTCAGAATTCCTACACAATTTTACATTGCTGTAGGCACCGCCGTTTCTTTCAACGGTGGGAAAATACTTCTTTCAGCTAAGAGTAGAGAACTTGTGGTTAGCGGCGGGATTTTCGTTGAGGAGAAAACACATAACGACCTTTATACAAGCAAAATGGTCGAAACCGGTGATCAGGTATTTATGCGCAGTGATACTTCGTTATGGCGCATAAATATTCTCGAGTCGAACCACAGTTCGGGAGATCTTAGACTAGAAGTCTATCCAATGAACTGATAAATCATTCACGAAATTCGCCATCAGAAATCATTTTTTTAATAACCGCGACCAACTGTTTTGTGTCTCCATATCGCGAGCACATTGCAATCGGCATGATGTTCTTCGGGATTGTTGGCGAATAGTCGTTTTCGGATATCATGTGCTTTCTCAAACTCGTCTATAAGTCCATACTTGTTCAGATCCGTGGACTGAAAAGACTCCTCAAAACCTCCACAATTCGATAATGCACTAACCGAATAATCCCGGTCTAGTAAATCGTAGCCAATAAATTCAAAATCTGGCAGTCCTATCTCCTCACACTTTTCACTCGGCTCTTTAACAACGGTCAAAAGGTTGAATTTTGCCTTGCCCTTTACCTTCGCTAAGACATACTCTAATGAATTGAATAACCCTGTTTCGTATAAATCGTCGATGACAATAACGTTCCAGTCACCAGGATCACCTCGGTCTGGTTCAAATACTACTCCATTCAACATCCCATCCAACGAAACCAACTCTGTCAAATGCGTCAGCTTGCTGAACTCAACGTATTTCGCCCACGAAGAACCATCCTCGTAATCTGGACCATAAATTTCCGTTGCGGTGTACAGGAACTGCATCATGCTTAAATCAATTTAGCACCTCGGTTTAGGCGGTCGAGTTCCGAGGCCGCACACAATTTACCAATTAGCTTCGGTACGAATGCACCAGCATTCGTACATCTTGCCGAAACCACAAAACTGGTTTCTTTGTGTGTATACTCTATCGAGGAACTAAAGGAGTGCCGAGCTGATAGATGCTAAAGTTCAGGCCTCAGGTTCGGATATTCTCTCCTCAGCATCTCCATAGACCTTTTGAAAAACTCACGGTCATGTTTTTTATCCACAGTCATCCTCGATCCTGAACCGTCCTTACTAAAAACAATGGGTGACCCTTCTATGGTGTTCTTGTTTCGAGGAAATACACTGATACTATGGTAAACGTGACCATCGCTATCAATATCATTATATAAATAAGCAATTAGCAATGTCTCATGCTTTGGGTCGTTCAATTTAGGATTAGTTGATATCCTATCATCATTGATCTGAGGGATTGCAAAAGTGCGCTCTTTATCTTTGTAAATGGCCTGAACCATAAGTGTTTCGTCATCATAACTAAACAGCATAGTTCGTATTGGAGCGGAATTGAACTCAATATTTTTACCAAATTCACACCACATAACCACAACGGTATATTCCTTCAATTTCCTGAACTTGCCACCTTCAACTGTAATCATTTCAAATCCCGCTCCCCACAAATTAGCTAAAGCCTTTCCGGTCAAAATTTCTGAGCTGAGGAAATATCCAATAGCCGCAAGATTACTAGCCAGGAATCTATCTGTATCGTCAATATCACTACGCAAGGGAGACGATGAGGTAACAACTTTCATAAATGAACTTACCCCAGATCCGCCCGCGAAAACTCTGTCAAAATTATCAGTATCGGCAAGATATATGTCGCCTATGGTTCTTACGTAAAAATCGAAAACGCCATCTTTTGCAAGATCCCCTCTAACTATGATTGCAAGTAAATTATTGCTTTCATCGTCTGGGTAATCGGTTATAAAATCATCTAAGTCACTGTTGACGAAGTTGACATCCATGTACAATGCTTGAATTCTATTAAGAAACGTCCGCATTTGATCCAATCTTCCTCCGAGAGCTATAGCAAGTCTATCATTGACTACATAAAGTTTCTGTGTTAACGCAACGGGCTTCTTCTGGGTGTTAGAGAACAATTCGTCGGTGCCATCAATAAACGTGGGCAAGGGAATTCCTGAGCCATACGCCGAGGTTAGTAGAATATCGGCCATTAGCACTGGATAGCCTTGATTGACGGTTAAAGCAATTAGCGTCATTGGTGCAGGTATCTGGCACGGTAGTTACAGCTCTACAAAATGCCTAGAGCCCATCCTTATTTATCCAAGCAGAAAATTGCTTTCGATAAGCGTAAATCAGGCTTAGAAAGACCAGGAAGGAGAATAATTGAATCCCTATGGTTAAATCTGAGTCGAAGGCATTTAATGTTATTCCACCGCCAACAATCCATATTGTTGGTGTAAACGCTACCACGTTCAAAACTCCTAGAATCACGGTCACCGACAAAATAATCTTTGAGAGCGTCCGGTTTAACAAAAATGTCACAAGGACAAAAGCCGTTAGGCTGTACCCAAGCCAGTGCTGAAAAGTCAGCGCTCTGTCAGTTGTGGATACCACTATGGTGGTGTAAATCAGGGCCGCAACAAGCAGTGCAAGAGGCACCAACTCTTTAATTTGCTGTCTATTCATGCTTTCATACTTTAGCCACTGTATTACACATCGGACACACAAACTCCCTCTTCACAATTTCTGTTGTATTTATTGTGACTGGCGCTTTACAGTTTGGGCAAACTATATCTACCTCACCGATCACTACTGTCTTAGCCCATAAATCGCCAAGCCTCTGATGGTCTGGAGTGTTCTTGACTATCAAAAAAGCAACAAGTCCAAAGAAGGAAAAGTCAATGAAATCCAAAACGTGGCGTTTTACAGCTTGAGAAAATGAAATTGGATTTCCAACCTTAGTAACGACCCTGAGGCCGAAAATAAATTTCCCCAGAGTCTGACCTCGTAGAGATTCCGCGATTGGAAAGTATGCAAACCACACTACGAAGACCCACAAACTCTTCGGATCATTCCTCATAGAATAGCCTCCTTCATCATTGGGTACTCCGAAGGTCATTATGAGCCAGAAAAAAAAGGTCAGAAAAAGTCCGTAATCGATGAATGTAGCCAGGGTCGCTTTGCGATTTCCGGCTCCCTCTTAACTATCATTGCCTGGGTGTTTCCATAAAGGTAGTGTGCCATTCCAAGTTCTACAATCAGAACATGCTCAGGTTAAAGTAACCTGATTTGTGGTTTCGGCAAGATGTACGAATGCTGACGCATTCGTAACCCTCAGTTCTGCAAGAAGAGAATTAGCAAGATGTATTTTTGTATACAAAAATAACTGTGCCTTACCTCGGAACTCGGTCGTGGGTGATCTAGCGAACCGTTCAACGAAGGGATACTGCAAGGGGGATGGACAGAAATCAATATTGCGAGTTTATTCTTTTTACTGCTTCAATTGACAGGTCTAGGAACGTAGACTGAAATATCTCGTTCTTAAAGTCCTTTGCGAGTATTTCAAACATTTCGTCGTGAAAGAAGAGCAGGTAGTGTATTTTTTCCGACCAAGAACTTTCATTGAAATACGGATGCATCTTGTGAATCGACTTCAATTCTGAGATCCAGGAAGAGTTTTCAACAATATGAGCAGAATAAAATTCCAGCCCTTTATTAGCTAGTGGATGTCCCACACCGGCCTCATCGTTCACCGTACCAAATCTGTGCGTGTCCGGGCTAATAAACTCCACCAGCGCGAGAGGATAAGTTGCAGTGCTCCAATTATCGATCACCTTAATGTAAGTACCATCCCAATTAGGGTCTGGTTCGGCGATGTTGTAAATGAGAAAAGTTTTATGTCCGTCCGAAAATACTTGCGGCATCGGCGCTCCAACGTCCCATCTAGGTGACCAATCAATAACCCGGGCAAACTCTGTTTTGTTCATAACATTCGATCGAATTTAATCAATTTTGATTCTCACGACATTAGTTGCGTCTGGTAGTAGCGATCGGAAAACCTGACAACACAACAACATTAATCTTTCCACCCTTGTGCGTTCAAAGAGAGGACACTAAATTCACCCATCCAATCACAAACGCGTGATTACTTCCATTGACATTCCGGTGAACGATCAGGTGAATTGGTTTTTACAATGATCTTATAAAAATCTGTAAATGAAGCGATTCATTTCATTTACAAGTCCTGTCGGGCCTACTTAGAAAATTTATAACGAGGAATGGCTATCCGGTTGTTGTTAAAAAATTAAAGAGCTTATGGTGACCGCAATCTGTCACTTAGGCTTTTTGCGCTTGCTCTAAAAACTTTTCATAACATGAGGGAAAAGATTGGCACGATTCGGAATTCTCTTACAACATCGCAATCTTCGCGGGAATTGCAGAAGTGAGTGGTACCGTAGTATTACCGCTTATTGAGAGCTCAATGACCTGAATAAGTTCTATTCCAAGTTCGATACAACGATTTCCCCGAAATTTCTTAACGAAAATTATGCCTTCAATAAGTACTCTTTGGCAATCAGAAACTGAAAATGATTGGAAGGTCGCTCTCGAAAATTATTGGAGTTTCGTCCGACCTGAAAATATCAATCTGGAGAAGGAACTGAACGAGCTGAATCTCGACAAAATCATCAGTTTAGATCCAATCGGCTGGTATGATTTTCTCCACGATAAGTACTTCCGCTGGAAATATACGGCTCCAAACAGATACGCCTCAACGACTTTGGTGTTAAAACGCTTCAAGCAATTAAATCCCCTCGATGGATTGTATGCTATAAAAAAGAGACTACTAAATCTTGATACTTCAGATATCACAATGGCGCTGTTAATTGCAAAAGAAATTCCTGGTCTTGGAATAGCTGGGGCGTCTGGCCTGTTAAGCCTTATGTATCCTGATAATTTTGCTACCGTTGATCAATTTGTAGTAAGAGCACTTCGGCAGATTTCAGATTTACCAGAGAGCGATGAGCTTAAAAAATGAATCCTGAAAGTCTTTCTTTAAGGGATGGAGTCATTTTGACCAACATTATGCAAAAAAAGGCAAAAGAAAATAACAGGGCTTTTTGCACAGAATTTTGGTCTCCAAGAAAAATCGACATGGTTCTTTGGGCTTCTAGATAACAGGCGGTTAATGGAAAACAGGTAAGTGAAAACTATTTTAAATGGGAACCATTATATTTTCGATGAATATGGTGTCTTAGTCGGATGATAGCTGACTCGTTGACCGAGTTCCCTGAATTTGATGAAATCCCCCAGAAAAAAGTTCGACATAAGGCCGCTCAGGTCTACATATCAAATCACATTAAATGCCATTGAATTTTATAGTTCACTGGCATTTTTCATTTGTATTCAGCGACAGAAATCATCAAACAAGATAGATCGACTGTGCAACCTCTCGCTTCCTCCCAAGTCCTTGACAATGCATTCACGTCTTATCCACAGCCAAAACAAATTCCGTATGCTCAAAAGCTTTATCAAAATAGGATGGAGGAATCTTTTCAGAAACAAAGGCTACTCCGCTATCAACATCGGTGGCCTGGCAATGGGTATGGCGGTAGCAATTCTTATCGGTTTGTGGATCAGTGATGAGTTGTCATTCAACAAGAATCACGACAACTACAAATACATTGCACGGGTGATGCAAAACACCACGCACGACGGTATGACGGGCACTGGAATGTACATGCCTGTTCCGCTCGCTGCAGAGTTGACAAAAAGTTTTGAAAATGACTTCGAACACGTAGTCATCTCATCATTTCCTACGGGCCATACAATCTCCTTTGGAAATATGCATTTTACCGAAACGGGTAACTACATGCATGCAGATGCACCACGGATGTTTACTCTCCAGATGCTGCTAGGCACAGCAGATGGTCTCAAAGAGTTGAATTCGTTTTTTTTATCTGAGTCAACTGCGAAAAGAATTTTTGGTGACGGAGATCCGATTAATAAACTGCTGACAATTGATGGAAAGACTGAAGTGAAGGTCACGGGCGTTTATAAAGACATGCCCCGGAATTCGGAATTTTATAATATAGATTTCATCGCACCATGGGAGCAATTTGTAGCTTCCAATGATTGGGTAAACAGAGTCAAGGACACGTGGGATCAAAGTGTTGTCCAGGTTTTCGTTCAGCTCGCACCAAACAGCGAGGCAGACATTGTGTCCCAAAAAATAAAAACCACGATCTATGATCGTGAGAGCGATCAATACAAAGTATTTCAGCGCAGCCTTTTTCTCCATCCCATGAGCAAATGGCACCTGTACGAGGAGTTCACGAATGGAGTGAATACCGGAGGAAGGATTCAATTCGTCTGGTTGTTTGGCATCATCTGTATTTTTATCCTGATGTTGGGATGTATCAACTTCATGAATCTGAGCACGGCACGCTCCGAGAGCCGCGCGAAGGAAGTCGGGATCCGCAAAGCAATCGGCTCAATCCGGAGACAATTGATCACTCAGTTTTTTAGTGAGTCTCTCCTCGTCGCCGGTCTTGGTTTTATACTCAGCATTGGATTGGTTTTCCTTGCATTGCCACAGTTCAACCGTGTTGCTGACAAGCAAATCGATATACCTTGGGAGAGCGTTTATTTCTGGTCATCATGCATAGGGTTTACGTTGTTCACCGGGGGTACTTGCCGGAAGTTATCCCGCGTTATATCTGTCGTCCTTCCAGCCAGTGAAAGTTCTCAAGGGAACTTTTCGTGCCGGTCGTGCAGCGTCAGTCCAACGAAAAGTGCTGGTCGTTCTGCAATTCACTGTATCTATGGCGCTCATCATTGGAACTGCTACGGTTTACCTTCAGATTCAGTATACAAAAAATCGTCCGTTGGGTTATGATAATGACGGACTGATCTACCTGGACATGAAGACTAATGAAATTCATGATCATTTTGAATCCGTGCGTAACAAATTGATTTCGTCAGGCGCAATTCTGGAGATGTCTGAATCACAGAGCCCAGTCACCAGGAGCGGACCAAATATCGTCGGCTGGACATGGAAAGGTAAAGATCCGGCTTTCATGGAACAATTTTCCGCCGATTGGATATCGCCCGAGTATGGCGAGACAATCGGCTGGGAACTAACCTCCGGAAGGAATTTTTCGCGTGAGAACATCAGCGATCAGAAGGGTGTAATCATTAATGAGTCCGCTGTCAAGTACATGCAATTGAAGGACCCGGTTGGAGAGGTAATTATATCCGACGAAGGAGCAGCTACTTTTACGATACTCGGTGTAGTCAAAGATCTTGTTGTAGGCTCGCCATATCTGCCATCAACGCCAACTATTTATTTTCCACTAACATGGATAGGCAGCGACGTTACATTAAGACTGAATCCAAAACGCAATACCCAGGAGTCGCTTAAAACAATACAAACAGTTTTTAGTGAGTTCGCACCAGCTTCACCGTTCGAGTACAAATTTTTGAATGAGCAATATGCTATTAAGTTTAACAACGAGGTGCGCATTGGTGATCTCTCCACGGCATTTTCCTTACTCTCCGTGATCATCAGTTGTCTCGGACTGTTTGGAATGGCTTCTTTCATTGTAGAACAACGCACTAAAGAATTGGGTATCCGAAAAGTCCTGGGCGCCTCCGCAGCCAATCTCTGGCAAATGCTTTCCAAAGAATTTGTGGTGCTGGTACTTATTGCCTGTTTCATTGCGATCCCTGTCTCCTTTTACCTCATGGATTACTGGCTGCAAGGCTACGCATACCGAACAGAACTCCCGGTGTGGATGTTCACGGCGGTGGGCTTAGGCGCGCTTCTGATTACGCTGTCGATTGTCAGTACCCAGACTATTAAAGCGGTACTGGCCAGTCCTGTGAAGTCATTGCGGTCGGAGTAAGGGTAATCATTTCCCCTCAGCAATCCCCTCCTGACACAGGGCTGTCACTTGTTGACGATAATTTGCAGCAAATCAAAAACTGAATCTATGCCCAAACAAAGTCAAGAGGATCTCGAAGTAATATCTTTTAAGACACCCAGGGAATTCGAGAATTGGCTAAAGAAAAATCATGAGACCAACGGCGGAATCTGGTTGCGGCTATTTAAGAAGGACTCGAAAATAAAAACAGTCACCTACGAAGAGGCGGTTAAGGAGGCACTTTGCTTCGGGTGGATCGATGGGCAAAGTAACAAGTACGACGAACAATCGTGGATCCAGAAATTTACACCTCGCAGACCGAAAAGTATCTGGGCGAAGCGCAATAAGGAAAGGATTGAGCAATTGATCAAAGAAGGGAGAATGAAACCCGCAGGTATGGCCGAAGTAGAGAAGGCTAAAGCAGATGGTCGATGGAATAAAGCGTATGCCCCACCCAGCGAGATGATGATCCCTGCCGATTTTCTAAAAACGCTTTCAAAGAACAAGAAAGCAAAAGCATTTTTTGATACGCTAAATAAGACAAACATGTTCGCCATTGCCTTTCGACTGCAGACAGCCAAAAAAGAAGAGACAAGGCAGCGAAGAATGAAAGTTATATTGACAATGCTCGCAAAAGGAGAGAAATTTCATTAGAGGTCTCTCGACATTGTTCAAAAGAAAGGAACGATCCTACTGACAACCGGCCCCGAGCTTTTCTTCAGAGGCCTCATTATTTCCAAGCTGTGTGATGACCCTCACTATAGCAACAAAGAAGAGTATGGAGACAAGAATTTTATCAATACCTTGATCGCATCCACCTAATCAACCTTCATACTCGCTACCGGATTTGTCTGAGCCGCTTTTACAGCATGAAATCCCACTGTGATTGAAGCAATCAAGAATGTGACAATTCCCGCTATTAAAAAATAGCTCACAGACATCTCAGTATGAAACGCAAAGTTTTCAAGCCAACCATGCATTACATACCAGGCCACTGGCCAGGCAATGATATTGGAAATCAAGACCCACACCGCAAACTCCCTTGAGAGCAACAACACGACCTGGCTTGATGTGGCACCCAGCACTTTCCGAATGCCAATTTCCTTTGTTCGTTGTTCTGCCACAAAGGCAGCCAAACCGAACAGACCGATACAAGCGATAAAAATCGCGACCGAAGAAAAGATAAGTGACGCTACGTTTGTCCTTTGCTCAGCAACATAAAGACGCGCTAAAGTGGCATCAACAAAATTGTAATTCATCGCCTCACTTGGTGCTATTTCTTTCCACTTATCGGATATATAACTAATTGTGTTACTCATATCATCTGAAGCGATGCGCACCGTAAAAATATTGGCAGGGTGATCCTCCTTTTGCAGGTGAAGCACCAGCGGCCTTACTTTTGTGTGAAGAGACTCATAGTTGAAATCGCTGACGACCCCGACGATCTTGTAGCTGTGGCCCTTGTCACGGGCGTCAAGGGAAACGAGCTCTTTTCCAATCACATCGTTTGTTGGAAAGGCAGCAACCGCCGCCTCATTCACAATTACAGCATCCACATCAGCAGGAAACTCTTTGGAAAAGAACCGACCCTGCTTTAAAACAACCTGGAATGCTTTAAGAAAATCGTAGTCCGCAACAATAAATTGGCAAAGAATGGGATCAGTACCAGTCTTCTTATCGAACAAATAGCCCTGACCTGGTACACCCGCAGAGAACATATGCGACGAGTTCGTAACTGAGACAATGTTGGAATTTTTTAACAACTCTTCTCTAAAGATTTCGATATGATCTCCAGCAGACTTATATTATTGATGGAGAGGAGATGCTCCTTGTTAAATCCAAGGTTTTTTGTTCTGAATAAAATCAAGCTGTTTCTTGATGATGAAGGTTCCAATAAGCAAGCAAATGGAGATGCCAAACTGGAAGATAACAAGACCATTCCGCCAACATGCTTTTGCGCGACGCTTGACTGTCGCCCTTAAGTACTTTGGCAGGAACAAATGAGGAGAGATAAAAACGCGGGGTAGCTGCCTGCAAGAACACCTACCAATATCGAAAAGCCGATTAATATCGGAGCCGTCCAATATTTGTTTATTACCAGGAGGCTCAAGTCTTTCTCCAAAAGGTTGTTAAAGGAAGGTAATAGCAGTGTCAGAAAGGAGACAGCCAGTATCATTGCGATGGAACTTGTAAGGATAGCCTCGCCGATGAACTGGAATATCAAGAGCGATCGTGCTGAACCGAATGTCTTCCGGACACCGACTTCTCTGGCCCTTCGGGCAGATTTGCGGTTGACAGGTTCATAAAATTAATCACAGCCAGGATCAGGGATGAATATGGCAATAGCGGAAAACATATACGTGTATATAATATCACTGGTGCGTATGGCTCCCGATTCGGTATTAAGATCTATTCCGTAGTCGCGCTGAGAATACAGATAGATGGAGGAGAACGGCTGCAGGTGAAATGAATATGCGGCTCCGTTTCCGAAGAATTGATCTATCGACACACCTAACAACTTTTGAATCTCCGGACCTACGTTATCCACAACAACCTTTTGTAGTTTTTTTTCAAAGTCAGCTACATCGGATTCCGGGTTGTAGCACCCAAATACGTAGTGAATAAATTGTCCAGCCAGTTTTCGTTGACTTGATACGTGGATAGAGACTCGAGATAATCACAATGGAAGTGAGACTTCCGTGAAAAATCTTGATCAATGCTGTGACTTTGAAATTTTGCCCTGATTCCGTTGGTAACAATTTGCCCACGGGACTTTCATTTCCGAATATTCTTTTAGCGACTGTTTCAGTGAGTACAATTGAGTTAGGTTCAACGAGAGCACTCGCGGGGTCACCTTCGATAAATTGCACCGCGAAAATTTTGAAAAAGGTAGAGTCGACAGCGTTGATGCTGCCACTGCGAAATAGTTTATCGTTGTATTTGAAGGCACGTGGCCCGAAGGATCCGATCCTCATATAACTCTTGACCTCCGGGAAATTCTGTTGGAGTATTGGCCCAAGGACCTGGGCGGTCTTCGAACTGGTATCTTCCGATCCATTCACGGCAATCTTGACATAGACGCGATAGATCTGATTGGAATCTACGGCCGACCCTGGCTGGTCGAAAGTCAATTCATCCTGAACGAAAAGAAACAAGGCGAGAAAACAAGTGATTCCAACTGCTAGGCCAACAATGTTTATGGCGGAGAACACTTTATCTCGGATGATATTTCGTACCGCGATGAGGATGTAATTTCGGATCATTAGTTAGGGCAAAAGGACGAGGTTTGGAAAAGATACATCCTCAGTTTGCAAAGATGGAGCCGTCAAAAAAAGTGTCCAAATTGATTTGTTTAGCGAATTGCTTGTGCAGATGTGAAAAAACAATGTCCGGCAACGATCACCTTAACATGCAAATCGAAGCGCATTCTTTTCGATAGAATGTGTACAGTATACACAAAGAAAAACTATCTTGTGGCTGGTTAAAGACCGTCCCTATGAAAAGACTAACTCTATTATTAATCGCGATTGTCGTCAATGGACTGGTGATGGCGCAGGAGATCGGCCAACAGCAAGGCCCGAAGTTTCAATCTCCTGTTATTGAAGCTGACAAGAAAGTAACGTTTAAAGTCCACTCGCCGAATGCACAGGCTGTTTCTATTTACGGAAGCTGGATGCCGTATGGACAGACCATGCCATTAACCAAAGGCGACGACAATGTATGGTCTGTAAGCATAGGGCCATTGGATCCCAGCATGTATCACTACAATTTCTTCATTGATGGAGTTAGTGCAATCGACCCCAAGAATGCCGAGGCGCTGAGGGATGGCGTCCGTTATGCCAGCCTCTTGCTTGTTCCAGGTGAAGGCTCAAAACAATTTGAAGTTAACGATGTACCTCATGGTTCCTTAAACCTCGTGTGGTACAATTCTCCAAGTCTGAAGACGACACGCAGAATGTATGTGTATACTCCTCCTGCCTACGAAAGCAGCAAGGATAAATACCCGGTATTATACCTGTTGCATGGCGGCGGTGGTGATGAAGATGCATGGACATCGTTAGGTCGCGCTAATTATATTCTTGATAACCTCATCGCGCAAGGAAAATCGAAGCCGATGATTATTGTTATGACCAACGGGAAATGCCTACGAAACATCTTCGTTGCACACAGTTCCAAACGCGCCAGAGATTTCACTTGAAAACATCCTGAAGATCTCCGGCATGTTTGAAGCCAGCCTGGTCAAAGATGTTATTCCATACATTGAAAAAAATTATCGGGTAAAAGCAACCAAAGAAAATCGCGCGGTTGCCGGGTTATCTATGGGCGGTATGCAGACCATCACCCTCTCTACCGAGTACCCTGACACATTTGGATATATCGGAGTATTTAGCAGCGGGATCTTTCGTCCAAAGGCTGACGACGAGGCGAAATTCATGGCTCTTCAAAAAGCAGGATTCAACAAATACTGGGTCGCTTGTGGTAAAGATGACTTTGTAATGGACTCAAACAAACGTCTGTTGGATATGCTGAAGAAAACTAACATCAAATACGAATACTTTGAGAACGCTGGCGGACATACCTGGGCAAACTGGCGCACTTATCTCGGTATGTTTGCTCCGATACTCTTCTGATAGACTGTCGCAAGTTACCCGAATGAAAGTCAATTTATTTCCGTCGCTGCTAATTCACTAAACCCCTTGATCATTCCCTGAATACATTCGCAGGGTGTTGGCCCTCCGTCCCAAATTCCTTCACATTGTTTTTCTACATATGCGGGACGGTTCTTCTTAACCCATTCCTTTGCCTGGTAGTACTCATCCGGATCGTTCGAAGAAGTAGTAACAGACCGGATGCGACCTTCGCGTATGGTTACATGAAATGTGTCTGTTACATTGAAGTCAATTTTGAGCGCAGCCATCAAGTCATCTTTCACAGTTACCGGGCATAGAATAAGCGAATCATTCTTTTCAATAAAGCCATGCCGCGTAACTATTTTATAATGTCCGCATTCCGCCCATTTCTGATAGTACAGGATTTCCGGATGTGACTGTTTTGCATCTGATAAAACAGCCGCTAATGTATCGCTGTTAAACGAATAAAAAGCATCAACAAATTCATTGGAGATATCAATGTGATCGCGCGTGTTAGCAGTTGTGGTATGTGAATCATTTTTACAACTGACGAACAGAAACAGGTAAATGATGTATTTGATTTTCATGAAATCAAGAATTATATCTTCACCTTCCAGAGCACTCTCTTTGACTTCGCATCGATGTAAAGGACCATCAACTGACGAGTATACAGTTTCTCTGTCTTCTTGATCTGAATTTCGCGGTTCTCATCAATTACGTAGAGGAAATCATTGTTCCGACTGATCCTTTCCCCCAATGCCAGGCGTTGGTTTAGCTTAGTTGAAAGCTTCGCAAGCGACTCTTGCAATGCGGCGCTATCCACTATGCTCTCCTTCAGCGAAACATACCCCTGATATTCCCCGGAACCCATTGCCGTTGTGAGACTGTGACTGAACAATTCATGGTAATACGAGGTGCCCTCGGCAGTTATGAAATAGTGTTGGATCAGGCGATCCGGATCTGCGCCTCCCACCGACTTGCCGGTCTTGTGACCGGAAAACAAATGAAGATCCCTGTCATTGACATCAAGAAAAATAGCGAGCACTTCATCGGCAGCAACGCTGGCAGTGGCAGTTACCAGCGAGAATAAAATATAGATCAGGCCTCCACCCATCACTACCGCCAGAAAGTAGGGTCCATACTTTAGCAGAAAATCCAATAGGCCAGGGACAAAGATTACAATGAGAAAGACGGCCATGATTCCGAAAAGTATGCCAAGCATACCTAGGCAGGACGAAGAGATGCGCATGAGTGGGAGTTGAACTTGCGTAAGATAGGGGATTCGCGAGAGATTTTCTTTTTCAAGAAATCGGCGCGCTCCTCACCTCATCGACTTCTTAATCAACTCCGTCCTGCTATTCACCTGCACCTTATGATAAATTTTCTTGATATGATAACGGATGGTATCTATAGATATTGATAATCGATCTGCGATCAGCTTATAGCTGAGGCCATCCATAAGTCCACGGATGATCTGCAGCTCTCGCGGTGTCAGGTCGCTTTCATCTTTTTTTGGTGGTGGATTGAAGTACTGAACCACCATACGCGCAATGGCAGGTGACATAAAACTGCCACCCTTTCGGATCACACGGATAGCTTCTTTGATTTGATCGAACGGAGTGTCTTTCAATAGATAGCCGGTGGCTCCCGCACAAAGCGATTTAAAGATCCGGACCTCATCGCGAAATACAGTAAGCATGATCACGTCTGCTTCGGGAAGCCTCTCGCGTATCAACCTGATACCATCCGTGCCCGACATACCCGGGAGACCTATGTCCGTGAGCACAACATCTGCCGTTTTTCCCGCCTTTTAATTCCTTGAAGAAATCTTCCATGGAATTTACTCCCCAGGTTTCCTCGCAAAACGAATCCTCTTGAAAATAATTCAATAGCCCTTTCCTGATCACCGGATCATCTTCAATCAAGGCAATATGGATGTTACTCAATTCCATTAGCACAATATTCTTTCATGTTTTGCAGTAAACAAACTACATCATCATGTCTTATCAAACCTTCTTTTGCAGGATTACTGAAAAGCCATCACCATTTTGAAACGTAAGTGATGCGTTAATTTCCTTCGCCCGCATCTGCATGTTCTTTAACCCCTGTCCTGATCCTTTTCCATTTTTAGGCGGAGCTATGGAGCCATTGTCTTTGATCATCACCGACAATTCGTTCTTTCCTGCCTTGAGCCCTATCTCTACCCTTGTTGCATTTGAGTGCCTTGCTATATTATTGATCGCTTCTTTAAAGATAAGCAACAGGTTTTGGCGCGTCTGCATGTTCAGCTCTTTCGTACCATCGCCTTCGATTTTGAAATTGATGTCGATGTTCTTTGGATGCAGAAGGGAATCGGCATGATCACGCATCCTGTCTACAAGATTCTCTACTTTATCATTGCGGGCATCCACACTCCAAAGTACGTCGCTCATCGTGGAGGTGGCTTGTCGACTGGCCAAGGCGATATGCTCCACTTCACTATGATTCTTGTTCTTAATCTTTAGCACTTCTGTAAGAATGGAGATCCGGGTAAGCATGCTGCCGACTTCATCGTGAAGGTCGCTCGCGATTTTCGTCCTGAGTCTCTGCACTTCCATCAATTGATTCAATTTTAACTTGAAGAATGACCAGGAAACAACGATCAGCGTAAGCAACACCAATGCGATAAACCACGCTTGTTTATAGAACACTTGCTGCACGTTAATATTCAGAGTAAGGGTGTTAAGACTTTGCTGGTCGTTGAGATTTTTACCGAGAATCTGAATACTATGATCGCCTGCCGGGAGCTGGCTTAAGTGAAGGGAGTTCTGGTTCCCTATCCTTACCCAGGTGCTGTCGTTATCGAGTCGATAAAAAAAGTTGTTGCCTTGAGGCTTGTAGTAGTCAGTTAAGGCAACCTCAATGGTAAGGTTTCGATTATCGTAAGGAATGGATATTTTACTTTCGTCAACGATCTCATTTACTTTTTCATCCGTACCAATTTTTAAAGAAGTCAGCAGAATTTTTCCGTTGAATTTTCTCTCCAGGAGCTCATGCGGAAAAAAACGCAGTGATGCCATCTATTCCTCCGAAGTACACACGACCGGCCATGGATCTCAGGTAAGATGCATTGTTGAATTCATTGTTGCTCAGCCCGTCTTTCTCATAGTAACCTTTCGCCTGGTTAGTTTTTGGATCAAAGCGACAGATGCCATTTTCTGTGCTTAGCCATAAATATTTTTCATCGCTAACAATACCATACACAATGTTGCTTGTTAAGCCTTCCAATGTATTGAAGTAACGAATGTGCTCGGTGTAAATGTTAAGTTTCATAAGTCCTCCACCGCGACTCCCGAGCCAAAACTGTGCTGTCATCCCCGGGTTCAATGCACAAGATCTCTTCATTACTTAACGATGGGGTGGAGGTGTGCTGAAAGTGCCTGATCGAATTGTGTTTTTATCAATTCGAAGAGTCCTTTGTTAGACCCAGCCCAGATGATATTTTTCGGATGCTCAATTATTATCCAAACCATAGATGTCAATGACTCCATTTTTGTCAACACCTGGTTTGACGAGGCGCTTGTTAGCCCTATCGAAGATTCGCAGACCCTTGCGTGTTCCGATCCCACGTAACTCCTTCGCTGTCGGTGAGTAAACCAAATAACTCTTCTCCACTCGCCCCGGAGTTGAATTGATTGCCGGTTCCAGCTTCTGAGACTCCGGGTTAAAATAAAAGAGTCCGTCGAGTAAAGTTGTCATCAAATTTTGTTGCTTCCCACTGCATACGGAATGGTACCACAGTTTCATTGTCGCTGGCCCAACCTTTCCTCTTTAGTGCCTGTCGACAAAAACAATAGGTGGAGTAAGTTTTCCAGAGGGACTTATTTTCAATAGGCCTTTGTAAGAAGCGACATAAATGTTGCCCTTGTCGTCTTCCACCATGCCGCGGGTGCTGATGAACTGGTCCGGGTTACCCGGCTCTATGTTGCGATAAAAGGTTTGTGAATGCATTCGCTGACGTCTCAAGTTTCACAATGCCACCATCAGTGCCCACCCCAAAGCAAACGTTTTCATCCTCCATCATTGTATTGATCCCTGCTACCGAAGTATCCACGCCTGAAGCGATGACTGAAGTTGTTCGACGCGTTTTGTTAACGGGATCGATCTTTAGCAGAACTCCATTAGGATAAGCAGCCCAGATCCTGGATTTTTCAGATCGTAAAAGAAATACAGGTCTTTGGTAAATCGTGTTCAACGAATCGAAGAAAGAAGTTTCAAGGGGTATGCCTTTCGTTATATCATTAAACGCCTATTCCTTTTCTTGATTCACCGGACGCAATGAGGCTGGTTCCATCCACAATAAAATTGGGATGGTACCTCGTCGTTAAATGAAAGTAACGATCGATTTTCAACGTGGAGTCCAGCTTTGAAGAGTCTCCGTTCGGCGTTAGTGAAAAACCATATGTTTCCACTCTTGTCTCTCTGGATCCCGTTGATCGCTACGTCTCGGTTTTCATTATGAAGGACCTGTGATTTACCCGTAGAATCAACAAGCAGCATCACACCATCGGAAGTGCCCAGTAGAACCTGGGTTCCGTCTACAATAGTAAGGGAGCAGATATTTCTATTGATGAGATCACTAATAATCGTGTTGGAGCTTCGATCTGCATTGATACGATTCAGCCCTTTGTCTGTACCACCCAAAGATTACCGTTAACATCTTCCGACAAGCAAGAGATACGTGAGTTGGAAAGTTTCAGGATCGGGGGAATTCGGATAAAAGCTTTTGAATGTGTAGCCATCATACACGTTCAGTCCCGTTGCTGGTACTCACCCAAATCAACCCCTTTATGGTCCTGGATAATAGAAGTAACAAAACGATTCGACAGCCCT
Organism: Bacteroidota bacterium; assembly: GCA_037200305.1. GTDB lineage: Bacteria > Bacteroidota > Bacteroidia > Cytophagales > Cyclobacteriaceae > ELB16-189. The sequence continues at coordinate 433,369 of JBBCGZ010000026.1, forward strand.
TCGCTGACCCCGATGTAGCCATCCTGACCGTAGCTGCTTATTCGTGAGATAAGAATTAGACATATCAAGACTTCGAGGCGGAGCATACATCAAGTTAAGCATTTCAACGAAGCACCGGTAGCGCTACATCTTTATGTAGTGGACAGTATAGTTTAATAACAGGAGATTTGTTTTAGGGTGAAAGAAAAATCATCCCCTAATGAAAAAGCAGGCACTTCTATTTTTGTTTTCAGCACTGAGCTGCAGTTACGTCGCTGCACAACCAGTGCGTTGCCGGGCAATGCCAATCAACGTTAACGGCACCAATCAAAGCATTACTGTTGCAGCCAACGCGTCTCTTGATTTTTCTACGGGTACTGTGGAGGCTTGGGTAAAAACCAAACGTGGACTTCTGGTTCTCCGCCTGCCGGCACAACCGTGTATGGTGGGTATGGCCGCCAATCCCTCCAGCGCAAGCAACACACGCTGGTCGTTTCACATCAACCAGGGATTGAGCCAGATCGGAATATGGTATGGTGTAACGTCGTACTTCTTTAGTTACTCATTTACTACGAACACACTGTATCACGTAGCTGCTGTTTTCAGCGGCACCACCGTCACTATCTACGTGAACGGAACTTCTGTTGGATCCTCGGCAGGAGGAATGAATACACCATCCGGTGTTTCATTGAGGATCGGTTCTTCGACAGGCACCTCAGATTATTTCAAAGGTGACATTGACGAAGTTCGGCTGTGGAATGTTGCGCGGACTGCTCAACAAATACGGGGAGGACATGCACCTCACGCTTACCGGGAGTGAAACAGGGTTGGTATCTTATTATCAATTAAACGAGTCGTCGGGAACCACCACAAGCGATGCAAAAAGGAAGCAATACCGGCCACGCTTACTAATTCCCCTGCAAGAGTAGCTTCTACATTTCCTTTTGGAGGAGGTTCTGCTTTTACGATGACCGAAAGCGCGGGGAGTGTCGCTTTTACGGGAACAAATTTCACGGCCAATTACAATACATCGGGCGCATCCTCAGTAACGACAACTTTAATTAATGCAGCACAACCCAACGCATTACCAACGGCAACTGATATTGTCTCAGTCTATTCCAATCAGTATTGGGTGGTTAACCGTTTCGGTGGATCTGCCTACAACGCAAACTTCAGATTTAAAACCACCGAAGACCTAACGAGTGCAGAGGCAGCTAACCCGACGAAGGTCCAACTATATTATCGTGACTTAAATTCAAACAGGCACGTGGTCGTTGATGGGAGCGGCCTCCTCAGTTGATGATGTGAATGATTACGCAACTTTCAACAACATCACGATCACAAAACCCAGGCCAACTGATGTTGGTAAAGGGAAATATTTTATCCAAGGTTCTGTCACTTCGCGAAATGCGCGGGCGCCACGGCCACCATTTCGTATGATGGCTCAGGATTGACATTCAATGCAGGAAATACATTTACCGTTCAGCTTAGCAATTCTTCCGGGAGTTTTTCTTCTCCAACTAACCTGGGGAACGCTATCCGAGCACATCCAATTCAGGAAATATTCCGATAACGATCTCACAATACATAGCGAGTGGCAATCAATACCGCATTCGTGTCGTATCGTCAAGCCCGGTTAAGACGGGTGTTGATAATGGTTCTGATATCGTGATTACCAACCCGATCGATGCCGCCAGTTTTCTAAGCATTACCTCGGGCCTGGTTGCTCACTATCACTCGACGAAATGCGAACGACATTTTTGTGAATGCTTACAATGGCACGCCCACCGGTGGAGTGACCGGCCACCAGCGATCATTACGGAACGTCTAATGCCGCACTAAACTTGAATGGAACAAATAGCGGCATTGATGTTGGCGATCAAAACCAACCTGCGGGATGTACAGTGCTTTTTCAATCTCTGCATGGGGTAAGGCCAACAACATTGGGCAACACCTACACGATCGTCACAAAATATTACAATAATGAATCGTATAAATTAAAGATCAACAACTCGGGACAAGCCGAGATCCAGGCTAACAATGTGGGTGTGGTGGGCACAGGTCAAGCCTTAACACTAAATCAATGGACACACATTGTTGCCACCGTAACCAGTGGAAACTGGAAGATCTATAAAAGACAATGTCCAGGTAGGATCGAGCAGTGCGAGCGTAACCCTGACAGACAGTTTCGGTGCCTTTCAAATTGGTAAGGACGGCAGTGCAGAACGTCTTCCGGTGACATTGATGAAGTGCGAATTTAAATCGTGTGCTCACGACGGCCGAAGTTCAAGTGTTTGTACAACAACGGTATCGCATCAAACACTGGTCCTGTTTGCGGAGGGCAGCAGTATAAGTTTGGGTTCGTTGAGTGTTACCGGTTCTCCCACCTACAGCTGGACCGACCTAATAGTTTCACCTCATCAGTTCAAAACCCAACTACCTTTTCAAGCTCTACACCTTCGCTTACCGGTACTTATTCATTATCGGTTACGAAAAACGGCTGCGCCTCTGCTCCGCAAAAAACAATCTTGACAGTAAACGCCATTCCATCAACACCGGGTGGGAATAGACAACGGACGCTGCAGCAACGGTACGGTGACATTAACAGCGACAGGATCAACGAATGGAAATTATCGATGGTACACACTGTCAAGTGGGGGAGCAGCCATCGGTGGGCAAAGTGAACAGCACGTACACAACTCCCAGCCTGTCGGCCACAACTTCCTACTGGGTCTCACAAATAGTGAATGCAATGTGAGAGTCCACGAAGACAAATTAATGCCATTATTAACACTCCATATTTCTACGGGGCTTACAACCAACGGAAGCGCATCCATTTGTCCAGGTAACAATGCGACCATAAATGTTTTGTCCAGTGAAGCATCGGCAACCTACCAGGCATTCAAAGGAAAGTACTGCAGTGAGTGCAATTGTGAGTGGTGGTGGTGATATTGCTCTTAGTGTTCCGTCAACAAATCTTACGACAGGCCGCTAATACGATTAAAGTTACCGCAACAAAGTTGGGCTGCGGCAGCGCGGATCTTACCAACACAGTTAGTATCACACTTAATGTTTCTATAGCGGTAACTACGCAACCAGTCAATCCAAAATGGCTGTAACGGGCAGGGTATTTCATTTTCAGTTGTTGCTACTGGCACTGGGCTAACATATCAATGGAGAAAGAGCACGACCAATCTTAGTAACGGCGGAAATATTTCCGGTGCCACTTCGGCAAACGTTGTCGTTGACCAACCTCGCACCCGTGTGATGCGGGAAATTATAATTGTTGTGATTAGTGGTGCATGTCCTTCCGTCACTTCCAACGATGGCGTACTGACCATGAATACTTCTCCCGCTGTACAGCACAGCCAGTGAATGATGTCAAATGCGCAGGTCAGACAACAAGTTTTACTATAACGGCAAACGGCACCAGTATATCCTATCAATGGAGAAAAGGCACGACGAACCTTAGCAATGGTGGAAATATCTCAGGTGCAACGTCGGCAACACTCACGCTGTCGAACATGTTGCCGGTGACGCCGGAAATTATAATTGTGTTGTCAATAGCGGAGTTGGTTGCCATTCGGCCCACATCATCCGATGGCGCACTGGACTGTCAATACGGCGCCGGCGATTACTGCTCACCCGGCAAATGATACGAGATGGTGCGGGAGCTTCATCCAGTTTTTCTGTAGCTACTACAGGCACAGGTCTAACTTTCCAATGGAGAAAAGGCACGACCAATCTTAACGATGGAGGAAATATTTCCGGTGCCACTTCGGCAACACTTTCATTGAGCAATCTCGTCGCTGGTGATGCAGGCAATTATAATTGTGTAGTCACCGGTACCTGCTCCCCGTCTGTTACTTCCAACAATGGAACACTCACGATAAGCGCTGGAGCTTCGGTTACTGCGCAGCCTGTGGATGACGCAAAATGTACAGGTGCGTCAGTTAATTTTTCCGTGACTGCTACCGGCGCTGGCTTAAGTTATCAATGGGGGAGAAAAGGCACAACCAATCTTAACAATGGCGGAAATATTTTCGGGAGCGACTTCATCAACCTTAACATTGTCTGCCCTCGCAGCATCCGATGCCGGAAATTATAATTGTGTTGTAACGGCTTCATGCGGTTCGCCAGTCACCTCTAATGATGGAGTGCTTACAATTAATTCGTCACCGGCCATTACTTCACAACCGGTAGATGATAGTAAATGCCCCGGGGTCATCAGCCAGTTTCTCGGTGACGGCAAATGGTGTGGGTCTTTCGTATCAATGGCGCAAGGGCACGACCAATCTTTCCAATTGTGCAAATGTTTCCGGTGCTACTTCCAACGCGATAACCATTTCAAATCTCTCAACCGAGTGATGCTGGGAATTACAATTGTGTCGTAAGTGGTACATGCTCTCCATCGATTGCCTCTAATAACGCATCCCTCACGGTTAATTCATCCGCGACTATCACAACTCAACCTGCCGATGCCGCTGTGTGCCCCGATGGATCAGCAAATTTTTTCACTGGCGGCCGCGGGCGCCGGTTTAACCTACCAATGGAGAACAGGCACAACCAATCTTAACAATGGTGGAAATATTTTCCGGTGCAACGTCCGGCAACACTAACGGTGAGTAACATCAGCGCTTCCGATATCGGGAACTACAATTGCGTGGTTAGCAGTTCGTGCGGCTCGCCGGTCACATCGGCAAATGCAGCACTCACGATGAATAGCACGCCAGGTATCACAAGTCAGCCAACCGGTGATACTAAAACAGTAGGGCAGTCAACTACATTCACTATTACTGCAAGCGGCGGCTCGCTGACTTACCAATGGAGAAAGGGTACAACATCATTGACAGACAATGCTAAGATCTCAGGTGCAAAAACGAATTCACTAACGTTATCGAACCTGCTTGTTGCTGATGCTGGAGATTACAATTGCCGCAGTTACTTCTTCATGTGGAAGTATTACGAGTGACAATGCTACGCTCACTGTTGACAAGATCACACCGGTAATTTCTTTCACTTCTACAAGAACAACAGGCGATATAGGTGAAGAGCTTGTGATCTCGGCAACATCAACTTCACCCGCCGCGATTACATTTTCTATTACAGGCGGTACCGGGCAAGGCAACCTGACATCCGGACAGTTGCTTTTAATGAAGCCGGGAACCATCGAAGTTACGGCCACCCAGGTAGCTTCGACAGATTATAATGCAACTACAGCAAAACAATCTATAACAGTGAGCAACATTATTACAGGTTTTGAAGATCCCCAGACTACGTTGACGATATATCCGAATCCCACAACCGGAACGTTGATTTTAGAGAACAGCGATGTAGAGCGGATCTCTTTGATCGATATGAGGGGTGTTATTTGTTCGCGAGTGGAACGTTGATGGGATAACAACATTGGATGTTAAAAGATCTTTCATCAGGACCGTACATACTTACCGGTGCCAATGGGAATACAGTCGTATTCAGGAAAAGACTTATAAAACAGTAAAGAAATTATGAAAATCCCGTTTAGAATCCTGGTAGTAATTTTCTGCGCTTTCTCTCTGCAACTTATTTCGTGCTCGAAGAAGCATGATCCCAAAGCCACCACAGACATCCAGCTCGATAAACTGAGAGCTAACTGGAAGGCAACTCAAGTCACCAGCGATGGGGTGGTACAAGATTGGCTATGCAAAATCTTATTTTGGCCTTCACCGGTAGCGATGGCAGCAAGTCATTCAACTACACTGCAAGCGGCCGGCCTTTTGTAAGTCCATGGGAAGCGACAGGAACATTCACTTTTGATACAACTAATCCGGTACAGAAACTTCATCGCGATGACGACCTGGAAGTAGACTATGTGATAACCGCAACAACACTCACTTTGCAATTTAATTTCAGCGGCCCCGGCTACGCTAATGGTCGAGCAAGTTCCATTACAGGTAAATGGATCTTTGTATTTCAAAAGCAATAGCATCGAATGAAGAAAATTCAGGCAGCTGTTGTTATCATAATCCTCTCACTGTCGTTTTCTGCTACGCAAAAAAATATTCATCGCAAACGGTGATGTCACGGCTCTCATTGCCGCTATCAACGAGGCCAATCAAAACAATAAGCCAGATACTATTATTCTCGCGCTGCGCGGTAAGTATGTATTACAGATTGCTATCGCTTCCCTTTACGACGGTAACTCCGCTTTACCGGATGTGAAACTTGACCAGTCGCTTGTCAATAAGATCGTTTATCTACGGCAATGGCTCGACGCTTGAGCGGGATGTAACGGCACCTCCGTTTCGTATTTGGATGATCTTTGGAGGGAGCCTTGAGCTGCACGATGTCGTGATAAAGAACGGGAAGCTGGATGGGAACCCCGGGACAGAACGGAGCAGGCATCCATAACCTTGGCGAGCTTTCCATTTACAATTCGACTTTCGTAAATAATTCTGCTTCCTTTCTTGGTGGCGCCATGTAACATCGGCGTTTCGTCGCCAACCGTTTTAACCAACTGCACGATCACGGCAAACAAGGGCAGCATCCGGATCGGCCATCTATTTTTACAGCGGGAGTGCATCCATTACCAGCTGTACCATCGTGGCCAACAAATCCACAACGGGTAATGGCACCGGGTTAGACAATGCACTTACGCTGGATGATCCTAACAGGAGAGTATATATAAAGAATAGCATCGTTGCTTTTGAACGTAAATAACTCGGGAGTACCGAACGATGTCACTGGTGTGTTGATCTCATACGGCCGTAATCTTGTTGGCGTGAACAAAGACCCGAATGCACAAACATATCTTCCTTCGGGAATGCCCAATTATATTCAAGACTACGTAGGAACGGCTGCAGCCCCCGTTGATCCACTGGGTAAATGCATTTGCCGACAACGGTGGACTTACACCAACGATATCTATCCAACAGGCGAGCCTTGCATTTAACAATGGCGGCCAGGCATCCAGTGTGACTGCTACCCGATCAGGCTGGAAACAACCGCATCGGCAATGCAGAAATCGGGAGCCTCGAATTCAATAACAATCCTATTTTAAATCCAGGGATTGCCGTTGTGCAGGGAGCAACTAATATTATTAATGGTGGTCAATTTGACTTTGGTGATATCATAAACGGAAATACTTCCGGCATCAAGCAATTCAAGATCAAGAACACCGGCTTTTCACTCGCTCTGAATCTACTAAGCAGCCCCAGGATCTTTTTAACTGGCTCGAACGCCGTTGATTTTACGTTGGATCAAACGTCGACTTTAAGTTCAGTTAGTGGAAATAGTGAAACGTCATTCAACGTTACATTCAATCCAAAAACATTGGGAGCTAAATCGGTGACCATCTCGATTGCCTCCAACGATACCAGCAACCCGATTTTTAGTTTTTCAACTGATCGGAAACTCCATTGCAGCACCGCCTGTTGTCGACACTGGCGTTAATGTTTCCGTTGTCTCACCCATTTGTGAAGGTGGTTCTGGAACCGTGACGTTGACGAGCAGTGAAAATGGAATCGAATACCGGGTGTTCAAAGGGATGATTGCCGTGAGCGCCGTAATGACTGGTGGTGGCGATATAAGCATCCGGTCTTATCTCAAGATCTTTCAGTTGGGAACAATCAACTAAAAATTTTCGGCGTGAAGCCGGGTGTTGGTGGTGACACACTACAATGAGACCATTAATGCGTGTTGATGCATCTACTGCTATCATCTCGCAACCCGGTGATCAGTCAAAGTGCGAAGGGATTATCGGCAAGTTTTTCCATAACGGCCATCGGAACGGGATTGACCTACCAATGGCGCAACGCCACGACCGAACTTACTGATGGAACAAATATTTCGGGAGCAACGTCAACGACACTCATATTGGGTAGTCTCACAATGGCTGATGCCGGAAATTATAATTGCATTGTAAGTGGCACGTGCGGCCAGGTAGTATCGGCAAACGCAACATTGACGGTTGGCAGTCTACCAACCATTGCAAGTCAACCGATAGGCGATACTAAGAAGTCGGACAGTCGATAACATTCACCCCTTGCTGCAAGCGGCTCTTCATTGACTTATCAATGGAGAAAAGGAGCGACCTCATTGACAGATAATGCGAAGGTCAGTGGTGTAGGCTTCGAATGAACTAACAATTTCCGATTTGCTGGTTGCCGATGCTGGTGATTACAATTGCGTAGTCAGTTCCTCATGCGGAAGTATTGCAAGCAACGATGCTGTCCTCCTTATTAATAAGGTCGTAACCGGCATTGAAGATCCAGGTAAGGCTTCATTATTAATGTATCCAAACCCAACGACCGGAATGGTGATAATCGAAGGAGGTGAAGCAGATAAAGTTCTCTTGATGGATATGAGGAGGTGTCAAAATCAGGGAGTGGGGGATAGACCGGTCGACATCTCTTGATGTGAAGGAGGTCTTACCAGGATTTATTTGCTCGTGTGGATTCGCGAAGGTGAGATAGTTTTTAGGAGGAGATTAATTAAGGAGTGAGCTGGCAACACGACCAATTTCCTTGATGTTAATTTCATAAAAATTGACGTTGTTTGGATAACAATTATCCGTAATGGCGAGAAGTATTTTTGGTGTTGTGGCATCCAGTATATCGCTTCCAAAGGAAAGTATTTTGCAAGTCGCAACAAGACTTCACGTTTTTTTTCAAAGCATGTCGAAAATCGATTCGTGTTTTTGCACACCCAACTTTGTAGGTAAAAATGACCACGATCTTTATGAGCTGGATGTTAATAACCCGAATTTTATCAACCAGTTAGCAGATTTGATCTTGAAGTACGCCAAAGGAGATATTTCAACACATGAAAAAGTCAATAAGCCAACTGTCGATTTTTCACGAGACTTCGGCTTCAAGACTCTGTTCACTATAAAAAATCAATCCGCCAGGTTATTCTCTGTCTTTACCAATCTTGGTGGAGACCTGGGAGGAGGAATCTCATTGAACACATTTAATCGAGACCTCAATTACGATTTCAATTGGTATTATTCGATGTTAAAAGGTGTTGTGAACCAGTTGGATGCGGGCTATGGCCTTGTATCATTTTCCTCAAGTTCCCTCAACGATGAGGTGGTTTCCTTAAAGGTCAAATTTCATCTTGGTTGGATAACTTATGTGTCGGATACAAACCCCGTAAAGATTCCTGGTGACTTACCAGGTCTTGAGTATGAGCGAGATAAAAAACGGCGTGTACATGATTACTACGCGTGAGGACTTCTCAAGTGATAAAGAATTGTATAACATGCAAATTAAAAAACTCCTGAGCCTTATGGCGGAGATAAAAAGCAGAGTTCCGGAGTATTCAAAAGACTGACCTGCAAGAGATGGTTTGTTGTTTGATTTTAACATCTGGATATTTTCGAACAACACAAGTATGGAAATCATCATCCGCTCTGTCTAAAACAGGGCTTGATTGATCAATGCAACCGTAAAGATGCTTAATAAGAACCATCCAATAAATCCTTGCAGCACACAGACGTAACGCGCCAATCCGTGCGTGGGTATGTTCCAAAGCCCAGTGTCGTGAAGGCATTAAGACTTAATGTCAATGCGTTTACAAAACTAAACGCGATGCCTCCTGCGAGCCGGACAAATGGCTTGAAATATCCCCTGTCATTTTTTTCGATGAAGTCTTTGTATTGCTGGACAAGCCTTGTCTTGCTCGTAACGTCCCAATCGGACGGGAAGAAGAAATAGAAAATTGCAAAGATAATTACCACCCAAACCGACGCCACAATGGCCTTCGCCGGATCGGTGCCATGGTCCGTGTACACCTTCAGCAAACCTGAAAGATGCAAACGGAAGAATGATTTAAACGTCGGATCTTCATGATGCCGGAACCGCAGACGTGAACGCTCAAGCTCCTTTAGCTCCACATAACACGCATTGGCGGATTCCACATCGCCACGCAGCTTGTAACTGTCGTTCAACCGTTGATAAGCGTATACGAGCCTGTCGAAAAGACGCGACTGAAAGAACGTCGAATCAGCCGCGCTATGCACTTGTTCCATCCCATGAAAGGTTACAACCAACGTGTCTTTACTCATGAAATGAGGCTCCGCCATCATCGCGCCCAGGGATGGCTCGTATTCCACCCGATACAAGATCGCATATAACTTTCCATTGGAGATTTGATCAAATGGCAACTCGATGTTTTCAGCAGGCACTACAACTTGTTCAAATTCAAGTCGATGTTGAAAATGACTCTCCACTATTTTCAGCAACCCCGAGATAGTAACGTTTTCAAGGCTCAGCGAACCGAACGTCGTGCGTTCGACATCGAAATCCAACATCGATCCTCCTACCTTCGCAGACCCTATTTGACATTCGGCAATTCTGAGCAACCCGGTCGCCGTCATTAGGCGTGCCCACCCTGGATTTCGTAAGCCGCATCTCTTTCGGCCCAAAGATGCGCATGTCGTCAATGTCTACGGATAAGTTTTGGAAATCCGGGATCTCACAGTTGCTCAGGAAGATCTCCGTGAAATGATTCGCATACGAAGTAAATGTCTGAGCGAAAGTGAACAACGAAAACGCATTGAACTTGGTGTCATAAGCCTGAAGAGTGTCGATACTCACATCGATGAGCGTGAGAAACTCACCTTTGCAATCGAAGAGCTTTAATGACTGTAACTTGATCGAATCAATGGATACATTATCGAAGGTGCAATTACGAAATGTCAAGTGCCTGATGGAAAGCAAGCCTTGCTTTGAACCACGCATGTAACCCGGATCGTCGGTGATGGAAGCGCCAGTCACAACGAGATCACCCGTTATGGCTGCATCCTTCAATATATCATCGATGCGAACTGTCTTTTGCTGCGCAATAGACAGGGAGGAAATGAGAATCAGACCGGCAACGAGGTTGGCTGGTTATTGAGTTCATAGGTAGGGGGAAGTCATTAACAAGATACCATTCTCTTGAATGATCAACAATTGTCACTTCGAAAACACTTCCAACATAAAATCACCTCCCATTTTAATTTCTACCGTGTAGTCCATCTTATCATTGGGATGCTGACGTCGGGAACACTCTCTGGTTGTCGATGCTAGGTGACAAGTCCCGCTTGCGAAGGTAATCGCTCCACTCCTTAAGGTCGCTGTCAGTAAGAGTACTGTCCCGTTGTTTAGCCATCATCCGGATCATGAACGGATCTCTTGAGTTGCTCGTCCAGCGTGTCGCTTCCTGCCGAACAACTACTTTGTACTTACCGGCGATCGGTCCCTGGCTTGCAGGCACACTGAACCGACCCAACTCACCAGTGCCAGTGTTGGTCATGTAGATAACTACTGGCGGTGCGTTGGGGTTTTCTATGTTCGTTAACACAACCATGCCACGCAACAATGGCGTGCCATCGAGCTTCACAACACCATTCAATGCGAAGCGCGGTTTGTCCACCAGGAAACCGCCGGACTTCAACCATGTTAACATAAGGTTTGGCCACGCGCCAAGAACCGGATCTCCAATGCGAAGCCGGTACCATGAACTCCATTTTGGAAAAAGTGTGCCTCGACGGCTACGTTTGCCTGGATAAGACTTGAATATAATTCCGACATGCCCTTCATACTTCCCGCATCCTCAACTGTACCAAACATAAAGACAGGTGGCAGGCTGGCTTTAACCTTTGCATCCATCGATGTTGGGATCGAAGCCGAACCATAGGAAAGAATCAGAAAGTTTGGTTGTGTATTAAAACGATCAAGCGGATCTTTTGCATCAGCTTGCTCCGCCTGGGATTGAAGGCCAGGTCCGCGATAAGATTGGCACCGGCTGAAAAACCGACAGCACCAACGCGGTCAGGTGAGATGTTGTATTCGGAAGCGTGTGACCGGATATATTGCATGGCGCGTTGACCATCACGTAACCAATGTTCTCGTTCGTAAATCGGACGCAGTCTATAGCGAAGCAAGAAAGCAGTAATACCATGATCCCTCAACGATTGTGGCAACCAGCACACCTTCGTGATCAACAGCACGGATCGTGAATCCACCACCAGGCACTACCAGGATAGCTGCACCATTTCGTTTCCTGGTTCAGGTAAAAATGGTGTGATAGCAGGTCTGTCTTCATCAGTGATTCCGCTTGCACCCGGTGCACCATCGGGCCAGAGAAGAATGGGTGAAGGAAGCTGTTGCGCGCAAATGTGCTGCCCTATAATTATGGTGAGGAAAAGAATACAGTACTTCATTTGTTTCGAGGTTTACTATAGTATCGTGAAAACACGATACGGCGTTTGTTCCTTAGGTAAAAATATCTTCATTTTTTATATTTAGTATGCGATCAACATTTCGCCCGGTCCTATTTTCATTGATTACTTTCTGCGCGACCCAGGTGTTGCAAGCGCAGAACATGGAATTAATAGAGAAGCTGCGCGAAGATGTGAAAACGTCAACAGGTGAACATCGTCTCGAATCGTTGAACGCTCTCGCATGGGAATACCGGTCAGCCTTCCCGGACTCAGCGATCAAATATGCCGAACAAGCACTGTCACTTTCAGCACAATTAAAACTCAGTAAAGGATCAGCGAGCACGTTGAACTACCTGGGGCTGGCACATTATTATAAAGGGAACTTTATAAGGGCATATGAAAATTATGAGAATGCCCTTACACAGGCAACCAGTACATCCGATTCTGTCCAGATCGGCTATGCCTTCAACAATATCGGTCCGACTTTTCTCGGAGCAAGGTATGGTCACTCAATCCTATCCATATTTTGTAAAAGCGGAGTCGATATTCAGATCAATCAATGAAGTGAGCGGCCTTGCGTACGTCTCTCAAAGTTTTGGCGCGCTCTATCGGTTACAAGGTGACTTTCTAAATGCCGAACAATACTATCACCGTGCGCTTAAATTAAGAGAGTCCCTGGGCAATACTCGTGACATTACATCAGCGATGGTCTTGTTAGGCATGCTCTATTCGGATGTTCAAAGGTTCGACGATGCCTTTCATTTTTTTAAGAAAGCAGATTCAACCAGTCGCGCTACGAAAGATTCACTGGCCCAGGGAGAGGTCAAGATCTTGATTGGTGAATATTATCTTATAAGGGGAATGTCGAAGAAGCAAGACGTCTGTCGACCGAGGGATTGACGTACCTGGAAAAATTTCACAACGTGAAGCTGATTACACGTGCTCATATTGTGCTCGGAAAAGTCGATCTCGCGCAGGGCGATTACCGATCGGCGAGACAGCACTTTACGCTTGTGAAGAGCGTGGGGCAAGAATGAAATATTTCGACCTCGAGATCCTGGGCAACTACTTTTTGTGGAAGGTCGCGGAGGCAGAAAGAAACCGCAGTGATGAGTTGTTCTATTCGAATCGATATTTGGTATTGAGGGACTCAGTCAATAACCTCGATATTTCGGGACGGGTTGCAAAATTTCAGTTTCAGGTTGAGATGGATCAAAAGCAACGGGAGAATGAGTTGCTAAAGACCAATGAGCTTCAAAATAAAGCCACCATTCTTCAGCAAAATCAGGAACGTATTGGCCTGATGTTGGTTTTAACCCTTTCACTTGCGTTGCTGTATTTTCAATGGGGCTCTGCCAGGAGGCAAAGGCGAGCCAATGTAATCCTTACAGAACAACGGGACCAGATCGCTTCGCAAGCGACCGAGATCTCGCGCCTCAATTCCACACTCCAAAATCATCTTGTAACGCTCTTCGATTTTTCGAAAAGTAAAAGTGTAAACTTTGGCTCGATGGATGAAGCGGCCAAAGATATTGCGCGTCTCACCGGCAGAACACTTTCTGCAAGTCGCGTAAGCATTTGGAAATATATAAAGGAGACTGATACCATCGAGTCAATCGTATGTTACGAACTTGCGACTGATTCTTTTAAAGATAAATTGTCCTTTCCGTTATCCGACTATCCTGAATACGCGAAAGCAGTGCATGGTGGCAAGATGATTGTTGCAAACGATGCGCGCGCAGATTCGCAGACACGGGAATTTAAGAATTCATACCTCCTACCCTTCGACATCCATTCGATGCTTGACGTCACCTACTCGATCGATGGGCAACTCGGCGGCTTGTTGTGTTGTGAGCAGCAGGGGACACCAAGAGAATGGAAACCCGAGGATCTGATTTTCACGAAATCGGTGTCGGATATTATCACGCTAACATTGCGAAGCGTTCAGCGTAGGGAATACGAGAAACAACTTCGACAGCACAGCAGGGAGATTGAGAGAGTGAATGAAACATTGGAAAGACGAGTAGCGGAGCGCACTCTTGAATTGGAAAATCAGATTAGAAAAGCGAGGGAGGCATCGAAGGCATTGCAGGTAAGTGAGGAACGTTATCGATCGATCATAACAGTGTCGAATACCGGCGCGTGGGAGTATCACATTGAGACAGGTCGTATTTGGTATAGCTCAGAGTACTTCGCGATGCTTGGCATCGACAAGCCCGGTGGTCATTGGGACGAATCGCTTGAAGATAATTGGGTAGCAAGGCTTCATCCCGACGACCTTGCGCCTTCGACAAAGGTGGTGGATGACTTTTTGAAAGCTGGCTCTCTGGGTTGGTATGAAAACATCTATCGCATGCGTCATCAAAATGGTGACTGGATTTGGATATGGTCACGCGGAAGGAGGCTCCGAGACGCAAATAACGAGTTGACAAACACAATCCTGGGTACTCACATTGACATTACAGCGCGAAAAATAGCTGAGGAAAAAATCGAGCAGAATGCACAATTGATACGGAAGATCACCAGCCAGGTTCCAGCTAATACATACATGTTTGAGATCGATGAGCGTGGAGTAGCTAATATTCTGTTCCTTAATCGTGGAACCGAAGAGTACAATCACGATATGGAGCTAAAGGACGAATCAGAAAATTCAGATCGAATCAGGGAAATAATTCACCAAGATGATAAAATAAGGTTCGGCGAGAGAATGAAGGAAGCCTATCACACCTCGCAACCTATAACCTTCCAGTACAGAATTGTTGTCGATGGAAACATTAGGTGGCGATGGATGAAAGCAGTTCCGGACAAAGATCAGAATGGAAAAATCCTGTGGTATGGTGCAACAAGTGACATCACCGCACTGGTGGATTACATTGTTTCAGTCGAGCAGATCATTTTCGATATTGGACATGTTATCCGCAGGCCAGTTTCATCCATGCTCGGAATGACAAAACTAATTACTGACAACAACTTGCCCGTTGAGGAGATCAAGGACATTTCAAGGAAACTGCACAAGATCTCAGAGGAGATGGATAAATTTAGTCGTGAACTAAATGCAGCCTACCACGAGAAAAGTCAGTTAGCAAAATTTAACATTGATGTATCCTCGTCAATTGATAAGAGGTCTACGCTATTTTCTTAAGTGAAAGTAGTGAAAATGGAATTAATGAACGTAGGTTTATGTTCTATTTGGACTTATGAAAAAAATAGGATTCTTATCATTCGGACATTGGTCAAATAATCCAGCCTATCAAACTCGATCAGCAAGCGACACGTTGCTTCAGTCTATTGAATTGGCTGTCGCCTCCGAAGAAATCGGTTTAGATGGAGCATATTTTCGTGTACATCATTTCGCTGCTCAATTAGCATCGCCATTTCCATTGCTGTCGGCTGTCGGCGCCAGGACAAGTAAAATTGAGATTGGTACCGCAGTGATCGATATGCGCTACGAAAATCCACTCTATATGGTAGAGGATGCCGGGGCAGCGGACCTGATTTCGGGAGGACGATTGCATTTAGGGATCAGCAGGGGTTCTCCCGAACAAGTAATCGACGGTTGGCGACATTTTGGCTATCAGCCCGCTGCTGGAGAAACAGACGCAGACATGGGACGTCACAAGGCCATGCAATTCCTGGATAAGTTAAATGGAAAAGGATTTGCCCAACCTAATCCTAACCCGATGTTTCCGAATCCTCCCGGGTTGCTACGACTTGAACCTCATTCGCAAGGATTGCGCGAACGTATCTGGTGGGGCGCTGCTTCGAATGCAACGGCAATTTGGGCTGCCGAAAATGGCATGCACCTGCAAAGCTCAACGCTGAAGTTTGATGAAGGTGGCAAACCATTCCATGTTCAACAGGCAGAGCAGATAAGGTTGTATAAAGAAGCGTGGAAGAAAGCAGGTCACAAACGCGAGCCGCGAGTGTCGGTAAGCAGATCTATTTTCGCGATAGTAAATGATCAGGACCGGTATTTCTTCGGCCAGGACAGGAATAAGAAAGATACGATCGGTTTCATCGAAGCAGATAAACGTGCCATCTTCGGAAGAAGCTATGCTGCGGAGCCAGATCAACTTATAAAAGAATTGGCAACGGATGAAGCAATCCAGGAAGCGGATACACTTCTTTTAACAGTACCCAATACGTTAGGTGTTGAATACAACGTACACGTTCTGTCTTCTATTTTAAAGCATGTTGCACCCGGACTGGGGTGGCGTTAGACTTTCAAAGACTTTACTTCCAGTAGCTAGCATTATACTTGCTGAAGCAATTTTAACTTTCAGCAATAGAAAATGAAATCCCTTAAAATCAGGGTCAGTAAAGGTATTTTGTATACGGCAGGTACAATTCTGTTGACTTTCG
>JBBCGZ010000027.1:0-181630 GCA_037200305.1 Bacteroidota bacterium
ATGTGGAAAAATTATTTCATCACCGCGATGAGAAACATCACGCGAAACAGGACTTATTCTATTATCAATCTTCTCGGGCTTACTCTCGGATTGGTGAGTAGCATGCTGATCTTCCAGTACGTGATCTATGAAAATTCGGCAGACATGTTTCACGAGAATGTGAGCAATCTTTACCGCGTTGTATACAAGACACAGAACGCCGGTGGAACACCTCAGCTAAATGCGCAGATCAACCTCAACGCCGGCCAGGGTTTCCGCGAAGAAATTCCGTCCATCGTCAACGTGTCGCGCGTTCATGCCGATTTCTTCCAGGAATGTCCGACAATAAGTGGTGACGAAAAATGGCGAACGATATGCATTCAAGGACACCAAAGCCATCGTGGTCGACTCCACCTTCTTCGACATGTTTTCGTTCCCGCTAGTTGAGGGCGACCGTGCAACCGCACTTCGTGGTCACACAATCGTGATCACCGAAAGCCTCGCGAAGAAGTTGTTCGGAGACGAAGATGCACTCGGCAAGGAGATCGAGTATAAGTACATCTCACTGCCAATAAAGACACCACCTGCGTTCATCGTCACAGGCGTTGTTAAAGATCCACCGGCCCAATTCACACATTCAGTTCGACATGATTACGCCCCTGCAAACATTCCTGTCGAATATTCCCGCACAGGACCTTGCAAACTACGGTTCGATTGGAGTTACCGAATACACTACATACGTTCAGCTCCAGGATGACGCCAGGGTAAGCGACGTCGAGAGCATGATGACGAATGTCGTCGACCGTCAGTCTGGAGAAATACTCAGGCGCATCAACACCATAGTTAATGTTCAGCTTCAGCCAATGAAGTCATTGTACTTCGGACCGATCGACCAACCTTGGACTGATCGGCTTCGGCTCTGCTGTTGATGCTACACGCACAGGGAACGAGAGGATGGTTTACTTTTTCACAGTGATTGCCATCATCACACTTGCGATTGCGCTTATGAGCTATGTCAACTTGTCTACCGTTCGCTCACTCGATCGTGCGAAGGAAGTCGGCATCCGGAAAGTTATCGGAGCATACAAGAGAAATCTTCGGATGCAATTCTTCATGGAGGCGTCTCTGATGAATATCGCAGGGCTGGTAATCGCTGTGATACTAGTGATGCTGTTGGTTCCGTATTTCAATGACTTCGTCCATACAGATTTCACGTTAGCCTCATGGTTCAATACAAAATTCCTGTTGTTGATTGGAGGGATCTTCATCACAGGTGTATTGCTGTCCGGACTTTACCCGGCCTTCATCCTTTCTTCCTTTGTGCCTATCGCGGTACTCAAAGGAAATCTCGGCTCCATTGGGTCAAAGTCGCGCATGAGGAAATTCCTGGTTGTGCTGCAATATGCTCCCGCAATCTCGTTGCTCATCTGCACGATCGTTGTGTACACACAGCTGCGCTATATGCGAACAATGGATGTTGGCTTGAGATGAAACAACTCGTAACAGTACGCAGTCCGAGAATTATTCCGACAGCATAACAAGCGTCGCTGCCGAGGGAGCCTTCAAGAAAGAAGTCATAAACGTTCCCGGGATTGAATACGCTTCGTACGCGGGGAACCAGGCCGGACGTGGTCTGAATTTCTCCATGCCATTCATGATCGATAGCGTTGGAGATGGTGGCGTTCATTTATTCAAGTGCACTGGTGTCGATCACGACTTCGTTCATGCATTCTCAATAAAGATACTTGCAGGCGATCAGTTCTTTGATGGAATGACTAATAACTATGGCAATCCCGATGATTTCATAAGGAGAGTAATGGTTAACCAAACAGCAGTTCGTACCTGGGGATTTAAAAAGAATGAGGATGCGATTGGTCGCATTGTGGCCGCAGCCAACGGTCGTCGTTTTTACATCCAGGCTGTAATGGCCGACTTCAATTGGTCATCGGCACACAAGGTGATAGACCCGGTGATGTTGTGGTACACGCCCGGCAATCGCTTCATGACAATAAAACTGAAGGCCGACGCGAACTTTAATGAGACATTGAGTCAGGTCAAGACAATCTACGACAACATGTTTACGCGCGACGTGTTTTACTACGAATTCGCCGACGATGTTTACAATCGTCAGTACGGCGAAGACGAAAAGTTCTCGAAGCTCTTCGGGATCTTCTCCGGTCTTGCGGCACTGATTGCATCTATGGGATTATTCGACTCGCTGCCTTCTCAGCCGAACGACGCAGTAAGGAGGTCGGGCAATACGCAAGGTGATGGGCGCAACGGTGAAGAGCATCGTTGGATTGCTAGGCAAAGAATTCGTTGTGCTGGTGTTTATTGCCTTTGTGATTGCAAGTCCCGTAGCGTGGTTTGTGATGTCGCAATGGCTGGCGACGTTCGGCTTTCCACATGCCATTGAATGCGACGCCATTTGTTACAACGGGCGTAACGGCGATCGTTATCGCGATTGTTACTGTTAGCTGGGAAAACGATTGGCGTCGCAAGAGCGAATCCGATCCAGTCCTTGCGAGACGAGTAAAATTATTCGGATCTCAACGAATTAATTGGATTAACGATAGCAGCTTTGATGGTCTGAAAGCTTACGGTAAGTAACGTTATAACTAACGCCCCTGCTGACGCTCCAACAAAAACCCACGGCGAAATTTCAGTATGATAATCATACTCCTGCAGCCAACTTGAGAGATAGCTCCACGCAATCGGGATGCCGATCACACAAGAGATTGCTACGAGCATCATGAATTCAAGCGAAAGCATCTTCCAAAGATTTCCAACGGAAGCACCAAGGATCTTGCGGATACCAATCTCTTTCTTGCGCTGCTCCGCAACGAACGAAGCCATCCCGAAAAGTCCAAGACAACTGATGAATATCGCGAGCACCGCGAAGAAGCTTGCGAGCTTACCGATCCTTTCTTCAGCGGCAAACTTCGTAGCATATTCTTCGTCCACAATTTGTATTCGAATGGCGATGCGGGAATCAATTCATGGAAGACTTTACCGGTCCTGGCTATTGACTCCGAAGGACTCATGGCTGGATTAAGCCTGATGTTGATCCAAAGTCCCTGGAATGGGATCACTCTGAATATTGTTTGTTTTACGGGCTCGTAGGGTGACGTCATCACCATATCCTTGATCACGCCGATGACATGATATTTCTTTCCCTGCCACGTGATCTCTTCATCGACGGGGTCTTTCAGTCCCATGAAATTTACAGCTGCTTCATTCAGCACCAGTGCTAACGAATCGGTTGGATGCTCTCGTGAGAAATCGCGACCCTGCGAAAACTCCCAGCCCATCGTCTTTCCGTAGTCTGTAGAAACTGCCTGGTTCACAAAATTGTCATGCATGTTGGGATCTCTTCCCTTCCAGTTAAAACCTGTCGATTCGAACATGCAGCCGTTGGCGGACCTGCGGACTCCGCAACATCTGCAACAGCACCAGTGGCCAGCAACTCCGTACGAAGCGTTTCGGGGGCGTTACGCCAATGCCTCGGGCGAAGTCTTTCGCACCATGATCAATCCTTCACGAGAATAACCTATGGGACGGTCCTTCGCGAATTGTATCTGTTGCCAAACTATTGTCGTGCCTTGATCAAAACAATGGAGACCGTGAATTGCAAAACTACGAGTGCCTTTCTCGGCAACGATGCAAATCGGCCGGCCTTGAATGTTCCCTTCAGAACTTTCACCGGCTGAAAAGACGATAAGAACAATGCCGGATAACTTCCCGATAACAAGCTGGTCATTACTATGAACCCGAAGCTTGCAATCCAGAATGCAACGTTCTCCCACGGCACCGACATCCTCTTGCCAGCAAGATCGTTGAACCAGGGCAACAGAAGTCCCACGAACGCAAGCGCAACAAACCACGACAGTAGCACCACCATGAAAGATTCGGTAAGAAATTGCCACACGAGTTGAGTGCGCGCCGAACCGATCGACTTACGAATTCCAACTTCTCTCGCACGTTTCTCCGATTGCGCGGTGCTCAGGTTCATGAAGTTGATACAAGCCAACAACAACACAAACGCTCCAATGATCGCAAACAAACCAAACGAATTGAATTCGACCTCGCACTTCTTGTCCATTCTCCCATTCGGAGTGCAAATGCCACCGACTCATCGGCTGAACGAAGAGCGCCGGGTTTTCTCTCAGCGCCTCTTCACGCGATAGCTTGTTGAATTTGATATCACTGATCTTTGCGGAAGCACTTTCGAATGTGGTGTTGGGTTGTAACTCTACGAATGTTGTAAGTGAATTCACCCAGTTGTTTTCTTCTTCTTTCATCCAGTAATTCTGCGCTACGAAGAAATCCCATGTAGATACAAACTGCAGCGCGCTGAAACGAGAGTTGTTGGGGATGTCGTCGTATACACCGGTAACTTTCACGTCCATGGCGTTATCGATGCGAATCATTTTATCAATCGGGTCTGTGGGTTCCGAAGAGCGCGGTAGCCGCTGACTTCGAAGAACGACCGAAGCCGGATCTTTCAGCGACGCCAATCGCCGCGGATCATTTTCAAACTCAGCATTTCGAGAACCTCGCTGTCCATGAACGTTCCGTTTTGCGAGATCTTCTGATCGTCGATGGAGAGAATGTGATTGCTTTCCCACCACATCCTGACAACGTGCTTAAAGTCGTCTTTGTAGTTTGCTTTGAGCTCCGCTCCTAGTGGACCACAGCCACTGAGTACCGTGCTGATCTCGCCGGTGCCGAGTTGTTGTTGTTGAAACACCTCACCAATGCGTTCGTAATTCTGATGATATTGATTGAACGACACCTCATCGTACACCCACATACCTATAAGCATCGTAACACTCATGCCAACAGCAAGGCCGGCGATGTTTATAATAGAATAGCCTCGACTGCGGACGATGCTTCTCAGGGCTATGGTAAGGAAGTTCTTGATCATAATCGCGGGTCAGTTGACAACAGTTATGCCATTGAAAAAATACTGCGTTTTCTCGATACCCTAAAGACCCGCTTGTTCGCAACTGGGACCGCATGGTCGAATTCGGTCATAGAATGGCAGATTTGTGACTGCGCTTGGCAGGTTTGAAAGCTGATTGTAAGGCAGCTTTATATCAACAAAAAACACAATCCTGCCATGAAAAAATTAACCCCATTATTGCTATTGTTCCTGGCGCTCGACTTTGTGCAAGCACAAAAGATCGACTCGCTTTGGACATCACCGCCATTTACCTGGGAGACTCAAACGCTAACGATCGCACCTGACGGAACGCTTATTGCCGCAGCGCGCGAAAATTACAAGAAGGGCCTTACAAACGTCCAGGCGCTGCAGCTTACAGGCATCAATACAGAGACTGGCGCAGTGAAATGGAAATTCCCGAAAGAGTTTACACCGGATCGCGTTGACATTACGGGATTCGACATCGCACCGAACACTCCTTTCATTGTCCCCAAAGGAACGCCGCTTATTGTTATCGATCTGCTGACGGAACTATTCTTGTTGATGTCGTGAAAGAAAACATCAAGAATGTTGAAGACTACGGATTTCTTCTTGAGTCTGGTCATGCATGGGTGAGCGGAACGATCGACGGAGAGAAAGCCCTGCATGTTTTTCGACCTTCGGAATGGAAATAAAATATACAGCAACACGGAGGTCTTTAAAGAAAAGAGTAAGGCTGCCTCTAAGTTGAACAAGCTCGCTGCATTGACTGGCGGCGCGGCGCCTGGTGGCAAAGGTGGTTTCATAAAACTTCTCTGCCCCTCCTATCAACGACGGCAAGAACAGCATGATCATCGCGACGAGCAATGGTATCTTCCGAACAAAGATCACTACGGGTGAAATTGAATGGGAAGTCAGAGCTTCCGGACATCAATAAAGGAAAAGCTATTAAAGTTGAGCAAGGGATCGACATGGTGAAGCTCATGCCTGGTCGTGGTGAAACTTTCTTCGTGATCAAACCGAGTTATATGATCGCGATGAATTATTCGGATGGTAAGCCTGCGTGGAAAGAGCTCGTGAAAACAAGCGGACCGATCGACCAGATCATCTACGATCAAAAGGGATTGATACTTTGTCCCGGCAGCTCGAACACCGGTGGTATTATGGCGACTGGTTTAATAAAGATGGTTGATGAAAGATCTGGCGGCGAATTGTGGGGCGATGGAATCAAGTTCAACGGTGGCATTAAGAATTACCTGTACACCGAAAGAGGTTTGGCTGTCGCGATGGTGAATTCGTCGAATCAAAAGAACTCAATCAACTTCATCGATGTAAACTCCGGAAAATTCGTACTGCCGAAAAATGTTACGGTAGACGGTGATCTTCAGTATCTCGAGCTCACACCGAAAGGATTGTTGTATAAGACCGATCGTGAAGTGAACATCATCGGTCTCGAAACCGACAAGCCGTTAATGAATCTTCCAACCCAATCGAAAAAAGATGGTCCCATACTTTCGGCAAACGGAACCGATCACATCTATTTCTATAATGATGACGACAGGTCTGTGTATGACATCAACAAAACAAATGGAACAGGCGGAATACTAAACAAAGACAAGATCGATTTCCAAAGCAGCGAAAAGCCCGCGGCAATGGAAGTTCGCAAAGATGGCTTGTTGGTTTACTCCAACCAGAATGCGAAACTCATCGGCTTCGATGGACAGACGAAGTACACTGTATATTATCCCCGGCGTGAGAACCCTCGCCAGTATTCTTAATAAAACGAGTGTAATGATGAGCGCACTGGGTTCTGTTGTAGCCGTTGCCGGCGCAGGCATTGAGGCAATCAACTCAGTAAAGCAACAGTGCAGTTGTCGGATGTGATGACACCGCAACAACAAGCTGCGTTGCGAAATCAATATTCGATGGCACAACAAGCGTACGCTGCTGTTGGCACTGCTGAATTCATCACGGGACTTAAAAATTTCTCGAAGGTAAGGTCGAGGGTTTCGGCTTCGGCCCAATCGAACGATATGATCTACATGATGACAAAGGTGGATGATCGCACTAGCTTGATCGGTATCAATAAAGACAATGGACAAGCCGTCGCTAAAGTTGGTCTCGCAAGAAAAAGATAAAGATCCGTTGTATGAGCTCGATTCAGAAAGCGGCTATTTGTTCTATGCACCACCAAGTGGTAGCCTGATTGGATGGTCGTCGGCTCCGAATGCAATTACTGCTTATCGGACTCCTCAGAAATAAAATTGGTATGTAGTTGGTTAAACTTGAGCGGGCGTCTGAAAAGGCGCCCGTTCTCTTTTTTAACCTTTATGAAATG
Source organism: Bacteroidota bacterium (assembly GCA_037200305.1). GTDB lineage: Bacteria > Bacteroidota > Bacteroidia > Cytophagales > Cyclobacteriaceae > ELB16-189. The sequence continues at coordinate 7,242 of JBBCGZ010000027.1, forward strand.
CGTAAACGATCACGGCGATTACATGACAAGATGTTCCAGCAAGAACAAAGAGATGCCATATAAAATGATTGTACTTCGACTTGTGATCGTAAGCGAAAAAAACCGACCCCTGCTGTATACATGATACCACCAGCGAGGATCCAAAACAGTCCCCAGGCAGGCATTGAATGTACAAAGGTTTTACTGCAAATACAGCCAGCCAGCCCATCGCGAGATAGAGGGCTATCGAAAGTTTTACTGGTGCCATCCGTGTGGATAGTTTTAATAACTACACCGAAAATGGCAAGACCCCAGATAAGTCCAAATAAAGTCCAGCCCCACGCGCCCTGCAGAACACTGAGCGTGAATGGGTGTGTAAGTGCCGGCAATCAAAAGGAAGATGGCGGAATGGTCAAAGATCTGAAAAATCCTTTTCGCTCTCGATTGCGGAAGTGAATGATACATGGCTGATGATGCGTAGAGGATGATCATCGTTGCGCCGAAAATCGCAGCACCGGTCACTGCTCCCGCACCAAGCGGTATTGCTTCGAGGATGAGAAACGGCGTGATAGCGATTGCTGCAAGCATTCCAAGGCCGGTGACTAACCGCATTGGCAATTTCCTCACCCTACTGTTTGAATTCTCCGGGTAAATATTCGCCCATATTTGTGTCAACGACAGAGCGCCGTTATTAGTTTTACTGGCGGCAGAAATTGTCTAAATTTACTTAATACCTAAACCCCTCAAACGTTATGGTGCAAGTCAACTACCTGGCTATCGTGGTTGCCACGGTCGCTATTTTCTTTTTCGGATTTCTATGGTACACGCCGCTGTTTGGCAAAGCATGGCCAAAGAGCTTGGCATTGTCGTAACTGGGTAAACCACCCGCAGGAGCACTCGCCAAAGGCTTGATCATGAATTTGATCGGCAATTTCCTGATGGCTTACGTGTTCGCTCACAACAACGCAGCGTGGTCGTTCGTACCCGACATGAAGGATGCGTCGGCAGGGCAAACCATCATGATGGCGGCAGTGTTTACGTGGCTTGGATTTTATGTACCCACCGATCTCAACACGGTTGCATGGGGAGAACAAGTCATGGAAGTTTTTTTCGATCAACACATTCTACCATCTCGGTTGCACACTCATCGCTGCAACTATCCTCACGTTGATGAAGTAATTAAATAAGGTACTGACTTGATCTTTCGGGTCAGTACTTTTTCAGGAGCTCCAATAATTTCTTATCTAACTTCTGTCCATACCAATCTTCGTAAACGACGTCCGCTCTTCCGGAGTTGAGGATTCCAAACGACCCTTCGAATTCCCACAAGCGCATAACCGATGTTATTGGTGGTGAGAATATCCAATACATCGCCGAACCATGCGAGGAAGATGTTGTGTGGAGTTTTATTCCAGCATCCGCATTCGCCACAATGAACACCGACACCTTTATTCTTGATGTCGATCCACGGTTGGTAAAATTTCTCCAGCATCTCGCGACTGAGATATTGTTCGCCGACTTGTCCCGGGTATTTTAGCTCCGGCACATTATTGACATCCTTCATTGCCCACGGAGCCTTGTAGTGCGAGATGATTCCCGGATGATATCCGCGGCAGCTTTGGCCAATATTGAGGTCGGCTACTTCGGGGATGACTGTGCTTCCAACATTGTTCCCGTCGGCAATAACAATACGATCTTGTTTTCTTTCCAAATCGCATTCGAAGCGGAGACGATAAGATTCTTGTAAACGTCGCCAGGTACAGCGCTGCGTTTTGAGAGTTGATCGTTCATGTCTTCGCGCAAGCTCGGTTCATTCAAGAGATCGAAGCTGATCTTGTCTTTTGATTCGGAGCGGAAATGTTTCGCCCACATGTTCCAATGAAAACAGAATGAATCGAGAGCGGCCTGGTCTTTCCAAAGATTGAATGGTTCGTTGAAGCCGGAGTTGATACAATAACCCGGTGCGCGATGAAGATTGAGACTGACGTGAAGATTATACTTCCATGCAAGTCTTACGAGCGAGTCAATTTTTTCGATCGCTTTGTTATCAATCTTATAAGTGTCTTCTGGCGTGATGTTCTTTGTTCGATCTATATCGAGGTAGGCGGGGTATGCAATGGGTATTCGAACGAAATCAAAACCCCAGTCGCGCATCCAACGAAAGTGATCTTCGCGGGTTTGCGGATACGTGTTGGAAAGATCCGGTGTAAAGAAATCGAGTTGATTGAACCCACGCCTCGTGGCAGCTTATTCTTCGGCTCAACGGAAAACGCAGTGCTCGCAAGCGCCATCGATGACTGAACAATAAACTCTCTTCGATCCATCGCTATTTGAATTTAGATTTTACTCTTTCGAGTTTCTCTCTTACCCCCTGAACCAGCATGGCGCTTTCTTCGAGAGGTGTTACCATGCTGTAGCCCATGTTGGCGAGCATCGACGCCTCCGCTTCGTTGTAGCACTGGATTGCAGGTGAGGAGCTTGTGCTTTTTTGAAACTGCTAAGATCCTTTTGATGTGTTCCATAAAGGAAGCATCGGAGAAGTCGGCAAGCTTAGACATACCGAGACTGATACTAAGATCGTAGGGACCGACGTACAGTCCCGAAAGATTTTTCGTAGTCGCGATCTCCTCCAGGTTATCGAGCGACTCTTTGGTTTCGATCTGTGCAAACGTAATGATGTCGTCCTTGTAGTCTTGCAAGTAGGTTGAACGTGCGGGGAGGTTGGCGCGGAGCGGTCCATAGCTTCGAGAACCGACAGGTGGATAGAAACATGCATTGACAAACTTCTCGGCTTCGGCGCGGGTGTTGATCAATGGACAGATGATGCCCTTTGCACCGATGTCGAGGAGCTTCATGATGGCGGCGGGGTCGTTGGCGGCGATGCGCACCATTGGGAATTTGTTCTTGTTCATTGCCTGCAGCATAGGCAAGGAGTGTTCGAGCTCGATGAGGCCGTGTTGCAGGTCGAGAGTGACAGCATCGAAGTCGAGTTGAGTGACGAGCTCAGCGACGTAACTGTTGTTGATCCTTAGAAAGACATTCACAGTCGGCTGATTGTTTTTCCATTTTTCAAAAATCGGATACATAGAAAAAAAGAGTGAAAAGTGTATAGTGAAAAGTTGTAAGGTTAATTTACACCACTTGACCTGCCACGGGACCTATTGGTGAAGGTATCTTTATTTGAAAGGCAAAGCATGCAAAATTCCCCTTTAAAAGATAAAAGTTATTCGTTTGCAATAAAAATCGTCTTGTTATGCAAGGAACTTCAACGAGACAAGCGAGAATTTATCATTAGCAAGCAGCTTCTGAGAAGCGGAACCAGTATCGGCGCGTTAATTCGCGAGGGCGAATTTGCTCAGAGTCGGGCCGATTTTGCAAATAAAATGAATATCGCCTTAAAAGAAGCAAATGAAACAGACTACTGGTTAACGTTGTTACACGACACAGAAGGACTAGCCCTGTCAGAACGCATTATCCAACTTAGAGCAGCGTGTAAACAACTGATTGCAATGTTGGTCTCCACTCTCAAAACAGTGAGAAGTCACGTGAATTCGTAAACTCGAAAACTTTTCACTTTTCACTATTCACTTTTCACTCTCAAGAAAGCGCCTGCGGCGACGGACTTCCTGCCGGTCTCGAATGATCCTCGGGTAATGGCACAAACTCCTCATTATCATTCGGAGGAAGAATGATCCTCCCCCGCCTTCCAGTCTGCTTTCGCCTGCTCTATTCTTTCCTTGCGCGACGACACGAAATTCCACCAGATAAATCTCTCTCCCAACGGTTCGCCACCAAGGAACATAACCGTCGATCGTTCTTTCGATTTCACAACATCATCCATTCCCTTTGTGAACACGATCATTTGTCCTGGCGAATAAGTTTTCCCGGCAACTTCTATCGATCCCTTTACAACATACACAGCCCGCTCCTCATGTTCCTTCGGAAGCGGGAATGTTGTTCCCGCGTCCAGAACAACATGAACATAAAACAACGGCGAATGTGTCTTCACATCATTCTTCAATCCATAAGCATTGCCGGCAATCAATCGCATCCAGACTCCCCTTATCTGTAAAGATGGGAAGCACGTCAGGTTTATAATTCTCAAATGTTGGTGATTGCTCTTCACTTTTCTCCGGCAACGCAACCCACGTTTGTATCATCTCGACATCGCCACCCGCGAGAGCGGAAGGATCTTCGAAGCGCTCCGAATGCGCAATGCCTTTGCCCGCCGTCATCCAGTTCACTTCGCCGGGTCGAATCACTTGCTCGACACCAAGACTATCGCGGTGTGTGACTTGTCCTCCGAATAAATAACTGACGGTCGATAAACCCACGTGTGGGTGCGGCAACACGTCCATCGACGAAGCATTTTCGGGTTGGACGGCCACGGACCTGCGTGGTACCATGAATATAAATGGACCCACCATTCTTCGAAGGCGGAACGGCAAAATGCGCCGAACTTCCATTCCTGTGGCGATGGAGGCCTTTCTTGCTTCGATTACGATCTCGATCATACGGTAGAAACTATTTCAAAATATCGGAGTTTTCCTTCAAACTCAAGGCAACCTTGATGTGAGTTTTGGTATCTTCTAGCCACTATGATCATCACATATTTGAAAACCGGGTGGCGCAACCTGCAACGAAACAAGGTTTATTCACTCATTAACATCCTTGGACTATCGCTGGGGGTTACGGCAAGTATGCTCAGCGCTCTTTGGGTCGCTGATGAATATAAGGTGGATGCGTTCCATGAAGATCTCGACCGGATCTATGTTGTTACGAGCACCGAGCACACCGGTCACGAGATAACTTACGGAGGTTACGACACTCCTGCGTTACTCGGAGAAGAGCTGCCAAAGATTTTTCCCGATGTAGAATATGCAACAAGCTATGGCCCTCCTTACTATCACACACTCGCACGCGACAGTAAACTCATGAAGTTGCCAGGCATTTATGCCGGACCCGATTTCTTCAAAATATTTTCATACCCGATCATCGCAGGTTCGCGCGAAGCATCGTTGCGCACACGCGAAAGCATCGCGATATCGCGTAACATCGCCAACGCGCTGTTCGGAGGTCCAGACAAAGCCATTGATCAATCCATCAGGTTCGAGAACGCCTACGAACTAAAAGTGACCGCGGTATTGAGGACATTGGCGCCAACAGTTTCTGAGCAGTTCGATTATGCAATGAGCTACGAGATGTTTAAAGAACGTGAAGGTGATTGGGTTAGCAACTGGCATAACTCCGGACCAACCACGTTTGTAAAGCTCCACGATCATGCGGATGTCGACGCCGTAAGATCAAAGATCCGCCTGATCATTAAAAACTATGATAAAGAGTGGCTCGACATCGACAGGCTGGAACTCAATCTACAGCCTTACGGGGAAAAGTATTTGTATTCGAACTTCAGAAATGGCGTAGTTGATGGTGGTAGAATTGAGTATGTGAGACTCTTCACAGTAGTGGCTGCTTTCATTTTATTGATCGCATGCATCAACTTCATGAATACCAGCACCGCAAGGTCGATCAAACGCGCAAAAGAAATTGGTGTTCGAAAAGTTGCCGGTGCGGCACGAGCCGTGCTTGCCAGCCAATTCATGGTCGAAGCGTTCATGTTCACGGCTATAGCAGTCGCATTAGCCGTGGTACTCCTGGTGGTCCTTCTGCCTGGATTCAATCTTGTGGTCGATAAGCACATTACTGTGTCGGTCATGAACCTGAAATTTTGGCTAGCATTATTATTACTAACGATTATCACAGGAGCTATATCCGGAAGTTATCCAGCGTTGCTGCTCTCTTCTTTTAAACCGATTTCTGCACTGAGGGCCAACTTTACGGTAAACATGTCGTCAATATCATTTAGACGAGTACTGGTGGTTGTTCAATTTGCCTTATCGATGATCTTCATCGTTGGAACGATTGTGATCTCGAAACAGGTAGAATACATTCAAAACAAAAACCTGGGTTACGATAAGTACAATCTCCTCTACGTACAAATGAGCGGCAAACTTGGTAATGATTTTGAAACCTTCAGGAATGAAGTGCTGCGACTCCCGGGAGTTGTAAACGTAACGAGGATGCACGCGCGGCCTGTCGAGCTCGAGAACACAACTGTCGATGTTAGGTGGGAGGGCAAGATACCCGGATCGAAACCTGTGTTCACGCAAAACGCAATTGGCTATGATTTTGTGAAGACCATGGATATGACACTCGTTGGAGGGCGTGATTTCTCAGAAGAATACGCTGATTCGTCGAACTACATTATCAATGAGTCTGCTGCAAAAGTGATCGGCTATAAAGATCCCTATTGGAATGCCTCTTACATTCTGGGGCGTACCGGGAACGATCGTCGGTGTTGTGAAAGATTTTCATTACAATTCTTTGCACGTGCCTATCGAACCAATCATTCATGCGGTTGCGGCCAACGCGCCGGTGGTGGTTATGCCGTGGTTCGAACAGAACCCGGAAAGATCAGTGAAGTGATCGCCTCCCTTGAAGTCGTGCACAAGAACATCAATCCCGACTTCCCATTCGCACACCAATTTGCGGACGAAGAACTCGCATGGTCGTATCGAAGCGAACAGGTTGCTTATAAGTTGTCGCGTTACTTTGCGTTTCTTTCAATCTTCATCTCGTGCATTGGCTTATTGGGCCTTGCCATGTTCACGGCAGAGCAGCGAGTAAAAGAAATGGGAATCAGGAAAGTACTCGGAGCAAACGTTATCCAAATCGTATCACTGTTGTCACACGATTTTCTGAAATTGATTTCGATAGCGATCGCGTTTGTCGTTGCCCGTGAGCTGGTATGTGATGAAAGATTGGCTGAGCGGCTTCGAATACAATGTCGGTATTCAATGGTGGATGTTTGCCATAGCGGCGACTTCAACAATCGTTGTTGCATTGATTATTCTTGGATTGCAGGCAATTAAATCAGCCCGGACAAATCCTATTGATAGTTTGAGAACAGAGTAATTTCTCACGGAAAACACAGAGATCACGGAAGACCTGTCTAAACCTTGAACAGAATTTTTCGATAATGCGCCAATTGTTCCCGATGCATTACCAACAACACAACACTTGCAATCATTACCATAATCGCATAGGCGAACAATTGCCCCCCATCGCCCTGAACTTCAACACCAAGGATAAATAAATGGACCACAATGGCGCCCAACATCACACCAATCGCCAACAGCGCGCCGATAACAATCGTAGCAGGAATCAACAAGAGTATTGATGCAATCAGTTCTGCAACTCCGGTACCAATCCTTCCCCACGGTTCCATTCCGACTTGAGTAAAAATATAGATTGACTCAGGTGCTGCCGAGAATTTGAAATACAAAGTCTGGAGCATGATGAATGCGGCCACGAGGCGCAATACCCAGGAAGTGATGTTTCTTGCTTTCATATTATTTGAAAATCGTTTTCCAGTTATTATCTGCCTTGGTTTTCAACGAACCTTCGTCTTTATTCCACTTCGGCAACGTGTTGTTGAAGAAAGCATTGTAAAACAAGTACAGCTTGCCGTCTAATACTTTAAACGTCTCGGGATCTATTTCCACTTTTTCGCCATTTGCTCCCATCGCATAAGCACACCATCCACCGTACTGTGGTTCGTAGCTCTTTGGACTTTTGATGAACGTCTCCTTGTTCGAAGCTGACGAGAAATAATATGTCACACCATCGTATGCATAAGAGAAATCCTTCTCGCCTTTCACGGCCCTTCTTTTGTGTGAAATAAGCAACCGGGGTCGTACCCTTCGATGGCAACACCGTCTTCGAGATTGAATTGATTGAAACGCAAGCCGGTCTGCGTGAAAGCAGTTGTGCTAAAGAATACCGCGATGATCGAAACTATTATGGTCTTCATTGCTTTTCAGTGTTTTTAAGAGACTTCCAATTAGTATTACCCGTTTCAATTCGGGTGTTCGTGCCTTTTCGCCAGAGTTCGAGGACTTTCATATTATAATTGAGGTACAACTTATCGTCAACAATTGTAAACGCTTGCGGCTCGGTCGGTGCCAGGTGATTTTCACTCACGCCGTATGCACAGTATCCACCAAATTGCGGAGCGTATTTTTTCAGGTGCAGATTTAAACGTATCGAGGTTACCCTGGCTTTTGAACAACCAAGTTGTGCCTTGCCAATCGTAACGGAACTGTTTGTTTCCTTCAACTGCGGCATTGTCCGTGAAGTATGCAACTGCATCATATCCATTAATACCGAACCGTTTTTACTGAAGTAACTACTGCTTTGCGCGAAAAACTGCGCCAAGGCAGAAACTCAATGTTGCTGTTTAGTATAATCTTTTTCATAACCCAATAGACGATCATCAATGGGGTTACTTACAGTTGTTCCTAAATATTTTTATCGATCTCCTGTTGAATGAGACTGCGAATGTTTTCCGGTAACGAAAACGGTGGTTTCAACATCAGGGCGGCCCCGGCGTTGTCAATCTGGTGCGATTGAGTAATGAAGCGACGGCACGGATCGCAATAAATAAGGTGATATGAAAGCTCGGCTCTTTCCAAAAAAGTGATCTTCCCCTGGTCTTTCTTTAAAGAAAGAAGGGTTGCTCGTTTGCAGTTGAATACAACTTTCTTGAACAAATACATCACTTGGCCAATTTGGACAAAAACCAATTCTTTTCGAGACAACTCCGGATCAACACTTTGGCGCGATGGATGATCACCCAATAGTTAGACGGAGAAATGTTATGAGCCTTACATGTTTCGTCAGAATCTTCTTCGTCAATAAACTTCGAAAGGAAGATCGGAACGAGTCGCGAAGGCATTTTGTGAATGCATGCCTGTAAGATCTCGTTGAATTCTTTGCTGTCGAGTTGGGCGTCGGCTGAAGGAGTCCACGACTGTGGGGCGGCATCGCGGAGCCAGTGGTTGCCTTCGGAGCTGTCGAAAAAATGTTGTGTGAATTCAGCATCGGTCTCCGAAAGATATTCGTCAGCATTTTTCAACACGTCCTTCTTTCGATAATAGTCGATAATCTTATTCTTCAGTATCGCGACCAGCCACGTTTTCTCCGAACTGTCTCCCTTGAAAGAATCTCTTCCGCGTATGGCCGATACAAATGTGTCTTGTACGAGATCCTCGGCTGTCGTGGTGTTGCCTACTTTCAAAACGGCATAAGAATACAGGTAATCGCCATACTGCGAGAGCCATTGCGCCGGTTGAAGAGTATTTTTAGGAGTTGTGGTCGACAAGTGTAATCGATCTAAAGGCAAAGATAAACCAATAATCTTTGCGTAAGACTTAATACCTTGCCCCATGGCCACAGCAAGAAACATCCAAAGCAACGATGTCACGACTTTTCTCAACGATCTCAAGCTTCCCCTTCGCAAAGAGATCGACGAACTTCGCGACATCATTCTGTCTTCGGACAACAAGCTCTCGGAAAACATAAAATGGAACGGGCCAAACTACTCGGTCGGCGACCACGATCGCGTCACTATGCGCGTTCAACCTCCGAAACAAATACAGCTTATCCTGCATCGTGGCGCGAAAGTCGTCAAAGAACCGAAAGGTAAATTGATCGATGATAGCTCCGATCTGCTTGAATGGAAAGGAAACGACCGCGCAGTGATAACATTCAAAACCATGGATGAGATCAAAGCTTCGAAGAAAGATCTCGCAAGGCATTGTCAAGAAGTGGTTGAAAGCTTCGGAGTGATTACTGTCGTTGCCCGAGAAACTCTCTAACTGCCTTGTCAAACTCCTTCGGTTGATCTTTCCAGATAAACGAAGCGCTGTTCAGCACGTCGCGGATGATGATCTTCGGATTTGCCTTTGCCATTCTCTCCCACGAGTCGATAAACTGCGGCTTGATGTAGTTGTTGACGTCAATGTTCAGAATTTTCGGTGTGAACATCGCACGCAAGATTAATACCGGCACACGGATCTCACCTGCATAGAGAGTAACATCCGACGCAAAGAATTCACACAGGTACCTCACGTATACTGGCATTGGCAACTTTCGCCGACATGTTCCAAAGATCTTTTCCTGTTTTATCATTCAGTGAATAGACTTCCGGCAGATAATTTCCTGCGTCGAATTTTTCTTTCGCCATCGTGCCAAACCAACGTGGACCAGTAAACTGATCGATGTATTTAATGGTCGATTCCAACGGATACTCTTTGGCTTCTCCGTTGATAACCGAAATGAATTTCGCCGGAGCACCAACGGCAATCACGCCACCGATAAGATCCGGCATCTCCACTGCCGCCCGAAGCGCGATCTGTGCACCCTGGACAAAATGACCAATGAGGATTGGTTTTCGGAGATGCTCTTTCCCGATCACTTCCTGATGTCTTCGATAGCACTGTTGGTCCAGTATTGTTTACCGTAGCTCGCATGAGCGCTGTCGGGCATTGCCGGAGCCGCAGTGTTCCCGTAACCGGGAATTGTCACGGTGTACATTGTGTAACTTTTCTTATTGCGCTCAACAAAATCTGAAAAGACGGAGCTGTCGAAACCAATACCGGGAATCAGTATGAGAGCCGGTTTGTTTTTTGCGAAACACGTGCTGCAACAAACGACGAGTAATAAAATTATATTCTTCATCACATCTCCATTAAGATCTCCGCTACCAATCCGTTCGATGTACTCGACAACACCTGGTAACCAGACGGCGATTTAAGCTTCACGTTCCTTTCCTTGATGTAGGTGAACAACGCATTGTAGCCTTCGTAGATCATCTTCATGATATCGGTGTCGGCAAGCTTGATGTAGAGGTACCGGCCGGGTGAACGAAAATTGAATGAACGACTGCGGCACTTCTTTCAGTGGACTATTCACGAAAACGCCCTGGAAACTCATGAGCAGATCGGCGGCCTTCTTCGAGGGGTCGTCGTAAAAAATTCCGATGGTCTGGTTGGGTAAAGTCTCGATGCCGAGAGCAGTTAGTTCGGACATGACTTCTATAATGTAACCTGAGGATTTGGCGTAGTCGCCTTTGAAGGTCTTCCCCCAACGCGGTGGATGTACCTTGCATGTCGATCTCTTCAACGACAAATTCTTTGGAATCTGTGATTAGCATGGACCAAAAATATTGGCCCGGGAAGCGTCTGGCGACCGATTTTATAAAACAATACTACTTTTCCCTGAACTCCGAAGGTGTTTTTCCGGTAATCTTTTTGAATGCCGTGTTGAAAGTGGACTTGCTATTAAACCCCACATCCAACGCAATCCCATAGAGAGAAAAATTTTGATATTTCGGGTCGTTCATTTTCGCAATGAATTCCTCCACCCTGTACTCATTCACCAGGTCGGTAAATGACTTGCCAAACTTTTCGTTGATCAATTTAGACAACTGATGGGTCGGCAGCTTGAGCTCCTCTGCCAGTATTGCGAGACTCAGGTCCGGATTAGTGAAGAGCCGCTTCGTGGTCATCAGGTTCCGGATCTTCTCCACATATTGAACTCCTTCGTCGCCCTCGAACTGCATGTATGCACGATACTTCTGCGCAAAGTCGGGACTTAACAGTTCCGGGCTCAATGCCAACTTATAGGCAAGCATGAATATGATGAGTGACGTGACGAGCGTGTATGAATAGTTGGTAAGTGGATCGTGAAAGCCGCGAAAGACGACCATGAAGTACAAGAAGATCACCGGCACCAGGAACATCCAAAAGGAAAACGCAAGTGAGTTCAACCACTTTACGCGTTCCGTCATCGACACGATAAATTGCGCGCTGCCGATCTTCAACTTGAATTTACGGATCCACAACAAAGTCATCACCAGGTACACTGACATTTGAACGATCTGTATTGCGATCGAGATCTTCTCGCGTAGCAGTATTCCCAGCAAACCCTTCTTAAAATGATTCATGAACACCAGGAAGAATTCATGATCGAGGGAATATAGAAGATAGATGTTGAGACCGACCTGGTACAGGTAGGGAATAAAGTGCAACCAATAGATGTGTTTCCATTTGAAATCCTGATCGACTATCGCCCTCGAGTACAAATAAAATACAGGTCCGAAGATCCACATTCCTCCGAATGCAAGCAGTATCAGCTCCGGCACTTTTTGCGACAACTCGGAACTGGTAACGAGATACCCGATGTTGGTCATCCCGAGAATTATCAACAGTAAGATGATGAGCCGTGATGCAAAGCTGTTGCGTGAGCCCTTGATCGAAATCAAAGCGATCAGGAACAAGCATTGCGCGATGTTAATGGAAAAGATTATCGGCCAGATCATCGAAGAAAAGATGCGATATATTTCTTAAATTAAGATCATGAGGATTGTAATCATAATTGTTTTGTTGATTTCGTTCGGCTCATGTGTGGCACAACCACCACGGGCCTCCATAATAAAAATGGCCGACGGAAAAATGTGGACAACGAGGAACCTCAATATCAAAACCGACAACTCCTGGTGCTACGACGACGATGAAGGCAATTGCAAAATCTACGGACGATTATACACCTGGGAAGCCGCTAAAGAAGGCTGCAAGTTGATCGACAAAGGTTGGAGATTGCCCCAGCGAAGAAGAGTGGAAGCAGATGGCGAAACATTACGGCGGCATCATCGGCGATTCAGATGACGACGGCAAGGCCGCCTATGCCATGTTGATCAACAACGGAGACTCGATGTTTAATATCTTATTAAGTGGAGGTCGCGATCTCGACGGAGTTTATCGACGCCTGGAAGCGCACGGATTTTACTGGACATCCACGTCGACGAGCGATAGTACGGCGTGGCTTTATAATTTCGGAAACAACATGAAGATCATCAATCATCACAACGACATGCAAAAGAAAGATGCCGCGTCGGTGCGATGCGTTAAAGATTGATCTTATCTGAAGATATTCTTCTCCGCCACCATCTTCTTGTAATCCGGCATTATTTTCTCATACGCAGCTTCGTCAGCTTTCTTCAGCATATTCATTAGCGAGCCAATACCGGAATCTTTCAGACTGGTACGTTGCGCAGCGATGTCCTCCATCTTCTTGCGGATCGTCCCTTCAAGTTTTAGTATATCACGTTCTGTCATATCACTGCAATGTATGCTTTATTTTCTCCGCCATTCCATTAGCCTTCGACCTTGCGTCTTCGATATCTTTTCCGCGAGCCAAACAAACGCCCATTCTTCGTTCACCATCAACATTCGGCTTTCCAAACAACCTGAGTTGTGTGTCGGGTAATTGCAAAGCCTCATCCATTCCCGAGTAAACGATATTATCCGACTTGCCGTGAACCAACACAACACTCGACGCCGAGGGTCCGTGTTGCGCGATGTTCGGTATCGGCAAGCCGAGAATGGCCCGAACGTGCAATGCAAACTCCGAAAGATCCTGCGAGATCATCGTGACCATTCCTGTATCGTGCGGTCGCGGTGAAAGCTCGCTGAAATAGACCGTTTCTCCCTGCACAAAAAATTCTACGCCAAAGATCCCGCGTCCACCGAGAGCATTCACGACTTCGGTAGCAATCCGCTGTGCTTCTTTCAACGCCACGTCGGGCATTTGGTGTGGCTGCCACGACTCGCGGTAGTCGCCATGTTCCTGGCGATGACCGATCGGAGCACAGAATGAAACGCCATCTTTATGACGAATCGTTAGCAGGGTGATCTCGTAGTCGAATTGAACGAAGCCTTCAACAATCACTCGTCCTCCGCCAGCGCGTCCACCTTCCTGTGCGTAGGTCCACGAATGATCTACGTCGGCGCTTGATTTGACAACACTTTGTCCTTTGCCCGACGAGCTCATGATTGGCTTAACTACACAGGGGTAGCCGATGACTTTGATTGCCTCTTCGAATTCAGTTTTTGTTCCTGCAAATCGATACGGCGATGTTCTCAATTTCAATTCTCCGGCAGCGAGTGTTCGGATGCCTTCGCGGTTCATCGTGAGGTTCGCGGCTTTCGCGGATGGAATAACGGTGAAGCCTTCTTTTTCGAGTTCCACTAAAACGTGCGTGGCAATAGCCTCAACTTCGGGAACGATGTAGTGCGGCCGCTCTTTATATATCAGGTCGCGAAGGGCCTTCTCGTCGAGCATGGAGATGGTGTATGAACGATGGGCGACTTGCATCGCCGGCGCATGTTCGTAGCGATCAACCGCGATCACCTCCACTCCGTACCGTTGCAACTCGATAACGACTTCCTTGCCGAGCTCGCCGGAGCCCAGCATCATGACTTTTACAGCCGTCGATTTCAACGGGGGTTCCGATCGTGATCATAATAGAAACGAATAGTTTTCTTCCAGTCGTGATAATACTTCGCCCGCGTTCATCTTCCTCTTCATCATACCTTCAAAAGGATCTCCGACTTTCTTCAATCGATCAAAAATTGTTTTGTGATTGAAGTCATCGATGCGAAGTCCTTCCGTTACCTCATCCCACCCGAGTGGCGTTGCAATAACAGCAGCGGTGCCGGCCACCAACGAATACGGAGCAACCACACCAACGTCTTCTTTATTCAATAAATGATTAAGCGTAACCTTTCCGTAAGTGTTCTCATCCGATCCTTCCAGTGCCACGAGCTCCGGAGATTTAAGTCGAACAAGCTTGCAAATGATTTCTGCAGCGTTGACAATTGTTCCGGCATCGTCTTTAGAATCCAGGGGGGAACATAAGCATGCAATCCCGATACACCGTCGGTCTTTACGAAGGAAGGCAAGCGCAGGCCTTCGAGAACATCATGCATCACATTCGCAGCGGTGATGGCTTTTTCGAATCCAGATCCGGAGTCGATACCAATTAGAAGATGATCGGCGCCCGAAGCAATATCAAATTCAACAACACTCATCTCCACGCAATACAATAAATGATCTTTGTCGGTGATCTTGATCTGATCAGCATCAAACCAGGACGGAATCTCGTATCGCGAAGTATTTGGCGCGGGTTTCAATAAGTGCTTCCTGTTTTTCAGGTAAGGCAAAAGGTATTCTGAGATCTTGTTATAATGATCGAGGATGTCCTTCTTATTTAATTTCTCCTGCCGGAAGACAACTTTGTCGAGATCGGTAAACTCGATCTCATGTTTTAGTTTGTAATCGGGCTGTTTCTCACGATGAATAACCATTACCGGCTGCTTGATAACAGTCGACTCCTTTGATTCTTTTGCTTTCTTTGGAACGGGAGTTGAATCAGTAGGAGATACAAATTTCTTTAGTACAGATTTCTCGCGAACCAATGGCAACTCGGGGTAACGATGAAAAGATCTCCTTCACTTTGAGATCGAATTCAAAGGGCGTTTCATCCCAATCTTTGTTGAGACTGTGGAAGAAGTAGATGCCCGGTGTGTCGTCGCTTTGATGTAACTGGTGTGACGGAGCGTTGAGATTATTTAGCACCGACTGGTAATTGATATCGTAGAAGAATTCGGTGTCGCCCTGGATGGCTTCAACGGGTATTCGATCTTTTATAGAGTTGCCCGCCTTGGTAATGTACAGTCGAATTAAATCGCGACGATCCGCCCTGGTGTGACAGGTGGTGATGATCTCGAGGAGAGTCTTGAAAGGTTTTGTGTTACGCCGGATCTGCATTTTTCGGTCAACAGAACAGATTTCAATCCTAAATATAATACCGATATTCGTCCCTTAATCCCGTCTATTATGAAAGAGCCTGTCGAATCGATAAACATCGCTCAAAAGTTCTCTCTGTTTGAAAAGCTCTGGACACCTCATATTATCGGTGAACTCAACGGCCAATACGTAAAACTCTGCAAGCTGAAGGACGAATTTGTATGGCATAGCCATGAAAATGAGGACGAGCTCTTCATGGTCTTTAAAGGCACCTTGTTAATGGACTTTCGGGACGACCGAACTGTTGAAGTGAAGGAAGGCGAAATTCTTATTGTTCCAAAGGGCGTTGAGCATCGACCGCACACCAACGGCGAAATCGTTTTCAATTTACTTTTTGAACCGAAGGAAACTGCTCACACCGGAAACGTGAAAAGTGATATGACTGTTAATCAAATTGATTGGATTTGATATTAGTGTAAGGTTTACATTTGCACTTCTTTTTTATACAGTTAGTGTTCCCCTCCAAGGTCACAATAACTATCAGCAGCTATGACGACAGTCAATTTCAGGATACTTATGTCCTCCCTTGTGCTCCTCCTAAGCGCTGGATATGCCCATGCGCAGGAAGTTCTCACCATGCGGCAGGCACTCGAACTGGGTGTAAAGAATTACGGTAGCATCAAGGCCCGAACCTACCAGGTGGAGGCTTCGAAGAATTCGCTTACACAAGCGCGAAGGGATTATTTGCCCAACGTCGTTCTTTCATTGCAGCAGGATTATGGAACCGTGAATGGTCAGAATGGGCCGGTGTATGGATTTGGTGGTTATGCCGTGGCATCGTCAGGGTTGCCGCTGAAAGTGCAAAACTGGAATGCTGGTTTCGGAGCGCTATACCTGGCGAATGTCAATTGGGAAGTGTATTCGTTTGGACGCGCAAGTGGTCGCGTGCATGTTGCCAACGCAGCTCTCGGTATTGCAGAGGCTGATCTTGCACAGGAACAATTCCAACACCAGGTGCGTGTGGCGGCAGCCTATTTGAATGCATTAGGAAGTCAAAGACTTGCAGCAACACAACGAAAGAATCTCGTTCGCTCGCAGGTAATTCAAACTGCCATTATCGCGCGGGCTAAAGGTGGACTTGCGCCAGGCGTGGATTCAGCGCAAGCTAACGCAGAAGTTGCTGCTGCGAAGATCGCATGGATCCGCGCTACGGATCTCCAACAAGAACAGGAACGCAATCTCGCTTTCCTTATCGGGGTTGATGCAGGGAGTCTTAAGTTAGACACAGTTTTTGTAACGGGTCAGCCTGCACCGGTACAACGAAACAGTTGCCGATCAGCCACCTCTGGCACACCCCCTACCCTCCGATATTTCGAGAGCCGCTACAATCTTACAGCAGAGCAATTAAAATTAGGTCGTGCCTCCTATTATCCATCACTTAATGTTGTTGGTATTTTTCAAACAAGGGCTTCAGGCTTCTCGCAAACATATGCGCAAGATCAATCAGCATATACAGGTAACTATGCGACAGGCATTAAGCCAACTATCTCTAATTATCTTCTTGGCGTTGGATTGCTCTGGAACTTAACAACTATAGCGCGTACGAATGCCCAGGTGAAGTCATTGAAATATTCGCAATTAGCTTCTTCGTCAGAGTTCCTCCTTGTAAAAAGTCAATTAGAAACCCAGTCACAAGTTGCCGACTCGAAATTTGCAAAGGCAGTGGAGATACAAGAGCAAGCCCCTATTCAAGTCAAGTCGGCCAGCATCGCCTACAACCAGCGCAGTGCACTCTATAAGAATGGTCTCACGAATTTGGTAGATGTAACGACAGCACTGTACACATTGAATCGCGCTGAAAACGATCGCGACCTTGCATATATTAATGTGTGGCAGGCATTACTGATGAAAGCTGCCGCGACCGGCGATCTCGATATTTTTACTGATCAACTGACCCGCTGATGAATTTAATACGATTTGCTTTACGAAGGCCGATATCTGTGCTCGTGGTAGTTGCAGGACTTTTCTTCTTTGGTGTAAGGGCTGTAATGGACATCAAGATCGATATTCTGCCGAAGATGGACCTGCCGGTGATCTACATCGCCCACCCGTTCGGTGGCTATTCGCCAACGCAGATGGAGACTTACTTTGCGAAGCAGTACAATAACATCCTGTTGTTTGCGAACGGTGTGAAGAGTATCGAGGCGAGAAACATCCAGGGTCTCACCTTAATGAAGCTCACGTACTACGAAGGTACTAACATGGCACAGGCTGCCGCCGAAGTGAGCGCCCTTGCAAACAGGGCTCAGAATAGTTTTCCTCCTGGTTCCACTCCACCATTTGTCATTCGTTTCGATGCTTCATCGTTGCCGGTTGGTGAGCTCGTGTTGAGCAGTCCCATTCGCTCCAACAACGAACTGCAAGACATGGCCAACGTGTATGTGCGCGCATCGTTCACTTCAATTCCAGGTTTGCTCGCACCAGCACCTTTCGGTGGAAACGTAAGAACGGTCGAGATCAACGTCGACCCGGAGTTGTTGAGAGCTCATAACCTGACACCCGATCAAATTGTTGAAGCTATTCGATTGAACAACCAGACGGCGCCAGGCGGAAACATTCGTATCGGCGACACGAACTATATCACACCAACCAACAACACACTTCGCGAGGTGAAAGACTTCGAGAAGATCCCGTTGTTCAAAGGTGGTGTTCAAAATCTTTATTTACGTGATGTGGCAACGATCCAGGACGGAGCCGACATTCCCGTTGGCTATGCATTGGTGAATGGAAAGCGTTCCGTTTACATCAGCATTGCAAAGTCCGCCGATGCATCGACCTGGGACGTGGTGAAGCAATTGAAAGCGAAACTTCCCCAGATCGAGAGCACGTTGCCTGAAGATGTGAAATTGTCTTATGAATTCGATCAATCGGTGTATGTTATCAACGCTGTGGAGAGCCTGATCACAGAAGGTGCTATCGGTGCGATCCTTACCGGTTTAATGGTATTGTTGTTCCTCCGCGACACACGTGCGGCGCTCATTGTGATCCTCACCATTCCTACTTCCGTGATAGCGGGCGTATTATTTTGAAATTATTCAATCAAACGATCAACATAATGTCGTTGAGTGGTCTTGCACTCGCGATCGGTATCCTGGTAGATGAAAGTACCGTGACGATAGAAAACATTCACCAGCATTTTGCGATGGGTAAACCGAAAGCTGTCGCAATATGGGATGCATGTCGCGAGATCGCGCTTCCAAAGTTGCTGATCTTGTTCTGTATACTTTCTGTCTTCGCGCCTGCATTCACGATGGCCGGCATTCCCGGTGCGTTGTTCCTTCCTCTCGCGCTTGCGATTGGTTGCACCATGATCACATCATTCTTATTATCGCAAACATTCGTTCCCGTAATGGCCAACTGGCTGATGAAGCCATCGGAATCGGATCAGCATCATGGCAATAAAGAATCGATGTTCGACAGGTTTAAGAAAATGTTCTTAAGATTCGGTGAAAGGATGTACCCGGCGAGAAGAGTTGTTGCAATCACTTACCTCGTTGTGACAACATTCCTTTGCGTGTTCTTACTCAACGTCGTCGGCAGCGACGTTCTTCCACGCGTCAATTCAAGCCAGTTCCAACTACGCCTTCGCGCTCCGAATGGCACTCGCATAGAACGAACCGAAGAGATGGCGCATACATTATTGACCGAGATCGAGAATCTTGTCGGAAAAGAGCATGTTTCGGTAAGCTCTGTCTATGTCGGTCAACACCCGTCTACATTCTCAACCAGTGCCATCTACATGTTCACCGCCGGTCCTCACGAAGCAGTATTCCAGGTGGCACTGAAAGATTATGAGGAAGACATCGACGAGTTTAAAGACAAGGTCCGCGAGATCATTCGTGAAAAGCTGCCCATGACACGAGCAACGTTCGAGCCTATCGAGCTAACGGAAAAAGTTCTCAGCCAGGGATCTCCAACGCCAATCGAAGTCCGCGTTATTAGCCGTAACAAAAAGAACAACGCAGAGTATGCAAACAAACTGGTCAATAAACTGAAAGAGACCAGTTACTTCCGCGACGTACAGATCCAACAACCTATCGATTATCCCGCACTCAACGTTGATATCGATCGGGTGAGGGCCGCGCAACTTGGTGTCGACATGAATGATATCTCACGTTCTTTGATCGCTGCAACTTCCTCTTCCCGTTATACCGAACGCAACGTGTGGGTGGATGAGCGCCAGGGGCTTCCGTACTTCGTTCAGGTACAGGTTCCGCTGAACCAGATGCAAAGCGAAGAAGAGATCAATACTATTCCGCTGCTTCGAAACGCTCCACGTCCCGTGTTGGGCGACGTGGCAACGATAACACCGGGAACAACTTATGGCGAAAATGACAACATCGGCGCCCTGTCGTTCATGTCGGTTACGGCAAACGTTTATGACACCGACCTCGGCACAGCACAGGAAGATATGAAGGAGGCAATATCATCCATCGGGGAACTGCCGCGCGGACTTACCATTCAACCTTTTGGATTGACAACGGTTCTCGAAGAAACATTATCAAGCCTCGGTGGGGGATTGTTGGTTGCTGTGGTCGTGATCTTCCTGATGCTCGCCGCAAACTTCCAGTCATTCCGGGTTTCATTCGTAGTATTGACGGCCGTTCCCGCCGTTGTGCTTGGGTCGATATTGATGTTGCTGGCAACGGGATCGACACTGAATCTTCAATCGTACATGGGTATCATTATGTCGGTCGGTGTTTCGATTGCCAACGCAGTGTTGCTGGTGGACAAACGCTGAACAGATCCGCCGAAAAACCGGCGATGGTGTTGGCGCTGCACGTGAGGCTGTAACACTTCGTGTTCGTCCAATCATCATGACAAGTATCGCGATGATAGCAGGTATGCTGCCGATGGCCATCGGTCACGGTGAAAGCGGTGGACAAGTTTCGCCTTTGGGTCGCGCAGTTGTTGGAGGTCTTTTGTTTTCAACTATTGCCGTGCTCACAATGCTTCCACTGATATTTTCATGGATACAGGGCAAGGCAACTATTCAGTCCGAGTCGCTGGACCCCACCGATGAGGAAAGTAAATTTTATGCACAGAACTAATTTTGGTATGTCGAAATATTTAACGCTGTTATCGTTCATCGTTTTAGCAAGTAGCTGTAAGCAACCCGATGGCAAACAGGAGGCAAAACCGGCACCTCCTTCTGAAACCATAACAGTAAAAAAAGATACACTCGAATCGGAGATGGTCATTCCGGGGGAGCTGATCCCTCATCAGCAGGTCGACTTGTATGCGAAAATCACTGGCTTCGTGAAAGAGCTCAAAGTTGATATCGGTTCGAAGGTGAAAACCGGGCAAGTGCTTATCGTTCTTGAAGCTCCAGAGATCACCGCGCAATTGTCGGTAGCGCAATCGAGGTTGAAATCACAAGAGGCGTTGTACACTGCGAGTGTCGCGAACTATAACCGCCTTATTGAAACCAGTAAGACGCCCGGAACTATTTCACCCAACGACCTCGAACAAGCCGAAGCGAGAAAGAATGCCGATTTCGCCAACCTCGAAGCAGCAAAGGCATCGCATAAAGAAGTGAATGATGTGAAAGATTACCTCGTTCTTCGAGCGCCGTTCGATGGAACGATCACCGCCCGTAACTTAAACATCGGCGCTTATGTAGGTCCGAGTGGTCGTGGTTCCGAACTTCCTGCGCTGGTGTTACAACAGCAGGATAAGCTTCGCCTCGTTGTCTCCGTTCCGGAAACCTATACGGCATACATTCAACCCGGCGACGAGGTCTCATTCAAAGTACGGGCGATGCCGGGCGAGGTGTTCAAAGCAAAACTGGTGAGATTATCAGGATCGCTCGACCAACGGCTCCGTTCACAAAGAATGGAGGCAGACATCAAAAACATCGACGGAAAATTTCTTGCTGGCACTGTAGCAGACATCACATTCGGTCTCAGATCGCGTGACAACTCCTTCGCCGTTCTGAAGACTGCCGTTGTCACAACCACGGAAAGTGCTTTCGTAATTCGAGTGGTCAATCAGAAAGCAGAACGTGTGAAGATCAAAAAAGGAATTCAGTCAGGCGAATCGATCGAAGTGTATGGAGATCTTAAAGAAGGTGATGTTCTTCTGAAGAAAGCGAATGAAGAGATTAAAGATGGTCAAGAGATCAAATAAACCTATAAGTTCATCCCACCAGACGCCTCTATCCTCTGACCGTTGATCCATCTTGCTGCATCAGTACACAAGAAAGCAACAACACCACCAATATCTTCTGCAACGCCAACACGTCCGAGTGCTGTGTTACTTGCAACCTGTGCGCTTAGCTCTTTGCTGTCGCGTACATGTCCGCCACCAAAATCAGTAGCGATAGCGCCGGGGGCAACAACATTTGCACCGATGCCACGTGGTCCAAGCTCTTTAGCGAGATAACGAGTAAAAACTTCGATAGCACCTTTCATCGAACCGTAAGCCGATGAACCAGGAACTGCAAAGCGTGCGAGTCCCGACGAGATGTTGATGATGCGTCCACCTTCGTTGATGAACGGAAGTACTTTCTGCGTGAGAAAGAAAACTCCTTGAAATGTATGTTCATCGCCGCATCGAATTGCTCTTCGGTAGTTGATGCAAACGGAGAATACAATGCAGTGCCTGCATTGTTGATCAGGAAGTCGATATTAGGACTGTCAGTATATTTCTTAAGGTGGCCAGTCATCTCCTTCACAAAAACATCAAACGACTTGATGTTGCTGGTGTCCAACTGATAGGCTTCGGCTTGGCGACCCATCGACCGGATCTGGTCGACGACTTTACCGGCTTCTTATTGCTGTTGTAGGTGATGATCAGGTCGATGCCTGCGCCGGCGAGGTTAAGGGCCATGTCTTTTCCGAGTCCACGGCTTCCGCCCGTTACGAGGGCGATCTTGGTTCTTGTGCTCATATCTCTGTGTTTTGGTATACAAAGAAACCATGAAAGCAGGGGAAAGGTTTTGCGACGATCAAATCAGTATTTGCGAAAATCAAATACTGCGGAAAGAGAGTGGCGAAGTGCCGACGTTTTTCTTGAAAAAATTCGAAAAATGAGCGACTTCCTCGAAACCAAGAGCGGATGCGATCTCGGAAACATTCCAGTCTGTTTGTTTCAAAAGGATTTTAGCCTCTTGTGAGATCCGCTGCCCAATAACATCCGTCGTGGTTTTGCCAGTATTTTCTTTCAACACTTTATTGAGATGATTGACGTGTATTGCAAGCCTGTCGGCGTAGTCCTTCGCTGTTCGAAGCGACAGCTGTTGTTGCGGCGATGTGATGGGAAACTGACGCTCCAACAATTCTATGAACAGACCGGTAACGCGCGCTGCCGCGTTGTGCGACGAATAACTATCGACATCGGGTTGCAGTTTCTGACCGTAGTGGACCAGTTCGAGCACATAATTCTTAATGAGATCATACTTGTAGGCATAGTCTGATCCCAATTCGTCGAACATTTTTTGGAAGACGGCGGCTACTTCTTTCACCTGCGTTTTGTTCAAAAGAAACACGGGATATCCTCCAGGTTTAAAAACAGGGAGGTCGTCGATACGATGCGACGAAAGGAACTCGCGAGTGAAAATGCAAAACGAGCCCGACTGATCTTCGTCGAGCGGGACGTAGTTGTAAGGAACCCTGGGTGAAGCAAACAACAGCGCATTTTTCTGGATGTCGATCACCTTATCGGCATACTCGGCGCGGTTGCGTCCGTTGATGAGGCTGATCTTATAATATGCACGCCGGTTGTACGGCATCACTTTAGTTTCGCGAAAGCGTTTGGTTACGCTGGCGATGTTGAACACATTGAAGTGACCGATCTCGCCGTTGACATCGTCGGCGAAACCCATTTCGCGATAGAAATCCTGCAGAGAGGAAAAACCGGGCTTCAAGATGATTTTGTAAAAATCAAATATAGGTCATTTTTTACAGTAGACATCCGAAGATTCCACCGGATACTTTTTATCGAGATCAACATCGTTGAAACTGCTCTTACCCCAGAAGAATAATTTTTCGAAGAATGGAAGCAACTTATTGTCCTTGACCTTTTCAAGAAAATACACTTCATGCTCTTTTTCTTTCATTCCCATTTCATAAAGCACGTTGTCGTGTTCGCGAATGCCCAGCTCATGAAAATATTGCATCATGCGAAAGTATTCGCAGACGTTTCCGCTTTCCAATCTGCCAGCGAAGTAGAATGGCATAAACCAACCGATAACGTAACAAGCTGCCGATATCGTCTTGCCGATAACATGGAAGCGGACTTCATAAAATTTTGAAACGGGAATGTTGTATTGAGTCATGATGGTCATCACTTCCTTCCGGTGTTTTCCATTCGTCCAGCTCGATCTGTCTGACTGCAATTTTTTCATCATTGTCTTTAACAGCTCCGGCATGTCCTTGATAGGCAAACGCGGCAGCTTTTTCGGCGGAATAGGCTTTCTGTAAAAGACCAGTCAGCGCCTTGTGTGTGAGTTTCACAGGTGTGTTTGTTTGATAAGGGGGACAGTGCGAAGATAGAATTTGTGTACTTTAATAGTATGAACCGACTCGTAATACTTTTTGTGTTTGCTTTCTCGACTACCCTGGCACAAACCAATGCTTCGATTGTAAAAGCATCTAAAACTTTTCTTCAGACGCTGGATCAGGAACAACTCAAAAAAGCACAACGAAAGTTCGACGACACGCTGCGTCACAAGTGGACGAATCTGCCAGTAGGAATGGTACCACGCGAAGGTGTTCGTTATGGCGACCTTTCCGATAAAGGTCGCATCGCTTTTCACGAAATGCTTTCAACCATACTTAGCTCACAAGGCTATCTGAAAGTAACGGGCATCATGCAACTCGATGATGTTCTCGGACTCGTGATGAACAAAGACATAGTGGATAAACTCCAGTGGAGCTATCAAAATTATTTCATTTCGATTTGGGGAGCACCCGATGAAAAAGAACCATGGGGTTTCAATTTCGGCGGACATCACATGGCGCTCAGCTTAACCATGCAAGGGAAGGATATATCGTTTACTCCGATGTTTGTCGGAACCGATCCTTCGCAACCACAAACATCACAATACGCGGGTTGGCGTGTGTTGAGCAAAGAAGAAGATTATGGTTTCATGTTACTTAACTTCCTTTCGAAGGAGCAACAAGCAAAAGCAATTCTGAAACAAGACGTCCCGAAAGACATCATCACAAGTCCCAACAGCAGCCAGCGAATCACTTCTTATTATGGAATTTCGGCCAAAGAATTCAACAAAGACCAGGTCGAGATCTTCAAAGTTCTCATACAGGAATATCTTCACAACTTCGAACACAACATTGCGCACGGCTTGTACGACAGGATCCTGAAGAACGGTTTCGACAAAGTTTATTTCGCGTGGGTTGGCAGCACCGAACGTCATGCGCCACACTATTATATAGTGAACAGTCCCGATTTCCTCATCGAATACGACAACGTTGGTTTTCAAAACGACGGAAATCACATTCATGCATGCGATCTTAGGGAAAAAGACAACGATTTCGGCGCAGACCTTTTGAAAGAACATTACGCAAATAGTCCACATCACAAGAATTAAGATTTAAATTTGCCGCCTATGCGGTGGCACTACCTCCCTGCTTTTTTAATAATAACATACTTCCCTGCCTTCGCGCAGGATATTTCCCCTGACAGCACGCAGGTAAAGCAACTTATTGCGCTCAGCGAAAACGATCAGTGGAAAGATCTGTATCGTTCGCTCGACTATGCCGACCAGGCTTTGAAGGCTGCGCAAGACATCAACTATCCATTGGGGTATCGCGCTTGCGCATAATATGCAGGGATTTTGCTTTTGGGCGTTCGGTGACAACGAGCTCGCAATCCAATCTGCACACGACGCGCTGTCGATCCTCGGTGATGAAGGCAATCCATCTGTTCGGGCCGACAGTTATGTGGTGATGGCACGTGGATACATGGACCTGCGTGAAAATAATAAAGCACAGGAGTTCGCGAGAAGAGGTCAGATGCTTGCCGAGTTAGGACATGATTCGACGCAACTTTGTGACGTCTACAACTTACGGGGTGTGATCATGTACAATAGCAACAAGTTCGACAGTGCCCTTTACTACTATAATAAAGCCTATGCATTCGGTAAGGGCAAGTCTGTACACCCGATCAATCTTCCGAGAATTATCTCGAACATCGGCGAATGTTACAAAGAAGAGAATCCGTCGCTAGCTTTCAATCATTTCAACGTAGCGTTGGCGTTGGCGAAGCAAACGGGCAATAAAGTAGCCGAAGCATCCATCACAAGCATCATCGGTCACTTCTACCTCCGCAAGAAAGACCTCAAGAATGCGAAGCAAATCTGCAAGGCGCGCTCGATCTCGCGAGTAATCTCGGTTTACGTCGCGTGATGCGTCATGCATACGGCGGGCTGGTTGATATCAAACTGGCGCAAGGCAAAGGTGACGAAGCTGTGATTTATCTCCGTCGTTATTATGCTGTGCGCGACAGCTTGTTGAACTCATCCAAGATCCGGCAGATAGTAGAGCTCGAAGCAAAACACACACTGGCGTTGAGTGAGAAAAATGTCGAGTTGTTGGAAAAAGAAAAGAGGATACAGATGATCTTGATAAATCTGATGATCGGCGCTGGTGTTCTTTTGATCATAGGAGCGGTATTGATCATTCGATGGCAACGATTTCGGTACCGCAAGAACCGCGAGATGTTGAATCTTGAGATCGATTACCTTACACAACAACACAAGGAAGCTGTTGATAAATACAAGAGACTACAAGCTCCGGAAGTTGAGGAAGATATTGTATCTGCCGAGCAGCGACTATTGAAACAGGCGATTGAAATTGTGGAGGCCAACATCTCCGACTCGCAAATGAGTGTCGAGAAAATGGCTGATGCGATGAACATGAGTCGGACCAGTTTGCACCGGAAATTAAAGTCGATCACCGGTTTCCCTCCAAGCGAGTTGATCCGCAGCATACGATTGCGGAAAGCTGCGAGACTTATTGCCAACAAGGCCGACTCGCCGACACAGGTTGCACATGCGGTAGGGTTTGAAGATTACTCACATTTTTCGAAGGTGTTTAAGAAACATTTTGGAGTGTCGCCTTCCGAATATCCTGCAGTTACGTCCCAGGAACAGGTCTGATCGTTCCAACTCTGCCCATTTCCGGGCCTTGATACAAAAAACACATCATTCTGGAAGAAACTACCAAGCCTTGGCGGTGACGTCTCGCCTGGTTTTGCCGTTCTCATTCCAAAAAATCAACCCCCAATGAATCTCGTAACAAGAAGGAACCGTGTGCTGGCTGTATTAGCAGGCATCGCCTTACTGGTGATCGTCGTGATCCAGATCTGGCGCGACGGCCGCCACCTGCAATTGAAAAAACCTACAACTATACAATCAATAAGAAAATGACAACAACAGAAAAAAATCCAAACAAAGCGCTGTGGGAAAAGGGAGACTTTACGCGCATCGCGCAAAGCATGCGTCAGAGTGGTGAAGCGCTTGTTAGCGAACTTGGCATCACAAAAGAAATGTATGTATTAGACCTTGGATGTGGCGATGGAACAACTGCATTTCCCGCGGCAAGAGAGAGCAGGTAAGGTGTTAGGTGTTGATATTGCCCGCAATCTCGTAGAAGCTGCAAGGAATCGTGCTGTCGCTGCCGGATTGACGAACGTTAAATTCGAGGAAGGCGACGCATGCAATCTCTCGGATCTGAAGAATGATACATTCGACCAGGTGGTAAGTATTTTCGGAGCCATGTTTGCGCCACGCCCGTTGGATGTTGCGAAAGAAATCGTGCGCGTAACCAAGCGTGGTGGGAAGATCACGATGGGCAACTGGATTCCCGGAGACCCAACACTTGTTGCGCAGATACTCAAGATCAGTTCGGCATACACTCCTCCTCCACCGGATGGTTTCATTAGCCCGATGCTTTGGGGTGTTGACGCCGAGGTAACGAAACGTTTCGAAGCCGCCGGCATTGATGCGAAGAGCATTTCGTTCAATCGCGAAAAATATGTTTTCAATTTCGCGGGAACACCACAAGCGCTGGTGGTAATGTTCAGGTTGTACTATGGACCGACGATGAATGCATTCGAAGCTGCGGCGAAGAGTGGTAAAGCAGATCAATTGCAACGCGAGCTCGAAGATCTATTCATCAGTCAGAACATTAGTTCAACGGCAGGTTACACTACGATACCGGCAACCTTCTTGCGAGTCACAGTTATTAAGGGTTGATTTAGATTTGTGTTTTGGAGGGATGAGACCGCGCCGAAAGGTGCGGTCTTTGTTTTTAATGCAAAGCCGAGAACCTGCCTTCGAGCTTCGTCAGCCATTTCTTGCGTTTCGTATTTGATACCATTTTCACCATGCTGAGATTGATCCACTTCCGGTTTTTGTAACCCATTTTCCAGAAGGTGCCGGTGATCATCGCCCTTTTGATTGCATTGCCGAAAACCAGTCGATAGAAGAAGCTGTGTGTGTTCATTGTGGTGATGATCGTTATGCTCTTTACATTTTTAAAGAGCGGTTTCATCCAACCTTTCGGTGTGTAATCATAAGCAACGCCGGGAAAAATTACTTTATCTATGAAGCCTTTTGTGAGTGCGGGCATCAGCTCCCACCAGATGGGAAAGATGAAGATGAGGTGGTCGACTTGATCGAGACGCTTTTTGTACTCGATCACCTGGGGATCGACTGGACTTCGGTCTCTGAATGCCTTCAGGTCGGCGGCCGTCATAACGGGGTTGAAACCATCTTTGTCAAGATGAATGAGGTCGACTTCATGTTGTGCTTTCGTGAGGCCGGCAGTTACCGCGTTTAGAATTGCGTTGCAAAAACTTCCTTCGTAAGGATGGTTGAAAATGATTCCCGTTCTCATAGTTGTACTGTTTAATTGCGACAGTACAAAGGTGCATCGATCGACACCGGTCGGGCATTAACAATTGTTAAGAAATGGATTATCGCCGATTTCGGATCCTGCTCAAAGAAACGGCAGTAATACCAAGGTAAGAGGCGATGTGATGCTGTGGTACTCGCTGAAGGATTTGAGGTCTTTGCTGGATCAACTCTTCGTAGCGTTCACGCGGATTGTTTTTGATACGTGACAAAAAAAGTTTCTGATAGAAGACGAGTCGTTTGAATGTTTGTTCTTCAATCTCTTTTCTGATCATTGGTGAGTTGTCGATGATGAACTGGAAGTCCTTCTTCGAAATATTTAAAAGTGTACACGGCTCAATGGTTTCGATGGTGAAAAGGCTTGGCTGGTTGGTGCGAAAGCTTTCGACAGAAGAAACGCCTTCGCCTTCGAAGAAGAACTGGAAGGTGATGTCTTTGCCCGAATTATTGAACCATGAGCGGAGACAACCTTTTTCGATATACCATCCTTGTTTTGAAACCTGCCCTTCTTGCAGTAACGTGGTTTTGGCGCGCACTTCCTGCCGTTTGAACAGGTGAGTAAATTTTTCCCACTCTTTCGTCATCGTGACGAAGCTAGGAAAAATATTATCTTAAGGGATTATGGAGAACACCAATATAGAATTCATCAGACCTGATTCCCTTTTCAGGAGTCCGGCCTTTTCGCATGTGGCGGTGATCAGCGGAACTAACAAGACAGTGTACGTTGGGGGACAGAATGCTATTGACCGCGATGGAAAAATCGTGGGCAAGGGAAATTTGGAACAACAGGCGCAGCAAGTATTGACAAATCTTGAGGCGGCGCTGAAGTCGGCTGGAGCTGGCTTTGAGAATGTTATTAAGTGGAACATCTATTTCGTGAAGGGTCAGTCGGCGCAGGTTGGCTTTAAAGCATTTCAACCGATGCTGAGTAAACTGAAGTCGCCGCCATTGGTGACGGGTATTTTTGTTGAGGCGCTGGCCAACCCGGACTACCTGTTGGAGATTGAAGCGATAGCGGTTGTACCCGGATAGGATCTGATGGACAAGAGAAGAACGGTAACGATTTTTTTACTTCTGTACGTTGCGATAGCTGCGGCGGTAACGGTTTTCCACGCGAATAACTTTTCGCTTTACTCCGATAGCGAAGGTGCGGCCGAGATTAACTACATGGAGTTTGTGTTCTTCACGTCGGTGTTGTTCCAGGGCTTAATGAATTACAAACTCAAGTCGATCAACTGGAAGTTGGCGATCTTGTCGACCGTTGTAAATCTATTGATATCGATTATGCTGACGATCCTGATTGTAGATTGGGGCGAGTACTCGGAGTCGGCGCAACAGTTGATAGTTATCTATGGCTGGTGTTATATGGTGATCTTCTCCGTAACCGCCTGGTTCCAAATAAGAACATCATTTGTCTAGAGCTCCGTATACTTCTTAGAATTCCCTTTAGCTTTATCGACAGGATATTTTAATTCGGCAGCCTTCATTTTTTGTGTGATGATCTCACTGATGTCGAATCCTTGTTTGTGCGCGAGTAACAAAGAGTAAATAAGGACGTCGGCGAGTTCTTCTTTGATGCGTTCTTTAGGCATTGCGTCACATTCTTCGGCGGATTTCCAAAGAAAGAGTTCATTCAGCTCAGCAGCTTCGATAGAGATGGCGACGGCGAGGTCTTTTGTGTTGTGGAATTGCGACCAATCGCGGGCATCGCGGAATTTTACAACGAGGGAGGTGAGGTCTTGAATGGATGACATAATTCTTTTATGATGATGAAGATTACCAACCTTTTGGGAGTGGGGATTCTTTGAGCATGCGTCGTGCTACTTCCATTTTTCGAACGAGGCCCGGAGACCTATCCCATAGTTCCTCCACGGTGAGTTCCTTAACGCGCTTGCGTCGACTTTTTGAATGCAGTTTTGCTGATCCAGACTTTTTTTTCATTGTTATAAAGTTATTTAATTTTTCACTCTGATGATAAAAGCGTCGTAGATGACTCCAGATCGGAACGGCAACCAATCGTCGCCAATGCGACCAAGGACCTGAAATTTTTTTGGAAGAAAATCGACGCTCCTGGTGATGACAATTCGGTAAAGTCTTGATCTCGCGAAACTGCTTCCGAGAACGTAAATAGACTTACGTGGATGCATTTCAAGAAATTTCAAGACGGTGTGCGAGATCGTGGCTAATACCTTTGCTGTATCTCCATTGTTTGTGACAGCCTCATCATTGATGTCTCCGTTGGTACCATCAGTGTCCCCAAAGCCAAGGTTGTAAGTTTTTGCCCCTGGATAAATCGGACGATATAAGACCCGTTTCGCAATGCGACCTTTCGGTCCCTTGCTGTAGAATTTAAACCTCCGATATGAATCGTAGGCGCGTACAGGATATCTCTCGTATTTCATGCTAACGACCCAAATGTAAAATCATTGAGTGCGTTTGATAGCATGTTAGCTCAAGAAGAGCGCGAGATTGTCAGGAAAACCTGATCACACTTTATTCTCTCTAATTACCATCATCCCCTTCGTCCATCTCGCTAATTCATTAAGCATCGTGTCCAGCGATTTCACCATCACCTCGTTCGGATGAAGCTTCCCTTCCTCTTTAATAAACTGTGTGAACATCGGGATGTTCACCATCTCAGTTAATGCCGGCACCTTCAAACTTGCCAGGTCGCCTTTCAACGCATTCGCCGAACGCGTCCCCGCCGACACTCCACCATATGACACAATACCCGCCGCCTTGAATTGCCATTCGTTGAACAAATACTCCAATGCATTTCGAAGCACACCCGGATATCCGAAATCATACTCCGGTGTCACGAAAATAAACGCATCCGCTTCCGAGATCTTCGCGCTCCACTTTTTTGTATGCTCGCGTTCGTATTTTTGAAGACGAGGATGGTGGGGCTCGTCCATCGCGGGAAGATTCAACGCCTTCAAATCGACAAACTCGGTTTCGAATCGTTGGTCCTTACTTACCACCTCTTTCACCCATTCGGCTACGGAGATCCCTTTTCGTCCTTCGCGCACACTCGCGAAGATTATTTTTAATCGGTACATGTTTACTTACTACCTCAATCGATCACTTCAACTCAACCTTCACCTTCTCCAACAACGCTTTCGTCGCCTTAATACCATCTTCATTCGACAAATAAGATGTATCCCCACCAAAGTCGCGCAACAGACCGCCTTCGTACTCGATACCCACATATCCTCCCGTCCATCCCGAAGCCTTTATGATGCCGAAGATCTTTTTAAAATCTGTTTCCGGATCATTACCAGTGGCGTCGAACTTATGCGTCTTCGCACTCACACCTTTCGAATAAGGCATCATCATCTCAACGCCCTTGTACTTATCGTATTCCTTAACGCACTTCGTTGCCAACAATGCCTTGAAGTCCATCGATTCGGCTTTTGTTCTTTCCATACAGAAGTTACCGAAGTCGGGCAACAGCCCCTTGTACTTCGAAGGCAGTTGTTTAATAATGCCCACCAGCCATTCCGGGTTCGACGAATATCCAAAGTGATTTTCAACGATCACATACATGCCGGCTTTCTCGGCATACTCGAGCAACTTTCCATAACCATCAACCGCAGCCTTCGCCGCGTCAGGTGCTGTACCCTCTTCCCCTTGCCGGTCATTGCCGCCATCGCATCACCGAGATTCACGCGGATACTCGTGCATCCAAGAAATTTCGCGGCATCAACCCACGGGTAATGACTCTCAACAGCATGCTGACGTTTCGCCGCATCCACCGACGCAATGTTCTCACCGTCTACCATGATCAGGTTGCTCTTCACACCAAGATCATCGCACATGCTCTTGAGTTCATTCATGTACGCCTTATCCGTGTGCTTGCTGTTAAAAAAACCCGACACCCATTCCACCACATTAATACCATTATCAACAGCACGCTGTGGAAAATCGAAGTTGGTCATCTTATTCGAAAACAACTCCGAAGCATAAGAGAACTCGGCAAGGGAGATCTCGAAGGTGAATGGAGCGACAATACCGTTTGCTTTTAATGCAGACGGCATCAACGCAATCCCTGCTGTCGTCATCCCAAGCGTCGAAAGAAAGTTTCTGCGATTCATATTAATGTGGGTTTATTCTGCTGAAAATGTTACTGATAGCGGCACATAAAGAGCACCAGTTGCTTTATCGT
Organism: Bacteroidota bacterium; assembly: GCA_037200305.1. Classification (GTDB taxonomy): domain Bacteria; phylum Bacteroidota; class Bacteroidia; order Cytophagales; family Cyclobacteriaceae; genus ELB16-189. The sequence continues at coordinate 39,815 of JBBCGZ010000027.1, forward strand.
TCTTAAACACAAAGAAAAGATCATTATAACCTGTCGCGTTCACCGACACTTTGTGTGGCGGAGGCATCACTCCCTTACTCATCATTCCCGCAATCGGTTGACTGGATGGAGGGATGAATTCTGTTTGACCGATCAGTGGACCGTCCGCAGATCCGGTGTGAAGCTCGACCACTCCACCTTGTGAATTCAATGACTCAACCGGGGCAACCACAGTGAGGTACAAATTCTTGATCCCGGTCATGTCGATCTTCTTGAAGTTTGCGAACGTATTGCCCGCCGTAACAATCAATAGGTTATTGTCACCCATCTTGAATCGCATGAGGTTCGGCGAAGCATCATCGGCATTGCCAAACATTAACGTCGGGTTGCGAAGGATCAGTGTTTGTTCCGACGTGATTGGCTTCACGCCATTAAATCCTTTGTCTTTATATGACGCCGAAATTCTGTAAACACCTTTCGTCGGATCGACACCTTCCGGAACTTTCACTGTCAACTCGCCTTTTGCCGGAAGGGGTGGTTCAATCTTCTTCACACTCGAAAGACTCAATATATATTGTACGATCTGCTTCGCTTCCGGCAGACCTATGTTAGGATGCGGCGCCATGGCAACATCACCCCAAACACCTGCACCGCCTTTAATGATCTTATCCGAAAGCAGGTTGATGTTCGCGGCCGTCGGTTTATACTTCGCTGCGATGTCGTTGAAAGAAGGTCCGATCGATTTCTTATCCTCAAAGTGACAAGCCTTGCAATCGCTTTGCGCAATGATGTTCTTGCCCGCTACAAAAGTTACAGGCGCCTCCTGGTGACCAGACACCTGTGGTTGACTTCCATCGCCATCCTGGTAAGTCGCCGTAATGCGAACGGCAGAAGAAAGGATCTTTTTGTCTTCGAGACTTCCATCCTCTTTATCAGAAACCTTCACTTCGTATCCTATCTTTTGATTGGGGAAGAAGAAGGACTGATTGCCTCCGTTCAATGAAAGAGAAACAACCGGTGGTTCGTTACCAGCAGATATCGCGAAATCTTTTGTATCGGATAATCCTTGAGCATCCGTTACTTTCAATTTCACTTTATAATTTCCCGGAGCCTTGAATTCATAAGTCGGGTTGGCTTCGTTGATCGTTGCAACTGGCGCTCCGGCCGCATTGATCACTTTCCATTCGTACGTGAGCTGATCGTTGTCGTAATCCTTTGTGCCTTCCGAAGAGAACTTAACGTTCAACGGCGTTGCACCTGCAGATGTGCTTGTCGATGCAACAACAACGGGTTTGCGATTGCCACCATTGTACTCGATGCGAACAAGCTTCGATTCAGGATTGGCCATGAACCAACCTTGTCCATACTCAAGTACATAGAGGTCGCCATTGGGACCGAATGCCATATCCATCGGATGATCGAGCTTGAGATTCGGAAGGAATCGCTCCATGCGCGAATAATTTCCCTTATCATTCGTAGTCACGATGATGATCCAATCACGCATCCATTCATAGATGAACCATTTGTTGTCATAAAATTCAGGGAACGCGCGTTTAGCTGTTCCGAAATCTTCTTTGTGATAAACCGGGCCGGCCATTGCACTACGGCCGCCGCTGCCCAACAAGGGGAATCGATTCGAAGAGCCGGCAGTATAATAGATCATCGCTGGCTGTGCGGGAGGCAATTCTTTCAGACCCGTATTGTTCACAGAATTGTTGACCGGCTTTTCAGCAACGTACTTCTCTCCCGAAGTTTTTGTCTCGAAGTCGAAGTCCCAATATGCTTTGTTGTTACCAACGAAGTAAGGCCAACCAAAATAGCCTGGTGCCTTAGCAACATTGAACTCATCTTCAGCCGTTGGTCCGAGTCCAACTGAATCTCTACCGGAGTCGGGACCAACATCGCCCCAATACAAATAGCCGGACTTCTTGTCAACAGTAATGCGATAAGGATTCCGGTGACCCATCGTATAGATCTCTGGTTTCGTTAACTCCGCTCCTTTCGTGAATAGATTTCCTTCCGGGATTGTGTATGTGCCTGCAGTTTCTGGATGAATTCGCAAGATCTTGCCACGCAAGTCATTCGTGTTACCTGATGAACGCTGTGCATCGAACGGTGTTCTGCCCGGGCGCTCATCAATCGGGGCATATCCATCCGACGCGCGGGGACTTGTGTTGTCTCCGGTTGATAAGTAAAGATTGTTCGCCGCATCCCATCCCATCGATCCACCGGTGTGACAACATTCGTCGCGCTGAACCGGAACGTGAAGGACAGTTTTCTTCGATGTCAGATCGATCTTGTTGCCGACCATCGTGTAACGCGCGAGAATGTTCTCAGGGGTTTTTCCGACGGGCGAATAATAAATGTAGATCCAGCCATTGGTCGCGAAGGCAGGATCGAGAGTTAGTCCGAGCAATCCGTCTTCAGCTTCAGCCTGAACTCCTTTGGAGTCGGCATTGTATTTCGTGCTCACGGGAATTGTGGCGATCACCGACATCTTCTTCGTTTTCGGATCATACATTTTGATGACTCCGTGTCGCTCGATCACCAACACTCTTTCGTCAGGTAGCACGGCTAGTTCAAGCGGCTCGTTCAGACCTTCCGACAGCACTACTTTTTCGAAGCGGTTTTCATCAGGCGCCTGGGCGAAGGCTGCGCCTACCGGCAGGCAGGCCGTTGTTGCTGCGATTAAAGCCACGACAACTAAAAATTTTACGCATGGTTGAGGGGTATTTGATTTTTGAGTTTACTAAACTACATTTGTCTGTGCGTAAAAACAACGCAAAGAGAAAATTTTTGTTTGGCCGATGCTAAAAGAGATCTTCACCAATATCTTAAAAGAGGTTTCCATCGATTGTGTGATCTTCGGATTTACAGCGGGAAAGCTGAAAGTGTTGCTGATCCGATGGAAATCGACCGACAAATGGAGTCTGCCGGGGGGACGCATTTATAAAGATGAAGGTGTTGAAGAGGCGGTCAATCACATCCTGTTGCAAAGAACCGGCTTAAAAGATGTGTTCCTGCAACAGTTTAATACGTTCGGCAAGATCAATCGATACACGCATTACTCCGAACAGGAGACGATCAACATTGTTGAACAGGTTGTGGGCGAATCGATCGAGGGACTCGACATTTCACGCCGCACTGTTTCTATTGGATATTATGCGCTGGTAGATATCGGAAAAGTTGTGCCGAAAGCCGATGCATTTTCAGATGAATGCACGTGGTGGGATATCGATAAGATCCCGAAGCTATTGTTCGATCACAATGAAATGATCACCATCGCGCAGCGTGTGATCCGTCGCGAGATTCGTTTTCAACCAATTGGGAAACTTCTTCCCGCGAAGTTTACATTGAATGAGATCCATAAATTATTCGAGACCATTCTCAACGCGAAACTGGATAGAAGAAACTTTCATAAGCTCATTACGAGCTATGATTTTCTTATCAAGTTGAATGAAAAGAGGACCGGCGTTGCGAATAAGGCACCCTATCTTTATAAGTTCGATTTTAGGAGGTATGAAAAGGCTTTGAAAGAAGGTATTTCTGTTTAATTTTCTGGCCCAAACCCACCCCTAAGCCCATGAAATTCTTTGAAGGTCAGAACTATTTCATTGATGAGAAAGTAAACTTTTTCAAGTTTGAGAACCAGTACAAGGTGTTCAACGAGAAAGGTGAAAACATCGGTTCCATCAATCAAACATTGTCGGTCGGCGCGAAACTTCTGCGGCTGTTGCTCAACAAAGCCATGTTGCCGTTCAAGCTCGAGATCAAGGACGAAACCGGAAAGTTGGTAGCATCTATTTCCAGGGGCTGGACTTTCTGGATGTCGAAGATCATTATCAGCAGCGGAGATGACAAAGTGATTGGAAGTGTTCGTCAGAAGTTTAAATTGTTCAAGCCAACTTTCAGGATCTTCAACCATGAAGAAAAACAAGTTGCAGAAATTACCGGCGATTGGAAGGCATGGAATTTTGTGATCAACAACGAAAACAACTCACAGATAGGAACGATTTCTAAAAAATGGCTGGCGCGGTGAAAGAGATCTTCACAACTGCCGACAAGTATGTTGTGAGTTTAGATCCTTCTTATTCCAACATGATGAACAAGATCATCGTTCTGTCGTCGGCTATTACCATTGACATGGTATTGAAGGAAAGCAAGTAATAACGTCTCTTACTTCGCTTCTCCTAAGATCATCATCCCGAGATTAGTTGCAACGTCAGCGCCTCCGTTATTCACAAGAACGAACGCGCCATTTTGTGTTCCTTCGATCCAACCGATGAAGGCGTTGTAGCCACCAGTCATGCCATTATGCCAGATCACGGTATTCGAACCGACGGTCTGTCGGACCCAAAACGTGCCGATTGTATCCTGGCCCTTAGAAAACTGCACTCCGGTAGAAGCAACAACTGCCTTACCAAGCGCCGATTGGTCTGGTTTCATAAAAAATGAAAGTACTTTCGTCATGTCATCGGCGCAGGCGTCGACCCCACCGGCACCCACAAGTGCATCGGTGAACTGCCATTGCGATTGGGGTACGCCTGTCGTAAGATATCCTTGCGCCCATTTATCGGACGCGCCGATAACACCGAACGTCTTTGTCTTCAATGGCCGTGCAATTCGTTCGTTGATCAGGTCAGAATATTTTTTGCCAGAAATTTTAGTGATAACATAACCGACAATTCCCGCGCCGAGGTTCGAATACACATGGGATTCGCCCAGCGTACATTCGCCCGTGGTTATCTTGGAAGAAGGGCCAATAGATCCTTTTCGGAATAATTCTCATATGGATCGTCAGCTTTTACGGAGTGGAAATTAGCTGGCATTCGCGGAAGGCACGACGTATGGGTAACGAGATGTCGAATGAGAATGTCCTTGTCTTTCACTTTTGGAAGTCGTGAGCCTTCGGGCAAAAACTTGTTGACGGGGTCATCGAGAGCGATCTTCTTTTCTGCAATGAGTGTCTGCAAAAGAATTGCCCGTCATTGTTTTCGATATCGAGCCGATCTCGAAGATCGTACTCGCATCTACAGGTATTGATTTCTCCTTGTTGGCGACACCATAATATTGGACATCCGGTTTGTCATTCGTGATGCGCCCGACAACCATACCGCGGCGTTGGATTTGTTAGCCTTCCATTGATCGATAACACCCTGCGCGGTGGTTGGGAGATTGAGGGGCCGGATGAAAAGTCCCCCTACTTTGTTCGAAGGGTCGAGTGCAACAGTGAGTGCGAAGCCATCGTGTTCACAAATAAGATTGTAGACTCTGCGGTTGGCAGTGCTGTCGGCCAATTTGATTTCGGTGATCTGCCCTGCAGTGGCATATGCGGCAGTGAGTATCTGTACGATTTGCTCCTTTGTTACCTGGGCTTTGAATGCGTCGTTGGTGTAGTCATGAATGACGCCGAAGGTTTGCTTGTTATAATTGGTTGCAAATGTTTGGCGAACTCTAGATAATGGTCTTGCGCGAATGCAGTAGTTGTGATGAAGAGTGCGACGAGAACAAGGAGGCGCGGTGATTTCATACGGGTTGGAAGTATGAAGTCAAGGTACGGAAAAATCATTTTCGAAATCCTTCGTAAAAATGATCGGGGAGGCCTGGTTTTTTTATGTCCTCTCGGAATTGTTCCATTTTTCTTCGCTCAAATTCAGGTATTCGCTTGTTAGGATTGGGCAATGGTCATCGACGATTTCTATTTCTATTTTAGACCAAAAATCTTGTAACCACGTCTTCTTTTTTCTGAATTTCATAGTTAATAAAAGTTAGCGTTTTTTATTACTCACCATAAATGCGCTGTAGCCGATATTTCTCTTGAACATCTGCCATTCTTTATCCAAGCCACAGACATTGAAACCTTCCTGAAATTCCTCAAGGTTATTGGAAATCCCCATTCGATAAAGTCTCGTCCTCGCCTTTGTACTTCCAAAAACATAGATCATGCGGTTTGGATAGAATTTCAAAAAGCTTGTTACTGTGAACGCAACGGTTGCCAGCACTTTTCTGCTATTCTTATTATCCGTCACCGCCAGGTCGTCTATCTCATCATCATCACCAACGTCTCCGAAACTAAGGTTATAAAATGCTCCGGATTCGCCCATTGGCTTGTATTCAACCCGTTTCAGTATTCGTCCTTGTGGACCAACACTATGAAACTCATATCGCTGAAATGATTTTGAAATCCTTACTTTATACTTCTCATGCTTCACGCTACAAACCTACCCTCAGTTCGAAGCCTTATAAAGCATTTCAGTCTTTCACAAATCTCTTTGTAAGGAAAACCTGATTTAAGATATCTCCTTTAAATCATTAGCGTCACCTTACTACTATCAGCACTTTACGAAGCCGTTACTCATATCCGCGTCGCAGATAATTATTCCGACCGCAAAGTCTTCGCCGGATTCATCATCGCCGCGCGGAAGCTGATCGAAACAATCGTAACGACAGATACGCACAGCAACATCGTCGGTGGTATCACGAACATACTCCACTCCAATCCGATGTGAAAGGCAAAGTTTGAAAGCCAAAGCTGTACACTCCATATTAATAAGGGCAACGCAACCAATGTAGACCATGCTACGATCTTCGCAGAGTCGCCACAGAATAATAATAGTATGGAGCTCACGGGAGCACCAAGAACTTTTCGGATCCCAACTTCCTTGATCCGCTGGTTCACTGAATACACGCCTAACCCGACGAGTCCAAGACAAGCAATGACGATCGCCAACCCGGTTAATACCGAGATCACGCTTCGAAATTGCTGCTCGCCCTTGTACTGTTGGTTGAAGGCATCGTCGAGGAAATAATAATCAAAAGGATTTCCAGGAAACGCCGTTGCAAAATTTTGATGGATCTTTTCTATTGTCCCGGAAGATCATTAGTACGAATGCGCATTGAAATTAATGGCCATTGATCGAAGTCGCCATAAAAAAAGAATAGCGGGCTCATAACTATCTCTCAACGATCTTTGATGATAGTTCTTTACAACACCAATGATCTCGCCAGTAAACTCATCCCAGGCGCTGAACCTGACCTTTTGATGTATCGCATCATCAGGTGTTTTGAACCCAAGCATCTGACTCAGGCGTTCGTTGATCATGATCTTGTTCTGTTCCGGATACCACGTCTTATCGCGGGGAGGTATCACCCAGGAATATTCGGGTAATTCGGAAACGAGAAGCGATCCCGGTCTGTGATCTGACGGCCTGCGAGCAACGGAATTTCGTAGGTATCGAAAAACTGGTCGTCGATCCCTGTTTCATAGGCCGCAATATTCTCCGAAGGATCTTGCCCGAACAATCGTATCGTATTTACGAACGCCATTAGGCCTCCAGGAACGTCACCTGAACGTCCCATTTGAATAACTCCAGGCACTTGTCGTTGGTCGTTTTTGAATATATCGAATCGCGAGCGAAGCGTTGAATCAACATTGTACGGGCCTTTCACGATTAGCAATTGTTCGTTGTTGTAGCCGAGGTCCTGCGACTGCATGAAATCGATCTGATGCGATATGGCAATGGTGCCGCCAATCAACAGAAGCGACAACACATATTGAAACCCAACGAGAAGTCTGCGTAAAAGGGCACCAGAGCCCGACTTGACAAATTTTCCTTTCAAAACAACGACAGGCTTGAACGACGACAGTACTATTGCCGGGTAACATCCCACCATCAACACGCCAACAACAAAAACCAGGATAGGCAACACCCAAAAATTAAATTGATCTATGATGTGAGATCCTTTCACGATCGTTGTGATCGGAACTGAAGTAAGAGCCTCGAAGAAAGGCAATACAGCAGGGACGAGCACAACAGCGATGATTAGCGCGCCGGCATTGATCAACAAAGAATCCAAAATGAATTGACTGATGAGTTGCAACCGGCCTGCGCCGGCGACCTTCCGAAGGCCAACTTCCTTCGCTCGTTTCTATCGCTTTCGCTGTAGACAAATTGATGTAGTTGATCCACGCAATCACAAGGATCAATACGCCCAGTAGTCCAACGAAATAAACGCTTCTAGCATTGCCGTTGTCTTTTATCTCAAGGGCCAAATGCGAGTTAAGATGAATATCTCTTATTGGCTGAAGATCGAGCGAAGTATGATCAGCCTGATTTGTTTCCTCTGGGTAGTGTGCCTCAATGAATTTATTGAATTTCGATTGAAGCTGCGTTACGTCAGTACCCTCCCGCACTTTAATATAGGTGAGGAAATTTCGCCAGTGCCAGTCATTTGTGACAAAATCTTTTTCGGCAAACGCCAGTAATACTTCGAAGTTTAAATGTGTGTTCGGTGGAAGATCCCGCACAACTCCCGTCACTTTATATTCTTCATTGTTCATCCTCACGCTTTTGCCCAGGGCCGACTCGTCGTTATAATATTTCTTCGCGACCGATTCTGTAAGAACAATTGAGTGAGGCTCTACGAGACTCGTCGTTGCGTCACCTTCAATCATCTGTATCCCGAACAGTGAGATAAATGTAGGATCCGCATAGTACACACGATCTTCACTAAGGCGAAGGATTCCCCATGGCTTTCTCCACTAATAGCTGCCGTTACCGCAGCCGCGCGCGCCGACGACATAAGGCGTGCATATTCTTCGATCTCGGGAAAGGTTTCCTTTAACGCCGGACCGGCGGCTGGAACATTTTCGGCACTTGTGCGCTGATACCCTCCATCTTTATTGTAGTATCCCGATGGCACCCGAAAGATGCGATCCGCCGACGGGACCTGGGAATCGTAACTGTGTTCAACTTCATTATATAAATAGATCAGGAAGACCGACGCCATCCCAATAGCAAGACCGGCGACATTGATGAGTGAGAAGAGCTTGTTACGAAGAAGATTTCTCCAGGCGACTAGCAGGTAAGATTTAAGCATAGAACAGCTTGATACTTAAATTTGGTGCCAAAAAAAGTCTACGGTTCTGTCGTGATTCGCAAGGATCGTAACGACTTGCTGGTCGCTTTCGGAATGAGAAGTCCGCAGATGAACGGTATTAAAAGTTGCTGCTCCTGATCTGCAACGCTCTCTGCTCATCGATAGCATATGGTGCGATAAAGAAGTCGTCCATGCTTCCGTAGAATGAACCGTGCTGGTCTGTTGGATTGCAGCCCCACGCACCGCCCAAAGTTAATCCTTCGGTGGGGGGATTGTAAGCCGAAGTTCCGACGATGATACTTTACCATCTACTATGATAGTAAAGTTATTGCCTTGCTTCACGAGACAAAGATGAACCCATTGGTTGAGTGGAATTGAATTAAGGCGAATCGGTAACGTTGGTATTAACGCCTCCGCATAAAACGGTTACCTGCATTCCACCTTTCTTGTTGTCAATAAGATTAATTGCGTAGCCGCTTGTGCAGGCGTTGCCGATGATAAATGGAATTGATCCTTCGTCGATGCGTTGGGGTTTGATCCAAAAGCAATACGATGCGTCTTCCGTGGGATACAAGTCTTTTGCAAGGAATGTTTCGCCGTCGAAAAATAACGCGGACTTTGGTTTGTTATCGCCGTCGGGTATAAACTCGGCGCCAGCATTTGAAGATCTCCGGTTGTTCCACTGAAAGTATAAACTACTTGTGTATCTGGAACATTGTCGGAACCTGGATCTTCGTCGCTGTCGACATCTTGATCCAGGAAGAGCCTCGCGTATAAGTCGGCTCTCTGTAAATATGAATCATTCATTATCTGTGCCATCCGCGTTTGCTTAGTGGCTTCGTCTTTGGCCGACATTGCGCGGGCATAACGGAAAGCTACTTCAGCATCGAGCTTATTGAGTGATAATCCGGGGCCGGGATGAATGTACCCTGTGAGGAACCATGTGCTTCCTTGTGGTTTGCCTTTCACCTCGACCCAATTTCCTTTCGAAGGTTTTACACTAACGACGTCCATGAAATTAAATTTCTTGTCCGACACCGCAGCATCATCGGGACGCATGTAGATACTCGTCTCTTGTGTGATAACGCCGGGTATCGATCGCACACCGAGGAAGTCGTCGCGGAGCCAGCCTTCTTTGCCGTCGCTCAATTTAACTTTTCTGAAAAGAATCTTCTTGCCCGCACTTTCTTCGTTAGCGCTGTCGCCTGCAAGCGTAAGTTGTTCACCGAGATAAACAGTTGTTATAAATTTTCCTTTTTCGGATGGCGTATCGCGCAAACCGATCTCATTCCAATTACAAAACGTAAGCAAGGTGTCGAAAGGCAGATCAGGTGTAATTGCTGCTGTTGAAGTTGTGTCGTTGGTGGTCGATGCGTTTTCTCCTCCTCCTTTCGGACCGCAGGAGAAAAGAAGGACCATAATAATAGCGCAGGGTATGTATTTCATGGGATATCAATCTAATTAAAAACCGCTATTTTTCAATTATGAAAACCACCTTATCCCGCATCGCAACCATCGTTGTGTTTGCCGTTGCCGTTATTTCATGCTCCGAAAAGAAGCTTGAGCAGAAAGCCAATCATCATGGAACGCAATTGCGCGCGCCACGCATATCCTCTCGTTACAATCGACCCTTACACGAACGCATGGTCGACGAACGACACATTATATAATGGTGTGATAAAACATTGGACGGGCCGTCCGTTCGGATTGGTAGGCGCATTGAAGGTGGATGGCACGACGTACCGCTTTCTTGGAATGGATGAGATCCCGAAAGTAGCACTCGTACCAATGGCTGGCGACGGTGAGTGGGAAGGAACATACACTCAAAAGGCACCTCGCAAAGGTTGGGAACAATCTTCGTTTCAACCACTGTTCTGGAAAAAAGGAAAGGCTGCGTTCGGTTCTTCGGGTATGTCGGTTGTAGGAACATCGTGGGAAGACGACGAGATCTGGGTTCGAAGAGAATTCAAGTTTTCGAAGAACGACATCAATGGAAATCTCTACCTGGTTTACTCACATGATGATGACATGGAGTTGTATATCAATGGAAAAGAAGTTGTCAACACTGGTCATGCTGCAAGGCATGGTGTTCTTGTGAAACTCGATCCAATCCTGTTGGTGGATGGAGACAACGTGATAGCTTCACATTGCAAAGACACTGGTGGCAATGCGTATCTCGATTTTGGAATTTACACCGATAACAAACGTGGCCAATCGATACCAACCACCGCACAACAAGACAGCGTCGTTCTCACGGCAACGCATACTAAATATTATTTCACTTGTGGCCCCTGTTCGGTTGCAGTTGAATTTCGTTGCACCGTTACTGCTCAACGATCTCGACCTGGTATCGAGGCCGGTTGACTATGTCAGTTATGACGTCACCTCTGCGGATGACAAAGATCACCAGGTGTCAGTCGATTTCAACATGACATCTCAATGGGCGAAGAACGAACCCAATCAAAAGACAGAAGCGACATCCGGCAAAACAGAAAAGATCCAGTTCCTGAAGACCGGTACCGTTGATCAACAGATCTTGAAACACAAGGGCGACAACGTTCGGATCGACTGGGGATATGCATACCTCGCATCATCGTTAAGTGAGAAAGCTGCAACGCTATCAATCGACAGCACAGTTCTCAAATATTCAAAAGTTGGCAACAGCGGTTTCTTAATGATCGGCTACGATGACATAGAGTCTGTTCAATATTTTGACAACAACTTAAAAGCCTGGTGGAAAAAAGACGGTGCCGTTTCAATCGAACAGGCTCTCGAGTCGGCAGTGGGAGATTACGAATCCATCATCAAGCGTTGTATTAAGTTCGACAACGAGTTATGGGACGAAGCATCGAAAGCCGGCGGAAAAAATTACGCCGACCTTTGCATTCTCGCCTATCGTCAATCGATAGCTGCACACAAGCTAACGAAAGATCAAAATGGAAACATTCTCTTCTTCTCGAAAGAAAATTTCAGCAACGGTTCGATTGGAACTGTTGATGTCACTTATCCGTCCGCACCTCTATTCCTCCGCTACAATCCCGAGTTGCTGAAGGGCATGCTCAACCCGATCTTTAATTATAGCGAAAGCGGTAAATGGACTAAGCCTTTTGCGGCACACGATGTTGGCACCTACCCGCTTGCAAATGGCCAGACGTATGGCGAAGACATGCCCGTTGAAGAATCTGGCAACATGTTGATTTTGACAGCTGCCATCGCGAAGGCGGAAGGCAATGCAAAGTATGCAGAGCAACATTGGACGGTATTGACTACGTGGGCCGATTATCTTTTGGCGAATGGCCTGGATCCCGCGAACCAACTCTGCACCGACGACTTTGCCGGGCACCTCGCGCACAACACCAATCTGTCTATCAAGGCGATCATGGGTATCGCGTCGTATGGTAAACTGGCCGAACAACTTGGTAAGAATGATGTTGCGAAGAAATACATGGACGAAGCAAAACGAATGTCAGCAGAGTGGGTAAAGATGGCCGACGATGGCGACCACTATAAGTTAACGTTCGACCAGAAGGGAACATGGAGCCAGAAGTACAATCTTGTTTGGGATAAACTACTCGGCTTCAATCTTTTCCCCGACGATGTTCGCAAGAAAGAATTGGCCTACTATCTCACGAAACAGCAAAAGTTTGGACTGCCTCTCGATAGTCGTCGCACTTATACGAAGTCGGACTGGATTATTTGGACCGCCACACTTGCCGACGACCAGGAGACTTTCGAAAAACTGATTGATCCAGTACACGATTACGTAACTAATACGCCGAGCCGTGTTCCGATGTCCGACTGGTATGAAACGACCGACGCGAAACAGGTTGGTTTCCAGGCAAGGTCGGTTGTAGGTGGATATTTTATCAGGATGCTGAAGTAGCCGAAGCTGACTTCAAATCGTCGGGAAGTTTCTTAGCGCTGGCGAGAAACAACATTACAGCAACAGAGCTTATCAACACCAAGACAGTCATTGCATATCGCAATGCTTCGTTGCCGTATGTTGGTGTTAAGAGGTCACTGACCATTCCCACCGCGAGCGGTCCAAATCCCAAACCGATGAGGTTCAACACAAAAAACAAAATCGCTGACGTAATCGCTCGCAACTGCGCCGGCACCAGCGAGTGCGCAACATTGATCGATGGACCGAGGTAAGCGCTATAGAGAAAGTTAATCACCCCAAAACAAAAAAGTGATGCTGCGTTGTTTTCTAAATACAAAGCAGCGAGGACAAAAGGAATAGACGCGAGGATAAAGTAGGCTGGGATCTTTAGATACAATTGCTTATTGATGCTTCCGAAACGATCGGTCAACCATCCGCCCGCGAACGTTCCTGCAGCACCGGTGCTTCCCATTATCAATCCCAACGCAAAACCAATGTCCGCTTTGGTCATGCCATGAAGTCTTGCCAGGAACGAAGGTGTCCAGTTGAATACCCCGTAGATACAGAATACATGAAGGGCAGTCGCCATAGACAGGTACGCGAATGTAGGGTTTGGAAAAAAGAAGCTTTACAACTTCGATGAATGAATGCTCTTTATTAGTTCGGCTAACATCCATAGCGCCTCTCCTGGGTTCTTTCACTACAGCATAAAACAAAAGTGAAAAGAGGACACCGGGTATACCTAAAACATAAAACGCAGTTCGCCATCCGAGCTGTTGATCGAGATATCCACCCATTAAAAAGCCAATCAGCATACCGAAAGGAATTCCCATTGAATAAACCGAGAGAGCTGTCGCTCTCTGTCCCGGTGGAAAGTAATCAGAGATCATTGCGTGTGCCGGCGGACTTCCCCCTGGCCTCACCAACACCGACGCCGACGCGTGCCAGCAACAGGTGAATGAAGCTGCGCGCCATTCCCGACAAGCCGGTCATGATGCTCCAGAGTCCCAACGACATCGCCACGATATTTCTTCGGTTGCCCTTGTCGGCCCATCGCGCGATTGGGATACCGACGGTTACATAAAAAAGTGCAAACGTGAGACCCGACAACATTCCGAGTTGTGTATCGGAAAGACTCAATTCTTTCTTGATCGACTCCTGGAGAATAACGAGTAATTGACGGTCAATAAAGTTGAAGACGTAAACGAACGTTAGCATAGCCAGGACAAAGTTCCGGTAAGCAGTGCTAACTTTTTTATTAGTGGTAGGTTGGGAATCGATCAACGATTGAAGATACTGGAAATTTTTTATCTTCATTCGTATGAGAGGTTTAATGATGGACTACCAGCTCACCCTTCCCACGATCCTGCGGAGGGCTGAAGCTTTGTTTGGCGATAAGGAAGTGGTGAGTCACCTCCCCGACCGAACCATTCATCGTTACACGTACAAAGATTTTGCGAAGCGCGCAAAAAAGCTGTCGGTTGCGCTGCGATCACTCGGTGGTAAGGAAGGCGATCGCGTAGCGACACTTTGCTGGAATCACTATCAACACCTCGAAGCATACTTTGCCATTCCATGCATGGGTGCTGTTCTGCACACATTGAACCTTCGTTTAAGTGCGGATGATCTAGCCTACATCGTGAATCATGCGGAAGACAAAATAATTATAGTCGACCAGGTGTTGTTGCCATTGCTTGAAAAGTTTAAGTCGTCCGTGAATGTTTCGAAGATCATTGTCATTCAACAAACGGAAGAGCCGGTGCCCGAAGAATACCTGGACTATGAAGATATTGTTGAGGACGGCGATGATTCTTTGTTCGAGCCCTTCGAAGGCGATGAGAACACAGCAGCGTGCTTGTGTTACACTTCCGGCACGACTGGAAGACCGAAAGGTGTTTTGTACTCACATCGTTCCATCATGCTTCATTCGATCTCATTTCTCGTGAGTTCGAATGGTGTTGCCCTGGTGGAACGTGATGTTATTCTTCCCGTTGTCCCGATGTTCCACGCAACTGCATGGAGTATTCCTTTCAATTGCCCTTTCATTGGTGCAAAGCTCGTGTTTCCGGGACCTTATCTCGATGCGACAAGTCTTCTCAATTTATTTGAATCGGAAAAAGTAACGGTAACAGCCGGCGTTCCAACGGTGATGTTGGGAATACTCAATCAACTCGATGCCGATCCGAAGAAATACAAGCTTAGTCTTCGCCTCGTTTGCACTGGCGGTTCAGCGCTTCCTCCGTTCATGTTCAAGGCATTCAAGGAGCGGTATGGCATTCATGCACTTTCAACGTGGGAATGACGGAGCTTTCACCATTAGGGAGCACAGCAGTGATGCCATCTACGCTCGATGATGCGCCCGAAGAAGAGCAACTCGCCTTCGCAACAAAACAAGGGTTGCCCGTTCCCTTCGTGGAAATACGTGGAAGAAATGAATCCGGACTTATTCCGTGGGATGGAGTCACGATGGGTGAGCTTGAAGTTCGCGGTCCGTATGTTGCCGCTGGGTATTATCGCGATCCCGACTCCGGAAAATTTACTGAAGACGGCTGGCTTCGAACCGGCGACATCGTCGCGATATCTCCCGAGGGATGTATCGAGATCAAAGACCGAAGTAAAGATGTTATTAAGTCTGGCGGTGAATGGATCAGCTCCGTCGCTCTTGAAAATTCTCTGATGGGTCATCCGTGTGTGTTCGAAGCGGCAGTGATCGCAGTGCCTGATACCAAGTGGATGGAACGACCTTTTGCTTATGTCGTTTTGAAAGAAGGCAAGAGCGTTTCGACCGAAGAGCTCAAAGAATTTCTTGCCGATAAGTTTGCAAAGTTTTGGATACCGGAAGGATTCAAGATTGTCCCATCGATACCCAAAACTTCGGTTGGAAAATTTTTGAAATCGGCGTTAAGAGATCAACACAAATAAAATTTCTCTAATCATTGATGGCCTGGTACACCAAAGGCCTGAATGCTTTGTCTGTCTTCGCAACGCCTGATCCCCACATCTGACGATAGATAATAACAATCATCTCTTCTTTGGGATCGACATTGTAAGAAGTTGAGAAAGCTCCGCCCCATGCATACGTGCCCGCTTGCATCGGCGTAAGCCTGCTGGTATTCTCATCGTCGAGGCGGAAACCGAAACCAAACTTATGCTCACCATCAATGGTAAGATCTCCGATCTGGTTCATGGTCATTAATCGAATAGTGTTGTGTGAAAGATATCGAACACCATTGTACTCTCCGTTGTTCAAGAGCATCTGAAGGAAGATCCCGTAATCGCTGATGCTTGACGACAAGCCGCCGCCACCTGAAAAATATTGATGTGGTTGCAACGGATAGCTCATATCGAGCTCACCGAACGCATTCGGTTGCTTTTTGATCGCACCGTTTTCCTCCTGGAAGAAGTTGACAAGCCTCGAAGCTTTGTCCTGTGGCACATTGAAATAAGTGTCGTTCATGCCAAGCGGCTTGAAGATCCTCTCTGTGAAAAATTCTTCCAATGTTTTACCTGACCATATCTCAACGAGATATCCCAACACATCGGTGTTGGCACCGTACATCCATTTTTCACCAGGCTGAAACATCAAAGGCAATGTTCCCAATGTTGTCATTGCATCGGAGAGTTTCTGGTTCTTCACTCCGAGACCGCCGGTGACCTTTGCCTTCGCATAGATGGCAAGTGCTTCGGGTGTACCGATTCCGGGGTAACCGAGACCAGAAGTGTGCGTGAGCAAGTCCCGAACTTTAACCTCGCGGTTCGCGGGCACGGAAGTATAAGTTGTGTCTTTAGGATTGAATTTATCCAGGACTGTCTGCTTGGCAAATGTTGGGATGTATAAAGAAACCGGGTCGTCGAGTCCAAACTTGCCTTCTTCCCAAAGCATCATCGCAGCTACAGTAGTGATGGCTTTAGTCTGCGATGCAATCCGGAATATGCCGTTCTTGTCGAGCGGGGTTTTTGCTTCGAGGTCGTTGTAACCGTAAGCCTTATGAAAGACGACTTTTCCTTTGCGGGCGATGAAGGCCACGGACCCGTTGATCCAATTCTTCTTCACCCACTCACTCATCCCCGAATCGAGACGCGCCAATCGCGTGGCCGAAAAACCACCTGCTTCGGGAGTACCTTCAGTTAATACATTTGATTTGTGGTGTCGGTGTTCTTCCTTTTGCTTTCCGCAAGAAGCAACGACCAATACGAGGAGTAAAAGTGACAGGTAACGACGCATGACTAAAGGTTTAGGATGTACGATACACAATGTACTAAATTACGGCATGCGACTAAAAGGAAAAATTGCATTGATTACCGGTGCTGCCGCTGGTATCGGCCTTGCTACCGCTCAACGCTTCGCCAAAGAAGGAGCGAAACTTATTTTGTGGGATGTGTCCGACAAACTGAATGACGTTGCAAGTCAACTGAAGAAAGAAGGTTGCGAGGTGATGACAAAAAAAGTGAATGTGACCAACGACGCCGACGTTCAAAAAGCGGTAGCCGAAGCCAAACAACATTTCGGTCGCATCGATATCCTCATCAACAATGCCGGCATCACTAAAGACAGAACGTTGCTAAAGATGTCGAAGCAGGAATGGGACGACGTCATCGCCGTGAATCTTACGGGCGTCTTCAATTGCACACAGGCCGTTGCCCCTGTCATGAAGGAACAAAACTACGGTCGAATCGTGTCGGCGTCTTCCAACGTTGCCATTCGCGGAAATTATGGTCAGACGAATTACGTCGCAACGAAAACAGCCATCATAGGTATGACCAAAGTGTGGGCGATGGAGCTCGGGCGCTTCGGTGTAACAGTTAATTGTATCGCACCTGGCTTCATTCAAACAGCGATGACAGACCTGATGCCTGAAGAAGTTCGTAATAAAACTATGGAACATATTCCACTCGGACATTGGGAGTTCCCGACGACATCGCACACGGTTATGTTTATCTCGCATCCGACGAAGCGGCATTTGTGAGCGGGATCTGTTTAACGATTGATGGCGGCGCTGCGAGGTAGATGCTAGGCTGATTCCTTTTCCTGTTGTTCCTTCTTCCGTTGCTGAAGCTCATGCGCCCTTCTTGCCTGCAATGCCCTGATGTATAACATGCTCAGAATAAACATGGGCACTTTAGTAAACAGGAATATGAAGGCTACAATCGGATAGAAGAAAGATACCCCAATGGCGATCAATCCATTCACGATATCCAGTGCCAGCACAACATTCACTCGCTTACCTGACTTTGAAAAGAGGTCGTGCTCTGTCATGTAACCTTCTTTAGATGCTGCATATCGCCACATGAAATTCTGAAGAAACGACAGCACGGTGATGTTGAGGCAGTAAAGGAATATCGCTGGTGTGTTGTTGAAATGTGCGCTAACCAACGTGGTGCAAAATGGAAGCGTGACAATAAAGAATAGCCAGGACGTGTTGAGACCCATCAGCCTTGCATCGATCTTCCTCACATTGCTAAAGATGTAATGATGATTTTGCCAGAACGAAGCGATGTTGATGAACGAAAGTCCAAAGGCGAGATAATTTCTCCATGGCTCGAGCAGGTCATGAAAGGTGAGCACATGATCTTCCGGCAGCTCCAGCCTTAAGTCCAACGCGAGAAGCGTAATGGCTATCGCAACAACCGCGTCGGTGAACAGGATAACGCGCTCGAAGGCGGTGTCTTCCTTGTCGTATTCGAAGAATCGTCGTTTCTTTTCGGGTTGGCTCATCGTAATGAGATTTAGCTTATTTTTAGAGCAGCTATAATCTTCACTAAATTAAATGTCTTTTTCGTTTTTGGCCAGAAGGTTTGCCGTCTTTGCCTTTCTGCTGACTGTAAGTTTGTCGGCACGAGGGCAATTTGTCACGATTTGGAAAACGGATAATCCGGGGGCTTCGGCCTCGAACCAGATTGCGGTCAATCGCGGTGGTACAGGCTTTTATAGAATTGACTGGGTGGAAGTGGGCAACGCGACCAACAACGGGTTTGTCAACAACATTAACACCGTTAATTATACACTCACGCTCCCTACTCCGGGTACGTATCGCATCAGTATTACAGGCGCGTTCAATTATTTTCTCATGGGTGGCAGTCCCGACTCGCAAAAATTACTGTCGGTGGAGCAATGGGGAGCTGTCGCGTGGACATCGTTTTCAAATTCATTCGCAACATGCAGCAATGTTGTTATCAACGCCCCGGATGCACCAAATCTTTCCGCGTGTACTTCCCTTCACCAGGCATTCCAGGCAGCCACTTCGTGAACACCGGGTTTCAGAACTGGAACGTGAGTACAATCCAGGACTTCAGCGGAATGTTTTCTCTTGCCACGTCATTCAACGATGATATCACCGGTTGGAATACGATCAGTGCAACCAACATGGCCCAAATGTTCGCAGCCGCAAGTTCGTTCAATCGCGACATCAGTAGTTGGAATGTGAGTAACGTTACCAACATGCAATCAATTTTTGGAGGCGCTTCGTCTTTCAATCAAAATATCAACAGCTGGAACGTAAGCAATGTTACACGAATGTCAGCCGCTTTCGCCAACACCGATGTGTTCAATCAACCTCTTGATAACTGGAACATGAGCAGTGTTACCGACATCGACCAGATGTTTAGTGGTGCGAAGGCCTTCAACCAGGACATCAGTGGTTGGGATGTGAGTCACGCCAATGTCTTTGCTGAAATGTTTATGGATGCGAAAGCCTTCAACCAGAATATTGGAAGCTGGAATATGTCGGGTTGTCTTTTGTCATCGGGAATGTTCCAGGGTGCCCAGTCGTTCAACCGGAACATTAGCGGTTGGAACATGAGCAACAATACAGACATCAGCCGGATGTTCAGCGGTGCTTCGTCTTTCAATCAGAACATCGCGGGATGGAACGTATCAAATGTTACTTCCATGTATGCCACGTTCCAGGATGCCGTAGCATTCAACCAGGATCTTAGTTTATGGAACCTCATCAACCGTCACTGATATAAGCAGTATGTTTTCCAACGCCACTTCTTTTAATCAAGATATTCACGCATGGAATGTTGAGAATGTTACCTTCATGGAGAACACTTTCTCAGGGGCAACAGCCTTCAACCAGGATATTTCATTGTGGGACATTTCCAAAGTTACCGACATGACAGGCATGTTCGACAACAGCGATTTGTCGGACACGAACTACGATATTATTCTCGCAATGTGGGATCTCTTGCCATCGGTGCAAGATGATGTACCGTTGGGTGCTGCTGGGATTCACTACTGCGCTAGTGAATCATATCGTGCTTCATTGATCTCTTCGCACAACTGGATTATTACGGATGGCGGCAGATTTTGTCCTCCGACTGTTACTTCGTTCACGCCAACATTCGGAGCGGCAGGAGCAACAATCACGATCACTGGTTACTGACTTCGCAAGTGCAACTGCGGTAAGCTTTGGCGGAACTGCAGCTGCATCGTTCATTATCAATAGTCCCACTTCGATCACGGCGGTAGTTGGAACAGGCGCGACCGGTACGGTTAACGTGCAATCATCAGCCGGATTTGGTTGAAGGCAGGATTCTTTTTCCTTGCACCGCCTCCAACCATTACGTCCTTCGCGCCCACATCGACTGGCGCCGGTGGAACGATTGTAATTACAGGAACGAATTTAACAGGCGCGGTGGGTGTCAACTTCGGAGGAACGGCAGCGAGCTCGTTCACCGTGGTATCACCGACAACGATCAATGCAGTTGTAGGTGGCGGCACATCGGGCATTGTCTCGCTTGCAACGTTATCGGGTACTGCATTTTTACCGGGCTTCACATTTGTCGTTCAGCAACCACCAACCATCACGTCGATCTCGCCCCAGGTTGGTGGATCCGGTACAACAGTATTTATTACGGGGACTAATTTCATTGGCGTATCGTCCGTTACTTTCGGCGGTGTTGAGGCAACGTCATTCAACACTCTATCTATTACGTCGCTCTCTGCTAAAGTTGGCACAGGAGCCTCGGGAGATGTTACTGTTACAACACCCGGTGGTTCGGTAACAGCGACTGGATTCACATATTTTCCACCTCCAACAGTTACATCATTCACTCCAACATCTGCCGCAGCTGGCGACGTTATCACAATCACGGGAACAGATTTCACGAACGTGAGTGGCGTGCAGTTCGGAGGTGTGCCGGCGAGCTCATTTACCGTTGTATCAGCTACGTCTATCACTGCGGTGCTGTCGCCAGTGGGGGCGAGCGGAAACGTTTCGGTGTTAACTGCGGGCGGAACAGGAAGTCTTGCTGGATTTACTTTCCTGTTGCCGAAGATTGTTGTGAAAGACGACGACAATAATGCCGGTATGGACATTAGTAGCAATCAGATAATAGATCTCGGAAGTATATTTCCTGGAGAGTCGATCACAAAAACCGTAAGCATCTCGAACGTGGGCAATGCACTTCTATATGTGATCGATGTCGACCTAACCCATCGTTTTCAATAACGGAACAACCGACCACCATTGCGCCTGGCGCTTTTGGAAGACTTACGATTGAATTTACTACGTCGTCCATTGGGCCTCAATCAACGGATGTCGTGGTGGTTGTGCCAACAAGCTCTTTTAAATTCCGTCTGAAGGTGGATGTGAAACAGGCGGAGATTGAAATATTCAATGCAGTAACTCCGAACGGAGACGGTGCTCACGATTTCCTGAAGATCAAACACATCGAGCAATACTCCGGTAGTCGCGTTATCATTCTCGATCGGATTGGCAACGAAGTTTTCAGGATGATCGACTACAACAACGATATGACTGTGAGAAGATTCGAGGGCTATAGCAACGTCGGTAGCATGAAGGCTCTCACGGATGGCACTTATTATTATGTGATCGATATCGGCTCCGACAAATACACCGGTTTCTTACTGCTTCAACGATGAGAATGAAGTTTACCCTTGCACTGTCGCTCATATTGACAGCAACGATATCGGCATTTAGCCAGCAGGATCCGTTGTACAATTTATACCTGTTCAACCAGGCCATGATCAATCCGGCATACAACGGAACGTACAACCTCACGAGCGTTACGGCGATCTCGCGGTCACAATGGACGGGTATAGAAGGAGCGCCAGTTACAAACATGTTGAACGCAAATACGTCCTTCCGGAACGAAAGACTAGGCGCGGGTATGCTGGTGGTGGACGATCGACTTGGTGTGAACAACAACCTCGAAGCGCAGGCAGCCTTCTCGTACAAGCTGAAATTCAAATACAGTCAGCTTTCCTTTGGATTGCAGGGTGGTATAGTGAACTACAAGTACAACTACGACCAACTGCATCTTGAAACAGTAGATCAGACACTCACGCAGGATCACATGCCCAATTTCACGAAACCAACGATTGGAGCAGGCGTGTTCTATCGCAGCGAAAAATATTACGTGGGGTTTATCGATGCCTCGAATGCTGGGTGTGAACGTCCGCGGATGGCGTGGTGACAAGCACGCGGTACAAGCAACAACTGTATTTGAGCGGAGGCTTTGTGATCACGACAATTGAGTCGATAAAGCTCAAACCTTCTGCTTTGATAAGGATGATTGCGGGTGGTAAGACGACAGTCGATACCAATGTAAGCGTGTTATTTCTTGAAACATTGTGGGCTGGTATTTCTGTAAGAAACTTCCAGGCGTTCGGATTGAATGCGCAGTGTACGGTGAAAAACAAGTTTCGATTCGGCTATTGCGTTTGAATTGCCAACCAACAGTTTATACGGAACTGCCAAGGGAACGCATGAGCTCATGATCACCATCGATATGGAACTTGGGGACAGGCAGTTTGCCGTAAGAAGGTACTTTTAGTTGTCAGGTTTTCCGTACATCTTTTTCAATCACTTCAACCTTCACGCTCATAGGGCTCTCGTCAGGGGTAGCTTTAATCATGAGCAAAAAGAAATCGTCACCGAAATATCTCATTATTTATAAGTGTGAATTGTGTGGCCAGGACGGTGGCTTCACGGAAAGACAAAAGCCACGTTGCCGATTTTGCGGCAACTTGAAAAACCTGTCCGTCGTCTCGAAGCAACGGATAACTCCCGAAGTAATGGCAGCGAGATTAAAGGAGGTCACCGACAGGATGATGTCGAACCTGATCAGCGCTTATGAAGAGCTTCCGAAAGTGCAGGACAATATTGTGTCGGAAGGAAAAGATGCGGAAACAGAGATGTTGAAGTTGATGGATAAGGCGAAGAAGCTGAAGGATAAGGTAGAGCAGTTAAGGGTGGGAAAGAAAGAAGGTGAATCTTGAGAATCAGGCTAAGCCTAAAATAATTACGTAAAAACGTACATTTTTACGTACGCAAAAAAATTTGGACCTTCGTTGAAATCTTTCGACCAATGAAGACCGCTACAATAACAGCCTTCAGGCAAAAAATGAAAAAACACCTGAATGAGATTCAGCAAGACCAGGACTTTCTCGTTTTAACTGGCCCTAAACAAAAAGATTTTGTTGTCCTCACACTAAAAGCTTTTAAACGCTATGGAAGAAACTGCATATCTCTTATCAACAATCGCCAACACTAAGCGCCTGGTGGACAGTATTGCCCAGGCGAAAGCTGGTAAGGTAACAGTAAGAAATATTAACCTCGACGAAAAAGCCCCCAAGGCATCTGAAAGTAAAATCAAAACCAAAGAAATAGCGCCCTATGCAAATCGCCTTTACCGATAATGCATGGAATGACTATTTATACTGGCAGACTACCGACGTCGACACACTGAAAAAGATAAATGATCTCTTAAGAGAAATCGCTAGAGATCCATTCAAAGGGATAGGTAAACCAGAGCCTCTGAGGGGAAATTTTGCTGGCTATTGGTCCAGGAGAATTAACACGGAACATCGCCTCGTCTATATGATATCTGGCGCGAAGCCGAAGCAAATTCTTACGATCATTCAACTGAGATTTCACTACTGAAGAAAAATTACTCGCTCCGCAAACTCTTCACCGGGTTTGCAGTTCCTGCTCTTGATTCCATGGAAGCTCACCGTCAATAACGTGATCAATAACACATGCCGCACCCGCGACAATAAAGATCCACCAGTTGAGGTCTGTGTGGTAATGGAAAGTCAACAACCATTTATTGAGATAATAGTAAGTTATCGGGATTGCCATCAGCAACGAGATCGACACAAGCACTACAAACTCTTTCGATAGCAACATCCAGATATTCAACAGCGAAGCACCAATCACTTTTCTTACACCAATCTCTTTCGTTTTCTGTTCAGCGATGAACGACGACAATCCAAACAGACCGAGGCACGAGATAAAGATCGCTAGCGCTGCAAATACTGAAGCCAGGTTGCCGATCCGTTGCTCCGCTTTGAATTTATTTCCATATTCTTCATCCACGAAACTGTATTCAAAAAGCGATGAAGACACCAGCTTCTTATGAATTGCCTCAACGCCGGATAAAAGATTCGACTGTGCTTTTTTCGGGATCGAGCTTAACGATAAGTTGTCCAAGGCTGTTGTTAGTTAAATTTCTATCCAACCAATAGAAACCCGGGCTAACGGCTTCATAAGGACTTGTTATAATCAAGTCTTCCACCACCCCGATAATTTCCCGGCCTGCATCACCATTCGAGATCACTTCACCAACAGGATTTTCAAGTCCGAGATAATCGGCGGCGGCCTTATTAATGATCACGCCGCTTATGTCTGTCGAGTGTTCGCGCGAGAAGTCTCTGCCTTTCAATATTTTCCATCCTACGGTTTTGCCATACTCCTCGTCAATCCACGTTACCGTGAAATTCGGATCGGAGTCGGGATCTTTTCCGCGCCAATTAAATCCGCTCCAGTTATCCCAGATAGCCGTCAAAGGACTACTCGAAAACGTAACGTCCCGTCGCAACGCCCCCTTAAAAGCAATTGATCTTTCATAACGAGCTTGTTCCTGTCAAATTCTGCATCGTGAATAGGAATGTGGATCAGATTTTGTCTATCGTAAACCAACCGGACGTTGCTGTGTGAATTGAATTTGTCGATACACTATGATCGTTCCGATAATGAGGATCACCGAAACTCCAACCTGGATCACCACCAGGAACTTACGCGGCAACGAAGCGAATTTGCCAATCCGAAATGTGCCCTTTAAAACTTTAACCGGTTGGAACGAAGAAAGATAAAAAGCAGGATACAGTCCAGCGAGGAATGCAGTAATGACGACGAAGGCAAGACTCGACATCCAGAAATAGATGTTGGTAAACGGCAGCGCGATCCTTTTATCTGCCAACTGGTTGAAAGATGGAAATGATAGCGAAATGATAAGCAATGCAACTGCAAATGCCAGCGCAACAATCATGAACGACTCGCTCAAGAATTGATTGACCAGCTGTGATTTCATTGAGCCGATCGCTTTACGCACACCAACTTCGCGTGCACGTTTCTCACTGCGTGCAGTACTTAAATTCAAGAAGTTGATGCAAGCGAGCAGCAACACGAATGCGCCAACAGTTCCAAACACCCACACGAGGTGATGCGTCCGCCGGCGGGATAGCCATCTTCGAATTCCGAATACAGGTACCAGTTCTTCATCGGGTTCAACCACACCTTGGTTTGAAACCTCTTGGAATATTCAGCTACTCCTTCCGGTGTGTCTTTAATATAGAGATCGGCGATCGCGGCACTTGCTTGCTCGATCGTGACGTTGTCTACAGTTTGAACGATAATGCGACTGGCGTTATTTCCCCAATTTGTTTCATTCGCTTTTAATTGGGAAACGCCGCGTTCTTCAGTCCTTCAAAATTTCCAAAGAACTCAATGCCACCAAACATTGAGTTAGCCGCGATGTTTTCATAAACACCAGTGATTGTTGCGTCCCTCGATGCACTTATCCGGACTGTCTGATTCATCGGATCCTTGTCACCGAAAATTGACTCAGCGGTTGATCGAGAGATAATGATCGCATTGGCGTCGTTCATGCTTTCGGCATTTCCTCGGATCATGTGCAGAGAAAATAAGTCGATCACAGACTTATCGATGTATTCTCCCTTCTTGAAAAAGTTTCGATCTCCAACGCTCAATGGATAATCGTTTTTCCCCACCACATTATCGCTACGTGCTTGAAAAGATGGCCGTATTTTTCCGTCAGGACCTTTTGCACGGGCTGAGGCGTGCCAAACCAACTAACAGCCTTTTGGTCGGCCGGATCGATGTTGTGGCGATAGAACGACGCGATGTGGTCGTAATTGCTGTAAGTCTGATTGTAGCTAACCTCGTCGTACACCCATAACCCGATCATGATTGCCACAGACATGCCCACGGCAAGCCCGCCGATGTTGATCAGGCTGTACATTTTGTGTCGGAGCAAATTTCTGAGGGCGACTTTAAAATGATTGCGGATCATGGCGCTGGTGGTTAGTACTGAAGTACTACCGGGCTATTTTAAAATGGTTACACTATCTTTATTATTCATAGACATCTGCTTATGCCTTCACGACGACACGTTATCAAGACCCTTGGACTATCGGCAATTTCGATTCCCGCTCTTGCCAGCTCCTTCGAAAGAAATGTTTTCCCGTCAAAAGACGATCCCGGCTACTGGAAGAAAGTGCGAGACGAGTTTTCCTTGTCGAAAGGACTCCGTGTTCTTCAATACAGGAACGGTCGGCGCTATGCCGAAAGTTGTCGTTCAAAAGATGACCGATCACCTTCAATATGTCGCATCCGGTGTTGCCGATTGGGCTTATGTCGACGATAACAAAGAAGAGTTCATTAGTGGATACAATAATCTACTAGGCATCCGGACGAAAGTCGGTCAATTGATCAATGGCGAGCCCGCAAGTATCGCGATGACCGACAACGTAACGAATGGCATGAGCTACTTAGCCAACGGACTTCAACTGAATCCCGGTGACGAGGTCCTTACCAGCAACCAGGAACATCCGGGAGGGAAAAGCGGATTCCTGTTGAAAGAGAAACGTTACGGCGTCGTATTCAAAACAGTCGTCATTCAAAAACCCGTGAAAAGATTCGAAGGAAATGTTTGACGCGGTGATCAACGCCATTACGCCGAAAACGAAAGTCATCATGCTGTCGCACATGATTTCCGGCAGCGGCGCTATCGTTCCCGTGAAAGAGATCTGTGGCGAAGCACGAAGCCGCGGAATATTTACACTCATTGACGGTGCTCAAACACTCGGGCATATTAAAGTAGACGTCCGCGACATCGGCTGTGACGCTTACGCCGGATGTTTTCATAAATGGATGTGTGCACCTGCCGGCACCGGCTTTCTTTACATCCGTCCCGATAAGATCAACGAGATCTGGACAACTGTTGCTAGTGGCCGCTGGGACAATCACGATGACGAAGGAGCTCGCTTCACGCAACGCGGCACCGGAAATTTTCCAGTATTGAAAGGCCTCGAAGCGTCGATCGACTTCCACAACCAGATCGGACCTGATCGTGTTTATGAACGAATTAAATTCCTGGGTCAGCGACTTCGTACGGGCCTGAGGAAGATCAACAAAGTGAAAATATTCTCGCCCGAAGACGAAAGTATTTGCGCAGGCATCACTACTTATAAAGTTGAAGGGACTCACCGGCAAGCAGCTACAAGATGTTTATTGGGAAAAGGGACGAATGAGACCGAGATCCATGGGTGACTTCGGTGTAAGACATTGCACACACATTTTCAATTCGGAAGAAGAGATTGATAAGGCACTGAAGATTGTTGCGGCACTGTAGATGTCTCTCGAACGGAATTTGTGAGGTAGAACATGTGACTTTGATGGGGGTTGATGGATTAAGTATCTTCAATGATGCTTCAACACACACTCAAACTGCTCCTGCGGAACATCCGTAGATTTCCGGGTACATTTTTCATCAACGTATTGGGGTTGTCCACGGGACTTGCCTGCTCCTTGTTGATTTACTTGTGGATCGCTGACGAACTCAGCTTCGACAAGTTTCATGAGAACGAGAGCAGGATCTACCAGGTAGTCGAGAATCAACGGAACAGTTCGGGAATTGTCAGTCGCGAGGCTACTCCTTTTGGGATGGCGTACGTGTTGGGGCGAGACGATGCCCGAAGTGGAACTTGCCGCAACGGTTACTCCAATGGCCTGGTTCCCGAAGTTTGTCCTGGAAGGTAAGGGCGAACGATTTAAGGGCGAAGGCAAGTTCGTTGGCAAGAATTTCTTCAAGATCTTTTCATTCGAGCTCCTTTACGGCAACAAAGAACATGTCTTCAGTGACATTAATAGCATAGTCATCTCGGAAGCAATGGCTGTTAAGATGTTCGGCTCAGTTGCAAATGCTGCGGGCAAAACCATTCCCTGGAGTCTTTCCAACATAAAGAAGGAAAGTGTTGTATCGGCGATCTTCAAAAACATTCCATCGAATTCATCGGAGCAGTTCGACCCTGGTGTTTGATCTCGACCTGCTTGGCAACATCATGGGCTTCACAAAAAAAGACGATCTCTCTGCTCCCGGTCCGTCTACCTATGTGATGTTGAAGCCCGCTGCCGACATCGCAGCGTTCAATAAAAAAAATGAGTGCACTCATGTCCGAAAGGACCGGCAACAGGCAAGCAGATTTTTTCGTGACAAAATTCTCAGACAAGTATCTGTCTAGTGGCCGAATCGAGTACATAAAATTGTTCTCGATCATTGGTCTCATCATACTCGTTATTGCCTGTATCAACTTCATGAACTTATCGACAGCAAGAGCATCGAGAAGAATGAAAGAAGTTGGCATTAAGAAGGCCGTTGGTGCATGGCGTTCAAGTTTGGTGGTACAATTCTTTGGCGAATCGCTTCTCATCGCTTTCACATCACTGGCGGTAGCGATGTTGTTGGTTGGATTGCTCCTGCCCTTCTTTAATGATATCACAGGCAAACAACTTGTATTTGTTCTAACCAAAGAAAGGGTGTTGGCATTTCTTAGCATCACGATGACAACCGGTATTCTCGCGGGAGTTTATCCTGCCCTGTACTTATCCGGGTTCAAACCGGCACAGATCTTAAAAGGAAAAATCATTTCGTCGCATTCGGAAACTATCGTACGAAAAGGACTCGTGATATTTCAATTTGCCGTATCGATCATATTCATCCTGTCGGTTCTTGTGATCCACAGGCAGATGGAGTTCATACAAAGCCGGAATCTCGGATACGATAAGGACCATATCATATACTTCGAGATTGAAGGCACCGTTGCGACGAGCCTGGATGCATTTCTCAATGATGTGAAAGCAGTTCCGGGAGTCGTGAATGCGTCGGCTATCGTTGGAAATATCGTGGGATCTTTTGGTCAACCGTTCGACGTGGCCTTCGAAGACAAGAAGGTGCCGGTGAATAGTCTCATGATCGACTACGGGATGATCGAAACATTGGGGATACCAATGAAACTTGGACGCGAGTTTTCAAGCAACTTCAACGACAACGACAAAGTTGTGATCAATAAAGCCGCTGCCGATCAGTTGGGTGTTACAGATCCGATTGGCAAGGCCATTACCTTTTGGGACAGGAAATTCGAGATCGTTGGCGTTACTGAAAACTTTCATTACAGGTCGTTGTACGAAGAGATCACGCCGCTCATTTTCACTCTCGAGACACAACAATTGATGAATGTTTTTATCCGGCTTGACGGAAACGGTCAGGAGGAAGGCATTCAAAATCTCGCAAGCTTCTATAAGACGTTCAATCCCGGCTACACATTCGATTACAACTTCCTTGACTATGCCTACCAGGCCCAATATAAAAGCGAGAAACAAGTCGCGAGCTTATCGCTATGGTTTTCGATGCTTGCAATCATTATTGCGTGCTTAGGGTTACTTGGACTCGCGGCTTTCACAGCGGAGAAGAAGACAAAAGAAATTGGTATCCGAAAAGTAATGGGAGCAACACCGGCCGGAATTGCCTGGTTACTGTCGGTTGAATTCATCAAGTTGGTTCTCATCGCTGTGGCTATTGCGTTACCTCTGAGTTTTTTCGTGATCGAGGAGTGGCTTCAACGATTTGCGTATTCAATAGATCTTGAAATTTGGTTCTTCGCATCTGCGGGTTTGATTGCTGTTCTCATTGCGGTAGCAACGATCAGTGGTCAGTCCATCAAAGCTTCGTTAGCGAACCCTGTAGATTGTTTGAAAGAGGAATGATCAACGTTTATCTTTCTTCGTCCATAGGTTGATCTCGAGATTGATATCGTCGGCCAGGAAATTTTCAATCAGGGTGTGCTTGAAATTATTGCCGACACCGAACTCCTTTCGATTGAGTTTCGACCGCAACTTAAGCGCCACCAAGCCTTTCTCGGGAGAATAGGCCGTTATCTCGAATGGAAGCAGCACATGTTTGGTTACCCCACGGATCGTTAAATCGCCTTCAACAGTTACTTTGTCTTTCTCTTGCGCGAATATTTTGGTCGAGGTGAAGACGATCTCAGGATACTTTTCGACATAGAAAAAATCTTCAGCGCGCAAATGGTCATCCCTGTCTTTCAGGTCGGTGGTCACACTCTCAGCACGGATCACAAACTGGACGTTCGACTTCGTCAAATCATTATCGACAAGATCGAGCTTCAGATCATAAGTGATGAACTTGCCAGTGACAACAGTCATTCCGCCAGCTATAGTCACGGAAAAGCCAATTGTGGAGTGATTCGGTTCGACAGTAAGCTTTTGGGTTTGACCGAAAACTGTCGTGGCAAGTAGGAAGAGTATCGCGGTTAATTTCATCGTTGAAATATTTCCCACGAAAATGCGAGTCACATCTGAACTCCGCCTGAAAATGTGATCAATACGACTTATTTGTGATCAGGTGTCGCATGAAATCTCCCAAGCAGGGGGATCAGCGCCTCTTTGAAATTCGCACCTGTCTTGACAGTCGCGTTGTTGACTAAGTCGACTTCGAATGTATTCCGCCCAGTATACCTGACACAAGTGATGCCAGCCACGCCGACAATCGCGGACCTGTGTATGCGAACAAATTCATGGTTATCGAGTTTGCCCATTATTTCTTTGATCGTTCCGCGAACACAAAGCGTCTGTTCGTTGGTGTAGATCTTAAGATAATTTCCGAAGGCCTCTATGAGAATAATCTCTGACGAAGGCACATGCACCACATCACGATTTACCTTCACTTCGAGGTAACGAAAACCATCGTTGACCCTTGAATTTGACCTTCCAATTTGAAAGACCGCAATCGCCGACCAGTATATAATCACATTTTCGAGAGACGAGGGAACAATGAGGTATTTCGCCTCTGAAAGGAAATTGGATAAGGTACCGTGCATTGTTCCCAACTGCGATTGGATCTCGAAGTCAATGATCAATGAAATCATCTTCAGCAAAAATGAAATGATCAAACTGATGATGATATGCGTGCTGAGGGACCTCGCTGTGATTTCCAACGCAACAAGTTGAACGACTCTCTCAACGACCGGTAACGCGAACATCCATAAGATGAGTGGTATAATAAAATACAGACTCATGGAACCCCAGTTGAGCGGCATACTTAAATGTTCGCGAGTGAATTGGGCTTCAACGAAACCGGCGGCTGAAAAGAGAGTAAGTGTAGCGCCGATTAGACTGTATTTGTAACGGGTAACTGTTTGCTGCAAGGTCATGCAGTGAATTTACTAAATAGTCAACAACGTATTCTCACCACTCCCCTAACGTTTTCTGTTTATCATCAACGATAGTGGCGCTGCCAGGCACTAACAACACGTTTTCCCAAACTTTCTCGCGTGGCGACACTTTCATCTCAAAACCTACCATCACCGTACCCGGGTTCTCCGCATCGTAGTCGTTCGCTGGCGCCGTGCTCCATGTCTTCATCTTCACGTCCTTCGAAGCAATAACTTTCATCGTCAACTTCTTTCCATCCTTCGATAGCTCTGCTGTATTCGTTCCCGTGATCTTAACCTCGGCGGATGTAAGCATTACCCAACGCACCGTGATCGACTTATCGAGAGCAGTGTACTCATCCCTCACCACAACATACTTTCCATTCGCAATTCCAACTCCCCCTCTTTGCCTCAGCCAACTGTCCTTCGTAGGCTTTGCTGATATCCGACATCGCATAAGTGAATTCCGGTTTGTCGGAAAACTTGTCGATAGCTGCGAAGCCATTCACCCGCTGTTGCATACTGTCGACAGTCAGGATGTTGTGTGAGTAGCTACTCATTCGAAAGATCGTCCAACGAGTTGCATCCTGGGTCTTGCCCCAGATATCCATGCCTCGCGACTCGAGTGTTTCGTAGTTCTGCATGCCGAGATCTGAAGCCCATCGTACACCATCCGACTCCATAACGAATGAACCAATGTCCATATGTCCCGTGTGCCCACGATGGCGTACCCGTTTTAAAACCAAGATAGATCCCATTGTTATCCCACGACGTACGCATCGAGGCGACCGGGGTAGCGCCATGTCCAATCCATACTTTCGTTTTCGGCGCAACAACTTTATTGATGGGAATATCTTTTCCCCAAATCATGATGTTAGGCAGAAGCCTGTCGTGCGTGAAACGGGTATAGTCACTCTCCATCAAATACTTTTTTTCCATCCACAGAACAGAAGGATCATTGTTTCTCTGTGCGAACCAAAACATGGTTGGCTTCACGGTTCCGGTGAGAAGGCAGTCGGCCCAGTTGAAACACCGACCGGTGTTGCCAGTCATATTCTCCATGAAACTGGCGGTCGTCATAAAGCCGGGTAACTTCGACAGGCCGAAGTCATCATGAAAAACTTTCTCGATGGCGCTTAAAAACAACACGTTGTAGGATGTGCCGTAGTTCCAATAACCATAACCTTCGGGATATCCACCGTCGGGTTTGTATTGTTCCATTGGAAGACGAATACTCTTCAACGCACGATTAATTACTTGCCTAGAGAGTTGTTCTTGTTTGTCCCAGATAGCTAACGCACCATAAGTCATTCCCGCATTGCATACCTGGTTCCAGTTCTGGTTTGCATCAAGAAACCAGTTGTACTGTTTATCGAACGAAGGCTCAATCCCTTTTTTGATAATTGCTTCTTCGATCAACTTCTTTCATCGGCAGAAAATTTGTCGTACAACCAATCGTACCCGATCGCTACGGCAGTCGTCGTTTCGGCGGCGTCCAAAAAATGTGGTGGATTCCAGTCGTCAGACTTGCACGCGGCAAGCAATTCCTTTTTCGCACGTTGAGCGTACTTGTCTTCCCCGGTCACCCTGTATACGTAACTCAAAAAGTAGATCCTTCTCAATATTTTGCGCGATGTGTTCAGTGTAGTCAACAACGGGTTGCTCGGCTTCACGCGTTCCCAGCACAGCGCTGTCGATGAGAACGTCGCAGTATTTCTTAATTGTTTCGTGCATTTTCTTCCAAAGAGGATCGCCGGCAATTGCAGCGCGAATGGATTTTTCTTCGCCTTTGAGGAGGAGAATTCTCGGATGATCCGGTAGTTTTATCTGGGCCGGTAACTGGCAGATTGCATCAGAGCTCACGAAGACCAGGAATGCGAAAAAACACTTATTCATACTATCAGGAGCCTTTCCATGCTAAATTCTCATCGTTTTTGTCATTAGAAATCAGACCCGCAAGACTCTATTATATATGAAGTATATGAAGATAGTGTTCGCATACACCTTGTTGTTCTTAACATCCGCTGTCCAAGCCCAGGAAATTACTCCATACCTCCGATATCAAACAGCACAGATGTGGAAGCAGGACGATGCGAGGAGAAAAGTTTTCGACAACATTCGTGATGAAAAAAGTCTGGATGCACTGAGGTCCGACATCAAAACAAAGGTCCTCAACATGATCGGCGGGCTTCCGCAAGAAAAGACGCCCCTCAATGCAAAGGTCACGGGCAAAATTCAAATGGACGGGTTTCACATCGAGAAACTTGTATTCGAAAGCGTTCCCGGGTTTCATGTAACAGCACACGTCTATGTTCCGGACGACAACGCCGAGAAACATCCGGCCGTCCTTATTGCATGCGGTCATTCTCCCCTGGGAAAAATTTACTATCAACCGGTCTGTCAGCGCTTCGTTCAGCGCGGTTACATAGTCATCTGTTGGGATCCCGTTGGACAAGGCGAGCGAAGCCAGTTTTGGGATGAGTCGAGTGGACAAAGTCGTTATAATCTTGTGTGCGGCGAACATGCTGTGATGGGGAACTTCGCCTACCTCGCCGGCGCTAACCTGATGCGTTGGGAGATTTGGGACGGCATGCGAGCTGTCGATTACTTACTCACACGCAACGACGTTGATGTTAACCGGATCTCCATCACCGGAAGCAGTGGTGGTGGAGCGCAAGCGGCGCACATCGGTGCACTCGATGAACGGATCAAAGTTGTTGCACCTTCGTGCTATATCAGCTCTCTTCCGATGAGAGCTTACAATCGAAGCTTTGCCGATCCCGATAGCGACCCGGAACAAGATCTGTACGGAACTGTTTCGTCGGGTGTTGATCACGCCGGTCTCCTTCTTTTAGTTTACCCCGCGTCCGCTGTTCATCGCCTCCGCCGTGCTCGACTTCTTTCCGATCGAAGGCACACGGAAAACATTTCGGGAAGTGTCTGAGATGTATGAGCGCTTTGGGAAGAGAGATAAGATTGATATGGTGGAAGGGTTTCATAAGCATCAGTTCTCTGTTCCTAATCAGGAGGCAGTGTTGAACTTCATGGAAAAAAATCTCTCACAGATCGCACAGATCACACAGATCAAACAAAAGGAGTTAAGTGAAAAAGAACTTTGGGTTACAACGAAAGGACAAGTGACCGTTGAATTTCCGAATGAAATAAAACTGATGGACCTGGTTCAACAACATTATAAAGACCACCAGTCAGTAACCCACGGCATTGATTATAAATCAAATCACGGCAAAGTAACTATTGAAAAGCAAGGAGAAGATCGATATGTTCTTCATCACAGTGAATATCTTAAAATGACGGTGCGTTACTATCGCGGGAAAGGAAAGAAGACCGTCATTCTGCTGGATACAACAGCGATATCAACTCGATTAAAGAATGGCGAGAGTGTTATAACATTCGACTTCCGTGGAGCTGATAAAGACAATAATTCGCTGGCGAGTGTTATGGCAAACTATGTTTATAATTCGCTTCTCCTCGGTCGCCCGTATTTTTTAGAGATGATCGAAGACGTAGAAATCGTAACAACGTTTGCCCGCAATGATCTTGGTTTAAAAGAAATAGTTATTGCTGGCGGTGAAGA
Organism: Bacteroidota bacterium; assembly: GCA_037200305.1. Lineage (GTDB taxonomy): Bacteria > Bacteroidota > Bacteroidia > Cytophagales > Cyclobacteriaceae > ELB16-189. Next base: position 74,711 of record JBBCGZ010000027.1, read on the forward strand.
TACTCACCTGCTCTTAGAACAAATTGCAAAGGTGATTCCTAACATTAAGGTTGAGAATAGCTCAGGCGGCCTTACGTGGTCGCAGATCATAAACGAAAAACGCGAGACCTGGCCGATACAATATCTTATGCCGGGGGGAGCTTATATCAAATAACAATCACCGAAGACTCAATATTACATCCCCAGTTACTCCCTGGAAATCCTTCGCCTTCACATGAACATAAGCCATTTGCTCATGCTCATTGTAATCCATCTTTTCTATAATGAGCGCAGGGTTGTCAGACGCAATGTTGAATGGTCTCGGACAACTGACTTTCACCACCTGCGAACCATAAACTCTAACGTTGATCTTTATCTCACCAGCGTTTTGTGAAAGATCATAAACATTGTAGGTGCCATCGTTGTAAACAGCGAGAGGCATCGCCGTCTTACCGATCTCAAACGTCAATGTGTATTTTTTCTTTTCGAGTGGTGGCAGGTACAAAAATGCGTAACCCTGATCCTCGAAGTATGCAGGAACCAATTTGTCATTCAACGACGCAGAGCTGACATGCTCGTTCTCATTCAACTTTACCTTCAACACCATGTTGCCGGGCTTCGAATGAACGTAAGCCTCGTCGGGCATTTGAGTATTATCGATCTCCACGGTCGTTCCATTGAAAGACACACGTGTGTACTTGTTATACAACCACTGTGAGTGGAGCTGTTCAGTGTTTTTTGCGATGTAACGATTCTTGTAGCGTTGAATGGCGCGGTAGTATTCAATCCATGCTTTCGTAACATCAGCTTGCAGGAAGTCGTCTTGTGCCAGCCAGTTCGGCCAATGGCTCTCGATGATATCCGTATACTGAAGGGTCCATCGTTACGTTGGGCAAACACGCCAGCGCATACCATGGATTGCCATAGTTATTCCTGTTGATCACATGCAGACCATGATCGAATGCGCCCCCGTTTATTTCTTTCGGAGGGTTGAGCTCAGGTATCTGTCCGAAATCAGTATTGGCATACTTCACTCCAGCTTCCGTCATTAACTTACCGAGACTATAATTTCCTGTCGGATTCCAGTAGTAACTGTATGCACATGGGACAAAACTTTCAGGAAAGGAATGACCGTTCGCTTTATCGAGATCGTACTGCGACAATATCTCACGAAAGGCTTCGACATGTCCGCGAAGAGATTCTTCTGGCCACGGTTTTCTGTCGGCGAGGTTATACCATTCTGCTCTTCTTGGGATACCATCTTCTGCCCAGTACTCATGTCCTGTTCCATGAAATCCAAATTCCATGTGCGCGGCCTGGTCTCTTACGTAGTGCATGATCTTCACCTGGCTTTCATTGACGAAAGGACCATTGTTCCAGCGGTCTCTCATCCTTGTGGTGGTTGGATACTTCGCGAGTGTATTCTCCCGATCCATTTCACCGAGGATGAACAAAGATTGTATTCTTACGCCGACGGCTTTGCCGACTTCGATGATGTAACGATAGTCGTTGAGGTCGAACGTGCGCTTCACGCCCGCACGATGCGGACCGCCCGGCGTATCCTTCGCGAGATCGCTTCCTTCATTCCAACCGAGATCGTCGATCGCGAATGCAAAGGCACGGGGGAATTCAATTGATGGATGATTGCTCATACGCCTACAAATGCTTCACCAGATACAATATCGAGTTTTCGTTCAATTAGATTCACCACGGCATCGGTAGCCTTCGGGAAAACCCTCCTTAAGTCTATCTCATCATTATCCCGAAGGATCTTCTGAAGTGTCTTCATGAAAATATTTTTAGTCTCGGTGGCGAGATTAACTTTCGTTATTCCCCGATGAATGGCTTCACGCAATTGATCGTCGGGAATGCCGGAGCTACCGTGAAGGACGAGAGCTGCCGGCGTAGCCGCATGTATCTCCGAAAGCAACTCGAGTTGAAGCTTCGGAGTTTCTTTATAGAATCCGTGAGCCGATCCGATGGCAATCGCCAAAGCACTAACTCCCGTTGCCTCAACGAAACGTTTGGCTTCATCGGGTTGTGTATACTGACTTACCTGTTGAACCTGGCCAAGCTTGGCAACATACCCGAGCTCTGCTTCAACATTTGCGTTGTACCTGCTCGCGATCTTTACGACTTCGGAAGTGGTCTTCACGTTTTCATCGAAAGATTTTTCACTGGCATCGATCATTACTGAATCGAAACCTGCATCGAGGCAACGATGAGCCATCTCAACGGAGCCTCCGTGATCCAGATGTAACCAGCCTTCGACCTCAAAGCTTTTCAACGCTGCGCGCGCCATGGTTGCAGCAACGTTCAGACCCAGATATTGAATTGAGCTCTCCGACAATTGCAGGATAAGTGGCCTCCGCTTTTGCTTCGCAGCAATGAGTACACCGGAAAGTGTTTCGAAATTATAAAAGTTCGTGGCAAGGATTGCCGTTCCCTTTTCTGAACATATCGATAGCTTGTCTTGCAGTTGCATGTTTAAAATGTATAATTAAATGAGCCCGTGCGATCTCTTTCACTTTGTTGAGATCCTCAAATGCAGTGGTGCCCGCCGGGCATAGTAGTATTGATGGCACCGGTTAGCGCTGCAAACTCCAAACACTCCTGCAAGGGCCGTTGCCGAATGAATTTGTGTATGAATCCCGCATCGAAACTGTCGCCCGCGCCTATGCTATCGACAACATTGCTGTTCCTGAAAGACTCCTGATGAAGAAGATCGTATTTGTGCAACAGAGTTGCTCCCTCACTTCCATTTTTCACCACGATGATGTTGCCTGTCGAAAGGGACTTTAGTGCCTTAAGCGGATCGAAGATCTTCGTAATACATTCGAGTTCTTTCATGTTAGGCATGAACACATCGACGTATGGAAGTAATTGATGAAAATCGATATCCCACTCTTCTGCCGGGTCCCATTGAGGGTCGAGTGAAGTAGTCATGCCCGCTGCTTTCGCTTGAGCAAATAATTCAACAACGCTTTTCTTCAGAGCAGGCTGAAGGAAAATAGAGCTTACGTGCATGTGCCTCGCTTGCTGGAACACATTTGCTGGAATGTCTTCCATTGCGAAGTCCGCCATTGCACCGGATGAGTCACCATCGCCCGGTCTTCGCCGTAGTTCAACACGATCGTTGCACCTGTTGATGATTCACCTGAAATAATAATGTTACAAGTGTCCACGCCCTTTTTCTTGAGAGCATTAATCACATGCTGGCCGAAATCATCTCGTCCAATCTTGCCTGAAAATGTTACGCTTGATCCGAGTGTTCTAAGGTTGCTGGCGAATATTGCCGAGCTGCTTCCCAACGTCAACGTCATCGCGTTGGCAAGAACTTCTTTTCCGATTGCAGCTGGCTTCTCGATGTTGTTCAGGATGAGATCGACATTCAACTCGCCAACCACAAGGGCATCAAATGATTTTGTTAATGGATTGTTGCCTGCCATAAGGGGAATTTTACGACATAAGACGTACCAATTATTTTTTCCTGGGATAAATATTTACGCCTTCCACAACACGGGTTATGGCTCCTGAATCAGAAGGAGAATCGGGCCGTAATCCCAACTGAAGGGACTTGAAGAAACTCAATACCTGCGCGGGTAGTACACTACACACTGCCAAAAACTCTTCAGGAAGGGAGGCGCCGTTTTCGGAGAAGTAAAATACGTGATCGACTTTGATGTCATTCACCTGCGATTCGATAACGCCGACTTCCAGCAACGGACGGTTTCCTTTCTTCATCGAATCCACAAGATCTCTTTCATATTGAAGAACATGCGCGTCGTTTGAGAAGAGATAGACAACTAACGTCGATGAATCGATAACAGCTTTAGGACCATGTCGGAACCCGAGAAACGAATCGTGTTTACAGATCACCTTTCCATCGGTGAGCTCCTGGAGTTTTAGATGCGACTCGGTAGCTGTTCCGAATAGCGGACCCGAACCAAGAAACACGGCGCGTGTAAAATTTTTCTGTGCGATCTCTCTCAATTCTTCAGAATAATAAGAGATCACTTTCTCACCATACTTCACCAGCGTTTCCATCATTCCCTTCGCCGATGGAAGAGATTTCATATCGGCTATCAGCAATCCGGCGAGCAACATGCCCGTGTAACTGCTTGTCATCGCGAGGCTTTGGTCGTTCGATTCTTCGGGAAGAGCGAAGACCAGTTTCTCCTTTGCGGGATGACGTGCAAGTTTACCTTCGGGATTGCAGGTGATAACGAGATGAAAGCAGCGTGAACACAATCGATCTGCAAGAGTAACTGCGGCTGCACTTTCGGGACTGTTACCCGAACGCGCGAATGATATCAATAGTGTCGGGATATCGGCAGAGAAATAATCCTGTGGATGAGAGACTAGATCTGTAGTTGAAATTGCTTCGGTAATGATTCCGGTTTTGCGTTGATAGATGCCGCGGAGTGACAGCCCGATGAAGGCACTGGTGCCTGCGCCGGTAAGAATGATCCGCTCCGATGTGCTAAGGGCCTTTTCTAAGAATTCCTGGAATGAATGGTGTTTCCGTAAGAGGTCGTCGTACACTTTCTGCCAGATCTGTGGCTGTTGCGAGATCTCTTTCGCGGTGTGAATAGCCCCCTCCCTGGTAAGTGTCTGCTGGTCTAATCCGAGGTATTTCATGGTGATCTGCTGGTCGAATCAAAAGTAAAAATAATAAAAATACTTTCGATACATTTCTTTTCATTAAAAAACCCTTTCCTTTAATTGCCTTTTAAGGATTCGGAAATAATTAGTTATTTGGAGATACTATGCCACGCAGCACCCAGGAATCCACAGTAAGCAGACGAAAGAAGATCCTCCAGCTGCTTTCAGACTCGGGCGAGGTGCTGGTTGAAAATTTAAGCAAAGAATTCGCAGTAAGCGAAGTCACCATACGCAACGATCTCGACCAGCTGGAAAAAAAGAACATGCTGATCCGTGCCAGAGGCGGGGCAATCAAATTAGAGACTGGTGTGGGGTTCGATCAGCGCCTGGCAGATAAGCATAAGCTCAATTATGCAGACAAGGCCCGCATCGGGAAACGCGCGGCGCTGCTCGTCAACGAGGCGGATACCATTATCATCGACTCCGGCTCGACAACGGCGGAAATGGTCAAGAATCTGCCTGATTTTCAAGATCTTACCGTTATCACCAACGCCCTCAATATTGCAAATCAGCTGATGGTGAAGCCCTACGTAAACATGATTATCCCCGGCGGCTATCTCCGCAAGAACATGCTTTCGCTGGTAGGTCCGCAGGCCGAGAAAAGCCTCAGAAATTTTCAATGTCGACAAATGCTTTTTGGGCGTCGATGGTCTCGATACAAGGCAGGGCATCTTTACTCCGAATGTGGAAGAGGCCAGGTTGAACGAGATCATGATCGAGGTGTCCAAAGAGGTTATATTATTAACCGACTCTTCGAAATTCAAGAAACGCAGCTTCGCTTTCATCTGCCAGATCAACCAGATCGACAGGGTGATCACCGACAACAAGATCCCGGAAGACGACAAGAAACGTCTCCAGGATGCCGGCGTAGAAGTTATAATAGCCTAATTCACACGAATAATCCTTCGTTCCGGGCCCGTTTGCGGCCCCTATTTACTTTCACATCCTTACTATTCTGCAAATTTTTCTTTCACAGTATTTCTTTAAAGGAAAATTATCTATATATATTTGTTATCGTAACGAAACGAAACTACATGGAAAGGTTTCGAAACATTAACAAGTTCTGATATGGAGTTTAATGGTAATGATGAAAGCCTCTGGTCTTCATTTAAACAAGGAGACAAGCAAGCGTATGCCGCTTTATATCAGAAGTACTTCGAAGTGTTGTATCGTTATAGCCTGCGCATCACTGCCGATCGCGAGCTCGTGAAAGATTGTATTCACGATATCTTTATCACTATCTGGAAAAACAAAGACAATCTTAGTCAGCCCGATTCAGTGAAGGCTTATTTGCTCAGCTCCGTGCAACGAAAGCTCAAGCGACAAACTACCAGGCTTCGTTCAAAGCAAAACGATATCGAAAAAATAACTACTCCGCTATTAAGCAACTGCAGGGAAGATCAAATGATCGAAGATCAAACAGAGCTCGAACAGAAGCATCTCGTTGAGAAAGCCCTTAACAGTTTATCGAAAAGAGAAAGAGAAGCCATCTATCTCAAGTTCTACGGCAACCTCAGTTACAAAGAAGTAGCTGAAACGATGGCTATCGGTGTGGATTCTATTTACAATTTGATATCGAAGAGCATCGAGAAGCTTAATGTTTCGGTGCAAGTTTCGACAGGCGATCGTTAATTTCTGCGAGGACGGCCGGATCTTTCTTTTTACTTACGCAGTAACCGGTCATATAATCCTGCAGGGTATTATCGACATCATACGGTTTTCCTTCACCCAGATTCTCGGGCCATCCCTTAGAAAGCTCTATGTTCTTCAACGCCTCCTTATAGTTTTTATCTTTCATTAATTCGGCAGCGCGCAAAAGCAAACTTTTACGTAAACTTCATGTCCTTCACCTGATCCTTCAAATGGAAGTACAGTGAGTTTCTTTAAGATGTCGATAGATTCCTGGTATTTCTTATTGTTCATCAGCGCCTTTGCCAAAGCAAACTGGAACGTGTAATTGTCTTTGAACTTCTGTGCTGCCTGCTTCGCGTAAGTCAACTGTTGTTCGTAGTTGCTATTCTTTTCGAAATACTCGATGAGGTACGTCCATGTTCTCCATTCTTCCGGGGCAAGCTTATTCGCTCTCAAAAGATCTTTATCGCCTTTCACCAGCCTTGATCTTGTGAGGTAAAATGGCGCATAGTCCGGCTGATCACCACAAGCCACCAGCATGTCGATCGCCTCCTTGTCGCGCTGAAGCGCGTAGTAATTAAGCGCCAGGTAATATTTGACCTTCCAGCTATCGTTTTGCGAAACAGCCCACTGAAGTGGCGCCAACGATTCAGTCCGGTATGGGAATACAAACGCCGGTGATTCACCCGCAACCTGTTTCAACAATTGAACATCATTCTTCAGATAAGCTGTCCAGATCTTTACTTCTGGTTGTTGTGGCGCGGCCAACAACACATCGATCGCCTTATCTTTTAATCCATAAGACAAATCTTCAAGAGCAACCTCGAGATAGGTTTGGTATGGAAATTCATTTTGTATTGAGATCCCAGGCTGCGTAAAATGATCGAGTGCCTCAGGCTTAACTTCATCAATACCCATAACATGAATTGCATGTATCGCATTAATGTTATAACGGTTGTAATTCAACGACTCATTCGCATAGTGCTTCCCTAAAACATAGTCACCTTTTATTATTTCCACAGCTGCCATCTGGGCATAGGCTGCCGATCTGAATTCCATGGAACGAGCGGCCCATCCCAATGATTCGAGTGAATTAACAAGATCGCCCTTCGCCTTGTAAGTTATGCCCGCGAGGTAATTCGCCTTGGGGTCATATGTGTCGTTGCGCAATACTTTCGATGTTTCAAGCAAAGCTGAATCGTACAGTCCGCTGCGATAATACATTTCAGCGATATCATTCCGTGCCTCGAAATTTAATGAGTCCCGCTCCAAACACTGCTTGAAGATCTTCATTGCCTTTCTATACTCGCGGGCCTCCTTCAACTCTACACCATCACGATACGTAAGTTCTTTTGAAGGTGATGTTGCAATGAAAGGTCGCTTCAGGTCGTTCGAAGGACTTGATGTATAATGAAGGTCCATTTCTTTTACGATCACCTCATCGCCTGCAATCTTCGTGTGAAAGACATCCATCGGTCTAAACGTCTTCTTCTCACTATGAACAATCTTTCCTTTCGATCTAACTTCAATCGTAGCATCCACAAAGGCCAATGAATTCAGGCTGATTTCATCACCTTTCACATTCAACACGCCAAAAGGAGAAACATCGGTAACACCACCGATGTCTTTTATAGGAAACCATCGTTCAGTCCAACGATCGGTAACACCGGGAGAGAATGGCACCTGGGTAATACTGCTCTTTAAAGTCGATGACGGAGAATACTGATTGAATTGTCTTCCGGCCTGAAACTCCATGTATTGTCCGTCGGTGTCGGTCAACAAGTCTTCCCATATTCCTCCGCTTCGCGACAAAGCCCAGAGCCACAACTTGTGTCCGGGCATTTCGTCATACAACGCCCAATGTCCGAAGCCAAACTTCGAGTCGCGATAATATCCGGCCATGAAATCGTTGTACTCTCCCACTGTGTGTATTGACTTGTGAGAACCGAAAGCGTTGTTCTTATACTTCGATACGTCGCGGCCTTTCTCATCAACAGGCCAGGGCGTTGGCGATCCATCATGTTCGAGAGCTTGATTGCCGGGATAATAAAATTCAAGATCATCGGTAACGACAGCTGCGGCCGTCATCCAATTGTAATAGGATTGATGGATTGGTGTTGGGTTGTTCCATGAAGCGTGCGTCTCGACATAAGCTTTGTCTTTTGGGAGCCTGATCTCTACGGTCCATTTGTTCGCGAGGGAAGATCCAGGTTTCCCACGAAGCAGCTCACGCTGCCGTCGTCGTTTTTCACAACCCGGTAATCAACCGGACTTGCTGTTGACGGATGGTGGCCGATGATACCGAAGTTGAATTCGATACCGCCGGATGTCCATGGTCCGCGCATGGCGATGTTCCTGAACTTGATGACTTCATTACGATAGATGAATTCCTTGCCTGTAGATTTTTCGATAGCACCCAGATCTTTCCGCCTACCTCGGGCAACACATACACTTCGATAAAGTCATTCTCTAACTTCACCACTTTCCATTTCTGTTTCTTTCCGATCTTACTGTACCCTTCGAACTCGGTGTAAGGATAGATCTTCGAAGTCTTTCCGTGGAAGGGCACGGGGTTGGGATCGTCATATGGATATGTGAGAAGCTCGCGGTCCTCCACGGTGACTTTGGAAGGAGATTGGGCTAGTAAATTGGCCGTGATAAAAGCGAGTAAAACGGTCGGGAAATACCTTAGGGCTGACATCGAATCAAAAGATTTTGTAATATTGTTCAAATAAAACGAAAAGTAACAAAAGAATAAAAACTTTCATTTGCTTATGAAACTGGTTATTGGCGAAAGTAAGGAACGGATCGGAAAAGACGCTTCAAAGCTTGGTATGGAGCTGATCAACCAGGCAATCAAAACTAAAGGATTTGCCAACGTGATCTTCGCTACCGGATCAGCACAGTTTGAAATGTTAGGGAATTTAGTGACGCTGCCGATCGACTGGAAATCCGTCAACGGCTTTCACCTCGACGAATACATTGGCCTTTCCATCAGTCATAAAGCTTCGTTCCGGAAATTCCTGAAAGAGCGACTCGTTGACATCGTTCATCCTGGAAACTTCTACTACATCGATGGTGAGGTTAATCCCGATCTCGAATGCAGGCGACTCAACGACATCATCAAGAAACATCCGATCGATGTTGCATTTGTTGGAATTGGAGAAAACTCACACCTCGCATTCAACGATCCGCCTGCCGACTTTAACACAGAAGAGCCATACATCCAGGTAACGTTGGACGAACCTTGCAGAAGACAACAGATGGGCGAAGGTTGGTTTCCCACCTTCGACGATGTTCCGAAGAAAGCAATCAGCATGTCCATCCAACAGATCCTGAAATCAGAAAACATTATCGCTGTCGTTCCCGAGCGGCGCAAAGCGAAAGCAGTGCAGCTTACACTGGAATCTGAGATTGGTCCGAATGTTCCCGCTTCTGCTATGCGCAATCACGCAAAGACGACTCTCTTCCTCGATCGCGAATCTTCATCACTGTTGAAAGCGAAATGAGTACGGAGGATAAAAAGGGTAAAAGCACCAACAAAATACTTGTTGCATTAAGTCTTATTGGTCCTGGCTTGTTCCTTATGGGATACAATCTCGGCACTGGAAGCATTACCACCATGGCGAAATCCGGCGCGGAGTTTGGAATGTCGTTGTTCTGGTCGTTGTTGCTGGCGTGTATTTTTACGTACGTGCTCAGCGTGGCTTATGGCCAGGTAACATTGGTCACCGGCAAAACTTCGCTGTTTAATATCAAGATCAACATTTCTTACGGAAGGCCCATTGCTATCTACATCATCATCGCGCTTGTGATTGGTGAGTTGCTGGCGTTGATGGGAATCATGGGAATCGCTGTCGAACTACTCCAGGAAGCCTTTCGCATACTCGGATTTACATTCGAAGTAAGTAAGATGACGATAACAGCAGTTATTGATGTACTTCTTGTATTGTTGTTATGGTATGGAAACTACCTGATGTTTGAAAAAATCCTCACTGTGTTTGTGGTGATCATGGCATTGTGTTTCGTTGGCGTTTTCATTCTATTGAAGCCCGACGTAAAAGAAATTCTTCTTGGACTCACACCGAGGATACCGGATGGAAGTTACGGTTTGATCGCTGCAATGGCTGGTACAACGTGTTCCGCGGCGTTGTTCGTAATACGAAGCATTGTTGTTTCCGAAAAGGGATGGACGATCAGCAATCTTAAGGACGAAAAAAGAGATGCATTCGTTTCATCGGCTATGCTGTTGTTCCTGAGTGCGATTATCATGGCGGTGGCAGCGGGCACATTGCATGTGATGGGATTAAAATTGAATTCCACGATCGAACTGGTGAAATTATTTGAGCCGCTTGGAAGCAAGGTCGCTTCCATCATACTTATTATTGGAATTGTCGGCGCAGCGCTGGCAACTGTTTTCCCCGATCATTCTCATTACGCCGTGGCTGATCTGCGATTATACGCAACGTCCAAAGGACATGAAAGCATCGATATTCAGAATACCGGCATTAATATCCTTGCTCGTTGGTAGCAGTTTTCTTTTGATTCCCCGCAACCCGCCGTTCATTATGATCTTCTCGCAGGCATTCCAGGCGTTGATACTTCCTGCGGTAACGTTGCCCATATTGATCCTCATCAACAAGAAGTCGTTGATGGGTGAACACATTGCAACACCGTCGATGAACTTCGGGATTGTATGCGTATTCCTGTATAGCCTAATGACAAGCTACTTTGCTATAGCTGAGTTATTCCAATAGTTTATGATAAAAAGAATCGTGTTTCTTTTGATCTCTGTCCCTCAGCTTCTTCACGGGCAGGGACGAGACTCCCTCACTTACTTCGATCCTCACCTCCAAAATTTCGATCCCGGTGAAATTGTTCAGTACATAAGACCTCCCGCATGAGGACAACTATGTAAACAATCCTCACAAGGGAACAGCTACGTTTCAACGGCTGGCAGGAGAAGATCTGTACCCGGGATTGACGTGGGACGACAGCAAGGCGCCATTGACATTCGATAAGGCTCCTCAAAAGTTAAAAGACATCAAGAACTATCCTCCGAGTCGCATCGCATATATTCGTTGGGTGTGGAAAGATCTCGAGCCGGAAAAAGGAAAGATCCGTTTCGATGTGATCGAAAGCGCGTTAGCGGGAGCTGCGCAACGCGGACAGACACTTCAAGTCAGATTTCAACCATTCTCCGGCGACGACACACCGGAGTGGTATTGGAAAACCGGTGCCCGTTTTGACGAGGCACATAAAAAATGGCGAGGCTTTGCGCAGCCCGATCACAACGACAGTCGCTATACACAACATTGGGGCGATTTCATTAAAGCACTCGGTAAAAGATTTGATGGTCATCCAGCTCTCGAGTCGGTCGACCTCGCTTACGGCGGCGACTGGGGTGAGATGGGTGGCAACGCAACCTACGAGACCTCACGAAAGCTCGTGGATATTTACTACCAGGCTTTTCCTACGACGACACTTATTTTAATGATGGGTTCACCAGGAGCGGAATATGCTTCGGAGCAGACTGACCGGGTAGTCGGTTGGCGAGCCGATTGTTTCGGAGACCTAAGCAAAGCAGGCTGGCGGAAAAGAGATACGACGCAAGCGAATTGGAATCACATGTACGTTGCTTACCCGACCTTGTTTGAACTCGATGGGCTAAAAGAAAATTGGAAGACTGCTCCTGTCGTTTTAGAGACCTGTGGTTCGGTAGCATCGTGGTACAACGATGGTTATGATATCGATATGATCCTGGAAACAGCATTGCGTTACCACGCGTCTGTCTTCATGCCGAAATCCGTGGCGATACCAGGCGCATGGATGCCAAAGATCATGGAGTTCAATAAAAAACTTGGTTATAATTTTTACGTCTACAACATGACGTTGGCGCGAAAGACATCAGCAGGGGAAGAATTACGGATTCAAACAACCATCGATAACGAAGGCGTAGCGCCGATCTACAAGAAATACACGTTCGCGATCAAGCTTACTCAGGGAACCAATGAATACATCTATCATTCATCGCAAGACATCCGTCAGTGGATGCCGTTCTATTCAACTTTCACGGATATTCTAACAGTGCCTTCTAACTTCAAAAAAGGTACTGCGACGATAAGCATTGGTATCGTTGATTCAAACAATAAGCCGGTAGTTCGGTTTGCTATAAAAACCATAGACGCTACCGGATGGCATCCGATAGCGTCTATTACTATTGACTAACGATGAAGCGACGTTTCGTCTGCTTCATTACTCATAACCTGGATTTTGTCCGATGTAAACTGCATCGGCACTTGGTATCGGGAACAGGTAGTCGTCGTCGGTGAAATTCTCGAGAGCATCTGGTGTGTTCTTATTAGCAACATCCAGGATCCTTTTTCTTAGGAGGTCGAACCAACGGTCGCCGAGTTCAAAACACAGCTCCCAGCTTCTTTCCTGGATCACTTTGTCTTCGAAGACTTGCATGGTCATACCGATGTCGGCCAACGGCTCATTTCCTGTGGCGCCGTTCGCACGGTCGATGATACGGTTGATTGCGTCCACTGCGTCTTGTGTAGGGCCGCTGTGTGTTCTGTTCGTAGCTTCGGCATAGATCAACAGGATGTCAGCATATCTAAGGATGAAGGCATCAGCAGAGCTTCCGCCCGCTCCTTCGTCAAGCGAGATATATGGTTCATTGTATAGTTTCCTTACGTAAGGAGCGCCATATGACAAATCGGAATAGCCAACTGAATCCCCATCCAATATGAGATAGCGAAGAATATACGCGTCTCTTCGTGGCTGGACCGCGAATGTTGTATCGAAGTTTACTGAAACCAGATCGCCATCATATCCATCGATCTCACCGGGCTTGCCAATGTTCATGTCGGTCTGCGGATCATCGGCTGTTGAATGGAAGCTCCACAGCGTTTCGGGGCGAACTTGTTGTTGCGCATAAACACGTCCCATATACCAGGTATGAGATCATATTCATGACTATCGATCACTTCTTTCGCCAGTCTTTCGGCATCCGCATACTTGGTAACATCGTTCAATGGCGCCGTTGCCATCGTGAGATAAACTTTAGCGAGGAAACCTTTGGCAGCGCCGCTTGTAGGCCGTCCGGGTGTTGCTCCGTCCAAATCCGTTTTCGAAGGAAGCGTCTGTGCGGCGAAGGTGAAATCACTCACGATAAGATCATAAACTTCCTTTACGGATGCTCTCGTCGTGACCGGCGTTTTCACAGGATCCGGCGTGTCTTCTGTTATCAACGGAAGGCCACCGAACATGCGAACTAAATAGAAGTAATTGAATGCGCGAACAAACTTTGCCTGCGCAACAATCTCGTCAATCTCACTCTGCTCGAATTTCGCAAGCGATCCATTCTTGATCGCGCCAAGCATGCTATTGATGTTGGAGATGGACTTGAAGTGACCTTGCCATAATGACGAGCCGTAGTCGCTAGGTATGATGAGGTTACCGTCGTTGAGTTGGTCGTCGTTTATGAAGTAGCCACTCAAGCCGCTACCTTCTCCATAACCGGGACTTACATACCATCCCCATAATGTCGCCATGGAACCCGCCAATGCAGCTTCGCATTGCTCGCGGGTCGTATAAAAAGTGGATGGCGTCGCAATGCCCAACGGACTTTCATCCAGGCTCTGGCACGAAAGCATCACACTCAATGCTAGTATCGATATTATTTTATTTTTCATATTCCAGAATTTAAAAAGTGAGATCGAAGCCAACGGTGTATGTTTTTGCAGTCGGGTAGTTGCTAAAATCAATACCCGCACGGGCATCGTTGTTGTTGAATGAACTCGCCTCAGGATCGTAGCCTTTATACTTCGTAAGCGTGACCAGGTTGGCCGCGCTCATGTAGACACGAAGTTTCTTGATCGCCGGTCCAACGAGACCTGTCGGCAAGCTGTATGCGAATGTGATGTTCTTCAATCGCACATACGATGCATCTTCAACATAACGGCTCAACCTGTTGTCAGTGCGGTTTCGCAGATTCGCGATCATATTGCCGGTTGGCAAGTTTGCGGCCGTTCTTACAGATTGATTGGTGAATCCAGGAATGTCGGTGTCTTGATGATCCGGGGTCCAACGATCGAGAAGAACGGAGCTTGTTCCTTCACCGGGAGCCTGGAGACGAACGTTACCTCCGTTGAAGAGGTCGTTACCTTGCGATCCCTGGATCAGGAAATTCAAGTCGAAGTTCTTGTACGATACGGTGTTCGTCCAACCGAAGAAGAATTTCGGGAGGGCTTGTCCAATTACCGTTAGATCTTTCGTGTCGATCTTTCCATCGTTGTTTTGGTCAACGAACTTCTGATCGCCAGGAAGCTGACCAAACTTGGCAGCGGTTTCTCTTTCGCTTTCTTTCCACGTGCCGGCAGTTTGATATCCGGTCATTTCACCAAGTGGATGACCTACTACCAGGTTCATCAACGCCCTTCCGCTGTTCGAGAAGTTGTAGCCACCACCGGTAGTCGTGCGGAACTCGAGTTTATTCAATTCACCGAGACTTAACACCTTACTGCGGTTCGCTGATATAGTGAAACCTGTATTCCACTTCACAGCACCAACGAGAGGATTTCCTGCAAGTGTCAATTCAATCCCCTTTGTTAGCCATCGAACCTACGTTGCTGATAATACTCGTGTACCCGGTGTACGATGGAAGCGTGCGTGCCAACAAGAGGTCTGATGTCTTCTTGTCGTAGTATTCCACCGTTGCAGTCATTCGTCCGTTAAACAATCCCACATCAACACCTACGTTGAATTGTCTTGTGCTTTCCCATTTCAAATTATTGTTAGCTGGCAGGGCGAGATAGTATGCGTTTTGCGATACCCCGATGCCATCGTAAGGATATTTGAGTGGTGCACCGTCGCCGTCGATAGATGTAAGTTGCGCGATAGTCTGGTAAGGGTTGATCGCCTGGTTACCAGTAATACCCCATGTTCCACGAAGCTTGAGGTTCGAGAACACATCCATGTCTTTGATGAATGATTCCTCCGATGCAGTCCATGCGGCACCAACGGATGGGAAGTAACCCCATTTGTTGTTCGCTCCAAACACTGAAGATCCGTCAGCGCGATACGATGCAGTTACCACATACTTATCGGCAAACGAATAATTCACGCGACCCATGTACGATCTCAAAACACGCTTCACTACCGAAGACGATGCAACGACCAATGCAGCCGATCCGAAATCATTCGCACCAGTGCTGTGGTTCACATAACCATCGCCTTGTACATTGTAAGTCTTGGTGTCAGTGATGTTCTGCTCGTTCAGAGCAGAGATGGTCAAATGATGCTTGTCGAATTTCGTGTCATACGTTAGTATGTTGGAATTCTGATAGCGGGCATACGTTGAGGCTAACAAGCGGGCTTCACCGGCGCTGGGTGCTGCTGTAGCACCTGCGTAGGTCAACTGGTTGTAATAAGTGTAGTTGTTGTTGTTCTCGATGGTTGCACCACCGGCGATACGCAACGTCAAACCTTTGAACGGTTTAATGTCCAGGAACGTATTGAGCATGCTCCTGTAGCGGTTGTTTTCGACAGACGGTTCTTTCGCACTTGCAACCGGGTTCCAGCTGTTAGCAGCTCCGTATCCTGTTGGCATGTTTAAGAATATAATTTCCGAGCTCATCGTAAACCGGAACCGTAGGTGCCCAGCGTGGTGCAGTACCAGTTGTTTGTCCAAGCGGATCCACTATACCTGCACCTTCTCCGAAGGGGAGGCGAGTTACCGCAACAATACAGCACCATTCTTATAGTCGGCCGTGTTGTTCATCTTCTTGTAATAAGTTTTCAATCGACAGCTCGAGTGCGTTGTTCTTCAGATTTTTGTAATAACCGATCGAGAACTGGTCGCCAACCTGTGGTTTGATATATGGATCGGTGAGCTTCCAGATGTCAGTAGGTGTAATAGCCGTAGTGTTCGACAGCATCTGGATGTATTGGCGCATCCGGTTGTAGCTGATCTTGAAAGATGATGATGGCGAAAGAATGTAGCGTCCCGATACGCGTGGTTCAAGACCTCCGTAAGAAGCGATGGATTTGCCTGAACTGTAACGAGTCGTGTCAGTAATGTTATTCTCAGTGCGCGGTGCACCTGGTGCATACTGATATATATCGCGAGGACCGAGGTACTGGTACATCGAATAGCGAAGACCGTAGTACACCGACAGCCTTGGATTTATCTCGTAGTTATCACCTATGTATAACGCGCTTTCGAGAGCACGTTCACCGGCAATACATCGGGAACGATCAAAGATTTCTCACCGGACGGCTGCATGTTGCCGGGCGCCAGGAAGTAATGCGTAAATGCAACACCTGCGTTGAGCGCATGCTTTTGATTCAAAAGATAGTTGAAGTCGGCCTTGCCATTGAACTGCCTTATTTTGAAATCCATGTTGAAAGCATTCACGGGATTTCTTTCACTGGAGATCGTGTAAGTGTATTGACTCGCCGCACCGATAACTGTGCTGTAAAAGTTTGGATTGAACTGATGCTTCCACTTTACCGAACCGTTGCGGTCGCTGTAGTGGTAAGATGTATCACTGGTGAGCTGGAACCTGTCGCGGCTCATGTAACCAGAAACCGTTATCGTGTTATTGTCGTTGATCTTATGATTGATGTTGGCAGTGATGTCGTAGAATGCAGCGCTACTGTTCTTCAGGGCAGGATTGTTTACCTGTTTCAAAAGCCAGTCTGAATACGTTGAGCGTACACCAACGATGAATGACGAACGTTCTTTAATGATCGGACCTTCGAGCGTGAGGCGGCCGGTAACAGGACTCAGACCACCAGATGCACTGAACTTCTTGAGATTACCATCGCGCGCTGTTACGTCGAGTACGGAAGAGAGTCGTCCGCCGTAATCGGCAGTAACACCACTCTTATATAATTCCACGTTCTTCAAAACATCGGGGTTGAATGTTGAGAAGAAACCGAACATGTGCGAAGGGTTGTAGACAACCGCGTCGTTGAACAGGATCAGGTTTTGGTTCGTAGCGCCACCGCGTACGTTCAATCCAACGGTGCCCTCACCTACTGTTTGAACTCCGGGCAATGTCAGCACAACTTTCATCACATCGGCTTCGCCGAGTATCAAAGGCATCTGCTTCATTATTTTGATGTCGAGCTTCTCGAGACCCATATCGGTACTCGTGATCTTCACATCGCGTTCCGATGTAACAATAACTTCTTTCAGTGGTGTGATATCTTCTTCGAGGTCTACCTCCAGCTTGCCGTTGTTGTACAACATCACCTGGCGTTGCGTGGTCTTCATGCCCACACTCTTTATTTTTATCTCATGACGACCCCTGGGCAATGTGAGCGAATAACGTCCGAGCTGGTCGGTTGCAACACCGATCAATGGATTCTCTACGAATACTGATGCGCCGATAATGGCTTCACCGGATTTAATATCCCGGACGATACCGTTGATGGTGGCGTTGCCCGTTAGGTTATTGGTCTTGGTGCCGATGTACGTGAGCCGCTCCTCCACTCGTTTTCTCAGTTGCTCCTGTCGTTCGTAGTCGCTGAGGTCGAAGGCTGCGTTGTCTTTTTTGCTGACTGTCTTTTGCGACTCGTTAAAGAAATCGGCAGGGAGTGTGGTCATCATTTGGCGGTCTTTGATCACGAAGACGTTGTTGCCATAGACGCTGTAATGCAATGGGGTGCCAGAGAAGGCGATGTCGAGCACGTTTCCGATGGAGTCGTTACTGGCGCTTACAGTAATAGAGAGACTGTCGGTTTGAAGATGGTCGTAATAGAATTTGAAATTCGTCTGTTGTTCGATGGTCTTGACGAACGATTCGAACGTCGCAGCACTGAAGCTACCGGTAACGGTGTTAGATTTTTGGGCTGAGGCAGACGTAACTACTAGTACTAAGAACAGTGCGGTGAGCCAATGACCAACCTTCACTACATTATTTAAGCTGATCATAGTATTGAACCAAACGACTGATATCTCTTGTCTTCTCATTCCCGAACTGCAACTTATTATCACGAATGAATTTCTTGAGCTCTTTCTTTTTGTCCTCCAGTAACTTCACCACAGACCGCTTTCCCCGGACCGTATAGAACGCGCCATTCTTATAAATATAATATATCTTCTTCTCTTCAAAGAGGTTGACGACTGAGTAATCGACCACTTTGCTCTGCAAGGCTTTACGGTGACGTACATATACTTTGCTTGATCCGTCGTAGGCGAGCTCATAATATCCTACCTGCAAAGGGGTATTTTTCATCATCACAAAGTGGTGGCCCTGGATGGTGAAGTCGGAAACTTTTTCAAACACCAGCAACACCTTTTTTATGCTGAACTGGTTGTCGACGACGATGCGGTCAATACTGATGTCGTACAGTAACGGCACGTTGTCGTGAAATTCTTCGTCGTACACGACAGACCCTTCGATCCATTCGTCTATGAAATAGGGATTTTCCTCGTTCTGAGAAATGTACTCCGTGTACGCGCTGCCATTATATAAGTGTGACTGGGCGCTGATGGAATTGGAGTAGCTGGCGACCACATTTTTCTTCGCGTCGGCGATGAACGAGGAGTCGATTTTGACATTCTGGCCGAACGAGCAGACGTTAGCCACCACAAAACCTATAAATAGCAGATGTCTTAACATAGGTATCACATAAAGCTAACCGCAATCGAGGTATTAGCCTCGTCCAGAAGCAAAAAAATGTTCAGAAAGGTCATTAAAAGTGAAGAGTGGGTGACGAGGCGCTCGGTGGGTGACCCTAATTTATCTGGATTTGAGTCGCGCCGACTATCGTTCTGCCGAAGGACCTGATAATAACATTAGCCTTTCCCGAGTAACCACTGCTATAGGGTGGTTGAACTCTAAGTCTCGTGTCAGATTTTTCCGTAATGGGAGTGCCGCTGTATGGAAAGACGTCCTCACCGGTAGACGGATTTGTGATCACAACCGAAAGATTTTCATCCGACAAAAAATTTGTGCCTGTAATGATAATGTCCGGAATGCTTCCTACCACCGTTGGAGTTACGTTGGTGATGGTAATTGGAATAAGATCCAGGTGAAAAGGATACGCCTCCAAATTACTACATCCTGATATGGTCAGGCTGATGTTTCCATCCGGAATAATGTTGACGTCAAAATCGGGTGGAGCAGCAACAATTGCATCCAGTTGTGTCGGGGTGCCGCTCGTTTTCAAGGTTGCTGTAAAAATGAAGACGCCCTCTACATTGTTAAGATCGGTCCCTTTGATCGTTATGTGATCACCAGCCTTGCCCGATAGTGGCGACACTGATGTAATAGTGAATGCAGGTGGTGATTCAATCGGGTTCGACGTAAATATTTTAGTACCTCGATAGGATAAGCTAAATGTAAATGCGCTGCAGTAGCCCGCCGATACATTCACTGTGAATTGAGTTGCTGTTACGTCGCTGATCGTTGCTGCGGTTGGATAGTCTGTCTGAATTGTCAATCCTCCGCACGTAGGAAAGTTCGTGCCTTGCACAATAAACGTATGCGTTGCATCGAGCCCGCTTGGAACGGATGTTACTACTGGCATCGGTGCGCTGTCCTCAAAATCTGTTAAGAGGTTATAAGTATCACCATACTGTACACTAATACGCATCACCGATGAGTGAAAGGATGCCGGAATACTGAACGACGTATTTGTGAATGAAGGCAGTGGTGTTACCTGTACACTGTTTACAGACAACCTCGTTGGAGTTCCGGGCAGCAACAAATCAGTCCCCGTAACTTGTATCGGGCTGCATTTATTGGCAGAAGCGACGCCGGTCAATGCTGGTTGCTGTCCTGTTACAGGCTCCGACCATGCAATCAATCCATCATCTGTAGTCTCAACGCCAATTTTTGCAGTTTGAAAGAAAACAGCAACCGGAACTTTGGCTGTGATCTTAGTGTCAGTTAAAGCAGTGACCTGCAATTGTGCATTTGTTTCATCAGGCTTATCGATGAAAACACTGATCTTCTTGTTGTCATTTCCGAAATTCTTACCCGTAATTATTACAACATCTCCTGGAAGAATGGTGGTCGGTGAAACGGCAGTGATCACGGGGCCCGCACTTCCGAGACTCGTAAATGTGAGCTCCGCACCATAGACGGTAATCTTGTCCGTTTGAAGGAATGCTTTGACATTATAAACTAATCCCTTCTTTAGCTGCGAGCGAATTTGTGTCGAGAAATTATTAGTGGTCGGCTTTCCTAAATGAATTTCAGAATCAGAAAAAACAGATGACGTCAAAATAAAGCCATGGTCAATGATCTTGTCTATGTTGACGCCACCCAGTGTTGCGCCGACGTTAATGCCATCTGATGTATTCTCGGTGATCTCTATAGAAACAATCTGCGGATAATTGCGCACGTAATCTTCCTGGCTACAGCCAACCACCAGCCACAAACACGAAATGAAAACATATCCAGCCCGCAGCTTCATCATCAGAAAATATAAGTGGTTGACACGTTAAATGATTGGAGCTTACCCGATGTTTTCGATTGGTCTTTGCCCAATACATTGGAAGTCGTAACACTTCCCTGATAAAAGCCAGCCTGAAGTCTTACATAACTCTTTGATATCCTATAGTCGAAACCAAACCCTCCGCCCACCATGATCGATGGCCTATAGGATGTGATCCTCGATGTGGGACCGTAGGTGATCGTCGATCCGTTTGCATCAGAAACTTCGTGGAATGGATGAGTCGATTGGAAACTCATCACCAATGGCATCATCACACCACCACGAACATGGAAGCTGAGATTTCCTTCCCTGGGTCTGCTGATGTCGATACCAAAAGGGATCTTGAGTTCACTGATCTTCAAAGAATACTGATTTACTTCAGGATGCTTTGCATCTTGCAGCGATCTATTAGTTCCTGAATAACTATCGAAATTGACAAGAGCACCCGTGTAGAACCCCACGTGCTTCGAAAACTTATAGGATTTGAAATTAACCTCCACTCCTCCCTGGAAATAAGATTTATCGACCTGGTTATTTGCAGAAAGAAACCGGGTTGCAGCGTTGTCTTGAAATGTGCCCATGGTGTAGTCATAACCAAGCTGAAACCCGACACTGAACACGCGGGGCATTCCTTCCAGGTTCGCTTCGCCCGACGCTGGAATACAGTCGTTGTAATTCTTAATAAATTCCGTGAGCTCCGCCCTTTCAAGCCTTACTCTTCCAGCCTTCGCGGAGACCAAAGGACAATCCCTCGTCATCCTGGCAAGTAAGGTCTTGTAACGTCCGGTCAAATGTGTGAATTCGCCGTTGCCGCTTTGGCGAAGGAAGTACATGTTGTTTCGTCGGATCAGCGTAAGCTTACCTTCGGCCAGCAGCTCAACGAAAGTCCAATCGTTATCTCTATACTTATTATTGTGATAACCCGTGAAGAAGATCTTATCAACAGTGTAGCCTTCGATCTCATTGGCGTAAAAGATCTGAACCTCGCCATCACTGCTGGTGGCTTTGTATTCAATGCCTTCCGGTGAGCCAGGTCGTAACTCGCCAATAAGCCCGGGTTGCTCCTGTCCTCCCTTAAGCCGGACGGATCCTTCTTTGAAAGTTTGAGCGGTAGCAACACAACTCACGCTCAACAGCAACATGATCATCAGACCGCAGCGCAAAATAATTTTTATTTTCGGGTGAGTTGAACGGCTAAACCGAGATCCACCCATTGATAGAGAGGCTGGGTCGCAGTCAGATCTTTAAACGGCCTAAAGATACTCGATGCACGAGCAGTAATAAAAACCGGCATACCCCCAATTTCAAATTTGCCTCCAAGCCCGGCCATTGCCCCAACTCCTGACTTCACCTTGTACTGTGGACCGTCGGAAGTAAACAGGTAGTCGTGACTGCTAAACTGGGATGATTCTATTCGCCACGCACTTTGTTGACCAACGACGACCATGTTCGTAAGTCCCATATCTATGAAGAATCCCCGGTGTACGAAGAGACGAAAATAGGCGGGCATGCGAAGAAATTTAAACCTGAGGTGCACGTCATTCGTACCGACGTCATTCTGAAATTTTGAATAACCATTGTAAACACCAATCGATGGCTCCACGTTGAATCGAAGCCTGTCGCCCATGTGATGAGTAAACAATGAAACCAGGCCTCCGACACTCCCGGTTGTTATCCATCCGAATTTCGCCTGCGACATGTCGTTGGTTGAACTGAAGTCAGGCGTTGCCCAGTTAAGACCACCCTGTATGCCAAAATCAAGATGAGGTTTAACAACGATGTCAGTAATCACGGTCGTGCCCTCCGGAAAACATTCGTTGTACTTATTGACGATGCGTTGATAGTTGGGACGTTTAGGCAAATAATTGTCCAATAGAAATTGCTCGTCTATCGAAGAGCAATCTGTGATCATCGACCGTAGCATTCCGAACCGGAATAATCGTCGCCGATCCAATCGGTGTCTACTCTTTTTGTTGTCTTGGTGATCTCTCGGATCTCGTCGCCAACTTTGACAACGAAATATCTTTCTCTATACCGATAAAGGGTTATACGACCACTGATGACCTTCTTAAAAAAACCTGCGAAAGGTTCTCCGCCAAACGGTGTATAGGTAAACGACCGGTATTCATTCTGATTGTTGACCCATACGACCACTATGTTTTCCGGATTGAGCTTTCGCGGAATAGAATTCTCTCTCCTCTTGAAACGGATAAAATGACTCATTCCTTCGCGCGAGCGGTATTCAACGAATCCGTGCGTGGTGTCGCCGAGATCGTCCACGTAATAACCGGGCAAAAAATTAGTTTGGGCGAATGTTGCGAGGGAAAAACAACATAAAGACATCAATAAAACGTATAGCTTTGTGATTCTCATAATTTCACCCTTGATCACCAAGATACATACTTTGCTGAAAAACGCATTGCTGCTGATCATCACAGTAAGCTGCGGGGGACCGGATGCTCCGCTGGCAAAGAGAGACCATCCAATCGTAAATACATATCACGTTGCCGACAACATGATCAATGAGTTGGGGGCATCGTTCCAGGGCGCAGTGCTCGACCTTGGAACTGGCGTAAGTGATCACGGCTTTTATTATGGAACACTTTCGATTGATGCCTCATCAGCTTTGTCGTCAGATGTCATTTCGTTAGGTCCGTTGGATAAGGTGGGTTTGTTCGACGCTACCGCAACGGTCGATCTCGTTAAAGGAAAATTATACTACGTCCGCGCATTCGCTAAAAGCGCGACAACAGACGTGATTGTATTCGGACAAGAAATGACATTCACAGCAAGGGGATCCGCCGCACCAACGATCACCGACTTCAATCCAAAAGAAGGAATAGCCGGCGACACCGTTGTCATTACAGGCACGGGCTTCAGCAGTATTGCCGGCAACGACGCGGTTTGGTTTGATAACGCGTTCGCACCGATAACAAAAGCATCACATGGTGAACTCAAGGTCGTTGTACCACTCAGCACAACTGTTGGAGAAAGTAATATAAGCGTGGATGTGCTTGGTCAAAAAGTTACGTCGACCGATAAGTTCACTTTATTGAAAATGACAATAACGTCATATGAACCAGGTGGCGTCGGGATCGCTGACACAGTTTGGTTTCACGGAACCAATCTCCCGTTGGTGCCGTCGATGTCGGCTGGTACGATTTTCCAGCGAACTGCATTAACGGCCACGAGCACCCGAACATTGATTGGTTGCGTGGTTGGCAACGATGCTGCAACTATAAGCTCCGATCTTACGATTGTTGTTGGATCACAGTCGGCTCACTTCGTTGGTCCCATCACGTTACAAGCACCTGTCATCACTTCGATCGATCCGATCAAAGGACCGCCCGGAACGGAGGTACACATTCATGGCAAGAACTTCAACCCGGATGCTGTGAGAAATAAGGTGCTCTTTGGAACTTCGCAGACCGAAGTTGTCGAGGCATCGAAACATGAGTTGACAGTGAAGATCCCGCCTTTTGCAGGCGTAGGAAGCAGCAAAAACTTTTCTATAACACTACTTGATGCGTTAACTGGTCAAAGCGCGCAAGCATTCACCGTTACTGATCATTAATTTTTTACTCTGCTTTCAATCCATCGACCGGGTTCGCCTTCAGAACTTTTCTTATTTGTGTTGCTACCGTCCCGAACACAACAAGGATCAAAAGTATAATCGCAATTGTTGCCCCGGAGAAATCGATCGGTATATGATAACGATATGCGAGGTCGAACATTACTTTCACAAGCAGGTAGCTCACGGGCGCACCGATCGACAATGCAACAATCAACAACACAAGATATTGGTTGGTAATGTTGCCTGCCAGGTTTTTCAAATCGGCGCCCAATACTTTTCGGATACTGAACTCGCGAACACGACCAGCTACGTTCAAGGTGATGAGTCCGTACAAACCCAGTGTTGCAAGCAACACCGCGATCGAAGCCATAACTTGCCATACCCACGCCGTGGATATGAATGAATTCGAAATAACCACCCCAAACGTCTTCCTGGTAGCCACCAACAAACGGACTCTCGGGGAACAACTGCTTCCAGTTCGCCTGCAGATCTTTATAAGTATCAAGCTGTGATCCTTCGCGTACCCGCACAGACAAGTATCGAAGATCTTTCTTGTCGGCGACCGTGAAGATGGTTGGTCGGATAGTGGTGTAAAAACTATAGCTGTGAAAATCTTTGACGACACCGACAATTGCATACTCAGTGCTATCGACCTTGAAGAGATGTTTCGTCGCATCCTCCCATCCCATCTTATTTACGAACGTTTCGTTTACAACAACGACCTGTTTATCACCGCCATCCTGTTTATTGAACAGGCGTCCTTCTTTCAGTTCGATGCCCATCGTTTCGAAGTACGTCGGTTCTACGGAAAGCTCGTCGGCCTCGTACTCGTGATCCGCAGTATGATATACCGCGTTGCTATGACTCTTACCGAGATGATGAACCGATCCGGATACCGAAACAACATTCGGATCGCGTAGTATCACTGCACTTAGTTCTTCGTACGCAAGTTGATCCGAACGACAGAGTATAACACATCGGCTTGATTGTATCCCCATGGACGTTTTTCGATGTACCAAGAATTCTCGGTGAACGCCACTGCAGATGCAATGAAGAGACACGCAAGTACAAGTTGCACACCCAGAAATATCTTCGTGATTGGATTCTTTGTGCCGAACTTCACCACACCCCGAAATATTCCTACCACCTGGAATCGTGAAATATAGAAAGCAGGATAGGCACCAGAGGCAATACCAGTGATCAATAAAATTGCCAACAGGTACATCCAGAGATTGGGATCATTAAAACGGAAGCCCATGTCGAAGTCGTTCATCCCTTCGAACCACGGAATAAATCCAACGCCGCCAAGGAACAACCCAATAGCCACAGCAAAGAAAGTAATGACGATGTTCTCGGTAAGGAACTGCACGATCACGATCCTTCTCGTAGCGCCAATCGACTTGCGAATACCGATCTCTTTCAAACGCCTTGCAGCCGAACGATAGCAATGTTGGACGTAATTAAGACAAGCAAGTATCACCAGGAATGTTCCAATGATCACCATGAAGACGACGGACTTATAATTGTCCGCAGAGCTGCGAGCAATGTCGTCCTTAATCTCGCCCGATCTTTCATGAAGAGTGGCAAGTGGTTCGAAAGCAAACGAAGAGATAGCCCAGTCTTCATTACGGCAGCGTTCTGTATTGCCTTTGTACTTATACATTCGCTGCGCGATCTCATCCATGTCTTTCGGATTGTCGACTGTATCAGCGTGCATTCACCAGCGAAGTCCAATCATGGAAGTCGTAGGTTGGATCTGCGGCGCGTAAATTTTCGAAGTTGACGAGGTAATCGAAACCGATTGTCATTGCTTCTGGGAATTCTTCGGCAACGGCCAGTCACTTTGAATTCTTTACCGTTTGTCTTTACCGAACTTGACAAGCAAAGTTTGACCGATCGGATTCTCGTCGCCGAAATATTTTTCGGAGGCTGATTTACTGATTACAATACTGTTGATGTCATTGAGAGGCGATGCTGTTCCCCATTTCAATGGGAATGTAAACATCTCGAGGAATGTTGGATCGGTGAATCGAAGTTTTTCCTGGTATACCTGGTCACCTTGTTTGATCACAACATTGCGGTCGTCTACCCTGCAGACCTTTTTGTATTTGAGAAAAATCCTGGCGAAGTAATTCGCCCAACGGCCTCGGAGTTCGTCCCCATCGCTCCTCTACGTTGTCGCGGTCGGTAGCAAATGTTACAAGGTATACTTCGTTCTTATGTTCGTGAAACTGGTCCGTACCGTATGTCCATCGCGCGAAGCCGTACGCCATGATGCAGATGCCAATTGCCATCGACAACCCGAAGATGTTGATAAATGAATTGAGTGGATTTCTCATCAGTCCCCGAATGGAAACCTTGAAATAGTTTTTAAACATAGGCAACTGATTCAAGCCTCTTATTGTTCGAAAGATTTTTGATGAGGTTGGGTCGCAGCAGCTTGAAGATCTCTTTGATGTAAATGTTCTTCGCTTTCTTATAAGAGAGCTGTTCTACGTTGTCGTAAAAGATCTCTTCCATATCTCCCTCGATCTCTTCGAGATATTCTTTCTTTACGAAGAAGCGTAAGAACTTCATTGGCCATTTCGGAGGCATAATCTTTTCCGGCTCTTTCATATTGCTTTGAGTTCGTGAGCGAGTTGAGGTATCGAGTTCCAGAGTCCAGCGCGGATCTCTTTCATTTCTGCTAATATTTTGTGCGCGTACGGTGTTGCAGAATAGATCCGTTTGCGTTTGCCTCCCCGCTTCTGCGTAGCCTCGCCGAATTCGGAGGTGAGAAAACCTTTCTCTTCCATCCTTTTGAGGGCGGACTGTATGGACCCGACGCTGAGCTTTTCTTTTATGCGGACTTCGAGCTCACGTTTGATCTCGACGCCGTACGCTTCGTCTTGCAGGGCGGCCACCGTTAGGAGAACCAATTCTTCGAATTCACCGAGTTTGGTCTTTTTCATCAGGGGAGGATATTAGTCGTGATTGCAGTTAATATACGGAAAAAATTTTCAAACGTTGCGCAATTCAGCCAGGGAAACCATCTTTTCCCGCTCTTCATCCACAGCTTCAATCTCAGGCAACGAAGGATTTCTATGGGATTTAACGAGGTTTCGCGAGGATGCTGCAGCTCCGAAAAGGCGTTCATTACCTCCGGTAAGCGGTAAAAAAGGGATTCGCGGGTTCACATGATGGATGTGGTGGTAGCCGATATTGGCCGTGAACCAATGCATTACCCTGCTCATCTTTATATAGCTCGACGAATTGAGGGCAGCATCAAGATAATCCCATTGATCATTGTCTTTGAGCATGACCCTGGGGAAGTTGTGTTGAGCATAGAAAATATAGCCTCCCAAAGCGTACATCAATAAACACGGAATGATCAGCGTGAAAGCAGCAACTGGAAGCCCCTATAAATATAGAGTGCAACGAGGCTGACGTGCACAACCGCAGCCAACCGCAATCCCAATATTTCTTCGGGTTTTCGAAAAAGGCCAGAGGCAAAACGATACGAGGAAGATGGGAATGTACGCGAATGCGATCATCAGTGGATGGCGGATCACCAGGTACTTCAATCGGCCTGCAGAGTTCAGGCCATTGAAAGTGTTCGTGCTGATAACCGGAAAGCTGCCGACAACAAATGTCGAGAACTTTGAATTGTGGTGGTGATGATGTTCGTGACTTTCATCCCAGATGCTTGTGGGTGCCAGTGCGATAATTCCGAAAAAGGTAAAGAAGGCTTTCGCGACGAAAGACTTTCGAAAAATAGCCTGGTGTTGAAAGTCGTGATAGATCACAAACATGCGCGTCATCACGAGGGCTGTGAATATGCTCGACCCGATCCTCAAATAAACATTTGCAACCGTTACTGTTGCGGCGTACCCCTAACACGATCAAAAACAGGGTGCTCAAAAAATAATACCAGCTCAGCAACCGGTTTTCGGCTGTGGAATGGCATCGTGGAGTGGATCAAATTCTTTTCAGTTGTCAAATGTTGTCACAAGAGTGTTGAAAGATAATTAATTTCATAATTTTAGGATTATACCTGCAAATAGAAAATAATGATGCAACGAAGTAACCTCGGCGATTTGAAGAGTATGTCATGCTGACCATCGGCGTACTGGGAGAAAATGCATATGGCCTTGCCATCAAAGAGGAGATCGAAGCACGGCTCAAGCGACCCGTTAGCATGGGCGCGTTGCACACCGGGCTTTATCGTCTCGAACAGAAAGGTTATCTCAAATCGAAACTGGGCAAGGCGACAAGCGTTCGGGGAGGAAAACCAAAAAGATTCTTTGTTGTGACTAATGGGTGGGCAGAAAGCATTTGAAGAAGGCGATGGAAAATCGTCAGCAGCTCTGGAAAGACATACCCGATGGTGTGTTCAAGCTCTTCCCTTCGCACAATGATCCAACCGCCAAAGATATTGTTGTGGTTGCTCGAACGATGGTCACCCGAGAGTCGTCCAGACCTCGAGGGTGATTTCCTTGAGCTCTATGATTATCGCCTTGCCGAAAAGGGAAGATCGTTTGCAAACAGAAAATTATTACGTGACATCCTCAGCATCGTACCCCTGAAATTCATCGTCGAAGAAAATAAACATAAACCCGTAGCCATGTTTAGCACGAATATTAAGATCGCCAGGAGGAACCTGGTGAAAAATAAATGTACACGGCGATCAATATCATTGG
This sequence comes from Bacteroidota bacterium, assembly GCA_037200305.1. Classification (GTDB taxonomy): domain Bacteria; phylum Bacteroidota; class Bacteroidia; order Cytophagales; family Cyclobacteriaceae; genus ELB16-189. The sequence goes on from JBBCGZ010000027.1 coordinate 103,700, forward strand.
TCTTTCCGTGAGTCTCGCGATATGTATTCTCATCACGCTTTTTTGTCGTGATGAGTTAAGCTTCGACAACATTTTGCTGGCGCCGATAAAGTTTATCGCGTCGCGGGGGGTTATTCTCAAGGCGGTGCAGATCGAGTGTTGAGCGCAAGACAACTTACCTGCTGAAGCCATTGATCGAGAACGACGTCGAAGGACTCGAGTCGATCACCCGTGCAGATTTCACCTGGACCTGCAGTAGAAATCGGAGACAAACAATACTACGACCAAAGAATGGTAGGCGGCGACTCTACTTTCTTCGACGTTTTTCCAACACCATTCATCAGGGGCGATGCCGCTACAGCGTTGGATCGGCCCGAAAATGTCGTGATCGACAAGACGACGGCTATCAATTATTTCGGCACGGAAGATGCACTCGGCAAGATGATCCAGGTCCGGGATAAACAATTCCAGGTAACTGGCCGTGTTCGAACCTTTTCCGCAGAACACACACTTCGACGCCCACCTGGTATTCCGATCTCGGGCATCAAGCAATGGTATGCCGATTGGATCTTGACCAATGCCAGTGGCACAAGTCTTTACACATACATCCGCGTGAAAGATAAGTTCAGCACTGCGGGCTTCGAAGCTGCAGCCACCAAGCAGGTAACAAATCGTTGGGGTTGGAAAGGCGACGGCGCTCCGAGATATTTCCTGCAGCCACTGACATCTATCCACCTTCAATCAAATTTTCCGGACGAGATTAGTGTAAACGGAAATATGATCACCGTTTACATTTTTGGTACAACAGCCATTGGTAATTCTCATACTCGCTTGCATCAATTACATTCAACCTGACAACAGCAGCTTCATTTCAGCGTGGCAAAGAAGTGGGAATGAAAAAAGTGTTGGCTCCACAACACGTATGCAGCTATCGCAATTTCAAACAGAGTCGTTTGTTGTGGCCGGCATCGCAATGATACTCGCATTGGTCATGGCAAAACTTTCAATACCAATATTCAACCAGCTCAGCGGAAAAACTCTCGAATTCAATCCATTCACCGACCTGGTGATTGGACCCGGCCTGCTGGCAATACTTCTCATTATCGGGTTGCTTGCCGGTGCGGCACCAGCGCTGGTACTCCTCCGAACATCTGCAATCGGGATGCTTACGATAAGCTTGTATTGCGTAGTCGCAAGTCTTATTAAGAAGTGGTTTGATTGTCTTCCAGTTTTCGATTTCCATCACACTCATTGCATGCACGTTGATCGTGATGGACCAAATCAGCTTCATTCGCAATAGCGATCTCGGTATCGATCCGGAGATCAGTTATACTCGTACCGTTGCAGACCGATGGCATCCCTGTAAATTATGAGCTCCTGAAAAACGAGCTGCTGCGAAATCCAGCGGTTATCAGTGTGTCTGGCATCTTCGGGTAAGACAACGGAGCGTGTTGGGGGTTGGCGTCAATACAAGACGGACCCCGCGCAGAAGGATGAATTCAATTGTCCAACCACAATCGTGTCTTATGATTTCTTTGAGACGATGAAAGCGTCGATGGCGACGGACGACCATTTTCAAAAGAACATTCCACCGACCTTGTTGAATGCTTATGTGATCAATGAGTCTGCAGCGAAGTTTCTCGGCATCGATGATCCGGTAGGCAAAGACCTTATGGGAACCACATTCACTGGCTCACAATGGTTTCGCCGGAACGCGATCATCATCGGGGTTGTGAAAGACTTTCATTATGCATCGCTTCATGATAAGGTACAACCCATTGTATTCTGTCTCGCCTCCGAACAAACGGAAAACCTTGGTTGGATGGAAGTCCGCATCAACAGCGAGAACATGCCGAAGACTATGACAGCGATTGAAGAGACCTGGAAGACGGTTGCCAATGATCGCCCCTTTTCATTTCGGAATTTATGGATGACGCCGTTGCCGCACACTACGAGGCTGAAGACCGATTCCTGGAAGATCTTCACAACATTCTCCGTGCTCTCGATCATGCTGGGAGGATTGGGATTGTTTGGACTACAGCGTTCATGGCAAGAAAGAGGACAAAAGAGATCAGTATAAGAAGAGTGATGGGCGCGAGTGTACCCACGTTGATCAGGATCATGTCGACCGATTTCCTGCAACTTGTTTTAGTTGCAAACGTGATTGGCTGGGCCGATAGCATATTACTTCATGAACAAGTGGATGGAGAACTTCGCTTATCATGCACCGATCAATGTATTTATTTTCATTGGAACGGCGGTTGCTGTGTTGGCGATTGCGTTTTTGTGCGTGTTGTACCATTCGTTGAAAGTTTCAAGGATAAACCCGGTGAAGTCCTTAAGAAGTGAGTAGATTCGGTAATGAAAGCCCTACACTCTTTCTCATGCAACTTTCGTTTGTTGCATGCACAGTATTTGCACAGGATCGCAAGCCAATCAACGACCCGCTTGTAACCAACATCTATACTGCTGATCCGTCGGCTCATGTGTTCACGGAAAGATCTACATCTATCCGTCGCACGATATCGAATCGAATACAGCACAAGATGATGAAGGTGGACACTTCGATATGAAGGACTATCACGTTCTTTCCCTCGACAACATCGGTGCAAAAGTTACCGACAACGGCGTTGCTCTCGACATCAAAGACGTTCCATGGGCAGGGCGACAGATGTGGGCACCGGATGCTGCATTCAAAAACGGAATTTATTATCTATACTTTCCCGCGAAAGACAAACAAGATGTTTTCGGGATCGGTGTTGCCACCAGCAAATCACCAACGGGTCCTTTCAAAGCCGAGCCGCAGCCAATCGAAGGAAGTTATAGCATCGATCCATCTGTATTTACCGACACCGATGGAAAGTCGTACATTGTCTTCGGGGGGATTTGGGGGAGGGCAGTTGCAACGATGGGCAACCGGTTCATTCGATGCGAATGGATCGAAGACCGATCTAAAGAAAGACGAAGAGCCGGCTATCGGCCCGAGAATGGCAATGATGTCGAAAGACATGTTACACTTCGACGGAGCGGTGAAAGAATTACAAATACTTGACCCGAATGGTAAACCGTTGCTGGGTAAAGACCACGACCCGTCGTTACTTCGAAGCGCCGTGGATGCATAAGTACAACGGAAAATATTATTTGAGCTACTCCACCGGCGATACTCATTATATATGCTACGCCACAAGTACAAGTCCCTCGGGTCCATTCACCTACCAGGGTGTGGTGTTAAAGCCGGTAGTTGGCTGGACGAATCATCACTCCATCATTGAGTTCAAAGGAAAGTGGTATTTGTTTTATCACGACAGCTCATTGTCGGGAGGCAAGACTCATTTGAGATCTGTAAAAGTGATGGAGCTCAAATACAGTCCGGATGGAAGTATTGTAACTGCGGATGCTTATAAGTGATTTTTAGCAGTAGCGTCAGGGAATTCCGGACTGAAGTGAACGTATTCGAACAGGTTTCAATGTTTGGGGGCCGAATTTGCCAGTCTAATGGCTAAAATAATTGTTTCATCTACAGACTATATGCTGTAACTTCAAGTTGTTAGTTTTGCGGCTCGGATGTCCAGTTGCTGGCATATCCATTGGACTTATTGCTTACTATGAGTGATCTAACGAAGATATTGAGGCTTATAATAATATGAGGGTAAGGCTCGAATCGGAGCATACTGGCAAGTGGGTTGTTTTCTTTTCAGCAAAATCTCATCGGAGTCTACTATAGTTTGGACTTGCAGCAGAAGATGCCGTCCAAAGTTTGCCGAAGGACCTTACTTGATTCGACAAGTTGGAGCGCCTCCCTTTATCTTGCCTGCGTCTGTTGCATATCAGCCAATTGGATTGAAGAATGCCTGAAGTTCAATGTGGCTTCAGTGACGGTCCTCAAAGCAAGGGCTTCGAATTGCTAATTCAATTCGGTCCCACGATTTATGTCAACATCGGTTTCGACGGTAAATGGAAGCCAGGTGTGCCTGTTGCTCCTATCCCTGGAGTTACAAAAATTGAAGCGTTAGTTGACACCGGAGCCACGCGGTCGTGCATTGATGATGCACTTGCACAATCATTAAACCTCCCCGTCGTTGATATGCAGCCATTGGGAGGCGTTAGTGGTACGCTGATGTCTAAAGTTTATCTGGCACAAGTACACGTTCCTTCTCTGCAGCGAACGATATATGGAACATTTAATGGTGTTCACCTTGTAGCGGGTGGGCAGACACATCGTGCTCTCCTTGGCCGAACATTTTTGCGGGGGCACATAATGACCTACAACGGAAACACTGGAGAAGTAAAAATTAGCTCCTAATAATCCCTCACAGTCCTAAATCCAATATTAGAACTTCCTGAATCTACAGGCGACGCCTGTCGCGCGCTCGTTCGATAATTGGTACAATAATCGGAAGCAAGCACCAGGAACGAGCCACCTTTGGTAACCCGAAGTGTTGCGTATGGTTCGTTGGGGTCGAATGATTTCGCGGGGCCTTTAGGATTATCTGTCATTCCTTTCAGGGTCTTATAATAATTGATGTCATAGAAGTCGCTGGTCCACTCCCATACGTTGCCAATCATATCGTATAGACCGAGCTCATTAGGAGGATAAGTTTTTACCGTCGATGTGCTTGCGAAGCCATCTTCGTGGCGGTCATATGTTGGAAATGCGCCCTGGAAAGTATCGCTACGAACTTGTCCTTCGGAGGTTGTTCGTTCGGCGCCGTTCGATGCAAGCTCCCACTCTGCTTCCGTTGGCAAACGACTTCCCTCCCACTTGCAATAAGCAAGAGCATCTTCGTAAGCGATGTGAATAACAGGATGATCCCAACGTCCTTCGAGGTTGCTCTGCGGGCCTTCGGGATGTTGCCAGTCGGCGCCTGCGAGAAACACCACCACTGCGAAAAGTCTTCGAGTGAAACGGGAGCTTCTGGACGAGCGAAGACGAGCGAGCCTTGCACTAACAGGCTGTCGGGGAATGGGCGTCGTGCCCGGCGGAAGATATTGTTTCAATTCATCCCACGTGGGCTTGCGTTCGGCAACAGTCTTGTAACCGGTGGTGTCGATAAACTTTTTGAATTGAGTGTTGGTGACTTCGGTTTCAGAAATGTAAAAGCCGTCGACGAGAACTTTGTGCGCGGGACGTTCGTGATCGTATGAGAGGTCACTGTCGGTGCCCATCGTGAAATCGCTGGCGGGAATGTATACGAAGCGCGGGCAACACTTGATGCTTCGATGTGCAGCCAACAAGAAAGAGGATTGTGAAAACGAATGCTAATCGCATGTTGTCATTACACGCGAATGCGGGTAATCCCCGCCTTCGAAGACGGGATTGCCCGGACGAGCCGTGCAATGACGGTTCGCTTGTTACTGCCCCGCCATTATAATCATGACTATCCCTGCCAAAAACAGCACAAACATAGATCCCCAGCAATCCTGAAAACTCCTTGTGAATTTTTGAATTCTTTCCATACAAATACACCCCACAATGCGGCCACTAATGTAGCACCCTGACCCAATCCATACGATACCGCTGCTCCTGCTTTCCCGCGGCGATCAGGTTAAATGAATTTCCCACACCCCATATCAAACCCGCCGAGTATGCCGACCATGTGAGTGGAGAAGCTGCCGGAGAAATAGGCGGAGTAACTTGTTGGCTCGCCGCTGATCGGCCGTTTCAACAATATCGTGTTGAACAAAAAATTGCTAATGAATATTCCCAACGAGAAAATGACAACGGCGGTGTACGGAGTCATCAGGGCCCCGGTGCTGGATCGCTAAAGTTATCGAGATCCATGGCGGAAGCAATAAAACGATAGAAGAACGACATCATCACACCGGCGATGATCGATACGATCAGCCCTTTACTTGAAACTTTCTGTTCTCCGGAAGATGCACGTTTGTAAGCGATCGAGTTGATGATGATGGCCGCGGTGATCATCGCTACCCGGCGAATAACAGAGTTGGGTTGCCTTTTGCGGAGCCGGCGTAGTTTACTATTACACCGAGTACTAACGCGATACCGATACCTACCGGGAACGCCACAGACATACCGGCAATAGCAATAGCAGTCGATAATAAAATATTCGCAGCGTTGAAAATTATACCGCCAATGAATGCACTGGTGATGCTGCTTGTCTCCGCTTGCTTAAGGTCTTCAAGAAATGGTCGACCCGCTTCTCCGTTGCTTCCAAGTGTAAACGCAAAGATGAACGACAACAAGAGTATGCCAATAACATAATCCCAATAGAACAATTCGATAGCGCCATGTTTTGCTCGCAAGCTTTTGGGTATTGCCCCAGGAGGCCCCAACAGAACATGGTTATTATACAAAAAATAACGGCTAGCGAATAATCCTCGACGATTGAACATGTGTCTGATTTGTGATTCGTAATTAGTGATTTGCCCCTGCTTCGTTCCAACCTCATACTTCGCGCCAGTCCACGGTTCCATGCCCTGTTTATAATCTGGATTCGGAGCCATCATCTTTGCACCGACATCTTTTTGCCACTGATGCAACATTCCAGCGAGCTCTTTTACTTTTCAGGTTGCTTCTTCGAGACATCATTCAACTCACCGATATCTTTCGAAAGATCGAACAACTGATCGGTGTTGTTCTCAAAATACTCAAGCAACTTATAATTTTTATATCGGATTCCACCACCCGGACTTTGCATTCCGTGATTGCTGTAGTGTGGAAAGTGCCAGTAGATCGGGTGATCGAATGCTTGTCACCTTTTAATACACCGCCAAAGCTTTTTTCCATCGACAGTCTGTTCCGGCATTGATCAAATCCCGCCATATCGAGGAGCGAAGGATAAAGATCGGGATGAGTGATCGGCATGTCGATCGTTACTCCTTTCTTTTCATTCCGGCCCACTTTACAATAAACGGTATGCGCACACCACCTTCATACATCCATCCCTTCGCGCCACGCAGCGGAAGATTCGCTGTTGAATACTGTTTATCTAATTGAGTTGGATCCAGCTTCTTATCAGGGCGACCGAAGTTAGCGCCCGACATGCCACCGTTATCTGAAAGAAATACAATGATCGTATTGTCGCTGATTCCAAGATCGTCGAGTTTCTTCATCACGCGTCCCATGCTTCATCCATCGTTTCCACCAATGCAGCAAACTGAACGTTGTCCTGGTGTTGCTTGATCTTTACGGTGCCTCGTGGAAGTTGACTATAGCCCTGGTACAGCGGAAGTTTTAAAAGAGACTCCCGTTCGGTGATCGTCAATCCATCGCTATCGGATTGCCTTCGAGAAGAAATGCAGGTCCTTTTGCGGGAGGCATGTTTGCGAAGTTTCTTCTTATACTTTTCTACGAGGTCTGCACGGCCTTCGATTGGATCATGAACGGTGAAATGAGCGAAGTATAAAAAGAACGGTTTGTCTTTCGTGTCCTCGATGTACTTCAATGCATCATCGGTGAGCTTGTCGGTAAGATATTCTCCTTCTTTGCCATCGTAGTTCGGAAGTTTGAACGGGGCATGGTAAGGTCAACGGCCAGCCCTTGCTCCATCCTGCGGGGATGTGCATATCGAATCCATACTGTGTAGGATCATGTGGTGGTTTCGCCAAGATGCCACTTGCCAACGATAGCGGTGTTGTAGCCCTTATCTTTTAATGCCTTCGCAAGTGTGATTTCGTTAGTCGGAAGATTTTGTGTGACCTCAACATTCTTCAGCTTCTGGAATGCATAGTCGTTGCGACCGGGAAGCCAGTCGGTGAGATTCATTCGTGCCGGATATTTTCCTGTGAGGATAGAAGCGCGCGACGGAGAACAAACGTGACACGCGGCGTAAGCGCTGGTAAACTTCGCACCTTGCTTCGCCAGCTTGTCGATGTTCGGAGTTTCATAAAAACTGCTGCCATAACATCCGATGTCGGACCAACCGAGATCATCGATCAGGAAGACAATAATATTAGGTGGCTGTTTCGGATCTTTTTTTGTTTGACCATATACAGGTCCTGTAAGCATCAGTATCCCTAAAAAAAAAACAAAAAATCTTTTCATACGATCGGTTTAACAATAGACTTCGAGAGAAACTTCACAACTTCCTGTTCGGTGGGTATCGATGGTTGCGCGCCCATTCGCGTTACGCAGATGGCTGATGCTGCGGTTGCAAATCTCACAGCCTCCACGAGATCTTTTCCTTTGTTCAGACTGGCAGCGACCGCTCCACAGAATGTATCGCCGGCTGCTGTTGTATCTACTGCATCAACATCGAAGGCCGTTAAATATTTTGTGAACGAAGAATTCTTCACGATGCAACCTCGTTTACCTAGTGTCAGTATCACGGTCCGCGAGCCCATTGACAGCAAGCTGTCGATCACACCTTCTTCGCCCAACTTCGAGATAGATTTTCCCTGAAACCCGTTCGATCTCGGTTTCATTCACTACCAATATCTCGATCTTCTTCAGAATGTCGATACGATCTCACGCGCGGGAGCAACATTCAGTAGAAACGGCACTTTATGTTTCGCAGCGACGTCGACCACTTTTTCTACCGTCTCGAATGGGATCTCCATTTGAAGAACGATCATCGCTGCCTTACTGATCTCGTCTTCGAGCTCTGCAATATGACCAGGCAATAACTCGTGGTTGGCACCGGGTGTTACCACGATGAAGTTCTCCCCTTCATCATTCACAAGAATAACTGCAGTCCCCGTCGGAGCATGATCTACGATCAACGCACTGGAAACATCGAGACCCTCATCTTTAAAGTAAGCGAGTGTGTTGCGACCATTCGCATCGTTACCGAGACATGTCACAAACTTCACATTGCCACCGAGACGTTGCGCAGCTACGGCCTGGTTGGCACCTTTGCCGCCCATTGCCTGCATGAAGCTCTTGCCGCTGATAGTTTCACCGGCGCTGGGAAATCTTTCAACACTTGTAATGAGGTCAGTGTTAGAGCTTCCGATAACGAGGATCATCTTCATTCTATCTTAGTTTGGATCCAGGTCAGTCTCCATTATTAAGCTTTGCACCGCCAGCTTCGTAGTATGGAACAAACAACAACTTTTCGTCGCCGGATGTCATCTCGTAAGCGGGTTGGGATCCGTAAGGATTGCTAACTGGTTTAAAGACTTCGTTTGGACTATTGGGTAGACTAAAGGTACGCTCGCGATCTCTATTATCGATGAGGCCATTGGCCGAAAAAACCAACGGGCCTCTCGATAATGCAAACCAATTAACACTATATATATCCTCTCCTTTTCCTTGCGGAACGAGGGCATCTTCCTTTGCCTGGCTTATTTTCAGGTCCATCGGAAAATTTAGTTCAACAGTATTTTTTTCTGTACGGAAATACTCGCCCGGCCTTACCATATCACCATTCACAGTAGCATTCACAGCCCAATCGGGAATACGAATAAACAACGGAAGCTTTTCTTTCGACGTTAACCTGATCTCCACTTTTCCATCGAAAGGATAATTAGTTTTCATTGAGATCTGGGTCTTCCCGACTTTTGCCGAAGCATCAGTAAAAAGATTTACCGCAATTCCATTCTCTCTTTTAGAAAAAATTTCTCCCACGAGTTCTTCAAGGGCCATCACACCACTCGAAGGGCAACAGTCATTGAAATGTGCAACATGCCAGCTTCCATTCGTGAATGAATGATAGCTCCAGTCGACACCATTCGTGTATCGCGCACCAAGCAGTGCATTGTACGCCGAACGTTCGATCTCCTGTGCATACTTCGCGTCTCCGGTTAAATGAAGCATCTGTTTGTTAAGCTCGATCCACTGCATCGTACTGCAGGTTTCAACAAAACCATAAGCACTCAATAACCTTTGCGATTGAAACATTCGAGATGCTTTCCAATTCCACCCCAGGGACCGCCTGCGATGGTTAGGTGAAAGTCCCGAACATTAGTCCACGCATTTTCGACAGCCTTAAGATACTCTGGCTTATTCGTCAACTCGTACAACTTTGCAAGGTTGGTAAGGTTCCATAATACCTGGTAGGCTTTGCCGTCGGCCTACCATTTCCATATCGCCATTGTTCGTTGCGACAGCTATGAGTTTAATCCCTTCCGTCTCCTCCATCTTACGGACAACCCACTCAGAAAATCGAGATATCGCTTATCGTTGGTTGTCTTATACAACTCGATCGTCGCGTCGAGCAAGATCGTTGCAGAGATACCGTAACGTGTTCCATATTTAGTGACGTCTGCTTTCCCTTCACCGAATGTTTTCAGAAAGAGCTCGCCGATATTCTTCGCTGCATTGAGATACTTCTCGTTGGGAAAATATTTATTGACTTCCAGCAGACCGATCGTCATGTACGTAAGATTCCATGTGTCCCACGAACGGCGATGATTTACTGTCGTGCTCGTGATGTTGATGGTTGGACCATAGTCACCGAGATAGCCATTGGCATCCTGGAAGCTCACGAGCTTATCGGCAGTCTGCAAAAGAAGATCCTGCAACTCCTTGCTCTTACTCTGACGAACGGCAATCGCGGTCGTGTACATCCACTTACCGGCGTGCTCTCCATACCAGTCCATCTTGTCGTGCTGGTCGCGAACTTCTTTACTGAAAATATTGATCAGCTGACCGTTATTCCATGTCGGCAGGGAAGTGAGGCGGCCACGCTGCGCGGCAGTCATGGCTTCGCCTAAAATGCCGTTCACGGTTACATCTGCAGGATCAAGAAACTCGTTTTTTGAATTTTGCGCATGCAACAGCGGACCAATTAAACAACAAGTTGCAATTACCAGTACTGCGTTCCGTCGAAACATAAACTTTTCACTATTCACTTTTCACTATTCACTTTCGGTTTACCAACCAGGATTTGTCCAAGACCATTATTCATATCTCTTTCAAGCTGAGGTATTGGCCAAAGATAATCCTTGTCAAACCAGAAGTTGGTCCACGCCGGTACTTCAACAGTGACGAGATTCCCGGCTTTATCCACGTAGGTCATTCCATAAACCTTACCAGGCATAACCGTTTCTGCAGTCTTCCACCTGCGGATATCGAAATAATGCTGGCCTTCAAACGCAAGTTCCACCAATCTCTCATGACGAACGATGTCGCGCATCGAGTCCCTGGCTCTGGCCCGGATCAACTTTCGGCATCAATACATCACTACGTTGACGAATAGCATCGATAGCGTCGTAAACCGACTGATCGATTTGATTCAGCTCTACTTTAGCTTCAGCATAAGTCAACAAGACTTCGGCATAACGAAGAAGGATAAAGTTGATCGGCGAAATGAGCGATTGCTTCGCAGCATCTTCAGTGTTCACATACTTCTTCAGGTTGAAACCTGTTGGCGATACGTTGAATGTAGAACCAACGGCATCACCAGTCTTGCTATCCGGAAGCGGGTTGAAAACTTTAGCGTTAGGCAAGTTATCACCAGGCACAAAAACTGAAAAGCTCAATCGCGGATCACGATTCTTATACGGTAACTTCGGATCAAAACCACTTGTAGGATCCGTGATGGGTAAGCCATTCTTCATGTAGTATGCATCGACCATCACTTTGGTTGGAACAAACAAGCTCTTTCCCGCAACAACACTCGATGGTGTAAGCACATTGAAGATATCAGTAGTATTAACACCGCTTAAGTATTGGATGTCGAACAGAACTTCTTTGCTGTTTTCGGCAGCGCTGGTGAACATCGTTGCATAGGTAGGATACAATCCATACTGTGTCATTGCCATCACTGCCTGCGCCGCATTTGCAGCATCCTGGAATCTTCCAGCATACAACATCGCTCGCGCATTCAAACCAAGCGCCGTCGCTTTCGACACTCTGCCTTTATCAGGTGCTGTTACAGGCAACTGATCTGCTGCTTCGGTAAGCTCTTTCGAAATGAAATCGTAGACTTCACTCGCAGTGTTACGACTTACAGATCTGCCCTGTTCGAGATCAAGAGATGTTGTAACGATGGCCACATCACCAAACAAAGCCACCAAACGTGAATAGAAATAAGCACGAAGCACGCGAACCTCTCCAGTCAGTCTCGTGATGTTAGCTGCATTCGCACCTTGAATGTTTCCAACGTTGTCCATGAAGGTATTCGCCGCACGAATACCAGCATAAAGATTTATATAGTCGTTATACACGCGGCTGTTGAGCGCATCATACTGACCTTGCAGTATAAACGACTCAGGCGATTGAGGAAGGTGCGTATAACCGATGTCGGTCATTCCGTCCCAACTGATAAAATGACTCGCATCGCCAGTAGCTTTGTTTGCGTTCTCACTGAGCAGTGAGTAGACGGCATTGGCACCGTACACCGCATCCGACTCAACAGTCCAGAAGTCGCTTACTGCAATCCTGTCGGTTGGTGTTACGTCCAAAAGATCCTTGCAGCTTCCGAAGATTAATGCGGCGGCGAGGATGAATGTGTATTTGAATGTCTTCATGATTTTCAATTTTAGAATTGAAGATTTACTCCAAGGGTGTACATCCGTGTTTGCGGATAATAGTTCTGCCATCCCGATGTCGATTCCGGATCGAGATGCCATTCGTTAAGCTTCGAGAATGTTAACAAATTCGTTGCCGATACATACACACTCGCTTGCTGCAGTTTGATCTTCTCGAGGAACGTTGCCGGTATGTTGTACACCAGCTGCACGTTCTTCACACGCAGGTAAGATGCATCAACTAACATACGGTCTGTCGAGGCCTGGTTTCTCAGATCCTGTTTTGTTGGACGAGCGAAACGGGCATCGGTGTGCTCAGGAGTCCAGTAGTTATTTGTATAGATGTCGGGAGTGAATCCTTCGTAGTTACCTGCTCACCTAACGCGCGGGCGATGCGCATCTTCACGTCGGGCTGTTCCCTGGAGGAATACATTCAGTTGAAATGCTTTGTAACCGGCATTCAGGTTAGCAACCGAACATGTACTTGGGAAACGAGTTTCCAAGATAGGTCATGTCAGTTGGATCAATCTTCCCGTCACCATTTCGATCACTATTTTTCACATCGCCAGCCTTCGCAGGGCGCATAAACACTGGGTCCGCGGCTGCTTCGGCATCTGTCTGGTAAAGTCCGGCAGTCTGGTATCCCCAAAATGCATTCACAGGATAACCCGCACCCTGGATATATCGTGGGTCGATGTCGTTACCATAGATGTACTGATTTCCAACCATCGAAATGACCTTGTTCTGGTTGATCGTGAAGTTCACATTGCCATTCAAAGTAAATGCACCTACGCGGTTACGAGTCGACACGAGAAATTCAAAACCTTTATTCTCGATGTCACCTGCATTCTGCGGACCACCTTGTAAACCAATCACACCGGGAACAGGCAATGCAAGGAGAAGACCTGTTGTATGCTTGTTGTAGTAATCAGCCGTAATACCGATTCGTCCATTGAAGAATTCAGCATCGACACCAATGTCCGTCTGTTTGTTTGTTCCCACGTGAGATCCGTGTAGGGAATAACTTTTTGAAGATAACCGGGTGCCGCCGCCGGTGCGCCAGTTGCATTACCATTGAAGCTGTACGACACAAGCTGCATCGTCGAGATGTAACTGTATGGTTGTACACCATTGTTGCCGGTTACACCCCACGAACCGCGGATCTTGAAATCGGAAACCACGTTGCGAATTCCCGACCAGAAATCTTCTTGGGAAAGACGATAGCCAAGGGAGAACGAAGGGAACGAACTGTACCGGCGACCCGTCGCGAAGCGAGATGATCCGTCGTAGCGAAGGTTTGCTTCAAAAAGATATTTGTCTTTGAAAGCGTAGTTCAATCTTCCGAAGAACGACCTCAAGCCCCATTCGAAAGTCGAGAGCCGGCACATTGTTGTTGTAAAACTGTTGACGCTGCGCCGTGATCGCAGTGTTGAAGTGATAGATCTGCGCATAACCTGCAAGTGCTTTGAAAGAATGATTCTTCTTGTTGAGCTCGTAATACAACAAGTTGTTCCATGTTATTCTTTGTCGATCTCAACGCGATTCCTTCAATACATTGTTCGCATTCACTATCCTGGATTGCGTTGTATCTCTTTCAGATGAATGTCCTGTGAAATCCTTTCCGGCGAAACTGTTCACACGGGCACCAATTTGAGAAGTAGCTTTAAGACCTTTCACGATCTCCCATTCACCCTTCAGTTGTCCGAAGAAGTAATCGTTGGTCTTGCGATTCGTTCCACCGAGCTGCGTAAGCGCGAGTGGGTATATTGCCCTGTGTACCGCGACCATAGTCGCCATTCGGATATTGAGGCACTGCCCATATTGCATTCTGCATGAAGAAGCGGAAGATGCTGTTGGATGTCATGTCGGCTCAATTGAATTTTGATAACGATAGTCGAGGTCCGCGCCGATTGTGACTTTGCGATGAATTTTAAGATCGGTGCTCAATCGAAACTCTGTAAGCTTTGAATCAGTGTTGTCGATGACACCCTTCTGATCCTGGTTGCGAACACTGAGTCGTGACATGATCTTTTCGCTACCGCCAGACACCGAGATCGTGTTGTTGATCTGCGGCGCAGACTGAAGCATTACGTTGTACCAATCATAAGGCAGCGGAAATTAGTGGGATCGTTCACCGAACCTGCAACATAATCTTTGATGTATTGATCGGAATAGATCGGAGCGGTTCCCACATTCTGTCTCGCAACATTCTGAAGATTGAGATAGCTTTCGATGTCCATCGCTTTTGGTTGCGTAAGTGATTTCTGAACGGCATAGAAACCGCTATAGCTAACACTAACCTTTCCTTCTTTTGCCCTTTTTGTTGTGATGAGGATTACACCGTTACCACCACGCGATCCGTAGATTGCTGAAGAGCTCGCATCCTTCAACACCGACACCGATTCGATGTCATTGGGGTTGATGTATTGATAAGGTTGTTCGATACCATCTACGATAACGAGTGGACCGTTGTCGCCAATCACTGAAGTTTGTCCCGGAATCTTGTCCGGCAGGATTATAAAGTTTGTTTACGCCGCGAACAATGATCTGGGCGTTCGATGATCCGGGAGCGCCGCCGCGATCGAGAACGGTAAGTCCGGGCATCTTGCCTTGCAGTGATTGCTGAAGACTGTTCACGGGACGTTGAACGATCTCGTCGCCTTTGATATCGGCAACGGCATTGGTTACACTGACTTTCGCTTGAGTGCCATAACCAACTACGACTACTTCGCCGAGTGCTGTGCTGCTTTCGACGAGGGCGATGTTGATTACTGACTGATCGCCGACGGAGATTTCTTTGTGTGTCGAAGCCGATAGACGTGAAGATGAGGACGGCGTCGCGGCTGGCTACGTCGATTTTGTATTCGCCGTTAACATCTGTTACCGTTCCATTGGAAGTTCCTTTGATGACGATGTTGACGCCGGGGATTCCTTGGTTGTCCGTTGTTGAGGTTACTTTACCGGACAGGGTAATGGTTTGTTGGTAAGATGCAAACAGGGGCTTGCGTCTTCACGGAGCCTTCGGCGAAGGAAGGCTCGGAGCCTGCGTTGGGCTTCGCATGAGCGCTGTTGAACAGTTGTGGTCCGATGAAAATGGTGGGACAACAACACAGCACGAACGAGTTTCAGTGGTGCTGGTAGATGTATTTTCATGTTACGAGGCGTTAGTTTGTCTCGGACCAATATTAAGTAAGAATTAATTAATTTGCACAAACGTTTGTTCAAACGAATCCGGTTTTTACAATAAAAAGATATTATGTACTTAATTATCAGATAATTACAAAATAGTATTTTTGATGAACGGTAGGTTAAAAGAGACTAATCGTTTGTTCTAAACACTCTCCTAATTAGTATTATATTTGAGTTCGATGTCTAACCAGAAACCCAACATCATCGACATAGCCAGGAAGGCAGGAGTATCTATAAGCACGGTCTCCCGCGTGCTCAACGGAAAAGCAGAACAATTTCGCATCAGCGAAAAATCACAACTGAAGGTTCGCGAAACCGCAAAAAAACTCAACTACGTCCCCAATCAATTCGCCCGCCAACCTTAAGTCAGGAAAGAGTAACACAATCGCTTTACTCATCCCCTCATTAAGCAACCCCCTTCTTCGCCGACATCGCCAGCGAGATCAACGCCCGAAGTCCGCAACCGCGGATACATCACCATCATCGGCGACAGCGACGAGAACAAAGAGATCGAGAATGAAGAGCTCCTGCAAATGCAATCGCGCAACATCGAAGGGTTGGTGATCGCTCCCTGCGATCAAAACTGGAAGGGCATCAAAAAACTCCACGACCAGGGATTGCCTGTCGTGTGCATCGACCGTTACTTCGAAAACCCTGGATATCCCTTATGTATCGACCGACAACTACGAAGGTGCGATTATGGGAACGAAGCACTTGCTGGAGAATGGGCATCAGCGAATTGCATGTATCCAGGGTGTGCCTGAGTCAGTACCGAACAAATTGCGCATCAAGGGATATAAAGATGCGATGATCGGTGCCGGTATCACCGACTACCAGATCATTGGTGATGAGTTCAGCGTTCAAAATGGTTATAAAGAAATGAAGCTGTTGCTTCAAACAGCGCGAGCGACCGACTGCAATATTTGCATTAAGTAACACTATCGCTATCGGATGTATCAAGGCGTTGCGCGAAGAGAATCTTTCGATACCGGAGGATGTATCGTTGATCACTTTCGATGATCATCCATTCCTGCCGATTACCTCGCAACACCATTGACGTGTATTACGCAACCAACAAGGGAGATCTGTCGAATAGCGATTAAGTATCTTTTTTTTATGTTGGGCAGTAAGGAGATAAAACAGAGCCAGTTTTGTTGAAACCGGAATTAAAGTATAGAAAGTCGGTGAAGAGGATTATCTAAGTCACTCGTGTTTAATTGAATCAACCGGATTCGCTATCGCCGCCCTGAAAGATTCAATCCCAACTGTAAGGTACGTTAGCACTAATATTATTCCTCCCGCTCCAACAAACACCCACCAATCCATCGGAGCCCTGTAAGCAAACCCTTCCAGCCAACTCTTCATCGCATAGGAAAGCCAACGGCATCGCTACGACAAAAGCAATCAGCACAAGCCGTACGAAACGATTGGTCAACATTACCAACACCTGCCCCACCGAAGCACCAAGCACCTTTCGAATGCCCGATCTCTTTCGTCTTTTGTTCTGCCGTAAATGCTGCCAGACCAAATAGGCCGAGACAGGCGATCACAATAGTGAATACAGTGAAATAGTTCGATAACCTCGACAATTGGATCTCCTGCTTATACATCCTTCCGAATTCGTCGTCCATAAACCAATACTCGAATGGAACAGATGGATAGAGCTTCTTCCAGTCTTTCTCAATCTGCGTTATAGTTGTCGGCAGATCATCGCCCGATAATTTAACATTGATCGTCTCCGCGCTCGGATAATAGCCAAAAAGTAACAAAGGGTCGATCTTCAGGGCGCACCGATTTATATGGAAAATCTTTTACAACTCCGATAACTGTGCCATATGTGTAAGACTCGTTGTTGACCTTTATTTGCTGTCCAATCGCTTCATCGGGTGTCATGTTCAGTTCACGAACAGCTGATTCGTTCAGGATCAACCCTGATGTATCTGGCTGAATGGCGTGCGAGAAATTTCTTCCGGCCACGAAATCCAGCTTAAACATTGCTGCGAAGTATCCATCTGCTACCAACGCATCCCACATTTACTCATCGGTACCTTTCGATTTCGCAATAAACGGAACCCGGATAAAAGAAAAACCGTCGCGCCTTGGCAGGTGATCACTTAAAGAAACGCCTTCCACGTTCCTGTTCTGCATTACCAGGGTTCGAAAGGCATCTATTCCTTTCTTTGTATTATCAGGGACGTTACGTATTGTGACCACTCTGCCGGTGTTCGATGCAAGCTTTCCGACCTGTATCAAAGAAAGTTGCTGATGAATAATAAGTGCAGAGATGATTAAAACCATCGTGATGGTGAACTGGAACACAACGAGGATCTTCCGGAAACTCTCGGCACCGCTACCATTGGTAAGTTTACCCTGGAGCAACGGCTGCAGGCTTGAATCGCGACAAATAAAATGCAGGATAACTTCCCGAAAGCAGTGCTAATGACACGATCACAGACACAAGAATGACGACGGTATTCCCACTCATTAAAGTAACATAAGTGAATGATTTTCCTGTAAGTCGGTTGAAGAACGGCAATAATGCAACCGTGATACTTAACGCTATCGATAAAGAGATCAGCATCATCATGAACGACTCGCCCAGGAACTGGCTCACGAGCGACGATCTTTTAACGCCGAGGGTCTTTCTCAGGCCAACTTCTTTCGAACGACGCAACGATCTTGCCGTGGCGAGATTCATATAGTTGATTGCAGCAATAGAACAATACTCAGCACACCGATGCAGGCCGATATGTAAACATACATCTTGTCGCCCGACGGTTCGAGTGCTACGAGCATGCCAGGAGCGAAGTGAATGTCGGTTAGTTTCGTAAGGACAGGTTCATTTGCCATCGTTAATGTGCTTGTGGGCAATTGGACTGAGGGCGGCGATGAGGTTGGGGCAAATTGCTGGCATCAGGAACTTTAATTAAATGTATAAGTGAATGAATCATCAACCGAGTTGATGCGTTCTTCATTGGTCTTCTTCCCAAAATGGATTCAATGCCTGGTTGCTTGCGATGAACGCGGGATGAAAGTGAGAATTGGTGGGGTAATCCTTCATCACACCCGCAACGATGAACGGAAAATCCATTCCACCTCTTGAGTAAAATGATCTCTTTTCCAATAGGATCGTCGTTGGCGAAATATTTTTTTTGCAGTTGTCTGATCAATAATGATCCTGCTGGGATCTCTGAGCACTGCTTTCGGTTCGATGTTAGTGACCATCGGCAAGCTGAAGATGTCGGTATAGGTTGTATCGACCCAGAAGACCTGCGGTTCTTCGAAGAGCAACTGGGTTTTCTCATATCTTACGAAGCCAGGCAGACCGAATTTTGAAAAACGTGTGAACGCCTGTATGCCCGGGGGCCGACTCCTGTAGTTCATAAACCCACAATCCCGGAACGCGGGCGTCTGTTTCTATTACACCGTCGCCACGTCTTTTGAAAGAATGACTGACGCGATATACCTGCTCTGCATCCGGGTGAAACTCATCGTACGAAAGCTCATCGTTCACATAAAGCCATATCGCTACGAAGCTCACGAGGCTCAATACGAGCCCGCTGATGTTGATGATTGCCGAAGAGCGACTGTGTTTTAAACTTCTAAAAAATATTTTGAAGAAATGATGAAGTGAGTCGAGGTTCGATATGCGTGATGCTGGTTCTTCCCGCGACTGCTGATTTCCGGGAAGAGATTGCACGAAAGACGTCGATCCAGTATTGAATGCGGGCACTAAGCAATCCCTTCTCTTTCAATGTTTTCGATGAACTGCTCGTCAAGGTCGCCCTCCCACTTCTTCTATGAACGACACATGACAGAAACGGCGAAGAAGGTTTTTCGCTAAGCGGGGTGCCTGATTTTTCATGATTCGCATTCTTAACTTTTTTGAACAATCACATTGCTTAGTTGCGACCACATATTGCTTCGAAGGTCTTGCGCTTTGCGGAGGGCTTTCAGTCCGAACGCGGTGAGCGTGAATATTCTTTTTCGTTTTCCACCGCGCACCATGGTGGCTTCGCCGAACCTCGATTTGAGATATCCTTTCTCTTCGAGACGATGGAGTGCGGTGTGTACGGCGCCGATGTTTACAGGGCGGCGTGTTTGCTTTTCGATCTCTTTTCGGATTGCGACACCGTAAGCGTCGTCGTTGAGAATGCCGGCAGCGAGTAAGACTATTTCTTCGAATTCGCCGAGGTAGGTGCCTTTCATGATCGCGTATTATATTTTATAAATGTATATAAATTTACCCGACATTGAAAAAGCTCGCTAAAGCCGTCGTACTATTCTTTAATGAACTTTTTGATCACTTGTTTGTCGGATGATGTCAGCTTAAGAACATAGAATCCTGCTGGCAGGTCAACGATGCGATAGCTCAGCGCGATCCAAAAAAGTTGATTTCAACTTCGCAACTCCCCCTTGCATCCAACAAACTTATACCCCAGCATTTCCATTCCATTGCACATACAACATGTCTTTGGCAGGATTCGGAAAACGGAGGACACTCTGTTCTTCCTCCAGGCCGGTAATAACAACTGCTAACGCATCCTGATCCTTCACCCGTACATCCATCCACATTTCCGGCAGCAATATAACTTTCCATCTTCACTCACTTCGAACGTAGGCCCGGTTGTACTGTCGATCACAGAGCGCCATTCAAATACCATTTATTGTCCACCTGCTTCGCTCGATTGAATCACAGTCGTTCCGCTTTGTATTTGCTTAACGCTAAGCGTTGGTTTTGCAGGAATGATGCAGATCGTTTGCGATGATATTACGGAAGAGATACCATCATTGCCACTCTGCGTGGCATTAATGGTAACCTTGCCCGGCTTCAGTATTTTAATACTGTTGCCTGTTATCGTAACTCTGTCCGATGGCGTCGCAGTGAATGTTACCGGAAGTCCGGACGTCGACGATGCGAGCAAGTCAAAATCCGGATCAACCATTTTCTGTCGGTAAGTGTCTTCGAATACCATCGACTGGCTGATCTTACTGAAGGGCAGGGTGAACCACTCGCGTCCATAGTCGTCGTTGTTGAAGCCGAAGAATTGAGGCATTACCTGCTACCCTAATAAAATCCGGCATACCATCGGCAACCTTTACGGTTGTTTCCGACGGTGCCACCCGATGCCCCAAACATTAGAGTTGTTACTGAAATAAAGCAGTCCATGATAGCTGTCATATATTCTGTTGATTGGCGTGCCCGCAGAACCGGGAGTGGAGATCGATGACTTTAGTGCCTTCTTCCGTTCCATCGCTGGTCAATATTTCCATGCCATACGCTTCGTCGTCCACGCAAAAGAATGCTTTTCCTGATACGAGAAATAGATTTGTGAAAGTAAACCCCTGATCAAAAGTTTTTATAACCTTCGTTCCTTCGGCTGTGCCATCAGTTTGCCAGAGATAACGTGGAGAACCGGAATGTACAGTTGCGAACACTATTTTTGTCGCCGATTACTTGCGGTATATTGATGTTATCTATCGTTCCTGCTGCGAACGTATGCAGTACTATCGTTCCCTCGGATGTCCCATCGGAAACCCATAGTCTTTTTCCTAGAGTTGGATGATCCTCGAAAAAACATAGTTGCCCCTTCACATTATAGAGGAAATAAAGTTTCGAGCCGCTGGCTCCGGGGCGTTATATCGACAAGGAGTTTAGTTCCTGCTTCGGTACCGTCACTCACCCAAAGTTCATTTCCATTTGATCCATCATCCGCTGTGAAATACAATTTGCCGGAAACAATAGCACCATACGGACTATTAAGACCCGAAGCGGATGGGTTGGGATTTATATCTTTAACCAAATGGGTTCCGGCATCTGTACCATCTGTTATCCAAAGCTCTGTGCTAATAGACGACTGATACGCCTGGAAAAACACTTTACCATCTGTAACAAGTGAGTTCGGTGTATACAGTTGCAGGCCTGCAAGATAATACGGCACCCTCCCTTCACCTTTTCTGTGACTCCACTCGCAGTAATTCTTATGATTTGACTGGTCGAATTGGCGTATGCCATGTAATAAGGAAGGCCGTTGAGCTCACCCAGCAAACCAAAGCTAATATTGTCGTCATTAAATATCTTTTTGGTATTGGCTTCTGTGCCATCGCTCATCCAAAGTTGAAATTTTTCATTATCGGTTGCGATAAAGACGAGTTTGTTATCAACAATACTTGCGTTATCATAACTGGAGTAAACGAGAGCATCGGATGTGCCTGTTCTTACGTCTTTCACAAGCATAGTTCCACCCGAGGTGCCGTCGGTGATCCACAGCTCTCTTCCATGAACGCCATCGTCGGCCGTGAAGAGCATCTTGTTGCCGATAGGTTGTAAAGTGCCTGGGATGAGAACCTGTTGCTCCTTCGAAGATGTCTTTGATCAGAAACGTTCCCGGCGTCTGTACCATCGCTGACTCCCAGCTCTTCACCCTTGCCGTCAACATCAATGCTAAGGACAAGCTATTGCCGAGGTGATATAATGGCCCGCCTATAACCGGCTGCTCGGTGCCGAGATCAATCACCGAAGCAGTACCGCCTCTCAGTGCCGTCACTCTTTCCGAGAAATCTCTTTTGCGTAGCCTGGTTCATCCCAATGTAATAGTAAAGGCCGTTGAAAATCGTCGCCTGTAACGGCCGCAATGTTAACGGAGGCAGAAAATAAAATTTACATTCTGCGGTGTGCCATCAGTAACCCACAGCATAAATCCGTCGGAGTATAAAATTTTACTGCCGACTTTTTGAATAGTGTAATCAGGATCATCAACGATGTCGCTGATCCTCCCGGTCCCAACGACTGTTCCATCTGTTTTCCAGATGCCAGCCTTTGGCTCACTGCTCAGTCCATAATAGAAGTACAAGTCATTGCCAGTGGCATACAGGTCCGCGTAAAAATCGGCAAAGTTGGCGTCGCCGGATTTAATGAGAACTGTTCCGGCTTCGGTACCATCGGTTCTCCACAGATGTGCTTAAAATCCGTGGTCTCTTCAACAAAGTAACTGTACGAGCCATCTTGTGAGCGATATGTAACGGTTCCCTCATCCGGTAGCGTAGTAAACTTTACCGTACCGCCGGTTGTGCCATCCGATTTCCAAAGCTCTGTAACTCCATTTGTCATTAAAGCAAATATCATCTGGCCATTATTCGATATTGGAAAGAGGTTACCGTAAGCATCGAATGTTTTTAGGGTCACCAATGTTGAAGTGGCCGGACTGTACTTCATCAACTGTGTATGATCGCTATGGGTTTACCGCGTAATAGAAGGATCCATTGAACGCATCACCACTGAAATAGAAATCCTCGTAGAGTTGCGCGTTGGGATCAACGGCGTGGGTTCCTACAGCTGTTCCGTCTGTTACCCACCAGTGCGATTGTGATTGTCCAAGCTTTTTGGAAAAAAGACATATTTGCCAGCACTGATAAGGCGAGGTGCGGACCCGCGCGGAACAAAGCTGCCTGGAACTTGATTGATGTCTTTTAGAAGCAGAGGTTGTTGCGCAAAAGCGACTGAGATCGCGCACATGAGCAGAGCTATGAACAGGGGAGATTTCATAGCAGAAAAGGTAGAGAAAATCTCCTTCTCTACGCTCTAGAACCTACCCACCCAATATTTCAAAACCCCGCCCTGCGTTCCAAATATCGGGTCATGGTCTGGCATCTTCACCTTCTTGATATTCTCATCAACATTCGGGCGCTCGCCGGCCTGACCATAAAACATATCGTATTCCTTTCCTTTCGGATAAGCGCCAATACAAACTACCGCATTCTCATCGCCAAGATTCTTATGCGCAGTACCGGCAGGCAATATGATCACCGTCGCCCTTCTGGATCTTCAACGTAACACCTTCTTCTCCACCTAGCTGAATTGTTGTTTCACCCCCTCACCACACCCAACACTTCATGCGTGTTGCTATGATAATGATGAAACGTGTAGATACCCGCCTGCCATGCATTCTTCATTCGTTATGACTAAACATATCCTTCACTTCGCCGGCAGGAAAGAGACCGGGCAACAACAACACTCCCGGATAATAAAGTACGGGCAAGCCGCTGTTTGGAAAGGTACCATCGTCTTTCAAATAAAATTTTTGGATCAGGCGATCCTGGTCTGCCGAGTAATGAACTACTGCTTTGCTCACGGTTGATTCTATGAATTGATTTTTTTAGAAAACTTAGCAAGGTCTATTCCCTTGCCTAAAACAGGCTTGAAGATGTCGCCCATTTCGCGGATGCGTGGTATTGCATTGTCTATATGGAAGTCGGTCATCTTTAGTCCCTTCTTCACTTCGTCCCAATGAAGTGGCATCGACACCGTTGCCCCGGGCTTCGGCCTCAATGAATACGGTGCTGCAAGTGTCGCCCCTGGACGATTCTGAAGAAAGTCGAGATACATGTTTCCCTTTCTGTTCGAAACCATTCTCTCTATCGACGTAAATGATGGGATCTCTTCGTGCACTGCTGTTACGATCGTCCTCGCAAAATCCTGCGATTCTTTATAAGTATACTTTGCACCAAGGGGAATATAAATATGGAGACCAGTCGACCCGCTCGTCTTACAATAAGAAGGAAGTTTAATGCTCTCGAGGATGTTGTGTGTAACACGCGCAGCTTCGATCACCTGGTCGAACGATGTCTTGTCTGCCGGATCGAGATCGATCATACACCAGTCGGGATTATCCGGAAACTCCGTTCGACTGCTCCACGGATTCATTTCAATACAGCCCATCGACGCCATCAACATTACATCGGCTTCCGTCCGCGGCACCATGAAATGACGATCAACACCAGGTTCATCAGACCTGTGATACAAATATTGTTTCAACCCAATCGGGTACTTTACCTGTAACATCTTTCTGATAAAAGCTCGGTCCACTGATGCCATTCGGAAAACGATTCAACGATACCGGACGATCCAACAGGTACGGAAGAAAGTACGGAGCCACCTGGTAATAGTAGTTGAGCATGTCGCCCTTCGTGACGGCTTTCTTCTTGCCGACTGTTTTCGGAGCTGGCCAGTAAACTTTGTCCGTGTTGGTGAATTTGATTTCATGTCCTTCGATCTCGCGGACTTGTGTTTTGTCTTTCGGGTTGAGTAAGGTCTGACGATCTCGTTTGTGTGAGGCTTAACAACACTCCTCTTTTTTTCTTTCGGCGCAACTAATTCTTCCGTGTGCTTTGCAGTTTCCTTCCTGACTTCTTTCGGAGACTTATCGGAACGCATGCCTTCAAACGAAGGATGCCGCATTACACCATCACTCGTCATTTCAGTAAAACTGACCTCGCAAATAAGAACAGGTTTCAACCAGGTAACGTCTGCCTTCGCAGGACGTGGATTGAATCGCGTTGGTTTATTATAGTCGGGTGTTGTGAAGAACGCCGGCTTACTCGTTTCATACTGCTTAAATTGCTTCAACATCTCCCGTTGCTGAAGATCTTTGAAACCAGTGCCGATCTTGCCGGTGTAAATAAACTTGTCGCCTTCGAAAACGCCGACCAATAATGCACTGAATGATTTCGGTGACCCTACGTTTTGTGTATAGCCGCCGATCACAACCTCTTAGTCTCTGATTTACTTTTATCTTCAACCAATCGGATGTTCTTTCACCGGAACGATAAGGGTTGTTGGCTCTTTTCGCAATGATGCCTTCGAGTCCCATTCGCTTCGCTGATTCGTAGAACGCGGTGCCTTTCACCTCGAAGCTATCGCTCATTCGTACCAGGTCGTTGCCGGGGCACGATCGATTTCAAAATTTCTTTTCTCTTGTGTAATGGTTCATTGCGAAGATCTTTTCCATCATACCACAACACATCAAACACAAAGTAAACGAGATCACCATCGGCTTCGCTTCGCCAGTTTTGAAGCTTTGAAGCGAACCAAAGTCGGACATCCCATTCGATTTCAACACAACGATCTCGCCATCGAGAACTGCATTCGCATCCCACTTCTCCAATGCACGATAGACTGGATAAAATTTGTCGTTGAAGGGTTTGTCGTTGCGCGACCGCAGATCGACCTTGCCTTTGTTCACAAACGCAAGAGCGCGATAGCCATCCCACTTTACTTCATACAACCAACCCGGCTGATCGAATGGTTTGTCGACCAGCGTTGTAAGCATGGGAGTGATGTTGGAGGGCAACTTGTTTTTTGAAGGTTTCTTTGATAAAGATATGGCGCTTCGGTCGATTGTTTTCTTTTTCGTTGACTTTACCTTCATCAACAACCAATTCTTTGAAGTTCGTATCAAAACAAACTCACCGGTCAGTTTTTCACCATGAAGGATAAAATGGATCTTGCCCGAGTCTAATTGTTTTTGAAGATCGGCGTCTTCCGACTTTTTACTATCCAAATCATTGACGCTATTATAAGTGCCTTCATCCCAGATCTCCACGGTACCGGCACCATAGTTTCCTTTGGGAATTACTCCTTCAAATGTGCGATAATCATAAGGGTGATCTTCAACATGGACGGCAAGCCTCTTTACTTTGGGATCCATGGTGGGCTCTTTTGGAACGGCCCAACTCTTCAACACGCCATTCATTTCCAGGCGGAAGTCGTAGTGAAGATGCGACGCTGCGTGTTTTTGTACCACGAAACGCAAGACCTGCCGGTCAGCTTTGCCGCCTGCCGGCTCGGGAGTTTTTGTCAATGTCCGCTTCTTCCTATACTCCACCAACCCCATAAATTGGCGGAGCCGCCAATTTAGTGCCAGTTATCAGCCGAAGAGCAGGAAGGCAATGATCAGGGTCACTATAATATTAAACCCTTGCGCTATCAAGAATGCATAAAGCGGCTTCTGTCCCTGTGCCTGGAACAAATCGGAGAATCGCGTCTCCAACCCGATGCTGGTAAATGCCAAAACAAACCACAGAGTTTGTATACTCTTCAAACTGTCCTTGACCTTACCCACTGCTTCGGGAGTGAGTAAAAATGAGAACACGAGAGAGGCGGCAATAAATCCTAAAACAAATTTCGGGAAGCGATCCCAGATCAGACCTAACGTCGGTTTCTCAACATCCTTCTGATCAGTTTTAGAATACGTCCAATAAACACTGATGGCGAAAGCAGCGAGTCCAAAAGAACGTTCTGTGAAAACTTCACGATCGTGCTGAGCTTCAACGCCACATCGCCGACCAAAGTCCCCGAGGCAACGACGGCACCAGTGGTATCGATCGTTCCACCCAGCCATGCTCCTGTAACTTCCTGCGACCACCCGAACCAACGGGCAATCAATGGCATGAAGATCATCATCGGTATCGCGGTTATGAGCACCATCGATATCACATACGAAAGTTTTTTCGGGTCACCTCTGATAGCACCCGCGGTAGCGATCGCTGCCGACACACCACAAATCGAAACAGCACTCGAGATCATCATCGACAACTCTTTGTCGAGTTTCATCTTTCGGCAGACCCAAAAAGCAAAATACCAAACAGAGATCACTACAACCAACGCCTGTATTAAACCAAGACCGCCGGCTTTAAGAACGTCGCCGAAGATGACACCGGTTCCAAGCAACACGAGACCGATTTTTACGAAGAGCTCGGCAGATAATATTGATCGAAACCATTCGGGCAACCTGATCGTGTTGCCGATAATGAGACCGAATGTTAAACTGAAGATCACCGCTTCGAGCCCGAGTCCCTTGATAAATCCGTTGCCCGTTATGATCATCGCCAGAACGGCACCAAGAAAGATAATGGGGAACACAATGATAAATGATCTACGGGTTTGCTGGTCAGTACGGTGGCGAGAATGCCGATCGCAAAAACAAAGATGAATTGGATCAATATCACGCCGATATTTCCGGCGGTGAGTACTTTGTCAAATAGCTCCGAAGAATTTTTCCAGCCCATGACGGGCACGGGCACCACATATATAAAGAGTGAGAATACGATGATGAGAAATCCGAGCCATACTACAGCCCAGTCTTCATGGATGATTGGTTTGGACATGTCGTAAATCTAAACATTTCAATCGAGCGGCAGCTCAATGAAAAATGTCGCACCCTCTCCTACTCTCGCGTCGGCCCAGATCTTTCCCTTATGTCTGTCGACGATCCGTTTCACGAGGGCCAATCCAACGCCGGTGCCTTCGAACTCGTTGTTCTTATGCAACCGTTGAAAGACGCCGAACAATTTATCTACGTATGCCATATCGAAACCGGCGCCATTGTCCTTCACAAAATATACAACACGATCTTTTCCTTTATCCATTTTACCAATCTCAATCTTCGCTACTTCTTTATTTTTGGAGTACTTGATTGCGTTGCCGACAAGGTTGATCCACACTTGCCGCATCATCGCCTGGTCTATTGGCGCCGTGCCCATTTGTTCAATTTTCAGATCGATCTTGCGTCCTTGCTCGCGTTCAACCAGTTCGCTTGCAATATTATTCACCTGCTCGTCAACATCTACCAGTGCTTTGCGAATCTCCTGGCGACCCAACCTCGAGAACTCTAAGAGATCGTCGATCAATTGACCCATGCGTTTCGCATTGTTAATGATGACATTCAACAGTCGATTGCCTTCGTCATCTATCTTGCCGGCATAATCTTCGATGAGGATCTGTGAATATCCGTTGATGGACCTTAATGGTGCGCGAAGGTCGTGCGACACGGAATAGCTGAATGCTTCCAGGTCTTTATTGATCTTTTGTGTTTCGAGCTCTGCGTCTCGAAGCCGGTCTTCTGCAATCACACGTGACCGCGTGTTGGCATTAATTATCCATACAAGAGCAAGCAGCACGCCCAGTGTTACAACCAACAAGCCGATGAATGCAAACACAAACCGGAAAAATCCTTTTTGAACAAGAAGAGATCGTGAAAGCATCAAGGACTGTTCCTCTTCTTTGATATCGTTCAATACCTCCTGCACGCGATCCGTGTTATCAATGTTCGAGCGCAGCGAATCAATATTCGTTTGCTGAACGGGGTTGTCTGCCGTAGTGGCTCCTAATTCATTTACCAGGCCATTAAGCTCCTCTTTTTGTTTATTGTAGGTCTTAATGAAAGCGCTGTCGCGTGTTAACAAAAATCCACGGTGGGAATTCTCGATCAGCAACATGGTGGTTCGAACCTCATCCACGTTCTGCAATACGCGACGGGCGTGGTTAGCCCACTGTGTCGCTGCCGATAGACTCAGGAAATACCAGTAAGACAGGACGCCGAGTCCAAGAATAATTGCAATAGAAACGATCAGTCCCCAAAGAACCTTTCGATTAATGTATAGCTTCATGGCCAAACAAGACAGAGGACACTTAAGTTATCAAATAATCTGTGCCAACATTAAGCGTCATGTAAGATTAGTGTACCTAATGTTTTCGTTTTGGCGTTTTACTACTCGATATGTCAACTATTTTTCACTAGAAGTTTTTCCACCCCGTTAATCAAAGTATGTTCTGGGAATTATTTCGCTTCGAACTCTATTACCGGCGCCGGCGAGCAACGACGTATGTCTATTTTCTCGTCATACTCGCCACGAGCTTTCTTGTCGTAACCGGTCCAACATTTCAGGTAGTCGGAACGGCAGACGCAACAAGTCCCAATTCGCCTTACACGATTTGTGCATTGATGGTCGTGCTCTCATTCTTCTTCACGATGATCACGTCTTCGTTGGTCGGAGTTTCAGTAATCCGTGACGTCGAGCATAACATGGCTCCGATCATTTTCACAACACCGATTCACAAAGGCAGTTATCTTTTCGGAAGATTTGCCGGCTCGATGGTGACATTAGTTTTGATGAACACCGGTATCATCTTCGGAGCATTGCTGGCCTACGCGGTCGGCAAGATCTCTCCACTCGACATTACCTGGCGCGCGAAGGAGGTATTGCCATTCAGCGCATGGGCTTACATTCAGCCTTTCCTCATCTTCATTGTCTCTAATATCTTCATCAGCGGAGCACTTTTCTTTGCAGCCGGTGCACTCGCACGGCAGTCGCTGGTGATCTACTCGCAAGGCATTGTTATGATGATGATCTACC
Source organism: Bacteroidota bacterium (assembly GCA_037200305.1). Classification (GTDB taxonomy): domain Bacteria; phylum Bacteroidota; class Bacteroidia; order Cytophagales; family Cyclobacteriaceae; genus ELB16-189. The sequence continues at coordinate 133,220 of JBBCGZ010000027.1, forward strand.
AGATCGCGAGTATATTGTTCCTCCGCGATCTTGATTCACAATATATAGCGGCACTCGTAGACCCGTTCGGCGTTCAGACATTCGTTTACACGACACGTTACTGGACGTCTGCCGAACAGAACACGTTATTAATACCATTCACTGGTGCCTTGCTTTACAACCGGCTTATCTGGATGTCCATCGCTGTTGTGGCGTTGATCGTTACTTACTGGAAATTCTCATTTACATCGCGCAGAAATCTCATTCGTAAGAAAAAGAAGATTGAAACTACAGAATCAATTGACGACACACGGGTAATTGAACTCCCAACGGTTTTCAAAAAACGATCTCCTTTTTATCAACTGATCTCCACAACATTCTTTCACTTCCGTGGGATATGGACTGAAGTTCCTTTTATGGCAATTGCTGGAAGCGGCTTACTGGTATTGTTCGTCAACGCCTCGCGAATGGGCAATATGTATGGCACGAACTCCTACCCCACAACCACTGCAGTTCTTACGATGCTAAATTCGTTCGGGCTGTTCTTCACGATCATCATGATCTTCTATTCCGGGGAGATCGTATGGAAGGAAAGGCAACATAAGATCAACTTTATTACGGATGTAACACCCGTACGCAATGGACCATTATTACTATCGAAGTTCTTTAGCCTTTGCCTTGTCTATGTTACACTGCTCGTTGGCTTTCTCCTGTTCGGAATTGCATTGCAGGCGTCGCACGGATATTACGACTTCGATCTGCCTGCCTACTTCGGAAAATTATTCGGTGAAACATTCGTCAATCTTTGCCTGCTGACGATCGTAGGGATGCTGATCCAAATCCTTTCGGGCAATAAATTCCTTGGATTCGTGCTGACGGTTGCGTTTGTGCTCGTCCTTCTATTGCTGCCGGCGTTTGGTGTTGATCACGAAATAGCTGCATACGGGAGCGGGTCGCTTGACAACTTTTCTCAAATGAACGGCTTTGGCAATTATCTCACCCCGTTCCTTTGGCTGAAAGGATATTGGATCTCGCTTGCTGTTCTGCTCTTTGTGGCGGGAATCGCGTTCTATCGCCGAGGGACCACGCGACAACCATTGACCTTCGGCGCCAAAGTTATCGGCATTGTTGCCGCTATTTCCTTCATTGGGTTCGGACTCTATATTTATTACAATACGTCGATCATCAATCACCATGTGAGCGCGCGCTCGCTGAAAGCAAAGCAAGTTCGATACGAAGAAGCGCTCAAGCAATACGACTCCATTCCACAACCAAAGATCGTCGAAGTAAACCTTACTGTCGATCTTTATCCTGAACGACAAAGCTTCGAAGCAAAGGGTTATTACTGGCTTAAAAATTATGATGCGAAGCCAATGAACACCATACAGGTGCAATACATCAGCCTGCCACAGCTCCATCTCCACGATATCGATTTCGCACGACAGTCGAAAGTCATTGACCAACAAGATGATCTCGGATCCATAGTTTACGAGATCAGTCCAGCCCTGGCGCCGGGCGACAGCCTTCAAATGACCTTCGCCATGGAGTTCACGCAAAAGGGTTTCAATGTAAGACCTCAGAATACCGATCTCGCCTACAACGGAACATTCATCCGCAGCAACTACTTCCCAACGATCGGGCACGACAGTCATCCTAAATCAACAGTTGACGCAGACCTCCGCCGGGCAGCCATCAATCCACGCATTCGCTTCTCTTCAATCATTAGCACAGACATTTCTCAAACACCACTTGCACCAGGTCATGTCGAAAAATCATGGACAAAAGACAACCGGCAATACCGACAATACACAGCAACTGGTACGATACCTTCATTTTACGCAATACTGTCGGGCAACTACGAGGTTGCCAGCGACAAGAGCAACGATGTTGCGCTCGAGATCTATTACCATTCCAAACATCATTACAACATCCCGCGAATGATGCAGGGTCTGAAAGACGGTCTTGGTTACTATACAAAAAACTTTGGGTCATATCCGGATACACAGGTCAGGATTGTCGAGTTTCCCAGGTACAGCATGTCATCTCAATCATTCGCTGATATGATTGCTTTTTCGGAGGGCGTCGGTTTCATATTGAAAGTGTCGGACCCAGCGAAAGATCTCGATGTTCCGTATTACGTTACCGCTCACGAGCTCGCTCGTCAATGGTGGGGTCAGCAAGTAATAGCTGCCGATACGGCGGGTAAAGCGATGATCATGGAAGGTGCTTCGCAATATTCTGCTCTAATGGTGATGAGTCATACCTATCCCATTGAGACGACGCAGCTGTATCTTAAGTATGAGCTGGACGCTTATCTGAGGGGCCGCAGTGCGGAAAAAATACGCGAGACTCATTACAATCCGCCGATCAACAATATATATCGTATAATAAGTCGGCACTGATATTCTTTTGCGTTACAGGATTACATAGGTGAAGACAATCTCAATATGGCATTCAAAAGATTTCACGATAAGTTTGCCTATAGAATCCTCCTTATCCAACTTCGAAGGATCTCATCGCCGAAATCCGAAAAGTAACACCCGACAGTCTCTCCTCTTTGATAAGCGACATGTTCGAACGCATCACGCTGTACGAAAATACAGCTACGGAAGCGGCATACAGGAAATTACCGAACGGCAAATACGAAGTCACAGTGAACGTTTCCACTCAGAAGCTGCAGGTAGGTGACAATGGAATCGAAGCACCTATTGCCATCAACGATTGGATTGACGTTGGAGTTTACGACCAGGAAAAACTGATCTACTTAAAGAAACATAAGTTCACAAGACAAAAAAATACATTGACTATTGTTGTCGATTCACCGCCAGCAAAAGTCGGTATCGATCCCTTGAATAAACTTATCGATCATCATTCGAACGACAACACGATTGCAGTAGGAACAGTAGTTGAGATAGCTAGTTCACCGTTGGGTTACTAATATTATTAAAAATGGAACTTGTCATAGAAGGCCTTACGAAAACGTACAACAATGGTGTTCAGGCGCTGAAAGGCATCAGCCTCACAATACCTCAAGGCATGTTCGGGCTGCTTGGTCCTAATGGCGCCGGCAAGTCAACACTCATGCGAACACTCGCCACCCTCCAGGAGGCCGACTCAGGCTCGGTTCGCCTTGAAGACACATCCGGAAACGGACAGGTGATAGATGTGTTGAAAGAAAAAGACAAAGTGCGACAAGCACTTGGATATCTTCCCCAGGAGTTTGGCGTCTATCCCAAAGTAGAAGCAATCAGGTTGCTGGAGCACATTGCCGTTTTGAAAGGCATCACCGACAAAACCGATCGCAACAACGTGGTCGAGAGTCTCCTTCAAAAGACAAATCTCTGGAGCGTCCGGAACAAAAGTCTCGGAACATTTTCCGGAGGCATGAAGCAACGGTTTGGAATTGCACAGGCACTCATCGGCGATCCACGGCTTGTGATTGTAGACGAACCAACTGCCGGCCTGGACCCTGCCGAACGAAATCGTTTTCTCAATCTGCTTTCGGAGCTCGGTGAACATACGATCGTGATCTTGTCGACCCACATTGTTGAAGACATCAAAGAGCTGTGCACATCGATGGCCATCATCAATCGTGGTGAAGTTCTGTTCCAGGGGAATCCCACCACTTCAGTAGATGAGATCTCAGGAAAGATCTGGAAGAAAAAGATCCGCAAGAATGAACTCGACGAGTTTCGCGCAACTTATCGCGTGCTATCGGAAAAATTACTTGGTGGGTCGCCGGAGATCAGGGTATTCAGTAATACAAGACTCGACGGCTTCGATCGTGCAGATGCCGACCTCGAAGACGTATACTTTTCGCAATTGAGTCTCGTGAAATAAAATTATTCCAGGAATTCCTCCTCCACCGAATTATTCTGATTGTTATTCGGTAGTGTCACTGTTACCACTGTACCACGCGCTTCGGTAGACTGGATCGTTACTTGACCACCCAATTTCTTCACCGTCTCTTTAGTGATGTAAAGACCGAGACCCGCTCCACTGCTCCGTTCGCTTGCGCGATAGAACATATTGAAAACATGGGGCAGAGTCTTTTCAGTGATACCGATGCCATTATCGGTGATCGTGATCGCTACGGTGTCATAGGCAACGTCGATCTTCGTATGAACAGTAGGTTGCCTCTCATGCGTTGCATAAATGATACTATTGGAATAGATGCTATTGAAGATGATTGCAAGACGTCCGGGGTCCGAATAAAAAGGAAACTGTGCGCCGCTGTCATCGATTGTCATCTGCACCTTGCCCGCGTCGGATAAGTAAAGGAGTTTTCCAATCGCAACGTTGATCATGTTCTTCCAATCGATTTCAGAACTGGTGATCTCGGAACGTGCGTTGTTCGAATAGTCGATGATCTCTTTCAGTGTTTCGTCGAGCTTCACCATACTGCGACGCATCATCGCGTGAATGTCATTGATGTTCGTCGGATTTTCTTCGGCGATGTTGAGCAGTCCCATCACCGATTGCCAAAGGTCCGCGAAGTTGGTGTGAAACTGAGTATACAAATTTATCGAGCTCACTATTAACCTTTACGAGCTCACGGTTTTGCGAACGCAATGCATAACGCGCTTCTCTTTTTAGTTTCTCGAGTCGACGTTCTTTGATAGCGCGACGAATGGCAGAAGGCAGGCGCGAAAGATTTCCTTTCAGATGTAGTCGTCGGCCCCTTCGCGAGACAGGATATTGCGATCTCGTCTGACATCGTACCGGTAACGAGAATGAACGGAGCTGTCGCTCTTTCTTTGAGGCTGATCTTAAGCGCTTCCCGCGAGTTGAATCGCGGCAAGCCGTGATCTGACAGCACCACGTCGGGTTGAAATCTCTCGATTGACTCGCAGAATTCTTCCCTGGTATCGACGCGTTCGCTTACGAATACCATGTTGTCTTTGCGGAGGACGCGTTCGATCAGGAATGCGTCTTCCGGGTTGTCCTCAAGCATGAGGATCTTTAGTTTCTTTTCGGCTTCCATACCCAGCAATTTTTGTTAATTCTTACACAGTGGCAGTCCCGTTCAGGCTAGGATGTGTAACCGGATTAAATTCCGGACATAGCACTAATAATATACGAAAACGAAAGGTTCTTATGGCGCCAAAGTAAAAAGCGTGTAAGATTTTCGTTCAGGTTAACTAAAAAGCTCACGGCGTTGACATAAATGTCAAATGTATATCGGGAAAACACGGTATAGGGTAATTCCATATTTCCTTTTTTATTGTAAATTCATCTGCCGTCTAAGGCGTATAGACGCCAGAATTTTTACCAAAAATTCTAAACATCGTCTTGCTTAGTACCAACGGTCACCGTGTTCGCATCATTCACCTGGAGGATTTCGCCGATGAAACGCAGGTAATTGAAAACCTCGTTAAGAAAGGCGGATTTCCTTACGAATGGAGATGGATTTCTTCGAAGGAAGAATATGCCATCGCGCTACGCGAATTTCATCCCGACATTATCCTCAGCGATCACTCGATGCCGAACTTCTCTTCGGTAGAGGCATTCAAGTTGCTTCGCGAATCTCGTCTCGACATACCATTCATTCTCGTCACCGCCACCGTCTCCGAAGAATTCGCAGTGATGATGATGAGAGAAGGAATTGCCGACTATGTTTTAAAAGACAGGCTGCAACGATTACCCGTAGCTATTCAGAGTGCCCTTCAGAAATGGAATTCGAGCGACAGAATAAGTCATTCGTGAACCAGATAGTTCGCTCGGAGGCGAATCTCTCTGCGCTCATGGACAATTCAACCGTAAATATTTATTCGCTCGATCGTTCCCTTCGATACATCGCGTTCAACACGCATCTAAAACAAACCATCGAGAAACTCTTCAACGTCGACATTAAGATTGGAGACTATGCGTTGAATGTTCTTCCACGTGCCCTTGCGGGCGAATTGCAAGACATTTACGCCCAGGCATTGAAAGGCACATCGCTTCGTTTCGTGAAGGAGTTCGTTTTCAATGATGAACCGTTTTCCTTCAGCTTCATCATAAACCCGATCATTGAAGGCGATAGCATCACTGGCCTCGCATGTTTCGCTACCGACATCAGCGGCGAAAAAGTCACGGAGAAAAAACTGGCCAAAAGTGAAGCCCGTTTTCGCGCATTAATTGAAAACAACTTCGACTCGATTGCCGTGAGCGACGAAACATTCACTATAATGTATGCAAGCCCGTCGGTGGCCCGAACGCTCGGGCATAAGCCTGAAGACCTGGTAAACACACGCAATCCTATTCGATTCCATTCTGAAGATTGGGATCACGTGAAGAGCGTATTTGAAAAAGCGCTCGCAAATCCAAACGTTCCAATGTCTGTCGTCACCCGCGTTCAACACAAGAACGGTCACTACATCTGGGCCGAAGGGATCATTACTAACATGCTGAACAACGAAAGCGTTAAAGGCCTGGTGGCCAACTATCGCGACGTAACCGAGCGAAAAGAAGCGGAATTACAACAAACACAAATGACGGGCGATCTTGTACAGCGAAATAAAGACCTCGAACAATTCGCTTACATCGTGTCCCACAACTTGCGGGGTCCCGTTGCGAACATTCTCGGTATCTCACACATACTCCAGGAGTCATCCGCGAGTCCGGAAGATCGCGGCACTGCCATGCAGGGGATCTTCACGGCGACCAGCAAGCTCGACGAGGTGATCATGGATCTCAATCGCATTCTCGATACAAAAAAGGAAGTCAACAACCGGAAAGAAAATGTTTCATTCCAGCAGGTAGTTGACAGCATAACTCTTAGTATTCAGGACATTATTGAAAAAAATAACTGTAAGATCATTACCGACTTTACTGAAGTAAAGACCATTTTGACGATCAGGAGTTTTCTTCAGAGCATTTTTTATAACTTGATCTCGAACAGCATCAAGTACAAGCAACCGAACACCGACCTCGTTATCCGAATTGTAAGCCACACAATCGACGATGGTGTTAAACTGGTGTTCACCGACAACGGTATGGGCATCGATCTCAAAAAAGACGGCTCAAAAGTTTTTGGATTGTACCGTCGCTTTCACCCTAAGGACGCCGAAGGAAAAGGAATGGGATTGTTTATGGTGAAAGACCCAGGTGGAAACTCTTGGGGGTGTGATCAATATTAAAAGTGAAGTGAATAAAGGAACAGAATTTACGATACAGCTATGAGTAACGTGCAGGAAGAAAGTCCAAGATTCATCGCCATTGACGATGACCCGGTAAATAATCTCATTTGTAAGTTAACAATCGAGATGGTGGCGGCTAAGCCCGAAATCCTAACGTTTACAGAAGGAGCAAGCTGCCTCGACTACATTCAACAGAACTACGCCGCCAATCGCGACCGACGACATACCATTTTGTTACTGGACATCAATATGCCGGTAATGTCGGGATGGGAATTCCTCGAGCGCTTCGATAATCTTGGCGAAGACGTCAAAAAGGTTTTCAAAATTTTATCCTTTCTTCTTCGGTAGACGAGCGCGACAAGCAACGCTCCTATGCTAACAAGAACGTTAGCGCCTTCATGGTTAAACCATTGGTGAAGGATAACGTTGTCGATATCCTTACACCATAGGTTTCGTTCAGGTTAGGTTATTTTCCTTTGCGTGGGAACTTCGCATCGCGATTGGCTGCAAGCCAAGCGAACGCTGCGGTCATCACGGAGTTCTGTTGCATATCAGCTTCTACAAGTTTGTCGTACAGGTCCATGCTGGTATGGTGTGTACGAGATGAGTATTCCATCGGATCCTGGATGAACTGGAAACCGGGCAATCCAATCGCATCGAACGACTGGTGATCGGTTCCACCTGTGTTTTGATAGGTGATCGTGTTCGCTCCCATCTTATAGAAAGGCTTCAGCCATTCGCGGAAGATCTCGCGTGCGCCTTCGTTTTGCTGTAAATACACACCACGATATTTTCCTGTTCCATTGTCCATATTGAAGTACACAGAAAACTTTTCGGCAGCGGGTTTCAGATTGATCGAATCGTAAGGCATCTGCCTGTCGAGACGTTCACCAAACGTACGCTTAACATAGTTGCGTGAGCCGATGAGACCTTGCTCTTCACCACCCCACAAACCAATACGGATTGTTCTTCTTGGTTGAACACCGAGTGACTTAATGATACGCATCGCTTCCATCATCACCGCTGAACCAGCAGCGTTGTCTGTTGCGCCGGTACCGCTATGCCATGAGTCGAGGTGTGCGCCGATCATTACAACTTCGTCTTTAAGATCTGTTCCTTCAATTTCACCGATCACGTTGAAGCCGGGACCGGGAGCTGTGAATTCAGTTTCCAGAGCGAGCTCCATCTTTACGGTCAATCCTTTTTGGATCTGACGGATGAGACGGTTGTAGTGTTCATCTGCAATAATGATCTGCGGAAGAACTTTCGGCGCCAGCGGCGATGCTGCGCGTACGCGCTTATCGAACGCCGTACCGGGAGGATAAGGAACTGTTACCGAGCTTACGAGAACTGTTCCATCTTCGAGACGAGCGGAAGGACTAGGTTCCAGTACAGCGACAGCTCCTTCTTTCATCAGGAACTCCCACTTTGCAAAGTTGAGCTGTTGCTCTGCGCGGTTGCCACCGAAGCGTCCGAAGTTTGGAGCTGGTTCGGGACCTGCGTTTGCCATCACAAGCAATGTTGAATCTTTGAAGCGCGAAGCATCGGGCTTGAAGCCAGGCTTCACTGCAACCGGAGCGCCCATCAATACGAGCTTGCCCTTGAGTTTGCCTTTGTATTTATCGAGATCGGCCTCGGCCTTCACATCGAAGTACACAACATCTGATTGAATTGGTCCTTTAATTCCTGGAGACCATGCTTTCGGATAAGCGATAACGGGAAAATAAACAGGTCCGAGAGTTTTGAAGTGTGAACTTCTTCAGCGACCAGCCACGTCCGAACTCCTCGTCCCATGTGTCGATCTTCACGTTAGTGAGACCCCACGATTCGAGGGTTGTCTTTGCGTAGTTGGCAGCGGCCTGGTGACCTGGAGAGTTGTAAGACGAGGTCCATGAATGTCGGTAAGATTGCTTACGATCTCCATGACCTTCGAGTGGTCGAATCCTTCCTTCTTGATCTTACTGATCGTGACGGTGTCGACTTTCTCTGTTTGCGCGAACGCATTCAGAGAAATGATCATTGCTAAAAGCAATGCAAAAGAGTAGGCGTTCTTCATAGCCGGGAACGGGTTTAGATGGCGCCAATTTATACTTTTGGGTCATGAAAACGCTCCCGTTCATCCTCCTTCTTGGGCTAGTCACATCAATTATTCGCGCCCAGGATGTAAATACCTGATTACAGAGGATGATGTTCGGATGGTCGTTACGCGGCTCTCATCAGATGGAATGCAGGGGCGAAGTGCGACAAGACCAGAGAATATTAAAAAGGCAAGCACGTTTATCGAGGGGCGGTTCTTGAATATAGATCTTGATCCTTTCAATGATCTTACAAATTTTCGGCAACAATTCACCGCCAACAATATGACGATGAACAATGTTTGTCGGCGTACTGAAAGGTAAATCGAAGCCCGATGAGTATGTGATCTTCTCTGCGCATTACGATCACATCGGTGTGATGAAACCAGTGGAAGGAGATTCTATCTGTAACGGAGCCGACGACGATGCTTCCGGAACAACAGCGGTGATCGCGTTGGCAAAATATTTCAAAGAGATAAACAACAACGAACGCACGTTGATCTTTGTGGCGTTCGTTGCCGAAGAGATCGGAGGTTTTGGCTCTAAATATTTCACGGAGCAAATAGATCCTGCCAAAGTCGTGGCGATGTTCAACATCGAGATGATTGGAAAGCATTCGAAATGGGGAACGAACTCTGCGTTCATCACAGGCTTCGAGAAAAGCGATTTCGGAAAGATCCTCCAGAAGAATATCGCGGGCACGCAATTCAGGTTGGAGCCCGATCCATATCCGGATATGCAATTGTTCTATCGCTCCGACAATGCACGCCTTGCAGCCGTCGGTGTTCCGGCACACAGCATCTCAACGGATGAGCTAGACAAAGATAAATTCTATCACACCGTGAACGATGAAGTGGAGACACTCGATATTCCGAACATGACAGCAGTGATCAGGGGAATTGCTTTGGGAAGCAAGTCGATCGTGAATGGTACCGATACTCCTACGAGGATCGAGCCGTTGAAAAAGAAGTGACGAACATCGCTCCCATGTGTTCGACTGTGGCCGTCGCATAAAGAGTCTCTTCCGATTTCAAAACATACTCCGAATAATACCCTGGCACAATGGTGGGCGACGGTGGCGTGAGCACCGGGTAACATTTCAGCAATTGGTATTTATCGTAACGAACATCGAACACCACGATAGCCCATTCGTTGATCGACTTCTCTGTGATCAGAAACAGGGGAAAATCTAACAGCTCCGAACCACTCAATTCAGGTGTCTGATTGCATAGAAATAATCGTAGTACAACACATCACTGTGAACACCTGAGCGATTGAGCCAATTTTTCAATTCATTGAGTCGCGATACCATTTGTTTGATCGGCACCTTGTCGTTTCTTAAATACCGCCAATGGCGACCATGAATTGTTTGCAGTTGAAGATATTCAATATGGGGGGTTGCTATGTCTAGCTTATAATCGAATGCACGATAGCCCGGAACGAAATAACCGGGATAGAAATATTTTATGTTTCGTTCTTTGCAGAACATCATCTTCGAGTAGATAAGATGCTTGCCCAGGCTGTACTTCTTGTAATCAGGATCGTAGATCGATGAGATGCCCATTGCACTGTTTTGACCAAGATCGAAAAAGCCGCTAGCGATCAGTCTGCTATTGTCATACACATTTACTTCGAATGTATCGAAGATGTTGTGATCGGAATTTCCAAACAATAAAGCTTGAAGCGAGGCCGACGCTTCGAATGGAACTGATTGTTTGTATCGAAGATAGAGCAGTTCTTTTCGATGGTGATTACCGAAGGACGGATCTCAGTATGAAAGCGTGAGTTTTTTTGCAGTAATTTCTTTTGAGTGTGGTCCTCTGTGTAATCATCAAGCAGCACCCGAAGCCAAATGGCGCTATAAAACGTGTCGCGAAAATTCAACCAATTGGTAGTGAAGATCGTTTGTCCCATGCGAAACCATCCGCGTTCAAGGTAGTCATCAAGCGCTGCTGGTTCCACGCGATCGGGGCAATGAACATCTACAAACATCCTAACGGCGATCTTCTTAATTTTTCCAAAATAAGGCTTTGGAACAGAATCCCGAAAGCCCTTCATTACAGCAATATGAACGCAAATTATCCCGTTTCTGGTGTTTTCTCACGCTTTTTGATCGGGATAGGAATCATTTTTGCGACGACCGCTGCGATGCGCAGTCGGTCCGTTTTCTTGATTCGGTGAAGCAATTGCCTCCCGAAAAGGCCTTACCCACTTTAAAGACGCGTTTTCAAAAGCCAAACGTTCCTTCCTATGAGAAAGCTGCTGTCCTTTTGATGGCAGGAAAGCTGTCGGGCGAACTTGCGCAATACGACAGCGCCATTCAATATCTAACTCGCGCGGGGCAGGCATTCGTTGCATTAAAAGACAGCACAGGTCTCGGCGATTCATTCTATGAGACCGGAATTGTCTACAGCGTTCGGGCCAAATACAAAGAGTCGATCGTTGCAGAGCAGAAGGCATTCGTCATTTATCAGAAGACGCAAAATCACAACGGCGCTACGCAAGCGCTGTTGAGCCTGGGTAACTCCAATCTCAAACTAAAAAAGTATCCCGACGCCAAACAATTTTACACACAGGCATTAGAACGATCTCAACGAAACAGTGCTTTCGAACAAATGGTGGAAGCTTACGATGGCCTCGCGAATGTTTACGAATCACAGAAAGATTTCAGGAAAGCAATCACCAGTGTTCGATTGATGCAGGGTGCTTATGATTCTATCACCAACAGGGATCACAAAAGAAAACTGGATGAGCTCGAAGAAAAGTATTCCAAACAACTTGAAGAAAAAGACCAGGAGCTTGTTACTGCCGAAGCCCAGCGTCAACAAGCCAGGACGATCGTTTGCTCCGGCTCATCGAACGCGACGACATTCGACTGACGTTCTATTCCGTAGCGCTGGCGTTAACGTTTATTGTGTTCTGTCTTGCAATAGCATGGTTGTTCACACAACGACGTGCAAAAATTTCGGAGATGAAGCTTCGTCGCGAACAGGCAGGCATCAAAACAGCCAACGAGCAATTCGAGATCATTTCGCGACAGATACACGACGAGCTCACCGGCAGCCTGAACGACATTTCTTTTCGACAAGCCAAATCGCTGCCCTGAAATCTCGGGAAGAAATTGCGGAGGCAGCTTTAGAAGTGAAAGACCTTGGGCAGTCGTTGATCGGCAACATGATGGATATGGTGTGGCTAATCAATCCCAACAGCCGGTCGCTGGAATCGCTGATTGCCTACATTAAAGAAAAGGCGAACGCTTTCTTAACGCATTCGGGCATCAATTACATGATCGTGGTTCCCGACAAGATCCCGAACATGCAGTTGACGAGCCTTGAGCGGGTCAATTTATATCATGTGACGCTGGAGTTGATCCGTAACGCAGTTAATTGTTCGAAGGCAACGGGACTTACATTGTCAATAACTCTCGAAGGCCGCCAGATGATCTTTAAAGTGAAAGATAATTCAACGCCTGTCGATGAAGGAAGGATAACGAAACGTGCGGAAGAGTTGAAGCCACTCCGTGAGAGAATGGAGCAGGTAGATGGAACTATTGGTATTGTGATGGAACAGGGAGCTATGGTTGTGATCTTTCGAAAAGATCTTGCATAGCTCCCGTTGTAACCTTATTGAATTTTAAACTGGAAGGAAACATCCAGGTCAGTCTCTCCATCGGTACTTGTTGATGTTGAAGACTTCACTCCCGGCTGATGCTTGAGAACAACATGAAACGTTGCGTTGGGCACAACAATATCCGTCGTCTTCCATGTGGTAGTGAGACCGAGCGGCAGCCCGCTGCTGTCGACTGAATCGGAGCCCCCCGTGTAATTCATCCTGTCGGTCCGGTCGTCGATGTTGCCATTGCCACCCGGGTCTGCAAACACCAGGTCAGTCCATACCGAAGAAGAACATGTGTTCAACACCTTCGTTGCGAACTTCTTTAGTAACATCATAAGCGTCGTCAGTTGGTTGTGCGAGACCGTTCACCAATTGAATCGTGAGCACGTATGTCGTGTTCGGTTTCAGAATGATCGGTCCGTCGTTTTGTATGTTCTGAACGCCTTCGCCGTCGGGATCGGTAGCTGTTGCAACAATAGGCGAGCCCGTTGTGGGCGTAAAAGTTAGTGTGACCTTGGTAATGAGTTCAGGCACGTCTTCCTTTTTTGGGTCGTTGCTCTCACAAGATGTGAGAAGACTAATTGGAAGAATAAATAATAGGATATAGAATAAATAATTCTTAGTCATGATTGAAAATGATTTTGTTTTTTTGAAATACCAACAGCCAACTAGCTTGCTCTTGGTGGCGCTCTTCCATCGGAATGAGCAACAAAAACAAATATCGATTCGGGGTAGGCCTTCTGAAAAAATTCACTGACAAAAAACTGTTGTGGCAGCTCAACGTTAACTGGCAACACGACATTAAACAGCACCTCGAGCGAACAAACCTGGCAGTGTTCACCGTGATTGAGCAACAAGGTTTTATTCTTCTGTGTTGCTTCAAAGAACTCGTGGGCGTCGTGCTTGTCGTGAAAAAAATGGAGCCCGACCTGGTTGAACAGCAACGCAGAAGTTAGAACGATCCATGCAGCGGTATAAAGGCGGCGTTTTTTCACAAATGCAAAGATATAAATGTGCCCTATGTTTGCTATGTTTCTATGTGGTTAAAAAAATCATCCATATCGATATGGACGCATTCTACGCCTCAGTTGAGCAACGCGACCACCCAGAGTACCGCGGAAAGCCGATATGCGTGGGCGGTTCGCCAGAAGGCAGAGGTGTGGTGATGACGGCGAGCTACGAGGCGCGGAAGTTTGGAATCCATTCGGCGATGTCATCGAAACGGGCCGTTCAACTGTGCAAGCATGCAATATTTGTACGCCCGCGATTTGATGCGTACAAGGAAGCATCCCGAAAGATCCGCGCGATATTTCATCGCTATACCGACATCATAGAACCTTTGTCGCTCGACGAAGCTTACCTGGATGTGACGGATGACAAGCAGCAGATTGGATCGGCGATCGAGATCGCGAAGTTGATCAAGCAAACAATCAAAGATGAATTAAATCTCACTGCTTCGGCCGGCGTCTCTGTGAATAAGTTCGTTGCGAAAATTGCGTCGGACCTCAACAAACCCGACGGCCTCACGTTCATCGGTCCTTCGAAGATCGAACGGTTCGTGGAGAAACTGCCTGTTGCGAAGTTTCATGGCATCGGCAAAGTAACTGCGGAGAAGATGAAGAAGATGGGAATCAACACCGGTGCGGATCTCAAGAAACTCAGTGAACACGAGATGGTGCGGCACTTCGGAAAGACCGGAAGATTTTTTTACAAAATTGTGCGTGGCATCGACACCCGCGAGGTGATTCCCGACCGCGAAACGAAATCAGTTGGCGCAGAAGATACGTTCCCGTCCGACCTCAACGAGATCAAACACATGTATCGCGAGCTCGATAAGCTAGCGGGTATTGTTTACGAACGATTGGAGAATCACAAGCTGAAAGGACGAACAATCACAGTCAAGATCAAATACAGTGACTTCAGGATCATTACGCGAAGTAAGTCGTTCGCGGAGCCGGTTGGCGATCTCGATACGATCACCGAAACAGCGCACCAGTTGTTGAAACAGACGGAGCCAGAAGGGAGCAATATCAGGTTGTTGGGAGTGAGCCTGTCAAACTTTGGCACATCCGAACCGAGAAGTGATCATGATGATCCGATCAGTTAAATCTTTTTTAGTCATTGTGTCCATATCCATCATCGGATGGTACTATAAGTCAAAAAACATCACTATGAAACGATTCTTATTATTGATTCGCGAAGACATCAATCGCTTGCGCGCTCTTTCCGATGCCGAGATCCAAAATGACATCGCAGTAATGACCCGCTGGGTGGAAGACCTTACAAAGTCTGGTAACTTTATCCAGGGTGACCCCCTCGACACCACTGGACGCATGGCAACCTCAAACAAAATTTTATCCGACGGGCCGTTCATCGAGGCACGCGAAGCAGTTACCGGCTTCACTTTAATTAAGGCAGATAACATCGATCAAGCCGCTGAACTGGCAATGGCATGTCCGGCAGTTCAAAATGGAACAATCAAGATCGAGGTGAGACCTATTTTCGATTTTGCATAAAGAAATAGACACCATTTATAAAAAGAACTTCGCGAGAATGGTCATCGCTCTCGCGAAGTATATTGGGTTGCGGGATCTCGCCGCTGCGGAGGACATCGTACAGGAAGCCTTCACCGAAGCAGCAAGCAAATGGAACAAAGAGATGCCCGATAACCCGGAAGCCTGGCTTTATCGCGTATGCAGGAACATTGCACTGAATAAACTCCGGCACGATAAGAAGCTCGAGTATTTTATTGATGAAACACGCGCTGCCAATGAACTCGACTTCGAAAACGGCAACGATGACGATCAACTTCAGATGTTGCTTGCCTGCACTCATCCCAACTTCAGCGCCAAAAACCAGGTGATCTTCGCCCTACGTTATGTTGCCGGTTTTAGGATTGAACAGATCGCAAATATCCTCGGCAGCCCGGCCGACACTATCACGAAGACTTTGTTTCGCATGCGCGAGATGATCGTGAAGGAAAACGTCAACTTTGTTTTCGATATCTCGACTGCAACCAGGTCGCAGGCCGAGATCCTTCACAAGATCGTCTATCTTATGTTTTCCGAAGGTTCGAAGACTTCCGGTGGTCGTTCTATTCTGAATCTCGAACTGTGTGAAGATGCGTTGAGTCTCGGGCTCTCGATCGTTAACACGCGCGCGTTGAAACTTCCGGAAAGCCACGCATTGGTTGCGCTGATGTTGTTAAACTTGTCTCGCTTCGAAGCACGTTTCAACGAAGACGGAATGCCCATCGAGCTCGAACACCAGGATCGATCGAAGTGGGATCGCAGCATGATCAAGGTAGCCGTTCAACACATAAAGTTGGCGGGAGACGACGCTACTCAGTATCACCTCGAGGCGGCAATCGCGTGGCTTCACACCTCGGCGCCATCGTTTGCTGAAACCGACTGGAAAAAAATATCATTGTTGTACGACAAGCTCATAGCCATCAACGATTCGCCGTTCGTAAGAGATGAACAAGTCGATCACGTTGTTCTATGCAGGCGATACGCTCACCGCCCTGCATCAACTGAAGAAGCTTGGGGAAAGTGCGTTTTTGCAACAGCATTATTTGTATCACATGGCGCTGGGGAAGATCTACCTGTCGATGAATGAAAATGATGTGGCACAGCGGCATTTCAAAAAGGCATTTGAGTTAAGTCCGCATGAAGTAGAGCGGAGACACATACAGAAATTGTATCTTTGATAAAATTCAATTGCCATGTCAAAATTTTCCCGTCGCAAATTCATCGCCGCTGCATCTTTGTTACCTTTAGGGGCAACAGCCTCCGCTATGGAAACAAAAAAAGATAACCCGGGTACTCGTACACCACGTATTTTTCTGGCTCAAGAATCCTTCGTCAACTGCCGACCGCGATAAGCTGGTTGCTGGTGTGAAAACTCTAAAGAAGATCGAGACGATAAAGATGATCCATGTGGGCATTCCCGCCAGCACGGAGAAGCGTGATGTTGTCGACAATAGTTACCATGTTTCGGAGCTCATGTTCTTCGACACCCTCGAAGGACAGAAGACTTACCAGGATCATCCGATACACCAACAGTTTATCAAAGACCATTCGATGTTGTGGGATAAGGTTGTGGTGTATGATGTGATGGAAGCCTGATTTGTGATTTGTAACTTGTGATTACTTAGGAGCCAATTACAAATCACAAATTACAAATCAGCCCAGCCATTCTTTGAAAGCGCTTGCCTTCTCGCGACTGATGTCCAGTTCGAAGTTGAACGGCTGTTTCAGTTGCACCGTCAGACCTTTGTGGGTAGTCTTTACCCGCGCTACCGTCTGAAGATGAATGATGTATTGGCGGTTAACTCTAAAGAACACCGACGGATCGAGCAATGACTCAACTTCATCGAGTGTCTGATGCTCACCAATCATCTTCTCATTATTCATGGTGTGAATGTAGATGAGCTCCTCCTTGTGAAAGAATCCGATCTCTTGTTGCGTCACCGGTACCATGCTGTTCCGTTGGATCGAAAGAAATCTTTCTTTGTATTTCTTTTGTTCCTTGCCCCAGCCCGACATCAACTGCTTTAATTGATCGGTAACGGATGCCGGCTCTGACAACGACCTGAATTTATTCAGCGCTGCCAAAAGCTCTTTCTCGTCTATTGGTTTCAGCAAGTAATCAATGCTGTTCAGCTTGAAAGCACGAATGGCATACTCATCGTACGCTGTCGTAAAAATCACAGGACACTTCAACTTGCGGCTTTCAAAAATCTCGAAGCTGATGCCATCAGAAAGTTGTATGTCCGACAGCACCAGGTCGGGCGACGTGTTGTTGTCAAACCACTTATGCGCTTCGTTCACGCTCGACAACATTCCAATCACCGTTGCTTCGGGTGCAACACGGCCGATCACTTTCAGGAGATCTTTCGCAACCAGTGGTTCGTCCTCGATGACTAAGAGTTTCATAATCTTGGAATGTCTCCATCAAATTCGAAGTTGGGATTTACCCAACCGAGGGGAATATCTGCTTCGTAGTCACTCGTTGCAATGTTCCAGTATCTCATCTCCATCCTTCCCTCGATCATGAAACCCAATGACTGGTATAATCCGATTGCCCTTTCGTTGCTCTCGCCAGTGTACAGTTCTACTTTGCCGATGTCGGGACGGTTGTTGGCGATCTCATCAAGAAAAATTGTAAAGATGGTCCGGCCGATCTTTTTTCCCTGGTGATCTGGATGAACAAGAAAAGTAACTTCGCCAAGGACGTGATTAAATCCCTTCAGGTCGGGTTTATAGCCATGCACTTCCGCAATCAATACGTCAGGGTCCGATTCATTTTCACCAACGATGATCAAACCGTTTTCCAGGCTCTTATGAAGGAAATGAGAAACGTACTCTTCCGTTATCTCATCCTCTAAGCGGGCGAGGTAACCGGGAATCTTTGCGACAGCTTTGTATAGTTTAACCAGTTTCGGAATGTCGGATTCGACGGCAGTGCGATAATGCATACATTTTGAATTTACACAAGTGGGACGGCCACGGAAAACTCTGTCTCGCTCGAGCTGATCTGCACCGGTCTATCGGTAAGAAAAGCATACAACGATTTCAGATTTTCGAGACCTTGTTTGTTCGACGTCTCCACTAGTTTTCTTACCTGCAAATTATTACTTACCACGAGATAATCATCATTCGTCTCGATCCGTATCGACAGAGGACGGTCTTTGTCGACCACATTGTGCTTCAATGCATTTTCAATGAGGATCTGTAGAGTCACGGGTACGATAGCTTTATCCTTCGAATGAACGTCGGTCCTGAAGGTGATCGTCAGTGCCGACTCGAAGCGTGTCCTCAACAGGAACACGTAGTTCTGTATGAAGTCGAGTTCCGTTTGAACGGTAACGAAATTCTTGTCTTTGTTTTGCAACACATAACGGTACACTTTCGAAAGGTGCTGCAGGAATTGCGAAGCCAGTCCCTGGTTTTCAAAGATCAGGCTGTTGAGCGACGTCAGGGCGTTGAAAAGGAAATGTGGATTGAGCTGATTTTTCAGGTTGTCGAATTGAACCTGTGTTTTTTCTTTCTCCAATCTCTCGGCTTTCACGATCGATAACCTCCATTGGTCGATAAAATAATCAAGAATAAAAATGCTGTTGACAATGATTGCACCCAGTGCGTACAAAAACCACGTGGCCGCCAAAAACATTCCGTCAAGTTTCACCGTGAGGAATGGCTCACCAATTTCATAAAGGAAAAAACGCAGCGTCATTGCATACACTACGCCCGTAACCATCTGCACTGCAATGCGACGCGGAACGTTTTCATTGAAAGGATATTTCTTATTGAGGATCCTGTTGATCCAATACAGACCCTCGATGAGACACATCATGAATGCCAGGAACACCCAGAATAAAATAAAATTCAGTTCACGGGAAAACTGGCCGGATGCAACCCGAACAAAGTATGCGACTATCGAACCAAACACCAGGAAAATGTTTGAGATGAGTAGTCTCTTCCAAGTTGGCATTCTTCTGTCGCTCATTTCAATGAAACGTCGTAAATGAATTTGAACTGATTATCGGTCATTCGCTTCGGCATCATCGATATCATCGCATTCCGCAACGACGTCATCAGGGGGTTTTGCCATTGTGCCATCTTGCCGAGCTGCCACGAATCGTTCACAATCTTCGTTGTGCGACGAATCCTTTTCGTTTCAAACAAAAGAAATGCTTCTTCTGCCCTTGTTGATTGCGTTATGAGATTCGACAACACCACAGCATCTTCAATTGCCATGCACGCACCTTGTCCCATGTTTGGTGTTGTAGCGTGAGCAGCATCGCCCATCAACACAATTTTTCCGAACGCAAATTTTGTAACCGGTTCGATATCGATGATGTCGTTCCAGATAACTTTTTCAGTTCGTTTGATAAGTTCCGGTATCGGCGCATGGAAGTCGCCAAAGAATGCGAGCAAGTCTGTGGGCGATAAAGAACGCATCATTGAATCATTCGGCGACGAGTTCACGCAGGCAAACCAGTACACCCTGTTCTTCGTGAGCGGCACGATGCCGAAGCGAGTTCCTTGTCCCCATGTCTCACTGGTTTCATCGCTATTGAGATCTGCCGGAAGGTCGTCGGTCACTCCACGCCAGCAAGTATAGCCGGCGTACCTCGTTTGCACGTTCTTCAATAATTTCCTTCTGACAACCGAATGAATTCCGTCGGCAGCAATCAGATAATCGGCATGCGCTTTTGACCCGTCGCTGAAGCTGATGTCAACACCATTCTCGTCCTGTATAAAATCAACGCAAGCTTTATTGAGAGCCACGGTGCCCGGATGAACTTGGTTAATCAATACATTGTGAAGATCGGCACGATGCATCGCGAAGTTGTTCACAACACCAAAGCGACGACTAACGTCCTCCGAATCGATACTCATCAATGGTTTTACCTACAGTGTTCCGGATCACAGCCTTCCTGATCACTTTGCCTTCGCTCAAAACTTTCTGTTCAATACCGATCTCACGAAAAGCTTTCACTGCATTGCCCGCGAGACCAACACCGGCACCGAGGGGTTTCCATTGTGGTGCACTTTCATACACCGTTACTTTTATATCTTTTTTCTGTAGAGCGATGGCCAGGGTAAGACCACCGATTCCTCCTCCAAGAATTGCGTAATGTTTCATGTTAGATCAAAATACGTGTTCCGGATCGTCATAGATACACAATCTCTTGCGAAGCCCCTGAATTGTTAATTGAAGTGCGCTAAATTGCTGGCCAAAATGAGCCCAAAACTTACGTTTCATCCCTCGAAACCGGCCACGGAGGTAACATTTTCCATCCTCATTCCCTCATGGAATAACCTGCCGTACCTCAAGTGTTGTGTTGAGAGCATCCGGAAGAATTCAACTTACAAACATGAGATCATCGTTCACGTGAACGAAGGTCGCGATGGCACACTGGAATGGGTTCGTGAACAGGGTTTCAGTCACACTCATTCCGACGCCAACGCCGGCGTTTGTTATGGCTTCAACGGTCCTTCATCGCTTGCAACTTCGAAATATCTTCTTCTTTCAGACGACGATTATTACTACGCCCCTGGTTGGGACGAGCCGCTGTTTCGCGAAGCTCAATCACAAAAAGATATTTACTTCTGCATCACAGGCACGATGATAGAGCACAGCGAAAGTCGTTACGACAGCATCATAGCCAATCGAAATTACGGAAAGACAGTCGACGAGTTCGACGAGAAAAAATTTCTCGCAGAATACAATACGATTCCTTTTCACGATTGGAATGGCGGCAACTGGTACCCGATGCTGCTTCATAAGAATATCTGGAATCTCATCGGCGGTCTGAGTGTCGAGTATTTTCCCGGCATGGCTTCGGACCCCGACATGATGATGAAACTATGGCATTGCGGTGTGAGATATTATAAGGGTATTGCCGCCTCGCGCGTTTATCATTTCGGCTCACGAACAACGGCAAGAGTAAAGAAGAACGACGGCAACAAACAGTTCCTCCTCAAATGGGGACTATCACCATCAACGTTCCTGAAATATTATTTGAAACTTGGTGAGGACTTTAAAGGAGTTACGCCCGAACCAACACCATCGGACTTCAAATCGAAACTCCTGAGAGACAGAATCAAACGATTCTTTAAATAACTACCATCCCTTCTTTATCGTCTCACACACGTACTCGATCTGTTGCTCCGAAAGGTGATTATTGAGCGGCAACACGATGTACTTATCCTCCACGGCATCCATCATCGGAAGATCCTCGCGACGTCCACCTAACACTGAGTAACGATCGTTGCGATAATGTATTTGTCCCGACTCGATCTTGTTCTCACGCAAGTAGTTCATGAAATCCACACGTCTCTCTACAATCGCTGTGCACAACCAGGCGGCGTGCGTGCGATCAGTGAAGTCGGTTCCGATCAATTTAAAACCCGGAACGTTCTTCAGTTTCTCTTTATAGATGCCGAAAAGTTTCTGTCGATACGCTAACGTCTTATCGAATATTCTCAGGCCTGCAAGTCCCATCGCAGCAGCGATGTCGGTCATCTGGTATTTGTATCCAACTTCCCAGATGTCATTTTCCCACGTTCCTTTTTGTTTGTTCGATCGATCGATGCCAAACCAGCGAACACGCTCGCCCTTCGGAACAATATTCTTATCGCGAACTACCAGCATGCCACCATCGCCAGTTGTAATGTGCTTGATTGCCTGGAATGAAAACATTGTGAAGTCTGAGATCGAACCTACAGGCTTACCGTGGTAGGTTGCACCCAACGCATGTGCTGCGTCTTCGATGACAGGAATGTTGTATTGAGCTGCGATCTTCAGCAACTCATCCATGTCGCATGGAAGTCCGCCGTAATGAACACACACAATCGCTTTGGTTTTTTCATTGACCAGCTCGCGAACGTGTGGAATACTGATGTTCAATGTTTCAGGATCTACATCGGCAAACACGAACTTAACACCCATGTAGAGAAATGGAATGGTGGTGGCTGTACATGTGAATACGGGTGTTATAACTTCATCACCAGGTTGGAGGCCAGCGAGAATGTATGCGAGGTGAAGCGCGTCGGTTCCAGAACCTACCGCCATCGAATGACCTTCACCACCAAATTTTGCAGTGAACTCTTTCTCGAACTCTGCCACGCGCGGACCCTGCCCGATCCACCGCGAATGAAGCACCTTTGTTACTTCGGCAACGGCGTCTTCCGGTACGTTTGGGTAAAAGAGAAAAACACCTTCATCCTCCTTCATTACAGGCATTTCTGCCATAGGTTTCTCCTTCATTCGGGCTTCGTTAAAAATTGGGGCGCAAGTTAATAAAAAAAGGTCCCGGAGGACCTTTCATCATTACAGGTTTGGCTGAGGTGTTGTCCTCAAATAAGGCTTAATCCTTTTGTGCCCTTTCGGAAACTTCGCCGGGATATCTTCGTCTTTTACGGCTGCTGTGATGATCACATCTTCGCCATGCTTCCAGTTGGCCGGAGTTGCCACCGAATATTTTGCAGTAAGCTGAAGGCTGTCGATCACACGCAAGATCTCGTCGAAGTTGCGGCCTGTAGCTGCAGGGTATGTAATTGTAAGCTTCACCTTTTTATCGGGACCGATGACGTACACCGAGCGTACTGTGAACTTATCGGTTACGGCAGGATGCACCATGTCGTAAACATTCGCGATCCTGAACTCAGGGTCCGCAATGATCGGGAAGTTGACCTGCGTATTCTGAGTTTCATTGATATCGCCGATCCATTTTTCATGCGATGAAAGAGAGTCGACACTCAGTGCCAACACTTTTGTATTTCGTTTGTCGAACTCGGTACGAAGTTTTGCAACGGCGCCGAGCTCGGTAGTACATACAGGTGTAAAGTCGGCCGGGTGTGAGAACAATACACCCCATGATTCGCCAAGCCATTTATGGAACTGGATTTTTCCTTCGGATGTCTCCGCTTCGAAGTCGGGAGCAACATCACCTAATCTGATAGCCATGATTTTAATTATTTAGAGTTCAAATATATGAAATCTATCGATTTTGTAGATTTATTCCTTTCCTTGCTTAACGAGCTTCGCGAGGGAGCTCTCGGAAAGGATCTTGAGCGTCTCATCCCTTACTCCCATGAAGGTACTCCTGATCCCGCAGGTCTTTTCGTCGCGGCATTCCTCACAGGGTTCATAGTAGTTGAGGGAAACGCAGGGCAGCATGGCGATAGCGCCGTCCATAAGCCTCACGACGTCCATAAGATTTACGTCTTCGGGGTTCTTATAGAGGTAGTAGCCGCCGCCTTTTCCTTTTTTACTGTGAAGGATCTTGGCGTTCCGAAGCTCGAGGAGGATGGCTTCTAGAAATTTTTTAGGGATGCGTTCATGCTCGGCTATTTCCTGTATGTGTACAGGGCCATCCTGGTATCGTTCGGCCAGATAAACCAGTGCATGAATCGCATATTTGCATTTTTTCGAAAGCATATTTGCGTAATATAATAGAAGCTGCAGGAGATTAGAAAAGTTGCATGTAATGCCGAGGTAGCTCAGGGGTAGAGCAGCTGATTCGTAATCAGCAGGTCGTGGGTTCAAATCCCATTCTCGGCTCGTCTAAATTTTTTGTGAAACTCATCCAAAACGTTACTTTTGCAGCCCTTGCCCAGGTGGTGAAATTGGTAGACACGCTACTTTGAGGGGGTAGTGCCGCAAGGTGTGCTGGTTCGAGTCCAGTCCTGGGCACCAATTCGAAGAGTGAAAAGTGAATAGTGAAAAGTGAAAATGGCCGAAAGGTCTACACTCTAACTTTTCACTATTCACTTTTCGTTTTTCACTTGGTTTGCCGAAGTGGTGAAATTGGTAGACACGCACGTTTCAGGGGCGTGTGCCGCAAGGTGTGAGGGTTCGAGTCCCTTCTTCGGCACCACACAAAAGACCGTTGGTTTTTAAGTAGCCGCGGTTTTTTTTATTTCAGCTCTAAGCAACCACCGACTCCTTATGAAACTTCGACGCCGCATAGAAGAACAGTGCGAAGAAAGCCACTACAGCGATGAGACAGAATTGGATCATAATCGTGCGATTGATGCTATAAAGATGTTCCCCTTTTCCTCCCCCGATCCTCCGGTCTCACCCCCCATACAACCAGAGTAAGATATTTAAGGGTTTTGTAAGAAAATCCCAGGTGTATCATCCGATTTGGGTCATTTTGATGAGCTGAAAACGATTGGAATACGCTTTGCCTATATTGATGCCAAATTGGAAAATGATGCAGAAATCGACATTTCACTGGCTTGCTTGCAGCATACTCACATTACTTACAGCATCCTCCGCCTTCTCACAAGAAGCCCAGGAACCAGCAGTCGCTAAGGACTGGTTTCTCAAAGATCCCGAAACCGATCACGTACAAGGCGTAAGCGCCGACAAGGTCTACGAAACACTGCTCAAAGATCAACCATCGAAGACCATCACCGTCGCCATCATTGATTCAGGTGTCGACATCAAGCATGAAGATCTGAAAGATGTCATCTGGACCAACGAAGATGAAATTCCCGGCAATGGTATCGACGACGACAAGAATGGATATATCGACGACGTTCACGGCTGGAACTTCATCGGGGGAAAAGATGGCACCAATGTGAACGAAGACACTTATGAGCTCACCCGCGAATACATGCGTCTTAAAGAAAAATTCGCGAAAGTAGAATCCAACGAAAGTTCCAAAGAAACAAAAGGAAGAATACGAGAAATATGAAAAGCTCGGCGACAAGTTTCACAAGCTGAAAGAAAAGAATGAGTCGATGTACGGTCAGTTCTCTACACTGTATCTCAACTTCCAGAAGAGTGTCGATACCCTGAAGAGTGTATTGAAAACTGACACGCTTACATTAGAAAAACTTGCAGCCTATTCTCCCGACGACCAGGTGATGATGTTCGCGAAAGGCTTCGTCATGCAAAAGATGAAGAATTTCGACGATCCTTCTATCGCAGGTGCACTCGCAGCATTCAAAGAAGCATACGACTATTTCCGGGTTATCGTGGAATATGGTTACAACGAAAATTTCGACTCACGCAAGATCGTTGGTGATCACTACAGTGACGTCTACGAAAAAGGTTATGGCAACAACGACGTTACCGGCCCCGATGCATTACACGGCACACACGTTGCAGGTATCGTTGCCGCGAATCGCAACAACGACATCGGCATAAGAGGTATTGCCAACAATGTCCGGATCATGTCGGTGCGCGCAGTACCGAACGGCGACGAAAGAGATAAAGACGTGGCGAATGCAATCATCTACGCAGTAGACAACGGCGCAAGCGTGATCAACATGAGCTTCGGAAAATCATTCTCGCCCGAGAAAGAAGCAGTCGACAAAGCCGTGAAGTATGCCGAGAAAAAAGGTGTGTTGCTAATTCACGCCGCCGGCAATGATAGTGAAGACATCGACAAAGAAAATAATTTTCCGACCCGCGCTTATATCGACGGTAAGGAAGCAAAGAACTGGGTCGAGATCGGGGCGTCGAGCTTCGGCACCGATGCTGAGTTCGTTGCATCATTCTCCAACTACGGCAAGAAGGGCGTTGATGTGTTCGCGCCTGGTGTTGAAATTTATTCAACCGTTCCCGACAATCATTACGAGATCGAACAGGGAACAAGCATGGCGGCGCCCATGGTCACCGGTGTAGCTGCATTGCTGATGTCTTACTTCCCCGACCTTTCAGCAACGGAGATCAAAGACATCATCAGGAAATCCACACGCAAGTTCGACGGACTCGAAGTGAACATTCCCGGTTCTAAAAAGAAGGCGGAGCTTTCAGATCTGAGTAATACCGGAGGGCTTGTGAATGCTTACGAAGCAGTGAAAATGGCGAAGGAGTTACAGAACAGTAAGTTGGTAAAATAGATCAGGGCTTAGATTTGGTTTTGCCCTTCAGGCGGATGCCATCATAGGAAATTTCGGTCTTTCCATCCGGCATCCCTTTAGCAATAAGAAAAACACTTGCTCCAACCTTCGCGTCGACGCCGACATTTTTCGGAACATATCCTTTATCCCGCTTCTTGAGATTGCTCAATGGAACCTGTATCGAAAGATTGGTGTCGTTGTCGAGGCTGTACTTGCCCTCCAGGAATAGCGATAGCACCGATGACTGAATTTCCATTCGCGCGATCTGTATGTCGCGGTGATTGGCTTTCACTTTCCCACTGATCTGCGCAAATCTTACGTCGTCGAAGTCTCTTTTCCTGAAAAGGAAATTGCTCATGTTGTGGATCGCCTCGACATTGATCAACCGTCCATCGCGAACAAGCATCGTCGCCTCTCCATTGAATGACGGAGGGATCATATTAAAGTCGTCATTGAGCTTGAGGCGGAACTTAGTGTTGAAGCTGATAATTCCCTCAAGGTTTTGATCGGTGATCGTTTTCTGGTGAAAGTTGTCGAACGCGCGGAAGAGCTCTTTCACTGCGATGTTCGATGCGGTAGCTTTCACTTCAACCGGGTTGATGTCTTTTTGAAGATCCTTCATGGTCAACGACATGTTGAGCTTGCCACCGCCGAGGTTCATCTTCACGTCGTTCATAGCAAGGGAGTTTCCGTTCAACTTAATGGTTGCCGAGAACTTCGTAGCGGCGAACGTTCTGTTCTTTAGTTTGTCGATCGCTATGTCGACATCGAATTGCAGCATGGTGAAGACCTTGTCGAGCATCTCTGAAACCCGTTGCTTGTCTTGCTTTGCTTGTTTGGCTGATTTCTTTTTCCCACTGTTCTTCACAAGAAAGCTCCCCATATCCATGTTCGGAGAAGTGATCTTCAGCTTCACAAATCCTTTGTTCACAGTTTTGGTAAAATACGGGACGTAGTTGGTGATGATGCCCTGCAGGTTCGCCGACGATTTTCCGAAAGCAATTCCCAAACGGTCGAGCCACACGGTGTCTTCATTGAATCGCATGGACATGGCGATGTCTTTGAAGTCGAGCTTGCGGGCGATAAGTGTAAATGCGCCATTCTCGATCTTTGCCGTTCCTTCAAGGTCACCTTTGTAAGTACCAGTTTCCTGGTCGAAGTATTCGTTCAACTTTCCTTTGTAGTGAAACTCCGAAACAAAATTTCCGCCTGTGAATCTTATGCTCGTCGTGTCAACCTCACGATTGAGCTGGGGTAATGTGACTGCGTGCTTCGAAAAAATATCCAGCGCCAGGTCGTCGAAGTCCGACAACACAGCATGTGCTTCGAAGGGAAGCTCGTCGACTTTACCGACGACGTTGTTGAGCTTCACGGCCGAGTTCTTATTATCCATCGGCTTCGAGGGATCTTCGTGGTTGCTCATCACGCCATTTAGTGAAAGGTCGGTGATGGTGACGAAACTGCTTTTGAACACGTTGTTTTTCAAATCGAATTTCACGAGCACCGATGCCGGTGCACTCTGGCCCATCGGAGCCTCGAGGTGAACGCCAATGGCAAATGGTTTTTCAACATTGAGTACCGAAAGACCTTTCGAGATGGTCTCGGGCATCACAGCAAGTCCTTCGTTGTATCTCAATTGATCGGACGTGATATCGAGAACGATATTTTTATTCGCGAAATCGAAACGCCGCCGATCTTTAATTCCGATTCGTGCAACGAAACCAACGAAGGCATCAGGCGGATCTTCGCAGAGTCGGTAATAAAATTGAAAGACAGGTCGACGTTCGTAGCCTGGTCTTTCAAAAAACTTCCGCGCGAAGGATTGAACGTAAGTTGTTCGAAGTCGATAGAACCTCGCATGTCTGCTGAGATCAGCGAATCGAAATGAGTGACGTGACTTTCGACCTCACGCAAAGTCAATCCAATGAATTTATTCCGAAGCGAGTCGTGCCAGGTGAATTTTAGATTGTTGAACAGAATTTTCTCGTTGGTAAGACGGAAGTTTTTGGTGGAGTCGGATATTGTAGTGGTGTCTTTCTTTTGTTTGAAGACATCGAGGTTGGAGTAACCTGACTTGCTTCGGAAAACGAAAAATTCGCCGTTGATGATCTTGATGCTTCGGAATTCTATCTCTTTGAGGAAGAGCTTGTAGGTCCGTACGTTGACGAGTATCGTGGAGATATCGACAAGATCGTGGTCGCCCGCTCGGGCCGACGGATCTTTGATGCCCACGTTGTCGAGCTTGAGAGTAAAGTTTGGGAACTCGGAGAAGAGTGTGATGTCGGCGTCGCCTATGGTGACTTCCGCGTGGATAGCCGATTTGAGTTGGGCGCTGGCTTCGGCAATGATCTCTTTTTTGTAGATGATGATGAGCACCAGGCCGATCCCAAAGAGAAATATGATTAGACCTAAAAAAATCAGTAATCCCTTCAGCCACCTCATAACAACTAAAGATACATCGTAGAAATTTGCCTCTGTGTAGAATTATTCAACACTTTTTTAATGCGAAACTTTGCGTTTTAGACCGATTCCGATGGTTGGCATACTTTTTCTCTCCCTCCACACCATCTATTAACTACTAAAAAGTAAATGCTATGAAGAAAGTATCAATCCTCGCGCTCCTCTTTGTGTTCGCGGCAGGTATCGCCAACACAGAAGCTGCAACAATCGCAAGACGTACAGCAAGCGTTGTGAAATTCGACGAGAAAGTTAAGATCAAGAAGGAAGAGCTTCCTGATGCCGTTAAGACGGCTCTCGCGGGCAATGACTACAAAGGCTGGGAAATTTCTGAGGCTTATATGTGGAAAGAATCTGGCAACTATGAAGTTGAGCTGAAGAACGGCGACCAGAAAAAGACTGTGAAGTTGGACAAAGACGGTAAAGTGGTTGGATAATTGCTTCCGTTATGTGCAGAATAAGCCCCGCCTGCGGCGAGGCTTATTTTTTTAATTTTACGATAATGGCAGGATTACTGATAGTCGAAGACGACCTTACATTTTCGCGGATACTTACTGCGTTTCTCGAAAAGAACGACTTCGAAGTAACGGTTTGCCCATAGTTTTAAAGCCGGCCTCGAAGCATTCAATACTTCTTCGTTCGATCTCGCCCTGTTCGATTACCGCTTGCCCGACGGCAACGGTCTTGAATTACTACAAGAGATAAGACACACCCATCAGATGCCTATCATCATGATGACGAGCTTCAACGATGTACGCACCGCGGTGAAAGCCATTCAAGTTGGTGCTGCCGATTACATACTCAAACCTGTATATCCCGACGAGTTGCTCGTGAGCATTCGTGGTATCCTCAACACCAAAGGGTCTACCGTTGTTGAACAAATCGAGGGAGAATCTTCTACTTCTCTGAAATTATTCGAACACGTTCGTTTGATCGCGCCGACGGAATTTTCAGTCGTCATTGGCGGTGAAAGCGGAACGGGCAAAGAATTCGTTGCACGAACTATTCACAGTCTCAGTAAACGCAAAGACGGCCCGTTCGTGGCGGTCGATTGTGGCGCACTCTCGAATGAGCTTGCAGCCAGTGAGTTGTTTGGTCACACGAAAGGAGCGTTCACTGGTGCTCTTGGTGAGCGCATGGGTACATTCGAACAGGCGCACAAAGGCACATTGTTCCTCGACGAGATCGGAAATCTTTCGCTCGAGATCCAGATGAAATTATTGAGAGCCCTCCAGGAAAGAACGATACACCGTGTCGGAAGCAATAATCATATTTCAGTGGACGTACGAATTCTTGTTGCGAGCAACGATGATCTTTCAGAGCGTGTAAAAGAGGGCGCCTTCCGCGAAGATCTTTATCATCGCATGAATGAATTCGCGTTGCACGTACCGGCTTTGCGTGAGCGTGGAGATGACCTGTTGTTGTTCATGTCGCTGTTCCGCGAAACAGCTAACCTCGAACTCGACCGTCACGTGAAAGAATTTTCTCCGAAAGTGATCGATATTTTTAGAAAATACATGTGGCCGGGTAATCTTCGTGAGCTGAGAAACGTGGTGCGAAGAGCAGTGTTATTTACAACTGGCAGCACGATCGAGATCTCATCCATTCCTGCAGAGATGACAGAAGCTGTCTCGGGTAACGGCATTAGAGCAAACGAGTTGAATGACGTACACGATCTGAAGTCTATTCATGAAAGCACAGAACGACAGATGATCTCGAAGACGTTGTTGGATACCGGGTACAACAAAGCCAAGACTGCACGATTTGCTCAACATCGATAGGAAGACGCTTTATCTGAAAATGGAAAAGTATAATATCAGATAGTATGAAGGGCTGCCCCGATATGTTCTTTTATCTGCAGCCATCGTTGTCTTTGAATTGATCTCCCCTCTTCAAGATCTTTCTCTACGAGTCTCAACGACGAGGACAATTCTGTAAACCCAAACTGACTTGTTCGCCCCGCGAGGCCGGTGCACCAAAAGGAGCAGCTCTTTTATCCTGCTCTTCATCGATCGCCTTCTCTACCAACAGAATATCCTTATTCGTTTCTTCAACGAAATCGGAAAGCACAGACTGGAAAAGCTCTTCATCGTTGTTCGTCATCTTCCGGATCACGGAAAAACGATCTTCACCACCTAGCAGGCGATACAGATCCTCGGCACGAAAAGGTTTTCGAAGCACGCCATCGAACTGATCGAGATTGCCTTGCGCAATGGCAGTCATAGCAAACATCTTTACACCCTTGTGCACCCGTTTCTTCAACGACTGGTGCAGCTCAACACCATTCACATTGCCCATACGAATATCCATCAGGATATGAGTGATGTTCCCGTTGATGTTCGACTTGAACAATTGTTGAGGATCAGGATGTGTTTCAAATGGGATATTGAGATTCGACAACATCATTCCGCACAACTCAACGATAGTATGATCGTCGTCGAGAACGAGCACACGGATATCATTCGGAGCACTTAGCTGCGCGGCTTGCGATCGCCTGATGCTATACGCGATGTCGACTGTAAATATTGAACCTTTCCCTTCCTCGCTTTTTTACTTTGATCTTTCCACCCTGCCCGTCCACCAACATCTTCACGATAGTAAGTCCGAGTCCCGTTCCACCGTATGTATTACCGACAGCAACGTTCGCCTGCTCGAAGCGATGAAAGATCCTGTCGATATCGACTGACTTGATACCGATGCCGGTGTCCGACACTTCGAACTTCATTCGGAGTCGTTGTTTATCCAAACCACCTGACACCAACAACTTCACTTGTCCTTTCGAAGTGAACTTGACTGCGTTGCCCAACAGGTTATAGAGGATCTGCCGAGCCGAAACTCGTCGCCTTCCACGAGCTCGTTCGAAGCCATCGTTGTATCGAAGACCAGGTCGAGGCCTTTCTTCTCCGCTTGCACTCGCACTGCCGATGCAACTTCTTCGGCGATCTCTAACGGATAAAATTCTTTTTTCTCGAATTCGATCTTGCCCGATTCGAGTCGGGAGTAATCCAACACTTCATTAACAATATGAAGCAAATGTTCGGATGAGTTGTTGATGGCCCTGATGGGCTGTGTCGGCGTCGGCGAGCGGGTTGAGGCGCAACTGTTCGGAGTAACCGATAATTGCCTGGAGTGGCGTTCGGATCTCGTGACTCATGTTGGCCAGGAAGCGTTCTTTCACCTGGCTCAATTCTTCGGCTCTGTCCTTCTCCCTGATCAAACCCTCGCGATAAAAATTACTGCGTGTAACATCGATCACGATCAAATAAATAAGGGCTGCGGCCATCATCGAAAATATCAGGAGAATGGCTACGATCACGCTGCTGCTTTCGTCGACAACATCCAGGGCTGCTTCGTTGTTTGTCCGAACCCCATCGAGCTCCTCCACTTCAACCTGGTGAACGATACCAACCAGCTCATTGAACAGTTCGCGGCTCATTGCCAATAGTACCAATTCGCGGTCGGCAAGTTTTTTACGTTGCGTGAGTTCACTCATTCCGAGCTCATCGATCAACTTGCTGGCTTCTGCGAGGTGGATGGTTGTCTTTCGCGACCGAAATGGTATCGACGGTAACCTGTACTTCTTCTGTTACGGTTCTGTCGGGCAGTGGAACCGACTCTGGCCCGGGTCGTTTCTTGAATATCTTACTGAAGAAGGAACGCTTCTGTCCTTCGGTAGCAACGGTGTCTTGCAGGTAAGTGATTGGTTGTGCTTTTCTTTTGCGATGTGCGCACGCTGCTGTCGGTGGTGATGTTGCCGTTCGATAACATCTCGCTCAGCGAATCGAACTTCTGCGCCATGGCTTTGTCTTTCATCGAGTTCGATCTCAGCCGGAGATAAGAAAGAAAAAGATTGTTTCGCTTCTGGACGATGCTCTTCATCTCCCCCAGCCTATACACCTGGACGGTATCTTTTCCACTGCATGCTCATCAGTGTATCGAGGATACTCAACAACTCATCCGACTCCTTGAGAAAATCGCGATCGGGTTTGTTAGGATTCTTGATAGCGTCGATACGCTGCTGATCGTTGAGCGCTGCAGTTTTGCGATAAAGATTGTTGAGGGTCTTTAATTTTTCATTCGGTGTACCGAGATCATACACCACGGTCAGCATCTTATTGAGACCGAAGTAAGAAATCGACAAGGCAATGATAACCGCGCCTGTACCGAGCGCGAACGCGAGAAGAACTTTCCTGATTATACCTCCACCGAGTTATCCTCCGACATACTCCAAAGCTACGACATTCTCTACGTGCACGGTATGTGGAAACATATCCACGGGTGAACCTTGGTGATGACGTATTTTTCACAGAGTATCGCGAGATCTCTTGCCTGAGTGGCGGGATTACAGCTAACGTAGACTATTCTTTTGGGTGCAGCCTTCAACAACATCCTGGTTACATGCTCATGCATTCCCGCTCGCGGCGGATCAGTGATCACTACATCCGGCCGGCCATGTGCTTCGAGGAACGAATCATCCAACAGGTCTTTGATATCTCCTGCGAAGAAGTCCGTGTTCGTCAAACCATTCAGCTTCGAATTCACTTTCGCATCTTCGACAGCAGCGGCAACATATTCCAGTCCAACAACCTTCTTCGCATCCGATGCCACGAAACACGCAATAGTTCCAGTGCCTGTGTATAGATCATACACCGTCTCACCACCAGTGAGCTGCGCATATTCCCACGCCACTTGATACAGGCGCTGTGCCTGCCGTGAGTTCGTTTGGTAAAAAGATTTCGGCCCCACCCTGAACTGAAGATCTCCACTTCTGTCAGGCTTCGTCATCCTTTCAGTAATAAAAGGATTTCCTTTCCATGTTTGGATATCGAGATCAGCGAACGTGTCGTTTCTTTTGCCATTCACAACAAACTGGAATGATGTGATCTGTGGAAAACGTTGTTCGAGCTCTTCAAGGATCTTTCCGGTCCACTCCATCTTATCATAGACAACCTGGAGAATGATCATTACTTCCGTTGCGTCACCAGTGGTACGAATAGTTAGCGTTCGAAGAAATCCAATTTGTTTCCTGAGATCGAAGAATGGGATCTGTTCACGAACACAGATCTCTTTCACGGCAAGTCGAATAGCGTTCGATGGATCGGGTTGCAAATGACATTCCTTCACGTCGAACACTTTATCATACATTCTTGGAATGTGATAACCCAACGCAGGGTCGCCGAAAGCTATCCCCTTCGTCATCTCATCTTTCGTAAGCCAGCGATTTGCTGAAAAAGTATAATCAAGTTTGTTGCGATAGTGTCGTATCTGCTCCGACCCCATGATCGGGTTTACCGTCGGCAACGTCAATCCACCCAAACGTTCGAGATTATCAACTACCTGTCGATGTTTATAGTCGAGCTGTGAAGCGTACTCTATATGTTGCCACGAACATCCTCCGCAAGTTCCGAAGTGGATGCAGAATGGTGTTGTTCGTGCGGGGGAAAGATGAACGATCTTCGATACTCTTCCTTCGAGGAATTGTTTCTTGATCTTCGTGAGCTCTATGTTAACAGTGTCGCCGGGTGCTCCTCCTTCGATGAAAATCACTTGTCCGTCGAGTCGTGCAACGCACTTGCCTTCGGCAGCCATGCTTTCGATTACAAGGCCCTCGAGTATTTCGCCTTTCCTATAGTTTTTTTTCAGATGATTTTAAGTTCGTGTCCATTAATAGTTTGCAAATTAGGGAATATCGAGAGTTTTAGCGGATAGTGGCTTTTGCTATCTTTCCTGTCTTGTAGAAAGAATGAAGAGGTTCGCGTTTTTAATACTTCTATTATTTTCTATTCCCATTTATGCATCCCACATCGTGGGTGGGGAAATTGAATTCCTGCACTTGCAGGGTTTCACCTATCGGATCAATCTCATCTACTACTATGACCGTATCAATGGCCAGCTTACGGACAATCCGGAACTTCAAGAGCCAAATCTGGTGCTGGGTATCTTTCGCAAGAGTGACGATACCCAGGTAATGCAGGTTACTCTCACCTGGCTTTACAAGACGCCTGTTCCTTACACACAGCCTGATTGCTCACACGGAGAGATTAGCAGTTACAAGATGACTTATACGAATGTTTTCACATTCAATGGAGCCAGCTTCGACGATCCCGAGGGATATTATATTATTTGGGCACGTTGCTGCCGTAACTACACGATAACAAATATTCAAAGCCACGATCCCGTTGCTGGTCAGGCGGCGGGCCAGACTTTCTATCTCGAATTTCCTCCGATGGTGGTTGGAGGACAGCCATTCGTTAATTCATCTCCGAAAGATTTTCCGGCACTTAATGACTATGCGTGTCCCACCAAACCATACTACGTAGACTTTGCCGGCACTGATCCGGATGGCGATTCGTTAGCATACACCCTGGTGACTCCACTAAGTACTGTTACCGTCGAGGCTTTACCTCCGATCACGCCGCGACCTTATCCTGACATCCAATGGGTGACCGGCTTCGATTTGGATCGAATCATCAATGGTAGTCCACCACTACCGGAATATCCAGATCTGAATATTACTCCTGCCGGATTTCTTCGTGTCACCCCGCGATCGCAGGGACTCTATGTTTTTGCTGTGAAGGTGGAACAGTATCGAAACAAAAAGAAGATCGGGTGAAACACGTCGCGACTTCCAGATGCTGGTTACGGATTGTCGATTATCGGCACCGCCGGTAATCACTGGAAAGGGATTGAATGCAGCGGCGTTTACTCATGGTGAGATCAGTCTAACCTTCGATAATCACGTTCTCGACAACGACCGTTGCTTCCTGGTAGACGTCACAGATCCAGACGCAGATCGGGAAGCCGATAATTATTCTGAGTTCATCAAGCTCAAGATCATTCCAATGAATTTCAAACCAACGGAGGGAACAGATCTTCAATCGCTATTGCCTGTTCCTGACTTCGGATACATCATTGGCGGGAGGCAGGGGACCCGGCGTAATCGAATTCAGAATATGTTTGTCTGCGTGTCCATACTTCACCGGTGGCCCGTACCAGCTTGGCATCATTGCCTTAGACGATGCGTGTGCGTTGCCTTTGATGGATACACTTAGAGTGAACGTCGATATTGAGCCCCCGGATAATCAGCGCGTCCGGTTCAATCCCCCCAACCCGGTAATGGCAACGTTGGACGAAGGCACACAAGACAGCTGGAACTTCGAAGCCCACGATGCCGACAATGACCAGCTGATATTCTACGCGCTGACCGATGGATTTTCGCTGACGAGGTCCGGCATGAAAACAACGGTCAACCAGAATGATCCCGGAGTGTTGAAAGGGAAACTTAGCTGGGATGCCTTTTGTGATATCTATGATTTCACGAAGCGAACGAATTTTTATTGAGGCTGCTGGTCGACGACCTCGACAAATGTGACATCAATCCGCCCGACACTCTGACTTACAATTTAGCTGTCATCCTTCCGCCCTATCCGAAACCATTCATCGACACGGATCTTACAACCGATCCTGACGAAGTCGAAGTTTCGATAGAGAAAAAAATCTACGATAGCTGGACATTCAACGTGACGGCGAGAGATATCGTAAGTGATGCACAGGTTACAGTGCGAATGGAAGGCGATCACTTCAATCCATCCGATTATGGAATGCAATTCACTACGAAAACCGGTGTTGGCACTGTGACATCTCCATTCCAATGGGATCTTCTCTGCAAGAAAATCAACCTTCTCGACCAGGATGAGTTCAATATCGGATTCGTAGCGATCGACAGCATTAATAAATGTCGTTTACGACAGATCGATTCGTTGGTGGTGAAAGTAAAAGTGCTGAAGCCTGATAACAGTCCACCATTGATTTCAATTACTAACCTGAGTAATGGCGCTATTTATGAAGATGGCAACGCAGTAGTGTCGCCCGGACAGGAACTGAATCTGCAGTTTGATGTCCGCGACACAGACGTTGCACCGAAAGACAGTCTTCACGTCAAGATGCTTAAGCATGGAGGCGATGGAAATCCGCTGGGCTGGACGTGGCAGGATGTTGGGGGTCCAAGCGTACTAACGGGTTCATTCTTGTGGTCGCCGTTATGTTCGATCTTCACCGACGGAGAGAGTACGGATATCTACGAAAAGAATTATTATTTCGACTTCGAGTATGGTGATAATCGATGCCTGACGGCTGTGACGAATACGATTACACTCAATGTAAAAGTTAAAGACGTGGAGAGTGGCGGATTTGATCATGAGCCACCGAATGTCTTTACACCGAATGGTGATGGTGTCAATGACTACTATGCGATGATCCGCCGTGATGAGTTCGGTGAGCTGGTCAACATTCTTCCGCCCGACAATTGCCAGGGAGTTTTCGAAAACATCCGGATCTATAATCGTTGGGGCAAGGAAGTGTTTACGAGTGGCGACCGCGACTTTAAATGGTACGGACTGAGCGAAGCTGCGGGCGTGTATTTTTATCACGTCGTGTTCACGAATAAAGAGTTTAAGGGAACGGTTTCGTTGAGGGACTAGGTGAGGACATCGTCGCGAGACTATTCTCTTAATAAATTCTCTTACTAAATTTGGGGCATGCCCCACCCTCCCATCACTTTCGAAGTCCGCGAGAAGTACCTCCTCGTCGTGGGGCATGGGAAACGCGACAATCTTCGTCAAATGACCGAGGCGGCTGACAAAATTGTCAAAACTGCCGTCGAATTCGACAGATACTTCATGCTCGTCGATTACCGCAAGCTCGAGGTCGATGTTTCAAATAGCGAGGCATTCAATATCGTGCGAGGCTACGAACACCATCAACCGGTCCTTCGGAAGATTGTTGTCGCCGCCGTCTTCGACAGGAACGGAAATCCGCGAGGCTGGGAGTTCGGAGCATTCTGGAAAGAGATCGGCGAGAAGCGTGGGTTTCAAATAGAGATATTTGAAGATTTTGACGCAGCTGAAAAATGGCTACTCAAACAAGTCTCATAAGCTCTCTCACAATAATCTCATCGTCGCGTCCTCTAGTTCCAGCGCCTGTATTTCTTTCACCGCGTTGCCTGCAATCCCTCTCACATCGCCATACAAACCCGCCGTGTTCTCAATCACTTGCTGTATCTGCTTTTCGCGACGCGCCCATCGCGCGTGAGCTTGCGCTTTCTCTTTATTGAGATCGTCTTGCATTTGTTGAAAGCTTTCAACAATACCCTCAATTTTCTGCTTGAACTCGATACTCGTAAGATAATCATACAGCTTCATCATTTTGTCGCCCTTGTTCTCTTGTGCAATCCGAACTTCTCCCACACGGCACAACGATTCCCTGAATAAAGCAGCAAGTGCTTTGAACTCGGCGAACGTGCAAACCCAGACACTATCGCGAAGGCCGAAGTGAGTCATATCGGACGGAAGCACTTCAGTAACGATAACGCCGATGTCGGCTTGCGTAAGTCGCATATCTTCCTTCAACTTGGATGTCCATTCGTTGCTGAATGATTTCGTGCGCTTGCTTTCGTAGAGGATCTTGCCGCATACATTGTTGTACGCATCTTTAACATAGTGAATGCAGTCGCCGCCCCGTTTGCCTTTGGCGACTTCTTCTACGCGGTCGCGACCAAAAGCATAACGCAAATGATCTTCGAGGGCGAGCTCCTGGACTTCACCTTGCGCCTGCATGCTGCCCTGCTCCGACTTTCTCTTCATCTCGTTGATGAGCTTCGATTGGTCGTCGAGTTTCTTCTGAAGCTCTGCATGTTTCATACGCTCATCGCTGCGTGCCTTCTCGATTCCTTCGTTCAGATGTTTTTTATAGAGAATACCGATGCGTTCCCTTTCCCGTTCGAGCTCCAGTTGTTTCTCGCGCACGTCGAGGTGTGCTTTCTCCATCGCCTTGCGATCTGCGTCTTCTTTCATTGTCTTTTCACGCTCGAGCAATCGACGACGCATTTCCAGCTCCTGTTTTTCTTCGCGTTGATCCAACAAATGCTCACGCTCATCGAAGGCGACCGACTTCTCTTCGAGCTTCGTCGCAAACTCTCTCTCCAACTGGATACGGATGTCGTGCTCCAGCGCCACTTCAGGCGAAAACTTGTTCCCGCAATGAGGGCATTTTACCGTTGTTGCCATGGTCGTTTCCATTATTTGATACTTCAAGTAACAGTTGAGGTTTGACAACTAGTGTCAAAAGGCGAATTTTGGTCCCATGGCTAAAAAGTCCACAAAAACTGAATCAATCATCCCCCAAACAAAGCTTCTCCGGCTGTTCCAGATCATCGCGGTATTGAGAACGGGCAGGTGGACAATCAAGAGTCTCGCGGAACGATTTGACACAAGTGAACGAACGATTTACCGTTACATCAAACTGCTTGAAGAAGTTGAGCTGCTGATCGAGAAAGATTTCGACGGGAAGTATTTCATTCACAGCTCCGAAGATGAATTGGGCACGTCTGAGTTCACACTCGAAGAAATGAAACTCATCAAGAAGCTCATTCAGACTGAAGTCGACAACAATCCTTTGAAAGAATTACTGTTAAAAAAACTTTCCTTGAATTCGGAGCTCGATAAAGTTCCGAACCTCATCGTACATGCACGAAGGGGCAAGCTGGTCGAACAAATTTCACAAGCAATCAAAGACAAGAAACAATTGGTGCTTCGCAACTATCATTCTGCGAACAGCAGCGAGATCACCGATCGCCTGGTGGAACCGATCAGCTTCGGCGATAATTATCAGACTATCGTTGCTCTCGACACCAAAGATCGTCAGACTAAGCAATTCAAGATCGACCGCATTGGAGAGATCGTTGAGGGTGAGAAAAATTTTCAGCACGAAAGTCTTCATCAAAAAACAACGACGGATATCTTCGGAATGTCGGGCCGAGAAAGCACATGGATCACCCTGGATCTGAAGATGCGAGCATACTTATTGCTCCGCGAAGAGCATCCGTTATCGATGCCGTATCTGGAAAAGCGTGATGATCATTACCAGTTTCATGGACCAGTGAATAATTTCGATGGGATTGGGAGGTTTGTCCTGGGGCTGATTGATGAGATCACAATTGTGGAGCCAAAGCAATTTAAGGAACACGTTGCCCAAAGGATACGCAAAGGAGCAGAGGATACGCGGACGTGATGGCTAAATCAAACAAATCTATATACGCTGCTTTTGCCGCCAACCTGCTCATCGCAATCACAAAATTCATCGCTGGGTCGATGACTCGCAGTGCCTCAATGATCTCCGAAGGCATTCATTCAGTTGTCGACACTACCAACCAGCTATTATTATTGTATGGACTTCGCGTAAGCCGGAAGCCGGCAGACCAGGCACATCCATTCGGTTACGGAAAAGAGCTTTACTTCTGGTCGTTCATCGTCTCGATACTCATCTTCAGCTTAGGCGGCGGACTATCGATCTATCACGGTGTTCAATTTATCAGGGAGCCGGTAGAACAAGGCAACCCGATGATCAACTACATCGTGCTTGGTTGTTCTTTGGTGTTCGAAGGCATTTCACTTGCGATAGCTGCAAAAGAGTTCAGACTGGTAAAGGGCAATCTCGGTTGGTGGGAAGCGATCGTACGTAGCAAAGATCCTTCGAGCTTCCTTGTGTTGTTCGAAGACGCTGCGGCAGTGTTAGGTCTTCTCATCGTTTTCATATTCATGTTTGCCGGTCGCTACTTGGACATGCCGATACTCGACGGTGTTGCATCTATCTCCGTGGGTGTGTTGCTGGTCGCGGTCTCGATCGTGCTCGGTCGCGAAAGCAGGAGTCTGCTGATGGGTGAAGGCATCTCGCGTGACACGCAGCAGAAGATAAAAACGCTGGTGGAACAGGACGAAGCGGTACTTAAAGTCAATAATATAATGTCAACTTACCAGTCGCCCGAAGAAATAGTTCTGATGTTAATCGTAACTTTTAAGCCTGACCTGGATACTCTAGATATTACGAATGCTATTACGAGGGTGAGATCGAACGTCAAGACCGAATTTGAATTAGTTGAATTTGTTATCATACAACCATACGCTTCATGAAAAATCTACTACTACTCATCATTATCGCTGTGGTCGTTGCATCGTGCGATCAAAAACCCGCATCTTCACTGTCTGAAAATTCGGACCTGAAGATCGGACAGACTGTTGGCAGAAAGACTTTGGCGCAGCACGCGATAGACAGTTTTAGACTCGATCTGAAACAGAATTCATTCGTGTTTGGAACTGCCGATCAGCACACGGTCGATCTCGTCGTGAAAATATTCAATCCAAATCACAAGGAGGTTGCGACCTTCGATGGCCCTGCGCGCGGTCCTGAGAATTTCAAATTCACAGCGGATACCACTGGGGTTTACCTCGTTACGGTTGCCCCCTTCGAAGGTGGCAGCGGCGAGTATTCTATTACACTCGGTGGCGCCGAGGTATTGTCGGACGATCCGGAGAAGCGAATTGACCAGATTGTGAAAGCATCATTGGGTATCGAAGAGAAAACACCCGGTGTTGCGATAGCCGTTCAGCGTGATGGCAAACTAATATTGAGCAAGGGCTACGGCTATGCCGACCTCGAACAAAACGCAAAGGTCAGCTCGGCGACAACCATTTTTCACATAGCATCTGTGTCGAAACAATTCACGGCGTTTGCTATTGCCACCCTTGCCGACCAGGGTAAGATCAATCTCGACGACGACATCCGGAAATATCTTCCGGAGATGCACGACTTCGGAACACCGATCACCGTTCGGCAGCTCGCGCACCACACCAGCGGACTTCGCGACCAATGGAGCCTGCTAACAATGGCCGGTTGGCGAATGGACGACGTAATTACGACGTCACAGGTTCTGCGCCTGGTGAGCAAACAAACGGAGTTGAATTTTAAACCTGGAGACGAGCATGTTTACTGCAACACAGGTTTCACATTGATGGGTGAGATCGTGAAGCGTGTGAGCCACGAAACATTTCCCGATTGGTGCAAGAAAAATATTTTCGACCCGCTCGGCATGAAGAACACCTTATTCTATGATGATCATGAAAGGATCGTTGAGAATCGTGCGTACTCCTATCATCGTGCGGAAAATGGTTTCAAGAAAAGTGTGTTGAGCTATGCCAACGCCGGTGCTACGAGCTTGTTCACAACGGTTGAAGATCTTTCATTGTGGGCACAGAATTTCGAAAAGGTGAAAGTCGGCAATCCCAACATCATGAAGATCATGGAATCAAGATACGTCCTAAACAACGGCGACACCATCGACTATGCTTTCGGGCAGGCTTACGAGAAGTACAAGGGATTGAACACATGGAGTCACAGTGGAGGAGATGCAGGATACAGAACCTACCTGCTTCGCTTTCCCGATCAGCATGTAACTATAAGCGTGTTCAGCAATTACGCAAGCTTTCCGTTGGCGATCTCACGTATCAGCTTGCAGATTTGTATTTGAAGGATGATTTGAAAGAAGATAAGAAAAATGAAAACAGGCCGAATAATAACCCGCCTGAAACGCCATTTGACGCCTCGACGACCTAAGCTCGCTGATTACACGGGCGCTTATTATAGTCCGGAGCTCGAGACGACGTACAGCTTGAAGTTAAAAATGACACCCTGTGGTCGCACCACCAGCGTCATGATGATATGCGGTTGGTGCCAACGAAAGCGGACGGGTTCAACATAAATATCCTCGGCAACCTGGAGTTCTATCGCGAGAAAGGTAAAGTCGCCGGCTTTCGTGCATCGAACGGTCGTGTTCGAAATGTGAAGTTTATTCGTCAAGATAAATAGTTCAACTATGCGAAGGCCTGATCCTGCCACTTGCTCTATTGATTTCAGTAAGCTGTCTTGCACAAAATCCCCGCTTCAAAGTCGCGGCCTTTTACACCACCAATGGTGAAATGGACCACATCAACTTTGCGAAGGATGCTCTTTATTTTTCGAGTTGATCTCTGAGCAACAGGAGTTCACCTTCGATGCAACACGAGACTGGTCGAATCTCAATGATAATTATCTCGCTAACTACGATGTCGTTATTTGGTTGAATGATTTCCCAAAGGACGATGAACAACGCGCTGCTTTCGAACGCTTCATCGATCGAGGTGGCGCCTGGTATGGATGTCACGTGTCTGCCTTCAATTTGCCGGATGACAAATGGAAATGGTTCAATTCATTTTTTGGAGGAGCATATTTTAAAGTAAACAACTGGCCACCGTTGCCGGCGAAAGTTGTTGTGGAGGACAGAAATCATCCCGTCACGAAACGTCTTCCTGAGACGTACATCTCTCCCACCGGCGAATGGTATCAGTGGAAACCAAGTCCACGCGAGAACAAAGATGTTAAAGTGCTGATCTCGATTGCGCAGGAAAGTTATCCGTTGGGTGTCAGGACTGTAATTGAAGGCGGTGATACACCCGTTGTTTGGACCAACACGAAGTACAAGATGTTGTACATGAACATGGGACACAGTAATAAGATCTTTTCGAGTGACGATCAGAATAAGATGATCACAGATGCAATGCTGTGGCTAGGATCAAGAGTTAAAAGTGAAAAGTGAAAAGTGAAAACACCGTAACGATATTTATTCTGTTGTGCACGTTTAATTGCGTGGCACAGAAGCCCGACTTTAAGGTTTTGGCGTTTTATAGTAAGAACGTTGAAAGCGAACATGTAGACTTCGCAAGGCAATTGAGATCCTTCATGAACGATCTCGCCGACGAAAGAAATTTCACGTTCGATGCAACGAGCGATTGGACCAATCTCAACGACACGCTCCTTCGCAACTACCAGGTAGTGATGTGGATCAACGAGTTTCCACACACCGAAACGCAACGAAGATCATTCGAGAAGTTTATGAACAACGGTGGAGGCTGGATCGGCTTTCACGTGGCCGGTTACAACGACAAGGACA
The DNA here is from genome assembly GCA_037200305.1 of Bacteroidota bacterium. Taxonomy (GTDB): domain Bacteria; phylum Bacteroidota; class Bacteroidia; order Cytophagales; family Cyclobacteriaceae; genus ELB16-189. The sequence goes on from JBBCGZ010000027.1 coordinate 176,655, forward strand.
CGAAGTGGCCGTGGTTTGTCGACTTTATGGGCGGCGCAGTATTCTATAGCAACAACTGGCCACCTATGCCCGCGCGGTTGGTGATCGATGATCCCAAACATCCCGTTACTCAAAATGCTCCTTCGGTTCTATGGGCACCGACCAATGAATGGTATCAATGGAAACCAAGTCCCCGCGAAAACAAAAATGTAAAAGTGCTGGTAACACTCGATCCATTGAATTACCCGATCGGCATCAAAGACATCATTACTGGTGGCGATACACCTGTAGTTTGGACGAATACTAAATTCAACATGGTGTACATCAACATGGGTCATGGTGAGTTTGTAATGAGCGACAAGTTTCAAAACACATTGATATCGGATGCGCTGTTGTGGATCGGTAAGTCGAAGTCGCCGCAACCCAATCCTATATATAATGATGGAGGATTGCCTGAGATGATTGCAGTGCAAGGCGGAACGTACACGATGGGCGATCCAAGTGGTGATAAGATGGAAAAGCCGGTGAAAAAAGTTACCGTTTTCCGATTTCAATATTGCCAAAACGGAGACGACTGTTGGTCAGTGGAGAAAATTCTGTTTAGCAACCGGCAGGAAGATGCCTGAGGCGCCCTGGTTTCAGCAAAGCGAACAGCACCCGGTTATTAATGTGAGCTGGGATCATGCACAGGCGTATTGCAAATGGTTGAGTGAACAGACAGGAAAACATTACAGGCTGCCTACGGAAGCAGAGTGGGAGTTCGCAGCTCGTGGTGGCGTGAAGACTAAAGGATTTCCTTACAGTGGTGGCAATAAGGTAGACAGTGTTGGTTGGGTGGCACATAAGACGGATGGTACGATGCCGGTGGCACAAAAAGTTCCTAACGAGTTGGGGTTGTACGATATGACTGGAAATGTTTGGGAGTGGTGCGATGGATGGTATGATGATACAAAGAGGTTCTATAGCACTCGCGGCGGTTCGTGGGGATATGAATGGGCGACCTCTTAGGGTTACGTATAAAAATCCGCTGTCCCCGACTTCGAGGAATCATAACAAGGGTTTTAGGGTGGTGTGTGATTGAGGTATTTTTTTAAAATCTTTTCTTAAACGATCAGGGTTTCCTTACAAACCAATCTGGTAAGCCGATCTTTAGAGTCGATGGAGATCGTTATATACCTATGCAAGAAAAGCTTTCCCTGAGCTATCGGACATGACGGATCTCTCAAAGCTTCATTTTGGAAACCTTCAAACAGACAAGCTTGATCTGAATAGTGATCTGGAGAAGGCGTTCGGTGATATGAGACGTTCTATTACAGCAAGCAAAAAAGAACATTCAATACAGGATTGATATGACTTGTATTGTGGATTATGGAGCGCGCGAATGAAGAGCAACAAGCACGTCATAGTCTCGATCTGGGCAAATTGGGCCTTTCTGAATTTTCGGCGACCGACTGTTTCCAGGTTGCCATTATAAATTTCTTAACCCAACCCACCATAACTTACCCCTTTCCAAGCCCAACCGCCGTCTTTCTCGCTGAAGTCCCAAATTTTTTTTCCTTCTTTATGCGTTCTTCCTCCAAGAACCATTTTAAACCGCATTCACATGAACTCACACATATTCCTTTTCCTCGGCGGCGTTGGTGCCCAGGAGATCTTATTGATCGGCATCGTCGTCCTGGTACTCTTCGGCGCAAAAAAGATCCCCGAATTCATGAAAGGACTCGGTAAGGGGGTCAAAGAATTCAAAGACGGCATCAACGACATGAAAGCCGACGTCGAAAAAGATCTCGACGACAAGAAATAACCCGCCTTCTGTAACCAGTCGCCCGGCAGCAGGTTTCCACTGAATGGGCAAATCATCGCTTTGGCGTAAAACAATTGTGAGGCAACTAGCATCTAAAGGTTAAAGCCTAAATACTATGCTTCGCAACTACCTTACCATCGGTTTCAGGAACCTGCTCAAGAACAAGCTATTCTCTGTTATCAACATCAGTGGCATGGCCATCAGCGTTGGATGCGTGTTGATCATCGGGTTATTCGTGATCGACGAGCTATCGTATGATAAACATATTAACGACGCCGACCTGAAGTTCAGGGTCTACAACGAACATTTTGCAGACGAAGGCACGAAGACGATAGGCGCCATGGTGCCGCCTATGATCGCGCCAAACGTTGAAGTCAGATTATCCCGAAGTGGATTACTATTTCCGTTTCCTGAACATCAACTCTAAGCTTCTTTTTACTGTCGGCGAAAATAAAGGGACCGAAGACAACGGTGGCTACGGCGAACGAACGATGTTCGACATGTTCGACCTGAAACTCATCGAGGGCGACCGGCAGACAATTCTTACACAACCGAAATCTGTTGCCCTCTCACAGACCCTCGCCAAAAAATATTTTGGCGATAAGCCTGCACTCGGACAGGCAATACGAATTGGTACTGAAGATACTTTCGTGAGCGGCGTTTATGAAGACTTCCCGACTCACTCTTCTATTCACATCAATTATTTGCTGAGGCTTGAAGATCTCGCAAGTGCGATTGGTGGTCGCATGCTGAGCTGGCAATGGAGGCCAGTTTATTACTTACATTAAATTAACGCCAGGCTCCGATGCGGCCGCGCTCGAAGGCAAGCTGAAAGAATTTGCAGAGCGTCATGCATGGCCTTTAACTAAAAGCAGTGGCGGTTATTACATTCCTCACCTGATGCCACTGGACCAGGTTCACCTCCACGCATCGAATCAACTTTGGGATATCGCGGACAGGGGAAACATTCAGACCGTTTACATTCTTTCTGTTACGGCAATTTTCATTCTTGTAATTGCAGTATTGAATTTCATCAACCTCTCCACCTCCCGTGCTATGAACCGATGAAGGAAGTAGGCGTAAGAAAATCTATCGGCGCAGCGAGATCACAGCTGATCAATCAGTTCATGAGCGAGTCGGTCATACTTTCGATCGTTGCCTTACTGATCGGCATCGTTCTCACTCAGATCGCGTTGCCCTACCTGAATTCATTTACGGAAAAACAAATTCCCGCGAACGTCCTCCTCAACCCGATGGCCATGGGAACCATAATTTCGTTTGCATTGATCGTTGGAGTAACAGCAGGCGCCTACCCGGCACTGTATATTTCCTCTTTTAAGCCGTCGTCGATCCTGTCGGGACGCGGACAAAACACCGACTTCAGGAGGGACCGTGCTCCGCAAAGGACTCGTGGTTGTTCAATTCATCCTATCGTTCTTCATGATCATCGCAGCGATTGTCGTTTCAGATCAGCTCACGTACATGCAAACGAAGGTTGTTGGCTTCGACGCAGACAATGTGATCGTGATACCGATCCGCGTGCTCTCGATGGCAACGGACAGGTGGCGAAGAATGAATTCTCGAATCATCCGAATGTTCTCAGTGCAACGTTGGGATACGGTTTGCCCGGCCAGGCTTTCGCAGGCGATGGCTTTCGCGACAAAGAGACTGGCAAAGAATGGCAAGTGTCGATGCTCACTGCCGATGAAGACTATGTGAAGACCTTAGGCCTCGACATCATTGCCGGTCGCGATTTTCACACGACCGCCCATCGGATGTGAACGACGCTTTTATCATCAGCGAAGCTGGCGCCAAAATGATCGGACACATCGACCCGAAAGATGCGCTCGGTCACCAGATTGCATGGCAGCGTTGGGACGATCAAACGAAAATGAAGGAAGGAACTATTGTTGGTGTCATCAAAGACATGCACCTCAACAGCCTTCATCAAAGTGTAACACCTGTCTCATACAAGTAAATCCATTGTTCTATAATGAGGTCACGCTTCGCATCAAAGGCGATGATATTCCGGCAACCATCGCGCATTTCGAAAAAGTGTGGAAGAAGCTGGAACCCAACTGGCCGTTCGAATACAAGTTCCTTGATTCAAACTTCGACAAGTTGTACAAGTCGGAAGCACGGTTGTCGAAACTGTTCGCATTCTTTACCGGCTTCGCAATATTTGTAGCATGCCTCGGCTTGTTTGGACTGGTGGTGTACAGCACGACGCAGCGTTTCCGCGAGATCGGAATCCGAAAAGTTTTTGGCGCAAGCGAGTCACAACTGGTCGTGCACCTGGGTAAGACATACATTTTCCTGATCTGCATCGCCTTCGTTGTCGCCGTGCTGTCAGTTATTATGCGGCGCAATGAGTGGCTGCAGTCGTTCCCTTATCGTACGGAGATCACTCTAGCCCTGTTTGCGAAGGCAGCGCTGTCGATCCTTGCAGTTGCTATGGTCACCGTAGGTGTGCAGTCGTTGAAGCCGCGCGATGGAATCCTGTGGAGGCGTTAAAGGAGCAGTAAACGAAAAGAACCACAAAAGAACCACGATTGAACATAACCCCGGACGAATTCCGGCGTTTTCTTTCTATATTTCATCAGCAAAAATAGAATAAATGGAACGAAATATCTTGGCGAGTTCGAAGAGATCGTGCTATTGATTCGTAGCCGCCCTCGACCGAAAACGCCTACGGTGTTACCATCACACACGAAGTGATAGAACAGACCGGTCGCACCGTGCGCCTTAACCAGGTACACTCGGCGTTGCAACGTCTCGAAGAAAAAGGAATGGTGCGATCACGAATGGGCGGCGCCACAGCAGAACGTGGCGGCCGTCGTAAAAGAATTTTCTCAACAACAGCACTCGGGCCGCCGCGTCCCTGGCCGACATCCAGGAAGTGAGGCATCGACTGTGGAACCTCGGACAAGCGTTGTCGCCGCGAAAAGCATGAGCGCCATGGAAAATAATCTTCCCTCCCAAATGGGCACACGGACTTCTCGAAAAGTTCTGTCCTTCATACCTCATCGAAGAAGTTGAAGGCGATCTTCTTGAAGAGTATCAATATCAACTGAAAAAGTACGGACCGAAGAAGGCCAATCGCGATTACATCATCAACGTGATTGCTTTCATCTCTCCGTTCTCGCGAAAGAGAAAACTATCACAACAATCTCCATCCTTATTCTCTACGATC
>JBBCGZ010000028.1:0-356714 GCA_037200305.1 Bacteroidota bacterium
ATGAAAAGGTATTTCCTCGTTACCCTCGTCGTACTGTTTGGATGCTCTAAAGCTCCGACGGAAAACAAAACAACCCGTCACATCATCAAGACGGTCGCTCCCGAAAAGATCGACCAGATGAAGAAGGCCGTCGAGGCACAGGTAACGCCTACACTGGCCGAAGGAGTGAACATCAAGCTTTGGGGCGTCGATTCTTTGGTGATCGATCCCGTGTCGGTAGACGTAGACGACAACGGTGCCCTGTATTACACCCGCGCCAATCGTCAGAAGAATTCAGAGTTCGACATTCGCGGCCACCAGGATTGGGAGTTGCGTTCTATCGCCCTTCAGACCATCGACGAGAAGCGCAAGTTTTTACATGAAGAGCTTTCTCCCGAAAACAGTAAACGCAACGAGTGGCTTGCAGACCTCAACGGTGATGGATCTCACGACTGGAAAGATATGGCCGTCGAGAAGGAGCAGATCTACCGTGTGGAAGACACAGATGGCGATGGAATGGCAGACCAGGCACAGTTGGTGATCGAAGACTTCAACGATGAAGTGACCGACGCAGCAGGTGGTATCATGAAGCAAGGCAACGACCTTTTCTTTAATGTAGGTCCCGATATGTGGCGACTCACTGATAAAGACGGCGATGGTTTTATCGACAGCAAGGAATCTATTTCAACTGGCTACGGAATTCACATCGGTTTCAGCGGGCACGGAATGTCAGGCATTGAAGTTGGTCCCGAAGGAAAGATATATTGGCAGATCGGTGATATCGGATTTAATGGAACCGATAAAGATGGAAAGAAGTGGGAGCACCCCAACAGTGGTGTTGTCTGCAGGTCGAATCCCGATGGTAGTGACTTCGAAGTGTTTGCTTACGGAAACAGGAATACACATGAATTCGTGTTCGATGAATATGGCAACATGATCAGCGAAGACAACGACGGAGATCACGCAGGTGAGAGAGAGCGTATCGTGTACATTGTAAATGGTGCTGATATCGGTTGGAGAAGCAATTGGCAGTATGGCAAATACACCGATCCCGACAACAACGGTTATAAAGTTTGGATGGATGAGAAGATGGCTGTTCCTCATTGGGAAGGACAGGCTGCATACATCACTCCGCCCATCGCCAATTTTGTGAATGGCCCAACGGGCATGTTGTACAATCCTGGCACTGCATTGAACGATGCATGGAATAAGACATTCTTTGTTGTTGAATTTGTTGGAAACCCTTCGCGCTCCGGAGTTCATTCTTTCAAGCTCAATCCGAAAGGCTCAACGTTTGAGCTCGGTGAAACCAAAAAAGTTTTGGGTAATGTTCTCGCTACCGGCATCGATTGGGCGCCCGATGGTTCGATGATGATTGGTGACTGGATTGATGGCTGGGGAACAAAAGATATCGGTCGTGTTTGGAAGATGGACGTTGATAATCCGAATCCCGCTCGTGAAGAAGTGAAGGGTTTGCTTGCGGAAGACTTCAAGAAAGCAGATATCAAAAAACTGGGTGATCTTTTGAAACATGCCGACATGCGCGTAAGACAAAAGGCACAGTTCGAATTGGCAACTCGCGGTGACGATGGTCTTGAAGTTTTCAAACAAGCGATCGCGCAAAAAGATCATCAGTTGTCTCGGGTTCATGGCATCTGGGGCATCAGCCAGTTCGCAAGAAAAGACATCAAGCATGCTGCCTTGTTTGTTCCGTTGTTGGATGACAGCGACCAGGAGATCCGTGCACAGGCTGCGAAATGGATTGGCGACGTACGATATAAAGATGCCGGCGACAAGCTCATCGCGATGTTGAAAGACAGTTATCCGCGCGCACAATTCTTTGCAGCAGAAGCATTAGGAAGAACCGCTAACGAAAACGCAGTCGCAGGTTTGATCGCATTACTTGATTCGAACAACGACCAGGATGTGTTCATGCGTCACGCCGCAAGCCTGGCATTGTCAAGGATCAACAAGGCAGAACCACTCGTTGCATTGTCTACACATCCATCGAAGGCAGTGAGAACAGCTGCTGTGGTTGCCTTGCGAAGAATGGCAAATCCAGGTGTTGCAAACTTCCTGAAAGACAAAGAAGAGTTCGTCGCAACCGAAGCTGCACGAGCTATCAATGATGATCTCTCGATACCCGGTGCGCTGCCTGCATTGGGAGACGCGTTGGTTGATTCGAAATTTACCAACGAAGCATTTGTTCGTCGTGCAATCAGCGCGAACCTTCGGGTGGGCACCGACAAATCATTGCAGAACCTGCTGACTTATTCAACACAAGAGAACGCGCCAGTTGCCATGAGGGCAGAAGCCGTTGCGGCATTGAGTACCTGGGCGAAGCCTTCTGTTGTGGATCGTGTAGACGGTCGCTTTCGTGGTGAAGTTAGCCGCGATCTCGCCGGTGTTCAATCGAAAGCCACATCAGTATTGATCGGATTGCTGAACAGCAAAGACGTAAGTGTTCGACTTGCCTCGGCGAAAGCGATCGGCAAACTTCAGATAAAAGGAGAGAACGAACTGTTCGCTCACCTGAAAACCGATAAGTCTGCCGAAGTACGGGTACAGTCATTGAAATCTCTTGCAGATATTAAGTCAACTAAATTGAACGAGGGTATACAGGCTTCCCTGAAGGACAACGACAAGTCTGTACGCGTAACTGGCCTTGATCTCCTCGCAAAATCAGACATGTCGAAAGACGTCATGGTGTCGCTACTCAGCGATGTGATCAATACAAGAACCATAGAAGAACGCCAGGCAGCGCTGACAACATTGGGAACGTTGCCTATCGAAAATACTCAATCTACTTTCGAGAGTCTCGTTACTGAATTCGGCAAAGGATCGCTTCCAAAAGAGCTGAGTCTCGAGTTGTCGGAAGCCCTCGATAACGCTAAGGCCGGAAAACTTGTCGAGCAGTATAAAGACATAGTGAAAAAAGTAACGACCGATTCTATCATGGGTCCTTACATGGGAAGTCTTCTCGGTGGCGATGTGCGTCAAGGGGCAAGGATATTCTACGAAAATCAGGCGGCGCAATGCGTTCGTTGCCACGCTATAGGCGACTATGGTGGAAATGCCGGTCCGCGATTGAATGGTGTCGCAAAACGCATCAGTCGTGAACAGATCCTCGAAGCCCTTGTGAATCCAAGCGCGCGATTAGCTCCCGGCTTCGGCACAGTGAAGCTCGAGTTAAAGAACGGAAAGACCGTCAGCGGTATCCTCCAGGGTGAAGACAAGAAATCTATTGTGGTGAAAGTCGGCGACAAACCCGACACCACTGTAGCGAAGACTGAGGTTGTTAACAGGACCAACGCGACTTCGAGCATGCCACCAATGCGATTCATTCTAACGAAGCGTGAGATTCGCGACGCCGTGGCATTCATCGCAACACTGAAAGACGAAGACTAATGAAAGGGCTAACACTCGCGCTACTATTAGTCTTTTCTTTTGCGGCTAACGCTCAAGTGAACTTTAGAATGCTTGTATTAGCAGAACATGATAAAAATCATACTCCTTACGTAGAAGCGGCAAAAGTGTGGCTGGATCAACTCGCGAAAAAGGAACATTTCGAAGTTGTATACAACGAGAATCCCAAACTGGTGACCGACGAGTTCCTGGCGGGATACAGTGTCATCTTTCAAATGAATTATCCTCCATACATGTGGAGTGATACTGCAAAGGCTGCATTTGAAAAATACATAGAGCAGGGAAGGGGCGGCTGGGTAGGAGTGCATCATGCGACGCTGCTCGGTGAGTTCGATGGCTACTCCATGTGGAATTGGTTTTCGGATTTCATGGGCGGCATTCGCTTCAAAGATTACATCGCCGGCTTTGCGTCTGGAAGAGTTAAGGTCGAAGCACCAAAGCATCCGGTAATGAAAGGGCTACCAAGACGATTCACGATCTCGAAAGACGAATGGTACACCTATGATAAAAGTCCGCGACGAAATGTTACTGTACTGGCTAGTGTAGATGAATCCACCTACAAACCGGAAACCGATAAAAAAATGGGAGACCATCCCGTGGTGTGGACCAATGCAAAAATGAAGGCGAAAAATGTGTATATTTTCATGGGACATGACCCCATCTTGTTCCAGCACGTCAACTACACAACTCTCCTTCAAAACGCATTGCTATGGGCTTCCAAAAAATAGCCACATGTTCCTTATTGACTCTTGCATTAATTTCTTGCACAAAGCCGGCCCAGGAAAGTACATCGACTTCTGACTCCACAGGAACGGAGTCTACTCAATCAACAACAAGTAGCGGCGAAGAGCGGCAACCAGTCACGCTGACGGCAGCCGAAACCGAACGTGTTATGGATGAGATATTTCTTGCCATGCACAACGGCTTGATATATCGTGATAGACAGGTGTCACTTAAGGAAGAATTCAAAGTTGATGGAAATAGTTTCGACTATGTCCTCATACGGGATAACGGTGATAACGCCGGCATGACCAGCCAGTCGTGGGGCGGAATGAGACCCCCTACACAGGAAGAACAAGACGCATGGGATGCCGACACTACCAAAGACAAGGAGCCCCTTTACGGTGAAGCTTATACTGAAACTGAATACCGTTACACATCAGAGATCGATACGCTTTATGTGACTGGTTATTTCAAAGCTTACGCCGATGAACCTGAATCTACCCCGAGAAAGCTGACGATTGAATTTGGCGGCGACGGTCTTACTCACAAAAACGCAAATGAAGTTGATGGGGACGGTGTACCTCACTTTAGGCCGCAAGTTTGGGGATACTACAACCCCGAAGAAGGAATGTCGCTGCTGGACGACGAGTATTTGTACGTCGATCTAAGTGAACCTCTTACATTCAGGAAAGAAGACCTTTACATGAAGGCAATAATCAAGGACCTTACCGATGCCGACCTCGCGGGACTGACCAAAGATGACCTGACCTTCATTCGCAACGACATCTTCGCCCATCACGGGCATACTTTCAAGACCACGAAGATGATCACACACTACCAGCCGACCGATTGGTATCGAGCAGCAGTCGCGGATGCTGCGCCGCTACTTAATAAATTCGAAAAAAGAAATGTTGAGTTTATTAAGAAGAAGGAAGGGTAGCCCCCTCATATTACTTTTTGTTATTCTTTCGTGCTCGGGGAATAAGAAGACGGATATAGTCGAAGAATCACATGCCGTCGCTCCCCCTTTTCTTAAAGTAGATACATTTAATATTCTTTCATCGAAAAAGCTCGACCTCACGGTTCAATACAACAAAGAGAACTACGGCATCAATACCTATAAGCTCGATACTCCGAGGATCATCGTTGTGCACTATACTGCTATTGATAACTTAGACGCTACTCTTAATCTTTTTAAAAATGACAACATTGCGTCATCGCGCGATTACATTAAAGACTTTAGCAGTCTCAACGTTGGAATTCATTACGTTGTGAACAAAGACGGACGCATCTTCCACCTGATGCCCGACACGATTGTTGCAAGACACCTTATCGGCTTCAATCATGTTTCATTGGGTATCGAAAACATCTCGAAAGACTCCACCGATCTTACAGATGAACAAATTGAAAGTGACGCACGACTGATCGAGTTCCTCGCACAGAAATATCCAACGATCAAATACATGATCGCGCACCATGAGTACAACGACACAACTCTTCCTCATTACAAATATTTCCGTTCATTGAACACCGCCTATAAGCCATACGGAAAGATCGATCCCGGCCCGAACTTTATGTCGAAGCTCAGAAAAAGACTTGCTGCAGATGGCGTGGTTCTTGAAAAATAAACTTTGGTTGATCGGCGCTGGATTCTTCATTCTATCCACGGCCTTGCGATTCTTTTCAGGCAATCAAACAAGTCATCCAACGGGTTGGGACGGCTACTACTACGTCATGCAGGTTCATTCGTGGATGACCTACGGGCACATGCAATCTCCCGACTATTCATTGATCTACCCGTATTTCACATTCATCACTTTCTTTACCAGCGATCCGATAACGGGGTTCAGGATTGGTACGGCTATTATTGGTGGACTGCTTGTGATCTCAGTTTATCGATACTTGTTAGGAAAAGATGTTGCTCTGATAATTACCTGCGCCGCATGCAGTTACATCGTCTTCAGTCCACTGATAACCTACTTCGTTCTCCAGTTTCCTAAGAATGCATTAGGGTTGGTGTTCTTCATATTCTTCATGAGCTCATTGAAACGCCCGGGTGTGTTGACAGCCGTTCTTTTTCTGTGCACGATACTAACACATCGCATGACCGGTGCATTCGCGTTGCTGACGATAGTCGTCTACGCCCTTCGTTTCATTTCGTGGAAGTGGATTATTGCAGGGATTGCAGTCATGGTGGCGGTAGGATTTCTTCCAGGTATCATTCACGTGAGCGACCTCGCCCGGTTCGACGGACAATTTACGTCTGCACCTCATTGGGCACCGTTGGCGTTCACTAACATCTTCCCAACGTCCTTAAGTTGGTTATTCAAAGCAGACCTGGTAATCATTTCGATAGCAATACTCTTATCGATACCCTTAATAATCGCGAATAGCAAATCGCGAATTGACATCTGCCTTTGGTTTACACTACTATTCATATCTGTCTTTCCCTTCTTCAGTTTCTCGCCGGGCGACATCGGTCACCGTTTTTTCATGATCGCACCTGTCGCCGTGGTTGTGTTGATTTGTTTGGTCAGCAAGCCAACGACAATTCCTTCTCTCATCTTTACCGGTTCTTTCGTTATCCTCTCAGTTATTTCTTATAGATCCTACAAACCCTGGGCATTCGATGCTCCTAACAACGCTTACGCCACAGTTGTCGATCGGCTCACGAATCGTTTCAGACCTGAAAGATATCCTCTCGTGATCGCACATAAGGGTCTCGCAGAGATGATCATCTTCAAAACGAATTTCGACGCGCTCAACTGGCTTCCTCCAAAGAACCTGTCACCAGACAGCGTGCTACGGATCACCTACAGGGTACTGGATTCAGACTTCAGATCCTATCTCGGTCCAGACGACCTGCAGCAGGTGAAGACCATCGCCAACCGTTATTTTACCGTACCCGAAAACACCTGGCAAAAGTTTGTAACAGCCGCGAAGAACGATAACAAACCCGCCGTCATCAAACGGATCTTTAACAACAGCAACCCAATGAACGAGCGTCCTTACTTTATCAGGAAAGGAAAGAAACAATAATGTATCTTTAGTCTGTCTCGACACCACATGAAAACACCCCTTGCACTCATTGCTGTCATTGCATTCAGTTCCTGTACTTCAAAACAGGATCAACAACAATCAACGAATGACACTACAGCGGTCACACCAGTAGAAAGCACTAGCTCTGTCAGCGAGAAGCCGATACAGCTCACCCCTGAGATGATCCAAAGCATTAACGCGCAATTATTCCTTGCTATTCATCAACAGCAAATGAAATATGAGCCCATCCTGCTCGCTACCGTCGAAGAATTTACGACAGACGGAACCAACTTCGAGTATAAACTGATCAGGGACAATATGACCATGGGCGGATGGCATTATCCCAGTGAGTTCGCTGTAGGGTCCGATGAAACCAGTGACGAATCAAGTGAAGAAGAAAGTGGAGGCGATGCAGGTCCGGAATACAGCGAAGGGACCTATGCTGAAGCCGAGCAACAATTTTTTAACAACCAGGTCGACACTATTAACATGAAGGGGAGCTACGAGGCTTATGCCTACGATGCGAACAATGTCCGGGTGAGGACAACCGGCTATGCGGTCTATGAAAACGAGGCGACTGTTGAAGACAACGGTGACGTAACGATTACCACTCGCACCCGGGACATCGGCGATTTTATTATCGAGTCCCGGCCTCCAATCTTTTATCGCGATCAAATGTATCTCAAGGCGAAAATCATGTTGCTGACAGACAGCGACCTTCTGGGCTTGAGCAAAGATGATCTCGCTTACCTTCGCAACGAGATCTTCGCAAGACACGGACACACATTCAAGACTCCGAAAATGATGAACTACTTTAACAATCAAAAGTGGTATCATCCGAATGTAGACGATGCTGCGTCGTTGCTTAATAAATTTGAAAAACAAAATGTGGAGTTCATCCAAGAGCAAGGAAGGAAAGTGAGGCGGGCTTTAATCATATTTACCACGCAATACAAAGAAGGCGGTGAGCGCTTCAAGCTCGTTGCCCAAACATTGGCAAAAGAGAAAATTGCCAATGGCCTCGAAGTAATCCTCGAGCCAACCGAAACCAAGGCTGACGTTAAAGCCGTTTTCAATAAACTTGCTGACGAGAACAAGTTTATCGACGAATTTCATTTCGTTGGTCACTCGGGTATGTATGGCCCCATGTTTGGCACCATCAAGTACCCCGAACAATTCAGTCCCCACGAAGTTAAGATCCTTCGAATACCATTTGCCGAAAAGGCCGAGGCGTATTTCCATTGCTGCCGTTCTGCCCGTTGGTTTGCTCCCTACTTCTCACGGGTGCAACATGTAACAACTTACGGTTATCACTGGTACACTGCATTCTCGAGAGCCCCGGACCGATATCGCATGGTGCTGTCGCACGAGAAGTTGCCCGAGCTCTACTGCTTTGGTTGTCCCGGCAAGAAGTCACACGGACTGTTTGCATCCTTGAAGAAGTATACTGGCACGATGAAAGCCGAACGCTTTCGGAAGTTCGAAGACCAGCGCGGCCCGGTAGACACGTCCTACAACCCGGTAGCGGAACTGTACGACGAGACGTTCAAAGACATCCGCGTACGAAGGGACGAGCTGGATTGGATCAACAAACATTTGCCCGATTTGGCAGGTAAATCTGTAGTTGACATTGGATGTGGTAATGGCGCCTTGCTCAGGGAGTTAAGTCCAAGAATTCATGCAGGTGTCGGCGTAGATGTATCATCGCAACTGATTGGCCTGGCACAGCGTCACGGCAGCCCAAGAACAACATCATCTACCATGTGGTCGATGGGCCCGTTATCCCTCTCGAAGACCACACAGTAGACGTGGTGATCTCTATGCTATCGTTCCGCTATCTCGACTGGGATCCGATCATGAAAGAGATAGAGCGCGTGCTTCGCAAAGACGGCAAGTTGATCGTGGTCGATATGGTAACGGGACCGGTACGATGGAAAGAGATTCCCTTGTTCCTTCGCGACAAGGTGAGGGAGTACGTGAGCCGGCTAAGAGATCCACAATGGCATTCAAGCTTGCGTCGCCTTGTTACGCATCCTGCATGGGCGCAGATGTTACAGTTCAACCCGATCCGTGCGGAGCATGAGATGAAGTGGTATCTCGAGAGTCGTTTCCCCGGGAGGAAGGTGAAGGTGATTAACACCGGTTATAACTCGCGCATCCTCGCGTTCGACTCCATCAACATGGAGAACATCGCTAATATCAATCTTACGTATCCTTGAAGCACTCCGTCGCGATCATCGATTATGGCATTGGCGGGCTGGGCTTGTACAAAATGATCCGCAAGGATTTTCCGAAGCTGCCATTAACCTACTTCTCTGATAGTGGCGAAGTCCCATATGGAAAGCTGTCGAAGAAGGCGTTGCGTTCGAGAATTGAAAAGGTAATCAAGTTCCTGGATGCCGACAAGATCATCGTTGCATGTCATTCGGCAAGCTCGGTTCTGAAAGCATCCGATAAAAATGTGATTGGGTTGAGAGCACAGACGGTGAAAGCAGTCATCAAAAGAAAACCAAAGAACGTTGGTATCATTGGTGGCGGCAGAACGATACGAAGTGGTTTTTATAGAAGAGAGTTGAATAAAGTGGGAATTAAGACCAGTCAACGAATTGCGCAACCACTGTCGATTATGGTTGAGAGGGGAGAAGTAAGTGGTGATTCAGTTGAACGGCTGTGAAGAGGATCATGAAGCCTTTGAATCGATGTGATTCTGTATTGCTTGCGTGTACACATTACCCGGTGCTGTCGGAGATAATCTTGAAGCACTGCCCGCAAGTTATTGACCCGGTCGATGAATTGTATAAGTGGATTTATAAAGACTTGAAAGAGATTAAATCAACAGGAAAGAGTGTGTTTATGACCACTGGTGATACGGGATTGATGAAGCATGCTGCTCTTAAGGCCTTCAATGTTTCAATTTCCAATCCTCGTTCCGTTACTTTTTAAACACCAGCTTCTGCGCTTTCTCTTGCGCCGTCAACGCCAACTCTGTCGCCAAAAAGCAATGCTCTTGCGACATCGCATTGTTTGTCCTGTTAGCAACGTCAGCAATAAACTGTTCACCAAACGTCAACGCCACTTCCTTGCAATCGACATATCGCGTTTCCTTTTTATCGACAACAAACAAATGACTTCCACCTTCACGACCGGCGATGTCGACGTTTTTACGAACCTCGATATAGCCATCCGTTCCCAGGATCGTTAGCCTGCCATCGCCCCACGTATTCAACCCATCTGGAGTAAACCAATCGACCCTGATGTAACCGGAACCACCGTCACCGCGGACCATCACATCTCCGAAATCTTCGAAGTTGGGATATTGAGGGTAATGAACATTGCCAGTTGCGAAGCAACAACTTCCCCTTTCGTAGAGTTGGTGAAGAAGAGGAACTGATCGAACTGGTGCGAACCGATGTCACAAATGATCCCGCCAAAGTATTTCTTGTCGAAGAACCATTGTGGACGACTATTGAGATTGATGCGATGTGGTCCGGTACCGATTGTCTGGATGACGTTGCCGATGGCACCGGCTTTCACCAGCTCACCTGCCTTTACGGTAGCACGATTCTCGAAACGCTCGCTGTACATGATCGAATAGATGCGTTTTGTTTCTTTCTGAACCTTCTTCACTTCGGCGAGTTGCTTCAATGTTGTGACACCAGGCTTGTCGACGAGAAAGTCTTTGCCATGCTTCATTACTTCGATGCCGAGCGGCGCCCTGTCGACCGGTATGCTCGCGCTCACGATCAATTGAATAGTGCTGTCTTCGAGGATCTCTTTCTCCGAAGAAGCACGCTTTGCATCCGGATACTTCTTGGCGTATGCTTCGGCGAGATCATTCTCCTTCGAATAGAAAGCCACGAGTTGCCCGCCACCATGGATCATAGCGTCTGTCTGACTGTAAATGTGACCATGGTTGAGGCCTATGACGGAGAAGCGTGCCGTCGCTGAAGGCTTGCTGCGCAAACCGGAGGCCTCCCGAAGGCTTGCGGCCCAAGCGTTCGTGGGGTTTTTCGATAATAGGCCTTGATAATGCTGGCAGTGCTGCAAATGCTCCTGCAGCCGCAAGAGATTGTTTTAAAAACGAACGACGACTCTTCATAACTTTATTGAATTCGTTCAACTTTTCTGACAAGAAGTATATAAGACATGGCACCAACAAACCCTAGTATCCCGATAAACGTCAACGCAGGTTTGAAATCACCACCCGCAACCAGGTAGCCAATGACTATCGGTACAATGATAGAGGCGAGGTTACCCATGAAATTGAATACACCCCCGGTTAATCCCACCAGGTGTTTGGGCGAAAGTATCGAAACAAACACCCACGATATCAAAGCCATGCCCGCTCCGAAGAACGCGAGCGACAGGAAGAAGATCACCCAGAAGATGTCGGATGTATAGTTAGGTCCAACGATGCTGATCGAAATGATCAACCCGATAATGATCGGCACCTTGCGGGCCATCGCTACCGACCAACCGTTCCTCACAAGGCTATCTGAAATGAATCCCGATAAAAGCAAGCCCGCACATGCCGCGAGGAATGGTATCGAACCAAGGAAACCCGACTTGACAAACTCGAGACCTCTGGCTTTCACTAAGTAGGTTGGAAACCATGTGAGGAAAAAAATACAATATCGCGTTCATACAGAACTGTGCGATGTACACTCCCCAGAGTGTTGAATTGGAAAATATTTTTCCCAGGTTCTCGCGAGTCCAGGGTTGCGACTTATTCACATCTTCTACTTTGCCCTTGAGCAACCCACCCCCTTGTTCGATATGATCGAGTTCCGCCTGGTTTACTTTGGGATGATCCAAGGGATCGCGATAAAAGAAATACCAAACAAATCCCCACAACAAACCAATCCCGCCAGTAATTACAAACATCATTTGCCAACCATAGGCTTGTAAGATCATTGCAAGCACCGGAGAGAAGAATGCAAGTCCGATGAATTGTCCCGATACATAAACAGCAATGGCGCCCGCTCTTTCATTGTCAGGAAACCAACTGGTAACGACTCTGTTGTTGATAGGGTAGGAAGGCGCTTCGAAGCTGCCGATGGCCAATCGAAATCCGAAGAGCATTGAAAAACCTCTTGCCAATCCCAGCAACATTGTCGCGATAGACCAGGTGACCAGGCAGATTGCATATAATACTCGCGGACCAAACCGATCTGCAAGAATACCACCGGGTATCTGTAGTAGCGCATACGTCCAACCGAAAGCCGACAGGATATAACCCATCTGCACGGTGCTTAATTGAAGATCCGATGCAACTGCGGAGTTGGCGATTGCCAGGTTGCTTCGATCCAAATAGTTGATCATCACGTTAACGAAGACCAAAGACAACATCGCATACCTGACGTTAGTTGTGCGTTGTGAGTTATGCGTTGTGGGTGTATGCATTCAGTTTTTCACTTTTCACTATTCACTTTTCACTTTCATCTCGCTGTCCATCCTCCGTCTAAAGGAATTATACTTCCCACCATATAACTCGCTGCATCGCTTGAGAGTAATATCGCGAGTCCCTGTATCTCTTCCATGCGGGCCCATCTGCCCAGCACTGTAGCGCCGACTATAAATTTCTTGCCGTCTTCCGTATCGGCAATCGGCAGGTTCATCTCGGTAAGGAAAGGGCCGGGACAAATTGCGTTCACGTTAATGTTGAATGGCGCTAATTCGACAGCAAGGCCACGTGTCATCTGCACCACTGCACCCTTGCTCGATGCGTAGGGGTGTTCTATTGGCAACACCGACCAGGCCAAGCGTACTGGCGAGGTTGATGATCTTTCCACTGCCGGCTTTCTTCATGTGAGGGGTTACGGCGCGACAACAGAGCCATGTGCCCGTGGTGTTCACGGTCATTACTTTATTGAAATCATCCAGCGTCACTTCGTCGATCGGTCCGCGGATGTTGATACCGCGCTGTTGATCAGGATATCGATTCGACCAAAGACCTTCATGGCTTCGTGGGCCATTGCTTCGGTATGAGCTTGATTCGTAATGTCGGCGGAAAGGAATGGGTTTTTACACCAAACTCGGTAGCGAGGTCTTGCGCAGCCTTCGCACCTTCGGCGGCGCTGCGATTAACGATCATGATGTTGGCGCCCGCCGATGCGAGGGCCGCAGCCATCGTGAGACCGAGTCCTTTCGAGCCGCCAGTGATGATGGCGGTGCGTCCACCGAGATTGAACAATTTAACACCCGGGAGTTTTTCAGTGATCATCTATTTTAAGTTCTTCTTTGAGTAGTCGATACATTTAAGAATGTTCTCTTCTTCAACAGCCAGCTTCTGCTCGTCACTGAGTTGAGATACATAAGGAGGATTCTCGGTTTGTTTTTTCTTTAGTGCGCCGATATCAATTTGCTTCGTTGGAACAACTGCTTTATACGCCTCGGTACGATTAGGGATCTTCAGCGGATCTCTTGTGATCATCTCGAGACTAAAATTGGCTTTTGAGTTCTGTTTCATACACAACGCAAACGCTTTGTCGAGATCGACGACGCCTTTGCCTAATGGAACTTCTGAGAGAAGGAAGCCATCGGCATATTCTTCGACAGCCATGTCTTTCACATGGGTGGAGACCAGGTAGGGCACAAGCGTGGTAATAACATCCATTGGTAGTTCAGTCAATGCGATGCTATTGCCGAAGTCGAGCGTAACACCAACGTGCTCGCTAGAAATACTCTTCATTGCGGCGGCAAGCTCCGGTGCTGTCCAGTCTTTATGATTCTCGACAGCAAGTTTGACTTTGTGTTTCTTCAGGATCGGCTCAACCCAACGAATGGATTCCATAGCCTTCTTTTGGAAGTCTTCAACTTCGGCTGCGGAGTGGTACGCTTCGTAACGCCGGCCGCTTGAGGTAACAGTACGCAACACAGTAGCGCCGGCCTCCTTCGCATTGATAACAGTTTGTTCGAAGGGACGCAACATCTTCCTGCTTTGAAGGCATACTGATAGAACCTTCCAGGTAAAGTCCAAGCTTCTCTCGAAGGTCTCTTACTTTCTTTGCGAAGTCCGTATCCCAACCATTCACTACGACTTGAATTCCGCCCGCGCCGATGTCGGCCGTGTGTTGAAGTAATTCGATAGCCGTTGTGAAGCCGGGATATTTCGCGCTCGGTATTTTAGAATTCCAACGAAAAGCATACGAGTGCACGACGATGCCCATCTTCGTTTCTTTGCCGGCAATCGTCCACGATGGGAGGGTTAATGCTGCCATGCCGGCAGCTGTTCGTTGCATAAATTCACGTCTTTCCATAAATCAATTTTGTTGTTTAACAGTATCGATCTTTTTCATGTGATCGTTAAGCTCGTTCGCGCTCCATGGCATCACGCGTCCTTGCGTGGTGTGACGAAGCCGCCCGACGGTTCTTCTATTAACGCCGCCTGCGTCGTTGCCCCACTCATTTCTTATGTACACTAAGATAGAGGTAATGTTTCCATCATCCATCGTGGAATGCGACGGCATGGTGGGAAGGATGTTCGGGGCCTCGTATCGTTTGCCCGCAACTTCAAGCGGTCCCTCGATCCCGTGAAGCACCAACAACGCCAACCGGCGTTCGTCGCCAACAACCCATTCGGAACCAGCTAGCGGCGGAGCCATGCGCTGCATTCCTTCGCCGTTCGTTCCATGACATCCGGAGCAGGTGCTGAGGTATTGTTGTCTTCCCCTTGCGAATAATTCTTGTTGATCCGCTGGAAGCTTCACGGAACTTTTGATTGCCTCAACATCAACTTTGTGGCCGGGCCATTCGAACATGTTTGCGATGATAGTTGTGTGTTGTGGGTTGCGAGCTGTGAGTACGGGTTTCGAAGGAAGTCTAAGTGGCGACCATTTTCCTCGGCCTTGAATTGTTACAGCATTGATGATGGCGTTATTATTTAATGCAAGTAATTCGCTGATCTCTTTGGGCTGACGTCGTTTGACGATGGCGGTTGCAAGAGCTTCCATAAAAACATCATTGCTATAATGATCTGCGATGAGATACTTAGTGAAGGCAAGTTCTTTACCAGAAAGACCACTGATGATGGCATCAGGGATGAGCGCAACGGGAGTGTCGAGGTTATTAAGGGCGTACTTATAGATCTTGAAGGCTTGTCGATTGTCGAGATAACGAGCAGACAATGTGAGCTGCAGGAGTCTTTTGCTGTTGAGCTCTGTTGCAATTGCTGTGAATTCTCCACCATCATCCTTTATCCGTTCAAGCAAACGCATCGCTGTCGTGCTCACAGCATCTAATGAATCTTTCATTGCTTCGAGCAATTCGCGTGGATCATTTGCGTGCAGCGCGTCCAACGCCCACAACGCATGAAACTTCGCCCTGCCTTTTAGTTTCTTCAAATCGTTAACAACCGAAAGATCTTTTCTTTCTACTAAAAGCCTCTGAGACATGTCGCGAGTCCAGCCATTCTTGCTCGCGAGACTATCGACCAATTCTTTTGATGTTAATTTCGATAGCGACTTTGGTTTTTGATTGATATATCCTTTCGGAACAAGCCTCCATATTCTTCCGAAGTTTATGGGTGCATCGAGATGTCGTTTCAAAGTCTGATCTCTCAAATATGGAGTTACATATTCACCGTGTTGTACCAATCCACGATACATGTCAGCAACGTACAATGCACCATCGGGACCGCTGGTGATCGCTACGGGTCTGAATCGCTCATCAGTGGAGGCGAGGAATTCGTGACCCGGATTCGGATCTTTAGCTTTCAGATTATATCCAATCTCGGCCACGACGTTTCGCTTCACAAGATTTCCCGAAGGCTCACATACAAAAGCGTTCTTATAATACTCTTGCGGGAGCGTCATCGCTCTATAAACATAAGGTGAACATGCTGCTGTAAACTCCAACAGTCGTCCCTCGTCGTCCAATGTTCCTGGAATGTACCCGCGATTCACGGCGGGATTGGACCTGATAGGATAGACCCTTCGATCCAAAGTGAGTCCGTGATCGATGCCACTCGTTGCAACGTGATGCTTATTCGCATTCAGATAATTGGGTGGAACGAGATCGGCATGTAGCTGCGACCAGTTATAGTTATAATATAGACGACCGTCATCGTCATGCGACATTCCCCATTGACCGCGGAATTCCGTACTGTCGCGAATAATCTTGTCTCCTTCGAGTTTATATCGCAACACTGACCTCGCATTGTAATACCAGTTGTCGATTCCTCTCCACAATCCATTACCCGAATGCTCCGGCAATCTTGTACCCGCATAGGTTGAATCGATAAGCTCTTTAGTGTCGGCTTTCATATCGCCATTTGTGTCTTTTGTCAGCCACAGCTTCCAGTCGTCCACCACTAATGCCCCTCCGGAAATGATCGCCAGGGCTCGTGGCAATATCAAACTGTCGATGTAAATCGTCGACTTATCCATCATTCCGTCGCCGTTTGTATCTTCGAGGATGGAGATGCGACCGGTAGGATCACCCTCGCCATTGCCATCAATATCGGGCATGAAGCCACGCATTTCAACCACCCATAATCTGCCGTCCTCATCGAAATTCATTACGACAGGATCTTGTATCATTGGCTCAGAAGCAACGAGTTGCATCTTGAGGTTTGAAGGAAGTTGGAATGTTGATAACTCCTCTTCGGGAGTCTTTGGTGGTGATGGATCGTCAGGATTTTCTGACATTTCGCGCTGACCGCACTGCGTGACCGCGATCAATAAGAAAAAAAAATAAACAGCTTCGCAGTAACATGAATTCATAAGCTAATATATTTTTGCCACCCGAGAAAAATATTTGTGATGGAGAGTAACGTTAACACAATTGCATCTGAGCTTAGTCTCAAACCACAGCACGTTAAGGCTGTCATCGACCTGTTGACCGAAGGATCGACCATACCGTTCATCGCGCGCTATCGCAAAGAGATGACCGGCACCATGGACGAAGTTGCGCTTATGGCAATCCGCGATCGCAACGAACAACTGGTTGCACTCGCCGAGCGAAAGGACGCGATCCTCAAGTCAATCGAGAAGCAAGAGAAGCTCACGCCGGAGTTGGCGAAAGCCATCGAAGCGGCAACAACTATCGCCGAGCTCGAAGACATTTACCTTCCATATAAACCGAAGCGCAAGACACGAGCTACTGCCGCTCGTGAAAAAGGACTTGAACCTTTGGCAACAACCATCTTTGAACAAAAGGAGAAGAACGTCGAAGCACTCGCAGCGACTTTCGTCGACGCCGAGAAAGGTGTTGCATCCGCACAGGAGGCAATCGCCGGTGCGTCGGATATCATTGCAGAATGGATCAGTGAAAACCAGGAAGCCCGTCAGAAGATACGCGACTTGTTTTGGAATGAAGGTATTATAGAAACGAAAGTCGTCAAATCGAAAGCCGAGTCTGAAGAAGCGCAAAAGTTCAAAGACTACTTCGACTGGAAGGAGTCAGTGAAGAAAGCTCCTTCGCACAGAATGCTCGCAATGCGTCGTGCAGAGAACGAAAGTTTTATTACACTCAACATCGGTCCCGAAGAAGACCGCGCACATAAAATATTAACAGACCAATTCGTTACAACGTCCGGCCCTGCCGGATTGCTCGTTGCCGAAGCGGCCAAAGACAGTTACAAACGACTTCTCAAGCCAACGATGGAAACAGAAGTACGTGTCGATTCGAAGGTGAAAGCCGACCAGGAGGCGATCAAAGTTTTTGCTTCGAACTTAAAAGAGCTCTTACTCGCGGCTCCGCTCGGAAGCAAACGCGTGCTGGCACTCGATCCTGGTTTCAGAACAGGAACGAAGCTGGTGTGCCTGAGCGAACACGGCGACTTGTTGTTTAATACAGTTATCTACCAGAACGAACCACAGAAGGATGTTCAAAAGTCCGCAACGATCGTTCTCGGGCTTTGTGATCGATTCAAGATCGAAGCAATTGCTATTGGCAACGGAACGGCCAGTCGCGAAACGGAATCATTCGTGCGAAGCATCGGCTTGCCGTCTTCCATCATTATCGTGTCCGTGAATGAAAGCGGTGCTTCGGTTTACTCAGCATCTGACGTTGCGAGAGAAGAGTTTCCCAACGAAGACGTCACAGTGCGTGGCGCCGTTTCGATAGGACGTCGTCTTACCGATCCGTTGGCGGAGCTCGTGAAGATCGACCCGAAGTCGATCGGTGTTGGTCAATACCAGCACGATGTCGACCAGACGAAACTCAAACAAGGTCTGGATGATGTTGTGATGAGCTGTGTGAACTCGGTAGGAGTGGAAGTGAATACAGCAAGCAAGGAATTGTTGTCGTATGTGTCAGGACTTGGTCCGAACCTCGCAAAGAACATCGTCGAATATCGAAACAAGAACGGTGCATTCAAGAGCCGTGAAGAACAAAGCCTTCGAACAGTTGCGCCGGTTTTCTTCGCATACGCAACTCCGAAAATCCTCTCGATGGCAGCGCCGTACATCCCGAGAGTTATACCATTGTTAATCGCTTTGCGAAAAGATCTCGGTTGCAATATCAAGGAGCTCATGACAGGCAAAGAGCTCCGTCAGAAACTAGATCTTAAAAAGTACATCACCGATAAGGTAGGTCTCCCGACGCTCAACGATATCCTCAGTGAATTGGAGAAACCCGGTCGCGATCCGCGTGAAAAGTTCGAACTCTTCAGCTTCGACGAAACTGTGCACAAGATCGAAGACCTGAAAGTTGGAATGGTATTGCCAGGTATCGTTCACCAACGTAACAGCCTTCGGAGCATTTGTCGATGTCGGCGTGCACCAGGATGGACTCGTTCACATTAGTCACCACCTCGCCGACAAGTTTATAAAAGAGCCCGCCGAAGTCGTGAGTGTTCAGCAAAAAGTGAAAGTCACAGTGCTTGAGGTCGATATTCCACGAAAGAGGATTGCTTTATCGATGAAGAATAATGCTTTCGGTGCGGCGCCATCTCAACCTCAATCAAAAGGAGAAATCAAAAGAGAAAAAGAAAGTGGCCGTGAAAGAAGAAAGCATGGAAGAGAAACTGGCTGCACTAAAGAATAAATTTAAAAAAGGATAACTTGTGTGAATGAGAATATTCTTTTTAGCTGTAGTCGCACTCGCATTTTCCTGCACATCAAAAGAAGAAAAAGGTCAGACCCTCTTCGAACGAAATTGTAGCTCTTGTCACAACTTCCGCGCCGACGGCATTGGTCCACAACTTGGCGGTGTCGTAGAAAAAACATCAACCGAATGGGTCAAGAACTTTATTAAAGATCCGAAGTCGATGATCGACGCCGGCGACGAACACGCCAGCGCTACGTACAGTCACTTCAATACTTACATGCCCGGCTTCGGTCACTTGCCCGACGGAGATCTCGACGCTATTGTTGCCTGGCTCAAAACCAAACCAGCTCCCGAAAAGAAAGAGTATAAACCCGACGGAACGGAGCTTAAGGATCCTATTCCCGCAAAGATTGAAATGTCGGACCTCGTGGTCGATCTTCAACTAGCCACAACCATTCCGCCTTCGAGCAACGAAGGACAGAAGACCCGCATTGTCCAGCTCGGCTATCGTCCCGACACCAAAGATGTTTTCGTTCTCGACCTTCGTGGCAAATTGTACCAAGCTGACCACCAACGGTCCGCAATTGTATTTCGATCTCGCAAAAGAATTTCCAAAGTTTATCGACAAGCCAGGGCTCGCAACGGCTTCGGCAGCTTTGCATTTCATCCCGACTTCGCAAAGAATGGATTGTTATATACAACACACTCCGAAGGTCCTGGCTCCGGTGCTGCCGACTTCGCTTACGCTGATAGTATTAAGGTTATGTTGCAATGGGTGTTGTCTGAGTGGAAGGATGGAAAAAGCCGTGAGCTCTTTCGTGCCAACATGGTTCAGCAAATTCATGGTATGCAGGAGATCACGTTCAACCCGCTCGCTAAACCTGGTGACGAAGATTACGGATTGCTTTATGCAGGCATTGGCGATGGTGGCGCTGTGGAAATCGGATACCCATTTATCGCGCACAACAAAAACAACATCTGGGGTTCAATACTTCGCATCGATCCTCAAGGCAACGATAGCAAGAATGGGAAGTACGGCATTCCAAAAAACTAATCCGTTCAACAACGAGATCTTCGCTTACGGATTTAGAAATCCGAACACGATATCGTGGACTAAAAAAGGAGACATCATTGCTGCGAACATAGGTCATCGTAACATCGAGTCGTTATATGTTATTAAAAAAGGTCAGGACTATGGATGGCCCGAGCACGAAGGAAGTTTTGTTTTGAAGTACAAGGAGTCGATGGACTGGGTTTATCCCGAAAATACGATCACTGCCATCGTTCCACCCGTCGCCCAATACGATCATGACGAAGGCAATGCAATCTCAGGTGGCAACGAATATTGGGGTGCCAAAATAAAGCCCTTGATTGGAAAATATATCTTCGGCGACATTGTGAAAGGAAGAGTTTTTTACGTCGAAAATGAACGATGTCGATAAGGGCTCTGCTACGATCCGGAATTTCAGATCTCAATCAACGGGGTGAGAAAGACTCTGAAAGAACTCACCGGTGAAGATAGAATCGACGTTCGCTTCGGTCGGGACTATGCCGGCGAGTTGTATATTTTCACAAAACCCGACGGTAAGGTGTACAGGATCGTGGGCGCAAAAGAACACTAGCATGAAAGTTCTTGATAAATACTTTCGTATTTGTCAAATTAGGGTATGAAAACCACATGGCGTTACTTCCTCCGCAATAAGCTGTACAGCATCACTAATCTTCTCGGGCTCACGCTCGCATTTGCTGTACTCACATTCATCTACGTCTACGTTACTGACGAGCTTAGTTACGATCAATTGGATCCAGGGGCACGATCGCGTGGTTCGATTACAGCCTGATGTTAAAACCAGTGACGGTCAAAATCAAGTGGGCGACCTCCGAAGGGTTCGTAGTTCCACAGATGTCGGCAACGCTACCGCAGGTCGAAGCGTCGACGCGCATACTTCGAATCGATCAGGAGATATTAATTACAAAAGACAATGCACAACAAGCGCAGGATGGACTCATCGCGATCGACTCCGGTTTCTTCGATGTGTTTCCGTTAGAATTTATTTCAGGTGATAAGAAATCAGCACAGAAGGAAATGGAATTATCATCACCGAATCGGTTGCGCAGAGATTCTTCGGCAAGACCGACGTTGCGGGTACGGCAGTGACAACAAACTGGCAGGAGCTGCAGGTCCTCGCAGTGGTAAAAGACGTTCCAGCTGCAAGTCATTTTCGTTTCAAGATCCTGGTCCCACTGCGTTGGTATTGGCGCGATGCCGATCAGTCGCGTAATATGAATGCCTTCTATTCATACGCTCGACTAAAACCCGGTATTGATGTCAATCAATTCAACTCTGAAGTCATTCTACCCTGGTATCCAAAGTTTGGTGACGTTGATCCTAATGCTCCGTCTGGTATCACATTAAATGCACAGCCCATTGCCGACATTCATCTTCACAGCAGCCGCGAAAAAGAGTTTACTCCAGGTGGCAACGCAGAGATCGTGTCGGCGTTCGTTGCTGCGGGAATATTGTTACTGATCATTGCTGTTATCAACTACGTAAATCTTTCCAGCGCAATCGCGATACGTCGCGCGAAGGAGATAGCTGTTCGCAAAACTATCGGCGCTTCGAAGTCGCGCCTGTTCCTGCG
Organism: Bacteroidota bacterium; assembly: GCA_037200305.1. Lineage (GTDB taxonomy): Bacteria > Bacteroidota > Bacteroidia > Cytophagales > Cyclobacteriaceae > ELB16-189. The sequence goes on from JBBCGZ010000028.1 coordinate 21,801, forward strand.
CTTCATCGCGGAGTCGTTCCATGTTCACTTCAATGGCGATCGTCTTGAGTATTGTAATCGCTGCGTTGCTATTCCCTTATTTCAATTCACTCGTTGGAAAGCAACTCACGATGGACGTATTGGCGACACCATCGTTCATCATGATGTTGATTGCAATATGGATCGTTATCAGTGTCATCTCTGGCATTTATCCCGCAACTGTTCTTTCAGCTTTTGATCCGATCGCCACCTTGAAATCCGGCGGCAGACCGATCACGACTTCTACTTCATCGGGATACTTGCGTCATGGATTGGTTGTCGTCCAGTTTTCGATATCCGCCATCATGATCGTTGTATCATTTGTTATTGCCAGCCAGGTGAAATTTATCGAGAGCCGCGATCCGGGATTCAATAAAAGCGACGTGATGGTGTTGCAACTCCCCGGTGACGCACGCAACCGCGCAGCTTCGATAAAGTCACAGCTCGAACATGTGAGTGGTGTGTCGTCTGCTTCTATTACTTCAGTTGTTCCCGGTAAGCGGGTTGTTATTCTCATCGTACGTGTTCCGGATATTGCTGGCACTCAAAGCACGAAAGACGTTGAAGACGACGGAACAAGAGAGGTGCGTGTGATTGCGGCAGATGCCGACTTCACAAAAACACTCGGCCTGCAACTCATCGAAGGACGCGACTTCGATGGAACTCCGTCGGACACCAGCGGATTTATTTTGAATGAAGCCGCTGTGAAAGAATTCAATCTCAAAGATCCGATCGGTCGTCCATTCGAATATACTTTCCAGGCTCAGAAGAAAGGCAAGATCATTGGCGTCGTTCGCGATTTCAACTTTGCTTCAGCACATTCGAAGATCGAACCGGTAGTGTTGCACGTATTCCCACCGATGTTCATGAATCTAATCGTGAGGATCGATCACAACACATCAAAGGAAACTTTACAACAAATAGAATCGGCGTGGAAGCAATCAACCACCGCTCCATTCAACTGGCAATTCCTCGACGTAACATTCGACGCTCTCCATAACACCGAACGAACCGCAGCCGATGTTTTGCTCACATTCATGATGATCTCGATGATCATTGCAGGTCTCGGCCTGTTCGGAATGGTCATGCTCTTCACTCAACAACGAATGAAAGAAGTCGGTATCAGAAAGGTGATGGGTGCATCCGAAGTCTCACTCGTAAACATACTTTCCCGTCGATACCTGGCGATCGTACTTGCCGGAAACATCGTGGCGATTTACCCCCGCGTTTTTTTATAGTGAGCAGGTGGCTCGAACAATTCGCTTTCCGGATACCACTTAGTGCAACTCCATTCGTCCTTAGTCTAGTGGTGAGCCTCGCCCTGTCGATGTTGTGCATGGGTTGGATAGTATTCAGGGCAGCGCGGACGAACCCCATTTCCATTCTCCGGTACGAGTGAGGTTAAGCAGGCGTTCAGTTCACAGTGCCAGTGAAGAAATCAATTTTTTCGGAGATGGGGTTGCCCGACGTTCTACGGAACGTTACAACCTGGCCAACATGCCAGACGCAATCTTCTATTGGTCCGCTAATCAAATTCCAGAATGGTTTGTTCCATGATCTCTTCACCGTCCTTAAATCTGAAAGAATATTTGTTCAGCATCTGGTCAGAACTTCCGCGTAGCTTATCGGCGGCAGCTTTGAGGTTTTCGAGGGTCTTTCTTCTAAGTTCATCAAAGGGTACTCTCACATCCGGATCGGAGTGTATGGTTCCGCGAATGGCATTCAATACCATAGCAGGACATGCTGTAAATATGTTCGATAGTTTCTCTTGAAGTCCGGGCTTCTGCACTTGGCTTATATGCAAGATCCTCGGACCGCAAAACCCTCGGTCGCCCCAATAAAACCGGAATCCAAGGCCGTCTACCAATCGCGAAGCAACAGCCCCGGCAGAATAAGATGCCGGAGCACCGGAAGTTGTTCATACGGCGGCTTCTTGTCTTGCGACTGCACAGAAAATGAAATGCTTACAGCAAGAGCGACCGAAATCAGTCGCAGCGGACCTGCCAGGTTCTTGGGATGTTTCATGTTCCAAAATTAGCTGATTTTCTTCTCTGCCACCCTCTAAAAACCCCTTCGGAAAGGCAAATCCTGCAATTTCACTACTTTTGCGAACCAAAGGAATTAAAGGAAAAAAGGATGCTTCTGGATTTTGAAAAACCTATTGCCGAACTTGAGACGAAGCTTGCCGACATGAAACAACTCGCTGACGACAGCGACGACACAGTAACCCGGGCCATCAAGGCTCTCGAGAATAAGATCCTCGACCTGAAGAAGGAAACTTTCGAGAATCTGACCGGTTGGCAACGCGTTCAACTTTCACGCCACCCCGATAGACCCTACACACTCGATTATATTTACGAGATCACTTCAGACTTCATAGAGTTATTCGGTGTACCGCAGTGTCGGAGATGATAAAGCGATGATTGGCGGACTTGGCACAATCGACGGGCAAACATTTATGCTCATCGGCCAGCAAAAAGGTCGTAACACAAAGCAGCGACAAATGAGAAACTTCGGCATGGCTAATCCCGAAGGCTATCGCAAGGCACGCAAGGCATTGCGACTCATGAAGCTCGCGGAGAAATACAATAAACCTATCATTACTTTCATCGATACACCCGGTGCTTTTCCTGGCCTCGAAGCGGAAGAGCGCGGACAAGGTGAAGCGATCGCACGAAACCTGAAGGAGATGTTCATGCTCGAGGTGCCCGTGATCTGTATCATCATTGGTGAAGGCGCCAGCGGTGGTGCGTTGGGTATCGCTATCGGCGATAAAGTATTCATGCTCGAGAACACATGGTACTCGGTGATCTCACCAGAGTCGTGCTCATCGATACTTTGGAGAAGCTGGGATTACAAAGAACAGGCTGCGGAAGTATTGAAGCTCACAGCGAAAGACATGAAAGAGCTGAAACTGATCGACGGCATCGTGAAAGAACCACTCGGCGGTGCACACATCGACGTAAAATGGATGGCTAACGAAGTGAAGAAAGTTATCCTGGAAAACTACAATTCACTGAAGAAGCTGCCTGTCACCGAACTCATCAACAATCGTATCGACAAGTTCACCGCTATGGGCGTGGTGAAAGAGTGATGAAACTCTCCGTCATCAATACTGGCCTCTTCAAACTCGACGGAGGAGCAATGTTCGGAGTTGTTCCGAAATCCATTTGGAATAAAACCAATCCCGCCGACGATAAGAATCTCTGCACGTGGGCAATGCGTTGTTTGCTGATCGAAGACGGCAACAAACTTATTCTCATCGACAACGGTATCGGCGACAAGCAAAGTCCCGAGTTCTACAAGCACTACTATCTTCATGGAAATGAAACACTACTCAGTTCCATCAAGAGCGCAGGATACGATCCATCCGACGTTACCGATATGTTCATGACACACCTTCACTTCGATCATTGTGGTGGTGGCATGAAGAAAGATGGCGACAAGTTTTCGCTCGTATTTCCTAACGCAACTTACTGGTCGAACAAAGGACACTGGAAATGGGCAACAGAGCCGAACGCTCGCGAGAAGGCAAGTTTCCTAAGAGAAAATATACTGCCGATACAGGAAAGTGGTCACTTGAAACTGATCGATCAAAACGGAACATCTCCGTTTCCTCAATTCGATATTCAATGTGTTGATGGTCATACAGAACAGATGATGGTGCCCATGATCAAATACAAGGGCAAGACAATTTGTTACGTGAGCGACCTGATACCATCTTCGTCGCATATTCCATTGGTGTACGTAATGGGTTACGATACACGCCCGTTAATTACCATGGAGGAAAAAGGAAAGCTATTGGATGAGGCTGCAGCAAAAAGGATACGTCCTGTTTTTTGAACACGACCCATCCGTCGAATGCTGCACCGTGAAGCAAACAGATAAAGGCATAAGGATCGATCGCACGTTTGCATTGAGCGAGATTTTATGAGGATAGGATTGGTATTATCGGGCGGCGGTGCAAGAGGTATTGCGCACATTGGCGTGATCAAAGCGCTTGAAGAGTTGAACATCAAACCGGATGTTATTTCGGGTACAAGCGCTGGATCGATTGTCGGTGTATTGTACGCAAGTGGCATGCGACCTAACGAGATCTTCGAAGTTGTAAGTCACCTCAGCATCTTTAAATCCGTAAAGATCGCGTGGGCGTGGAGTGGTCTCCTGAAAATGGAAGGACTCCAGGCACTGCTCACCAAGCACATTCCCGAAAACACATTCGAATCACTCAAGATACCGTTGACTGTTGCCGCAACAGAAATACGCCTGGGTGCGATACAATATTTCTCGTCAGGCGAACTAGCGCCGGCTGTGATTAGCTCTTGTAGCATCCCCGGAATTTTCGACCCTGTGCACTTCAATGATCATTTGTATGTTGACGGTGGTTTGCTGGACAATCTTCCCGCCAAACCTATCCGCGACAAGTGTGACTTCCTGATTGGTTCACATTGCAATCATCTTACTACTGAATACAACGAACATAGTTTGAAGTCGGCGATAGAACGAAGCATGCTGATAACGATCAGCGCCAATACGACAGCCAGCCGGATGTTATGCGATCTTGTGATCGAACCCCCGCACATGGCGCGCTTCAGTGTATTCGAGATGAGCAAAGCACAGGAGATGTTTGATTCTGCTTATAAGTACACGAAAGAAAATTTCTCTGAACGTCATTTCCAGAAAAATCTCGTTGCATGAGCTTCGCCGACGAGATAAAGCAAGGTATTCCATCTGGGCTTCCACCAGCGCCTGTATTCGATCCTTCGATTAGTCATGCCCCACGTCGAAAAGACATCCTTACGAAAGAGGAGAAGAAGCTCGCAATAAGAAATGCACTCCGTTATTTCGACAAGAGACATCATTCGGTGTTGGCAAGAGAATTTGCCGAAGAGCTAAAGACATACGGGAGGATCTACATGCACCGGTTCAGGCCTTCGTACCCGATGCACGCCCGTCCGCTGAACGAATATCCTCATAAGAGTAAGCAGGCCGGCGCTATCATGCTGATGATTCAAAACAACTTGAATCCCGCTGTCGCTCAACATCCTCACGAACTCATTACATATGGTGGTAACGGCGCCGTGTTTCAAAACTGGGCGCAGTACTTACTCACCATGAAATATCTTTCGGAGATGACCGATGAGCAAACGCTGCACATGTATTCCGGTCACCCCATGGGATTGTTCCCTTCTTCGAAAGATGCTCCGCGCGTAGTCGTCACAAACGGTATGATGATTCCCAATTACTCTAGCCAGGATGATTGGGAGAAGTACAATGCGTTAGGCGTTACTCAGTATGGACAAATGACCGCAGGGTCTTACATGTATATTGGTCCGCAAGGAATCGTACATGGAACGACGATCACTATACTTAATGCGGGACGTAAGATATCACGAGAAGGCTTGGGCGGCAAGCCTTCGGAGGCCTCCGGCTTACGCGGCAAGCTTTTGCTCACATCCGGCCTTGGTGGAATGAGTGGCGCTCAGCCCAAGGCGGGAAACATTGCTGGAGTTATTTCTGTTGTTGCTGAAGTCAATGAAATGGCAACAAAGAAGAGGCATGAGCAAGGCTGGGTTGATGAAGTAATATATAGTCTTGATGATCTTGGCATACGCGTTAAAAAAGCCATCTCAGACAAGGAGGTCGTTTCAATCGCTTTCAATGGAAACATTGTCGACGTATGGGAGCACTTTGATAAAGAAAACATCAAAGTAGATCTCGGTTCCGATCAAACATCTCTTCACAATCCCTGGTCTGGCGGATATTATCCTGCCGGGATCAGCTTTGATGAAGCAACTCAATTGATGTCTTCCAATCCGGCTAAGTTTAAAGATCTTGTTCAACAGTCATTGCGTCGTCATGCCGCAGCCATCAATAGCCACACAAAAAAAGGCACTTACTTTTTCGATTACGGAAACGCATTCTTGTTAGAAGCGTCGAGAGCCGGTGCAGACATCATGGCCGACGATGGCATCAACTTCAGGTATCCGTCGTATGTGCAAGACATCATGGGACCGATGTGCTTCGATTTTGGTTTTGGTCCGTTTCGTTGGGTTTGTACTTCGGGCAAACAGGAAGATCTCGATATTACGGATCAACTCGCTTTAGAAGTTTTGGAGCAATTGAAAACGTCGGCTTCTTCCGACATACAATTTCAATTGTCGGATAACATTGAATGGATCAAGGCAGCGAAAGCGAACAAACTTGTTGTCGGTTCGAAGGCACGTATCCTTTATGCCGATGCAAAAGGCCGGATCGCTATCGCATCCGCATTCAACAAAGCGATACGCGATGGACGTATCGGCGAAGTTGTACTCGGTCGTGATCATCATGATGTTTCGGGGACTGATAGTCCGTACCGCGAGACATCGAACATTTACGATGGTTCCCGCTACACGGCCGACATGGCCATCCACAATGTGATTGGCGATTCATTCCGCGGCGCTACCTGGGTTTCAATTCACAATGGCGGTGGAGTAGGATGGGGTGAAGTTATCAATGGCGGCTTCGGCATGTTGCTCGATGGAACCGATGAAGCCGATCGGCGTCTTCGTAACATGTTGCACTTCGATGTCAACAATGGTATTGCCAGGAGATCGTGGGCAAGAAATGAAGGCGCTGTCGCCGCAATCAAACGCGCCATGGAAAACGATTCGAAGTTGATTGTAACGATGCCAAATTTTGTTGATGAGAGCACTCTGGATTCTCTTCTTTAAAATCACAGGTTGGAAGATCAACGGAACTCTTCCGCCGATCAATAAATACATCTGCGCCGTCGCGCCTCACACCAGTAATTGGGATTTTTTAATTGGTCTTGCTGCAAGAAGTATTCTTAGAATATCGGGGGCAAGATATTTAGGCAAGAGCCAGTTGTTCAGCAAACCGTTTGGCTGGTTCTTCAGAATGACTGGTGGCATTCCCGTTAATCGTCACGGACATCACGACATGGTTGAGGAGGTTTCACTGATCATTAAGAGTTCAGACAAGTTTATACTCGCCATTGCCCCGGAGGGAACACGGAGGAAAGTGACGACCCTGAAGACTGGTTTTTGGTACATCTCGAAGGCAGCGGGTATTCCTATTGTCCCGGTAGGATTTGACTACAAAAAGAAGGAGATCATAATACATCACCCATTGTATGCGACCGATATCGAAACAGATATGAAATCGCTAATGGAATTTTACTCTGGCATAACAGGAAAAAATCCCGAGTTAGGGATAGATTGACTAACTTATAGAGTATGAAACGCGAGGAGTTCCTCAGGACGACGGCTGCTGCAAGCGCGGCCTATCTTCTTGGTTCTTTAGGGTCGTTTGCCGCTTCGTTGCCTGCGAAAAAGATCCGCATAGGACTGATTGGCTGTGGTAGTGTATCGGGTCAATATCTCCCTCATTTATCGAAGTCTCCATTTGTGGAGCTGGTGAGTGTGTGCGACATAATCTATGAGCGTGCGCAAAAGCGAGCCGCTGAATTCAAGGTGCCGAACATCTATCCATCTGTCGATAAGATGCTGGCCGGCGCACCCTTTGATCTCTTCGTGGATACAACTGACATGCAGGAGCATGAACGCCTTAACAAGCTCGCACTGGAAGCAGGTAAACATGTATGGAGCGAGAAGCCGATGGCTAACTCGTACAAGGCAGGAAGAGAATTGCTGGACATAGCCAAAAGCAAAGGTCTGCGGATCTGGGGAGCGCCTGCAGTTGTGAACAGTCCGCAATTCGCGTTCATGTCGAAGACAATTCGTGAAGGTAAGCTCGGAAAGATCTCAAGTGCACATGCACATTATGGACATCTCGGTCCTACGTGGTCTGCATTTTTTTACGAGAAGGGTGGTGGAAGTCTTCCAGATCTTGGTGTGTACAATATCGCGAGTCTTACGGGCTTGCTCGGTCCTGCTAAATCTGTTGTCGCGATGACGAGCATCGTAACTCCGACACGGACTGTCGACAATAAGGGGTCGATCAAAGTTGAAGCTGAAGATAACGCGATGTTGTTGATGGATCATGGACAGGGAGTTATATCACACGTGCAGTGTGGCTTTAATTACTTTGATCCGTATGGTCATGAAGGGAAGGGGCAACAGAATCATACGATATCGATTTGGGGAACGCGTGGCAACATGGGGTTGGTGGGTTATGACTGGGCGCCTTTTGGTGTAGATCTCGCGACGCTCGATCATGAACAACCCGAACGATTTTGTTCCGGACCCAAAGGATTATGTTTGGCAGCAGGGCGCGTCGGTGATATCGCAGGCGTTGGCGGAACAGACAGAACCCTTGATTGCGGCAGAGCATGCTTTGCATGTGCTGGAGGTTATTGAAGCAACGCGGGAATCGGCGTTGACCGGCAAAAAGATTGACCTTGTATCGACTTTTAAATGGCCTGTGGTATAAAAAATCATGCATAATTCCGCAAACCAAGGCGGTTTAACTGCGTAAAAATCCACTTAACGGGGGAGGTGACTGTCCTTCATTTCAGGCATTTTACACCCCGAATTGTTTTGTTTACTTTATTCAACTTTTTAAAAACACTTATGAAAAGAATCGTTACAGTTTTAGCGTTTGCACTGATCTGTTCAGGAGCTTATGCACAGTTTAATCAGGGAAGATGGTTGGCAGGTGGTAGTGTTGGCTTAAGCACCAATACGAACAAATTTGAAACCACTAACTCGACAACAACCAACTCAAATAGTGTCAATTTTTCGATATCGCCTGACGTTGGATATTTCGTTATAGATAACCTTGCAGTCGGTGCCGCGCTTGATCTTTCGGCTTCTTCAACAAAAAACAAAGGCACTGGTGGCGGAAAGTCGAGCAGTTCATCAGTCACACTTGCTCCTTTCGTAAGATATTATTACCAGAACTACTTCGCCCAGCTGCAGGTAGGTTTCGGAAGCGGCTCGTCAAAGTATACACCTGACAACAGCACCACTGCCATTAAAACAAAAGATGGATTATTTGGATGGGGTCTCGCGGCTGGTTACGCTTATTTTCTGAACGACTACGTAGCGATCGAGCCGATGGTGGGGTATGCTTCGAATAGTAGCAAGGACAAGGACACAGATAACAAGAATATCAATGGAGGTCTTTTTATCAAGGCCGGATTCCAGATCTACCTCGGTCCTCGTAAGTAAACGCTTGAAATAATTGATTATCTTTGCTTAGCTAATTAACGCTTATGAAATCAAAAATTCTCCTCGTACTGATTCTCTCTGCGATGTCATTCGCAGGCTTTAGCCAGGCACAGTTTGCGTTTGGATTGAAGGGTGGGCTCAACCTGTCGAAGTTTAGCATTTCGGAAAATGCTGCACAGAATGTAAACAATCGAACAGGTTATCACGCAGGTGCCTTTGCATTGATCAAGATTACAAGCTTTGCAATTCAACCTGAAGTGCTGTTCTCTAAACAGGGAACCAAGTTCACGTACAATTCGACCAACTACGAAGCGAACTTCGATTACATCGCTGTTCCCGTAATGTTCAAATTCTACCTGCCGCTTGGTCTGAATCTTCAGGCCGGTCCCCAGTTCGCATTTACATCTACTAAAGATCTGAAAGCGGCAGTGACGGGCCAGAGTGCGCAGAATGTAGCCGCCAACTTTAAGGAAAAGAAAGACACTTCGCTCGCGTTTGGCGCCGGATGGGATCTTCCTTTCCACTTAACAATCGACGCGCGTTATGTACTCGGCTTGTCCGACATGAAGTTTCAGCCGAAGCCAACCGACCCTGTTACATTCAAGAACAAGGTTATCATGATCTCTGTTGGTTATAAGTTTATCAAGCTCGGTAAGTAATTTTTATTTGCTAATATTGAAAACCCTGTAGTGTATGCTACAGGGTTTTTTAATTAAATAGATTTCTATGCCGCACATACCACTCGATGAGAAGCTGCCCGGCATCACCGGCATTCTCAATTATCGCCTCGATACCGCTCTGCCCATCCGACAGCTCACGCAAATATTGTTGCGCGGAGAGTCGACATTAACAGAGGGCGAACGTGAGTTGATTGCAACCATAGTCTCTCATGGAAATGAATGCAGATTTTGCACTGCGGCACATACCGCCGCTGCAAATGTATTGTTGGGTGACAGCGACACATCCGAAAAGGTAAAGCACGATCTCGCACATGCACCTGTGAGCGCAAAAATGAAAGAGCTTCTTACGATTGCCAAAGCGACAGGACAGAACGGAAGAAACGTAACGCCAGCTATGGTCGACGAGGCAAAGAAACAGGGTGCAACCGACCGGGAGATATACGACACGGTAGCGATCGCCGCACTGTTCTCATTATATAATCGACTTGTCGACGGACTTGCCAGTGTTACTCCTTCGGAGCCAGCATTCTACGACAGGCTCGCCGGCATCCTGAAAGACAAAGGATATTTACCGTCCGAAAATCGGTACGCGGGACTATCGAAATAATGTTCTCAGATTATCGCGAGGCTGTTGATTACCTGTATTCAAGGCTGGCCGACTATCAGTTGGTCGGTGCTTCTGCTTATAAGCCTGATCTCAAGAACACCAATGAGCTCCTGAAATTTCTCGGTGATCCTCATAAGCGCGTAAACACAATTCATGTTGCCGGAACGAACGGCAAGGGCAGTTCGTCGCACATGCTCGCGTCAATTTTACAAGAGTCTCACCTGTCGACGACGGACTTTATACTTCACCACATCTAAAATCATTCACAGAAAGGATCCGCGTCAATGGATCGGAGATTGGAGAAGACTTTGTTGTTGATTTCGTAAACCGGATAGAACCAGCCATAGAGAAAATCAAGCCGTCGTTCTTTGAGATCACGACTGCTATGGCATTCGACTACTTCGTAAATCGAAAAGTAGACATTGCAGTGATCGAAGTTGGGTTAGGAGGCAGGTTGGATTCCACGAATGTTATCACTCCCTTAGTTTCATTGATCACCAACATCAGCCTTGATCATAAAGATATCCTTGGCGACACATTAGAGAAGATTGCTTTCGAAAAAGCAGGGATCATTAAAGAAGGAGTTCCTGCTGTTGTTAGCGAAATGCAACCAGAGACGTACAAAGTCTTTATCGAGAAGGCGAAACAAACTCACTCGAAGATCATCTTTGCCGAGAAAGCGATCACCGCCAAAATTGACGGTGACCTTTTGACTGTAACGGGCGGCGAACTATTCCAGGTCCCGGAGTTTCCTCTTCGTGGTAGCTACCAGGCAAAGAACATATCCGGAGTATTGAAGACGATCGAGCTGCTTCCGTTCATGGTTAAAAGACACGACATCATCAATGGTCTCAGGAATGTTGTAAAGAACACGGGGCCTCAAAGGTCGCTGGCAAAAGATCGGAGAAAGTCCGCTCACCATTTGCGATACGGGTCACAACGAAGCAGGCATTGCCGAGGTGCTGAAGCAAATCAGCAAAGAAACATTCGGGAAACTTTTTATCGTGATTGGAATGGTGAAGGACAAAGACGTTTCCGGCGTGCTCAAACAACTTCCCACAACTGCCGCTTACTTCTTTTGCCAGGCGAAAATACCCAGGGCGATGCCAGCAGATGAATTGGCGAAGCAAGCTGCAACTTTCGGCTTAACCGGCACAGCCATCAGCGACGTGAATGAAGCAATTGCCGCCGCAAGAAAAACTGCCTCTCAAGATGATCTTGTTTTCGTGGGAGGGTAGTAATTTTGTGGTTGCTGAAATTGAGAACCTGTAGGTGAAATCAAAACTTAAACGTTTCGCAGTCATTGCCAACCGCGACAACGTCATCGAATATGGCAAGGACCTCTACACGAAGATCAAGGGCAACTGGAACAGTCTCTTCTTCAAGAACGAACAGCCCATCACCATCGAACTTGCGTGTGGACGAGGCGAATACTCTGTCGGGCTGGCCGGTCGCTTTCCGGAACGCAACTTCATCGGCGTTGACATGAAGGGCGACCGGCTTTGGAAGGGCAGCACGCTCGCCGTCGACCAGTCACTGGCCAACGTCGGATTTCTCCGGACACAGATAGTCGATCTCGAAGTCTTTTTCCTGCCAGGGGAGGTGGACGAGATCTGGCTCACATTTCCCGATCCCCGTCCTAAAAAACGCGATGTTAAACGAAGGCTGACAAGCCCTCGCTTCATGGATCTCTTCAAGAAACTCTTGAAGCCTGGCAGCTATTTTCGCTTAAAGACAGACAATACTGAATTGTTTGATTATACTTTAGACCAGCTCAACATGCGTAGTGACATTGAAGACTTCAGACATACGTACGACCTTTACAACTCCGAGTTAAGGGAGGAGTGCTTCGATATAAAGACGAGATATGAAGAAATATTTTCAGCGAAAGGAGAGATGATCAAATACTTGAGGTTCCGATTCGTCGAACGTTGAACATTGCACGTTGAACGAGGCTGGAGTGCAATTGGTAACACTCACATAACAACCAACTCACCAATCTTTCGTAGTTTTACCGTCAGTTACGATGGGCAAGAAAAAGCGCGACGTTGAACTAGTCATCCTTTCCGATATCCATCTCGGCACTTACGGCTGCCACTCAGAAGAACTCCTCAAGTATTTAAAATCGATCAAACCAAAGAGAGTCATTCTCAATGGCGATATCATCGACATGTGGCAATTCAGCAAACGTTACTGGCCTCAGTCGCACATGCAGATCGTGAAGCACATCACCAGTTGGCTGTCGAAAGGAACTCGTGTAACTTATCTCACCGGCAACCACGACGAAATGCTCCGAAAGTTTGCCGGCTTCCGCCTGGGTAACTTCCAGATCGCAAATAAGAAAGTCATTCAACTCAATGGGAAGTCAGCCTGGATATTTCATGGCGACGTGTTCGACGTAACCATGCAGTACTCGAAGTGGCTCGCGAAGCTTGGAGCTATCGGCTACGACACACTGATCGTGCTGAACACTTTTGTGAATTTCATCCTGAGGACATTCGGCAGGGGAAAGATCTCGCTGTCGAAGAAGATCAAAGACAGCGTGAAGCAGGCCGTTAAATTCATTAACGATTTCGAAAAAACTGCAGCTGATATTGCGATCTCGAATGGCTTCAACTACGTGATCTGCGGTCACATACACCATCCCGAGATGAAGACCATTACCACCGAAAAAGGAGAGGTGATCTACCTCAACTCCGGCGACTGGATCGAGAATCTCACCTCGCTCGAATACGACAAAGGCGTCTGGCGCATCTACCGCTACGCCGAAGACCCGGTAGCCCAGGCAATAAAAATCAACAAGCGTTTCAGAAATGAACTGGACAATGACGAGATATTTAAAGACCTTGTCACTGAGTTCATGACTGTTAAAAAATGAAGATACTCTACGCCATCCAGGGCACGGGCAACGGCCACCTAAGCCGCGCCGTCGATATTGTGCCAGAGCTTAAGAAATACGGAAAACTTGATTTGTTCGTGAGCGGGGCCCAGGCCGAAGTGTCACTTCCGTTTCCCGTGAAGTATAAGTCGAAAGGATTGAGCTTCTACTTTGGAAAGGCTGGCGGCATCAACTTCTACAAGACGTTCATGAAGAACAGCTCGAAAGATGTTGTGAAGGAGATCAAGACGTTTCCTGTTGATAAGTACGATCTCATTGTAAATGACTTCGAGCCGATCACGTCATGGGCGTGCAGGAAGAGAGATATCTCCTGCGTTGGACTCAGCCACCAGTCGGCTTTGCTTTCGAAGAAGGCTCCGAGACCGAAAGTGATTGATCCATTCGGGAGAATGGATACTTCACAACTATGCCCCGGTTGATAAGTATGTGGGATTTCACTTCGAAGAATACGATAAGAATATTTATACGCCTGTGATTCGCAGGGCTATACGCGATGCGAGAATCACGGATGCCGGTCATTACACGGTTTATCTTCCGGCGTACGACGATAAGAAACTGGTGAAGCTACTCCTGAAGTTTCCAAAAGTGAAGTGGCAGATCTTTTCGAAGCATGCGAAGGCGCCGTATCATGTGGGAAGGATCTCGGTGTTTCCCGTAAGCGGGTCCGATTTTGTCGACAGTATTGTTTCGAGTACCGGTGTTGTTGTGCGGAGCAGGGTTTGAAACTCCTGCCGAAGTTCTTCACATGCATAAGAAGCTGCTGGTGGTGCCCATGAAGAGCCAGTATGAACAACATTGCAATGCTGCGGCCTTGAAGAAACTTGGAGTTCCTGTATTGAAGAAGGTCAAGAAGAAATCGCTTAAAAAGATCGAAGCGTGGCTCGACGAAAAGAACAAGCTTGATATATCTTTTCCGGATGTTACTGCTAAGGCAGTGGAGAAGATGATTGAGAAGTTTGGAAAGTAATCACTCTATCTCGAGAGACTCAAGAATATCGCTTAACTGATAATCTTTTATCCCAGGCTTTTCTTCATCGCTGCCGATCAAGGCAATGCCTGTATTTAATGACAATGCCATCTCGACATTTCCCAGCAACACTGGAAAGAAAGATTTGATCGCCGTCGCTTCGCTTTTCGAAGGCTCGAGAAGCTCCACGTACTTGATGTTTTCGTAGCCCATCAGGTCACCATAAATATTCACCCATTCCGAGGGTTTTATGGCAAGAACAAAATTCAAACTTTTGTCTTTCAGCCAATCCAGCTGGTGACTTCCAATTTCAATATAATGACCGGGATAATTGTCCGTTATATAGTTCAAATTCCCTTTAAATTGATGCGCTTCCAGTATCAATTCCGGTCCCGATATCCAATCGATCATCTTCCTGTATTCTTCAGGCTCCAGACCTCGCACTTCCGGAGCCTTGGGCGTAGGAGTGTCACCTACCGGAAATCCCAGCAGGTCGACGCCCATACCGGCGCAATACCTGGCTTCACTCAGATTGGTGATACGTCCAACCTTCACCTTCGCTTTCAATGACATGCGCCAAATATCAAAAAGAAAAAAGTAACTTTATAACCAAATGAGGCCGGTGTTTGCAGTATTGTTTGTGTTCGTGATTGCCGGTTGCGCCGACCCTAAAGAAGAACCCGCGGTCACCATTCCAGGGCAGGAATATTTTCCACTAAAGGCAGGCAGTTTCATCATTTATAACGTCGACTCCACGCGTATCATTCAGAATCAACCGACAGGGTACAAATACCAATTGAGGGTAACGGTGTTAGATTCATTTCAAAACGCAGAAGGAAACATCACTTACCGGTTACAACGAGAAGAACGGACCGACGAAACGCAGTCGTGGAAGGCCGCTGGCACGTGGTCTGCATACAGGAGCGTGAAGCAAGCGGTCGTTACGGAAGGAGCCGTCAGCTACGTGAAGCTGGCATTCCCGGCGTCGGTTGGAACAGGATGGAATGGCAATTCATTGAATAATCTCGGCGGTGAAGATGCTTGCAGCAACAACAGCGAATGCGATCATTATGTTGTTACTGAAATGGATGACGTTCTTGTTGTAACACAAGAAGATCGCAACGATGTGATCATGTTAGACAAACGGATCGAACGATACTCAAAGGATATTGGACTTACTTATAAAGAAACCACTACGCTCAAGTATTGCACCGGCGATTTTTGTGGTGGTGAAGATAATTATGTGGTCGACGGACTCGAGTATAAACAAGAGATGATCAGCAGTGGAACGCTGTAAGACGATATTATTCGCGCTGTTGTTTGCCGGATGTTTGTCGGCTTCGGCTCAAAACCGATACGTGGTCTACTTTACCGACAAGAACTCGTCGACGTTCAGTATTTCGGAGCCGGGTAAATTTCTCTCGCCGCGTTCGATCTCACGACGCCTCAAGCAAAACATCGATATAACAGCGGAAGATCTTCCCGTTAATCGAAACTACGTCCAGCAACTGAACACTGCTGGCGCACAGGTTTTCTTCACATCACGCTGGTTGAACTGTGCACTCGTGCAAACAACATCCGACGTCGCTACTTCATTGAATGGTCTTCCATTCGTTGCGAGAGTTGAGTATGTAGCGCCAGGTTCCAAACTATCATCGGGTCGAACTAAATCAAACAAAAAAAGAAAACAATCCGGTGGCGCAGCAGCCACCAAGCGACAACTTGAAATGGTTGGCATCGATGAGATGCAGGACGATGACGAATATGGTGAGGGTGTTTTCATAGCAATACTCGACGGAGGTTTTTTAGGCGCAGACACGGCCCCGGCGTTTCAACATTTGTTCAATGATAAAAAAATAACTGACGTACACGATTTCGTTTTCAACACGAAAAATGTTTATCGCTACGACGAACACGGCACCGAAGTGTTTTCGGTGATCGGCGCAAACTCCGAAACATTTACCGGCGGCGCTTACGAAGCCACGTTTCAACTATACGTAACAGAAGATGATGCATCGGAATATCGTATTGAAGAATACAACTGGACCTTTGCTGCCGAACGTGCCGATAGTCTCGGTGTCGATGTAATTCATACTTCTCTCGGCTACAGCGAGTTCGACGATAGCTCGATGGATTACAATAAGAATGTCGATCTCACAGGGAAAGTCGCCATTGTTTCGAAAGCCGCTGCTGCAGCGCTTGCAAGAGGAATCGTGGTGGTGTGTAGCGCTGGCAATGAGGGAAATAATTCATGGGGAGTAATCACTCCACCAGCGGATGTCGATGGTATCATCTCCGTTGGTGCTGTGAGTTCGCAAAGCTTGCGTGTTAATTTCAGTTCCTTCGGTCCAACATCCGACAATCGCTATAAACCCGACGTGATGGCCATGGGCAGTGGCGTGTCAGTTATCAAACCAAGTGGTGCTAATGGTTTCGCAAGCGGAACATCACTCGCAGCACCGATTATTACCAGTCTCGTTGCAGGTCTCATTCAACGCTTTCCCGATATCGATCCGAATATCATTGCTAAACAAGTCATTGCGACAGCGAGCCAGGCAGATCATCCGGATAACCTGATGGGCTTCGGAATTCCAAACTACTACGCCATCAAATCTTCACTCGAAGGAATGCTTCCTCTCGAAGAGATAGCAGTGTACCCTAATCCAACCGACACCGGAAAATTTTCAGTTCGATTTAAGCAGCCCGGTGTGCAAGCCACCATCACCGTTTACGACCTTCACGGAAGGATATTGAGCACGCATACAGTTACCGTGAAAGGCAACAACCCCATCGAGATCGACGTGGCAGATCTACCTGCGAGCAGTTATTTGGTAAAGGTGAAAACTAGCGATAATTTTAAGGCCTTTAGGCTGGTAAAACTGTAATCGCAATCGTGACCCTTCCCATTGTAGCACCCTCCATCTTAGCATCCGACTTCGCCAATCTTCAGAAAGAGATCACCATGATCAATGAGAGCGAAGCAGACTGGATTCATGTGGATATTATGGATGGTGTTTTTGTTCCGAATATCTCCATGGGCCTTCCCGTCGTTCATGCCGTGAAGAAACATGCCCGCAAGCCGTTGGATGTACATCTCATGATCGTTCAGCCCGAGAGATACATCGAAGACTTTCGCAGGGCCGGTGCCGACATTATCTCGGTGCACTACGAAGCATGCATTCATCTTCACAGGAACATCGAGCAGATCAAAGCGACGGGAGCAAAGGCTGGCGTTGCACTCAATCCGCATACATCGGTATCTGTACTTTCTGAAGTCATCAAAGACATCGACATGGTCTGTATGATGTCTGTGAACCCGGGATTTGGCGGACAGAAGTTTATTGAGAATACTTATAACAAGATCAGGGAGCTGAAAGAACTGGCTGCAAAGAAGGGAGCCAATATAGATATTGAGATCGACGGGGGCGTGAATCAGAATAATGCCAGGCGATTGCTCGATGCAGGAGCAACAGTGCTGGTGGCGGGGAATTTCGTTTTCACTTCACCGGATCCAAAGAAGACCATCCACGATCTTAGAAACGTTTGACATGCGTGCACTATTGATAATCTTGCTACTTACCACCGTTTCATGCGCACGAACTGTGAATCGTGTAGACCCCTCCACTCAATACGACTTAAGCGGTCGCTGGAACGACACAGATTCAAGAATGATCGCCGATAAAATGATCGCCGACCTCATCGGCAGCGAACGCTTCAAAGAATACGCAAAAACTAAAGGAGCAAAGCCAGCCATCATCATCGGCCTCGTAAAGAATAAGACCAGCGAGCACATCGACGCCGACAACTACATCAAGAAACTCGAAGCAGCGATATTCAATTCCAACATCGCCAACCTCGTCGAGAACGACGAGTTCCGCGACAAGCTTCGTGTTGAAAGGGCCAACCAGCAGGAGTTCGCCGACCCCGCTACCGTAAAACAGTGGGGCAAAGAAACAGGCGCCGACCTCATGCTATTTGGTGAGATGACTTCCGAAACAGACGTTTACAACAAAGAACGTGTTGTGAACTACGTAACCACATTGTTTCTTACCGACATGGAAACCAACCAACGTGTCTGGTACGGTCAACAAGAGATCAAGAAACACATACGCAATTGAAACACATCGTTTCCTTCGTATTCATTCTCACTTGCGTCGGGTGCAGTACAGGCACCTACTACCAGTCCAACCTTTCGTTCAACCAGGAGTTTGAAACAGGAGACCTCGAAGGAGCCCTCACCACGCTGCAAGCAAAATCTTCCGAAGCATCAGGTAAGAAGGAATTCCTCTATGATGTTAACAACGGCCTCGTGTTATCGATGCTAGGTCGGTACGACGACAGTAACAACTATTTCGAGAAGGCATATCTATTTGGTGAAGATTACAGGTTGAATTACTTAAATGAGGCGACTTCATATTTAACTAATCCAAACTTCACAACATACAGGGGCGAAGATCATGAGCACCTGATGCTGTTGTATTACAAAGCACTGAACTACGTAAAACAAAACAACTTCGAAGATGCATTGGTGGAATGCCGGCGATTAAATATCAGGCTACAGCAACTCAGCGATCGATACGGCTCCGACAACAAATACCGCGAAGACGCCTTCATTCACCTTATGATGGGAGTAATCTTCGAAGCAGGTAAAGATTACAACAATGCATTCATCGCCTACCGGAATGCATACAATGTGTACACCAGTTCCTTTCAAGATTTATTTCGACTCGGTCCACCACCACAGTTGAAGATCGACATTCTCCGAAGCGCATGGCTCAGTGGTCTCATCGATGAATTCAATCATTACAAGGAAGAGTTCGCGATGCCCGATTATAAGTATGAAGTCAACAACAACCCTGAGCTTGTATTCTTTTGGCACAATGGATTAAGTCCAGTGAAAGTAGAGTGGGGGATCAACTTCGTCATCGATCGTCGCGACAACTTGTTGTACTTCCGGAACGAGAACATGCAAATGGTATTTCCATTTAACATTGGCGGCTACAACGACCGCGACAAGAATAGTCTAGCCAGTCTCCAGATCTTTCGCGTAGCATTTCCGCGTTACGTCGAGCGTCCCGTTTTCTATTCAAAGGCAGAGCTCGCTGTAAACGGCAACAACCGCATTCAATTACAGAAGGCCGAAGACATCAATGCGATTGCATTCAAGTGTTTGCAAGAGCGAATGAACCACGAGTTAAGCAAAGCGCTGATACGGCTCGCCCTGAAAAAGGTAACGGAGATGGAAGTAAAGAAAACTGATCGAACGCTGGGTTCCGTCGTCGGTATGATCAACGCCTTAACGGAACACGCCGACACCCGCAACTGGCAAACACTCCCACACGAAATATCTTACTGCCGCGTTCCGTTAACCACAGGGAAGAACAAAGTAACACTGCATGTGGTCACACAAGGATCGCCGGATACCTCTTACGACTTCGAATACGAGGTCAAAGAAGGGCAGACGCTGTTCCATACCTTCACGTCCCTGGAGAGCCACTATCCCACTTACTGACCGCGAAATTGCTTAACTTTGGGGCACTTTTCACTATTCACTTTTCACTGTTCACTTAATCTGAAGCCTCTCGTTAACATAGTCTTTGTGGTGTGTTTCCTGGTGCCGTTGATCGCAGTCGGCCAGGATGATGAAAAGCCTGCATTCCCGCTCGAGACCATCTACGCGAAGCGTAAACCATGGGGCGTTAGAAAGATCCTAAAGAACTTCAGGTTTAGTCTCAGTACCGGCTATGGTCATACCTTCATGAGTCACAAGCTCGATGGCTACGGCATCATCCAGGCAAAGAATGCGTCGCCAGAGATATTCCTGAATACCAATCCGTCAATTCGTTATAGCAACTGGGTGAACAGGGGAGTCCAGGATTCAACCAGTAGTGTTCCAGTAGATGCATTCAAGGTAAGCTCCGACTCTGCGAAGCTTCGATACAAGGGTGCCGCGTGGAATATTCCGCTTAACGCGATGATACATTATGAATTCTTACAGAGATACCGGATCGGCATCGGGTACTCGTATGAATACATGAACATCGGGGCCATGAAGCCCACGACGTTCAAGGACAAGCTCGCTAACTTCCAGCCAACACCGAAGGCCGGATTCATGTCGAAGTTTTACGGGATGGCTGGCATATCATTTTACCGTATTGATAACTTCCTGTTTACCGGCGATATACAGGCCGGAACTTTCAAGCCGGGTAAGAACTACGATCTCTCGCAGATCAAGAAAGGACTTTACGTGAACGCCGGGGTCACCATTGAAAGAGAATTCTCAGAGTACCTGAAGGCATTCCTCAGGCCGTCGTTCGAATTCAAAAACTACACCATCAATCTTCCTAATTCCGACAAGCCCCTTCCGCACTATATGAATGCCTTCTACGTGAACATCGGTCTCACGTATGCGATACCCGATCTTCCGAAGTGTTTTCACCCCGAATGTCACTCACAAATGAACCATGTTCATGGCGACCGCGAGTATCGCAGCAGGATGCATCGGATCTGGAAAAAACAGAACCCTCTGTACGGCGAAAACAACCCGAAACTGATCAAATATAAGGGCAAGAATAAGCGCAAAATGAATCCCTATTAGGGTATCAAAAAGCGGCTTTTTTTATTTATTTTCGGCCAATTAATATAGAGCGTAAATTCTAATGGCCGAAGACTCAGGTTCTCCCACAGAGAGGCAGAACATAATCCCGATAAACATTGAAGACGAATAAACATTGAAGACGAAATGCGTGGCGCGTACATCGACTATTCGATGTCCGTCATCATTTCCCGTGCCCTTCCCGACGTACGCGATGGTTTGAAGCCCGTGCATCGTCGTGTTTTGTTTGGCATGGAAGAGCTTGGTGTGAATTACAACAAGCCGTACAAGAAATCAGCAAGGATCGTAGGAGAGGTTCTTGGTAAGTACCATCCTCATGGCGACAGCTCGGTGTACGACACCATGGTGCGCATGGCGCAAGACTGGTCGCTGCGATATACACTCGTTGATGGCCAGGGAAACTTCGGCTCCGTCGACGGTGACATGCCTGCGGCCATGCGATACACCGAAGCACGTCTTCGCAGGATCGCAGAAGAGCTGTTGGCCGATATCGGCAAAGGCACGGTTGACTTCCAGCCCAACTTCGACGACTCGTTAACAGAACCGACTGTACTGCCCGGCAAGATCCCGAACCTGCTTATCAATGGTTCGTCAGGTATCGCGGTTGGTATGGCAACGAACATGGCTCCGCATAATCTCGGTGAAGTAGTCGATGGCATCATCGCCTATATCGACAACCGGGAGATCACGATACAGGAGCTGATGAATTATGTAAAGGCTCCCGACTTCCCGACAGGTGCATTGATCTATGGATACTCCGGTGTTCAGCAGGCATACCTTACGGGCCGTGGTAAAGTTGTGATCCGTTCGAAAGCAGAGATCGTAACGACAGGCCAGAAAGAGCAGATCATCGTTACAGAGATCCCATATATGGTGAACAAGGCGATGATGATCGAGAAGACGGCGGCGCTCATCAACGAAAAGAAGATCGAGGGTATCTCCGGGCTGCGCGATGAATCGGATCGCGATGGTTTCAGAATCGTGTATGATCTCAAGCGCGACGCGATTGCCAACGTGGTACTCAACAACCTTTATAAATACACACAACTTCAATCGACATTCGGTATCAACAACGTGGCCCTTGTAAAAGGACGCCCGGAAACGTTGAACTTGAAAGATCTCGTCGTTCATTTCGTTGATCACAGGCATGAAGTTGTTATTCGCAGAACTAAGTTCGATCTCGCCGAAGCCGAAAAGCGCGCACACATACTCGAAGGTTATTTGATTGCACTCGATCACCTCGATGAAGTGATCGCATTGATACGCAGCTCGGCAGATCCTGATATTGCGAAGACAGGATTGATGGAAAAATTCACGCTGTCGGAAATACAAGCGAAAGCAATTCTCGAGATGCGCCTGCAGAGACTTACCGGTCTCGAGCGCGATAAGATCCTGCAAGAATATAAAGAAGTGAAGGAGCTCATTGCAAAGTTGAATGAGATCCTTTCGAGTGAACCAATTCGTATGACCATTATCAAAGATGAGCTCAACGAAATGAAAGAGCGTTATGGCGATGAACGCCGTACCCAGATCGTTCACAACGACGACGACATTACCGTTGAAGACATGATCCCGAACGAAGAGATGGTGATCACCATTTCCAACCAGGGTTATGTGAAACGCACTTCTCTTTCGGAGTATCGCACACAAGGTCGTGGTGGTATCGGATCGAAGGGAGCTGTAACGAAGGAAGATGACTTTACGGAGAAGTTGATGGTTGCGAAAGCACACAACTACCTCCTGATCTTCACCGACAAAGGCCAGTGTTATTGGATGAAAGCATATGAGATCCCGGAAGGCAATAAGACTTCTAAGGGGCGCGCGATACAGAACCTCATCAACATACAACCCGGCGACGCTGTGAGAGCCGTGCTGAATGTACAGGAGCTCAAGGACGAAGAATATCTTAATAACAACTTCGTGATCTTGTGTACTGAGAAAGGTGTGATCAAGAAAACTTCACTCGAAGCTTACTCAAGGCCACGCGTCAATGGTATTACTGCTATTACTGTTCATGAAGGCGACCGCTTGTTAGAAGTTGCCATGACGAACGGTAAAAATCATATCGTAATTGCAAAAAGTGAAGGTAAGGCCGTTCACTTTAATGAAGATGATGTTCGCCCTATGGGACGTACTGCCGCGGGTGTTCGTGGCGTGACCCTCGAAGGCGACCAGGACCGTGTTGTGGGCATGGTGTGTATCACGTCGAGTGATGCAAATCTTCTCGTTGTTTCGGAAAAGGGTTATGGTAAACGGTCTGATATTGATGACTACCGGATTACACGTAGAGGTGGAAAGGGTGTAAAGACTATCAATGTCACGGAAAAAACTGGCAAGCTTGTTGCCATCAAGGAAGTCACCGATAAAGACGACTTGATGATTATCAACAAATCTGGCATCAGCATACGGATAAGCGTATCGGAGCTTCGTGTGATGGGCCGCGCCACTCAGGGAGTTCGCCTGATCAAGCTGAACGAAGACGATTCCATATCGTCTGTGGCAAAAATCGAAAAGATGATCGAAGGTGAAGCCACTAATTGAGTAAAAACCCTAATTTTGACTTAGAACTCACAAAAACTAACCTAAAGATGAAACAACTATCTGTACTGCTGCTCATTCTGCTGCCACTTGCAGGTATCGCACAGAAGGAAGTCAAACCAACTCTTCCAAAAGCTGAGAAGGCTTTGAAAGATGGTAAGGTTGACGAAGCAAAAACAATGATCGACGCCTATACGAGTAACCAGGAAAACATGGTGAACAAAAAAGGCGAGCCTTCGAAGAACGCCGGTAAAGCGTGGTTCCTGAAAGCGGTGATCTACTCCGCGATCGATACTACCAGGAACGAAGTATTCCATGGCCTTGATGCTAACGCATTCACTACCGTGAAAGAATCACTTGAGAAAGCGAAGGTGGCCGATCCTAAAAACAATGGGTTCCTTGTGGATCAGAGTGGAATCATTCCCATTCCCAACGACCAAATACTGAATGCAATGGCTCAAGGTTATTTCAACAGAGCCGTTGCCGAATACCAGGATAACAAAGACTACAAGAAAGCACTTCTGTTTACTGAGAACACCATGTACTTCATCCCCGGAGACACATCAGTTCTTTTGAATGCCGGTGTATACTTCGCTCCAGCTGCAGAGGATGATGAAAAGGCTGTTAAGTATATGACAGAATATATTGAAAAAGGTGGTATGTCCCCCGACCCTTACATCATGTTGTTCGGTATCTATCGCGACAAGGAACAAAACATGGATAAGGCTTTAGCTATCGCACAGGAAGCCATCAGGAAATTCCCGAACAATCCCGACTTCCCTAAGTACGAGCTCGACGTCTATGTTAAGACCGGCAAGCTGCCCGAAGCAAGAGTAGCAATGGAGAAGCAGGTTAATGCCGATCCGCAGGACAAAGAATCACGCTACTATCTTGGTGTGATCAACTATGAGCTGAAGGACACTACTGCCGCTCGTAAGTGGTACAACGAAGCGATCAAGCTTGATCCTAAATACTATGAGCCTCACTACGGCATTGCTGAGATCGCATACATGGAGTCTAAGAAAGTTAAAGATCAAATGAATCAACTCGGCATTACTCCCGCCGATAAGAAGAAGAAATTGGACCTCGATAAAGTATATGTTGCACTGTTGAAGAAGGCTCAAGCACCTCTTGAAGAATGCGAGAAGCTTAAGGAAATGGCGAAAGCAGAACCGGACGAGCGCGTTCTCGACATGCTTCATAGCGTGTACCTCGACCTCGGCAACGACGCTGGCCTCGCAAGGGTAGAGAAGAAACTGAAAGCAATGGGTCTGCTCGACTAAGAATAAGAATTGATCTTAAGAATTTAACCCTGTAGCATGTGCTACAGGGTTTTTTATTATGTTAGGAGTATGAAAAAGTTTCTCCCTGTTATTCTCGTATTGCTTTTTGCATGCGATAAGAAGCCTCAATACACGAAAACCGACGACGGCGTTGTAGTTGGACACCTTCAACTGAAGGTGATCGACGACGAGATCATACAGGTGCTTGCTTTTCCCGATAGCATCAAAGCAGTCGAAAGCATGATGGTAGTTCCACAAGAGAAGACATCAGCCAACTGGTCTCTCACAGAAACTAAAGACGGGCTCGATATCAAAACAAATGCACTGATAGCTTCTGTTTCATTCTATGATTTGCAAGTTACTTTTAAAGACACCACCGGCACCGTCATCCTCCAGGAATCCAGAAAGGGCCGCACTCTCGATCCTTATCAACTAGAAAATACACGGAGCTATCACATCCGCCAGGTCTTCGAATCGCCCGAAGATGAAGCATTCTATGGTCTCGGCGGACATCAGAACGGACAGATGAACTACAAGAACCAGGACGTCGAGCTTGCACAGCATAACATTGTAGATGTAGTGCCATTCGTTTATTCAAGCAAGAACTATGGCTTACTGTGGGACAACTATTCAATCAGCAGGTTTGGTGATGCCCGTGAGTTTCAACCACTGTCGTCGTTAAAGTTATTTACACGCGATGGCAAAGAAGGTGGGTTGACTGCAGATTATTATGTTGAAGATAAAGTGGTGAAGTCGCTAGTGCAGAATGATATCGGTGTTGAATACCTCGAGACCCCGGCTTATGATACACTGCCGCAAGACGTTTCGAGGAAAGGTAAAATCGTTTGGGAAGGATCGTTTACATCCGATGTTGAAGGTGATCACAAGTTTCTCGTTTACGCTTCGAACTATTTCAAAGTTTGGATCGATGATAATTTGGTGCTTGATAAATGGAGACAGAACTGGAACCCTTGGACGAATAAATTCAATGTCGCAGTAAAGAAAGGAGAGAAGCATACGCTGAAGGTCGAATGGTTTCCTGATGGCGGATACATGGCCGTAAAACACCTCGATCCGTTGGCATCTGCAGATCAATCCAAACTTTCTCTGTGGTCGGAAGCAGGAGACAACATCAACTATTATTTTATCAAAGGCAGCAATGCTGACGAAGTAATTGCAGGTTATCGAAAACTAACAGGCAAGGCACCGATAGCTCCGAAATGGGCATTAGGTTTTTGGCAAAGTCGTGAACGTTACAGAAATCAGAAAGAGCTTGTCGATGTTGTAAAAGAGTATCGCAAACGACATATCCCTCTCGATAATATCGTGCTCGACTGGCAATACTGGAAGGATCCCGATTGGGGAACGCATACGTTCGACGCATCAAGATTCCCGGACCCGAAAGGAATGGTGGATGACGTTCACAAGCTGCACGCAAATATCATGATCTCTGTATGGCCGAAGTTCAACAAGGGAACGCCGAGCTACGATGAGATGAATGAGAAAGGATACTTATTCAAACGAAACGTCGAGAAGGGAAGAAAAGATTGGGTTGGAATCGGGTATCAGAATACATTCTACGATCCATTCAATATTGAAGGTGGAAAGTTGTTTTGGAAACGCATCGACGAGCGATTGAATTCAATTGGTATTGATGCATATTGGCTGGATGCAACGGAGCCTGACATGCATTCGAATCTTTCGATCGAAGAACGCAAGCTCAACATGACACCGACTGCTATCGGACCAGGAGCAAAGTACTTCAACGCGTACTCATTGGCGAACTCAAAGAATCTTTACGAGGGCTCTCGTGCTGTCGATCCGAATAAGCGCGTGTTCATACTCACTCGTTCGGCCTACGCAGGTCAGCAGCGCTACGCCGCGGCCACGTGGAGCGGCGATATCGTTTCGAGGTGGAGCGATTTTAAAGACCAGGTGGCAACGGGTATCAATTTCTCCCTTTCAGGGATCCCGTACTGGACGATGGACATCGGCGGGTTCGCCACGGAAAGACGTTTTTCAGATCATGAAGCGTCGAAGACTGCTTCATGGGATGAGTGGAAAGAGCTGAATACCAGGTGGTTCCAGTTCGGGACGTTCTGCCCGATCTTCCGAAGCCACGGCCAGTTTCCGTTCCGCGAGATCTACAACATTGCCGAACCAGGCAGCGAACATTACGAGACGATGGTAAGCTTCGACAAGCTCCGCTATCGACTCATGCCATACATCTATACCCTGGCAGGCAAGGCCTATCACGACGACTACACGATCATGAGAGGGCTTGTGATGGACTTCAATAACGACCCGAGAGTTCGTGACATAGCCGATCAGTACATGTTTGGTCCTTCGATCATGGTGTGTCCCGTTACTGAATATAAAGCAAGGAAGAGAGATGTATATCTGCCGGCAGGAACAGGCTGGTATGATTTCTATTCTAATAAATATTATGAAGGAGGACAGAAGTTAACAATTGATGCTCCATTGAATGTGATACCATTATTTGTGAAAGAAGGAGCGATCATTCCGATGGGACCTGAGATGGAATACACTTCCGAAAAAACAGATCCGATCACCATCAATGTTTATGCAGGCAGGAACGGGAGCTTCAGTCTATACGAAGACGAGGGCGTGAATTATAACTATGAAAATAATGGCTTTAGTTTGATACCTTTTGAGTTCACCGACAACAAGTTCCAGGTTGGAAGAAGATATGGTGAATTCGAAGGCATGAAAGAAAAGCGAAAGATGATCGGGAACTTTATTTCGAAAGATGGTCAGTCACAAAAAACCGAAGCTGAATATGCCGGCGAATTTATCACTCTTCAATAACGCCATCAAAAAATTTGATGACTACAACTCTGCCGATCCCAACGGCAAAGAACTCCTCTATGCACAACGGATGAGCGAACGGTTAACTCAATTCAAACCTGACTCTCCGGAATATCTAAAGCTCGCCGTTCATTGTCAGCACATCGGTCGCTGGACTATTCCAAGAAATACGTATCCCGAGGGAAAGAAAGGTTACATCCAATGGCGTAACAAGCTCAAAGACTTCCATGCAGAAACTGCAGGTGCCATTTTGAAAGAAGTTGGTTACGACCAGGAGACAATTGATAAAGTGAAAGATCTCCTCGAGAAGAAAGACCTTCGAAGCAACCCCGACACCCAGCTACTTGAGGACGTTGTGTGTATCGTCTTCGTTGAATTTTATCTCGATGAGTTTGCTGCAAGACACGATGATAGCAAGGTGATCGACATACTCGCAAAGACTCTAAAGAAGATGTCGCCGGCGGCGATTGCTGTTGCAACAACATTCAATCTTGACGGCAGAACAAAAGAATTACTTACTCGCGCATCCGCGCCTCCCAGATAATAGCCATATTGGTATTTCATCCCCGTCGATAGTTGAAACTGCTACCTTACCTGATAATTTTGGCGTCAATTGCTGTCTCCTGTAAAGTAGGAAATGGCGATAAAAACAACGTAAATGAACCGGAGTCAATCAAAGATCCTGGCGAAATGCTCCAGGCCATCGTCTCCGAATTTCCGATTGAAGAACTGGACGAACTCGTCGAGTCTATCTCCCAAAATGAGCTAGTTACCGTCATCGCCGATGGTCAATCAGAGCACTGGACGTCCGTTCTGTCCGGCGACAAACACGAGCTCGTGATCCGGAATAAATCTGCCGCCGACAACGAGATCCACTTTGCTTTATACCAGGGTAATCCAATTGTTGCAATGATTGCTGTTCAACAACAGAACGCACAGGTGTTAACTACTGAAGTGTGGGAGTATTGGTTCAAGACAAGCGAAGAAATCCCGACAGGTGGAATCAATACCTGCTTCCAGACTACAAGCTTGATAGTTTTTTCGACGAGCGAGTGTTGTTGCCCCAGGAGTTTCAGGGCAAGACTGCAAAACCATATCTCGATTATGAGCTCGGACTTTCGTCGATAACAGTGTCGCTCAACAAGTGGGTGTTGATGCGCCAACTTGAAGGTGATTCAGTATCAGCTTCCGGTGGTCTCGATGTGGCGCTTATAAAATATAAGTATGTTTTGAATTGGAATGGTGACGACTTCAAAGAGACGCAATTGAAAGAAGCCGGATACAACGACATGTTGATGTTCACCAGCGCCATCGTTGAACAAATCGACGGCGGACCTGGTCCGCATGAATTCGATTGTCCTCACGGAGTTTCCGTGAGAACATCATCAACGTTAAATCCCCAGGGCAAATACGATTACAAGGCATCGAATATGTTGACACCAATAGCAGCGTGGTCGGAAGGTGTGGAAGGCGATGGAGTAGGAGAGTGGATCGAGTTCACTATCACAAGCGATTTTCATATCGGCGATAGTTGGCAGATGGGAAATGGAAACAATCGAAGTAAAGATGTTTGGAATGCGAACAATCGTATCAAGAAAATGAAAGTGCTGGTTGATGATAAGGTGATCGGAGTTGTAATTCTTGCGAACGTGTTTACATTTCAAGAATTCAATATTGCTCCGAACTGGCTAAAAGAGCAGCCCGCGTTCAGGAAGGGAACGAAGATCAGGTTCATCATTGACGAGGTCTACAAAGGGTCGAAATACAACGATACAGTGATTTCGTACTTCGTCCCGACGGGGAATTGTGGCTAGCGCACACGATTTCTGTTATTTTTTGGTTAAAATCCTACTAATTCCATAGATTAAATGGCATCTTTACTAGCATGGAAAGTTTCAGGACAGAGCTGGAGAACATCGAGAACCCGGTAGTAGCAAAAGACATTATTGATCTCGAAAAGAAGATCAGGTTATTCCGCGAAGGAAGATTGATGACGACAAATTCAGGAGTCTTCGACTGGCACGCGGTATCTATGGACAGCGCCAGGCTGGTGTACAGATGGTGCGCATCAAGCTTCCCTTCGGAAGAATCACAACCAAACAGATCCGCCGCATTGCCGGCATATCCGACGAGTACGCGAGCAGTAACCTGCATGCGACCACGCGGCAGGATATCCAGATACACTTCGTGAGTCTCGATAAGACGCCTGAACTCTGGGCGAAACTGGAACAGGACGACATCACAACGCGTGAAGCCTGTGGCAACACCGTAAGAAATATACAGCATCGGCAACGGCGGGTATCGACCGGGACGAGCTGTTTGACGTATCGCCCTATGCTTACGAAATGTATCAATACTTCCTTCGCAATCCTGTTTGCCAGGAGATGGGACGGAAGATGAAGTTTGCATTCTCCAACAACGAGTCCGACACCGCATATACATTCATTCACGACATCGGTTTCATTCCGAAGATCGTGGATGGCAAGAGAGGATTTAAGGTGCTTGTTGGTGGTGGCCTCGGCGCTACACCTCAGCTTGCATTTATCGCGTATGAATTCCTTGAAGAAGATAAGATCATTCCTTTCTCTGAAGCTGTGTTGAGAGTGTTCGATCGTTATGGTGAAAGGACACGCCGCATGAAGGCGCGTTTGAAATTTTTGATCGAAGACATCGGTCCTGAGAAATTCATGGAACTGGTGGAAGAAGAAAAGATCTCACTGAAGAACCATAGCTATAAGATCAACCAGGATATTCTTCCTGATCCTGAGCTTCCGGAATATGTTCCTTATCACGAGCTCGCACTGCCTAACGAAGCAAAGTATAGTCGCTGGCACAAGAGCAATGTGATCACGCAAAAACAGGAAGACTACTTTGCAGTGTATGTGAAACTTCCGCTGGGAAATCTTTCATCAGACAAGGCGCGCAAGTTTGCCGACGTTGTTGATACCTACGCAAGCAACGAGCTTCGAATTACTATCAACCAGGGATACCTGATTCGCTTCGTAAGACCGGAAGCGTTGCGTCATTTGTATAATGCCCTAGACCAACTTGGACTGGCGGAGCCCGGCTTCGACAGCGTTGCCGATGTGACTGCATGTCCCGGAACTGAATCGTGCAACCTGGGAATCTCGAGCAGCACAGGCATTGCACTCGCCCTTGAAAAAGTAATGGAAGATGAGTACCCCGATCTCATTTATAATTCAGACATCAAAATAAAGATCAGTGGTTGCCCGAATTCATGCGGTCAGCATGGACTCGCAAGCATTGGATATTACGGCAGCACCATCAAAGACAAGTCGGGCAATATACTTCCGGCGTTGGTTGTACTGCTTGGTGGTGGAAAGCTGCGTGATGGCGCGGGAGTTATTTCCGACAAGATCGTGAAGATCCCCAGCAAGAAAGGACCCGATTCGTTGCGAATTCTTTTGAACGATTATGAGAAGAATGCCGACGAAGGAGAATATTATCACGAGTACTTCAAGCGCAAGGGTGACAAATACTTCTATGCGATGCTGAAGCCTCTAGCCGAGCTTTCTGAGCTTACACAGGAAGACTATATCGATTGGGGCGAAGATCATAAGTTCAAATTGCAGACTGCTGTGGGAGAATGTGCCGGTGTGATCATCGATCTCGTTGCCACGCTGTTTTACGATTCGCAGGAAAAGCTCGATCTTTCGAAGTCGACACTACTCAACGGACAATACGCTGACTCTATCTATCATAGTTATAGTGCCTTCATCAATACGGCAAAGGCTCTGTTGCTCACCCAGGATGTTAAGCCCTCAACTCAACACCAGGTGATGAACGAGTTCCAAAAACTGTTTATTGAAGGCAACCTGATTGATATCAGTTCAAACTTCCGTGAGTATGTTTTGCGTATCAACAAGAATGAGCCATCGGAGCAATTTGCAGCGAGATTCCTGGAAGACTCAAGTGAATTTCTCGACAAGGCTTACGGATGGAGAAAAGCGAATAAAGTAGCGGTGTGAGACCCTCATTAACACTCGTGGGTGCCGGTCCCGGCGACCCCGAGTTACTTACTCTGAAAGCAATCAAAGCTATTCGGGCTGCCGATGTTGTATTGTACGATGCGTTAGTATCGGATGATATCCTTGCGCTGATACCGCCCGGTGTTCCCGCATGGAGTGTTGGCAAGAGGGCGGGAGTGCATTCTCACTTACAAGAGGATATCAACAGCATCATTGTTAAGCTCGCTCACAAACATGGTCATGTAGTTCGACTGAAGGGCGGAGATCCGTTTGTGTTTGGTCGCGGTTACGAAGAGATGCATTATGCTGCACAACATGGATTGTCTGTTGCTGTTGTTCCCGGCATATCAAGTGCACTGGCTGTACCAGCGAGCGTGAATGTTCCGTTGACGGCAAGGGGAATCAGCGAAAGCTTTTTTGTGATCACAGGAACGACAAAAACCGGAGATATTTCAAACGACATTCGTCTCGCTGCACAATCGACGGCCACCATCGTGATACTGATGGGTCTTTCGAATATTGGCGAGATCATGGATGAGTTTAAGAAAGCCGGAAAGGCCGGAGTTGCCGTTACGGTGATCGAGAACGGAACGTTACCTGTGAGCCGTTCGGTTACCGGAACGGTGTCGAACATCGAAGATCTTGTAGCTACGAACAACATTGCTGCTCCTGCCGTGATCGTTGTTGGTCGCGTTGTTGAATGTGCTGCCGAAATTGCATCGTTAACCAGTGAATCCTCTCTTCCCGATATTTCTAAAGCTTGAGTCGCTGACGACACTCATCGTTGGTGGTGGGAACGTGGGTCTCGAGAAACTTTCATCGATACTGAAGAACAGTCCGAAAGCGAGAGTGCTGCTCGTTGCGCGTGAAATCCATCCGGAAATAAAATCGCTTGCAGAGAAACATTCTACAGTACAACTCGAAGAGAGAAATTTTAAGCTCTGGGATCTTTGGAGCGCCGACATTCTATTGCTCGCTACCAACAATCGAAGCACGAATGAACAGATCTTGAAGTTCGCGAAGGCGAGAGGGTTGTTGGTGAACGTTGCGGATACGCCGGAGCTTTGTGATTTCTATCTGGGGGCTGTTGTAACTAAAGGGCAGTTGAAGGTTGGTATCTCCACCAATGGAAAGTCGCCAACCATAGCGAAGCGGTTCAGAGAATTTTTGGAAGAAGCGATTCCAGAAGATACAGACCAGCTGCTCGATAACATGAATGGGATTAGGGAGAAGGTGAAAGGGGATCTGCAGGAGAAAGTGAAAGCGCTCAATGAAGTGACGAAGGAGTGGCTGTCGAAGAAGAATGATTGATCTTAATGTAAGGCCTCCCGATAACCAAACACACCAACGCACACGAAGCACAGATACACATCGTAACTGTCATCGGCATCGCTGAATCGGTAGTCGCCACACTGACCACGAAGCTCGCCACCGCACCGAAACCAAGTTGCAACGCGCCCATCAACGACGAAGCTGTGCCGGTGTTCGTAGAGAACGGCGCCAACACCAGCGCAGATGAATTCGGCAGGATGATACCAACCGTTGCGAGAAATCCCATCAGGAGAATAACTTGCAGATAGAATGTTTCCAGGTGGAGTAATGCCGTTGCCAGCAACAGCATGCTCATCGTTACCTGTATGCCGATCGCCCAGCCCACCAGTGTCTCGCTGGAATAACGACTCAATAGAAATCTATTCGCCTGGCTCGCGAGGATCATGCCACCAACCATAATGGCAAACAGGATCCCGTATTGCTTTTCGTCGAGCCCGTAGAGCTTAAGGAACAAGAACGGCGAGCTCGACACAAATACAAACAATCCCGCGAAAGCGATCCCACCAGAAACAGCATACGTCGAGAACTGCGGTTCACTGAAAACTTCACCGAAGCTACGGAGAATGGGCCGGGGCAGGAGAGAGAATGACGGATCCGGACCACGAACGTCTTTGATCGCAAAGAACACGAGTGCAATAATCAAAACCGTGAGAATGATCAATATCACAAACACTGACTGCCATCCCCACGCAAGACTGGCAAAGCTTCCAAGTGATGGCGCGATGATCGGCGATGTGCTGATAACCAACATCAATGAAGAAAATATTTTCGCATTTTCATTTACCGGGAACACATCGCGAACGATAGCAAACGCAGCAACACTTGAAGCACATCCCCCGATTGCCTGGATCAATCGAAACCAGATGAGTTGATCCACATTTTTCGAGAAGATGCAGGCAACACTCGCCGCGACATAGATCAACAGGCCCGCATACAGCGGCGGCCTTCGTCCGAAACGATCGAGCAACGGACCATAGATCAATTGTCCCGCTGCCATCCCAACAAAATAACTCGCCATCGACAATGCCACGTTGGGCACAGTTGTCCCGAACTCATTCGCAATTACCTGGAAGGCGGGTAAGTACATGTCGATCGAGAATGGACCGACTGCCACCATAAGTCCGAGGACGGTGACGAGAAAAGTCCGTTTGTTCTTGTTCATTCTTTGATTGCGGGGTAGATGAAATCGGTAAGAAGAGTGCCGGGATGCTTCGGAAGATTCCACTGGTTATAATCGCCTGCAGTAGTAACAACAACGAGGTCGGCTTCTTTGTTGAAGAATATTCTTTGATTACCGTTTCCAACCGCGACAACCATTCTTACTTCCTTTCCATGATAGTTGTTGTTCCATATCCAGAACTGGTAGCCGTAACCTTCATTGCGGGGCTTGGCGATATGTGTTTCGAAGGATGTTCTTACCCACTCGGGCGTGAGTACTTGTTTATTGTTCCATTTGCCTTCATTGTAATAAAGTAATCCGAACTTTTAACAAGTCGCGTGCACGCAAACGAACTCCTGATGCAGCCGCGGGTGTCGTTGACAGCGGCATAGTGCGCCATTCATAATTTGTTATTCCTAGTGGTTCGAATAAATTCACACGGGCGAATTCATCGACCGCCATGCCACTTACCTTTTTTATGATGGCAGCCAGCAGTTGTGTTGTTCCGCCGTTGTATTTCCATACAGCACCGGAATAGTATCCATGGGTCTGCTCAACACGAAGTCGATCGGGTCGGAGGCCTCGTCCATTTGGATCTCGCTGTTCGCTGGATCGTTGTACGGAATGTCTTCGTTCCATTCAATGCCGGATGACATCGACAGTAAGTGTTCGATCGTTAGCTTCGCGCGTTCACCCGTCTTGTACTTTTCAAACTCCGGAAAGAAATCGAATATACTTTGATTTACGTCTTTCAATTTACCCTGTGCCATCGCGATACCAACGCACGCCGATACAACACTCTTCGAGATGCTTCGAACGTCGTGAAGCTTATCGGCATCATAAGCAACTTCTCCAATTGAGTTGCCGAGGATCTCATCTTTACCTGTGAAGTATTCTTCGTACACCAACTTCCCGTGTCGCGCAATAAGAAGGGCTGTGAACGTTAGAATACTCGTGGTTGTGGATGGCCGCGGTCATTTTATGGATGATGGCCGAATCGATACCGACGGATTCGAGCGTAGCGGTAGGAATGTCGTCGGTTGTCGGTTTGCTTTTGCAAGAAAGGAACACGACAACAATCGTTAGGATGTAAACTAGTCTCATACCGGCAAAAATATGAAATCCATCTACACATTTTGCCCTGGGATATCTGGATAGAATTGAAATTAGACTGAACCGAGGTAGATTTCGTTGGAGATGAAAACCACACGATGGAAAGAAAAGAATTCCTCAAGAAGCTCGGATTTTCGATGATGATCGCGCCACTGATCAGCGCCTGTGGCAAGGACGATGATCCAACCGCCAGCACGGACACTAATACCAACAACAATGGTTCGTGTACATCTACACCTTCCGAAACCGAAGGTCCGTTCCCAACGCATACACCATCGTCGCTCGCGATGACTGACATTCGCTCAGACAGGGCAGGAGTAGAACTGACGGTTGCCATAACGATCAAAAGCAAGAGCAACGACTGCGCTGTTCTTGAAAATGCAATGGTCGACATCTGGCATTGTGACAAAGACGGAAATTATTCGGAGTACGGAGGAAGCGGAATGCAATCAAACAATTTCACCGCGGTGCATTTCCTTCGCGGACGGCAAACAACAAACGCCTCTGGATTGGCGGGCTTCACAACAATATTCCCTGGATGGTATTCCGGAAGAGCTCCGCACATTCACGTTCACATCTATGACGCTTCAGGCAAGTCGTTGCTCGTAACACAGATAGCATTTCCGAAGACAGTAACTGATACGGTGTACACAACTTCGTCGTATTATTCATCACGTGGCAAGCAAGACACCACGAATGAAAACGATAATGTATTCAGCGATGGTTTCAGCAATGAGTTGGCAACTGTTGAAGGAAGTGTGAGCAACGGCTATGCGTTAACTCACACTATTGTTGTCTAGTTATTTCTTCTTCAAAACAATTTGCTCCGCTTGTTTGGCAATCACCAGGTTAAAGAATTCGCGGAGATGTGGATAGTCATTCTGCGTAAACAGGGGACGGTTGACCGCAAGGATACTCGTAAGATTCAGAATGTTGCCATTCTGCACCACGTTATACGTGTAACGACCAGCATTTTCCGGAAGGGCAAAGACTTTATTCTGTGGTAACTCTTCCACCGTGTAACCGTCGGGGATTGCAATCTTGGCCATATAAAACTCTTCGTACGTATTGCCGAAGTCGACCGGGTAAATTCTGTCCGCCGACTTGAATGGATTTTCGCCTGGGCGACCAATGACAAACGGATTGAAATAGATGATCCCACCAGCGATCGATGCTCTTTCGCCGGCAGTGAAATGATAAGTTTCTTTAAATGGCTGATTCACGTCGTTCACGTTGGCGAATTCAGTCTTCGAAACATTTATCATCAACGGAGACGCAAACTCTTTAACGTAGTCACCTTCACCTTTCGAAATATATTGGTTGCGAGCTTTTGCCGAATGATAACCGGTCTTATCGACAGTCAGCTTTGCATCAACTTCGCCTGACTCGGACAGCTTCATATCGATGCTTTGAGTTGTGCGTGACTTGACTGCCGCCTTGAGCGGGATCCAATTCCAACCCTCAGGAGTTACAACAAATCCTTGTCCGTTGAGACAGCGTTCCGGAATAACACCGAAAGGCAACATACGTGTGGTGGCATCCAACAAAGCAACTTTATCTTTCAACTGCACTGCACAGATCACATAGTTGAACTGAGTTGACAACGGTGCTGTCTCGCGAACAAAACCGTGGTTGCGCGTACTTAGCAACACAGGAAAAACTGGTATTCCTGTTTTCTCGATCATCGACGCTAGTAAGATGTTAATGTCTGCGGAGGTCCCTTTCTTTGTGTCAACCGTTTTCCTGGGCTGTTGCGTGGGATACATTCTGTAGTTCTCATCCCAGTTGACATTATATCTTACATAGTCAAATATGCGGGCGACTTTTTCCTCATCAGTGGTAGCACCAGAAATTGCTGTGGCAAGCTCGTCTTTCAATGCAAAATCACCGCTCTTGATTGATGTACCTACTTCTTGCCAATAAGTTTTGCTGATATCGTCCCACGTGCCCATATAAGGCTTCATTCCTGAGCCCGGAAAGTTTGTATACGCAAGCTCGAAATTGATCTCTGCGATGTAATCATTCGCAGTCGTCATATACGGTTCCATGCGGAACGCCGGTACATCCTTGGTGGCCCAGCGAAATGTTTGGGTCACAAATTGAAGGCTTCCGACAGTGGTCTTCGGCGCTGCTCCGCCTTGACCAACTTCCTGTATACTTCGATCCGAATAGGTGAGGCTGCCTGTCTTGCTTGAATTCTCACTAATATCAAGGGCTATATAACCTT
Organism: Bacteroidota bacterium; assembly: GCA_037200305.1. GTDB lineage: Bacteria > Bacteroidota > Bacteroidia > Cytophagales > Cyclobacteriaceae > ELB16-189. The sequence goes on from JBBCGZ010000028.1 coordinate 59,195, forward strand.
GCATAAATTTCTGGTAGTTGAAATACTCGGGAATCTCCGCCCGGTACTCGCTCCAGCGGGCGGGAATCTCTGATTGAAATTGCCAGTCCTGGAAGTTTGTCACGAATTCCGACTTCACTTTATATGCAAATTCAATGACCGAACCTTCTTTCACATTGATAGACGCGACTTTCATTAATGTGGTATTCTTATTGAACTCTTCCTTAAAAAATGAATCATTCTTGGCTTTTGTTTCAATAACCTTTCCATTTTCCAGATTGTATGTGACGACTTTTAGACCACTGATCCTTTCTTCGGTTCCATTAACATGATAGAGGGGAATAGATAACTCGGCATGCTTAAGTCCATCTTTCGTAAGGATCTTCACTCTTCGAATGCGTTCGAAGTTCAGCACGAAGCCATCATTGTTACTGTAGTCGATGGTCGAGGTTCCATAGTCGCAAAGCACAACGGCTTCGGCACTGGAATCTTTCGGATAGACAGTCATTTTCATGTCGTCCATCGGGATATCTCCAAACTTGATGGGAGCTTTTTGCGCAAGGGCTGGTGCGCACGCCAATAGTGCACAGACAACTGCAGACAAGAGATGTTTCATGGGTGAGGTTATGGGGTAGCATCAAAACTACCCAAAGCGGGGGAGATGGCAAATACTCCTAAAGGGGTATCGTGTTTTTCCTGATACTACTCCGACCTCAAACTTTTCACGGGGTTGACGTTTGCTGCTTTGACGGATTCGTAGCTCACGGTGACCAGGCTGATCATGAGGGCAATCAGTCCGGCGAGCCCCACGAGGCCCCAATTGAAATCGATCTTATACGCGAATCCTGAAAGCCATAGATCCATAGCGTACCAAGCGAGCGGAGCAGCGATGATCATTGCGAGGAGAATAGGAATTACGAAACGAGTATTTAACAAATAAATAATGTTGCCGATGGAGGCGCCGAGTGCTTTGCGAATGCCGATCTCGCGCGTGCGTTGCTCTGCGATGTACGCGGAGAGTCCATAGAGGCCAAGGCATGATATCAATATAGCGAGGATTGCAAAGGCTCCGAAGAGTGTGCTGATCTGTTGCTCGCTTTTATACATGTTATCGAGGTCCTGGTCGATAAAGCCAAATGCGAAAGGGTACAGACTTTCATTGGAGGCCCACACGTCTTGCATGGCTGCGATGGTCTCTTTGATCTTCCCCGCTTCGGCTTTGATGATAGCTGTGTTACCCCATGTGTTGGCGCGCAGGACCATTGGTTCGATAGCTGAACGTAACGGTTTGAAATTGAAATCTTTCACGACACCGACGATCATTCCCTTCTGCTGATATATCATTATGTTTTGATTGACCGCGGTTTCCGCGTCGAAGCCCATTATGTTAGCTGCAGTTTCATTGATAATGATGTTGTTTGTATCGCCACGAAGCTCATGATTAAAACTTCTTCCTGTCATGAGATCGATGTCGAATATCGAAATGAAATTTTCGTCGACCCACATTGTAGCGAAAATGGTTTGCTTGCCTGGATCTTTTCCCTGCCAGGTAACTCCTTCGTCGCCCGACACAAGATTCGTCGGAAGATCGTTGGCGAACGTTACTTTAGAAGTTTCGGGATGCGATTGTAATGCAGCTCTCCACTTAACAAACCTGTCGGGCTCGAGGCTGTGAATGTTCATGTGCACCAGGTTCTCTTTGTTGTAACCGATATCACGACCACGAATAAAACTCAGTTGCTGATAGATGACTGTGGTTCCAACCAGCAAGCTTATCGATATCACAAATTGGATAACAACCAGGACGTTCCTGAAAATGGATCCGCCGGCACCACCTTTCACGTCCTTCTTCAGAACCTTAATAGGAGTGAAGCCTGATAAGACGATCGCAGGATAGATACCAGAAACTAAACCTGTAACAATTGCAACACCGATGATTCCGATGATGAGTCGTGGTTCAGCGAGATTGAGACTTAGCTGCTTGCCGACAAGATTGTTGATCAACGGCAATCCCGCTACGACAATCACGAGTGCGATTGCGAGGGATATCATTGTTACCAATATCGATTCGCCAAGGAACTGCCGGATCAATTGAATCCTCGCAGCACCGGCAACTTTCCGAAGCCCAACTTCTTTTGCTCTCCTGGCAGAACGTGCTGTCGACAAGTTCATAAAGTTGATGCAACCGATCAGCACAATAACAACTGCGATGACGGTAAGGGCTGCAACGTATTGATAGCTTCCATTACCTGGAAGATCTCCCATCAGCTGGGAGTGCAAATGAATGTCTGTTATTTTCTGAAAGCCGAATTGAACCTGTAGTTCTTGACTGTTCTTATGAAATAATGCTACAGCTTTTTTTGAAAGGTCTGCAAGCTGCGTGGCATCTTTTGGAGTATCGAACGTGTAGTAAGTATAGAACTTGAAGCTGCCACCCCATTTATTATCTCTCACATTTTCGTCCCACGTAGCAAGATGTGCAAATGGGAGGAGAACATCGAGTGGGAGATGGGTATGACCCTTCGGCTTTGCGAGTACGCCTTTGACTGTGAACTGTTCGCTTTTTCCCTTCGTAATGATCTTCCCAACTACGTCTGCTGTTCCGAAATATTTGATTGCTATTGCTTCGCTGATCACAGCACCTCGCACGTCGCTTAGCGCCGTCTTCTTGTCACCATAAAGCAATTCGAAGTCGAAAACTTCGAACAAAGATGGTTCTACGTAGAATGTATTGGGTTCCTCAAATCGCTTGTCGTCTTTCTGAAAGATTACGCCATCTTCCCTCCATAGACGTGTGTTGGCGACAACACCTGGCGTTATCTCCTGGAAACCGGGACCAAATGCCGCCGGAACCGATGCAACCTTTAAGCTGCTTGCTTCGGCCGTGAGGCGGTAGGTTCTGTCTGACTTCGAATGAAACTTATCGTAACTCAATTCGTCCTGAACCCACAAGAGGATTGCAAGACTACTTGCCAGGCCAACGGCGAGACCGGCAATGTTGATGATCGAAAATGCCTTTTGACGGGAAAGATTTCGGAAGGCAAGTGTTAGGTAGTTGCGAAACATCGTTCAAAAGGTTTACATAAAATCATTCTGACCTGAGACTCTTAACGGGATTGACCTTTGCGGCTTTGATGGACTCGTAGCTCACGGTGATCAAACTGATCATTAACGCAACGCCGCCTGCGAGAAGCACAAGTCCCCAATTGAAATCTATTTTATATGCGAAGCCCGAGAGCCATTGATTCATGGCATACCACGCGAGCGGAGCTGCGATGATCATTGCCACAAGTACCGGAACTACGAAGCGAGTATTCAACAAATAAATAATATTACCGATGGACGCACCAAGCGCTTTACGAATGCCAATTTCACGCGTGCGCTGCTCGGCAATGTAAGCAGAAAGTCCATAAAGGCCGAGGCATGAGATCAGTATCGCGAGCATTGCAAATGCACCGAAGAGCGTGCTGATCTGTCGTTCGCTCTTATAAAGATTCTCAAGATCCTGGTCGAGGAAGTTGAATGCGAATGGGTAAATGCTTTCGTGAGTATTCCAGACACCCCTCATCGCTGCAATAGTTTCTTTCAGCTTGCCGGCTTCCGCGCGTATGATCACGGTGTTGCCATATTTGTTGGGAAGCAGGATCAGCGGCTCGATTGCCTCGCGCAAGGGTTTAAAGTTGAAATCTTTTACAACACCCACGATCGTACCTTTACTTCCCCACATTTCGATGCCCTGACCGACAGCGGTTTCGGGAGTAAATCCCATAATCTTTGCAGCTGTCTCGTTGACAATGAAGTTGCCGGAGTCTCCACGCATTTCATGGTTAAAATTTCTTCCCGTGGTGAGACGTATATCAAACACAGGAATGAACGCCTCGTCGATCGCTATGTTCGCGAACAGGATCTGCTGACTGGGATCCTTTCCCTGCCATTTAACGTCGGCGGTGCCTGAGAAAAGGTCCGTGGGCAGTGCGCCTGCGATTGTGAGGTTCGATGTTTCGGGATGTGATTGAAATGCGGTTCTCCATTTTGTGTGACGGTCGTCGGCCCAACTGTGAATGGTTACATACAAAAGATTCTCTTTATTGTAACCGATGTCGCGGCTACGCACAAAGTTTAGTTGTTGGTAGACAACACTGGTTCCAACAAGCAGAACGATCGAAATCGCAAATTGGAAAATGACCAATACGTTCCGAAACACTGATCCTCCCGCTCCGCCCTTTACATTCTTCTTTAACACTTGAATAGGGGTAAAGCCGGAAAGCACTAATGCCGGGTAGATGCCTGACAGCAGGCCTGTTATCAAAGCAATACCAACAATGCCACCGATCAACATCGGGTTGGCAAGGTTAAGCTGAAGTTGTTTACCCACCAGGTTGTTGACTTGTGGAAGGGTTATAAGGACAAGGATCAACGCAACTGCAAGAGAGAGCATCGTGATCAGTATCGATTCACCAAGAAACTGGCGAACCAATTGTGTTCTTGCGGCGCCGGCAACTTTTCGAAGGCCGACTTCCTTCGCTCGTCGCGCTGAACGTGCCGTCGATAAATTCATGAAGTTGATGCAGCCGATCAATAAGATAACGATCGCAATGATTGTCAATGCAGCAACGTATTGATAGTTGCCATTACCCGGAAGGTCTGCCATCAATTGCGAATGGAGATGGATGTCTGTTAGTCGTTGAAACCCAAATGCTACTACAATCGAATTATCGTGTTCTGAGAACAGAACATTCACTTTGTTGAGGAAAGAAGCAAGATAAGTTTCATCCTTAAGTGTGTTGAATGAGACGAACGTATAAAAATCAAAATTGCCCCACACGTTTTCCTTGGCATTCTGTTGCCATGTAATCAAATGGTTGAACGGAAAGATAACATCAAGTTGAAGATGCGAATTTCCTTTCGGCTTCGCCAGGACCCCTGTGATTGTGAACGGCTCCTTACCACCTTTAATAATCGTTTCACCCAGTACATCGGTCCTTCCAAAATATTTGATCGCTGTTGCTTCGCTGAGCACAACACCGCGAATATCACTTAAGGCAGTCTTCTTATCTCCGCGCAAAAGTTCGAAATCGAAGACATCAAACAATGATGGCTCGGCATAGAACAAATTAGCCTCTTCGAATTTTATATCGCCTTTTTGAAGCATGATATTAGATTCTCTCCACAACCGGGTGTTGGCAACAATGTCAGGTACTGTTTCCTGGAGCGCTGGACCAAGCGGAAATGGTACTACAGCTACGTTGATGGTTCCTGCAGCGGCGGTGAGTCTATATGTCCTGTCAGCTTTCGAATGAAACTTGTCGAAGCTGGTCTCATCCTGTACCCAAAGAAGAATGGTCAGACTACTCGCGAGACCAATAGCCAACCCCGTAATGTTGATGATCGAGAATGCTTTTTGACGGGAGAGGTTTCGGAAAGCAAGGTTCAGGTAGTTTCGAAACATAGATCGGAAGGTTTCAAATTAGACGCCGACAGTTCATGACGGGTTGCATTCTGTTTTGATGAAATTACAGTTTCTTAGAGTTTGAAATGAAACGACGCGACTTTCTTAAGACAAGCGGTGCTATCGGCGCAGCAGTGGTGATCACGCCGTGGGGCGTGGTACAGCATAAAGGTATAACACACAATGCCAGCGCATTAGAAACGGAATTTTTAACTCCACCTCAGTCTGCCAAACCTCACACGTGGTGGCATTGGATGAACGGTAACGTTACGAAGGAGGGAATCACGCTCGACCTCGAAGCGATGGCGCGAGTCGGTCTCGGAGGATTTCAAAACTTCGATGCTGGTACCGGCATACCTAAAGGTCCGGTTGTTTATCTGAGTCCCGAATGGTTGGAACTGAAGAAGCATGCGATCGCGGAAGCACAGCGACTGGGTCTTGAATTCACAATGCACAATTGTCCTGGCTGGTCATCATCCGGTGGACCATGGATCACCCCGGAAATGTCGATGCAGCAATTAGTGTGGACTGAACTGACGATCGACGGTGAAACGAAAGATAAGATTGTTCTCAAACAACCAGAGGCAAAACTGAATTTCTATAAAGACATCTGTGTGATTGCATTCCCGCAGATGGATGACAAACAACAAGGGTGGGAGATGCGAGCCAACTTCGCATACAATCGTTACGGTGTCGATGACATTCGCGAAGGAGCCAAAGCGATCGATGAAAAAGACGTCATTGAAATCTCCATGAAACCCGACGGAGAAGTGAATTGGAATTCGAAGAAAGGTCAGTGGACAATCATTCGTTTTGGTTATACATCGATGGGTACACAAAACCGGTCCGCTCCCGATACCGGTGTTGGTCTTGAATGCGATAAGTACAATGCCTCGGCATTCGAGTTTCATTTCAACAAGATGATGGAAAACCTTTTACCGTTTCTTGAACCGTTAGGCAAGAATGGCAAGGTTGGTTTGCTGATCGACAGTTATGAAGTCGGAATGCAAAACTGGACGCCGGGCTTCGAAAAAATATTCAAGGACAAGAACAAGTACTCGATCATTAAGCACCTGCCGGCGCTCACTGGCCGTGTTGTTGAAAACGCCGACACAACCAATCGTTTTCTGTGGGATCTCCGAAGAACGCAAGGAAACCTGATGGGAGATAATTACTACGGCAAGTTCACGGAGCTGTGTCACAAGCATAACATTATCTCTTACATACAACCGTACGACCGCGGGCCGATGGAAGAGATGCAAATCGGTTCGCGTATAGATACCAACGTCGGTGAGTTTTGGAATAACCTGTCGTCGATCTTCCAGAACAACTGGACGATGCGGAGAACGGTGAAGTTATCGGCTGCGATTGCTCATACTAATGGACAAAAGATAGTTGCTGCCGAATCGTTTACGGGCGAACCGGAATCTTCCAAGTGGCAGGAGTATCCGTTCGGCCTAAAACTTTTGGGCGACAGGATGTTTGCTCAAGGTTTGAACCGGATGATCTTCCATCGATTCGCACACCAACCACATCCAACTGCGAAGCCCGGGATGACGATGGGTCCGTGGGGATCTCACTTCGACAGAACAAATACCTGGTGGGATCATGGTGCCAAAGAATGGATCACTTACCTGTCGCGTTGCCAGTACATGCTGCAACAGGGAAACTTCGTCGCCGATCTAGTTTACTTCACAGGTGAGGATGCAGGTGTGTATACGCGAGTTGAAAGAAATGAATTGAAGCCATCACCCCCCGATGGATACGATTATGATCTGATCAACAGCGAAGTGTTGTTGAATAGAGCGAAGGTTGTTGATAAAAGGTTGGTATTGCCAGATGGGATCTCGTACCAGGTATTGATCTTACAGGACTTTAAGACGATGTCGTTGAAAGTGCTATCGAAGATCAGTGAGTTTGTTGGCGCTGGTTTGGTTGTGATGGGCGAGAGGCCATTAAGAACACCGGGGCTAACCAACGACCAGAAGAAGTTCACGAAGCTGGTAGATGAGTTGTGGAACTTGAAAAAGATCATTTCTGGGAAGAGTGTCCAAGGCGTGTTGAATGAGATTGGGTTGGACAAAGATTTCGATTGGGAAAAAAACGGTGGCGCTCCAATAGCTTACATTCATCGGAAGACCGCCGACGCCGACATCTACTTTATTGCGAACCAAAGACGATTGCCTGCAGATGTGGTGTGTCGTTTCAGAATCTCGAATAAACAGCCTGAGACGTGGGATCCGGTTACCGGTAAATTTTCAAAGCTGGATTTCTTTCAGGCTGCGAAAGATCTCACCACGATCTCAATAGGATTACATGAATTGCAATCACGATTTATTGTTTTTCGTGATACACTTCCCGTCAATCATACAAACAAGATAAATTCTTCCATCGCATCGTGGTCTAACACGACTGAGCGGGAGTTACCGAAAGAGGTGAATACTTTTAAGATGCCGTCGATCAGGGTAAAGCCTGAGAATAGCATTATGCTTTCGATCAATGGCTTTATGGATGGCCAGTTGCCGTGGACAGATTTCTATTGCATTTATCCGTCGCCCGGGGAAAAGCTTTACGGAGGCGGACATTCAACACTCGGACTAACGGTTGGCAGAAACGGGATCGCCGTTTGGGAGAATGCCAATGGAAAACCAGAATTCAATTTCTCGGTGGAAAAAGCAATCTCGGGTTGGATCCACATTCAACTGGTTTGTGATGACGGTGTGCCCTCGATCTATGCAGACGGCAAGTTGATCAAGTCCGGTATTAAATCGAAGTACATCGTTCACCCGGCTCCGAGGATTGCGTATCTCGATGAGGGAGCGTCGTTCTTCAATGGCGACTTAGGGAGAACTGAAAGCGTTCAGGAAGGTCACGACCAGGAGATACTCCTACAGGATTGGGAAGTTTCGTTTCCTCCCAACAGCGGTGCACCAGCAACGATCCACTTAACGGAACTTGCATCGCTTCACACTCACCCCGAGAAAGGAGTGAAGTATTTTTCTGGCACTTGTACCTACAAGAAAACAGTCAATGGCTTAAAAAAAGGAAGCCGCTATGTTATTGACCTGGGCGATGTAGAAGTAATTGCCGAAGTTATAGTGAACGGAACATCCCTCGGAGTAATGTGGACGCATCCATTTGTTGCCGACATAACAGAGGCAGTTGCAGATGATGATAACAATATTGAAGTAAGAGTCACCAACCTTTGGGTGAATCGACTGATCGGCGATGAGCAAGAACCGGAAGTTTACAAGTATACGCCTGGTGGTGGCGGCAGCGGATTCAAGAGCTTGTCCGGAGGAGCTATCGAAGAACTTCCTGGCTGGTATAAGAAAGGTGAACCGAAACCAAACGATGGACGCGTAGCTTTTGCGACATGGAAACATTATAACAAGGATTCGCCGTTAATGTTGTCGGGCATGATTGGACCCGTAATGCTATTTCAACTAAAAAAATAAGGACTGGATGAGATTAGTGTTCTTCGTCGTTGGATTACTCGTCAGCATTGGTGCTCACGCTCAAGACTCTTTATTCAGGACAATAACATTCAACAACAATCGCTACTTCGTCGCGGACATTGATCTAAAGAAGTACAACATCGGGCTATTCAATAAGCTGGATGTTAAACACAGTCAGGACGACTTCGCATCGATCGACAGCGTAACAGGAAAGAAGCTGGTGTTGATCGTCAACGGTGGGATGTTTCAAAAAGATCTTCGACCACTTGGATTGTATGTGTCGAGTGGGAAGACCTACATGAACGTGAAGCGGGACACTTCCGGCTACGGGAATTTCTACATGCAGCCCAATGGCATCTTTATCCTGGATAAAAATTCTAAGGCTACAGTTATCACAACAAAAGAGTATTCGGAGAAATCTGTCGTTACACTCGCAACGCAATCGGGCCCGATGCTGGTAACGAGGGGTGTGATCAATTCACATTTCACACCGGGGTCATCGAATCTCAACATCCGGAATGGTGTTGGCATCAACAAACAAGGACATGTTGTGCTTGTGATCTCAGAAGATCAAGTAAACTTTTATGATTTCGCGAAGCTGTATCGCGATCAACTCGGTTGTAAGAGCGCTCTATATCTCGATGGAGTTGTCTGTCAATACTATTCCCCGGAGTTGCATCAGGCGCCACGACAGACGATACCGCTAGGTGTTTTTATTGTGGTGACTAAGAAGTGATACCTTTGACAAATAAATCCAACACACATGACCTTAGCAGAGATCAAAGAATTCATAGTCGGAGGTGATGAGGCTTACGAAGTAACTCCATTATTGCAGCCCTTCGCAGATGTTTTGAACCAGGTAGCCACAAAAGGCTTCGAACAATGGAAGGTTAACTCTACCCAAAGTATTCTAAGAAAAGCATTCGTTCCTTTCGGTCTTGCCGAAGGCCAGGTGTTCTCGGAATGCGATCTCATTTTTATTTTCAACAACATGATGTTTTGGGGAGCGAGAAACGTCGACGGAAGAGGATTCGATAAAGAAGAGAACCGTCCTGCTAATCTCCAAATACCACTTACCCGATAACCGTCATTATCAATTCGCCATTGCCGCGATCGGGATCCGGAAAGTGCCTTCGGTTATGATCGAAGATACATCCTGAACCTTATCATAAATGACGCACTCAAATGTTCCTTCTGCATCATACATGTCGTAATCGCCGGCGATAGAATTATGGTAGCTGAGTTTCGAGATCTTGAACGACGCAGTTGTACCGATCTGCGGGGCTTCATCTGAATTAATATTGCCTTCGAGCACGTTCAGGCCGAACGTAACCGAGGGTGGCATCGTTCGCGAGCGGATAGGCATAGACACTCCATACATCGCCTCCAATGATGCGATCGTATTGTCGTGATCAAGGTTGATCCTGAAGTATGCTTCTATCGTATGTCCCGACGCAAAGTATATTATCGCGTGGCATGGTCCGGCATCAGATGCCAGGCAATTCAATTTCGGAATGACGTCTGATACCGTAATATCTTCAGCAGGAATACCGTCTTGTTTGAAGCGCACGAAATATTCGGTAGTAAAGGGATCAATGTAGTCAAACGCCGGGCCCTGGATCGTATTGCCGCCCGATGTAACAGTGATGGTTCCCGAACCGGCGTTGTCAGGAACATGAACGATCATCGACGATTTCGTTACTGATACTACCCGTGCCAGGGAACGATTGAACTTCACGGTTTGATCTGAGACACCCCCGACAAATGCGTCATTGCTCTCGATCGTGATACGGCGACCCGAGGCGCCGGATGACGGCGTAACATTTGTAATACTCGGCTGATTAGAAAGATCTTCTTTTGAACATGAACTGGCCTGGAGTACAACCAGCACAACGAATATTCTTATCGATGCAGCAACGATCCGTTTCACAAGATTAAAGTTAACTATTGGGCCACAGACTTCCCAAACTCATACCAATCGAATCCAGTACCCGGCCGGCCATGCTTCAGCGTGGGTATTTGTGTCGTAATGATCAGCGTTGTTCCATCGAGATCTGTGCGATGATGTTGGGGAATGATCTGACCTGTACCTTTCACCATCTTGAATTTTGAGTCAAATGAATTCTTAAGTTCATTGATGTTACTCATTTCATACATCACAACAACGTCGGGTTTGTGCGCCTTTATCTTTTCGCTGAGGCCATGTATGCGACTTTCATAAACGTGTTGTTCGTACACCTTTCGTCTCTTCAAAAAAGAAAACGCGGGCATATCGAGCCAACTGTAGTACCACGCGTGATTGTGTGGACTTGGCAACGGGTACAAGTCGATCAGTGCTATATCGTCTTTAGTAAATAATGATTGTTGATACTTAAGAAGATCGGGGAGCTTCTTATCGCGATAACCAAAACAAAACCCGATCAGACTTTTCCATGCTCCGTGTATAATTGCATCGGGACCGAAGCGATGGTCGTGCAGTGTCTTGAACATATCGGAGCGTGGTCCTTCTATTCGCGCGGTGACGCGTTTGTAGAGCTCACGAATATCGCATAAGGTCGGATCATTTGCGTTGCCGTGATTTTCATAAAAGTAATTGAGTCGATCCGCAACATCTTCCGGAAGATCGCCGCCGCCTTCTTCGTAGGCGACGAACCAGATCTTCGCCTTCCACGAACCATAGCCATAGAAGTGATCGAGCCAGTGTTGAAGTTGCTTTTCCTTGATGAGCATCGCGGCTAAGATAGCCGACTTTACTTCTCGTCCCTGATTCTCTTGTAATTATTATCGGTGTCCAGGTCGATCAACACATGGTAGGGATCGATGGCCACACGTTCAGGCTTAATGGCTGACTTCACTTCGATAGATATCGTCTGGTCTCCGGAATCGATCTGTCGTTTCGTGATCAGGATCGGTGGTCGCGAGAGAGCACGGTTTTCAAACACGCCGACTTCCAACCATTCGCTCTTCATCGGAATTTCCGTTTCAACGCCGGCACTGTCTACCTCGATCTTTCGAGCCTTAACATCCATCGTTACCTGCCATGTAGTTGAATCGAGCCTACTCACTGTTGCCTTTTCCGTTTCCAGTTCCCAGAAAGTATTTTTTTCGAATAAGTCGTGAAGAAGATATTGAACGGAATCAGGAGTAACTTTCTTTAGCTCGGCATAGAGATCTAAAGTTGTAGCCCGTGGCGATTCTCCCGATCTAAACTTATCGAGAAAAACATGCATCGCGCTATCAACATTCTTGCGACCGATATATTCAGTAAGTGCATATAAAGCAAACGGACCTTTGCGATAGGAGAGGTATGGATCGAGACCTCGAAGCAATGGCACACCCAACTTGATCGGCTGATAAGGATAGGGTTCACGCATAAAACGCAGAAGCTTTCGAAGATGATCGTGGCCATACGTGCGCTCTACCACACCCATCGAACAATACCACGCGAAACTTTCGGAAAGGATCGGCGCGCCTTCGGCGAAAGCCAACGGTGCCTGGAATTGATGCGCGACTTCGTGGCCAACAATTCCGAAAATAAGATCGAGGTTCTCCGGATCGTTGTCAGGATCCCATGCAGAGAATCCCTCCTGGAAAGTAATTTCCATTGGCTCGGCATGCATTCCAGCGCCATGACCGGGATATTCAATGAACTTCAGTATTGGATATCTATACTCGCCATAACGCTCCGAATAAAAGTCTAGCGATGCTCGCGCACTCTTCATCATCCGTGCGACATTGTTGTCGTGGCCGGGACTATGAAAGACTTGAACTACAACTTTTCTTCCTGTAGTTGAATCCGTCCACGTTGATTCGTTGATCTCGTATTTGGCTGAGAATATTCCGAATGAGTTACTGATGGGAGCAGTGGTTGAATACTTAAAGTAAGTCCGGCCGTCTTTGGTTGATGTCTCTTGTAACACGCCCGGTGCGATGGCGGTCTGACCTTCATCGGTGGTGATCTCCGTCTCGACGTTGATCGGTTGCGAGTCGCCTTTTGTTCCGCGGGCCGTGGAATCGTACAATGAAGGAACGATTGGCCGTGGCTTGAGACCGTTCTTTCTTCGATCACCCGGCGAATAGAGCTCACGCATTGCCTGGTAGCCAATCACAGGGAACCACTCGTTGGTGAACTTGGTGCCATTCGCCAACACGTCTGAAGATGTTCCTATGACTGTAAATCCGTGGGTCTCATAATGTAGTTGGAAGTCGAGATGAATAATATCGCCGGGTTGCAATGGTTTCGTCAACTTGTAGATGTTGTGGCGTAGCTCACGGTCTTCAGAAATAATTGATGATTGATCGAGCTTCAGAGAGGTCGTCTCGACACCTGCGGCGTTCTCAACATGAATGGTATCAATAACAAAATCAGTCATGTTGACAAGTTCATACTGACCACGAACATCGGCAGTCCGCGTCTTCGGGTGGATGTCGATCTTAAGCGAGAAAGTATTAATAATAGGCTGCGGCGTATTCCGATAGCGACCATAGAGATGCTCGTACTGGGCTAGTCGTTTGGCGTAACCTGCCTCGCTTCGATATTCGTGAAGAATATTTGTGTTGTAGAAGACATAGCCACCAATAATAACGACTAACATTATTGCTGCAGCCGCAATCAAGACAGTTCCGCCTTTGAATCTACCTTTCGCAACTACCCATCGAACACGAAAGTTGTTGTCCTTGCTTCGCACCCAAAACAATCTCGCGATGACTGCGAGAAGCAATGCCCACGAAGCCCAGTAAAACTTAAACCAAATCCATGGCCCTGCCGATGTTCCGAAGCTGCGCATTTCAGTGTACGACCACGGAGGACTCACGCCGTACATCAGCATCTTGTGTTCAAGACCTAACATGAAACCCAAAAGGATAAACGCGTAAGCGACAAGGACCACGAGGTGTGCGATGTATTTATGATTGACAAAGACATGCACCGTTATTGCCAGAACAATGAACAGCAAGTATTCAGTTAACTGAAAACCATAGAAGGCTTTCAAATAAAATGGAATGTCGAACAGGGGATAGCCCATTCGCAACTGGATAAGCAGGCCCGCTACCATGAGGATCGACAACCACGTAATGGCGATCAACGCGAGCGCGAAGAACCTTCCGAGGAAGAAGATCCATTCGGGCACTGGCTTCGAATCGGTAAGCTCGCCTAGTCCTGCTTCACGCTCACGCCAAACCAGCTCGCCCGTGTAAATGAGAAGGAACAGCGGAATGATGATCCACGGTGACGCCAATTTATTAAGCGGCCCCGTAAGAAAATTCACGACCAGCTCTGGCTTAGCCAACTGCGGAATGCTATCGAGCTCCATGTTTTCTGGAATGAAGATGAAAGCGAAGAGTCCCGATAATAACCACAGCCAAATGCCGAGCCCGCCAAACGTGATCTTTCGATAGGAGGTAGAGGTGATCAGCAAGACCTGACGGAGCCTGGAGCGAAGATCGAATGTTGGTGTGATGTTTTCACTGGCTGTCGTTACACGCGGATGCGGATAATCCGGGACTTCGAAGCGCGGGATTGCCCGGAAAAGCCCCCGCAACCAGTGCGGGGCAAGCTGTGCAATGACGTTTCGCGACACCGTAACATGTTCGAACCTGAAACGAATGTAAGTGATCAACAACGCCGCGAAGCCGATACTTACCCATGTGATCCTGTTTAACAAAAATGATCCGTTCAGTTCAAGGAGACGATGACTTTTCTCAATCGGTGTCCAGTTGTTGGCAATGTCCGATACTACGGTAATGATACCAATCGCGTCGGTGAAGTGAGCGATCTCTGGTTTACCGATAGCACCGATGAAGATCCCGCTAAGTATGTAGGTCGAGAAGAACACAGCCACGCTTGCGACGTAAGCCAACGTTGCACGACGACCGATTGTTGAGAATGCAAACTGAAGGGCCGTAACAGAAAACACATTCGGCAACGCGATGAACAACCACGGCCTGGCAAAAGCAGCGAAGCGGAATGGACCAATGACTTCGGGATCTACACCCGGCCAAAACGTTGCCATGATGACGCCCAACGGTGCGGCGTTAATGATCAACAGGTTGATAGCAAGCACTGCAAGGAACCGGCCTCCAAGGTATTCTAGTTTTGTGACCGGCTGTGTATAAACGAGGGGATGCATGAGCGATTCGACATCGCGCGCCGTTGCTTCGCCAGCAGTAGAGCCGCCAATAAGTACCCACAACATCGTAGCAAAGACGGTGACCATCGCAACGACAAATGGCGAGTTGATGTAGAAGTCATCCAACATCGCATCGGCCAGGAAGTTTTCTTTCGTCAAAAGGAAAGAGATGTCGACCAGCACAAATGCGAACAGCCAGTTTGAAACGCGACGGGCCTGGTAAGCAAACTCGTAGCGAAAGATCTCGCGAAATCTCATCCTAGTTGTTCCTGTTCTTTATGTGACCAGCCATTGCGCAGAAGTAAACGTCTTCGAGATCCGGTTCTACTTTTTCAAAATCTGGTCCCGGTGACTTGTTGTTGTAGATGTGAGCAACAGTTCTTCCGCCGAGAAGCTTCGTCGAGATCACTGCGTGTTTCTTTTCGAGCTCGGGGAGTTGATCTTTCGATATCACGCAGCTCCAGATGCGTCCACGAAGATCATTCATCGCTTCGAGTGGAACAGCTTCCAAAAGTATCTCGCCTTTATTGATGATGGCCATGCGTGTGCACAGTTCACTCACGTCTTCAACAATGTGCGTCGATAAAAGAACAGCACTGTTTTCACCAAGCTCACTCAATAAATTGAGAAAACGGACACGCTCGGCCGGATCGAGACCTGCAGTTGGTTCATCCACGATCATGAGTTTTGGATTTCCGAGCAATGCAATAGCTACGCCGAAGCGCTGTCGCATACCACCTGAATATCCACCGAGCTTCTGCTTACGAACATCCCACAGGTTTACCTTCTTGAGCAATCCATCAACAACTTCTCTGCGCGAGCTTTTTCTACTGAATCCCTTCAGTATCGCGAAATGATCTAGTAAACTTTCTGCAGTCACCTTCGGATAAACGCCAAACTCCTGGGGCAGATAACCGAGCGTCTGGCGGACCTCATCCTTCTGTTTCAACACGTCGAGGTCGCCCAGGCGAATGCTTCCGGAGTCAGGCTCCTGTAGTGTTGCGAGCATCCGCATCAGTGTAGACTTGCCGGCGCCATTGGGACCGAGCAGGCCATACATGCCGTTCGGAATGGTGAGTGAAACATTCCTCAGTGCCTGAACACCGTTGGAGTATGTCTTGGTGATGTTCGAGATTTCCAGTGCCATAATGCAAATTTTAAAAAGTACTTTTAAATTAAAAGTAGATGAGGAGAAATTTATTTTAGATTTGCGCGATGTTTGCGAGGGCAGGAGTCATACTTATCGCGTTATGTTCTTTCTTGAACACCGCGCTCGCACAGGGAATAGTTACAGGAACAGTTTACGACAGCGCTGCAACGGCGCCGATCGCAGGCGCAACACTAACGCTCAAAGACCTTAACAAGAGTACCGTTACGAACGAAGCCGGATTCTATCAGATCTCACGACTCCGTCCAGGACAATATGTACTCGTTGTAAGTTTTGTCGGGTACAAGACCGTTGAGCATTCATTTGTTATGAGCGATAAGCCATTAACATTCAACTTCAGATTATCGGACTCCGACGTCAAACTCAGTGAAGTTGTTGTGAGGGCTCCCACCATCAACGATCAACAGGTAATTACTGCACTCGATATCCAGCTTCGCCCTATCATGAATAATTCGCAGGAGATACTGAGAATGGTACCCGGCCTCTTCATCGGCCAACATGCTGGTGGTGGTAAAGCTGAACAGATCTTCCTTCGCGGCTTCGACCTCGACCACGGCACGGATATTAAGATCTCGGTCGATGGAATGCCCGTCAACATGGTGTCGCATGCCCACGGACAAGGTTATGCAGATCTTCATTTCGTGATCCCCGAAATGGTGCAAGCTGTCGATTTTAAGAAGGGACCATATCGTTCCGACAAAGGCAATCAAACAACAGCCGGTTGGATTGACTTCAGAACGCGTACAACACTCGACCGCAACTTCGTGAAGGTGGAAGGCGGCCAATTCGATACCTATCGTGCTGTTGCCGGAGTTAACCTGTTAAAGAAGGAAGGTCAGTCTCTTTACGTTTCCACCGAATACGTTTATTCGAATTCCTACTTCGATAATCCGCAGCATTTCAAGCGGTTCAATTTCATGAGTAAGTACAATGGAAAAATATCAGACAACACCCAGCTTACCGTAACGGGCTCGACATTCTGGAGCAAGTGGAATCACTCGGGTCAAATTCCATTGCGTGCTGTCGAAGACGGACAGATTGATTGGTACGGTTCAATCGATCCAACCGAAGGCGGTGAGACCAGTCGCACCAATATGAATGCGCAGGCGGTTACGATCGTGAACCCGAACAATATCATTAAGAACCAGGTTTATTATACCAACTACAACTTCGAATTGTATTCAAACTTTACTTTTTTCCTGAACGATTCGATCAACGGAGACCAGATCAGGCAAAAGGAGGGACGCAATTTTTTCGGATATAACGGCAGCTATTCAAACACGAGTACTTTGTTCGGTCGCGAATGGACTTCAACAGTCGGCATTAATTACAGGCAGGACATTACGCGACATACTGAGCTTTCGCACACGAAGGACCGGTCCATCGTGTTGGAGCGCATGAAGTTTGGGAACATCGATGAAACGAATGCAGCAATCTATGTCGATGAGCTGGCGCAGCTCAGCGATCGTCTTACGATGAATGCCGGTCTGCGAGTCGACTATTTTCATAATCAATACGAAGATCTGCTGAAGCCGCCTGGATCCAACCTCCTGAAAGCAAACGCACACATCGTTTCTCCTAAGATCAATTTCTATTACACGTTAAGCTCGGGAACACAATTTTATCTGAATACCGGCAAGAGCTTTCACTCGAATGATACACGGGTGGTTGTGTCGGAAGGAGGGAAGCAAATTCTTCCCGCTGCCTACGGTTCCGATCTTGGTATCATCTTCAAGCCTGTACCTAACATGCTCGTCAATGCATCAGCCTGGTATTTGTGGTTAGCTCAAGAGTTCGTTTACGTTGGCGATGAAGGTGTAGTGGAGCCCAGTGGCAAGACCCGACGTGAGGGCATTGATCTTTCTGTTCGTTACCAGCTAGCGAAATCATTGTACGCAGATGTCGATCTGAACACGACAAAGCCGCGGGCTCTCGGTCAGCCCAACGGTGAAAACTATTTGCCTCTCGCGCCGGTATTCACAACGACAGGCGGACTGACGTATTCCGGAAAGACCGGCTTCAGCGGAAGCATGCGCTATCGATACATGGCCGACCGCCCCGCGAACGCCGACAACTCGATCGTGGCGAAAGGATACTTCATTACGGACGCACAATTGAATTACGCATTGAAGCGATCAACCTTCGGTCTCGCGATCCAGAACATACTGAATACCAAATGGAAGGAGACTCAGTTCGCAACCACCAGTCGTCTTAAGAATGAAGCACAGCCCGTAGAAGAAATTCATTTCACTCCAGGCACTCCATTCTTTGCAAAAGCC
Source organism: Bacteroidota bacterium (assembly GCA_037200305.1). Classification (GTDB taxonomy): domain Bacteria; phylum Bacteroidota; class Bacteroidia; order Cytophagales; family Cyclobacteriaceae; genus ELB16-189. The sequence continues at coordinate 77,656 of JBBCGZ010000028.1, forward strand.
AGTTGTACTCTCTTCTTTTGAGTCATGAATTATTGGCTGATAAAATCCGAACCTTTCAAATACAGTTGGGACAAGTTTCTTAAAGACGGAAAAACATTTTGGGACGGTGTACGCAACTACACCGCAAGAAATAATCTAAGGGCTATGAAGAAGGGCGACCATGCTTTCTTCTATCACAGTAATGAAGGACTTGAGATCGTTGGGATTGCTGAAGTGGTGAAAGAAGCCTATCAAGACCCCACCACCACCGACGCCAACTGGGTTGTAGTCGACTTCAAACCAATCAAGACATTGAAGCGTCCCGTTACATTGGCCGAGATCAAAGCGGAGTCGTCGTTGAATAATATGGACCTCGTTAGACTTTCAAGGTTGTCCGTTGGATCAGTAAAAGAAAAGGAGTTCAGGAAAGTGTTGGAAATGGCTGGAGACAAAGCATGAGGTTGCTGATCTTTTTTATTCTGCTGTCGAATGTTGCATGGTCGCAACTAATCATCGACAAAGGAATTTACAAAGCCAATTTTTCCAATAAACTTCATCAGCCCCGGTACGTGAGCTACACGTTATACAAGGGTGGGGGAGATTGCGAACGGGCTCACTTCTCATTCAAGAATGATATTAACGGTGCCGTCACAGCAACAGATCACGATTATGCAGGCAGTGGTTATGATAAAGGTCATCTTGCCAATGCCGAAGACTTTGCGTTCGATTGTCAGAGCGATGAACTAACATTTCGTTATTACAATTGTCTTCCGCAGACTGCCAACCTCAATCGGGGACTCTGGAAGAGAAACGAGACCGACGTTCGGGAGTGGTCGCAAAAAGAGAAACTCTATATTATTTGTGGCGGATTTTTCGGAGCCGGCAAGATCGGCAACGTGCGCGTACCAACGCACTGCTGGAAGGTCGTACAATCAGTAGATACCAGGAAAATTCTATTCTGTGGCTGGTTCAGCAACACCACACAGGCCACACTCGATACGTTGACCATCGCAGATCTCGAGAAAAAGCTGAAATCCAAAATTATTCTGCTGAAGTGATAAAGTTGTAAAACTTTGTAACCTTCTCCTTCATCCAAGGTTATATTAACTACATTTAAGTCAAAAATATATGTAGTCATGCGCCATCAACTGGGAGAATTCGAAGAAATCATCATGCTTGCCGTCGGCATTCTTTACAAGGAAGCTTACGGTATCGCTATCATCGACGAAATCGAATCCCGACTCGATAGAAAAGTAAGTATCGGATCTCTACAGACTGTTTTAAGGAGGCTGGAGGAGAAGGGATACTTGTCTTCCGAATTCGGCGAAGCCACGAATGTTCGCGGTGGCAAACGAAAGCGGTACTTCAGTCTCACGGCGCTCGGATCGCGCGTACTTCATGAAACGCAAGAGCAGCGCAAAGACATGTATAAGGCTATACCACGTGTGGCGTTTCCGAAATCATGAGTGAAACTCCCATCATACAGCCTCCGAAATCTTTGCTTCGGTTCTTCCGCTGGTTCTGTAATCCAGCTTACGCCGAAGACATTGAAGGAGACCTTCGTGAGATGTTCGATCGTGAAGTGAATGCAAGGGGCGTAACAACTGCCCGGGTAAAATTTTCAATGCACGTCCTTCGTTTGTTTCGCCCCGGTATCATTAGAAAAGTAAATATTCAATCACATAACAGTCCATCACCTATGTTCAGAAATTACGTCATTGCATCGATACGCTCGTTGATGCGCAACAAAGGTTTCTCGGCGCTTAACATTGCCGGTCTCGCTGTTGGTCTTGCAACGTTCAGCCTGATCTCGTTTTATGTTTACTACGAGCTGTCGTTCGATAAGTATCACGCGAATGCGGACCGGATCTTTCGCATTGTTGAAGACCTGAAGACTGAAAATGAAATGTTGTACCAGGCCGCGAGCTCGCCGCCGATGGGGCCGCATTTTCAGAAAGATTACCCTGAAGTAGAAAAGTATGTTCGCTTCCAGAACTGGAGCCTACTCGCGCAACGAGGAGATATCAGCAGCTACGAAAAAGATTCTTATATCACCGACAGCACGGTGTTCGATGTCTTTAGCTGGAAGCTGCTCAAAGGCGATAAAAGGACTGCGCTCGTTGAACCGAACTCGATCGTTCTTACCGAGACGATGGCTAAGAAATATTTTGGAGACGAGGATCCGCTCGGTCAGTCTATAAAAATGGATTACGGCAATTACAAGATCACCGGTGTGATGGAAGACGTTCCGGAGAATTCACACTTTCGATTCTCAAATCTCATATCATTTTCAACCTGGAGCAAAGACAACAAGCGAGCAGAAGATGGAGCATGGTTTTGGAATGGGTTCGATACGTACTTGTTGCTTCGCGATGCAAAATCGGTAGAGACCCTGCGCACAAAAATGCCGGACTTCCTTAAACGAAACATAGAAAAAGGAGGAATGAATTACGTGGATCTTCCATTGCAGCCACTGGCAAGCATTTACATGGCTCCACAACGTTCATGGGAGGGAGGCACACGCGGTAGTATGAGCAACGTCTACATTCTTTCGACTATCGCCCTGTTCATTCTTTTGATCGCTTGTTTCAACTACATTAATCTCACGACTGCCCGCGCGTCGCGCAGGTTGAAAGAAGTCGGGCTTCGCAAGACACTGGGTGCTGTGAAGCAAATGTTGATCACACAATTCCTCGGCGAGTCAATCATAATAACCTTTGTCTCTTTTGTGCTTGCGGTGATCCTCGCGTGGATCGCATTGCCGGCCTTCCGGACACTTGTCGAGTCGCCGTTAAGCCTTTCAATATTACCTCAACCGTGGGTCATCGCGGGCGTTGCGATATTGTTGGTGCTTGTTGTCGGCCTGTTAGCGGGCGCGTATCCCGCATTCATCATCTCGCGATTCGAGCCTTTGCAGATCTTCCGTCCTGCATCGATGGGAATGTTCGGTCATAACAACCTGAGAAAATTCCTGGTGGGTGTTCAGTTCATCATTACCATCACGCTGGTGGCGGGAACAATGCTGGTTTACGATCAGCTGGATGTTGTTCGTAACCAGGATCTCGGCTTCGATAAGGAAGGAATGCTCGTTGTGCCTACGAATGGTGACACAGCTATTGTGAATTATCTGGAGTCAGTGAAGAATGAACTTAAAACGGTGCCGGGTGTAGTAAACATCACAGGATCGGCCCAAGTGCCCGGACAATCAGCCAATAATAACTACACGGAGATCGAAATGCAGGATGGAAAGATGTCTCCAACCAACATCAATCACAATTATGTTGATTACGATTTTCTCACTACCTATAAGATCCAGCTTATCGCGGGTCGTGATTTTCGTCGCGACGTGAAGGCTGATGACACTACTGCCTACCTGATCAATGAAGCTGCTGTGAAGGATTTTGGCTGGACACCTGAGCAGGCCCTTGGTAAAAGGATCAATAAACAGGGCAGGATCATTGGTGTGTACAAAGACTTTAATTACCAATCACTTCATACGGCGGTCCAGCCAATGTTGATGCCACTTACGAGATATGTAAGCAGGTTGTCAATACGTATCGACAGCAAAGATCTTCCGGCAACCATTGCACGCGTAGAACAAAAATGGCACTCGCTTATTCCATATCTTCCTTTTGATTACTCTTTTCTGGATGTTGATTTCGACAGGCAATACAAGGCCGACCAGCAATTAGGAAAAGTTGCAGGCGTATTTACGGGTCTTGCAATTTTCATCGGATGTCTTGGATTGCTCGGACTCACCTCGTTTGTTGTGGAGCGGAGAACGAAAGAGATAGGTATTCGTAAAGTGCTCGGTGCTTCGGTAGGAGGAGTGGTGGTGTTGATCACCAATGAGTTTGTTTGGTTGATCGTGGCCGCGCTTGTAGTCGCAACGCCGCTCACGTGGTACCTGATTGCACGATGGGAAGAGAACTTTACCCTGCAGGCAACGATCAATCCGCTGCGCTTTGTGATCGCCGGCATCGCGGTGCTGTTGTTCGCATGGATCACGATTGGATTCCTGTCGTTCCGTGCTGCCAACGCGAATCCGACTAAGGCACTAAGAACCGAATAGAAATAACGAATAAGAAATTAACGGGCCCTGGTCAAAACCCAGGGCTCTTTTTTTACGTTAATTTTCCTACATTTAGAAAATATGAAGAAGTATTATCTCGGCGAATTCGAAGAGATCGTATTGCTGGCTACCGCCATACTGCATAAGTCCGCTTATGGAGTCGCGATCAAAGAAGAGATCGAATCGCAGCTCGACAGGGAGGTAAGCATGGGTGCGTTGCATACCGCGTTGTTACGACTCGAAGACAAAGGCTATATCAGGTCGGCCACCGGCGAGGCAACGGAGGAGAGGGCAGGGCGACCCCGCAATTATTACGAGATCACAGCATTAGGCAAGAAGGCCATCACACACGCGAAGGAAAGCCGGGAAAAGATGTGGAATGCAATCCCGAAAGTAGTGTTGGAGCTCAGGGGCTTTTAACATGAAGAATTTACCGCCTCGAACACTGGTAAGACTCTTTCGATGGTATTGTCATCCACGACTTGCCAATCACATTGAAGGAGACTTGATTGAAGTATATCGAAAGCGGTTGTCGAAATTTTCAAAACGAAAAGCCGACTTCCGATTTCTTGTCGACATCATTCTACTATTCCGGCCAGGCATCATACGTCCGGTCGCATCCCAACACTTAAACAGATTCGATATGTACAAGAACTACTTAAAGATGACCCTTCGTGTGTTCAACAGGGAAAGACTCTACAGCCTGATCAACATCTCCGGTCTTGCGGTGGGATTCTCGTGTTGCCTGTTGATCTATCTTTTTATCGCTGATGAATTGAGTTACGATAAGTTTCACAACGATGGCGATCGTATCTACCGGGTATCAGGAGCGTACATGCGCCAGGGTCAGTGGGAGCCGTATGCTTCAAACGCCTGGAAGACTGCCGAGCTCATTAAGACAAACTACACCGAGGTAGAACAACTCACACGCATCTTTTCCGACAACAACACACTCTTTGAGTATGGCGACAAGCGGATTGTTGAAAATTCCCTCGCATGGGTCGACGATAACTTTCTCAGCATGTTCAACTTTCCCATGCTGCAAGGCAATCCCGCGGAAGCATTAAAAGATCCGAACAAAGTGGTGATCACAAGGTCAACAGCAAGTAAATACTTCGGTGCAGATGACCCAATGGGCAAAGTCTTCAAGCTGAGCGATTATCCTATCGAATTACAAGTAAGTGGTATAATCGAAGACATGCCTTCGAACTCACATTTTCATTACGACTTCCTGATATCGGGAGCGACGCTGCGACAGGTAGTGCCCGAAGGGCTGTTCACGAATGTCGGATGGGATTCGCAATTTGTTTACATAAAACTCGCGAGTGATGTGGATCCGGCAAGGATCGAGGCAACATTTCCAGATTTCGTCAACACCCATCTCGACTTCTGGAAATCGACGACGTTCAAATTGTTCCTTCAACCATTGGAATCCATTCATCTCGAATCGAACATCGGTAACGAAATTGAATCCAACGGAAGTCTCACGCGCATCTACACTTTTGGTGTGATCGCGATATTCATCCTGGTGATCGCGTGTGTTAATTATATGAACCTGACCACGGCAAGATCGTTGCGAAGGGCGAAAGAAGTTGGCATGCGTAAGGTGATCGGGGCGAAGCGGGGAGATCTTCTCAGCCAGTTTCTGATGGAATCGTTCGTGATGATCACAGTAGCAACAATATTGGCTTTCCTGATTTGTTTTACCGTGCTTCCGGCGTTTAATGATTTCGCCGGTAAGCAGATCCCGAGAAACGTACTCGCCAACCCACAGATCATTTCCGGTCTGTTGATCTCGCTGGTTGCAATGGCGTTGGTGACCGGGCTATACCCAGCGCTGATGTTGTCGTCGTTCAGGCCCTTGAACAGCATGAAGATGAATAACGGCACTGGCGGAAGCGCCGGCCTTATATTCAGAAAAGGATTGGTGTTACTTCAATTCGTGATCTCGATCGGTCTCATTGCAGCATCAGCGATCGTTTACAGCCAGTGGGAGTTTATGAAGAACAAGGACCTGGGCATTAACGACAATGCAATCATGGCCGTGCCTCTTCAAACAATGGATCGAAAAAAGATCAGTTCGTTTACATCAGAGCTTCAATCGGATCCTTCGATCACCAGGATCGGATTATCAAACATGCAACTGCCCGGTTGGATTGGAAACAGTACCGGCTACAGGGCACAGGATGTAAATGCCGACGACGAAGTCAACAAGTCGATGAAGATCATTCGGATCGATTACGACTTCCTGTCTACCATAGAAGCGCAAATGATTGAAGGCCGGAATTTTTCACGCGACACGCCGGCTGACACGATCTCGTCGATCATCCTGAATGAAGCTGCGGTCGAACAGTTAAAGTGGAAAGAAGGAACCGGGAAATGGATGGAGATGCAAAACCGTCGGTACAACGTTGTTGGTGTAGTGAAAGACTTTCATTTCGAATCGCTACATCGCAAGATACCGCCGACCATCTTTATCTTCTCGCCGCAACAGCTCAACTGGGCATACATCAAGGTTGACAATAGCAAGATCGAGGATGCAGTATCACATATCGGGAATGTTTATCCGAAGTATGTCACGAACCGGGACTTTTCATTCAGCTTCCTTGATGAAGACATGCAGAAGCAGTATGCCGGGGAGCAAAAGTTTTCCCAGGTCTTTGCCTTGTTCACGGGGCTTGCGATTATCATTGCCTGTCTCGGCACATTTGGCTTGATTTCTTTCTCTGCGGAACGGAAGTCGAAGGAGATAGGCATCAGGAAAATTTTGGGAGCGTCGGTTGGCAATGTGTCGTTCCTGCTTGTGAAAGAATTCGTGATGTTGTTATTGATCGCAAGTGTGGTTGCGTGGCCACTCACTTACTACTTGCTGAATGGCTGGATCCAATCGTTCATTTATAGAATATCGATTGGCGTCATGCCTTTCGCGATCGCGACCGTACTGGCAGCATTCATCGTGATACTGACAACCGGATTCAGGGCATTGAAAGCAGCATTAGCAAACCCGGTAGAGTCGTTGCGAGAGTAATTATTCGCCAACAGAACCGGTGTAGTTCGGAGCGAAGAATACCAATAGCGATATCTCCTCGTCGCCAATGAATCTATGTTCGGCCGCAGCGGGTACATATACGAGGTCACCAGTCTTAAGACTTACATTCGTCTCCTTGCCGTTGGACTTCACATACAGTGTACGGGATCCGTCGAGAACATAATACAACTCATCCTGGCGATGAGGTCTCTGGGTATCGACAGCACCTTTTTTCAAACGAAAAAAGTGAATGCTCATTTCATTCAGAAAAGGTGTTGGCTGATCGATCTGATAATTGCCGATCATCGTTAGAAAATCTTTTGGGCCGCGAACGAGATCGGGGAGATGCCAGGTTTGTCCGGGAGTGGGTGGGTGGGGCGCCATAATAATTACTTGCTCATCTCTTTATAATAATCACAAACATCCTTCATCACACATTCAGCGTGTTTCGGATTCGTCGGTCTGCAGGTTTCGCGACCAAGAAACGAAATAGCCATTCCAGCTTCGCCCCAATCTTTTTCTTCGATGACTTCCATCATCTGCTTCTCGATCTTTTTTGGATCGGCGCCGGTTGCAATTCCAAGTCGCGGTGCCACACGAACAACATGCAGGTCGACGATAATTCCCTCAGCTTTCACTTTCGATTCGCGCATGATCACGTTGGCAGACTTGCGCCCGATACCAGACAAGGCTGTCAGCTCATCCATCGTCAGCGGAATGTTCTTGTCTTCCTTCACGTCGTTGGCCATGCCGATCAGCCACTTCGTTTTGTTGGCGAAGTTCCGAACCTTGCTGATCAATGGGAATAAAGTATCCGGGGTTGCTTTTGCCAACGCCTTCATGTCGGGAAAGGCCTTGAACAAATCGGGCGCGACTTTATTAATGTGGGCGTCCGAATCTTGCGCCGCAAGCACAACCATGACAACAAGCTCATAGGTGTTACGATAGTCGAGAGGAAACTTTTTGTCTTTATACTTCTTGATCAGGGGTTGGATCTCCTTTTGCCAGTTGTGCGCTGCCATGTGTGTTTTGGTTTAGGGTAAAGATAAGATATACTATCTTTCAAAATGCATCGGGAATTTCCGCCGCCGGCAAAATTAATGGACTCGATCAAGTGCTTTTGGTACGACCGAAAGGACTATGGAGAACAACTAACAACGTTCGACGTGATGCCGGATGGCTACGCGGAAATTATCTTTTACGTCGGAACGCTCTCTACTGATTCCCGCAGTAGTATGTTGCCCTCGCCATTCATAGTGGGTTTACTCAATCAGCCTGCTGTCTTTCACACAAAAAATATCCTGGAGATCATTGGCATCAGGTGCTATCCGTGGACTGTGTTCGATTTGCTTGGACTCGTTCCCGGCAAAGACGACGTTCGCACTTTTGAGCATCCGATTGCAGAGCTGCAGCCCGTATTGCAGGAGTTGGTTCGTGCAGTGAAGATCGACGAGGCGATCTCGCAGGTAACACAGTACTTTATGGATGCGCGTTCGCGTGTTGCGATCGACAGTATGCTGTCTAAAGCTGGAGTTGCTATGACGAAAGCAAATGGTACGATACCCGTAAGCGAAGTAGCGGCGGCAGCTCACGCCACGGTTCGCACATTGGAGAGGAACTTCAAGCAATCTTCAGGTCACACCGTAAAAGACGTGTCGGGCCTGATGCGTTTTGAACAGGTCCGAAATCAATTGTGGCGCGATCCAAATTCCAACATCGCCGGCCTGGCACACGAGTTCGGCTATACAGATCAATCTCATCTCAGCAGGGAATTCAAGCGTTACAGCGGCACCACCCCGTCTGCGTTTGCACGGAAGGCAAAGAAATCGAGGCTATTTCTGGACAGTGACTTTGTCGCGTTTGTACAAGCTTAGCGAGGCCGTATAAGGGAATTTTGTGTTGACAATTTCACGATATGAATTCAACACAAGATCAATCTATTTACGATGTAATTATTTCCGGAGCAGGACCGGTGGGTTTATTCCTCGCGTGTGAGCTCGCGTTAGCAAAATGCTCCGTCTTAGTACTTGAAAAATCAGAGAGTGCACAATCACCATTGAAGCAACTTCCCTTTGGAATACGTGGGCTTTCCGCGCCGACGATCGAAGCCTTTTACCGTCGGGGTTTGTTGGATGAGCTTGAGATACATAAACGCATAAAGAATCCCCATACTTCCGTTGCGGGATCGCGACGCCAGGTTGGACATTTCGCTGGCATTCCATTCTATGAAGATAATGTTGATGCTTCGCAGTGGACATATCGTCTACCGAGTTCTACACCCACAAACTTGATCTCCGAGATACAGGAGATCGAAACCGTACTAACTCGACGAGCTGCCCAATTAGATGTGAAGATCAAACGCGGACTTGCCGTTACTGACTTTCATCAAACAGATGACGACGTAACGGTTGCGTCGGATGGTCAATCATTCAAATGCAAATGGCTGGTTGGTTGTGATGGGGCACGCAGTGTAGTACGTAAGAAAGGTGGCTTTGAGTTCGCAGGTACTGAGCCGCAGTTCACTGGTTACAACGCAAAGGTCGATGTAGATGATCCAGAGAAGCTTGGCTCGGGGCGTGTGATGACGCCTGCAGGCATGTACTTGCAGTCGCAGCCCGGGTACCTGATCATACAGGATTTTGACGGCGGCGCATTCCACGATTCCGGAAAGCCTGTCACACTTCACCACGTACAGGAAGTTATACGCCGGATCTCGAACACCGATGTTAGTATTAGCAAGCTGCACATTGGAACGACATGGACGGATCGCACACGACAGGCAACCAACTATCGAAATGGTCGAATACTTTTAGCCGGTGATGCGGCGCACATTCATTCACCACTAGGAGGGCAGGGGTTAAACCTGGGACTGGGTGACGCGATGAACCTGGGATGGAAGCTTGCGGCAACGATCAAAGGCACCGCCCCAAAAGATCTGCTGGATACTTATGAAACCGAACGACGCCCTGTCGGTATTGATGTTTTAGATTGGTCGCGTGCGCAGGTAGCGATCATGAAACCAGATGTACATGCACAAGCGGTTAATGCAATTGTACGCGACTTCGTTAACACAAAAGATGGTGCCACTTACGTAGCAGGTAGAGTGTGGGGCATTAATACACGTTACGATCCTGGTAACAATCACCCTTTAGTTGGCAGAAGCGTTCCAAACTTTGAGTTTGAAGATGGCGTAACGATTGGCGAGATGATGCGAGATGGAAACGGGTTACAGGTTAACTTCGACGTGACTAGAGTAAAAGATAACCTTGGTTTAAATGGCGTAGTGGTCCGGCCGGACGGAATTGTTTCTCAAATTTTCTCAACGGTCGGATAGTCAATCGGTATTTTGGTGAGAACGTAAACATAATTTGTAAACGTTCGAATGGTAACGAGCGCGATGAGTTCCATCAATGCCGATTCATTGTAACCAGCTTCGAAGAAGGAGTTCTTAAAGCTGTCTTCGACTGCGCCTTTGTTTTCAGCGATGGCCTTCGCCAGTTGCAAGGCAGCCTGCAGTTTGACATCGGTCGCAAGGCCACGACGAAGATCCAATATCTCTGCTGGTTTATATCCACGTTTTGCAGCGAGAAGACTATGAGCAGCCAGGCAATACTCACAACCATTCACCTGCGACACCACAAGGTAGATCGCCTCTTTCTCTTTTGCGTTAAAAACACCGTGATTAAGGTCCTCTTCGAAGGCGAGCATGCCTTTAAGGGCGTTGGACGAATAGCCTATCGTGGCATACAGGTTCGGAATCCTCCCGAGTCTCTTTTGGAAGACCTCCAGGAGTTGCTGCGACTCAGGACTTAGCTGATCGCTTGCCGGTACAGAGATGTTTTTCATGGGAGTGGAAATTTTAAGAGAAAATTGATGAGCATCCGTTGGTCAATACAGGAACGTTGTGCATTTTTCCGAAACACATCACAAGTCAGATTATGAAAGAAAAAATGCGTGTCTATCATCGATACTTAGGATTTTTCCTGGTAGGCATCATGGCTATGTATTCGATCAGCGGCATCGTTTTGATCTTCAGACAAACTAATGCCTTTAAAGTTGAAAGACAAGTTATCAAAACTCTCCAGCCGAACCTGAACGGCGAACAACTAGGAGCAGAGTTGAAGATCCGGGATCTAAAAGTAACTAGCGAAAATGGCGACTTGCTTACATTCGACGCTGGTAACTACAACAAGGTCACTGGTGAGGCACACTATAAAGTGATGGAGCTTCCGTATCTATTGGATAAGATGACTCATTTGCATAAGGCCAACACAAACGATGCATTGTTTGTGTTAAACATCTTCTTCGGTTTGTCGCTTTTCTTTTTTGTTGTGTCATCCTTTTGGATGTTCGCACCCGGCACATCCACTTTCAGGAAGGGGATGTACTTTGTTGTGGCGGGGGTTATTTTGGTACTTACGCTAATATTTGTGTGAGGAATCATAGGCGAACCCGTAGAAATAACACCTTTTTAACAAGCCTTATCGCCTCGATCACGTTTAATCAAAAGTTATTTAAACGTTGCATCTATGATCTGGGCTTTTCTACTCTCTTCAGTGCTGACAGTCAATCAATCCACTCCGTATCCGCTTCGGGTAATGGGTGAGGCGTCGGCTGTTCGAAGCTTAGTCGATATAATGAATCGTGAAGCGTACCCGGCTTCGCCGGTAGAGGCGCGATTAATAAATGCACAAACAAAAGAGTACGGCATTCACCTGATTCAAAACCTGGACAGCTCGGGATACGCCAAAAGAGAAAACCGGTTTCCAATGCGCGCTGAATTATTTACTGGGCGACTCAACAAAAGTTTTTAAAATTCGACTGGCCGAGGACCATCCTTACATTTTAATCGCAGATGGACGTAGGGGAGTTATTGATATTGCGGATGTGCAGAAATTCGATTCCGATCCGCAACGTGACTTTACAGCTTTTAATATCTTGTTACACGAGCTGTACGAACAGTACCAGTTGCAGGTCAAAGATCATCTTCAGCCTGGAAGGATCACGCGCGCTCAACTGAATCGTGCGCACGAGAAAGCAACTCAAAAAGAATCAAATTTTTATAGTCCATTGATACTAAGGACAGATGCTCGTATCGGTGAGGAGTATATCCATATAGAATTTACGAGCAGAACTGATTCTTCGAAAACGCATTACTATGCCTATTATACTAATGGGAATATCGATCGGGTGGAGAAGTATGCAGAACGAATGATACTGCCATAGTGCTAAAGTAGAATTAGGCTGTAGGTTCTTGAATCTTAATACTGTAAGTTAGTTCATACTTATGATCGTCAGAAGTAAAATAATATTTTTGGTTGCAATCTCGAACCTGCTTAGCTCTAATATCGAGGCGCAAGGTTCCTGGAATATTCGGTATCACCCAATAGATTCAGTTAATGAATCTTTCATCGGAAAGGAGATACGTATAGATTTTAAAGCTCAGGCATCTGATCAGATTGGCGATAGAAAAATTAACATAAGAAGAATGCTTGGCAGACGTGACACAGTTAGCCTGACAATTGACAGAGTGCATAGACGTTTTTTAGAGAACTGGAAGATCTACGTGGATCACGGATCGCTCGTGGAGCAAACACTAAACAGTGTGGATAAGGGGTGAAAAAATGATCATTAGAGAAATGTTGATACTGGCGGTTAATAATTCCTCGATCACACTCCTGGCATCTATCTATAGCGATGGTGAAACTAAGAAGGGAGTGAATAAAGAAATCAGCATTGATAAGGCCATGGTACTTGGAGTTCTCACTTCCCCATAGCCAACCAGTCGATTCACCACACCACTAGTAGTCAGCAATTTTAATAAACTAACTCTCTGTAAATTGGAATCTTCTCTTCATTCCTATGCTGAAAAACTATTTTCTCACCACCCTGCGAAATCTGAAACGGCGCAAGGGTACGACGCTCCTTAATATATCCGGGCTGTCGCTGGTGTTGCAGCCAGCCTGATCCTGTTTTTACTGATCAGGGATCAACTCAGCTACGACACTCATCACGCAAAACGTGATCACATCTTCCGGCTGGTGACGGAATCTAGTGGTAACAATGGTAAGAATTATTCATCCGGTGTGCCCACGGTGCTGCCGCCAGCATTCAGAAATGATTTTCCGGAAGTGGTTGAAGTCACGTTTACCAGTTACCAGGCCAACGCAGTAGTTCTCGTTCACGAGAAAAATCAGGAACCCAGGAAGTTTGCAGAAATAGATGGCGTTACCTACGCCGAGCCGTCGTTCTTTAAGATTTTCGACAGGACGTTCGCATTCGGAGATAATGAGAAATCACTGGACGAACCAAATGAAGCGGTCATCTCGAGAAGACTAGCAGTAAAATATTTTGGGAGGGAGGATGCGCGTGGAGAAGTATTGACTTTTGGAAAAAACGACTACACAATCCGTGCAGTGATGGAAGATATTGCGCAGAACACCGACTTTCCGTTTGATCTGATGCTTTCGTATGTCACAGTTGAGTCTGAACTTGAGAAGACCGGCTGGAACACCATCGGTAGTTTTGATCAGTGCTTTATTCTTACAGAAAACGATGCCGATAGATTTAAGATCCAGGAAAGAATACCGGCTTTCACCGAAAAGCACAATGGAAAAGCAAATCTCAATAAGAGTGCTTTTTTCCTTCAGGCACTGGGAGATGTCCATTTCGATAGCAGGTTTGACAACTATAGTCGTACGGTGAGCAGCAAGCCGATGCTGACAGCGTTGGGTCTTGTAGCCTTGTTCCTCATCCTCACTGCCTGCATCAACTTTGTTAATTTGTCTACCGCAGAAGCAGTGAAGAGATCCAAAGAAGTGGGAATCAGGAAATCTCTCGGCAGCCGGAGATCTCAGCTCGTCGGTCAATTTCTTGGTGAGACATTTTTAGTAACAGTGATAGCAGTAGTTGCTGCGCTGACTTTTGTGCAACTCGGACTTTCATTCCTTAATGGCTTCCTTGGAACGAAACTCGTGGTTGCTTTTGCAAGCGATAGATTGCTGTGGATATTTTTATTCGGCGTAACAGCGCTAGTCTCATTGTGCTCAGGACTGTATCCATCGTTTGTAATCTCTGCCTTCAATCCGATCGACGCTCTCAAGAACAGGATTAACATCAAGTCATCGTCGGCATATATGCTGAGAAGGAGCCTTGTGGTGTTCCAGTTTGTTGTTGCGCAGGTCTTTATCATGGGAACTCTCATACTCATCAATCAGATGGATTTCTTTATGAGTCGCGACCTGGGTTTTGAGCGTGAGGCAATTATCTCTGTGCCTATTCCTGAAACCGAAATTCCGCAGTCGCAGGGAGGCAATGGCAAGATGAAGACATTAAGACAAGAGGTAGCGTCTCTTCCTGGTGTGGTGATGGCGAGTATCGACGATGGCGCGCCATCATCGAGTAATATTTCCAAGACGGGATTCTATCTGAAAGGAAATGATGAGCGCATACCAACCCAGATAAAATCTGTTGATGACAATTACATCACGTTGTTCGGCCTCACGCTGCTGGCAGGAAATAATGTCGCCGACAGAGATACGGCCACGGGCTGCCTCGTCAATGAACAACTCGTAAAGGCGGTAGGGGTTAGCTCGCCAGAAGAAATGATCGGTCATGAGATCAAGGTTGTCGGAAAGTGGGTGCCGGTAGTGGGTGTGCTGAAAGACTTTCATACGATGTCGCTTCACAAAGCGATCGACCCGGTTATTCTTCTAAAACGTATCAAGACTGACAACAACCTTTCTGTAAAGGTCAAAGGAAACAATCTTCATGAATCGATTGAAACGATCAGGCAAAAGTGGGAGGTGACTTACCCCAACTCCATTTTCGCTTACAGTTTTCTCGATGAGCAGATCAGCGAGTTTTACACGAGTGACAGGAAGCTGTCGACAATACTAACGATCTCTACGGGCCTGGCGATCTTCATTGGTTGTCTTGGTCTGCTGGGCCTTGCGACATTCATGGCCAATGAGAAAACGAAGGAGATCGGTTTGAGGAAAGTGCTTGGTGCGTCTGTGGCTAACATCGTCTTTTTGTTCTCCAATGAATTCGGTAGACTCATACTGCTCGGATTCGTGATAGCTGTTCCCTTTGCTTGGTACATTATGAATGAGTGGTTGAATGGTTTTGCTTATCGCATAGAGATCAGCCCGTTTGTTTTTGTCGTGGCACTGGGGATTACGTTGGTCGTTGCTATGCTCACGGTAGGATACCGTTCGTTCAGGGCGGCGATGGTCAATCCGGTGAAGTCTTTGCGATCGGGAGTAAGACCATTTGGAAAGACGAACGTAGCGAAGCAAAAAATGAGCAAGACGTTGAATTCGATGCCTTCGCTTCCACCGCCAACGACATACCATCCATGTCTCCAATGAATCAGGACGATGCCGGTGACAAAGATTATTATGTTGAGCAAGGCAAGTGGTTTCAGATATTTGTTGAGCAACAGGGCAGGAATGGTTAATACATGAATAGCCTTGACCAGGATCGCTGAAGGGATCCCCATGAATCCGAAGCCGAACACGTCGGTGAGCGCTTGTCCGAAGTCGATGACGGTCATCTCAAGAAACGATGTGATGCCATGCATGATCATGGTAAGGGTAAGACCAAAACGTAGTATGAAGGTGGGGTGGGCGAGATTAGTTTTTATCCATTTCATAACGCATAGATAAGCAGCTTAAAGGATATGGGGCTGTGCAAAAATTCTCAAAAATGAGAGGGATCTGTTCTTCCAAAATCAAACGAATTCAGCATTCCCGATCTTAGTACTTAACATAATATAAATTATATAACTGAAATAACCCCTAAATCTTCCAAACCCTTAGCTTAGCCGCTCACCTTTACCCATATTCAAGTATGCCTTTTCAAACCGAATCCCCAGCATGAAAAGACCCATACCCATAGCCATCTTTTGTCTTTTCTCATCAACACTGTTCGCCCAAGCACCTCAGAGTCCATCAAACCTCGTAATCTCACCATCATCAGGAACCAGTTCTTCAACCATCAACCTTAACTGGACCGACAACGCCACCAACGAAACCGGGGTTCATCATCTACAGGGCCGACAACAATTCCGAATTCGTACCTATAGCATCCGTCGCCACCAACGGAACATCGTATACCGACACCGGACTTAACACAACCCACACATACAAATACTCCATCAGCGCGCTCAGCGCCAACGCCGAATCAGAACCCTGGTACCAACAAGGAAACATTTCAACGCCAGCTGCCTGTGGAACAACCTACTGTTATCCCGAAGCATGTACAGGCATTTATCTTGCCAACCAGGACTATATAAAAACCATCGAAGCCAACTGTATCAACTGTGTGCTCAGTATCACCTTCAGCAGGTTTGGCGCCGACGGCGATAGCGACAAGCTCACTGTGTACGACGGTAACTCCATCAGCGCTCCGCTTATCGGAACTTATAATGTCTACGCACTGCAACAACCATACAGGGCACAGGAAAAAAATTAACGCTCCGTTTTATAACGAATGGCTACAGCGATCCTACTCTGTCGACCGGGTGGTCGCTTACAACATCGTGCATCACAAAACCACTCGTGCCTGGCAATATTACAGTCGACAAGATCTACTCTTCAATGGTGCGTCTCAGTTGGACCGATACTAATGCCGACGAAGACAACTACAAGATCTTCTACAGCACCTCCCCGATCTTCAAAACTTTTGAATCGATCACAACAGATCCAAATACCACGAGTATCATTATTAACTCGCTGGATTCTGTGACGACTTATTACTTCAGGGTAATGGCTAACAAAGGAAACCTGTCGTCAGTGAAGTGGCCGGTCGCTAACGCCAAAACGAAAGGCACGCCGTTTAAAAAAGTTATGCTTCCTGGTGATATTAAAGTCACCGATTCAAAATTCTTCCGTGTTGCGGATCTCAACAACGACAAGCTGCTCGACTTCGCTACGATCAATCGCGACAATGACCAGCATAACATCTATGTTTATTTGAATTCAGGGAGCGGATCGTTTACACTCCAGAAACTGCCACTCGAGTATTACTTATTCGCGCCCTTCGAGCTTGCAGATATCGACCACGACAAAGACATCGATATCATTTACTCGACGTACGAATACATTCCCCCGGAAAACATCGGTGTAGTGGCTGCATTCATCAACAACAACGGGACATTCACAAAAAAGACCCTGTTGCGTTTGCCTTCCTATTATTACCTGGGATTTGAAAGATAGCTGTCATCGATTATGATAACGATGGTGTCGAGGACATCATGGGATACAACGACATGGATCGCACCTTAACATTTTATAAATACAACCAGAACGGTGAATATTCTATCGATTCCGCTAATTATTTCACCGGTGTTATCTATGACGACATCAGCCTAAAAGATATCAACGACGATCACCTCGTTGATCTCCTCATGCAGGGCAAAGTTTACACCAATCGCGGCAAGTCTCAGAACTTCCGTTTTATTTATGATGCAACAATTTATCTGCCCTACTACTACAATACTCTGAGCGCCGACCTCGACGACGATGGCGACATGGACTTTGTGATTATTGGCAATGCCGCAATGCAGGTTGCCAAAAAAGAGAATAATTCATTCGAAAAACTATGTCACAAGCGTCATTGACGGTCTCAGTTTTGCACTTGATGGCGTTATCTCTGACTGGGATAGCGACGGTGATCAGGATATTATTTATCCGAGTGGTAATGGTGCCGGCATATTGATAAATGATGGTGATCTCCATTTTAAACAAATCACCAATTTCTTTTTCAAAAATGATAATGGCAGTACTATCATCCGCATCAATGACTGGGATAACGATGGTGACCCTGATGTGCTGTCGTATTCCTTAGGAGAAGGTGCAGATCTCAAGGTGTGGCTGAACAACATGTCGGACACGAATCAAAAACCATCCTCCCCTACTGCCCCTCTCATCAACAGTAAATGGCGGCGATGTTACCCTGCAGTGGCAAAAATCAATCGACGACCATTCGCCGCTACCTCAATACAATTACTACATCGGCAAGTCAACAGGTAACGAAGACAACCGTGCTTCGATGAGTCACCAGGACGACGGACAACTTAAAGTTCCGAGCATGCAATGGTTGCCGGAACAAACGTGACCATCAACAACCTCGTGAACGGAACTTATACCTGGGGCGTACAGTCAATCGACGCAATGGGGAAAGCATCCACATTCAGCACCGGTACATTTCAAATAACTAACAGTCATTTTGTAAAAGCTCCGACCAATCTCAAAGTTCAAAGCTATTCGCCTTACGAGGCGGATGTAAGCTGGACCGATCAATCGACAAATGAAACGGGCTTCGTGATCTTGAGGACCACTCCATTAAAGGATGGATATCGTGCGATTGCAACTGTGCCGGCAAACACAACTTCTTATCACGACAGTGGGCTGATGCCGATGAACGGTTACAGCTATCGCATCTACGCAATTGTTGGTGCCGATCGCTCGGCACTCTCCCCTGTTGTTAATTACGCGACACTCAACCTGTTTGAGGAGACAGGCCCAACCGAATTTTGCCACTCTCGCAAATTCCAATAACCCTTCCGACTTCAAATGGATGGACGTCAACGGCGACAATCGCAGGGGACATTACGATATCCAATTATGGTTCGTCGAACGCTACATCTCCTTTAAAAATACTCACCCAATCGGCAACAGACCCGTGGAAGTTCGAAGAACTTCAGAGTAACATGTCCGAAAAGATAGGACAATGCACTCATTTCGGTTGGATGACTTTGATGGCGATGGAGATCTCGATCTCGTTGCCATCGGAAGAACTCCAGATACTAATCAATATGGTCTTTGGCTTTTTCAAAACAATGGATCAAATCAATTTACCCGTTTCTTTCTCGACCCAATGGCCAATGAAAACCTCCCTCGAGCTTGGAGATTACGATAGTGACGGTGATACAGATTTCGTTGTCACGATGTGGGGCGCCGTTAAAGTTTATTTCAATAACGGTAACTTTGAGTTCGGATTATTGACGAACATAACTATCCCCGGTTATGGCTCCGCTTCGTGGCTTGACTTCGATAATGATAACGATCTAGATATCATCATCAACGGTGGAAGCTATCCGGAGTCATTGCTCGCGATATATCAAAATGATCAGAACGGACCATATCCGACTGGCACAACTTTTACCCTAAAAAAATCATTCAGCATTCTGGGTAACGGGCCCGTGTCCGTTTTGGATGGCGACAATGACGGTGATGAAGATATTGCTAGGGCCGGCGCCATTGTTGAGAACGACCGGGTCAACAACACTTTTGTTCCGCGAGACGCCCCCGCACCTGATGTCAGGTTTTATTGGACAGATTTCAACAACGACAACAAGCTGGACCTTATCGCGCCAAAGTATACGACGTACGATTTCACGTTTATGTACAAGGGTGATGGAAGTCTTACCAATTTCACAAAAGAAAGCTGGTTCCGCGGATCCGACTTG
This sequence comes from Bacteroidota bacterium, assembly GCA_037200305.1. Lineage (GTDB taxonomy): Bacteria > Bacteroidota > Bacteroidia > Cytophagales > Cyclobacteriaceae > ELB16-189. Next base: position 97,210 of record JBBCGZ010000028.1, read on the forward strand.
CCTGTAGGGTTGACGATGAACGATGTTGACGGAGATTCCGATCTCGACTTTATCGGCATACAGCCGATCGACCACGGAAGCAGCGCCCAGGTCTTCTGGATGTTTTCTAAAAACAACTCAAAGATAGTGCGTCCAAAGCCGCAGACTCCGCTCAGTCTTTCTTCACAGGTAGTTAATGGCAACACTGCTGAGCTTTCGTGGATGGCTTTCGAGACCGCGAAAAATCTCACCTACAACGTAAGAGTCGGTACGGGTCCGGGCAAACAAAATATTCTCAGCTCAATTTCAGATATCACCACCGGGTTTCACAAAACGAATCAGATCGGTAATGCACGCTACGCTTCGAAGAAGCAAGTGAGGAAGCTCAAAGATGGCGTCTATTACTGGAGCGTGCAGTCTATCGACCTCAGCTTCCAGGCTTCGGCGTTTGCGACCGAACAAGTCTTCATGATCGGTAATCCCACGGCTAAGTAAAGCACACATTGCTTCAGCAACAGCGATAACTTCGAAACGCATAGATATCACTTTCGACAATGTGCCAGCGAATGCACAGACAGTCGTTTTCGTTTCAGAGAACAGTCAACCATTCGTAACGGCCGCCACCACTTCGTCGACTACATATACTATTGGGGCAAGCCTGAAAGCTCATACGATTTCAAGATCGTATACATAAAAGACACTGGTGTATTCTCAGAAGAATCGGATGTTGTAAACGCTACGACTCCAATGCAGGCGAAGATTGTCGCCGACAATGTACCGGATGCCAATGAGAACGATTCTTTTACCCTGAGCACCGATCAGTTCACGGTTCTGAATGCTTCGGGATATCCAATTGGATATAGCGTGAAGATTGGCGAAGGCGATCATTATACTGCTAACGCCCGGATCAATTGTTCCCGAAACTAACTACGTGGGTGAATTGAAAATAAAGACCTGGGGTGGCCACCAGTAACGACAGCTCCGAAGTTTACATGGTGAGCCTGAACATTATCAGCACACAGGGCCCCTGGCGGTTATCCGTTCAAGCCATTCGCCGTTCTTTCACCAGCTAACGGTGCTAAAGTCAAGAACTTTGTGCATTTCGATTGGGAAGATGCTATTGACGAGGATACTCCAGGTCCCGTAACTTATTCTTTAACGTTCAACACATCGAGTACGCCCGTTATTGTGACGGGATTATCGGAGTCACAGTTCGACATGGACCTTGGCATGTACGAAAGGTTGTGGGATGGAGAATATTCCTGGAGTGTTACGGCATACAACGGGGGCGGTCAATCGGAATCTGCTCAACGGGTCAATTCGTTTCTCTTTAATCATCCATTGATCGCATTCGTAAACTCATTGTCGACACCAGAAGACGTGGCAATCACACTTCAGCTGTCGGATCTTACCATAATCCATGCCCCACCCTTCCATGCCCCTTATGACATATTGTTGGGTACCGGTGACGGATACACAGTGTCGGGAGCAACTATTACTCCGCAAGAGAACTTCACGTTGCCATTGCACGTGCCCGTACAGATCGCGAATGCATCGGACAGTTCTGATGTGTTCATTGCTACGATTAATATCACGCCTGTAAACGACCCTCCGTCTGCTTTCAACTTGCTAACGCCGCAAGACAATGCTGTACTTAACGGCGACATCAACTTCAAATGGTCGAAGTCTGTCGATGTTGACGGTGATGTTCTGGTGTACGATCTGATTCTGAATAGCACAGGAGGAACCTATACGTTTAGCGACATCGCCACCGAGTCGTTCCAGGTGATCGCTGCAGAGTTTCCTGACCTGGTTCACAACGAAGTTACCTGGAAAGTGCTTGTAAAAGATCCTTCGGGACTTTCGCAACAATCTGCACAACAATTTACCTACACGTCGGTCGTGACGGGCCTCGAGCCTGATCCTGTTAGTGGCGTGATCTATCCAAACCCTGCAACGAAGCAATTACATTTCAACAACGAGAATCCTTCTGCCAGAGCCTTTCACATTTTCGATATGAAGGGTGTTCGCATACATACACGCGAGCTCACCCATACGGTGAGTACGTAATTGATGTGTCGGATTATGCGAACGGATTGTATCTCATTCGCGTGATATCAAATGATGGCGAAAAAGTGTTGAAGTTCGAGAAGAGGTGAGTTACGGCGTGATGGGACTAACGACATACAACCACACTTCCCAACCTTTCGTCTACGCCTTTCACAGATTCATTGTTCTCGTTGTAAACGGGACAGGTAGCTGTTCACGACGACATATAGCTCGTCTCCCAAAATCGCGCATGTCGTAGGATCTTTAAACAATTTATTCTTATCGGCAGAATCAATTACTTTTTCAGATACGATATACTCATTCTTTTCATCCAACTTATATTGCATGATGCCTTTGTCCGCCACACCAATAACCTGATTCTTCCAAAACACAATCCCATCCATCCATTCGGCTTTCTTAGAATCTTTATAGGTAAACGGAGTTAGGCTTTTCGACTTAACATCCAACATCACCAGGCCATCGTACGTTGCCACAAAGAGCTTCCCGGAGTCATTCACTGCAATCCCGTTCGCTTGTTTGAGCAACTGATCTTTCGCAAACACACTTATTGATTTCTTCACGGGATCATATTCGTAAACAGTCGACGCAAACGTGTCGGTTATATAAATCATTCCGTTGGGATGCAATACCAGGTCATTGAACAAGTGCTTTGATGTATCCCTCACAACCCATTGTCGCGTCCTCGAGCCACTCTTCAGATCAAACGCATGAACGGCCGACGCATACTTCCCACCTTCTTTGTGATTCGATACGCCCCACAGCCACTGCTTCTTTGCATCGATCTTCATACCAAGGCCCTCGAGAAATCCATCCTGTCCCGACTTAACGAAATCGCGATGAGTGCCCGACTGATCAATCTCAATGATCTTCATCAGTCCGACACTACTCACGTAGATCTTCTTGTCGGTTGGGTTAATAGTAATCCCTTCCGGTATAAACTCCTTTTCTGACTTTGTAATAATTGCTGTCTGGCAATTCGCAATAGTGGCGATGAATATGAATGCAGTGAAGAGAAATTTATTCATGATGGCAACTTAACGTTTCGCTACGACATTCGGCAGTTTAAATCCAGCAATGATCAACCAGATAAATCCCGGGAATCTTGTTAACGGAACCAGTGGTAGAAAATCTGCATTCACCAGCGTAAGAAAACTCAACTCCCCTACTATCGCCAGCACAAACCCAGAGATTGTCAGCCACTTCGGCAACGTCTTCATGAAAAACGATGTCACCGAGATGCCTGCGATCAGCAATCCCAACGGTACCGAATACCCCACTCCTCCTATTGCGAATGATAAGTAGTACAGTGCACGAAGAACATTCACGTCGCCGGATATTCCGGGATACGACATGGTCCACAGGATCATCGATGACACGACGATACTAAATGCTGTAAAGAAGCCTCCGAACAAGGCTATGTCCACTCCGCCACGCGACCACCGAGGAAACGGATGCGGCTCGTGATGGTGGCAGTGAAAATTCCTAATGGGGATTGCGGAACCGAACTGGAAAAATGCACACCAGAGCACATCGTTAGGTTGATTCTGAAAATACGTGGGCAATAGTTTCGGCCGACTCCCACGGGCCGGGGAAAAATGGCTGCTGACCCATTCATTGAGACCACGAATGATAGTCCGGTGATAAAAAGAAGGGCAAATACGCCGGCCACTACTCCAGGGTGTGGGCCCGCGTGTTTCAGTGCTGTTTCCATATCTATTTGTTAATGTAGTTTGTGTTACAGACTATATAAACGAAGATTCAACAAGAAAGGTTTTCAGCCATTTACTTTTAGTTTAAAGTACGTTTTGGAGCTTTCACTTCCCTCCTAACATCTTCATCAACGCCACCGCCTGGTTGTATTTCTCGTTCTTCGCACTGAAGAGCAAAGTAAGATTCTTGTGTTGATCCCTTAACGCGATCAGTTCCTGTATTGCTGAAGTTCCCTTCAGCTCCGAATGATACCGGGAAACGAACTCATTCCATTTCGATTCGTCGTGATCAAACCATTGACGTAAAGCTGTCGACGGCGCAACCTCTTTCATCCAACGATCTAAATGCGCTCCTGCCTTAGCGACACCACGCGGCCACAAACGATCAACGAGCACACGATAACCATCGGATGGAGTGTAAGGTTCGTAAATGCGCTTGACTTTAATTGCCATCACCAAAACACCGTATACAAAACCGTCAATATCACAACAATCACCACCGACCCCATCGCGAACGCCGGCGTTACGCGAAGCATGCTACTTTCAAGTGTTATCATTTTATTCTGCGACTTAGCCGGTTTCAGTAAGCTCACGACAACCCATCACGAAGATGATCACCGCGAAAGCGATCGACATCCGATCAAGAAATGGAATCTCCGGGTACGCAAATTTCAAGATGGCCGACAATGGTATCGTCAACAACGTGCCGGTCAATGCCGCGGCGGACGTCGTTCTCTTCCAGAAAATTCCTAAGAGGAAGATCGCCAGGACGCCCGGTGAAATAAAACCAACATACTCCTGTATAAACTGGTAAGCCTGGTCGAGAGTCTGTAACATGGGCGCGATCAACGCTGCAATCAACATCGACACTCCGACAGCCCAACGGCCAACCAGGATGATCTTGCGTTCACTCACATCTTTATCGACATACTTCTTGTAGATGTCGAGCGAGAATATCGTGGAGATACTGTTCGCTTTACCGGCCAGAGATGCGACGATCGCCGCCGTCAACGCCGCGAAAGCCAATCCCTTTAAACCGGGCCCCAACAAATTCATTAGCGTAGGATAAGCGTGATCTGGTTTCAAAACTCCTTCGGTATTCAACATTTCCGTTTGAAACAAGCCGTTCTGATACATGACATACATGGCAAATGCCCGGCAACACGGCAATAATCGGTATCAACAGTTTCAAAAATGCAGCAAATAAAATTCCACTGCGCGCCGTCTTCAGATCGGCACCCAACGTGCGTTGAATAATGTATTGATTACATCCCCAGTAGTTCAGGTTATTGATCCACATCCCGCCAATCAAAACAGACAACCCCGGCAGATCCTTATAATATGGATGATCACTGCTAAAGATCATGTGAAAGTGCGAATCAGCCTTCGTCGTCAAAATCGACAGCCCCTCGAATACGCCCCCACCCGTCCCTACCTTATCGGACAACATCGTTAATGCCAACCACGTTGTTACCAGTCCACCGACGATCAGCACAGCAACCTGTATCACATCGGTATAACCGATCACCTTCATTCCACCGATCGTCAGTATCACCGCGAATATCATTAGTCCCCAGACACAAAATGTAAATGAGAATCCTGAGATGGCACTCACTGCGATCGCGCCCAGGTACAAAATTGAAGTAAGATTAACGAGCACGTAGATCACCAGCCAGAACACGGCCATCGTCGTGCTCACGCCATCGTTGTACCGAACCGCAAGGAACTGCGGCATCGTATAAATCTTGTTCTTTAAATAATACGGGATGAAAACAACCGCGACAACGAGTAGAGTCGCTGCTCCTATCCATTCATAGGTTGATATCGCAAGTCCCAGCAAGAAGCCAGAGCCCGACATGCCAATAAAATGCTCCGCTGAAATATTAGACGCGATGATCGATGCACCGATCGCCCACCACGTCAGCGACCCTTCGGCGAGGAAGAAATCTTTTGCGTCAGGTTGAGCAGCCTTCTTCTTATGGTAAATACGATAACCATACCAGGCTTACGACAACAAAGTATAGCAGGAAAACAGCAACGTCTTTCGGACCGAGAAGTCCCACTCTTTAGAATTTCAACGTAGCCGGCAGATACTTCGCCACGAGATCTTCATAGTAAGGACGCAACTCTTTCCAATCGGGAGGATTGGGATTCTTCGAATAGAGATCGTAAGGATTAAACAACTTCACCCATTTGAACATCTCGCGATCATGATCATCCATCAAATGATCATAAGCATGTTCGCGATGTTGTGCGTAGAACGAATGATAACGCAGCATATAAAGACCTTGCTCCGGTAAGTTGTCTTTCACCATCTGGTAAACGTACTCGTCATGTCCCCACGACATGTGAACGTTACGCAAGCCACAATTCGGAGCGTACACTCCATACTTCGTGTTATAATTCGCGTTGTTGAAATCGGGATTGTTCTTGAAATATTCCTCGTAAACTAATCTTATCAGAATAAGCACAACCAACGGGGAACGTATCACCCACCACAGCCCACTGGGGTTGCGCCGAAAAGACAAAGAACCTTGCCCATATCGTGAAGCAAACCGACCATTACAAACCAGTCGGGATGGCCATCGCGGCGAATGGCTTCTGAAGTCTGAAGTAAATGCTGGAACTGATCGAGGTCGGTGTCGGGATCTGAATCGTCTACAAGTTCGTTGAGGAAATTGAAGGCATCCCAAACAGGCATCTCCTTCTTATTGAACTTCAGGAATTCGTCGCGCTTCTTCATCACGAAATCATAGGTCTGATAAGTGTGATTCAAGCGATAAAATTCGCGAACAGTGTCGCGTTCCGGGCTATCGTAATTGCGGTACTCTTCCTTCGATTTCTCTGTAGCAATGCTGTCTGGATCGGGATAGCGCAACAACAGGTCTTCTTCCCACGCGTCGAGGCTCTTCAGGGGTGCGCTTTCTGATTTGTTTGGCATGATGAATCAATTTTAAAGTATGAATTTAAGAAAAACAACGCAATGTTAGGCGGAGGATACGCAAGGGCAGCAAAGGACACGCAGAGGGATGTGTGTCTTTTCCTCAGCGTATCCTCAATTTCCTTGGCGTATCCTTTGCGAAACAAAAAGCTATTTAGTAGGTTTGTGCCGATGATTAACCGTCGCGCCGATATTGCCCTCCCCTCTTTCCGCAGCTAAGCGGAGCACTGGCGCTTTTTTTCTCTCTCAATTTTCTTTCTTAATCATCAAATCAAATGACGTCTTTAAAGACTTTGGATGGAATGATTTCCATCAACATAATTACGATCAATCACACAACCACGGTGAACTTGTTGGGCGCGTGGTGTCGGTGCAGGGTTTCAAACATCACCTGGTAACAGAGAAAGGTGAGCTCGAAGCAGAGCTTGCAGGCCGACTCTTATATGGTTCCGAAGCAGAAGACCTTCCGAAAGTCGGAGACTGGGCTGCTATCTCGACTATGGTCAGTCGGGTTATATCATAGACCGTTTGCCGCGACAAAACATGTTGTCACGAAAAACTCCGGGCAAGAAAAATGATCGGCAGGTTCTGGGAGCAAATATCGATTATGCGATGATCGTGCAAGGTCTCGATCGCGATTTCAATATCATGCGGCTGGATCGGTACATCACTCAAGTGATTGCTTGTGGTATTAAGCCAAAGGTCGTTCTGAAACAAAGTTGACCTTGTGTGGGATGACCTGGAGAAGTATGTACAACAGGTACTTGATCTAAAACGGATTGAGACTATTCATTGCTGTAGTACCGTTTCAGGATATGGAATTTCGTCGCTCGGTAATCTTGAAAAAGAAAAAACATACATCATGATCGGCTCCTCTGGAGTTGGCAAGAGCTCGTTACTGAATGCATTGATGAATGCTGAAACTCAACAGACTGCCGGGATCAGTGACTTCAACGGAAGAGGACGACATACGACAACGGCGCGTGAGCTGTTCATGCTTCCGAATGGAAGCTTGTTGATGGATACGCCGGGCATGCGGGAGTTTGGAGTTACTAATGAAGACGGTGGCGATGATGGGTTGTTTCCGGCTATCGAAGCATTGGGCGCGAATTGCAAGTATGGTGACTGTTCGCACATGGGTGAAGAAGGATGTGCTGTATTGCAGGCGTTAGAGACTGGTGAGCTCGATGCGACGATCTATGAAAGCTTTGTGAAGCTGGTGAAAGAACAGAGGAGATTTGGGATAAAGGCTGAGGAGAAGAAAAGGATGAATAAGCAGTTTGGGAAGATTGTGAAGGAGGCGAAGAGTTTCAGGAAGAAGTATAAGTATTAGAGGAGATCGAGGATGCCGGCGAGGCAGATTTTGACGGCATCCAGTTCCTTTACTGACAAAACTCCGATTTTCCTGTGGAACCGTTCTTGCGCAAAGCTATGTATTTGGAAACAATCAATAAGACTGGATTTCTTTAGGCCATTCGAATTCGTTGGAACTACTTTTACGTGCCAATCACGGACGAATTTTCTAGCGTCCGTGATAGGTACAACGATCTGAAGATCAAGGGCCCCCATTTCGCTGTTATTAATAGCGACTGCAGGTCTTATCTTGTTAATCTCGCGGCCTACGGACGGAGAGAAATTTACGAGCCAGATTTCACCACTCTTCATTAGTAGTCATCGTAAACCTCAACTGCCACGTCCCCAAAATTATTCTCCGGATTAGCATACCATGCCTTTGTCGCCGGATCATTCGCCTGTTCCCGCAAGCGCCTGTAAATCTCTTCCTTATTCTGCCGTGCGATCCTCATCTTCTTCTGAAAAGACGTTTCTTTTTGCACCGCCTTAATTAAAATACCTTCTTCTGTTTCCTCGATCATAACGGTTCTACCAAGTTTAAATTTGACAATCATTTGTTTCGGGATAATAACCGCCTTGCTATTCCCGACCTTTGTAAGTGTCTTAACCATAAGACTAATATACGGCGTTATAACAATGTTATAACAAATCAATTCAGGATTATTTTTTAGTAGCCCGCCTCAATCTTCTTCGCGGCAAGAATATTCCGTTAGAAATATTATCGAGGACGTGCTCGTTGTTTTCGCGAAGCCATTGCAAGCGTTCTCTAAAGTGAATAAAGGCGCAATACAGATCTTTCAATAGGTTCATTCTCCATGGTGATCAAGATTAAGTTTGAAGAAGAACCTGGCAGTGGCGGTTAGCGCTAAGGGCTCAAGCACGTGGAACTTACATCCACTCCCTGCCAGGGATGCCGGAGAGAGTTAAACCAGTATGGGGATGACATCAGCATCTCCGGCACTGGCAAAGAGAAATAATTATGGATGATTAATGGAAAGAGAGAATGATCGGGATGTCAGGTTTTCCTGACAATCAAGGAAGATTGTTCACCAAAAAATGTCAGTATAAGCTTGTGCATGGCACGTGTGCACGCTATGTATAGTAAACTCTTATCGACTTCGGAGTGATAATTCTTCAACGACACACCCGGTATCACAACCTCGTCGAACTCAAGACCCTTCGCCCATGTGAACTGTCGTGATCGCTATGCCTTGCACGAACGCCGTACTGTCGGCCGTAAGCAAGTGCACATCTGCCACCCGAAGCTGGCTATGTATCCACGAAGCCTGCTGATGTGTCTTACAGATAATTCCCAACGACTGGTTTCCCGAAGCCCGAAAGTCTGTAATCAATTTGCGGATGCCATCAACCTCTTCAGCTTGCGATGTGAAGCCCACAATCTTCGGTTCCTCGCCATGGCGTTCCATCGGGATCATGTCGGGGTTCGGGCGAATGCTCAACGCAAACTGGGCGATCTCGAAAGACGAACGATAGCTTGCGTGTCAACCTCACGATCTCTCCTTGCGGAAATATCTCTTCAATAGTGCTGGCAGACGAAGCGCTGTAGGGATTGGACGGTCTGACTGATATCACCAAGAATCGTCTTGCGACAGAGGAAAACGCGCGATAACACGGCATAATGATTGGAGTGTAGTCCTGCATCTCGTCTACCAACAGGTGCTTTACCCCTGTCGTAGCTCGAGGTTCCTTCCAAACGGATCTTGCAATAGATCAACGGAAACACGTCGGAGTATTCAAGCCCTTCCACATGGTATGCGACCAACATGTCCTTTCTATTCAACCATGCATAAAAATCACGATACAAGTCGAACACATTTTTCAGCTTGAACATCGCAGGGACAGCATCCCAAACTTTTTGTTTCTCGCGTCCTGATAGTTTTCGATTGACCAATCCACGCAAGTGCTGAAGGATGTCCGCAGTCATTTCCGGGAATCGTTCAGCATGGGCATACGGTGGTACGCTTTGAAGCGCTCCATGATAAAAGGGTACGGGATCACCGTTCCGGCTACGCGGATCTCTTCGGCCTGGAAATAATTGTTCTCGACGTGAATGAGATACTGATTCAGCTTCGCCAGGAATTCGAACGTTGATTTGAACCGGATCCTTTCAACAAACTTTTCGTCGTGCCGATCGAGCAGGGAATACACTTGTTGAAAAAATGTCTGAAATCTGAATTTTCGATCGAGCAATTCATCCGCCAGTTCATCCATCCCAATCTCAGGAATATGCTCCTCTCCCAATTCAGGCAACACGCTCGAGATGTAATCGGCAAATACTTTATTAGGCGATATGATCAATATGTCTTTTGATCGAATGGAATCACGATAACGATACAACAGGAACGCCACACGGTGAAGCGCGATCGACGTCTTGCCTGATCCCGCCACTCCCTGGATGATCATTACCGTTGCCGTTTCATTTCGTATCACCGCATTCTGATCTCGTTGGATCGTAGCAACGATATTCTTCATCCGGTCATCCGACGATTTGCTTAGCTCTTTCTGAAGAACTTCATCGTGAATATTGAGCGAGTTCTCGATCATGAACTCCATACGCCCATCGCGCACGCGATATTGTCGCTTGAGACTGATGTTGCCCTTCACAACACAGACGGTGTCTGATACTCGGCCGGACCCAACTCGTAATCGTAGAACATCGACGAAATCGGTGCACGCCAATCGAAGATCAATCCCTTCCGCGACATGTCATCGGTAAAAGAATGTATTCCAATGTAGATAGGTTGAGGCGTGAGACTCTTTATAGAGAAGTCGATTCGTCCGAAGTAGGGCGAGACCAGCAACTTAAAGATCTTGCTGCGAATGGCGACGGCATTTTCGCCAGTGCCTGCAATGCGATTGATGGACTGATCGGCGGCAACCATGTCGGCTTCGTCATGCCAGACTGGAATTCGTGGATGTACTCTTTGTTGGCGCGGAGCTCCTCTGAAAATTCTTTCACCCGTTCGTCGACGCGCCTGAGATTCAACGCCAGTTTTTCTTTGATTTCTTCCAGGTATTCTCGCTCGTCAGCTTCTGTTTCGTTGATCATTGCAAACTATTAACGTACCATCGTGTTAAACAATTCTTCAAGCATCGTGCCCCGCATTCTCACATAAGCCAGGGTGTGTACTTTCGAAGCCTGGATCACGGTGCTTCGTGAACCAGTAAGCCATCGAAATCGTTCCGGCATCGACAACTTTCCGATCTCTCCACTGTCTGCAGTACCGCCAGATATCTTACAAAAGCTTCCAGGTGTTGAGTAATCTCCCCTATGTTGATATTGTTCCTGAACGAGCTTAATCGCTTCTCGTCGATCTCAAATTTCATCTCGAGAAAATTCTGGGCCTTACAATAAAGTATAACCCCTGTATTGATGAACTCCTCACGGTCCACCAGCGGAACGATCCTTATTGTTGCATACTCAAATAAGTCGCCCTTCTTCATAACGATGCTTCTTTTATAAACTCATCGGAATAATTCAAACGACTCTCGAGGAAGTCAATATAGTCTTTTCGATCATGATCGAGCCAACTATCGGGAATCAGATTTACAATGTCTTCGAATGTTTTTCTGCTCAGTATCCTTTTGAAAGCCGTATTTACTTCCGTAAGCTTCGTAGCCCTCGAAAGGCAAAACATGCTTCTTGATTTGCGGAAATGGCCTTGCACCACCGTTGAACGCTTCCCAGTTGTGATGAAAATACAATGATGCACCATGATCGATCAGCCAAAGGTCGCCCTTCCAGGTGAGCATATTCGTATTACGAGATGTTCGATCGACGTTCAAAATTAAGCTATCAAGCCAAACAATTTTAGATGCCAGCAATGGATCTACTTTGTTGATAATGGGATCGAATGTGATGGCCTCGGGCAGATACGTCAGCGCGAGGTTCAACCCGGTACTTGCTTTCAAAAGGTCCTGGATCTCTTCATCTCCTTCCATACGTCCGAATGATTCATCGAGCTCCGTAAAAACAATGATCGGAACTTTGAGCTCCAATCTTCGGGCGAGCTCCCCGCCGATCAACTCCGCAATTGAGTGCTTTCACACCCTGGCCTGCGCCACGAAACTTCATCACGTAAAGCCGTTTGTCGTCGGCTTCGATAATAGCGGGCAAAGAACCACCCTCCCGAAGCGGGGTGATATAGCGGATGACGTTGACCGTGCGGATCATTTAAGTCCGCAAATTACAACGTAAAATAAAAAGTTGCTCCTTTTCCTGGTTCTGCTTCAAACCAAACTTTACCACCGTGCTTCCCCACAATCCTCTGAACGATGGCCAACCCGACGCCGGTTCCCTCGAATTCCGCCGGTTTGTGAAGTCGCTGGAACAATCCAAAGAGTTTTTCCCGAATACTCCATATTGAATCCAACGCCGTTGTCGCGGACATAGTAGGTCACCACACCTTTTTCCGTCGTCGATCCAATATCTATAATGGGCAACGCGGTCTTCGATGAGAACTTCACGGCGTTCGATATAAGATTTGAAAACACGATCCTTACCAGGGACGGGTCACAGTTCGCTGTCGGAAGATCGCCGATCGTGAACTTCGTATTTGAATTCGGATACAACAGCACCTGTTCATCAATCGCCTGTTGGGCAACGTCCCGAAGGTTGGTCTTACGGGGCGTAACAATCGTGCGGCCGAGCTGTGCGAATGTCAGCAGGTCGTCGATCAACCTGCCCATGTGGCTCGCTTGCGTTGAAATGATCCCCACCAACTTTCGCCCTTCGTCATCTAGTGCGGACTTATAGTCTTCCGATAATATCTTTGAGTAACCATGAATGACGCGAAGCGGAACGCGCAAGTCGTGAGCCGCTGTGTATGTAAACGACTCGAGCTCTTTGGTCAACGTCGTAACCCGCTTCTCCGCCAACACCCGCGCAGTCACATTGGATGAGCACACGGTAACTCCAATGATATCCCCTGCGTCGCTATGGATCGGGTTATAAAATGTTTCGTAAATGGCCGGATGGATCGTTCCATATTGTTCAACCGTGTGATGCGTCTCACCCGAGAAAGCACGATCGCAATTGACCCTGGCCTTATCCCGGTCTGATTCCTTGGTGATACTTTCGAACAAATTCATACCGTACTTTACTTCGGTGCCGTAAGCAAACGAAGTGGCCGAACGAAAGGCAGTATTGAAGGTTCGGTACGAATAGGCACGATCGATGGAGAAGAGTAAAAGGTCTTTCTGACAATCAAGCGATGCCTGGAAGAATGGGAGATCCGCGGTCTGCATTGTGTAACAAAATAGAAAAAAAATCAATAACCCAGAGTTTTTGACCAGCTTCGCAACTGTTGCTGACATTCCTTTGTCAGTAGTTCGCCGGAATATTACGATGTAAATTGCATCGTTCATGAAACGCACACCCTTCGCCACAAAGAAAGTTGAATCCGTCTTCGAAGAATATCCAAAATCACTTCGAAGAAAACTCGATCGTATGAGAGAACTTATCTTCGAAGTAGCGATAGAGACCGACGGCGTTGGCCCTCTCGAAGAGACACTGAAGTGGGGATCGCCGAGTTATCTAACCTGCGAGACTAACAGCGGTACTACAGTTCGCATTGATCGCATCGGCTGGCAAAAAGAGAAATATGGGATCTTCGTCCACTGCCAGAGTGGTGTGATGGAACAATTTAAAGCGGCGTTCGGCAACGACTTTGACTATGATGGTAAAAGAGGATTGATATTGGATGCTAAAGACGAAATGCCAGAAGAAGCGATTCGTCACTTCATCTGGCTCGCATTAACTTATCATCTAAGAAAAAAGAGAAAAGTCAATAAAAGTCTTTAGTTACTCACTTCGAAGAGATTGTGCTGGATTTGTTCTCGCAGCCCTCAACGCCTGTGAGCTCACAATGATCAACGCGAAGGTTAACGCCACAGCGCCCGTCAACGGGAAGAGCCACCACTGCACATCGATGCGATAGCATACTGTTGCAAGTAGTTATTGATCAACCACCACGCCAACGGCGAAGCAAGCACGAAGGCAATCACAACTAACCTTGAAAAATCGGTGGTCACCAATCGAACCAGTTGTTGCACGCTTGCGCCCATCACCTTACGAATACCCATCTCACGTGTACGCTGCGTTGCAGTGAATGCGGCCAGTCCAAACAGTCCAAGACCTGTAATGATCAACGTTAGCATTGCAAAGATCGACGCCAGCCTGCTGGTAAGGTTGATGGTCGTAAACTTTCTTTGAAACTCGTCGTCGGCAAACTTAAACTCGAATGGATACGCCAGGCTGTAGGTTTTGAATACTGCTTCGACCTTCTTTAGCTCGTCGTTGATCGACCCACCGGGCGTGAGGCGGATCGTAACGGCGCCCGCCCAATCGGGCGCGAATGTTACAATGCCAGGCCCCGGTATCTCGGCAGGATCTCCACTGATAGTATTGTCAACGACACCGATAATGTGCAATTGATGACTTCCATTGTCCACCCTGGCGCCGATCGGATCTTTTAGTCCTATCAATTCCATCGCTGCTTTGTTGATGATCGCACCGGTGGAATCACTTTTGAAATCTTCGGAAAAGTCGCGACCATAGAGAAGCTTGAGGCCCATCGTCTTCACGTAATCAAATTCGGTAGCACTGAAGGAAAAGAAGTACTGTTGGTCCTCGGGCTTACCCGGCCAACCTATCGGGCTCCACGAATCCAGTTTAGTGATGGGCGAGTTCGACTTCGTAACGGATTCAACAACACCCGTCTGCAACAGTGCCGTCTTAATGGGCTTGTAGTTCTTCTGAATATCGTTGCTCATGCCCACGATCAGCATGTTGTCGGCATTATAACCCATGTCGCGATCTCTTACGTGTTGTATTTGCTGATAGATGACAACCGTTGCGAGAATTAAACACATCGAAAATCCGAACTGGATCGTAACAAGAACTTTCCTTGGCAGACTGCCACCTCCTACTGTTCCCTTTCCTCCTTTCAAAACGGACACCGGCTTGAAGGCCGACAAGTAAAACGCGGGATAGCTACCGGCCAAAATACCAACACCTAAAATCATCGCCACACATCCCGCAATAAACTTCCACGATGTGTAGGGTATCGACAGCTGCTTTCGATACAAGCTCGTTATAAAACGGCAACAATATTTGGGCGAACAACATCCCGACAATACATGCAATGAATGTCGTCACGATCGACTCCCAAATAAATTGCGACATCAGGTCGGACCTTCGTGAACCTACGCTCTTCCGAACACCAACCTCTACCGCGCGCTTCTCTGCCCTTGCAGTAGCAAGGTTCATAAAGTTCACACAGGCAATAAACAACACGAGCCCCGCAATGATCGCGAACGTGCGAACATACTCGATCATCCCGCCTGTCTCTTCACCATTCTCGAACTTCGAATACAAATGCCAACGCGAAAGAGGATGAAGGAAAAATTCTTTCTTGATCTCCGTCTGTCCATGCTTCGCCGGAAGATCGAAGATCTTGCTGACCACCACTGCAGCATCCGCCTTGTCTCTCAGCTCAACATATATCGGCCATGAATGAAAGTCCCAACGGTCCTTCGCACGCTTCACCCACGGTTCATTCTCAAATAATTTGAACGACACCAGGAAGTCAAACTTCACACTACTGTTCTCCGGAACATCTTCCACCACACCAGTAACTTTCAGTTCTTCGTTATCATCGAACCGAACTGTTTTATCCATCGGGTCTTCGTTACCAAACAACATCTTTGCAGTCGACTCTGTAAGCACGATTGACTTTAAGTCATTCAATGCCATCTTCGCGTCGCCCTGGATCATCTTGTTTCCAAACATGGGGAGGAATGCTTCGTTGGCGTAATGTCCGTGCTTCTTCACGCCGCTTCGGTCTTGCCGGCCGTTAATTGCCAACAGGTGATCGCTACCCCAATCTGTGATTGCTATATCGACAACCTCATTACTCAATTCTTTGATGGCCTCAACAGAAGGTATCGGGTTTGCATTCCAGACGTTCACGGAGCCGCCATAGGTAGCGCGTGTCATCAGGCGGAACACCCGATCGTATTTCGGCATCCAGGCGTCGAATGTCCGTTCGTCATTTACCCAAAGAAGGATCAGCAATGTGCAGGTGAGCCCAATCGCAAATCCAAAAATGTTGATCAGCGAATAGACTTTGTTTTTCGTCAGCGTGCGAAAAGCAATGCGAATGTAATTTTGCAGCATGGTTCGGTGGATTTGAATAGCTACCGGCCCTTCATCAAAAGGTGACAGTTAACGGAAAAATAATTTTGAGATCAGGTACAAATTACCCCACCTTACACCATGAGATATAATCTACTCGGCAATACAGGACTTAAAGTATCCGAACTCTGCCTGGGCACCATGACCTTCGGTGGTAACGACGGCATCTGGGCCAACATCGGAAAACTCGATCAACAAGAAGTTGACAGTCAATTAAAGACGGCACTCAATGCCGGAATCAATTTCATCGACACGGCCAATGTATACTCGGCAGGAATTTCGGAGCACCTTACCGGTCAGGCCATCCGCAATATCGGCGCTAATCGTCACGACCTTGTGATCGCGACCAAAGTCCGCGGAAGAATGGACGCGGGTCCTAACGGAAGTGGCCTCACCCGCAAGCATATCATGCACCAGGTTGATGAAAGTCTTCGTCGACTGAATACTGATTATATCGACCTCTACCAGATCCACGGTTACGACGAGCTCACGCCTCTCGAAGACACACTCGACGCGTTAGACAATCTCGTGAGGAGTGGCAAGGTTCGTTATATCGGCGCCAGCAATCTTGCTGCATGGCAACTCATGAAAGCATTGTCTTATTCCACACACAATCGTGTTGCGAAGTTTGTCTCGCTGCAGGCTTACTACACCGTTGCTGGTCGCGATCTCGAACGCGAGCTCGTTCCATTAATGCTCGATCAACACGTGGGCCTGATGGTATGGAGTCCGTTGGCCGGTGGGTTCCTCAGTGGCAAGTACACGAGGGCCACTTCAACCAGCGAAGGAAATCGTCGCGATGCATTCGACTTCCCTCCTGTCGACAAAGAAAAAGCTTACGACATTGTCGATGTGTTGCAGGCAATGGCGCCTTCGAAAAATGCAAGCGTTGCACAATTAGCGTTAGCATGGTTGCTTCATCAGCCTGTCGTTACAACTGTTATCATTGGAGCCAAGAAGCCCGAGCAGTTACTCGATAATCTTAAAGCAGTTGATGTGAAGTTTACAGCAGATGAGATTAAAAAGATTGACGAAGTCTCTAAGCTGACGGCCGAATATCCAGGTTGGATGATAGAACGACAAGGCGTCGATAGGAAAAAATAATTAGTTTCTAGTCTCTAGTTTCCAGTTGAGTCACGACGCTCTTCGGAGCCAAACTAGAAACTAGAGACTAGAAACTATTTAACTTCTTCAAGATATCTTTTCGCCTGCATGGTATAGAGATCCGCATATTTCCCTTCGATAGCCATAAGCTCTTTGTGATTCCCTTGCTCGATGATGCGACCGTGTTCCATCATCAAGATCTTATCGGCATTCTTTACGGTGCTGAAACGATGAGTGATCAATATCACCGACTTTCCTTCCATGTGTTTTTCGAGAGAACGGAAGATCTTCTCCTCAGTGACGGCATCGATCGAAGCTGTGGGCTCATCCAGGATGGTGATCGCGGCGTTGCGATAGAACATCCGCGCTACAGCCAATCGTTGGTGTTGCCCTTTCGAGAGGTCGATCCCGTCCTTGAATTCTTTCCAGATCAATTGCTCATAGTCGCCGTCGATGAATTCGTCGGCACCCGAATACTTTGCGGCACGTTCCAGGGCTTCGGTCTCCGGCGTGTCTTCTATCCTTCCAACGCCGATTGACTCGCGGATGGTAAGGTTGTAGATGGGAAAGTCCTGGAACAAGATCCCGATGCTGCTCTGCCAGTCGTCTAGTTTCAGATCACGAAGGTCGATACCATTCACAAGAATTTGTCCGTCGGTTGGATCGTAGACGCGACAAAGTAATTTGATCAGTGTGGTCTTGCCTGCTCCGTTCACTCCCACGATCGCGATCTTCTCACCAGCTCTGAATGTGAAATTGAGTTTTTCCAAAACGTATGGATTGTCTTTTTCTTCTTTTGGATACCGGAACGACACGTTGACAAATTCTATCAATGGGGGCTTTGAGTAATCGAAAGGAATTGCGTCCTTCTTCGAAACGATCTTCGGCTTCACATCAAATAATTCAAACCAGCGGGCTGCATAGCGCGACGCTTCTTCCGTCCACGAGATAGATTCCACGTAGCCGTTCACCGTTTGATAAAAGCGAGTGTATGTATTGAACGCCAGCAACAACGCACCCACTGCTATCACGCCTTCAAGTGCATAATAAGTCATCAATCCAATCGCAGCAAAGAGAAACATCAGGTACCACAAGCTGAGAAAACTGTAGTAGGTTGCCTTGCGTTTCTCTGCGCCAATGATCTTCTTATTGTAGGCAGTCATCCGATCGCCAACCTGTCCTTTCAACCAGCCCTTGAGCTTGAGAAGAATAACATCGACCGCTTTTTGCAGTTGCTCGAAATGTGAGATCCGGTTACTTATCACACGATGGTCGTCGATCGAGAAGTAACGGATCTTGAACACTTCCATGCTGAATTTCTTATAAAAGAAATAGACTGGCGCCGCAGCAAGTACTGCAAACAAGACCAGCCATCCACTCAGTCGCCACAGGATTATCATGGACGTAATGATGCCCGAAAAACTGCTCGCCGATGTGAGAATAAAGTCTTGTAAACTTAGCATACTTCCCGAACCCCATTCCTGTGCGCTGCGAAGCAACGTTTGGTAGGAGTTGCTCTCGATGGTTCCTATATCAAGGTCGCCTTGTTTGTCGATCTTATACAGATCGAGGCGAAGGTCGAGGTCTAAACGAAACTTGGCGCGAAAGAAACCGACTATGTTCTGGGCAACAGTTGGTATCAGAAATGCAATCCCCATCAGCATAGCTTGCGGGATCAGGTTACTGATCACACTCTTTCCTTGCTTGATCAATATAATCTCATCTACAATAGCAGCGAAGCTGGTGAACTGCAGGTAGACGATAGAGCCAAGAAATATGTTGAGGAAGATGAGCGTGGTAAAGACGACTTTGTTGGTCTCCCACGCGAAGGTGATGGCCTTTAAGGCAACGGTGAAAATATTCTTGCTAGTCTCTTTCTCCACGCTTAAAGTTACAATTTCGACAAATACTAAACAAATGCGTTACTTTGGTGCCGTCGGTCTGACTTCTATCTTACTCGGCAACGTTCTCTCATTCATGCGCAACAGATCCACAACCATTTGTCCAAGGTCTTCGATCTGGATCTTCCAATCGTCTTCGGGACCGGGCTTATGGTCGTTGAATTCAGTGGCCACCGAGCCAGGCATGATGGTCGTTGTTTTGATGCCGTGCTTGCGAAGATCCAACATCACAGCCTGGGTAAAACCCGTGAGTCCGAACTTGCTTGCATTGTATGCGCTCGCGCCCGCGAAGAAATTCGTCCCGGCCAGACTCGAGATCGTGATGAAATAACCTCTTGATTTCTTCAGGGCATCGACAGCGGCTTTGATACTGTAGAAGACCCCGGTGAGATTGATATCGATCGTCTCTTTCCATTTCTCGACACTCAATTCTTCGACCGAAGCGAAATGACCGACACCGGCGTTCGCGACAAGGACGTCGAGTGTGCCCCACTCCGAAACTACTTTGTTGACTGCATCTTGCTGTTGCTTGAGATCGCGAACATCGCATTGAATGAAAATAACTTTCGCCGACGATGATTTCGAAAGCGATTCTATAGCTTTCTTACCAACCGTTTCATCGCGACCTGTGATTGCTACATTCACACCTTCTTTCAGCAACGCTTCCGCAATGCCATAACCGATACCTTTCGTTCCACCAGTTATTAATGCCGTCTTTTGTTTCAAGCTCATAAAGTTTTTTCCCAATCGGATATTTTAATTTTTGCTTTAAGGTCGTGCAGTAGGTTGTACAGACCGAAATATGTTTTGTTCAGGTAGATCGCATCGCGTACTCCCCTCGCCTTCTTCGATTGACGAAGCTCTTTCATGTTCGTAAGCTCTTCGCCGAATCCATACAATGCTTCGAAATACTTCTTCTGCGAGAAGTCGAACACGTCGCTTTGAAACGGACGACTGAGCAATTCCACGAGCTTGCTGAAAAGTTCCAGGGAAGAACTTTTTGTCTTTTGCCGTATCGTCAGGATAAATGAAATGAAGATCGTAGAACAACTTCTCAACTTTCTTAGGATCGTCGAAGAGACGCGGATCCATGAGTTGGAAATATTTTCCGTAAAAATCTTTCGGAATAACTTTCACGCAACCGAAATCGATAATGCCTAATTGATTATCGGGAGTGATAATGAAGTTACCCGGGTGCGGATCGGCATGAACGGCCTTTAAGCGATGCATTTGAAAGTGATAGAAATCCCACATCGCCTGGCCCAACGAGGTGAAGATGTGACGAGATGACGAGGTGACGAGATGACGAGATGACGAGGTGACGATCTCCTCATTCAGAAAGTCGCCCAGCGGACGTCCTTCGATCCAGTCCATCGTTAAGATCTTTTGTGATGATAACTCAGGATAATACTTAGGAAAAACCAGGCCATTAATATTCTTACACTTTTCTGATAGTTCAACGCTTCGTTTTAACTCAAGAACATAATCCGTCTCTTCAGTCATTCGAAGCTCCACTTCGCCGATGAACTCGTCGTATTCGGCAGGATTGAGATTGAACATCGTGAGTGCGATCGGTTTCACCATCGCGAGATCCGACTTCACACTGTCGGCGACGCCGGGATACTGGATCTTCACGGCGAACTTTTTGTCTTTCAACGTTGCCTGGTGAACTTGTCCCATCGACGCTGCATTCCTTGCCTGATGTGTGAATGAATCGAAGAGATCGTTTGGTCCTTTGCCGAAATAAGTTTGAAATGTTTTTACAACTAAAGGATATGACAACGGAGGCGCGCTGTATTGCGCCATCGCAAACTTCTGCTGGTATGCAGTGGGCAGGAGATTTTTATCCATGCTCAGCATTTGCGCTACTTTGAGTGCGCTGCCCTTCAACTCGCTGAGCGACGCATAGATGTCGCGTGCGTTGTCGTTGTGAAGCTCGTCACGGGTTGTGTCCGGGTTGACCAGCCGTTTACTGTAATGTTTTAAGTAGTTGGTTCCGATCTTGGCGCCGGTTGCTATAAACTTCGACGCTCGCTGGATCTTTGTGGTTGGTATTTTATCGAACTCCTTAGTGTCTTTCTTCACTTCTTCGTTTGGTATAAGAATTTCGCGAAATCAAATGCCGAATCAAGTGCGCCCTTGCCGATCAGATCGAACGCAAGGTTTACAGACTTTTCGACAGCTGCGTCGGTTTTTTCGAAGCCGGCAGAGTCATCGTCGCGCCAGTACAACAATATAAACCCGAAATGCATCCAAAAAAGTTGCGGATAGATCCTGTCGATGTAGGGACGAGTGCTGATCTCACCATTCGATTTACCCTGGCCCAGGGCTGAACTAATGAACTCTTCGAACACGGGTTTGAATCCTTTCAGGTAGGAAGGTGTTAGCTCGGGCTTGCGAAACGTTCCGATCTGCTGAAGCACGAAGCTTCGATTATTCTTCAGCTCTTCGAGTAAGGCATAATAGAAACTAAGTATCCTCTCACGACTCGTGAATGTTGCGAAAGCTTTATCGGATTGTAAAGCCGTTACTGTTTTGGTAATGAATGATGTCCAGATGTCTTTCTCGATCGCATCGAACGAACCAAAACCGGAGTAGAATGCTTCTTCTTTAATACCCAGGTCGATGCAGAATTTATACACCGACGCTGGTTGTTTACCATTGGTAAGAAGGTAGTCGACATATGCTGCGCGGATCTTATCGGCAGTACCGCCGGATGCCCTTGTGCCGCGCGTGTTTCGGGATTTTTTTGTCGTTTCCATATTGTAACTTTAACAAAAAGCATGTGACGAAGTTTCGTTTTCCGGGGATTTTATTGTGGGCCGTCGGTTTTTTTCGGCTTTTATGCCGTCGATTGCCTTGCCCAGGAAAAGGATGGTCGTTCGGCGGGCTATTATTTCCGTGTTGCTGAAGTCCAGATGGACAAAAACCATTGGCCGGAAGCAAAAAGCTCCCTCGATGCCTGCCTTCGTAAAGACCACACGTTTGCCGAAGCCTACTATTCACGTGCCATCGTTCACGAGCATCTCGACAGCCTGAACCAGGCACTCACGGATTACAATATTTATCTCGAGTTTCGTCCCAATCATAATGAGGCATTGTTCAATCGCTCGCAGATCCGCATGCGTATGGATCAGTATGATCTTGCGAAGGATGATTTGCTGAAGTTACTTCGTCTTCCTCGCGGCGGAGAGACCACCCAGGTATTTTTCCGGCAGGATCCATACTCCGGAAAAGCCGACAAGATGTTTACCATGCAGGGTGCTGAGAAAGGTTTCATCTACAATTCCCTCGGCATGGTAGATATGGAACTGGGCAACTACGATGATGCGATCAAATATTTCGACTCTGCATTTCTTTCATCGCCACACGATGCCGATCTGTTTGTTAATCGCGGTATAGCGAAGGAAAAGAAACGAGACACCATTGCGGCCATCGCAGATTATCAACGCGCGTTGATGTACAATCCACAACACGCAGTTGCCAAACATAATCTTGCGATCATCGGCAAGGGAAAAGATCTCACGAAGACCAATCCGAATTTGCTCGACGAAGCCATTGAAGAGAGTCCGAATATGCCGACAGCCTACGCTCAACGAGCTTACTCTAATTTTCAAAAAGGTAAGTTTGCCGAAGCTTTGAAAGATTATGACAAGGCAATTGCGTTGGATGATTCGGAGCCCGAATATTTTTTGGCTCGCGGAATGACAAAGGAGAGATTGAAAGATCCACAGAAAGCCTACGATGATTATTCCGCTGCGATCAAGCTCAATGAAAATTTCGATAAAGCGTATCTCAACCGCGGCAACATCCTGATCAAGCTTGAGCTGTTCAAAGAAGCAGTTGACGACTATACCAATGCCATCAAATATTCTCCGAAGAATTCATCGGCATATTTCAATCGTGCCTTAGCGTTCAGTTATCTGAATCAAAAAGAAGTTGCTTGTGACGATTTAAATAAAGCCGAGCAGCTGGGTGCGAAAGTTCCTTCCGACATAAAACAAAAAATCTGTAAGTAATATGAGAATACTATTACTGTTACTAATTGCGATCACACTTAAGGCACAACCCCAGGACAACACCACGCATGAAATGATCATCACACCAGTGAGTGTGATCACCATGGAAAACGATCGCGTACGCGATAACCAGGCAGTGATCGTGAAGAACGGCGTGATCACCTACGTCGGCGATGAAAAGAAGGCAAAGCCTTCGAAGGATGCCATCAGGATCGACGGCAAAGGAAAGTATCTCATTCCAGGACTCGCGGAGATGCATGCTCACGTTCCGCCGAACGGTGATCTCGACCAGGCGAAAGATGTTCTCGCGTTGTTCCTGGCCAACGGTGTTACAACCATTCGCGGCATGCTCGGTCACCCGAATCACTTACAACTTCGCACCATGATCAACAGCGGTGAAGTTGTTGGTCCACACTTTTACACAACGGGGCCTTCATTCAATGGTCAAAGTGTAAAGACACCCGAGCACGGAGCAGAAATGGTTCGCGAACAAAAAGCGGCAGGCTACGATTATCTCAAGCTGCATCCCGGCCTCACGAAAGTCACCTTCCCGGCAATAGCAAATACAGCTAACGAAGTCGGTATTCCATTCGTCGGACACGTATCGTTCAATGTTGGTGTTTGGATGGCGATCGATGCAGGACAATCCTCGATCGATCACCTGGACGGTTTTATTGAAGCCATCACTCCCGGGATCGACACATTGGCCGAACAACAAACAGGTTTGTTTGGCTCATGGGTCGCTTACCGCGCCGATGAATCGAAAATTCCGAACCTGGTTTCGAAGCTCGCAGAAAAGAAAATATGGATCGTTCCCACCCAGGCAATTGCGGAACGCTGGCAGTCCTCACAACCTGCATCCGTTTATCTCAGCGCGCCCGAAATGAAGTATATGAAACCCAGTGAGCTCAAAGGTTGGGAGAATGCGAAGAACGACTATCTCAATAATCAGTCGTACAGCAAAGAGAAAGCCGACGCACTGACGAAAGTTCGTCGACACCTGATACTGGCATGCCAGAAAGGTGGCGTTGGAATACTGTTAGGTTCCGATGCTCCGCAGATCTTTAACGTTCCAGGGTTCTCGGCTCACCATGAATTGAAATATTTGGTCGATGCCGGCCTTAGCCCTTACGAAGCATTGAAGACCGGTACAACCAATGTTGCAACATACCTTAACAAATCGGCTAGCGCTGGCATGATCAAAACGGGCTATGCATCAGACCTTGTTTTACTCAATGGCAACCCATTGAAAGATATTACCCAAACGCAGGCGATTGCGGGCGTTATGATTGGGAAGAAATGGCTTTCGAAGTCGTATATCGACAGCGAACTCAAGCGTCTCGAACGTCATTAATAAGAAACTTAACAATGGGTCTATTGTCCATTCGAAGCCAAAGCAATAAATTCGTTCGGCTTTAATCCCCGCCCCCATTGAAATCTCTTTCGATCCTATTGGTCGACGACCATTTGCTATTTCGCAAAGGCATCGCCGCTGCCATCAACGACATTCGCCCCGACTGGGCGTTTTCCGAAGCCGCCAATGGCGCACAAGCACTCGAGCAGACGAGCTCCGGAGTTTTCGACATCGCGCTGGTCGATGTCCAGATGCCCATCATGGGCGGTATCGAGTTTACACGGCGTTCGAAAATGCTCTACCCCAATTTGCCAGTTCTCATCCTCACGCAATTCGATGAGCCTTCACTGATCGTGCATTTTCTACAGATTGGTGTGAATGGATTTCTTTGCAAGAACAGTGAACCTATTCAGGTTGTCGAAGCCATTGAAACGATACTACACGAAGGCCGTTATGTGAACGATACTATGATCCGGGCTATGGAAACGTCGGTGGGCATTACTCCTTCCGATCGAGTTCGTCTCGACTTAAGTCCGCGTGATAAAGACATCATCCTGTTGTTGCGACAAGGAAAGAATTCGAAACAGATCGCGAGCCTGTTGCATCTCAGTGAAACGAGTATCGAAAGCTATCGCAAAGATCTATTGCATAAGACTCAAACGAGAAATGTTGCGGAGCTTGTATCACTCGCACACAGAACCGGCATCATTTAAGTACTTCCATCTTCTCGATCTTAGTATCATCTAATTCGATACCGAAGCCAGGCTTCGTTGGCAATGCAATGATGCTGTTGCTTGTGAGCAAAGGGTCTTTCTGAAAGGCAAGTTTATTCGGAACGTGAAGGATCAGGTACTCAACCAACGGACATACTTCGGGCGACTGACTTGCTACCACGTGAAGCTGCGCATGAATATTATGACCGTGAGGAAACACTTTCACTCCGTACGATGATGCAAGATGGCAGATCTTCACGAGTTCGCTCACACCGCCACACCATTCAGGATCGGCTTGTACTATCTGGATTGCTTTTTCTTTCAGGAAGTTTTGAACTTCCCAGCGACTGTAAAAATGTTCTCCTGTAGCTATCGGTATTGACGTTTGTGCTGCCAATTGTGCAAACAACTCCGGACGATCGGGCGCGAATGCTTCTTCGAGCCAGTAGGGTCTGTACTTCTCCACTTCTTTACACCACTCTGTTGCGAATGGAAGATCCCAGCCCATGAATGCATCGAACATCATCTGCAGATCCGGAACAGCTTCGCGAAGCTCCTGCACCATCTCAATACTTTTTCTCATACCTGCAACTCCGTCGCCGGGACCGTAAGCCATGAACCACTTCTGGTGAATGAATCCCTGGTCGTACAGTTTCTTTGCCTGCGGTCCAACCTTACCTTTCTCGACGCTGTATCCGAGACAACTTCCGTACACACGAATCTCCTTACGAGTAGCGCCACCGAGCAACTCATACACGGGCACTTTGAAGTACTTACCCCGAAGGTCCCAAAGACAATTGTCGATAGCACTCAATGCCATCATGTACTGCCCCGCACGTGAGTGCCTGTTGTTGCGATAGAGCTGATCCCATAATGCTTCGATCGCGAGCGCATCTTTACCGATAAGGAACGGAGCCAATTGCTGAATGATCGGTGTTACTGTTTCAGGATCGAGATGACCGTACTGAGCCTCGATACCACCTTTCGTTTTGATGCGCAGATAGTCGTGCGTGATCGTACTCGTAACAGGCGCGCCGGGTTTATCGGCATACGGCTTCGGTCGAAGATCGGGGTAAATGAAATTAGGTTGTACCTGGTATTGTTTGTTTAGACCGGGAGTACTCGTCCATGGTCCGCTTACCCGAATAACCGAAACAGAGTCGATGATCGTGTCGGCGCTTGCTCGTTGAGCAAAGAGATCTTGAATTGGAAGTGGCAGGGATGCAAGCACGGAAGCTTTCGATAGCTGTGCGATGAAGTTTCTACGATTGACCATAGAAACAAGATAATTTTTTGAAAGGCAAAAAGAAAGGGGCCCGCCGATGTCGAAGTCAGCGAAGCCCCTTTGGCCACCCAGTTATGTTCTACTAAACCTGAATTCAGTTGAACGGGTGCTTAGTCGAAGCGGCAGAATTAGCGCCGCTACCCTGGCGTATAAACACTCTCTTCACCGGCGTATTGGTGATCGGATGCTTATAATCCCGCGCCTCAATTAAGTCCTGTGAGGGAAATTTTTCGACGACTTCTTTCTTTTTCTTCTTAGTAAGTGGATGCTTATAATCTTTCGTTTGCCCGAAGGCCACGCTGGCAATCACGAGCGCAATCGCGAGAGTCAATAACCGTTTCATGCTTGTGTATTTAGTTACACTAATTAACGGCTGTATGCTTTGCTTGTAAATCAGGATTTCTAACAGGATGGGCTCAGGGAAAACCCGTAGTCTAATTAGGTCTAATTCAATAGGCCTAATTCGAAGGCCTTTCTGATCAATTCTGCAGAGTTATTCACTCCCATCTTTTTCAGCATATTGATCCTGTGAGTCTCTACCGTGCGAATGCTGATCTTGAGTTGATCGGCGATCTGTTTGGTACTGTGGCCGTCTGCAACCAACGTCAGCACTTCCTTTTCACGTGGAGTGATCTCGGACGCTTCCGGAGATGACGAGGGATTCGCGACGGTATCGGCAAGGATGGCAGTGATCGCTGGACTGAAATATTTCCCTCCTTCGTAGACGGTATGAATCGCTTTCTCTAATTCCACCCGATCGATGTTTTTCAAGAGGTATCCGTCGGCGCCGGCCTTCAATGCCTTTTGAACATACTCGCGCTCTTCATGCATCGTGAGCACAACGAATTTGATGAGTGCCTCGAGACCGTTCGTGCCAGGCATATTCAGATCAACCAAAGTGACATCCGGTTTCAGAGCTGCGGACTACCTTCATAAGATCCACTCCATTCTCGGCCTCACCGGCCACTTCAAAATCATCGCTGCGCGCAAGCAATGTCTTGAAACCCTCACGTATCATTGGGGTGGTCATCAGCAAGAACTAAACGGATCTTCTTCATAACGGAATGTAAACTTCAACAACGGTGCCTTCCCCATCAGAATGTATGTCCACGCTGCCCGACAACAACTTAGCTCTTTCCGTCATACTTCTCAAACCGAGTCCTGCATTCGCGCGCTCCATCCGATCGAAGCCATGTCCATCGTCTTTCAGCAGTACGTAAATCGAATCTTCTTTGTCGAGCACGTTGAGCTCTACGTTTTTTGCGGAAGCATGCTTAAGAATGTTATTGATCCCTTCCTGCACGATCCGAAACACTGCCACTGTAACATCGAAGTTCAGCTTGTGGTTCGATTCGCGAATGAATCGAAAGTCAAATTTCAAATGGAGAGTACCGCGCCGTATTATCACACAGTCCCTTCAACGCCGCTTCGAGACCAAAGTCGACCAGCGAGCCAGGCATCACATTGTAGGAGATTCGTTTTACTTCACCAATGGTCTCGTTGATTCCGGTCGATGATCTCTTTTCGCTGCGACTCATCGATGTGAGCAGCATCGACCTGCAAGCGAATGACGGTGAGCAGCTGACCAATGCCATCATGCAGCTCACGGGTAAGTCCTTTTACGCTCTTCCTCCTGCCCTTCGATCAGGGCCGCAGTCCTGTCACGCATGAGACGGATCTCGCGTTCGTTGTATTGCCGCATCGACAAGATGATAATCGATATCATACCTATAATCATAACGATGATGACATAATTCCTGAAAGTCACCACCGGCTCCATCGCCTCATCGAAATCGATCTCCGAAACAATGGTCCATTTCAATGATGGATTTTCAAGCGGTCGCGAGAAGCTGATCACTTTGCTTTCCACGATAGTCTGTACGTGTATGATCAGGGCCAGCCAATGGAATGTCAACCTCAATGGTGTTGGGCGGGCGATTCGGAAAAAATCTGGAGGCTGATCGGAGCTTGTTGTCCGGACCAACGATATAGCTTTCACCTGTCGATCCCATGCCCGTGTTTTCGAAAAGCATCTCCTGGATCGTACTGAAGTCGGTATTGTTGCGAAGGTAGTTGTCGATCTGCTGGGCTTTCAGGGTGTTTACCGATTCAAGCTGGTCCAGCGTTCTATCGATCAATGCGTTCCTGATCAAAAAGAAAAAAACGATCGAGATAACGACGAACGAGAATAATCCAATCACTGCATTGGATAGAAATATCCTTGTAAATATTCTTCTCATTTATTCAAGGTCGGGTCTCAATCGAACAAACACAGGCTCCCGGAACATCTTGTCGGTTGTGAGTGTGGCGTAACTGATCTCTGCAATGATCTTCGGTTCCACCCAGAATGCTCGTCTTCTCGTCCATCACTTTAATTGTGATCGGTTTTTTCGTTTCTTTCAATGTCTTGATCTCTGCAAATATCTGTTTAATCAGGGCATCATCGAAACCTGTTCCTACTTTGCCGCGGTAGACTAATTCGCCATCGATGCGTTCCGCGATATGCAATCCACCAAACGTAGCGCCACGATCATTTTTACCTGGATTGTATCCAATGATAACGCACTCACGCGTGTTCCGGATCTTCACCTTCAACCAGCAATCGTTCCGTCGGCCTGGAGTATACTTGCTGTCTCTTATCTTCGCCATGATGCCTTCAAGCGAGTGTTCCTTCGCGGCAGCAAAGAGCGACTCACCGTCGTCGATGTACTCGCTCACGCGATACGGCGTATCGTGCTTGATCGCATCTTTTAGCCATTCCTTCCTTCGAAGCAATGGTTCATTCACTAACGGCCTTCCATCGAGATACAGGCAATCAAACACATAACAGAAAACGGGATTGCTTTTGGCTGCACGCTGAATGTTTGTTTTCACCCCTCGCCTGCATCCGGCTGATCACCGAATTGAACGAAGGTCGTCCGGACTTATCCAGACTAACAATCTCCGCATCGAACAGGGCGGGTGTTGGCACGAAAGGCTTTGTCGGGGATGACGAGTTCGGGAAACTGCGCGGTGATGTCGAGCTGCCTGCGTGTGTGTATCTTCATCTGTCCCTCTTCCAATGAGATCAATGCACGAATGCCGTCCCACTTTACTTCATAGATATACTTGTCGCCTTTGGGTGGCACGTCCACCGATTCGGCCAGCATGGGTTCTATGTTCTGCTTGAGGTAATTCACCTGCGGTTCATCGACTCGCTCCAGCAACCATTCTTTGCCTTTCATATTGTGGATGCGATACTCGCCGGTGACTTCTTTACTGCTCAATCGAAAATAGAAAACCGTCTTTCTTATCTTTTGTGATCTGGTATTTACCAAGTGCATAGATCCACATCTCGCCGGCGCCGTATTGTCCTTTAGGAATAGCCCCATCGAACGTGAGGTATTGCATGGGGTGATCTTCCGTTTGCACCGCGAGTCGTTTTACGCCGGGATGCGGTGGAAGTCCGCGGGGAACGGCCCACGATTTCAACACGCCATCTTTTTCCAATCGCAAGTCGTAATGCAGATGCGAAGCATGATGACGATGCACAACGAAATTATTTCCACCTGGCTCGATCATCCGTCCCGTTGGCTCCGGAGTTTTTTCGAAGTCGCGCTTCTTCGCGTAGGTCTCCAGTTGTTCGGGCTGTTTGTGCCTTGGATTCTTCGGCAGTTTCTTCGCCTTTGTTTCGGTCCGGTGTGGTGTGAATATCGACAGCCGACGCATCGATTCCTTCCCACGCATCGCCATCGCGTAAGACCTTATCGGCTGCGTTACGAATGTTGTGTTCTTTGGGATCTTTTAAACCACGAAGCTCTTCCCACTTCAATGGCATAGACACGGGAGCACCGACGCGTCCACGTAAACTGTATGGCGATACAATACTCTGGCCCGAGCGGATCCGAAAGATGTCGACGAGTACGCGGCCCTTGCGTGCTTCTTTTCTTATCTCGAGTGTAACTGTATTCTTTCGTTCTTCGACAAAAGGTTTTGCGATAGCTTGTGCTGCTTCGAACACTTCATGAAAAGAAAACTTTGGTTCGATAGGACAACAAATGTGAACGCCTTTCCCTCCTGTCGTTTTAGCGTATGGTGTATAACCGAAAGTCTCTATGTATTCTTTCAGATCGAAAGCAATGTCGACAACATTAGAAAATGTATATCCCTTCAGGCGGGTCGAGATCAAACACCATGTAATCGGGATTGTCGAAGTTCGGCCGACGACTATGAAGCTGATGAAGCTCCAACGAAGCAAGGTTGGCAAGCCACACGAACGAAGCGGCTTCGGTAGCAATGATATAGTCTTTTACTTCTTTACCGAGCGTCTCGAATTCAATCCACTCCGGCGCCCCATTCAGGCCTGTTCTTCTGGTAGAACATTTCACCGTGGATCCCATCGGGAAAACGGATGAGTGTGAGAGCCCTGCCTTTTACGTGGTTGAGCAACGTTGGCGCAAGCTTCAAATAATACTCGATGATTTCAGCTTTCAGTACACCGTCCTTCAGGAAAAAGCACCTTGTCCAGGTTGGACAACTCCACCTGACGCTTACCGATCTGTACCCATTGCGATTTTTTCGCCATCTAATGATTGCCCATCAATTGCTTCCTGAATGGAATCAGTCCCAATATCGTAATACCAATGCAAAAGGCTGCACATGCTGTAATGACAAGAATCACATACCAGAGATTCCCATAATCGAATTGCATTCTCACGTAAGTGATTGCACTGGTGATTGCAATTAATGCAACCCAATACCAAATAACCGGTCGATACTGAATACCGGGAATGGCTTTCATTCTCCACACGTAAATGACAAGGATCACACCACCCACATACGTGCTGATGTGTTGCAGTGCATACCACAACGGGTAATCGACATCTCCAACGCGTATCGTTCGCCCTTCGTAGATCATAGGTAATGCTTGTACACCAAACTGTCGCTGATGCGTAAAGCCATCCCAAATAATGTGAGTAACAGTTCCGAGTATCACCGACCACAGGAATATCATTTTGTGATCTTTGAGATAGCTGGTAAAGTCAAGGTCTCGCGTGTCGCGAAATCGTGACTGTATGAACCCAGGAAGATTATCGAGCAGGTTCTTTTTTACAACAGTGTGAAAAAGGATAGCTATCAATAACGATACAGGTACGTCGAAATAAAAGATTCCCCAGAATGTATGACCGTAGATCCCCTTCACATTCATCCTGAAAAAATATTCGAAGTCGGGAGCCATAGAGCCGGCAATGAGGCCGGTGGCTGAAAAAAATCGCGACCGTAAAACGGGGACAACAGCCCGCGCTATGGGACAAACGTAAAAGGCATGATCAGTCAACGTCACTAACCGGTGGCTTGTTGCGCAGGAATATCATACCGATAATAAAACAAGCAGCGGCAATGCCGATCGGGTACCATAAGCCCGCAAATGGATCATTGTATTTCAACACTAGTGCTGTCGCAATGAAAGGAACGAGTCCGCCGAACACACCATTGCCGATATGATACGGCAACGACATAGAAGTGTATCGAATTCTTGTCGGGAACAATTCAGACCAGGAATGCTGCGATCGGTCCGTAGACCATCGTCACCAGGATTACTTGTATCGCTATCAGGAACACTACATACCAATAAGGGCCCGTTCCAAGCTTTACCGATTTCGTCGTTTCGACTGCACTATTGGCAACATCTGATGTCTTCGTGGTTTCAGTAATCTCAGTGCCGTCTGTGAACTCATGGACTTTCGACGATATACGCACCGTGGCACCTTCTGACGTAAATGAAGTTGCATTGGAAATGCTCCTTGTATCCTCAAGCATTGTTTTCTTCGTCAGGTCTGCTGCTGAATATATTTCTGTATAAAGCGGCCTATACAACACTGCAGCAAGCACCATTCCTGCCATCATGATGTACTTGCGACCAACCTTGTCAGACCACCAGCCAAAGAAGATAAACAAAGGGGGTTCCGATCAATACCGTAAGTGCAATGATGTAGCTCGATTGGATCAATTCAATGTTGCAGGTCTTCTGTAAAAATGACAACGCGTAAAATTGTCCAGTATAAAAGATAACCCCTTGCCCCATTGCAGCCCCCAAACAACGCGATGAGAAACCAGTCGAAGATTTTCCTTTTTCGCGAAACTCTCTCTGATTGGATTCTTCGATAATTTCCCTTCTGTCTTTATTTTCTGGAACACCGGCGACTCCGCCATTCTCATGCGTATATAGATAGAGATCGCAACTAAAACAGCCGACACCAAAAATGGTATTCGCCAGCCCTTGTCATTGAATTCCTCCAATGTCATCGACTGTCGCACAAGCACTATCACACCTAGCGACAGAAATAATCCAAGAGAGGCCGTTGTTTGAATAAAGCTGGTATAGAAACCTTTCTTTCCTTCGGGAGCATGTTCGGCAACATAAGTTGCAGCTCCGCCATATTCGCCACCTAACGCAAGACCTTGCACAATCCTCAATGTTACTACGATAATAGGTGCAAAGATGCCGATCGTTTCATACGATGGCACGAGACCGATCGCAAACGTGGAGCCCCCCCATCAGGATCAGCGTTACCAGGAAAGTATATTTCCGTCCAACGATATCTCCCAACCTTCCGAATACGAGTGCTCCGAATGGTCGCACAATAAAACCAATTGCAAAGGTTGCCAACGTTGACAGGAATCCGACCGTTGGATTTTTTGCAGAGAAGAAATGAAGAGAAATAACTGTCGCGAGACTTCCGAAAATATAGAAGTCATACCACTCGATCAGTGTACCGACACTCGACGCGGTAATGACAGTCCAGAGTTTTTTCTTATCCATTTAGTGATGTTTGTAAAAGCTTTCCATAATAGAATGGAACGACTCATGCACCTCCGTCAATTGTTTGGCAATATCTTCATCGGGAGCGCTTTCTTTCACCATTTTATCCAACTCTTTACATCCATCTTCCAATTCGGCCAAAGCATTCTTCGTTTCGTCGTTGTCAACTTTTGATGGAAGCTTTGCGGTCGCCCAGGTAGATGCCGACGTCGCCAGCTCGGCCCGATTGCTTCTTGATAGGCGCCAGGTTGTTCGAATCTTTTAAGGGATGATAGACATCCGCCATGATCATATGAAAGTCGTCCATTTCCTTCCATTCAACATCATCCGATTCTTCTTCATGCTTTCCACCACATGAAAACAGGATCAACAAAGAGATAGCAAACAAGTTACTTCATATTTCAACTTTCTATTTTGACAAATCTTCTTCTGTATTTTTTCCACATTTCAACGCTGTTGACAAGTCTTCCAAGCAAATCGAAATATAGCGCTATGAACAGCACCACGGTCATAGACCAGATAACTCCAATGTTAAAATACAACGTATCGAACTTTGCTCCGAACAATTGCTTGACTGGTGAATAGAATTCGGATCTGAAGTCGAGCGGTCCCAACGGGACGCATGTTCATAGTTATAGATTGGATACACCTTCTGGAGCAGTTCTCCATTCCATTCCACGATCCTCACAGGGTCGGTTGTATGTTCCACCATGTTCGTTACGGCTTCATTCTCGAAACGCGTCTTCATGTCGGCAAAGGCGGCGGCCTTCTCTGGCGTGTCTGTCATCGCCGCGACCATGGTCTCTCGTTCCTGGTTGGCCTTCGTAAGCTTCACGTTATAGTACTCCTTCAATAAGTTGAGGAACTGGTTCGTCTTCACGTAAGTGGCGGAATCGAACTTGCCCACTACCAACTTGTCTATTTCAGGAAACTTATTGTCGGGAAACTGCGCCAGCTCGTGGCTAAGTTCTGCATGCAATAGATCCATCGACCTCGCAATAGGATTGTTTGCATTCCTGTTTCTCCATTGCGAACGGTTGTTCACAACCTCCGCCAGCTTACTCGACAGTGTCGGGATGTAGTAGAGCTTTTTATACTCCGCCGTTGCCGCCCTCCTGATCAATATTATAGAACTGCCTCTCCAGCTGGTTATCGCGGAACTGTGTGATCATGTATGCTTCGAATGCCCATCGCGAAGCCATAGTCTCTCCAAGCATCGGAATAGCCCTTGGAGATCCAACCTTCGGATTGAACTTGTCGAAACTGATTACCACACCACTCAACAACAGTTGTGGAATGATAAGGATCGGTATAAGAATATAGATCGTTACCGCAGAGTCGAACGCCGACGAGATATTCAACCCCAGCATATTTGCGAAGCACGAACACGAAAACAATATCGCCCAGTAACGCATCTCCGTCAGTGGTATCTCGAGTATCGCATTGCCCACCAACACAAACGTCACCGTTTGGATGGCCGACAATGAAAACAATATCACCACTTTCGAAGAGAGATAACTGCCCTTACTGAGATTCAGGTATCGCTCACGCTTCAGGATCTTGCGGTCCTTAAAGATCTCTTCAGCACTGATAATCAATCCCACGAACAAAGACACCACCACGCTCATGAAGAAATACACGGGTATGTTATTGTTGTGATAGAAAGTGTAATGAGGATTGTTGACACCAACTGCCTCGTAATATTTCACAAAGTATGCGATGAACAACGCAAGCACCGGCGCCAGCGCCAGGTTCACCACCATATATTGCTCATTCGCCAGCTTCGAAAGAACATCCCGCTTGATAAATACCATCAGTTGTTTCAACAACGACGGTATCTGTTGCGACACCACCAGCGTGTCCGTCACCTTCGGCACCTTGGGGATCTTCACCTTCTGTTTGAAGTATTGATACCATTGGCCTGGTGATATCTTTCGCGTATGCGTGAACCTGCCGAACTCGTTCACAACCCTGGTCTCAATGATATTGAACACCTGCTCCGGGTTGATGTTACCGCATTCCGGGCAAGCACCAGGCGTCTTATTCGCCCGCGTTCACAATGTCCTGGAAGTAATTCACCGACTCGAGCGGGTTTCCATAATAGATCTGGAATCCTCCGACATCGAGAATGATCAGCGTATCGAACATCTTAAAGATATCCGACGATGGCTGGTGGATCACCACGAAGATCATCTTGCCACGAAGCGACAATTCCTTCAGCAAGTCCATGATGTTTTCAGAATCTCGCGATGACAAACCCGACGTAGGTTCATCGACAAAAAGAATCGCCGGCTCGCGTAACAATTCCAATGCGATATTAAGTCGCTTGCGTTGGCCACCACTGATGGTTTTCTTCAACGGCGAACCAACCTTTATATTTCTGATCTCCGAAAGTCCAACATTCAACAATACTTTCTCGACAAGCACCGACAGCTCGTGTTTTGTATAATGACCGAAGCAAAGTTCTGCGGCGAAGTAAAGATTCTGGAACACCGTGAGGTCTTCCATCAACAGGTCGTCTTGTGGAATGAAACCAACCACGCCTTCAATCTTATGTGGTTGTTCGTAGATGTCGATGCCGTTGATCATGACGCGCCCGCTCGAAGGACGCTCCGAGCCATTCAACACGCTGAGCATCGTAGACTTTCCAGATCCACTTGCTCCCATGATGCCGATCAACTTACCACCCTGCTCGGCAATGTTTATGTTTTGAAGACCGGCCCTTCCGCTCTTGAAGTGATAAAAGACGTGCTCGCCGACTAACGTTACGGTTGACTTATCTTCTTCAGTGAGGAACTTGCTGACGACATCGCTGTAATAGATCGGATCGATCTTGCTACCGCGAATGGTGCTGCCTTGCTACCGCGAATGGTGCTGCCTGTAGGAAACACATCGATCTTCCGACTCTTGAGTGAAACACTATTAAGGAATAGTGAAGTGATGCCAAGATATTTGATGAAGTACGCACCCATGTCGTTGAGACGGAGGATGGCGATAAGACCTGTTAGATTTCTTGAGATGATCCTTGGACCAGGATGTTCTGATTCGTCTGAACCTTCATCGATCACGAGAATGTTTTTCGAAGAAAGTTCGTCGATGTCCGTGCCGGTAACGAACGACTGCATAGCACGAAGATCCCTGATGGGCATCTTGAGGGCTTCCCCGATGTAGAAGATGAGGTTGCTCTGGCGTTCGGAAAGCTCGCCGTCGACAAACACGAGCTCAATGATCTTGATAATGAGGACCCGCTTTCTGTTGGGTAGTGAGTGCCTGGTTTACCTTTTTGGATATCTGCATGATATGCGCCCAGTCGTCGACGAACTGCAGTGTTTCTTCATCAACGTTAGCCAAATCACTGGTGCCCAGACGTTTGTTCTCTTTACAGAAATCGTCGAAGAGGCCAAGGTAGTAGCGGATTGCTTCCTGGTTGAGATGGAGCGACAGGAACTCCTTGATCTTTTGCCGCTCGTCTTC
This sequence comes from Bacteroidota bacterium, assembly GCA_037200305.1. GTDB lineage: Bacteria > Bacteroidota > Bacteroidia > Cytophagales > Cyclobacteriaceae > ELB16-189. Next base: position 134,132 of record JBBCGZ010000028.1, read on the forward strand.
GGTGATACGCTCCTTGGCTACGATGGCGAACAACTGAATAATGGCCCGTAGTAACTCCTCGCTCATTTAGGTTGGTTTGCGGTCTTTAGACGGTAATTATACACGATAAAATAGACAAAAAATAAACTCGATTTGCGTTTCTTTGCCTGCGTAAGGCAATACGGAATTCACCCCAATATGAAAAAGCTATTACCCCTTCTCTTCATCCTCACATTTCTCGGAGCCCAGGCACAGAAAGCACTAATCTGGGAAGTATCCGGCAACGGTCTCGCTAAGAAATCTTACCTCATGGGCACACTGAAGTTCATTGGGGAAAAAGAATTCTATATGCCTCCAAAGGCCCATGACCTTCTTAAGAAGGATGTGGAGATCATTGCGGTAGAAGACGAAGTAGACCACCACGCACAGCATGAGCTCAACACAGCGCTCCACTTTCCAAAAGGACAGGCGCTATCTAATGTTATGAGCGGTGAAGATTATAAAATGGTGAAAGACTTTTTCCAGAAAGAGTTTAGTATCGGCGACGCCGAATTCGAAAAAAAATACGCGCATATTAAACCACTCCCGCTGTCGATTATCATGACACGTCTTTCGTTGGGCGAAAAGATCAAGTTCTACGACATGGAGCTGTTGTCTATTGCGAAAAAGTTTGATGTCGACTCGTACAGCCTTGAGCCTATCGAGCGTGAAGCAGAAGCTCTTAACTCATTCAGTATCGAAGATCAGACAAAAGCTCTTCTTCACAGTGTACACAACTTCGATACACAAAAGGAAGAATTCAAGAACCTGATGGCCGACTATCGCTTTGGCAATCTTGAAAAGATCTTTGATTACACCTTACATCCTCTTGAAAACAATCCACGGTTCATCGAGGAATTTTATTCGAAGCGTAACGCCGAATGGCTTCCTAAAATTGAAAAGATGATGAAGGAAGATGCGAGCTTTATCGCGTTGGGCATCTCACATCTCGAAGGAGACAAGGGCATCCTGAAATTATTAGAGGGACAAGGATATACTTTGACGCTTGTCAAATAACAGGTACCTAATTGTCATCCTGCTCATTCTATCCGGGTGCCGTATCTCGCACCTCACGAGCCTAGACCCGGATAAGAAAACTCCCATACCCATTCGAACGGATGGGTATTATTATTACGAGGGCTCTCGGTCTCCAACTTACGATGGGTATGGAAATTTGATGCATAGTGGAAACTATATAAGGCCTATGTTCTTCTACAAGGACAATAGTTTCTTTCTTCCTGGAGAGTTTTCCGGGCACGAAGGCATTCGAGAGTATGTGACCAATGAAGAAAGGAAGGAGTCAATAAGGACGGATTGGGGCTGGGGCTATTTCTATATCGAAGGCGACAAGATCATCTTTCAATACACAGACCTCGACCAAACCGGTCTCTTCGGCCACGTCATTGAAGTGCGAAAAGGTTGTAGCACAAGTGATAAATGACAGTACTATACAATGGGGATCTGGACCCCCACTTAAGTTTATGCAGGGCGGTCCCAAACCAGATTCATCCAACTGGGTCAAAGACAAACTTGCCAGCAAGCACGAGAAGAAAAAAGTAACGGCTTAGCCGATCTTCTTGTCGCAAGCTCCGAAAGTATCAACACACCTTCCCTGAGATACTCATCATCCAGCTTCAAAGCATCCTGTGGAATTCCTTCTTTGTTAGGAATTTTAGTGTCAAGCTTTTCTGCGGCCTCGCGCTTCTTCGCTTCCTCCATCTCCTGCTTACGCCTGGTTTCGTTCAGAGAAACTTTTGTTTGAGTGAGGTTATTGCGAAGCTCCTCTGTTTCAGAAATGTATTTCTTCAACGAAGGATCGAGCTTCACGCGGTCCTGGTATGACTTATTCAGATCAGCAATTACTTTGCTATTGATATCAGGTGTCTTTTGGAAGTTAGTTGACTTGATAACATCCCATGGCAATGCACTGGGGTTCGCGCTTTCTCCGAACTGGCTTGGCGTAAGAGCTGAAGGAAGTTTCACGTCAGGCGTAACACCTTTGTTCTGTGTACTGCTTCCTGCTACGCGATAGAACTTCTGGAATGTGATCTTCAATTCACCAACAGGATCATTGCTGTCGATAAATCTTCCGAGGTCAAGCACCTTCTGAACTGTTCCTTTTCCATACGTGCTTTCGCCTACGATCACGCCACGTTGGTAATCTTGTATTGCGCAGCAAATATCTCAGATGCAGATGCGCTGAAGCGGTTAGTTAATACAACGAGCGGTCCATTGTAAAGTACCTTTGGCATCATCGTCGTCGTAAACAACAACTTTATTGTCAGAGCTCTTTACTTGTACTACGGGACCGTTCTTTATGAACAGACCTGTTAATTGAATAGCCTCTTCCAGTGAACCACCTCCGTTATTGCGAAGGTCCATTACAACGCCATCAACACCTTCCTTCTGAAGCTCAGTTATGAGATTACGAACGTCGCGCGTTGTGCTGCGATAATCCGGGTCACCTTTCTGATATGCTTCGAAGTCCATGTAGAAACTTGGCAGGGTGATAACACCAAGCTTCAGGTTTCTTCCATTCGATTGGTAATTGATAACGGTCTTCTTCGCTGCCTGATCTTCGAGCTTGATCTTATCACGAGTGAGTGTGAGTTCTTCCGACGCTCCGCCTGCTCCAACGGAGGCGGGCACGAACTGCAGGCGCACGACAGTTCCTTTAGGTCCTTTGATCAGTTTCACAACATCGTCAACTCTCCATCCCACAACGTCGACGATCTCGCCTTTCTCGCCCTGGCCAACGCCGGTGATGAGATCGTTTACGTGGATCTTGTCTGACTTCTCTGCGGGACCACCGGGTAGGATCTTAACGATCTTGGTATAGTCGTTCTCTGTTTGAAGTTGTGCACCGATGCCTTCGAGTGAAAGGCTCATGCTTTGATTGAAGAAGTCGCTTGCACGGGGCGACAAATAATTGGTGTGAGGGTCATACGATTCTGTGAGAGCATTCATGTAAATGCCGAACACATCTTCGGAGTTAAATTGCGAGAATGTTTTTACAAGACGTTCGTAACGAGTCTTCAGTGTGGTCTTGATCTCGTCTTTGCTCTTACCAGCAAGTTTCAAACTTAGTGCCTGGCTCTTCACGATCTTTCTCCAGACATCATTCATCTCGTCGGGTGTTTTTGCCCACGGTTCTTTTTCACGGTCGGTCTCGTAGTATTCGTCGGATGAGAAATCGAAGTCGCGGTTAACGAGATCTTTCAGAACGTAATCGAGACGTTCTTTTGCCCTCTTGGAGAACACAGTATAGATCGTATAAGCAGCAGACACATCTTCTTTCTTTGTGAGATCGTCGATGATGTTGCGATACTTTTCAAATGCTGCGATGTCTGACGCGAGGAAGTAACTACGATTGTTATCAAGATCATTGATGTAAGCGTCCAGAATTTTGGACGACAGTGAGTCGTTGAGCTTGATCTTGCGGTAGTGATTGTTATCAAGAATGTAAGAAACCACCAGGGCTTCTTTGCCATAAACTGGCTTCGGTACGAGTAATGTTGTGTCTTTTTGTTGGCCGAATACTGCAGTGATTGACAGGAGGCTGGAAAACAGCAAAATGTGTCTTTTCATAATATAACGCTACTTATCTATTCCCTTCTAACGGAAAAAAACCTGCGAAAGGTCCGCCAAAATCAGGCCACTTTGTCCGAGTCAAACTCGTCGAGGAATTTCTGCGCTTCCTCTACTGTCTGAAATTCAAATGATTGGCGTCCTCTGAGACTGGAGACGATCTCCACTCTCACCATCTCAACATTTTTAGTGTTACGGGCGAATTGCGGTTTCTGATTCTGGAAGTCATCACTCTCTTTACGTGATATTCTGAATTGCGTCGCGCGAACGTTCTTGCAATAAGTACACTGATAGTGCTTCACAAGTTCTTTCGGAGTTCCATCGTCATTGGTAAGAACGATCTCTTCGCGGACAACTCTCATCGTATAGAAGCCGCAGTTCTTGCACTGCAATGCAATAAGATGGCCCTGGTATTTTTCGATCTTAATGTCACTTGTTTTTTCATCGATCCAAACATCGTAGTCGATCGAGAAAACATTTTCTTCAGCCTGCATTCCTTCGTTGAGGTGAATGTCTTCTTCATCTTCACGAAGCAGTCGCATCTTGTTTCCGGTTTTCGGATTCACGCGTGGCATGTATCTCCACTTACGGAGCTTACGGTTTCAGAGCAGTGGGATAGTAATATTCGAGAACCAGCGCCGATATATAACCTACGAGTGTTAAGCCAGCAATGCCGATAAAGAATCTGACAAAAAAACCACACACCAATCTCATTCACTTTACCCGCAGCATAGAGGTTTATGATCATCGCCACGGCAATGCCGAAAGCATAGAATACATATTTATACCACTTGATCTCGTTGGCGTTGATAAAGTCGTGCCTCTCTTTATAATCACGAACCGATGCCAGGCGAATCTGGTAGAAGATGTAAATTAGGGCTGCCACCATGCACATGACGATGGCTCCATAGATCATTGCTTGATGCCATGCATCGAGAAAAGGACTGTGCGGAATAGTACTGTTAACTTGCATACTGTTGCGAGGGGCAGAGGGTTAAGTTAGGTTTTCGTTAAAGGTAAAGATAATGAAACAATGAAACGATCCGCATTCAAATTCCTTGCATTGGCCAACCGGGTATTACTCCGAGGATGAGCAGCAAAGACCTTACGAAGTTGTCGAAAGCACAGAAGGCTGTGGTGGCGTGGCGCTATTGGGTGACCACCAACTCCCTGGGTTGACTGTGTAATTTTGCACATAAAAAAGGCCTATTTTAGCCTATTTTGATAAAATGTGTGAAATATTTCACACAAAGTATTTGAATTTTGGCAAAATGTGAGTTATCATTGTGTACTAATACACAATGATATGAGCGACTACGAAAAGAAAAAACTGGAGATGGAGCTGAAAACCTTCACTTCCCGCAACTTCGAAAGGCCTTCTGATTGTCGGAACCTGGACCAGACCCGCTACTATGTGAAGGAGCTGTGCAGCAAGATCGAAGAGTATGAGATCCGCTTTAACTACGTGCCTTCATGGGCATATGCGCTGCTGGCGCAGTACAACCTCGTACAGAACAGGATGTTACATGTGGAGTTTGTGAGCACTTACACGAGTCACCTTCGCTAACGCTACGGCGACCGCAGTGAAATACATCCCCTCTCCTATTCAACTTCAATTTTCAATGATGTTTACGGCCACGGCTAACAGGTCGGGCCGTATGCAATATCATAAGGTGCGGCCAGGCCACAGCAAGCTTCGCATCAGCCGCACCGAATTCATCCAGGCCTACAACAACTCAGAGATACTGGCAATACGCCCGCTTCAACTTCCAAACGTTGATGCAGTGTTTCAAATGGAGTTTTATATCTAATTGATCTTGAGAATCTTATCGAGATCAGCAGGAGAGTAATTGATCGACTTGATCGTCTTATTGTCAGACTTCCTGTATACCAGCCATTTACCCTGCTCCTCCTTATAATAGCATTCGGTGCCGTCCTTCTCTTTATAATGTTGCACGGTCTTCTTTGCTTCGTCTTCGCTATTGCAGGCTTTGCTCATGTTCGAGCGCTGCACTTCTTCAAAAGGGCTTTAAACTTCTCGCCCAGCCCGAACTCAAGGATTGCTCCAGACAACACGTACTGGATGTCGCACAGCGCGTCGGCAACCTCTACAACGTCTTTGTTCAGAATGGCAACCTCCAGTTCTTTCAGCTCTTCCGCGATAAGGGCAACGCGAAGCTTACAGCGGTTCTCGTCGGGGGATGATTGGATTGGGCTGGATAGGATGCTTAAATGTCTTATGGAATTCAGCGACGAGTTGTAAGGATTCGGGTTGTTTCATGCGACCAATATCTATATTGCATCCCTATTTTTATTATCCATGCATAAAAACTTCGTAGAAGAACTGAAGTGGCGTGGCATGATCCACGACATCATGCCGGGAACTGACGAGCAACTGAAGAAAGAGATGACGTCAGGTTATATCGGCTTCGATCCAACCGCCGACTCGCTGCATGTTGGACATCTCATGCAGATCATGACGCTGGTGAACTTCCAGCAGTGCGGTCACAAGCCCTATGCTTTGGTTGGCGGCGCTACCGGCATGGTTGGTGACCCTTCGGGTAAATCTGCCGAGAGAAATCTTTTGTCGGAAGAGGTTCTTCGTCACAACCAGGCATGTGTTCACGCGCAGCTCCAGCGTTTTCTCGACTTCTCCAGCGGACGTAATTCTGCCGAGATGGTGAACAACTACGATTGGTTTAAAGACTTCAGTTTCCTGGATTTCATTCGCGATGTGGGTAAACATATTACCGTGAACTACATGATGGCGAAGGATTCAGTGAAGAACCGCCTCGAACGTTCGGAGGTCGGCCTGTCGTTCACAGAATTCAGTTACCAATTGGTGCAGGGGTATGACTTCTATTGGTTGTACAAGAATAAGAATTGCAAGCTTCAAATGGGTGGATCTGATCAATGGGGAAACATCGTTACCGGTACTGAGCTCATTCGTAGAAAGGACAATGGCGATGCTTTCGCTTTAACTACGCCGTTGATCAAGAAGTCCGACGGAACGAAGTTTGGGAAGACCGAGGCGGGCAACGTTTGGCTTGATCCAAAGAAAACATCTCCGTATAAGTTTTACCAGTTTTGGTTGAATGCAACTGACGAAGATGCTTTGTCATGGATCAAAGTCTTTACATTATTTCATAAGGATGAGATCGATGCACTCGCTGCTGAACATGCTAAAGCTCCTCATGAACGAAAACTTCAATTGGCATTGGCGAAAGACATCACCATACGGGTACATTCAGAAGAAGAATACAATGCAGCCGTAAAGGCTTCGAATATACTTTTCGGCAACTCAACAACGGATGATCTCAAAAGCCTGAGTGAGGAGACATTCTTGGCTGTATTTGATGGCGTTCCGCAAACAACGATATCGAAAGCTGATTACGAAAACAGCGCCAACATCATTGACCTTCTCACACAATGCGCTGTGTTTCCTTCAAAAGGTGAAGCGAGAAAGATGATACAAGGTGGTGGCGTGAGTGTAAACAAGAAGAAGGTTGAAGATGGCAATCAAAAGCCTGCATTCGAGTTGTTGCAGAACAAGTACTTGCTTGCGCAAAAGGGTAAGAAGAATTACTATCTGATTATCGTGTCTTAAGAATAAAGACAATCTTTCCTTTTGATCTTTCTGGTGCCGCACCTGCTGAATTCTTTACCAGCGAGTGACGGAGGATCTCTTCTTTCAAGAGCTGTTCTGCCTTAGGACTGAGACCGCGTTGCAATGTTTTGATTCCTATGATTTGGCCGTCAGCGTCGCATTCAATCTCGAACTCAATACGACCAACGTCTTCGTTATCGGGAAGCTGTGGAAGTTTAGGCTGTTCGTCCCAGCCCCAGCCCGACATTGAAAGACCAAAGCCATTGCCACCACCTCCCCCACCCGGCTTGCCGGTGTGTACTGACCATTGGGATCGAGAGTACCATTTTCTTGCCCTTTGTTTCCCGTCTTATTGGCGTCGTCACCTTCACTGGTTGTGCTGGTTCCTTTGTTGTCCTTAGCTGTTTGATTGGCGGGCTTGTATTCGGTCTGAAGCTTTTCTTCTTTGGGCTTCGTTTCTTCTTTCGGAGTTTCCTTAGGCTTAACAATTTCTTCCTTCGGCTTCTCCTTAGGTTTCTCCTCTTCTTTCTTTACAGTAACGGGACTCTCTTCATTGCTTGCGAGAAGTTGGTCGTCGTCTTTCTGTTCTTCAGGCTTTTGCTGTTCAGGCTCCGGCTCAACAGGCTGTTGTTCTTCGGGCTTCTGTTCTTCTACGTCGGGATTGGCTACGGGCTGATCGGTTTGTATCTCGCCGGTACCCTGGTCATCGAAACCCATGTTAACGATGACACCATATTCGGGAGCTGGCGGATAAGGCGCGCGATAGCCGCTTGCGAAAAAGAATACAAGCAGGAGAAGGGCATGAAGCGTTACTGATGTTATTGCACCAACACGACTGCTTCTCTTCTCCTGCTTATCCATACTCTTTAGAATTTCAGTACCCAAACGGCGCCGCCGTAGTCAGACTTTGCCGCATCGGCAGATGCCTGTGCGTTGGCAAAGGTGTCGTAGTCGCCGACTGCCAGCCTCGAAAACTTATACTTTCCGAATGGCGGAATGATCTTGGTGCTGATACCTTTCGCACTCAGCTTCTTGGCGTAGTCCATCACCAGGTCGCCGTCTATGGCGCTGGTAACAACCACATAATAACGCTTGGTTCGATCGGTTAGTGTCTCGATGGTGCCTATTGCAGGCTTGGCATTAACCGCAGCCAGTGAGTCGGCTTCATGCTGACGTTTGGCTTCGGCAGCCTCGCGTTCGCGGGCAGCTTTCTCGTCTGCAAGCCGTTTCTCTTCAACATCCCGGGCAAGCTGTTCTTGCTTCTCCTTCTGCTGTGGTTTATAGACATAAAAGTAGTAGAGGCCGCCAGCAACGACCACTGCCAAAGCGACAACGATCCCGACAATGACGGGCGCTTTCGATCTTTCTTCTTCTTCTTCGTCCATATAAGGTTGATATGATCTGGTTTGTGTCTCTCTTTTAGTTTCGGTGGTTTTGAAAGTGTTCTCAGCAACTGGCTCCGACTTCACTTCCTCTTTCTTTGTAGTTGATGATGATGTCGTGGTTGTTTCTTCCTGCGGTGTTTCGAGAGGTTTGTAGTCGAGATCCGGAAGACCGAAGCTATCGTCGTTCTGGTTTTCGTTGTCTTGACCTTTCTCGTCCGAAGGGTTCTTTCGTTTTGCCATGGTTGGTGTTAAGCTATTACTAACAAAATTAATCCAATTTAAGTAAAATCAGACATCAACTAAAAACTCCAGCTAAAGCCGGCGCTCACCATGACCCCTCTCGCCTGATAGTACTGGTATATCGGGTACTTACTATTCAATGCATTGTTCACTTCAACATACACAGATATGGGCTTCGATATGAAGTACCTCACTTTAGCCTCAAGGTTCAATGCAGACTTAAGTGTAACAACGTTATTTGTCTCATTATCATAAGCTTTTGCCCCTCCTTGTGAGATGAGGTTTGCTGTAAGTAATACTTTATCGAACATCTTATACGACGAATAGAAGCCCACTTTATAGGTTGGACGCTGCCATGGATAGGCGAGCGTCTTCATGTTATAGCTGTAGTAGTCACCACGCAGGTTGATATTGACCTTATCGGCGTGAACGACACCCACCTCTCCAAAGAAGTTAAGGCGAAGAGCATTGCCGTACACGATATTGAACTTCGAACGATCGAGCGGACTATTCTCGAAGAAGTACAGATGCTTGAAGTTGATGATTGACGTACCAACGTGGAATGAAACCTTACGGGCGACTTTGCCCTGTACGCCGCCGCGGAACTCGAACGACTTATTGGTGTGATAGATGTCTATGTTTGAGTTGATCCACTGGTTTTCGCGGGCCAGGGTATGGAGGTCTACCTTCTCGTAATCCCCGGTAATACCGGCATATGCATCCACCGATTTAGCGATCTCGGTATGGATCCAGATGTCGGGATAGATGTGAACTGTCTTGTCTTTGCCTATAGAGTCGTTCTCAGCAACAGCATTCAGACCGGCCGATAACCTGAAGCGCTCCGCAATAACAAACTCGTACGTGGGATTGATCTTGAACAAATGGCGGACCTTAGTATCGATGTTCGAGTCTTTACGGTTGATCAGGAAATAGTCGCCCTTCAGCATAAATGCCTGTGTCTTGTTTACGGTGTAGCGGCTATTGAAGTGCAGGCCCGCCTCTCCTTCGGTAGCTGCGAACGGTCGCGGAGATAGCTCAAGTCGCCGGATAACTTGTAGTTGAAGTCGGAAACTTTGGTGTTGGTCACGCTCGCGTTGAGTGCAATGATGTTGTAGGTCTGGCGGATATCGTCGGCCGACTCAGGCTTCGGAGCCTGGTAACCGTAAAAATGATTGAAGAGGTTCTCGTAGGTAACGCCGACATCTGAAGTGATCTTGGGGGTCATGCCCGAGAAATAACCATTGAGCTTCGTGTAGCCGCTGCCGGAATAGTTTCCATCTACCGGCCCTTTGCCGAAGCTGTGGTGTAGCAGGTCGATGCCGTAATACTTCTCCGCGTTTCGTTTCGAAGCGAGTGAGACTCGTGCAAATGGTGAGTTATAGTTTCCGTAGCCAACGCTTACGTAGTTGCCATAGATCTTCGACAGGGTTTCGTCTTTCAAACGCAATGGTTTTACAACGGGCGTGTAATCAGGTGCTGCGAAGTTGATTGTACGGAAGTCGTACGTCATCGCTGGTGCCAGGGGTTCTGCGGGACGCGGCGGGATCTTTTCGAAGTTGCGACTAGCCTTTGGCATCGTGATCTGTTTCACTTTCACGATTTCTATCTCGACGTTCTCAATGCCACCTTCGCCTTGCTCTTCCTGAGCCCAAACAACTGTCGTAGTGAGCATCAGCATCAGTCCTATGAATAATATTCTACCCATTACTTATTATCCGTTGAGTCCGTCTTCCCTTGTGTAGCCTTCTTCTCCGCCTCATCCATCTGCTTCAACTTCTCTGTCGCTTTATCTTTCACACTCTGCAGCGGGAAATTGTCGATGAGCGATTTCAATGTTCCTCTTGCCTGGAAAGTTTCGCCTTGCGCGTTGTAGTTATCTACGAGCAACAAGAATGATTTACCAACCCACTCCGTATACGCAGAGAAATCTTTATTGAGACTTACCAATGTTTCGTAGCATTCTTTATACTGCTTATTCTGATAGAAGATCTCTGCCATCAGGTACTTGGCTTCCGCACCGTATTCATCTTGTGCCGAATTCAGTGTATTGAGAAACTCGTCTTTCGCGGTTTCGTAATCACCACGTGCCATGGCAGTCTTACCAAGAAACAACGAGGCTTTGTTAACGGCACCGGCATTAATGTTTCCCTTCTCGATGATGAGATTTGCATACTTATCGGCCGAATCATATTGCGCTAACAGGTAATGCGATTCCATTAACCCCGACCATGCCGTGTAAAGATCCTTCTTGCTGGTAGAGTTCGCGGCGAGTCGCATGTAAGCAGGTATGGCGTTCTCGTATTTACCATCTTTGAATTCGAGCTCAGAGATCCTTCCGACCACCTTATTGATCATCAGGAATGTGTTGTCGTTACCGATCTCCTTGTAGACTTTCAGCGCCGCCGCATAATCCTTCAGCCTGTAATGCGATTCCGCAACGTAGTACTTCGCCTCAACGATTCTCGGGCTCCGGGATAAGCAACCATGTAATCTTGCAAACGACGTATTGCATTCTGGTAATCCTGGTTGAAGTAGGTGTTCTTAGCCGCCTCGTATTGTACCGACTCCAACCCTTTTGCATCGGGGTTTGCCGACTTCACGAGCGACATATACTTATCGAATTCAGAAGAACGACCAGCGAGGTTCAATGCTTCTTGCAGAGACACCAATACGCCGTCGGCTGCCGGATGTGTCGTGTAATGTTCGATCACGTAGATGTAGTCGGCCGCAGTCTTGTCGTATTCTTTGAGGTTGTAATAGGATGCTGCGCGCTTCGAATAGGCATATGGAAGAAACGCGGAAGTCTGGCTTGCGCTGATAACACGTGAAAACCCGGAGGCCGCATTGGCATACTTGCCTTGTTCAAAATCGAGCTGGGCCAAACGAAACAACGCTTCCTCTTTGTAAGTCGATTCGGGAGCCTTCATGACTTCGCCAAGCTCCGACGCGGCTTCGGTGTACTTGCCCTGGATATCAAGAATAAGTCCCGACTGCAAATGCGCGTAATCTTTGTCGGGCGAGTTCATGGCCAGTACTTTTCTATATGTAGCGAGCGCTTCGGGATATGATTTCCCCACGTAATAGCAATCGGCCAGCCTCAACGTAGCATCGGGCAGGTAGCTGTTGGCCTTTGCCGCCTTGTTGGTGAATTCTTTGAAGTTGTAGAGGGCACGATCGTATTGCTTTACATTGTAATAAGCATAAGCCAATCCATAACGTGAGTCCAAAGCAACGTTAGCGCTTGCGCCAGACGCCGGCGAAACAATTGCCGCGTAATGATCGATAGCCTGTTCAAACTTGCCGGCAATCGAATAAGCTTCTGCGCACCAGTAATGACACTCCCCCGCCATTACCGGATCGATCGGGAACTGCAATGATTTTTCGAACACCGCGATAGCTTCGGTATATCGTTCCATGTTGAAGAGCTCCGTGCCCTTCAGGTATGTTGCCTTCTGGTATGCTTTGTCTACGGTTGGTCCGCGGCGTGGCAACGACTCTATGTATTCGATAGCCTTGTTGTAATTGTTGGCATCCACATACGCGTGCGAGAGCACTTCTTTTACTTCCGTGGTGCGGGTGCTGTTCGGGAAGGCTGTCTGAAATTTTTCAAGTTCGGCGATGGCGAGGTCTTGCCGGCCCAGGTCGTACGACAACTTTGCAAACTGGAACCAGCTCTCTTCCGCAAGTGCTTTATCGCCATTGACTTACGGGCTACGTCGAAGGCTGTAACAGCTAATGGTTTCTGACCTCCTTTGAGATATAATGTTCCGAGATAATACGAAGAGTAAGCGCCGACCGAATCGCTGGCCGAAGCTGAGTTCTTCAAAAGATCGATGGCTGTTTTACTATCGCCCGTATTCATAGCAGAAATACCAGCACGATAAACAACGGCCTTGTCGGCGTTCTTGCGATCGCCAAGATATTCCTGGTAACCTTTGAGTGCATTCGCATAATCGCCCTTGCTGAAATAGACCTCTGCATTCAGCAACGCGATCTCTTCATTTGCGTAACTCCTTCTCGCTTTTCGAGTGTTTTCGCATACGACTGCAGTTCATCGTACTTCTTTTGCTTATAAAGAACCTGCGCGATCATGTACGGCACGATCAATGAATACGATTGGTTGGTTTCGGCGCGACGGAGGTCGGTCAATGCGTTAGCATGATCACCTTTGTTGAATTCGATATAACCAGCGTAATAACTTGCTGCTGGTCCATACTGGCCACCGAGACCCTTCATGAAGTTGAACTGATCCAACGCTTCGTTCAACTTGCGTTGATTGAACAATGAATAACCCCAACGAAAATGGCCGGTGCTTTGATCAGCTTCGGTCAATGACGGGAAGTCGACCTTCTCAAGGGCACTGATGGTTTTTGCATAGTTTTTTTGTTGATAGAACAACGCAGCGAGATCGAAGTACGCTGTAGCCGATCGTGGATGTTCGGGATTGGCTACGATAAAATCATTGATGCGTTTCTCGCCATCGGCATGATATAAGTTTACAGCACAAATGGCTGCATAATATTCAGCATCGCGACGACGAGGATCTTGTTGTGTAGCGGCAGATAGAAAGTCGTTGAATGTTTTTTCGGCAGATGCATATTGGTTGTGAGAAAGCAACACAAGTCCGTCGCTATATAAGTCGTCGGGCTTAGGTATGGCCGCGATTTGTTGCTGCTGTTGGGCGCGTGAAAAAAGTGAAGAGCAAAGGATGAGCGTAATGAAGAACGATCTCTTCATGATGGCATTTAAGTGAGAACTGACGAAGTCGAAAAAAATTGCCGTAATCAGTTTAAAAAATTTCAGTTTACTGAACATACGGATGTAGTAAACTGATGTAAACTTAGTAAAAAGCATTCATATCAACTCATCAAACGGAATACCAATTCTTTCAGGATATCTCCTTCACTCGAAGATCCTGAATTGACTCCTTTGAGTTTTAAGTCTGCTTCTTTCAGAAGCCCAATGATCCGAACGATGCCCGGAGTTTGATAACGTGTCAAAGCACTACTATAATCCTTTGCAGCGAACGGGCTGATCTTTAGTGCACTAACAAGCTCTCGTTCACTCGCTCCTTTTATGGTCGATGCCACCAAAAGCTTGCTGAAAAACGAATACAGGAAGGCTACGAGCGGAATTACAGGATTCCGTTTTGTTGTCGACGATATATAATTAACAATTCTTGCGGCCTGCAGGGTGTCCTTAAATATCAACGCCTTCTGTAGTTCGAAGATGTTGAATTCCCGACTCATACCCACCTGGTTCATGATCACATCACCGTTTATTGTAGAACCCGCGGGCGTCGATATCAACACCTTGTCGATCTCGTTGGCCATCCTGTTGAGATCATTACCAACGAATTCAGAGAACACACGAACACCTTTATCGTCGATGCTATAGCCCTTAGAACTCACATACTCTTCTACGAATGCAGGCAGTTGATTCTCGTACATTTTCTTGAACGTCGCCGACTCTGTGAGGCTGTCGAGTTTCTTTCCAAGTTCACGGCGTTTGTCGAGTGTCTTGTGCATGTGGCACAACACAAGGACGGTAGACGGAACGGGTCGTGTTGCATAGTCGAGCATGAGCTTCGTGCCCTGCTCCTTCTGCAGGTCCGGGATGTCTTGCGCTTCGCGAACGATCACCACCTGCCGTTCGGCCATCATAGGAAATCGACGGGCATGAGTGAGGATCACATTCACGGGAGAATCTTTTCCGTAAATAACAACCTGGTTGAATCCTTTTTCGGCTTCGCTCAATACATTCTTCTCGATGTAATTTGCAATGAGATCGATGTAGTAGGTCTCTTCTCCCTGGAGTAAGTAGACAGGGGAATATTTTTTTGACTTTAGATCAGTAAGAATTTTTTTTGCCGCAGCGTCCATCAGATCAAACTCTCTTCGTGTTTCTTAACATAAATGCTGTCGCAACACCTACAATGGTCCCTGACAAATGCATCTCAACTGATACGCGTGGATCGACCGGCATCAAGCCTGTGTAAAAGATACTTCCATAAAGAATTATCACAACAATCGAGATCAGTATCGACATCGTATCCCTGCGCAAGGCCCCAAAGGAAATCAAAAACGCGCCAAGTCCAAAGATCAATCCGCTGGCGCCGATGTGAACAAATCCTGGCCGGCCAAAGATCCATACGAGTATGTTGGTAAGAAAGTAACAACGGAAGAAAACGGTGGTTCCGATTTGATTGTAAAAAAAGAATAACGTGCCGCCGAGGAACAGCAAAGGCACAGTGTTCGACAGTAAGTGCATAATGTTGCCATGAAGCATCGGTGCCGTGAAGATGCCGATGAGTCCCCAGAGATCCCGGGGAACGAGACCAAATCGCGAGAGATCGATCCCATAGAACATCTCGAGGGAAAAGACGAGCCACATGATAAACACGAGACGAAAAGGAACGACGGCGCTGCCGAAGTAAGAGCGGCTTTCCCATCAGGTCAGGCTGGCTTCTTTATCATGGGCAGTTCCACGTACTGCGCTTCTTCATCGCCTACTTTATTGCCCATACCCAATATGCCCCCGGAAGATGAAGCAATCTCGTGAGCAAGGTCCCTCATTCTCGAATAAAACTCAGTTGAGAATTTAGTTTGCAGCTTCGGAAGGATTGAATTCAATGACGTTAACTCTTCAACTATCAGGCGGTTACGACTATTTACATCAACAGGAAGGCTCTGCATCACAATCTTCAACTTATCCTCGAAGTCAACTTCCACCCATTTGAAATAGATAGTCGACCACCGTTGACTTGGCTTTCGCGGCGTTGACTTCCGTGTGATGTATGGCTTTTTTGATTTCCTTGCGGTCGACGTGTCCGTCGGCACCCGCGATGAGAATACAGGCAATGAGAGGGGCTCTTAGCATAACCTCTATTTCGTTGTCGGACAGCTTATCGAACGCCGGGATCATGAAAACTAATTTGGTAAATTTATAACTGTTGCGGAAGTTAAAACATACGCTTAATTTTCTCCAATGTACGAAAAGGACCCGGTGAAGATCTTTGTTGTAGAGGACGACCCCGCCTACTCCAAGTTCCTCAAATATGTACTGGCACTGAATCCCGACTTTGAGGTAGAGTTTTTCACAACCGGCAAAGAATCCATCAACCAGCTGCATCAGCAGCCGACAGTGATCACACTCGACTACTCTCTTCCCGACATGCCCGGAGAGAAAGTACTGAAGGAAATTCGCGAATTCGATCCCAACATCAGCGTCATTATTATCTCTGCCCAGGAAAAGATTGGCACCGCAGTAGAGCTTTTGAAAGCCGGGGCATTCGATTACATCACTAAAGATGAGGATGCAAAAGATCGCATCCTGAATTCGATCAACAACGCCCGCAACAAGAACAGTCTCATACGCGAGATCGATACACTGAAGCAAGAGATCGCCACCAAATATGAGTTTGGAAAGAGTGTTATCGGAAACAGTCCCGCCATCAAGAAAACATTCGCGCTCCTCGAGAAGGCTGTCACCAATAACATTACAGTGTCTATTACCGGTGAGACGGGCTCAGGAAAAGAGCTTATCGCGAAAGCGATCCATTACAATTCGAAGCAAAGAAGAAGGCATTTGTTGCAGTCAACGTTGCCGCAATTCCGAGAGAGCTCATCGAAAGCGAATTGTTCGGGCACGAGAAAGGCTCCTTCACAGGCGCTGCCAACCGCCGCATCGGTAAGTTTGAAGAAGCCGAAGGTGGTACCATCTTTTTAGATGAGATCGGCGAAATGGATCTCAGTCTACAAGCAAAACTTTTACGCGTTCTGCAGGAACGTGAAGTAACGAGAATAGGCGGCAATGAAGTGATCAAGCTCAATGTCCGCATCGTAGTTGCCACACACAAAAACCTCCAGGAAGAAACGAAGTCCGGCCGCTTCCGCGAAGATCTTTACTATCGATTGCTCGGTCTGCCTATCCATCTTCCACCCCTTCGCGAACGTGGACAGGACGCGATCATGATCGCCAAACATTTTCTCGACGCCTTCAGTCGCGACAACCAGATGCCGAAATACAGGATATCTGCCGAAGCGCAGGAAAAAATGCTGCAACATCCATGGCCTGGTAATGTGCGCGAACTCAAGTCGGTTGTCGAACTGGCGGCCGTGATGTGCACCGATGGCGAGATCCAGGGTAAGGATCTCACGTTCACAAATGTTTCTGCGGAGCAGTCGTTCCTTCTAAAGGAGATGAGTCTGCAAGAGTACACCTACCGGATCATTCGAAGCTATCTGACCAAATACGACAACAATGTTCTTGAAGTCGCGCGCAAGCTCGACATCGGTAAGTCGTCAATCTATCGGTATCTCAAAGACATGGAGAGCGCCGGAATCTGACAACGATGAAAAGACTAAGCGACTACGTAGCAAAGGGTAAGTTCTATGAATCCGTAGTTGAAGACGGCTCCGATATTATTTTCATCGTCGATTTCAAGGGGCAGATCCTCTATCACAACGACGCTGCCGAAGAGGTTTTAGGACACAAGCCTAAGAGCCTGATCGAAAAGAACATGTTCGACTTCATCAAACCGGACACCCATACAACCTTCAATAAGAGCTTTAACGAAAGCATCCGTAAGCCTTACAACGACTCCGTCGAGTTTCAATTCAAGTGCAAGGATGGATCCTTTAAGTACCTGGAATTCAATTCGATAAATCTAAAGCAAAAAGAAGGACTTGAGGGACTTATTCTCGACTGTCGCGATATCAGCCAGAGAAAAAAAGACGGCGAAGAGCTCTTCCGCGCTCAGAAAGCCAAAGGAGCAATTCCTTGCTAACATCAGTCACGAGATCCGCACACCTATCAACGGTATCGCCGGCATGGCCGAGTTGCTGAGCCAGAATCCCACTGCCGAGGAGACAACCACCTACCTGCATGCAATCAAGACCGCAGCCGACAATCTGAAGGTTATTATTAACGACATCCTCGATCTTTCTGCTATCGAATCGGGTAAGCTCAAATTCGAGAAGATCGGGTTTAACACTAAAGATCTTCTGAGTTCCCTTATCGACACGTTCCAGGTGCAGGCACGCGAGAAAGGCATCGCGGTAACGACAGAAGTTGACGAAGCAGCGAACACAATATTAGTGGGCGACCCCGTTCGACTCAACCAGATATTGATCAATCTCATCGGTAACTCGATCAAGTTTACGCACGACGGATATATCCGGATCCATTGTTCCGTCGAGAAGAAACATCGGCGTAAGTACGATATGCGTTTCGACGTGATCGATACAGGTATTGGTATTCCGACCGACAAGCTCGAGACCATCTTCGAAAGTTTTAGCCAGGCCGACGAAAGTGTAACAAGAAAATACGGTGGAACCGGGTTAGGTCTCACTATAGTAAAACAGCTGGTTGAATTGCAAGGTGGTCGCATCACTGTAGAAAGTGTGGAAGATGAGGGATCGACTTTCAGTGTACATATCCCCTACGAGATCGGCAGCACCGATGACATCCATGATCATTCGAGGAATCATATCATCACGACCCACCGCGACAGCCTTAAAAACATGAGCATATTGCTGGTCGAAGACAACGACATCAACCGGCTTTACGCAAATAGTATCTTGAAGAATTGGCAGTGTAAAATCGACATGGCCGAGAATGGTTATGTGGCTGTTGAAAAGATAAAGGATAATGACTTCGACATCGTGCTCATGGACATACAGATGCCTGTAATGGATGGCTTCGAAGCAGCGAAGGCGATACGATTAGGCGATCCACCCGGCAACGATATACCGATCATCGCACTTACTGCCAACGCCACCCGGAAAGATATCGAGAAGTGTCTCGCTGCCGGAATGAATGACTGCATCCCGAAACCTTTCACGCCCGAAGATCTTTTCAGGATGTTGTTTAAGTACAGCACGTACGCACGCGGATCCAGGAAAGTTGTTGCTTCAAATGTAGACCTCGAAACCCGTTGCTGAAGAAAAGAAAGACACAACTTTAGATGACGAGCTCGAACAGATCGATCTCTCTTATTTGAAAAAAGTATCAGGTGGCAACGAAGGGTTTATACAAGATATGATCAACACGTTCATCGACGCGATGCCAAAAGCAATCGCCGAGATTCGTGGCAACATCACTTCTGAACACTGGGGTGAGCTTGCGAAATCGGTACATAAGATCAAACCGTCGCTCACCATGATGGGCTTACGAAGGCTCGTGAGACCGGGGCTTTTATCGAAGAGTCGGCCAAAGAAAAAACGTCGATGGATGTGCTTCCTTCGATAGCGCTCCGATTCTGCGATCAATTGGAATTCACTCTCGAACAGCTTAAGAAAAGCCTTTAGGATTTATTAGTGGTGGTTCATCACCATCAACTTGCGATAGGCAACAGACTTATCGGGTCCTTCGATGACAATGATGTACATGCCGTTGGCAAGCGTGCTGATATCCACTTCAAGCTCGTTGTTGATCATGCTGCTAAAGTTGCTCTCGCGAACGATCACACCGCGCTGATCCGACATTCTCCACTTGTAATAATCACCGTTGATGTTGTCGGGCAGACCGAAGTAGAAACTACGGCTTGCAGGATTCGGGTATACGTTGATCTGCTCGGTGATCACCGCAGCTTCAGAAGGCTCTTCGTTGAGACCTGTGATCACACTGCCAATTTTATGCTTGACTTTCATGCTTACCGACTGGTAGATCTCTTTTGTGTTCTTGTCCTGGATGAATGCGATCATTGTTAATCCGTAGGGGTTCGAAACCGGTGCGGTGATCTCGATGATGCCCTTGTCTCGAAGGATCGCTTCACCCTTCGCAATACTGTTGGTAATGGTCATTCCATCGGGACCGAAGAGCAACTTGCGAAGCACGTTCCTGTTGGAACCGACATCTTCAACCAGGGCGATATTCAACAATAGTGGAGTGTTGAAATCTTGCTGCGCTGTAAGCGTGATCTTAGGCATGATCTTGTTGCTGATGTTGGTTACGGCAGCCGGATCGAGCGTTGCTGTATCGAGTTGCATCAAGATCTGTGGATCAACAAGAGAACGACGATCGATCTCGACGTACGTAATCTGCGTGTACTTGCCCGTAAACTTGCTGTTCCTCAAGCCATCCATGAGGGTCGTTGGAGGAGCTGATACTCCCATGAACACGCTACGTGCGCCTGGGTCTATCGTGTTGTCTTTATACAGAGGATCGGATACGGCTGAGCTGATGTGATATTGCACATCCTCGAAGTCGGATTCGCCGCCATAGTTTGCTCGCAGTGCCAGCTGGTCGTCGTAAAGTCCGTTGATGACGCCATCACCGATCGCGCTTCCGGCATCGGCGCTTGTGAAGTGCTCAACCAAGACGTTGCGCGTCTTGTTACCCACGAAGACGTTGTCGAATGCAAAGCCATCGAACACTCCGGAGTTGGCATCCTCGCTACCGAATGATATTCGAAGTCGAACCTGGTCTCTCTCCGTATCGGGAATCATATCGAGCTTGAAGCGCGCGTTCCTCCAGCCTGCGGTACGACCTGACCAGCCATAGTCACCGGTCTTTTGATTGCCCGGCTTGCCGACAATACCCGTTGAATTATACCAGTTGATACCTTCGTCGCGATCAGGAACACCTGGCGTGGGACCAATGATTTCCCAGTTCTGACCACCATCGATGGAATACTGAAGCACCGCCCCGTCGCGGTTTAGCTCGGCATCACTCCAGTAGTCGAGAGCTACCATGGGCCTTGTAAGACCGGTGAGGTTAAAGCAAGGGCCGTTCACCCGCCGATGTTTCCGACTTGAAGTATGAATCCTTATTGAGATACTTTTGATTGTCTGGTTTCAATGAGTCCGTCTTAAAATAATCGCGATGCAGCGACGGCCCGTCCACCATGCAGTATCTGTCGCACTGGCAAGCGGCGTTATGTTTACACCATTCGGAATCATACGGATCCAGCTATAGCGGATGGAGTCATTGGGGTCCGTATCGGCTCTCTCTCTCTTGGAGAGTGATT
The DNA here is from genome assembly GCA_037200305.1 of Bacteroidota bacterium. Taxonomy (GTDB): domain Bacteria; phylum Bacteroidota; class Bacteroidia; order Cytophagales; family Cyclobacteriaceae; genus ELB16-189. The sequence goes on from JBBCGZ010000028.1 coordinate 154,941, forward strand.
CGGGTAGCCAGCTCTTCCTGTTACCCTTGTCGAAAGTCTCAAAGTATGCCTGGGTTGCAAGCGGCTGCACCGTTACGTAATCGAAGATGTTGATCGATTGAGGTAACGAGTTAACACAGCCATCGTCGGTAGTGATGGTAAGTTTCGAAGTGTAGGAGCCTGCAGCGGCGTAATGGTGATCGGGATTGTCGAACGTGCCCGTGGTATTTCCGGCTCCGGGGATTGTTACTCCCTTAGCACCGGTAACAGTTACTCCATCGCCGAAGTCCCATGTGTAAGATGTAATCGTACTCACGCCGGAATCTGAATGATCCTTGAAATTAGTCTTGTCGTTATTACAGAACGCTGAGAATGAATAGTCGATAGTAGGAACGTCGCCCACGCGGATCTGCCTGGTTGTGCTTGCAGCGCACTGTCTCTCATGAGTAGGATCGATTGTCGTCGTAGAAGTAGCAGTCAGCGTGATGTTCTTGTATCCTGGTACGATGTAGGCGTGCGTTGGACTTTGAACAATTGCGAACGACTGATCATCAAAATCCCAATGCCAGGAAGTAATCGATGACGGGTATTGATTATTCGGCAACGTAGATGCGTCGTTGAACTGGATCAGATCTTTTACACAAGAGTTATTGACGTCGATAACGGCAATGGGACTTGCAGCAACAATGACCTTGGCTAGCCCTTCCGAGGTCACACCAAAACTGTTCTTGTAAACATACCGCACCCAATATGTGTCTGATGGAACTCCGTCGGTTTCGATGTAGGCCTCTGTTCCCGTTGTTGTAATCGGGAGCTCAAACAATGGATTAGTCTGACGTGCAGCAGAATCAGCATACCACTCGAAGTGTGTTTCTGGAGCCTGTCCGCTTGAAATCGACTTACTACCTACAAGATGCACTTGTCCCTGGTTGGCGCAGATTGCCCAAATTGTCTGGCTTGGACTTGTACCGGCGTTCACAGCTGGGGCGTCCAGGGGAGACGGTCACAAAAGTTACCGGGTTGACCTGTATAACCTGCGAGTCAAAATTAGTACAACCCTTGGTATCGGTAAAAGTGTATGTTACGGCGTTGGGTCCGAGTGTAACAATTGATGGATCGAACTGTACTTTGTCTGGAGCTGTGGGGCTGTGAACAGTAGGCGCGATAGCTGATGTCACCGGCAAGACAGTGAAATTTCCACCCTGTTGGTTACCAGTTAGTGTTATGGCTGGCTGGTTTTCTCCCATCGCCATTGTTGGCGGAAATCCTACATAAGAAACAACCGGAAGCTTGTTGATGGTGACCGTCATGTCATCGGAAACTGCTGTACATGGACCGGAAGCACCAAGGCCATCAGGATCGGCTGCAGTCAAACGAAGCGTAACAGTTTGTCCAACTTCAGAAGGATTAGCGTATGAGTAGTTGCTGGTGGGACTTGTGTCGTCGCTAAACATACCGGCCGCCGAGATCAACGTCCATTTTGTACTTGGCGAAAATGCCGAAGAGCCTTGCAACGCAATTGTAGGGATGTCCTGGCAATGAGCGAGGTCAGGACCCGCATCTACTGTCGCAGAACGATGAATGGTGATGGTATAGTCGGCTGATATGGCTGTACACAATCCAGATGGACCGTCGGGGTCATTGGTCGTGAGGCGCATGGTAACGGCCGAAGCGATATCACCAGGATCAACGGCGTAGCTTGCATTCGCTGCAATCGGTGCACCGGCAACGATGTTGGTTGAACTCAGTGCTCCAGCCCCTGTAATGACACTCCATAGAGCGGTGGTCGCACCGCCGCCAATCGAGCCGTTAAGTGGTATTGCATTTGGCTCGCACTGAACAACGTTAGCGGGTACGCTTACTGTGGGTTGTTTTCTTACGGTAACCTGGATAGTTGTGGGCGTGCTGTTACAGCTGTTGGCAACTGCGCGAACATCGTAAGTAATCGTGCCGATAGAACCTGACGAAAGCGAAAGGATAGTGTTGATAGCTCCCGCAGAAGTTGGTGTCGGTTGGTTAGCTGCGCCAGCAACGTTCGTAGTCGATATCGTCCATGTGTATTGAGTACCAATCACACTGTTCGGATTGGTAAGCGTGATCGTCGGCGTCTGTCCATCGCACAGTTCCTGTGTACTGAGATTGCTTGCCAGTGTAGGGATCGGGTTCACGACAACATTCACACTTGTTGTGCACTTGGCGTACATCCTGATACAACTGCTTCGAAAGTGTAAGCCACTGTTACGGGAGCGTTCGTGTTATTCACAAGCACCTCGTTGATCTGCTGACCGTTGGTATAAAGCGCGCCTGAAGACAACGAACCGCTTGCTGCTCCATAGTTTACTAAAGCGAGTCGTACCTGCGCACCTGCTACAGGTGTACTGAGGACGATGTTGGTCTGGCCGCCCGAACAGAACAGCGGCGCGTTGTTCGTTGCTGTGAATGACGACGCAGGTTGCACCCGTACCGTCACCGTTGTGTTGGTCGTGCTCAGCGGGCATGAAGGTGTTGTACCAGGCGTTGTTACATTGAACACGTAGACCACGTCGATAGCATTGGTCGTTCCGTTGGTGAGCGTTTCAGTGAGAGATGTTCCGTTGGTGAATGTGGTTGCGCCCGCAACAACGGTTCCACCAGCAACCGCACCGTAGTTAACGCTCACGACATTGATTCTATGGCCAGTTTGTGGGGCTGGAGAACGCGATGTTCGTGGGTGAGTTACTGCAGATATTCGGATTGCTATTCGTGGCAGTGAATGTCGGGTTCGGATTAACGATGACGTTGGTAGTTTGTATACTGCTTGGCGTGCACGCACCAACGATTGCTTCGAAAGTATAAGTGACTGTGACGGGAGCGTTAGTGTTGTTCGAAAGCACTTCCGTGATCTTCTGACCATCGTTATACAAGGCGCCGGCTGCCAGTGTTCCTGACACTGCGCCATAGCTCACTAACTTCAATCGTACCTGTGCACCGCTGATCGTGGTGTTTAATGTGATGTTAGACTGGCTGCCTGAACATATCTGTCCGGCTCCGTTGGTGAATGTGAACACAGGCGTGGGCAACACGCGCACCGTTACTGATTGATTCGATGTTGATACAGGGCATGAAGGAGTTGTACCTGGAGTAGTAACGTTGAATACATAGACAACATCAATCGGTGCAATAGTATTGTTCGTTAGCGTTTCAATCAAAGAGTTTCCGTTAACGTAGGTCGTTACGCCTGACGTCACGGTCCCTCCTGTTACAGATCCATACGTTGCCGAAACGACATTGATCTGGTGACCAGCAGTCGGGCTCGCGAAGGCGATGTTCGTTGCAGTGCCACTGCAGATTGTTGCTGCATTGTTCGTTGCAGTGAATGACGGGTTCGGATTAACAATGACTTGCACTGATTGTGTACCACTAGGTGTACAACCTCCCACAACTGCTTCGAAAGTATAAGTTACAGTTACCGGTGAGTTTGTATTATTCGAAAGCACTTCGGTGATCTTCTGACCATCCGTGAACATTGCCCCGTTCGCCAACGTGCCTGATGCTGCTCCGTAACTTACAGACTGTAAACGGATCTGCGCGCCCGTTACACCGGTGTTGAGTGTGATGTTTGTATTGCTTCCCGAACAGATCTGCGCTGCTCCATTGGTTGTCGTGAAGGCAGCCGCCGGCTGAACACGAACGGTGACGATCTGGTTGACTGGTACAATAGGACACGAAGGTGTAGTTGATGGCGTAGTGACATTGAATGTGTAAACAACATCGATCGGCGCTGTGGTGTTGTTCGTCAAGGCTTCAAATAAAATGTTGCCGTTCACCCACGCGGTTGTTCCTCCAATCACGGTTCCCCCGGTTACTGCTCCGTAGTTAACGCTCACCGCGTTGATCTGTGCACCGGTTGTTGGACTTGTGAAAATGATGAGTGTGTTTGCACCAGTACAGATGTCGGCGCATTGTTCGTAGCGATGAATGTCGGGTTCGGGTTTACCTTGATAGTGAATGTTTTTACCGAACCAGTGCAAGAGCCGTATTGAGGAGTTACACTGATGGTTGCCACCACAGGGCTCGTTCCATTGTTCACACCAATGAACGCAGCGATGTTACCTGCACCGCTGGCCGGAAGACCGATTGAAGGAGTGTCGTTGGTCCAGGTGAAGCCTGTTGCCGTTCCGCTGAATGATACTGCTGTAGTGTTGCTTCCGTTACAGATCTCCTGGCTGGCGATGGCATTAACAACAGGGGTCGGTTGTACAGTGATCGTAAATGATTTGGTAGGTCCGTTGCACGTCACCGCTCCGAATGTATACTTCGGTGTGATGGTGATCGTGGCAATGACAGGTGTCGAACCGCCGTTGATCGCCGCAAAAGATCCGATGTTCCCCGTTCCACTTGAAGCAAGTCCTATCGAAGCTGTGTCGTTGGTCCAGTCGTAGCTGGTACCAGTTCCTGTAAAGTTGACAGCAGTCGTACCTGCACCATTACATACAACCTGGCTGGCTGGTGCTGTAACAGAGGGTGTCGGGTTAACGGTGATCGTGAATGATGTTGTTGCTCCTGTGCATGATCCGTAAACAGGTGTTACCGTGATGGTAGCTACAGCAGGAGTGCTGCCGCTGTTGGTGCCGGTAAATGATGTGATGTTTCCTGTGCCACTTGCTGCAAGACCAATGCTGGTGTTATCGTTAGTCCATGTAAAGGATGTTGCCGTTCCGCTGAATGTTACTGTCGTTGTCGGTGCACTGTTACATACAACCTGGTTGCCGATGGCTGCAACGGTAGGTGTCGGCTGGACGGTGATCGTAAATGATTTGGTAGGTCCGTTACATGTCACTGCTCCGAAGGTGTACTTCGGTGTGATCGTTACAGTAGCAACAACAGGAGTCGACCCGCTGTTGGTTGCCACAAAAGATCCGATGTTCCCTGTTCCGCTTGAAGCAAGTCCTATCGAAGCTGTGTCGTTGGTCCAGTCGTAGCTGGTACCTGTTCCGCTGAAGTTAATACCCGTTGTGCTGGCACCGTTACATACAAGCTGGTTGGAAGGTGCTGTAACAGCCGGTGTTGGGTTAACGGTGATAGAGAATGTTTTGGTGGGACCATTACAAACAACAGCTCCTGTGTAAACCGGTGTAACTGTGATATTAGCAACCTGTGGAGAGGTGCCTATGTTCACTGCTGCGAAAGCGCCGATGTTGCCTGTGCCACTGGCGGCAAGCCCGATGGTGGTGTTATCGTTGACCCATGTGTAGCTGGTGCCTGTACCACTGAAGCTCACTAAAGTAGTGTTGCTACCATTACATACAACCTGGCTGCCGATCGCATTCACTGAAGGTGTCGGGTCGACTATAATCGTGAATGATTTCGTGGTTCCGATGCATGCTCCGTACTGTGGCGTTACAACGATCGTTGCTGTTACAGGGGCGCCACTGCTGTTGATGGCCGTGACGCTGCAATGTTACCTGCCCCGCTGGCCGGAAGACCGATCGAAGGAGTGTCGTTGGTCCAGGTGAAGCCTGTTGCTGTTCCCGTGAAGCTTACCGCTGTCGTGTTGCTTCCGTTACAGATCTCCTGGTTGGCAATAGCATTAACAACAGGGGTCGGTTGTACAGTGATCGTAAACGATTTGGTAGGTCCGTTGCACGTCACCGCTCCGAATGTATACTTCGGTGTGATCGTGATCGTGGCAATGACAGGTGTAGAACCGCCGTTGGTCGCCGCAAAAGATCCGATGTTCCCCGTTCCGCTTGAAGCAAGTCCTATCGAAGCTGTGTCGTTGGTCCAGTCGTAGCTGGTACCAGTTCCTGTAAAGTTGACAGCAGTCGTACCTGCACCATTACATACAACCTGGCTGGCAGGTGCTGTAACAGAGGGTGTCGGGTTAACGGTGATCGTGAATGATGTTGTTGCTCCTGTGCATGATCCATAAACAGGTGTTACCGTGATGGTAGCTACAGCCGGCGTGCTGCCGCTGTTGATACCGGTAAATGATGTGATGTTTCCTGTGCCACTCGCTGCAAGGCCAATGCTGGTGTTATCGTTAGTCCATGTAAAGGATGTTGCCGTTCCGCTGAATGTTACTGTCGTTGTCGGTGCACTGTTACATACAACCTGGTTGCCGATGGCTGCAACGGTAGGTGTCGGCTGGACGGTGATCGTAAATGATTGTGTAGGTCCGTTACATGTCACTGCTCCGAAGGTGTACTTCGGTGTGATCGTTACAGTAGCAACAACAGGAGTCGACCCGCTGTTGGTTGCCACAAAAGATCCGATGTTCCCTGTTCCGCTTGAAGCAAGTCCTATCGAAGCTGTGTCGTTGGTCCAGTCGTAGCTGGTACCTGTTCCGCTGAAGTTAATACCCGTTGTGCTGGCACCGTTACATACAAGCTGGTTGGAAGGTGCTGTAACAGCCGGTGTTGGGTTAACGTGATAGAGAATGTTTTGGTGGGACCATTACAAACAACAGCTCCTGTGTAAACCGGTGTAACTGTGATATTAGCAACCTGTGGAGAGGTGCCTATGTTCACTGCTGCGAAAGCGCCGATGTTGCCTGTGCCACTGGCGGCAAGCCCGATGGTGGTGTTATCGTTGACCCATGTGTAGCTGGTGCCTGTACCACTGAAGCTCACTAAAGTAGTGTTGCTACCATTACATACAACCTGGCTGCCGATCGCATTCACTGAAGGTGTCGGGTCGACTATAATCGTGAATGATTTCGTGGTTCCGATGCATGCTCCGTACTGTGGTGTTACAACGATCGTTGCTGTTACAGGGGCGCCACTGCTGTTGATGGCCGTGAACGCAGCGATGTTACCTGCCCCGCTGGCCGGAAGACCGATCGAAGGAGTGTCGTTGGTCCAGGTGAAGCCTGTTGCTGTTCCCGTGAAGCTTACCGCTGTCGTGTTGCTTCCGTTACAGATCTCCTGGTTGGCAATAGCATTAACAACAGGGGTCGGTTGTACGGTGATCGTAAACGATTTGGTAGGTCCGTTGCACGTCACCGCTCCGAATGTATACTTCGGTGTGATGGTGATCGTGGCAATAACAGGTATAGAACCTCCGTTGGTCGCCGCAAAAGATCCGATGTTCCCCGTTCCACTTGAAGCAAGTCCTATCGAAGCTGTGTCGTTGGTCCAGTCGTAGCTGGTACCTGTTCCGGTAAAGTTGACAGCAGTCGTACCTGCACCATTACATACAACCTGGCTGGCTGGTGCTGTAACAGAGGGTGTCGGGTTAACGGTGATCGTGAATGATGTTGTTGCTCCTGTGCATGATCCATAAACAGGTGTTACCGTGATGGTAGCTACAGCCGGCGTGCTGCCGCTGTTGATACCGTAAATGATGTGATGTTTCCTGTGCCACTCGCTGCAAGGCCAATGCTGGTGTTATCGTTAGTCCATGTGAAGGATGTTGCCGTTCCGCTGAATGTTACTGTCGTTGTCGGTGCACTGTTACATACAACCTGGTTGCCGATGGCTGCAACGGTAGGTGTCGGCCTGGACGGTGATCGTAAATGATTGTGTAGGTCCGTTACATGTCACCGCTCCGAAGGTGTACTTCGGTGTGATCGTTACAGTAGCAACAACAGGGGTCGACCCGCTGTTGATTGCCACAAAAGACCCGATGTTCCCTGTTCCACTTGAAGCAAGTCCTATCGAAGCTGTGTCGTTGGTCCAGTCGTAGCTGGTACCGGTTCCGCTGAAGTTAATACCCGTTGTGCTGGCACCGTTACATACGAGCTGGTCGGCAGGTGCTGTGACAGTTGGTGTAGGGTTAACGGTGATCTTAAAGGTCTGCGAAGCACCGCCGCATGTATTAAGTGTCGGTGTTACCGTGATAGTCGCGGTAACGGGTGTCGTTCCTCCATTTACGGCGGCAAACGCGCCGATATCACCGGAGCCGCTCGCAGCCAATCCAATGCCTGGAGTATCATTAGTCCAATCGAACGTAGCCCCGGACGTTCCGGCAAATACAACCGCTGTCGTATTCGCTCCATCACAAACCACCTGGTTTCCTGGGGCAGTAACCGAAGGCGTCGCATCTACAGTGATGGTAACGTTTGAGACGTACCATTGCAGCTTCCATAATGAGGCGTTACCGATATTGTTGCAACAACTGCGGCGCCTGTCGCATTCACAGCCGTGAATGCAGCGATGTCCCCTGTCCCACTCGCGGGCAATCCTATCGAAGGAGTATCGTTGGTCCACGAGTAGCTCAACGCCACACCGAGGAACACCACATTCGAAGTCATCGTACCATTACAAACCTCCTGGTCCGTCGGATCTGTAACCGACGCCGCGGGATTAACGGTGATCGTAAATGTCTGCACACCTCCTGTACACGACGCAGTGTATTCCGGTGTAACAGTAATCGTTGCTATAACGGGCGAGCTTGTTCCATTGATTGCCACAAACGGAACGATGTCCCCGGTTCCCGTCGCTGCAAGACCAATTGATGGTGTATCGTTGGTCCATGAATATCCTGTCGCAACTCCGGTAAAGTTTACTGTAGTTGTTGCACCCCCATCGCAAACCACCTGGTCGGCGGGATCATTAGCAACGGGTGTTGGATTGACTGTGATGGTAAATGTTTCGGCGGTGCCATTACAAGAACCTGCTGTCGGCGTTACTGTTATCGTTGCAACCAACGGCGTATTGCTCGGGTTCGTAGCTGTAAACGCACTGATGGTGCCGGTACCTGAAGCCGCAAGACCAATCGCGGTATTGCTATTCGTCCACGATACGCCGGTTGCACCTGTCGTATTGAATGTAGTGCTAACACTTGCTCCGTTGCAAACCTCCTGGTCCGCCGGATCTACGATTGTCGGCGTGGGATCAATCAAAAGGAAGAATGTCTTCGGAAGACCGGAACATGTCGCACCTGCGAATATGTATTTAGGTGTTACCACGATCGTCGCTAACACGGGACTTGTCCCGGCATTAGTTGCAACGAACGATGAAAATGTTTCCAGTACCAATCGCAGGTATACCGATCGATGGCGAGTCATTCGTCCAATCATACTGTGTGGCAATTCCACTGAAGTTGATGTCTGTAGTCGATGCTCCGTTACATACTTCCTGCGTTCCAGGTGCAGCGACTGTCGGCGTGGGATTAACGGTAATGGTAAATGATTTGGTAGCTCCGTTACAAGTTGTACCACCTGTGAATACCGGGGTTACTACGATTGTAGCCACGACTGGACTGTTGCCATTATTTATGGCCGCGAACGAAGCTATATCACCAGTGCCGCTGCCCGCGAGACCAATGGCAGCATTGTTGGTCCATGTATAGGTCGTACCTGTTCCTGTAAAGTTGATCGCAGTTGTATTCGCTCCATTGCAAACACCCAGGTCAGCGATCGGATTGACTACAGGTGTAGGATCCACTGTGATCGTGAACGATGTAGTAGAGCCTGAGCATAAGCCGGCTGTCGGTGTAACGACGATAGTCGCTACTACTGCGAAAGGCGAGTTGTTTAATGCGGTGAATGCTGCAATGTTTCCGGTGCCACTGGCAGGAAGTCCAATCGAAGATTTGTCATTCGTCCACGAGAATGATGGACCACCACTAAAAGTTATCGCCGCTGTACTGCTTTCGTTACAAACCTCCTGGTCGGAAACTGCAGCTACGGTTGGAGACGGTTCCACTGTGATCGTAAAGGCCTGCGTTGGTCCCGAACATGTTACAGCATTATAAGTATACTTCGGAGTAACAACGATGTTGGCAACCTGCGGTGTTGCACCTCCATTCGTTGCAGCGAATGAACCGATATTTCCTGTGCCGCTTGCTGCTAGACCGATCGAAGTATTATCATTTACCCAGTCATAGGATGTTGCAACGCCCGTGAAATTTACTGTCGCCGTCGAAGCACCGTTACATACATCCTGGTTAGCAGGCAGTGTAGCAGCGGGCGTTGGTATTACATAGACAACAACATTCTGCGGTGGACTACTGCAGCTCGACGCCGTTACAGTGTAAACGTAAGTGACGGCTACGGGAACATTTGAAACGTTCGTCAGTACTTCGCTAACATCACCGGGGCCCGAAGATGCTCCCTGGCTGATGCCTGAAACTACAGCTCTCGTCCATCCAAAAGTTGCTCCACCTGCAGGACCTCGTTGCAGTGTATGCGAAAGTACTTCCGCTACAGATTGGATTCGGAGTAAGTGAACTGCCGAGCGTCGGCACCGGATTTACATTGACGTTAGCATTGCCGGTTGCCATGGCTCCGTTCGCATCGCGAACAGTGACAACATAATTCGTAGTGGATGTAGGTGATGCAGTCGGATTTTGATTGTTGTAGCAGTAAGTCCTGCAGTGGGTGCCCATGAATAAGTGTAGGGTCCATCGCCGCCTGTAGGATTCGCAGGTAGTACAACCGATCCACCGTTACATATTGTGAATGGCGCTCCGGTTATCGTTACAGATGGATCCGAACCTGTAACACCTGTACAGTACGAGGTTGTTCCAGCTACTATGTTGACTGGTGTTGATATCGAGAATGTGTTAGCGCCCAACACATTGTACTTAGTCCACGGGTTTGTGACCTGATTGAATGCTCCACTGAGATGTGCCGCCTTGATTGAACCTTCTGTTCCCGTGATATCGGCAGCCGGGTATTGTGCAGTGATCGTCGCAGATCCACCGGTAATACCTGATTGATTGATGCTCCAGTAACGCGTGAGATAGTTAGTAGTGCTTGCGTTGAATGGATGTTTCGCATCGGTCACCGACACTCCCACATAAGCGGAGCTAAACGAACCTGATGTATAGTTAACTGTGATCGGCGAATACTCAAGTGTTCCAGTGTTGTCACCAATAGGAAACAAATAAGATCCGGTAGCTGTAAATGTTCTTCTAACCTCACCACTGCCCGAAGCAATGATCATCTTAGACGCGGAAGGAGATGCAACCGACACCGCCGCGGCGCCCAGTAACAAGTTGTTTGAACCAATGCTGAGGTTACCATTACTCAGCGTCAGCGTTCCATTAACAGTCGTAGCACCAACCAACGACGCCTGTCCGCCCGATTGATTGATATTCAGGTTGTGATAGGTCGTCGCGAGAATATTCTGGCCCGAGCCATTATAGATCACCGTGTTGCCACTAGCCGATGCATCCAGGGTAGTGATCGATACACCCCCGCCTAAAGTAAGATTGCCAGTAGTTGCTTGTGTTAAGTTGCCGCTGCCAGCGAGGCTGTTGCTAATCGTAAGGTCGTTATTGTTTGTGAGTGCGATACCGGTGACGGTAACACTTGGAATCGACAACGTGCCGGTAAGTGCCTGCGGACTTGTGTTGAATGTGTGAATGCCAGAGCCAGCGGTGAATGTGCCGCTATTGGTGATGCCACCATGAAACGTAACCGCCGAGTTACCGGAGTTGTTCCATGTTGCCGAAGTAGAAACCGCTACAAGTCCCGAGAATGTTTTCGCACCCGTACCTGATGTGATCAACAAGTTTGCAGCGGATGCCGATCCAACATTCGTTGCACCGGATACAGTAAATGGAAATCCTCCAACGGTGAATGTCGATGTATTGCCTACGGTCAATACTCCAGACACAGTTGTAGAAACGCCGGTGCTGGTTGAACTCGTTCCTGAAGTTGTTAAGTTGGCGAATGTAGTTGCCCGTCGATCCTCCGATCGTTTGGCTTGCTCCGTTGAATGTGATAGTGCTTCCCGCTGAAGTAAACGAACCGGCATTGTTAGTCCAGTTGCCGGCCAGTTGATGATTGAACGCCCCGCCAACAAAGGTACCTCCACTCAAAGTGAGGTTTCCTCCAATCGTCAGCGCTCCAACTGCGGTTGCACTTGCAGTTCCACCGATCGTGAAGTTACCAGTAATGTTCGTTGTTGCTGCCTGCAATGTTTTTACTCCACTGCCTGTTAAACCAAGATTGACGTAGTTGTTTCCATGCACTGTCTGGGCAGTACCGGAATACGTAACAGTATTACCCGCCGCGCTTGCAGTGATGTTCGAAATGCCCGACGTTCCACCGATATCAAGTGTAGCGTTCGACGCCTGCGTAACGGTACCTCCTACTCCAGAAAGTGCAGTGGTAACAGACAGGCTATTATTGTTCGTTAAGTTAATCCCTGTTACAGTGGCGTTGGGCAATACGAATGATCCCGTCAACGCTTGTGGACTCGTATCGAAAGTGTATGTGCCAGATGTTCCTGCCGAGAATGTTCCGTTGTTGGTGATACCATTGTGGAATGTTACGTTGGAGTTCACCGTGTTCGTAAACTGTCCACCGGAAGCGATCGTCAATGTGTTATTGAAAGTCTTCGCACCAGTAGCAGATCCCATCGTGAAATTTCCACCTGAACCAACGCTTGTCGTTCCGTTAATCGTTAAGGTAAATCCGTTCGCAGTGAACGTAGAGTTCCCCATCGAAAGATTTCCTCCAATTAAAAGATTAGCAACGGTTGCTGTAGACACTGCACCGGTCATTGTAAGATTACCAGTAACGTTCGCCGTTCCCGTCTGCAACGTCTTCACGCCCACTGCCACTCAGAAGCAGGTTGACATAATCATTGTTGTGAAGAGTTTGTGCTGTACCATTATACGTCACTGTGTTTCCTGATGCAGCAGCAGTCAATGTTGTAATGCCTGATGTTCCGCCGATCGTGAGGCTTGAATTTGCTCCCTGTGTTAGTCCACAGTACCCGACAATGCTGTGCTAACAGTAAGACCATTCGTGTTGGTGACAGTTACTCCGCTAATGGTCGTGTTTGGGATATCGAGCACTCCATTGATGACCTGGTTGTTGGTATCGAAAGTGTAAACGCCCGACCCTCCGTTGAATGTTCCATTGTTCGTGATGCCTCCACGAAAGTTTATAGGTGAGTTTCCTGCGTTGTTTGTCCAGCTAGCACCAGGCGCGATCGTAACAAGACCTGTGAATTGCTTGGTACCAACAGCCGAGTTGAATGAAAGGATACCACTCGTGCCTCCGCCAACTTGTGTCAAACCGGCAACCGCAAGGTTGAAACCACCCGAAGTAAATGTGGTCCCGTTGCCGATGGTAAGATTTCCCGCGATCGACAATCCGGTGACGGTAGTTGTCGTGGCCGCTCCTGAAAGTGTAAGATTGCCATTGATGGTCGTGGTCAATGCCTGAAATGTTTTCACACCCGAACCTTGCAGACCGAGGTTATAATAGGTTGATGTGTTATAAATGTTTTGGAAAGTACCGATATAATTCACGGTGTTTACCCGCAAGCGAAGCCGTCAATGATGAGATACCCGACGATCCTCCAAGGTTCAGTACAGACGTTGCGAGTCCCTGCGTTAACCCTCCCGTTCCCGCAAGGGAAGCGTTAACTGTAAACGTGGTGTTATTCGTAAGCGTGATACCAGTTGCCGTCGCGGTTGAAACTGTAATGCCAGATGATCCTCCGAGCGACTGGCTATTCGTATCGAACGTGTAATTTCCAGTACCCGACGTTAGCGTACCGTTGTTCGTAATACCTCCACGGAAAGTAACAGGTGCGTTCCCTGAGTTGACGAATGTACCACCCGAGTTAATTGTCGTTGCACCCGTGAACAACTTCGTTCCCCCCAGCGGCTGTAAGCAACAAGTCACCTGATATGCTGGTGTTTCCTGTGATGACGTTAGCAGCAATCGATACGTTAGGAACGGTGAGAGAAGATCCTGCATTGATGGTAAGAGTCCTGTTGATAGTCGCTGCGTTTCCGAGAGTCACATTCGAACCAGCGTTTACCGTGAAGTTGTTGTACGTAGTTGCCTGTGAACCACCAACAGACTGAGCTCCTGTACCGGTGAAAGTATTATCAGTCCTTAGCCCACCGTTAACAGAGGTGTAGGTACCCCCATTTCGTGTAAAATTACCAGAGAGCAGTATGGTAGTTGTTCCCCCTCCAAAGGTTATGATATCGCCGCCTGTTTGTAACAAGTCCCCATTTACAGTGAAGTTTCTCGGGGCGCCCATGTTGAAGCGAAGTGTACCCGCACTCACAGTTACACCTGCGCAAGTTGCCGCAGCTGTGACAGTTACCGTGTGTTGAATGATTGCCTTGTCGAGAGGGCCTGGGGCTACGCCACCGACCCAGGTTGAGCCTGTGCTCCAGGGTCCATTAGCCTGCGATGTTCTAGTTGCCTGGGCAAAGGAAAACTGTGTAGACAGCGCCCACAAAGAAGTGATTAGTAAACTAAGCCTGAGGAGGTACAAATGTTTCAAATTGGCGCCAACTTATCCCTTTGAATCTACCAAAAACGCAAAAAGTAACCGTTTTTCATTTTTTAAACCTAATTGCCAAACTGGCCTTCGGAGTCGAGATTCATCAGCACAATTTTGCGTTGACCTTTCACGTCTCCGAGCACCATCGTTCCAACTACCAGAATTCGTCCGTCGGCTATTTCCACTACAGCGCCAGACGAGTCGTCACCAACTCCACCAAATGTTCTCCCCACGGACTGCTAAAGGTCATTTTCAAGTTTAGTGAGGTAAAGATTGTTGTCGCCCGCATCGCCTTCATTCGCGATGATATAAAAACCTGATCTTGTTGAAGGATAGATCGACGCAGATGCTGCAGAAAAATTGGTCTGATTGGCATCGAGACGTTTGGGCGCCCTTACGAGATAGCTGCCTGGATTACTTGCATCCGTGGTAGAGGGGTCCTGGACAACCTGTGCCACGAAAAGTTTTTGCTGTGCGCCATTGCTCGTTGTGTAGCCGGCAAGGATAATCCTCCACCTGATTGAATTGGTGCTTGCATTACAGAGGTCAGGCGTTCATCGGAGGTGGATTCGGGGCCAGGGATTATCAAAAGACCGTTCTTTGTTGTATTGTCTGAACTCGTTGGAAGCACGAAATAATCATAGTCGCTAGTCCCGTCGAGCGGCGAGTTGGTATAGCCAAAGGTGAAAAATGTATTCGCATCCTTCTGAAAGACTTTAATGGGTACGAAATCATACCCACCATTGCCCGAATATAGGGAGAGACGATAGTCCCATGATAAAATCTGAACCATCTCTTTATCATAGCGGAACACAAACGCGGTCTTGAATTTCGCACCAGTTGCCACCAACGTGCTATCCGCATATCCTGTTATAATGAAACCGTCGAGCGATGGAGTAATCGTGTTAGCATGCTCCTGGCTATTGGTGCCGGTGACAAAGTACGGCTTCACGTCCGAACCATTCTCACTCGATACACGATAAACAACAATGTCTCCGTCGCTGCGATCAGCTAATAGCACAAGACTTCCATCATCAACCATTTCAATGTCTTTTGGTGTCTCATCTCCGGCGTCACCATATTCCTTATACCACATCACTTCGCCACGTGGTTGGTTTTTACGAGGTACAATTGCAATCCTAAAGTTGCAGTATTTAATGTGGTGGTTCCAAGAATATAGACGTTGCCATCACCATCCACCACCATATCCACAGCAGTCTGGTTACCGTCTTCACCGATGTACTTATAGTAATCCTTCGGCTTATCGATGTTCAATGTGCTATCGCACGACTGGTATACCATCGCGATAAGAACAAGCAATATGATCGGCAGCCCCTTTCTCATTTGTCCTTGATCAGTTTCCTTGACACCGACTTTGTCTTCACACGACTTGCTTTACGCGGATTATAGATTGGCGTCACGAAACCAACCGTTATCGAAAAGTTATTCACCCGGTACAAGCCGCTCATCGAAGCAAACTGCGTGAGCGACGGGTTTAGATTTTCCCGATCCTTCGAAGAATAGTTTACATACTTTTGATTCACAACATTCGACAAGCCTGGCATGTATCGAAACTCTGTTACGATGAAGTCCTTTCCGATCTTAAACTTAGCTCCACCGCCAAACACCAACGACCTGTTAAAAACATTGCGTTGATAAAGTACGCCCCTCGCTGGCGCCTGCACAGGTGTTACTTCGCCGGTGACTGAATTGGAACGATCGTTATAGCTTTCGTCGACCTTAGCCGCCCACAGCAGGTTGACTGCACCACCCGCGTATGCAAAGGGCCTGATCTTTCCCTTGTTCCATCCATATCTCACGTATATCGGAATGTCCAACCAAAGCTGTCGCTCCTCGGTAGTCTCATCATCGTTCGTGAACATGTTGTTGATCTTCGTCCGAAATCGCTTCTGAGATACAAGTCCCTCGATACCGACACCGAGGTTATCGTTGACGTTCCATTCGATCCCTCCTCCCACGGTCCATCCCGGCAGCGCAAGGTTCCTTACCCGGGTCACATCGGGAGTAGAAATTGTGTTTTGGGTGTAGATCATCGACCGGCTGGAGAGATTTCCACCAGCTTTAAAATGTGGTGTAAATATAGGCGTAGAGGTGAATTTTTTACTCAGGTAAACTACATCTATCGGGTCCAGGTCGGATGGAACGAACTCCGGGTTGGCATTCAGGAGCCTGAGGTAAGCATCGTCGGCAGCAGTAGGGTTATCGATCAGGAGATAGACCTGCGTGAGCAGCATATACACCCTCACCTTCTCTTCATTCGAAAAACGGTTGCCCTTCAAACAATCATCAAGCATCGCCGGGATCCCGTAGAAGCGGCCGGCAGCAAACTCGTTCTCGGCAGTGCTCAGTTTAGCGAGACAGTCCGTATCGCCTTGCGCGAACGAATATTTTCCTGCCAGCGTGGCGGCTATCACTAACACGAATGTCAGGAGTTTCCGCATATCAGAATTTTCGATCACCACGTTAGCACAAGTGATCTCGGGGTCTTTGTCTTTTTCAACATACAACTGCCATTCCTCGCGTGTCATGTTGCGAGTGAGTTTTGGACAAACAAGCTCTGCAAGGGCCTTAGGATCGGTAGGCCAAACTCTTATCTCACCAGAGTTGCATGAAGCGACCAGGTGATTGTTGTCTTTCGTGAATGCAATGTCCCAGATGTTACCATTGTTGTTGGTCATCTCGATCGGCAGATCGTCGGGATGTTCAACTACCCACATCTGCAGTTTCTTGTCGAGACCTGCGCTGGCCAGCAACAATCCGTCGGGGCTGAACTCGAGATCCGAGATACCCGACTTGTGACCCGAGAGTTGTTTGGTGATCTTCTGTTGTGTGAAGTCGTAGAGCTTTACCGTACCGCGTACGGTCTGGTTATTTCCGTCGAGCACTTCAACTCCGTAAGCCACAAGTGTGTTCGAAGGATTGAGGGCAATTGAAAGCACGCGGTTCGGTGCTTCGTCCGAGATCACTTCATAAACCTTCGTAGCGAGATTGAAGCGTATCACCTGCCCTTTCGAAGAGGCTCCCACGAGCCACTTGCTGTCTCGGCTGATATCAATTTTCTTGAGATCGAATGGCAGGGTTGTCAGCAACTCGCTGGTTCCGGTTTTTTGATTCGTGAGTCGTAACGTTTTATCGGCAGATGCTGAAATGAAGCCGGCGTCATCGGGAAGGAACTTGATGTCGTTTACGAAGCTCTTATGACCTGTGATCTTCGTTACACGGTTGTTCGAGAGATTGATCACCTGCATGTTCGATGAGTCACTTCCCACGGCGAGATATTGTTCGTCGTTGCTCAATGCCACAACACGGTTCGGGTATGGATTGGC
Source organism: Bacteroidota bacterium (assembly GCA_037200305.1). GTDB lineage: Bacteria > Bacteroidota > Bacteroidia > Cytophagales > Cyclobacteriaceae > ELB16-189. The sequence goes on from JBBCGZ010000028.1 coordinate 172,456, forward strand.
TGCTATAATGTTGCTTGCAGATTGGGTGTCGACACTTCCCTGGATGATGCGACCATCGTTACCGGTTGTGTAGAACGAGTTGTTCTTCCTCGACATGGCGATCGAGAACATCCGGTTCCTTGACTTACCGGCTACGCGGATCTCGTTGTAGTTATAACCACTCTGTTTCGCTACAGCGTGATACAAGCCGCTAAAGACGTACGGATCATATCGCTCTCCGCCGTAACGCGTATGGAATATATATCCCTGCATTGCGAGAAGACTGGCGAGATCTTTATCATCCATGCCCACAGACTTTGCCTCCATCGACTGTGCAATGTTCAGGTAAAGAAGCCTGTTGTTTTCCGCAAGGGCTATTTGAGCTCGCTCATATTGCCTCAAGGCATCCGCGCGTGCAATGTTTGCCGTGTCGGTCGCCCTTTCGGCAAGGAGTGTTTGTTGCTCGGCGATCTTCAGGGCGGCCTGGGCTTCGTCGCGGGCCAGGCGCGTATTGTTCAGCGCTATCTCAAGTTCTCCCTGCTTTTGCCTCAGCTGTGCAGCTTGTCTTTCAACTTCTTTTTGTCTCTCGGTCGCCACTCTTGCAGCTTCGTTCGCTTTCTCTTCTTGCTTGATAGCATTTGCCTTTTCGGCTTCCGCTACAGTTGCTTGCCGTTCAGCTTCGAACTGACGGATCAAACCGTAGAAGAAGAATGCTATCGCAACAACAAGGCACACAACGAGGATGGCGTTAGTAACCCTGGCTCTGCGCAGCATTCGCTGCTGCAACATTTCCTGGTTCTTGAGCTCGGCTTCGTAGGTGATACGACTGGTATCGAGGAACACGATGGCTCTCTCGAATGCTTCATCGTAGCGTTGAGCCCACGTGCGAGTGGGGCGTTGTTTCTTTTGCCAGTTCAATGCAAGCTGGAGATCCGGCGGCCTCCACAAACCAGTCTTACCGATCTGGTACATGGCGGCGGCCTCGGAGATCCTCTTGTACATCTGAGCGGAGTCGAACTCTTCATCAACCCATGCGTTGAGGCGAGTCCAGATACGCATCAAACTCTCGTGCGATATCTCGACGCTGGTATTTCCGTTCAGGGGAACCTGGATTCCAGGCATCAGGAATGAACGGCCGGGCTTACGGAACTCCTCAATTACCTTGATCACTTCTGCTTCGCTTGCATCGGCAAGCTCCGCTATCGTCTTAACCCTGGATGGTCTTCGAAGTCCCTGGCTTTCGTTGTTCTTTTCAGTAAGACTCTTGAATAGAACTTCGGCAATTTCTTTCTCCCGCGATGTCAATTCATCGAACGCCTCGTTAGCGTGGAGTGATAGCGCCTGGCTGATCTTTCCAACCGCGTTGTAGTGACGGATATCGACGGATTCACCGGGTTCGCGGTTGGCGATCCAGTAATCCCACGTACGCATCATTGCGTGCTGAAGGATCGGCAGCTGATCCTGGTTGTCACCGAGATCGCTCAGTAATCGCTTCAGCAACCTTCCGGCGATCTTTCCTCCACCAACAGCAATCGGCCCTTCAATGGGCCATCTTCTTCTGCTCACGTGTCATTTGAGGAACGAGGTAATTACTCTCGTTGATCATCTGCGTGAGTCCAGAGAATACTGCACAGTCTCCGATGAAATCCGATCGCATGTTGATCGAGATATAAACCGGCACTTCCCTCTGGTGAACTGCATTCATCAAAAGGTTTACATAACCTGCAGCGTCGTTGGCAAAATCAACGTCGCCCGTGTCTTTGAACCGGAATATCTCTTCGAACTGGTCAATCAGGAAGAATATGTTCTCTCCGTCTTTGGCTTGTATGTATCGGCAAACTTCCACCAAACCGTCGGGGCCGCTTCGAAGCACGGAGCTAATGATCGCCTGGTGTATCTGAAGATCGCGTTGTTCGATCCTTCCGCTCTGTAACAGGAAGTTGACGATCGAATTTGTAAGGTTGGTTATTGGCGTTATGCTGGTCTTGAAGCAACAACAGCCCAATGAGGGCTTGTATTCGTCATGAAACCACCGAGCAGCACGGGTACCACACCGCAGTTCATCAGACTGGACTTACCGCTACCGGAATAACCCATGATGGTAACGCAGTGGTGACGTGCCAGCTTCAGCAAAATGTCGTCGACCTGTCCCTCCCGGCCAAAGAACAGGTGGCATTCATCCATCGTAAATGGACGTAAGCCTGGGAACGGGTTTGCTCCTACGTCTTGCGCAAACGCAAACGCATCAGCCTCCTCGTTCTGTTCGCCAACTTTGACCGAGTAGTTTAACATTCGGTTTCGGAGTGTCTTTCAGTTTAAAAATTTCGCTTCTACTTAGTTCCGCGAGTCAGGGTTCTAAATCTAAAAAGTCTGGAAATTTAATGAATTTAAATCGATTCCAAACCCTGTCGGTCAATTTGACGCTCCCGGCGAGAAGCTCGTAAAACAGGTCTTTACCGAATCTCAAAAGCAGTGAATCTTCCTTCGCCACCAGCACATTTGCATTGGCAAATCCACCGGGCGCCAGCATCTCTCCCACGAACTGCCCGCTGCTGTATTCTCCTGCGATCCTTCCTTTGCAATAGTACTCCAGCGAACCGGAGTAAACGATGTAGAAATAGTTGTTCAGCTTCTCATCCAACGACAAGGATGCATTGGCCTTAACCCGCTCTTCGTCCGAGAAGTCGGCGAGATAAGACAACGAGATGCCCGGCGTTCCTTCAAACAGTTTGATCGACTTGAAGAATAGCACCTTCTCAAACTTCATGAGCTTTGATTGCTGACCAGTGAGTATCGAAGCATCCAGGTCTCTCTTCGACACTTCGCCAAGACGGACCGAGTGAGTTTGATATGCTTCCGAACTGATCTGGTACAACGCCCAACCCGACACCTCACGGATAAGCTTGTCAGGATTGAACATGTGTGATATCAAGTCGAGCTTAAACTCCTGGATCTTGAGGATCCCGAGCTGGTAGATCACAGTTGCCTTAGTCCATCTATTGGTCTGGGTAAAGTCCCTGTTGATCAGGAACTTAAGAACGAGCTTCGTATCGAGTTTTACCCGTGGGTAAAACACCTCGAGCCGGCTGAGTCGTTCGGTGTCCGTAAGCTCATCGAGCACCGGAATAAACGCGTTGCTTGAGTTGCTCCGAAAGGAACACATCAAGCAACTCAACAGCATACGTCGTTCCTTCTGTAGTACCGCTTTCGATGTTCTCCTTTACGAGTTGTATCGAACGGGTATCGTACAACATCGCGAGCAACATGTAGATGTGCTCTATGTCGTTCTGTATCTCTCGTCGCAGAGCGCGTTCCACTTCGGAAGCATTGCCTTCGTCGCCGATCTCCTGCAGTGCTCCGAGGTTCCAACCGATGTCGGCAATGTCGAGCTCGATGGCGTATTTGATGCGTGTGATCTGGGAAATTCCGGCTTTGAAACCACATTCACCCAAGGCCAGTAACACACTGGAGGTCACCACCTTATCTGGATAGTCTATCTTGCTCCAAAGCAGATCCTTCGCGCGTTGACCTCCTATCCTTCCCATGATCTGCACGATCTTCAGCAACGTCTGTGTATTCTGACCCGAACGATAAAATCCAGTATCGAGAATATTCAGAGCCTTGCCACCAATCAGCGTAAGCGTGTGCATTGCCTGGTTGCTGTACAAGGCGTTCGAAAGGTTATCGATCAGTGATAATATAACCTCGTTGTTGTGCTTCTTGATTGCAGTCTTGATAGCAGTGTTCCTCACCTTGGGTTCCGGATCATTAAGAAGTTCGATCAGGAAAGAGGTGATCTCATCGTTGGATGAGTGCAACAGCAACTCTGCAGAATACTGACGGTCTTCAACTATCGGCGAGCGAGAGAGTTTCTGAATGCGCGATTTAGTTACGTCGCCGTGACTATTGATGATGGCCTCGAGATCGCTCTTGGTGAGAACATTCTTATCGTCGGCCGATTGCTTTTTGGTATCGAGTCGAATGACGTAGCGTTCCGACACAGAGAGTCCTTTCAATTCATTAAGGCGACGATTGCCATAGTCCAGGACTTCGTCGGTGTTGTTTCGCAGGAGATTATTCACCCAACCGGTGATCTGCGAGGGACTGATCTTTCGAGGAGCTTGAACGAGAACACTGCCTGTGACGCATCGGTTGAGGTGAGACGTCCTTCGAGCTTTTTGGTGATCTCGGTGTAACCGACTTCAAGCTTCTCCTGGTGGAATTCGGAGCTCTCGAGCTTCGACCGGATCTTGTTACGATAGCCCGTGTATAAGTTCCTGATTACCAATATGTAGAAGGCACCTAGTGCAATAATCAGAAGAGTGATCCAATACGTCTTGAAAATGGGAACTAACGCGAATCCGAAGATCATAAGACCGGCCAGGAATCGTCCCGACTCGTTTACCACACCCTCGAGCTTTGCCTGGATGTTGAACCTGTACCGGCTGTCGAGCGGGATGAATAGTAGCTTGAAGACAGGGGTTCTCCAACGAGTCCCTGATCATCATGTTAAACAGGCGCATGAGGGCGACCGTGAGGAAGAAGAAGATGAACGTTGTTGGCGACAATATCGGATCATAGCCGACGAAGATACCGATCACCGACGCGACTATCGCGAAGAAGGATACCAGGATTGGCAAGATGAACATCGATAGTTTGATGCCATAGTTGCTCAGGATCTTGTCGTTCACGAACGTCTGCATGATCAAGCTCAATCCGTAGATCGCACCATTAAAGTATGCGAGGAACGATGCCAGTTCCTTCTGATCAGGATACTGGGTGTTGACGAGAGTCTGGAATGAATACTGGGTGAAGATATACGTCACCATCGAGATGATGAGGAACAATGCGAGCAACCTGGTGTATGGATCTCTAAGGATCTTACCAAACGTGGTCTCCTTTACAACCGTCTCGTCGAATTCACTGGGGTCGTTCTTGATCAGCGGAAACTTATAGGCGATGATCACCATACATACCGATGCGCCGAGAATACTGGCGTTACAAACCAGCAGGTAGTCTGACGTATCCGGAAAGAATGCAGCGCTTAATGGAATGAAAAAGAACGCCAGGATCTGCGCGATCAACTGACCTGTATCGATCCATCCGATGATTCGTTTCGATTGTTTGAAATTGAAGAGTCGACCGAAGATGCCCCAGTAGCACAACAGCAGGATAGCGGTTACGGGGCCGGTAAGGCAGTACATCGCAAAGAGCACTTCGGCGTGTACCTCCCTTGGTCCGAAGCGGTAGAGTACGTATACGACCGTCACCGATGCGATGACGAGGAACATACAGGCGATCGTAAGACTGCTGAACTTTACCTTGTTCTGGAAAAAGGAGAAAAGAACTGTCGAGACAATGCCGAGGATCCCCGCAACGAGAAATGCATTGTTAAGTTGATTACTAAGCTGGCTAAGGAAGAGCGACTCGGCCGTTACGGAAAACGTTGCGATGAACGTTCCCATAAAGAACCCGATGGTCAACATCATGACTACCTGTATCTGCTCTTCAGGCCTAACATTGAGGGCCGCTAAAAGTGAGCGAAGCATTTATAAAGATACTAAAAGGCAGAGAAACCCAAAGGCCTACTTACCCTTCGCTTTTGTAGTGTCTGAAGGAGTTTTTGTTGACTCAGTTTTCCACGCATCATTGAGGCCTTTGATAACATCTTTAGAGATGTCGAGGCTGTCGCCGGCATAGAGGATATCGCTCTCGCGGTTGTATCTCACAACCACTGCAATACCACGGTCCTTGCTATACGTCTTCAGGTAGGCTGTAAGCTTCCCATAGAGTTCTTCCGATACCTTAGCCCGTTGTTCATCGAGTTGCTGTGCGAGCGATTGTTGAAACAACTGGAGGTTCTGGCCTTTCTTCTGAAGGTCTTCTTCGAGAGCTATCGCCTGACCCCTTGTGAGGTTATTAGCTCCAGCCTGGTATGCCTGTACTTCGCGCTGAAGGCTGCCCTGGCGTGCTGCCAACTGATCATCGAACGACTTCGCTTGCTTGTCAAGCTTTTCGACGCTCACTTTCACAAAATCATAGTTTTTCAAGAGTGAGTCCTGGTTTACGTAAGCGACTTTCACGTCAGACGGTGAAAAGTTAGCTCCAGACACAGCACCGGAAGGCTTCTGCGTGAAGTGTAGAATGAACAATACAACAACAGCTACGAGCAATACTACATTGAGAATGAGAGAGGCGTTCTTCATCTTGGATTGATTAGGGGCAGCAAATATATAAGATTTAGGAATTTTGATTTAAGATTTCTCTTCCTCTTCCTTGAACCAGGAGGCGTACATGGGGTAGTTTTTGGCCGTTCTTTCGATCACGGCTTTCATTTCCGGACCGGTGTCTTTTACCTTTTTTGCGGGTATGCCTGCATAGATGCTTCCGGGTTCGACTTTCGTCCCGGGAAGGACAATCGCGCCGGCGGCAATTACAGAGCCCGTTCCAATCACAGCGTCGTCGAGGATCGTAGCACCAATGCCGATCAGTACGTCGTCTTCAATCGTGCAGCCGTGAACACAGGCGTTGTGGGCGATAGACACCCGGCTGCCGATAACGGTCTTGGCTTTCTGATACGTGCAGTGAATTACAGCTCCGTCCTGGATGTTCGTGTCGTCGCCGATGGTGATCGAGTGAACGTCGCCACGAACGACGGCGTTGAACCACACCGTGCAGTTGTCGCCCATCGTAACCTCACCAACCACCACCGCGCCATCGGCCACGAAGCAGTTTTTGCCAAAAGCTGGCGTAAATCCCCGAACAGATTTAATTGTGGCCATACTGACAAGATGTCATCTTAAAAGAACTAAAAATACTAAATTTGCGTCCCTGAATGGAGATATGGAGAAACTAATCGAAGACCTGGGATTCTTATCGGAGCAACAGGAGCTGGCGCCAGACTACAAGCTCCTCCCCGATGAGTCGACGGGTAAGTCAAGGAAGATATATATAGAAAGCTACGGTTGCCAGATGAATTTCTCGGATAGCGAGATCGTAGCTTCGATCCTTCGTAAGGAAGGCTTCGATACAACTTCCGATATCTCCCAGGCAGATGTTGTCTTTCTGAACACGTGCTCCATTCGAGAGAAGGCAGAGCAAACCGTAAGGAACAGGCTGAGCCTGATCAACTCGATCAAAAAGCAAAAACCCGAAATGATGATAGGCATCCTGGGATGCATGGCCGAAAGGCTTAAGACCCGGTTGCTCGAAGAAGAAAAGATAGTTGACCTCGTTGCCGGTCCCGATGCGTATCGTGATCTCCCACGATTGATCAACCAGGTAGACGATGGTGAGAAAGCGGTAAACACGTTCTTGTCTCGCGAAGAGACGTACGCCGACATCACGCCGGTTAGATTGAACTCGAACGGAGTAACGGCCTTCATCTCGATCATGCGTGGCTGCGACAACATGTGTACGTTTTGTGTTGTGCCTTTCACCGCGTGGACGTGAAAGAAGCCGCGATCCTCATTCAATCGTTGCTGAAGCAAAGGATCTTTTCTCAAAAGGTTTTCGCGAAGTGACATTGCTTGGTCAGAATGTAGACTCGTATAAATGGAGTTCTGAAGAGAATAACAAAGCGAGACTCGAAAAGGTATCCGCACATGACGTGATCAACTTTGCAGGTCTGCTCGAGATGGTGGCCCATGTTGATCCGAAGCTCCGTGTTCGTTTCTCTACTTCACATCCAAAAGACATTACCGACGATGTTCTTCATACAATGGCTAAGTATGAAAACATCTGCAAGAATATACATCTGCCGGTGCAAAGCGGTAACAGTCGCATTCTTGAGATGATGAATCGCGGGTATTCGAGGGAATGGTATCTCGACAAGATCACACGCGTTCGCGAGATCCTCGGCGATGACTGCGGGCTATCGTCGGATATGATTGTTGGCTTCTGTTCGGAGACTGAAGAAGAACACCAGGAGACACTCACGCTGATGGACAGGGTGAAGTTTGATTTCAGTTACATGTTCTTTTATTCGGAGCGACCCGGCACCCTGGCTGCTAAAAACTTCCCCGACGATATTGAAGCTGATGTGAAAAATCGCAGGCTTACTGAAGTCATCGAAAACAAACGCAACATTCTTCATTAAGCAATAAAAGAGATCACGGAAAAGTTTTCAAGGTATTGATCGAAGGAACTTCGAAGCGATCTGAAGAACAATTGCAGGGAAGAACCAGCACAAATAAGGTAGCGGTATTCCCGAAAGGAAATCATAAGAAAGGCGATTATGTAAATGTGCTGATCCACGACAGCACGCGCGCAACATTATTAGGAAATATTGTGGAAGAATAAATTATGGCAATCACAGAACAAGAAATACAAACTACTAAACAACGATTTGGCATCATTGGAAACTCTCCCATGCTGAACAACGCCATTCGTGTAGCAACGCAAGTGGCTCCCACAGACATGACGGTTCTCATTACCGGCGAAAGTGGAACAGGTAAGGAATCGTTTTCAAAAATCATACATGCACTGAGCTCAGGAGGCATAAAGAGTTTATTGCTATCAACTGTGGATCGATACCTGAAGGAACGATTGACTCGGAATTATTTGGTCACGAGAAGGGATCATTCACTGGCGCTCACGAAGCACGTAAGGGATATTTTGAGACTGCGAATGGCGGAACTCTTTTCATGGACGAGATTGGCGAGATGCCTATGAGCACTCAAGCTCGTTTGCTTCGTGTGCTCGAGTATGGTGAGTTTATTAAAGTCGGTGCTTCGAAACCACAAAAGACCGACGTACGAGTTGTTGCAGCAACGAATGTCGATCTGCTGAGAAAGGTGGAGGAGAAAAAGTTTCGCGAAGATCTTTATTATCGACTGAACACAGTTCCGATAGTTGTTCCTCCCCTTCGCGACCGCGGAAGGCAGTTGTATTGCTTGCCATATTCAAACAGCGCGTTAATCGCGGGTACGTCCTTTGGTGCCGTGTATTTGTCCTTTGTGTAACGCTTAAAATAATCCTGCCATCGGTTGTAGGCCAACAATGTGTCGCCCTGTGCGAAAGCGTTGATAGTACAAAGCAGAATGCCAATAAGTAAAACGTTTCTTTTCATGTTATTTATCTTTTTAAAATGGGGATTAGAAGTCGGCTTTTGTCAGCTCGAGTGTTGACACGTGTTTGATCTTATCTTTCCTGGGAATATCTACTTCGTTCAGGCGTCAATATATAATGACCCTTCGGGCTATCGAACAAAATATAGATGTCATATTTGGTAGGATAAGTCTTACGTTGGTCAACAGTTATTGTGTTCATGTAGTTGTTCGACGGGTAGTCTGATACCTGCAACATTTTTCCCGGAGTGATCCCTTCCTGTTTCAATTGACCTGTTACTTGTACGAAGCTTGCCAGCGCCTGCTTGTGGGCTTCGTCGTATTGTGGCTGAAAGTAGTTTGGATCCTTTTTATCGTAGATCTCTTTCGCATCCTTGAATGACAACAGATGTTTTGAATACGCTTTTTGATCGCCATCAACAATTGCTTTGAACAGCGCGTCCTCCGAGTTCAAACAACGCTTTCTGTTTTCCATTTCGCGTTTACCTTATCTTTTAAAGTCAACTGGAAGTATTTTTCATCACTGAGATAAGGTCGCGTAGTTTTAACTGTCTCGAAGAGTAACTTGAAGAAGTAGGAGAATTCGACTGTCTCCTGGTAGCTTTTGATATTATCAAGAACAGCGGAAACGTTTTTCATTTGTGATTTCCACTTTGACTTATCGATCTCCTGGCGCAGTTCTTTCATTCGACTTGTGCAGAGGTCAAGGATGATCTTTGTGCTATCGTTTTGTTTCTGATACCAAACTTTTGATGGTATAACTGGTAAGCATCGAGAAATTTATTGAAAGATGTCATTAGCGGCCCGGTATCGATGCGCTCGTTGTTCATGGCAGTTCTTAACTGCGTAGTGCGGGTACTGGGAACATCGTTGACGCTGCTGAGCACCCTGGTCATGGATTCGTCCCAGGATGTCAATGCCTTTTGGAATTGATCGTAGTTGTGTTCTTGCCAAAACTTCGTCGCTTCACTCAGGTTTGAATTGTAACCGTAAGTATGGTAAGCCATTAAGCTGGTGTCGACGAGCACCTCCTTCATAACCAGCAGTCCGGCATCGATCTTCATGTGCGCGGCAGACGAAAGATCGGAGAGGGCGTCTTTATAAAGAGCCTGTTGACAATGACCTGTAACGGCAATACAAGAGCACACCGCCAGGATAAGGGGTAAAAACAGTTTTTCTCATAGGGTGCGATCAAAATAGGCATTTTATATATTGCCAAGGTCGATTTACTGACCCGGGTGAAAAATTTTGGGGGTAGATGAGAAATGATTTTCGTTAACTTAGTTCCATGCCCGTTACATTCCACAATGAAATCGAGATCGCCAGGCCCGTCGATGAAGTCTTTGAATTTCTATGTGACTTCCGGAACATGCCAAAGTGGAACTACTATATTATCATGGTAGAAAAGATGACGACCGGGCCGATACAGATCGGGACCGAATTCCATCAGACACGAAAAATCGATTCCCAGAAATACAAGATCACAAAGCTCATCAAGCCCTCGCTTGTCGCGATGCAGACGCTGCCACCCGAGCGTCAGCTGGAGGTTAAGTTTGAACTGAAGGTTGTCAATGGCCGGACGCTTGTAAAAGATACGTGGACAGCAAAGATCCCGTCGTTCATCGGATGGTTTGGAAAGAAACGCGTACAGCATGCGGTTATGGAGAATCTTCTGAAGCTGAAAACTCTTCTCGAGACCGGATCGGTAGAGCTTCAGGATGGAAGGAGAATAGACCTCTGATCTGTAGAGAAATCAAGACATTTCCAAATAGCATCCTGCAAAATTTAGTCCCGCACGCCCTTTTTACATCGGCTTGAATATTTCTTCTGAGTTCGCGAGGAAGGCAAAGCGCCGTTGGTAAAAAAATGAAAAATCTGTTCAAGGCTGCACAGCTCGCAGTCGCTCTCTTAGTGCTCGCATATGTTTTAAGTGGTTGTATCGACGGCGAATTGCCGTGGGACAAGAAGAAGAATCCAGCGCAACCTACCGCGCCCGCAGTTGCTGACGAATCTTATGTTTCACTCTATCAAACGTATCCCGGACTTGGCGACGCAGATGTTATCGTTGACGGCGCAGTAATCAACAAGGCGCCACTAAGCTACGGTGAGAAGGAACGATACCTTCGCGTTGGTATTGGCGAGAAAACGTTGACGCTTCGCGTTGACGGAAAAGATGTGGCCCAACAGCCGATCACGCTCGACAATGAACAGCAGTACTCCGTATTTCTCGTTAACAACAATTCTCAGCCGAGTTTCTTCGTAATGCCGGTGGCCAATGAGCCAATTAAAGAAGGCTACGTAAGGATCCGTTTTCTAAACCTGTCGCCCGATGCACCCGAGGCTAACCTCGTCGTAGATGCTGGAAATCAAATTTTGTTCGAAGGATTGTCCTTCCAGGAAACCAGTCAATATATCGAGATACCTGCCCAGGCATCGTATGACCTTACAGTAAAATCGACAGCAGGTAATTCCAACCCTCGTGCAGATGCCCGCATTGAGACTCTACCAGGGATGGACCTATACGATTGTGATGCGTGGTTATCGCTCCAGTCTTGCAGCTAGCGACATGCACCTGACCGCCGAAGTTCTTTCCGAAGTTCAATTATAAGTCACCCTTATCAACTCTGCGTACTCTGTTTTTTTGATGATCTGCGTCATCGAATGATGCAGCTTGTCGATACTCAATCTCGATCCAAGTTTTCTTAAACCGTTGTAGTCGATCAGAATCGAGTCAATTTAACCTTGATTAAACTTCTCTAAAACAGTCGTCGGATTGATGATTTAGATCATCGATTTTAAAAGCTTCTTGCAGTCCCCTTAACAAAAGAAGTATTTAGTGACTTTTACCAGAGAGAAGAAATGTGCTTGCAGTTGTTTGGACTAACATCAGCAAGGAGAGAAGGCTGTTTTCTGTTCTTAAACTTTTGACAATCCTTCTGGTCTTAGGACCGGCTCACGCATGGGCACAATGTAACTGTACTTTCACGATTCCTGCGGGATCGAGGCTACGTCAATTTTGACGGAGCTTCGAAAGGTGTGAAGCCCGGCGATGTGATCTGTGTGAATTCAGGCAGCACGGGTACAATCCAATTTTCAAACATCAAAGGATCGGCGACAAATCCCGTCACTATTAAGAACTGTGGTGGCCAGGTATCCATTGGTGGAACGTCGGCACAAAACGGTTTCTTATTTTTCTCATCGAGATATGTTCATCTCACTGGCGCCGGCGCTGCTGGTGTGAACTATGGCTTCAAGGTCACAGCGACAGCCTCGGGATCCCAGGGTGTTGCTTATGTGGGCTTGAGCAGCGACATCGAAGTGGATCATATGGAAATCGCCAACACCGGTTATTCCGGGATGATGATCAAGACCGACCCGTCGTCGAACTGCGCAGACGTGTCGGCCGTGCGCCCCGAACTTCACACTCTACAACGTAAGCATTCACGACAACTACATTCACAACACGGGCGGAGAGGGAATATATCTCGGCGACAGTTTCTATGGAGGTACAACAGTTTTTTGTGGACAAACGCAATACTGTCACGAGGTGCGAGGCGTGAGGATCTACAACAACCGTTTCGAGAGTACGGCGCGCGAATCTATCCAGATTGGTGCTGGTGTTAGCGATGTACAGATCTACAACAACTCAGTCTTAAATTATGGTACGCAGAACGGCGCCGAACAAAATGGTGGAGTGCAACTTGGCGTCGGAACGTCCGCGAGATTTTATAACAACCTGATTAAGAACGGTACCGGTCCTGCGCTGGCGATCCAGGGGATTGGTAACGAATACATTTATAATAACGTGTTTGTGAATCCTGGCGCTGGTGGCGCGATCACGATCAACACACGTCCCACGCCTTTGTCTACCGACATCGTGAACAAGGGATATCTTGGTGGTGTTTACTTGATCAACAATACTTTCGTGAGCGCGGCAACCGGCGCAGCTGTTGAATATGTGAACAGCGCTCCTGGTAACGTGATGTATAACAATCTCATTGTTGCCTCGGCAACGAAGTGGGATAATACTTACCGCGTACACCGATTGGAAGAGGAGTAATAACGTGGTAGTACCTGTTCTTGCGAACGCAAAGTTTGCAAACGCCGCTGCGGATGATTACCGATTGCTTGCAGGTTCACCCGCGATTGATGTGGGAAGAGACGTAAGCGCATGGGGTGTCACCAAAGATGCTGCAGATAAAGCAAGACCTGCAGGATCTGCCGATGGATGTTGGAGCTTACGAGCTCGTGGGAGCAAACGGTTCCTCCCGTTGCTAATGCCGGGGCCGATAAGACTGTTCAACTTCCGACCAGTTCATTAAGCATCACGGGTACTGGAACCGATTCGAACGGAACAATATCAGGGTACTCGTGGACGAAAGTATCGGGTGGTGCGGCAACGCTCTCTAATGCAACAACCAGTACACTTAGTGTAAGTGGTCTCGTTGCGGGGACTTATGTATTCAGACTTACAGTAACCGACAACAGTGGACTCACCGGATCGGACGACGTGACAGTGACAGTGAATAGCGGAAACATTGCACCTGTCGCGAATGCAGGTCCTGATAAAACCATTGCGGCTCCACTAAGCACGTTGACTCTTACCGGTAGTGGAACAGATGCCGACGGGACGATTGCGTCGTACGCGTGGACAAAACAGTCGGGCGGTTTAGTGACACTATTGAATACGTTGACTAACACTTTGTCGCTTACTGCGCTGATACCTGGTACTTACGTATTTCGACTCACTGTTGTCGACAATCTCGGGGCAACGTCTTACGATGATGTAACCGTGACCGTAACTGCGACGTCAAATCAACCGCCAACTGTTAACGCTGGAAATGATCAGTCAATAACGTTGCCGACTTCCTCTGTAACGTTGCCTTCGACTGCGTCGGATGCTGGCGGTTCTATTACGGCGTATTCGTGGACGAAGCAGAGTGGCCCGGCTGCGACAATGACTAATGCAAACACTGCGACGCTTTCGGCTTCGTCGCTTACTGCCGGCACGTATGTGTTCAGGGAAACTGTTACTGACAATGGTGGACTAACGGCCTACGATGAAGTTACCGTAATTGTGAATGCAGCTCCGAGTGCACCGGTTGTTGTATTACCGGGTAAATGCGGGAAGTCCGAATACTCTTAGTGCTTCGCCAGTGAATTGGATGGCAGACACTCAAACATCACCGATATCTTATTTGGATGCGGGCTGTTTAAATTATACCTGTGGCGCCACGAGCTGGTCGGGTACGAACGACACCGGTGCTCCGAATGAAATTTTCGGTCCCAATCGTTATAGTCCAGACTATGCGTATGCGTCGCAGATGGCATGGAACTTCCCGTTATCGAGCGGGACATACCAGGTGAACTTATACTTTGCCGAGACGCCTTATGCAGGCGGAGTGAAGGCCTCAGGTGCAAGATTGTTCGGCGTGAAGATGGAGAACAATACGGTACTGAATAACTTCGACATCTATGCGACAGCAGGAATGAATGCCGTGAAGAGATCATTTACAGTTTCCGTGACTGATGGAACACTGGATATTGACTTCGTCCGTATTGTCGGCAATCCACAAGTGAATGGTATCGAGATCATTCGAACTTCCGGAAGCGCGGGAGCCCGTACGGTGGGAACTGGTGTAGAGATATCAACTGCCGATCATACCGACGAGACACCTAATGAATTGTCTGACCCTGCTTCAATGAGTGTTTATCCGAATCCATTCGTTAACGAGATCAACGTGAAGTTCGGAGCGGAACACGAACAGGTTTCCGTTGCAGTGATGGCGATCTCGGGGGAAGTTGTTTATCAACAACAATTCAGTGAGACCGAAGAACTGACTGCCGACCTTTCTGGCGTGAGTCTACCCGCCGGAGTCTATATAGTAACGATCACAACCGAGAAGGGTAGGGAAGTAAGAAAGATGTTGAAGCAATAGTCGGCTCCCGCTTTCCGCTGAATTTTGTTAATTTAGCTACTCCATGCGACCCCGCAGGTACATCGCGATAGTTTTCCTTACCCTGATCTTGTGTCAGACCGGGGGATATTATGGTGTGCTTGAATACCTCAAGAAACGAATGTCGGATGCAACAACTGAAAAGATTGTTGCAGAGAGAGCTCCAATTGGCGGTCACCTCATTTTGCGAATACCTATCGAATATCATGGAGGCAATGTTTGCGAGTATAACTCCGGCGACACTCATTTTTTATTTGAAGGCAGCGTGTATCATGTGATCGAACGCCACGTGTACAAAGACGTACTCTATGTCTCCTGCATTCGCAACGACGACGTAAGCGACACACAGGAAACCATTGAAAGTTTTACCCAGTCACTCGCTGGTAAACAGGGTGAACATAAAACTGGGATCAAGTTTTTCGAGAACCTCTCCAAATATTTTTCGTCCGAACAATATTCATGGAGCGTGGTTGCAGTTGGCTGGACATTAGAGCAGCCATTTGGTGTATTGCAATCTCTGTACAGCTACCATCAGCCAAAACAACTGTTTCGTCCTCCGTCGGTTGCCTAGCATTCCGCTAAGCATATTCAGTTCAGATCAGCGCTGAACCAATCTATTTCTTCTTAAGTAAAATCATGAAACACACAATTGGCTTTCATTGCCATACTAATATTATCAACCACGTGTACAAACCACGTGGATTATAAGCGTGCCGCAGACGACCCCGCGTTCATGCACCACAGTATCAAGATGGTTACCGATCGGATTGTCCACGACATATTCTCTCCCCCGGTAGCAAGCAGGATCTATGCATATATAAGTGTTGCCGGGTATGAAGCAGGCAGACATGCCGACGCCGGTCTTGTAACTCTTGATGGGCAATTGAATGGACTGAAAGATGTTCCTCAGCCTTCGCCTGAAGAAGAGTACGCGTGGGGATTAGCTGCAACCCAGGCAACCCTCGTGACCGCGAAGGCATTCATTTTCTCGGAGAAAGAACTAGTCGCATTTCACGACAACTTGCTGAACGAATACCGACAGGCCGGAATTCCGCAGGAAGTGTTTGATCGCTCAGTCGACTACGGAAATAAAGTTGCCGCTCACATTATTGCATGGTCTGGAAAAGACAATTACAAACAGTCACGTTCATTCCCAAATATTCGATCCAGTCGAGTCCATCGACATGGAAGCCGACAGGTCCGGCGTACATGGATGCTGTTGAGCCACACTGGAATAAGATAAGGACGTTTGCAATTGATTCGGCGTCGCAGTTCAAGTGTGCGCCGCCTCCGCCATTTTCCATTGATAAAAACAGTACATTCTTCAAAAGCGCGAAAGAGGTCTATGACGTTAAAGTGAATCTCACGCGTGAGCAGGAGAGTATCGCGCGTTTCTGGGATTGCAATCCTTTCGTAGTCAATGTTCGCGGACACGTTATGTACGCTACCAAGAAGATCTCGCCTGGTGGTCATTGGATGAATATTGTGCGCGTTGCATCGAAGACAGCCAATGCAAACCTCGGCCTTGTTCTTGAGGCGTATACTGTTACTGCCTTATGCCTTGCCGATGGATTCATTGCGTGTTGGGATGAAAAATATCGCAGCCTGCTCGTTCGGCCAGAGACATTTATTAACGAGAATATTGATCCGAATTGGGCGCCTCTTCTTCAGACACCTCCTTTTCCTGAATACATCAGCGGCCACAGTGTTATTTCGGCCGCTGCATCGGCAGGACTCACTCATGTTTCGGTGATAATTTTGCGTTCGCCGATTCTACGGAAGTTGAATTTGGCTTGACGGCCCGATCATTCAACTCGTTCCGCAACGCCGCGAGCGAAGCAATGATTAGCCGTTTATATGGAGGCATTCACTACAGGGAAGCATGTGAAGTCGGATTTACAATGGGAGAAACACTTGGTAGTTTTATCTCAAAGAAGATTCAGACGCGACGTCAACCTAGTACTCAAGCCGGGTCATGAATCTCACGAAGAATCTCCATGTTGTCTTTCGTGTAGCGTGCGCTATGTGTTTCATTGGGCATGGCGTGTTTGGGATCATCACAAAACAAGTTTGGTGTAATTATTTCGCAGTGTTCGGCATAGGTGAGGAGATGGCTTATCGATTGATGCCAGTGATTGGCACATGGATATTATCTGCGGGATCTTGTTTATTGTTTATCCCGTTAGGGCTGTAGCTGGCTGGTTGATCACCTGGGGACTATTCACCGCGTCACTTCGACCTCTATCAGGGTGAACCGTTTGCCGAATTTATGGAACGAGCCGGAAATTATGGTGCGCCGTTGATCCTGCTGTTACTGTCTGGTCCAATACCGACTAACATTCGAGCATGGTTTGAAAAGATGACACCACAACCCCTCGATGATCAACAATTGAAGAGATTAACATTGTTGCTAAGGATAACTGCCTGTGTGTTGTTGGTCGGCCATGGCTGTTAAATATGATTGAAAAGGGAGGACTTCTTAAACAATATGCATCTATAGGGATCGGTAATACAATCCAGACGGCGCATGTTGTCGGGATTATTGAAATTGTTGGTGCACTGTTGATCCTTGTCAGGCCGTTGGGATATATCGTGCTAGCGTTTTTCATATGGAAGATGACGAGCGAAGTACTTTACCCTGCATACCCGTTCTTTGAGTGGGTTGAGCGAGGAGGAAGTTACGGTGTGTTGCTGGGGCTCTGGATGATGTTATATTCAGGATTTAATTTGAAGCAAATGAATAAAATTCCTGTAGTCGCGTTGCTCTTGATCTTACTTGTCAATGTACGTTGTAGTAGTAATAGTAGTAGCGATAAGCTATCGGATGCCGAAGTGGAGCGGCTGCTAACGACGGCCAACGCATATCCTCATACAATGGAAGCAGAGTTCTTCATTAACACAGAGGCAACTGCCGGAAAAGTTTATAGACAGCGACTGGATGAAAATGGATATGTTACTGTTCAGCCGCGTCATACGAAGGACGACGTTGGGCAGTCGCTGGTTCACTTTACGGAGAAAGCTGCTCCCTATCTTTTGGCTAAACCAGATTCGGTGGAGTCGATAGAAATACAACTTGTAAAAGTGGGAGATGAAATTTTTTCAAAGGTGATCAGCATTGCATACTCTGGAGACCAGAAAGAAGCGCAGGTTGTTTATGAAGTTAAGATTGAAAATCCAACGCCCTTTACACCTGTGCTCCGGCCGGAAATGCAGCCCGTGCAGTACAGGCAAACAACGTTCACCCGTTCCCAAGAAGGGTGGCAGTGGGCGAAGGACTATTGTGAATGTCCCCAAGCCGAAGTAGCGGCACTATTGTAAATCAGGTTTTCCTTACAAGTTTATTGCTTACTGGTAGATGTAAGCATCGATCCGTTCAGGCTGTGTGTATGTTTATGTGCATGAACGGGAGAAGTCAATTTTTTATGAATTTGGGGATGACACTTTCGGTTGTTGTGTATGCAATCGGCAGTTCATTCTTTTCCTGAACTATTCAAAGGACCCAATAGTTGGGACGGAAGACTTATAGCCTGTGAACTGTTTTGTGGTCTTAACTTTTTGTCATGGATGATTTATTGCTTTTTGAAATCGTATCGTGAACTTGACGACGACCGTGAGTACGATCGTAATTAAGTTTACTAAAACTTAAACACTAGAAATTATGAGCTATCCTGGACTTGGACTGATTTTTATGATGGTAATAGGCTCTCTGCTGGTAGGTATTATATGTCGTCGGGAGATGGGCTTGTTCGGACCGTGGATATTTCTATTCACTGGCAAAGTCTACCCTCCAAAACGCAAAAAACCTCACCCCAAACAACCTACTCAATCACCTGAACACCCTTGAACAAACTTGTTCACTCTTTGAAATAACACCCTTTCAACCCAACACCCTCATTCTTCATTACAATCATTAAGTATCAACCTTAATGATTTCAACCATGAAGAAAATTCTACCCCTCTTACTCATCATTATAACCATTGGCATTTCTTCCGCACAGGTAGTGCCCCTCACCGCCGAACCCGACGGTGGAAACAAGAAAGCATCTGTCTCCGAACAGATCGGCATCGTAAAGATCGAGATCAAGTACAGTAGACCGGGAGTGAAAGGCCGCGAAGGGAAGATCTGGGGAACAACCGTCGCTCACTACGGCTTCGTAGACCAGGGCCACGGCACCAGCTACTCCGCACCATGGCGAGCCGGAGCCAATGAAAACACAACAATGTCATTTTCGTATCCCGTGAAGATCGAAGGCAAAGATCTTCCCGCAGGTACTTATGGTTTCTTCATCGCTCTCGGCGCCGACGAAAGCACACTCATCTTCAACAAGATCAACACATCGTGGGGTAGCTTCTACTACGATGACAAAGAAGACGCCCTTCGTGTTACCGTAAAAAATCAAACACTTGATAAAAGCGTCGAGTGGCTCAAGTATGAATTCCTCGACCAAACACCCAACTCTGCAATCATCGCAATGTCGTGGGAGAAGAGAATGATCCCATTCAAAGTAACCATTGAGCGCGAAGCTCTTCAGATTGCTGCATTCCGAAACGACTTCCGTACCACACGTCCCTATTATGATTTTATACAGGCAGCGAACTGGTGCCTGGCAAACAATGTGGAACTGGAACAAGCGTTGGCGTGGATCGATCGCGGTGCATATTTCCGCGTAATGGGGGAGAAGAATTACAGAACCCTTGCAAACCAAGTCAATGATCCTCGAGAAGCTCAATCGCAAAGAAGAGGCCGAGAAACTAATGGCGGAAGCGCTGCCGCTAGGCTCTGTTAGCGACGTACACTTTTACGGCCGGCAGCTCTTAATCACCAACGAAACCGACAAAGCGTTCAAGGTTTTCAAGATGAATTACGACAGATCGCCTAAAGAATATACAACCAATATTGGGATGGCGAGAGCATACTCTAGTAAGGGAGACTACAAGAAAGCAGTCACTTACATGAAAACAGCCGTTCTCACTGGCTCCTGACGACGGCGCACGACAGAACGCAGAGTCTCTATTATCGAGACTGGAAGAAGGCCAGGATATAAACAAATAGTTGACGCTAATTTTACAAGATCAAACCGCGGTAATTTGCTAACTTAGTATGAGCATTTTACCCCGGTTATGATCATCCATCTGATTTCATTGTTGTTGT
The DNA here is from genome assembly GCA_037200305.1 of Bacteroidota bacterium. Lineage (GTDB taxonomy): Bacteria > Bacteroidota > Bacteroidia > Cytophagales > Cyclobacteriaceae > ELB16-189. The sequence goes on from JBBCGZ010000028.1 coordinate 192,612, forward strand.
TGGTTTGGCAAACAGGCGAAGTCCCGTATCGTGAAAAGGCTGACTACTTAATAGAGATCAAGCCGAACTTCAAGATGCGACCCAACAGCGACAGAAGTACCGTGAATTGGGAAGCACATAATCCACAAGGTATTGAGGATCGGACCAAGGTTGGCCTGTTGCCATACCTCGTGGTAAATGTTAAGATACTTAATCCCAAAGCTGAAGAGATGCGCATCAAGTGCGACAGCAATCGTGGCGGACATCTTTTCAACAGGAAGGTCGGTAAAGTAGAGATTTACGAAATCGACATGGGATTCATCGACGACATCAAAGATCACATCACCGCCAATACTTATACGGTGTATGCAGTTGGAGATAAGAAGACGTTGCTCAACCGAATAGAGTTGCTAATTGCCGATGATGGAACGTTTTCTCGTTAACGGAGAGAAGCGCGGTAAATTCTAAAATCCTATAGGTTTACTAGGATTGTTAAACAATGGTTAACAAGCCGAAATTACCCCATACTACGCCCATCGGTTCAGGTATTTAATTGTTAATTGCGTCACTCAAAACAGTAGCATGCGACGATTGGCCTGGGTACTTCTTCTGCTTCCACTTGTCTCTTACTCCCAAAAACAACTTAACGCTTCCGAGATCCGACTTTCGACTTAAGAAGCTGAACTTCCTTGGCTCTGTTCTTTACGTTGCAGCACATCCCGATGATGAAAACACGCGAGTGATCGCCTACCTGGCGAGTGAACGACTGGCAGCAACGGCCTATTTGTCGATGACACGTGGTGATGGTGGACAAAATTTGATTGGTCCCGAGATTCGCGATCTCCTTGGATTGATTCGAACACAAGAATTACTTGCCGCACGTCGGATCGACGGTGGTCAACAATTCTTTACACGCGCGAATGATTTCGGTTTTTTCCAAAAATGTCAACGAGACTTTCGAGATCTGGAATAAAGCCGAAGTATTGTCGGATGTCGTAAAAGTTTATAATGAATTTCAACCCGATGTTATCATCACCCGGTTTCCCCCGGACGAACGCGCAGGTCATGGACATCATACAGCCTCTGCAGTTTTAGCACAAGAAGCATTTAGTGTTTCTACATGGCATCCCAGGCGATTGCTTACTAATACAGGTAGATGGTGGAATCAAACCATCAGCGAGAAATCGCCCGGTGTCGTCGCGTTGAATGTAGGCGCATTCAATTCATTGCTCGGCAAATCGTACTCCGAGATTGCGGCCGACAGTCGCACGCAGCATAAAAGCCAGGGCTTCGGATCACAAGGGCGAAGAGGCGACGCTCTCGAGTTTTTTGAATTCGTAAAAGGCGATTCAGCGAAAGTCGACATACTTGATGGCGTGAACACAACATGGTCGCGCGTGAAAGGCGGTGCAAAGATCCAACCGATGGTTGAAAAGGCCATTGCGCAATTCTCCGATGAGAAGCCGTATGAAGTTATACCCGCGTTGTTGCAGATCCGAAGGAGATAGCGACACTCGAGCCCAGTGTGTGGCGTGAAAGGAAATTGAAAGAGACCGATCAGTTGATCAAAGAATGCGCGGGACTCTATTCCGAAGTTACTGCAAGTGAATATTACGTTGCTCCCGGCGAGATGGTGAAGTTGAACTTCGAGATCGTGAATCGATCGATGGCCAACGTAAAAATTGAAATCAATCAAGAGCCCGATACTTGGTTTCGACTCTGTTGCAAATCTCGATGCAGGATTCAATAAGCTGATCACATTCAAGTCACAAAAACCACTGAGTGTCAACGCTAATTATTCCGGACCCTACTGGCTTCGTGAAGAAACACTCAGAAGGCTTGTTCAAAGTAGGCGACCCAAATCTTATCGGTAAACCGGAGAACGATCCCGCGGTGATGGTAGAATTCACATACACCGTCGATAACCAGGATATCGTTGTCAGAACTCCACTCGTTTACAAATGGACTGACCCCTGTGAAAGGGAGAGCTCTCACGCCCATTCGAGATCGTACCCGCCGTCACAGTCTCGTTATCGTCGCCGGTATATTTGTTCAGGGATACATCACCACAACAAGTTTGTGTTACTCGCGAAGTCATCTTCGAATAGCGAGGTGGGCGGAACATTGACATTAACGCTGCCGAAAGGATGGAAGTCTGAACCGGCACTGCAGCCCTTCAAGCTCGTCAAGCGTGGCGAAGAACAGAAAGTTTCGTTTACTGTTACTCCTTCGAAAGAAGAGATGACCGGAAAGCTCAATGCTATCGCAACTGTCAACGGCAAAAACGTATGATCATTCCATTCAAACGATCAGCTACGATCATATTCCCACCCAGACACTCGTTCCACCCTCTACCGCTCGATTGATCCGCACCGACATCCGCAAAGAAGGCGGTGTGATCGCTTACATCCGCGGCGCTGGCGACGACGTTTCCAACTGCCTTGAGAAATCTTGGATATGAGGTTTGGGAGATGAAGAATGAAGAAGTTACCGCCGCCAACCCTGTCGCGAGGTAGACGCGGGTAGTGCTCGGTGTTCGCGCTCTCAATACCAATGAACGCATTCGCTATTTCATGCCGGAGTTGTTCCGTTACACGGAGAACGGAGGAACATTGATCGTTCAGTACAGACAATAACTTCGAAATGGAAATCGATCCCGACAAGATTGCGCCGTATCCGCTTACGGTTTCACGCGATCGCGTGACGGAAGAAAATAGCGAAGTAAGAATTTTGAAACCCGATCATCGCGCATTGAATTATCCCAACAAGATCACTACGGATGACTTCAAGGGCTGGGTGCAGGAGAGAGGCTTGTATTATCCGAACAAGTGGGACGAGCATTTCGAAGCGTTGATCTCCTCGAACGACAAAGGTGAAACTCCGAAGGACGGCGGCTTGCTTGTGGCAAGTTATGGCAAAGGATATTACGTGTATACTGGACTGTCGTTCTTCCGCGAACTGCCCGAAGGCGTGCCTGGTGCTTACAAACTTTTTGCGAACCTGGCGTCGTTAAGCAAGACTCCTAAGCCCTCCGATCAGAAAGTAAAATCATTGAAGAAATGAGCACCGAATCCCAGGAGCAGCGTCCTCCTATATTCAAAAGCTGGAAGGGCTGGTACTGGTTGGTTTTTTTTCGTTCTCGTTGTGCAGATCATCGTCTACAACCGTCATCACTAATTCTTTCTGATGCAACTGATCGACTGGATCGTACTGTTCGGAGTACTTGGGTTCATTGTGCTGTATGGTGTTTTGAAAAGCAAGAATACTTCGAGCATGGAAGGATTTCTTGTCGGCAACAGGAGCATGCCGTGGGTGGACCGTTTGTTTGTCGATCATGGCAACGCAGGCAAGTGCCGTTACTTTTCTTTCGACACCAGGCCAGGCATTCGACGACGGCATGCGCTTCCTTCAATTCTATTTTGGATTGCCGTTGGCAATGGTGATACTCTGTATCACTGCAGTTCCTTTATTACCGAAAAACTTAAAGTCTTCACAGCCTACGAATACCTGGAAACACGATTCGATGTGAAGGTTCGTTCGCTTGCCGCGTTTTTCTTTTTGATCCTGCGCGGTCTCTCGGTGGGTATCACTGTGTTTGCGCCGTCACTGATCCTTTCAACAATATTGGGATGGAGAATTGAAGTAACAACTGCAGTGATCGGCTCCATGGTAATGATCTATACCATCAGCGGTGGCTCGAAAGCAGTAAGCCTCACACAAAAATATCAGCTCATGATCATCATGGGTGGGAATGATCCTCGCGGGTGCGATTGCATTCTCGAAATACCGGACATTGTCGTTTGGAGAAACATTTCGTTACGCGGGCAATGTTGGCAAGATGAATCTCGTAAATTTCAAATTCGATCTTAGTGATAGATATAACATCTGGTCGGGATTGCTTGCTGGGTTTGTTTTTATTCTTGTCATACTTCGGCGCCGATCAATCGCAGGTGGGTCGATATCTTGCCGGTGCTTCCGTTACGGAAAGCCGGCTTGGTTTGATCTTCAATGGGCTGTTAAAGATTCCGATGCAGTTCATCATTCTTTACATAGGCATACTGGTATTCATGTTCTACCAGTTCAATCAGCCACCGTTGATCCATAATCAGAGTTTGTGGGATCGGGCAATGAAGACCGAGCAGGCAACGAAATTGGATTCCTTAGACACAAGTTACGACAAGCTTTTTGGCGAGAAACGCGAGCAGTCTGTTGCACTTGCCCAGGCAATACGGACAGACGATCAAATACAGATCGATGAGATACGGGGCAAGGTTCAGCAACTTGAATCGGAGGGGAGACAAATGAGGAACAGTGCCAAGGATCTCGTACAAAGGCAACGGGTGAGCGCAGCAGCGATAATGATTTTGTGTTCATCAATTTCGTGATGACCCATTTGCCACATGGGGTCATAGGTTTGCTTTTAGCGATTGTATTCTCCGCAGCGATGTCGTCCACGGCTTCGGAGCTGAATGCACTCACTTCGACGTCTACAGTGGATATCTACAAACGTTCGATTGTAAAGAATGCCGACGATCATCATTATGTACTTGCTTCGAAATGGATTACAGCGGGCTGGGCGTTCTTCGCTATGGCATTCGCTATCTATGCGTCGAACGACGAGAATCTTATTCAGCGCGTGAATATTGTCGGATCACTGTTTTATGGAACACTGTTAGGCATGTTCCTCAGCGCATTCTATATCAAGTATATAAAATCTGATGCGGTGTTTATTGCGGCACTGATCGGGGAGGCGATTGTGTTGTCGGTGTGGTTGTTTACCCGACCTCGCGTTTTTATACTACAACTTTATTGGATGTGCTGCAGTTGTAGGATTCGCTTTGGTGATTCAATTTATTATGAACCAGACCAAACGATCTGGTTCATAATAACAATTCTTATTTCAAGCTCTTGATCAAATCTTCATTCTGCTTGATATAGCCGAAATCATTACCCGCTTTCTTCGCAGTATCAATTGACTTCTGAGCAGTTGCAATCGCACCCGCTTTGTCGCCGATCGCTTTTTGAATTTGTGCTTTCAGGTGTATGTTCCAGAATGCGCTGGGATCAGCAGCAATTGCCATGTCGATCCATGAAAGAGCTTGTTTCAGATCTTTCTTCGAATCGAGATAGTAGCGAGCCGAAGTAGCGTACATGTTCGGGATCTGTTCGCTTGTTGCATCTGCAACTTGCTTCGCAACTTTTGAATCAAAGTCAGCCTTCACGCCAAATTTCACGGAAGTGTTTTCCCATGCGAGTTGGATCTTTGCAGTCGTGTTGTCGTCGGTGAGATCGGTAACGTTGATAGTGAACATCTCCACTTTCTCAGTCAGCTTTTCAGACTTCACGGTGAAACGAGCTGCATCCTGATCTTGCTTGTACTGATCGGTGTTGCCACCCATTGCTACATCTTTGTAAAGCACAACAGTCCAGTCGCTTGGACCTGGGATGCTAAGCAGGAGATAGTCGCCTTTCGCAACTTTCTTGCCTTCCACTTCAACATCGTCGCCGAATGTGATCACGGTACCAGCGTTAGCGCCGGTTCTCCCAGATCGCTCCGTAAGGCGTGAGGAAGTCTGCGCCTGCGCCGAAGATCTTACGTCCCTTAATGCGTGGACGAGAGTAGTTGATCTTTACATCGGTGAGGCCAATTCTTGTTGTGAGTGTTGCACCTGGACTTGCCTGGGGCATTGATATCTGCGCTTCTGCACAGATATTCACCCGCGAGAAAAAGGGTCAACGCGACCCCAGTGGCTAAAATAATTTTCTTCATGAGGATTGAGTGTTTAAACTTGGCGCGAAAGTACGCTAATAATACACTAAGTTGACAAGGCATTTAAACAAACAATTAACAGACAAGATTGAAACTGGAGGAATCGTTTTATCAGCGCCCAGATGTAACAAAAATTGCGAAAGAGTTGCTCGGTAAAAACACTATACACGCGCATCGGAAGGAAGATCACTTCGGGGATCATCGTTGAGACCGAAGCATATTCGCACGTCGAGAAAGGCTGTCACGCATACCTGAACCGCAAGACCAAACGGAACGAAGTGATGTTCAACCCTGGCGGCTATGCTTATGTCTACCTCTGCTATGGAATTCATAATCTGTTCAATGTAGTTACAGGGTCTGCGGCCATAGGCGATGCCGTTCTCATTCGCGCTCTCGAACCGATCGACGGTATCGACATCATGAAGAAACGAATGAATACTCCGAATGTCCGACGGATCACATCGGGTCCTGGCAAACTAACGAAGGCATTGGGCATCGATCGTTCTTTCAATGCGAAACATCTCACCGGCTCCGATGTATGGATCGGCGACGAAGGACTGGTCGTAAAAAAACAACAGATCATTTCGTCAAAACGGATCGGTATCGATTATGCCGGGGCGGACGCGGACTTGTTGTGGAGATTTACAATTGATGGCAATACCTGGGTTAGTAAGCCATGAAATTCGCTAGTCATTACTCATTACACATTATCCATTATTTTTGCAGGATGTTTCGAGTATTTCTAGCCGCATTTTTCATCATCACCACCAATCTTGTCAACGCCCAGGATATGGCAACAACCCTTTCTGCTGTCAATACTCCCTACGAAGAAGAGGCGCCCGTGCTTTCACCCGATGGCAAGCTGTTGGCATTCACGATCACAGGTCATCCGAACAACGTCGGGAACGTGAAGGATCATGGCGACATCTGGTTTTCTACGTGGACAGGAACAGGATGGAGCAAGCCGGTGCACGGCGGCCGATTGATCAACAATAAATACCACAATACCGTGGCAGGATTTTCGCCCGACGGCAGCCAGATGTTTATCATGGGACACTATGCTGCGCCCGGTAAAGAAGTCACCTCGCAAGGACTTTCCGTCTCCATAAAGAATGGGGATACATGGCTGGCCCCCGGTCAACATCAACGTACCGTATTTCAAAAACTATAGCGCTTACAACGTCGGTTTCGTGTCCGCCGATGGAAGCGTACTCGTGTTCTCTGCACAAGGAAAAGTATACGACAATGCCGCGCTCAATCACGTGGACCTTTATGTTTCGCTGAAAGCAAATGGCAAGTGGACGGAGCCCAAGAGCCTCGGTCCGACCATCAACACGCCGAATCTTGAAGTCACTCCGTCGTTGAGTGCAGATAGCAAGCGGCTTTATTTTTCGAGCAATGCTCTCGATAAAGACGTGAGCTTTGATGTTTATTACGCCGATCGATTGGATGACACCTGGCAGAATTGGTCGAAGCCCGTGAACCTCGGACCTTCAGTGAACAGCGTCGGGCGTGACTATTTCTATCGGATGTCACCGGTTGGTGCTTTCTTTTCGTCGACACAAAATAGCGACGGTTATGCCGATCTCCGTTTTATTCAATCGAAGGACACGGTGGGAAGTTCCGTTGATGATCAATCCAACGGAAGAGATAAAAGTAGTAAGTTGTCGATACGCTCGTGAAGATCGACGAGATGACGTACGATAAAGTGAACGTCGAGGGACAAACTCGCATTTGGGGTAAAGTCTACAATTCGAAAACCAACGTGGTGATATCCGGTGCTATGATACATTTCACGGCCTCAACAAATTACCCGGCAACGGCATCTGCCAGCGGAAGCTACGAGATCAAGCTTTCGGGCGTCGAAGAATATTCAGTTAAAGTGGAAGCGCCGGGTTACATCGGTGAGTTCGAGAGATTGGATTTGCGAACCCAAGTACTGAAAGATCTCGAAATGAATTTCAAGCTTACACCGCTGGAGATCGGCGCCACGATCAATCTTAAGAGCGTGTTATTTGAAAGGAGTAAACCGGTGCTGCTGCAAAGTTCTTATGATGAACTAGACATGGTCGCCGATTTCATGAAAGAGAATCCAAAAGTAGAGATCCTGTTGTCAGGTCACACCGACAACCAGGGCCGTCATGAATTGAATATGAAGCTTTCGAGAGAACGTGTGAACGTTGTGAAAGACTACCTGGTAAAGAAAGGCATCAGCGACAATCGCATCACCAGCAAAGGACTTGGCGGCACTAAGCCCATCGCAGACAATGACGCAGAAGAAACACGCGCGCTGAACAGGCGTGTCGAGTTTACAATTACCAAAGATTAATTGAAGACTAACTGAAGACCTGCTTCGATAGCACCTTCATCACATCATTCTTATAATTCCTCCCGATCGGCACCTTGAATGTACTGATCTCCACGTCCGTTGCAGTATAGGCGTCTATGTGATCGAGGTTCACAATGAATGACCGGTGAATGCGAAGGAAGTGCGTGCGCGGAAGACTCTCGTCGAGATAGCTGATCTTTTGTTGCGTGATGATCTCTTTTCGGCAGTGCGGACCTTAACATAATCTTTAATGCTTTCGATGTACAGAATTTCCGCAATCTTCGTCTTCACCATTTTCTTATCGACTTTGAAATAGATGAAGCTGTCTTGCGCGACCGGCGTAGATGCCCCGATACTTTCTATGCGGGATGAAAGTACTTTGCCCACCGACTTAAGAAAGCGTTCGAAGGGAATAGGTTTCAGGAGATAGTCGATCACTTCGAGCTCGAAGCCATCGATCGCGTAATCGCGATAAGCAGTTGTGATGATAACCTTGGGACGATGCTTGAGTGTTTTGAGAAAGTCGATGCCGACAGCTTTGGCATTTCGATGTCGAGGAAAATAAGATCAACCTGATTTTGCTGAACGAAGGTGAAGGCTGCAATGGCATTCCTGAAAGTTCCTACCAGTTCCAGCTCTTCGACCCTTGCCACGTAAGCTTCAAGTATTTCGATAGCCAGGGGTTCATCGTCTACGATAATGCATTTCATAAGGCGGTCTTTAATGTCTTATTGATCGATAAAATGACGAGAAAGGTTTCGTCGCCACTGATGATCTTCAACTCGTGGTTGTTCGGGTACAGGAGGTCCAGTCGGCGTTTTACATTGTTGATCCCAATGCCTTCGATACGCGAAGGTTTGCCATTGACAACCTTGTTGTTCTCGACTTTAAACATGGTGCGGTCTGGCATTACGTCGATGTCGAGCTTCACCCACGATTGATCGAGCTCGAGACTTGCACCGTGCTTGAAGCAGTTCTCAGTAAATGGCAACAACAGGAGTGGAGCGATCTTTCGTCCGTTGGTAGTTCCGTTGACACGGATCTCCACATCGAGTTTGTCGCCGTAGCGCAGGCGTTCGATGTCGATGTAGTTGTGAATGAATTTGATCTCTTTCTCTAATAGAACTTCGTCTTCGCGACATTCATACAACATGTAGTTGATCAGCTCCGAAAGCTTGAGGACCATGGCAGGAGCGAGGTCGGGATTTCTTCAGCGTGAGCGCGTAAAGATTGTTGAGGGTATTGAATAGAAGTGCGGATGTATTTGTGTCTTGAGGAATTTCAATTCGGCCTGGAGCTTATCCTGTAACAAGATCTGCTGAGCTTGCTTGTTCTCATACCAGTACTTGAGCAGCTTGATGGCGACGGCAAAGAACGTGTATGGATAAATCGATGCGATCATCTTTGAGATCTTCGGAAACCACAAGAACGGATCGCGTAAACCTTCTGGATAATAGATAGGGTAATCGAAAGTAAATGCGATGAATCGCTGCGCAACACCGGCGATCAGCGACCCAACCACGAACCAGGTGAAGAAGAAAACGTATCTGCCCGCCAACAGGAACGGCAGAAGGTAGTACAACACGAAGTAAGTGAAAACGATCTTTACAGGGAGAAAGACGGCTTCCTCATAGAATGTCTGTCCGTAGTTTTCGGTATAACTGCCGTAAATAACTGCGTAGAAGACCAGTTGGGAAACCCAAAACAGTGAGTGTTGGAGGATTCTATTGTTAAAAATAGAGGTCATTCCCGTAAAAATACAAGGAATTCCGGGCTACCGATCCAGGAGAATATAGACGACACATTGCGACCAACGAAATGCATGCTTAGTTCTAGTCTCTAGTTTCTAGTTGAGTCAAGAGACCTTTCGGAGCCAAACTAGAAACTAGAAACTAGAGACTAGAAACTAGAATTCCGCTATCGCATCATCTCCACGTGTATTATCAGCTCCCCCCTCAAGACTACCATCATCTTTCACGAGAATAGCATCAACTCTTCCAATCGACCTTCGTGAGCTGAACTTGTGTCCCATCTTCACGAGCGCGATACTGTCTTCTTTGGTGACGGCTTTGAATTCCGGTGAGATCACATCTGGTTGCCATTGACTGTGAACTCGTTTTGCGTTGACTGCCCTCCTGCATGCCCATTCCAAACTCTGTACATTCAATATAACCTGGAAGACCGACGTGATGATCGTTGCTCCGCCGGGTGAGCCGAGAACGATGTGCACTTTGCCATTCTTCTCCACGATGGTTGGCGTCATGGCACTTAACATTCTCTTGTTGGGGTTCGATCTTATTTGCTTCACCACCCAATACACCGAACATGTTGGGCACTCCGGGCTTCGAGCTGAAGTCGTCCATTTCGTTGTTGAGAAAAAATCCGGAGCCACCAACGATCACGTAGTTGCCAAACCAACCGTTGATGGTAGTTGTAACCGACCGACACTGCGTTTCCTTTCGGATCTACGATCGAGAAGTGTGTTGTTTCTTCATGCTCATAACCTGAATCTTTCCTGGTTCACTTCGGAGCTCGGTGTTGCTTTATCCTCCTTGTAAGAACTCATGCGCTCTTTGTTGTAATTCGCATCGATCATCTGATCAATAGGCACTTTATAGAAATCAGCGTCGCCTAAAAACTTCGAACGATCGGCATACACACGTCGTTCGGCTTCCACCATGAGATGTACATACTTCGAAGAGTTGAATCCCCAGTCTTTAAGGGGGTAGGGTTCAACAGATTTCAGCAACTGGATCAGACAAACGCCGCCACTTGAAGATGGAGGCATCGATACAACCTTGTAGTTTTTGTAGTCGGCGATGATCGGTGTTCTCCAGGTGGCCTTGTAGTTCTTGAGATCTTCTTTAGAAATGAGGCCTTTGCCACGCTGCATTTCAGCTACGATATCATCGGCCGTTTTGCCTTCATAGAAACCTGCTCTTCCGTTGTCGCGAATGCGTTCGAGCGTGTGACCGAGGTCGGTCCAGCGAATGGTATCGCCGGCTTGCCAATTCGGTTTATATAAAAATGTCGGGGGCCGCAGTATTGTACTTTTCGAACTTCGGACGGAAGTCATTCATCCAGTTTGCTTCGCGTTGCGTGAGCGCGAAACCATTCAGCGCGAGGTCGATGGCGGGTTGAACAAGTTCCTTCCATGGAAGAAATCCGTATTTCCCGTGAGCCTCCACCATGCCATCCACAGAACCCGGAACGCCTGATGCAAGATGACCTTCTGTACTCAGGTTGGGGATGACGTTACCCCGCTTTGTCCAGAAACATCCCTGTCGTAGCCTTGCCGGGAGCTTTTTCACGAAAGTCGAGTGCAGCGTATTGCCCGTCGTTCGTCCGCACCATCATAAACCCACCGCCACCAATGTTGCCCGCAGCGGGGAAAACAACGGCTAGAGTGAACTGTACGGCGATGGCAGCATCGACAGCATTGCCGCCTTTCTGCATGATCTCCTTTCCAACTCGCGATGCGATAGGATGTGCCGACACGACCATGCCATGCGGCGTTTGTTCTTCCTTTATTGAATTATTTTCTTCTTGTTTTTTAGCAGGCTGGCACGATGTTAAAGCAAGTAAGATGATAAGAAACAAGCGGTTAGAAGCGAATTTTCATGGAAATAGCTTTTGTTTTTTTAACCCTAAATGTATTATTTGACTTCAAGTAAACCATGAGTCTAAGAAAGGAAAAAGCGGCGCGACTGAAATTAAGCGTACTGGATTTCACAGTTAAACTGATCGGGAAAAAATCTTTCGACGATCTGTATGTCGAAGAAATTTGCGACAAGGTTAAGATTTCCAAAGTAACACTTTTCAAATATTTTCCTCAAAAGGAAGATATCTTACTTTATTACTATAGGATCTGGTGCTTGCGCAGGGGCGTAGAGATGCGGGATAAACCCAGGGAAGGAATGCAAGCAGTCTTTTACCTGTTCGATAAACTGAGCGACGATTGCGAAGATCACCCGGGAATTATACTGAGCTTGTTTGCATACCTCGCCGATCTCAAGCGTGCTCCGAAACCATTCCCTGTGAAGGTGGAAGAGAAGCGATTGCTTTTCCCAACAATAGCGGACATACAGAACATCGAGATACAATCGGTGGAACAGATGTTCGAGAAATTTGCGCTCGAAGCTATCTTCAAAAAGGAAATAACATCGACAACATCAACGCGTGATATTTGTAACCTGTTTACGACATTGTTTCATGGTTCGGCAGTAACAGGTCACATCAACCAACTGACGCCGTTGAAACTGTTCTTCAGAAAGAATCTTGAATTGGTGTTGAAAGGGCTGTCTTAATTCATGATGAAGCGACGCTTCGTCTGCTTCATCAACTCTTCATCTTCACTTTCTTCACTCCGCCACGCTCTGGCATCTGAAACGTAAACTTCCAGATGTGAAGTTTCTTATGCCACCTGTGCTTCTTCGGCCAGGTATTGTGAAGGCGCGGCTTCGTCACCTCTACCGTATGATCCGCCGACCCACAAGCCGTGAGTATTACGAGGAGGATGAGTATGGCGAAAAGCCTTTTCATTAAGCCTGAAAGATAAGAAATGTTTATTTTAACCTTCCTATGAGGTTAACAACGGCATTCCTCCTTTTTTCTTTTACGGCACATGCCCAATTGTTCGATTACGCCGCCACAGGACGTCTTCAAGTTACCTCCGATTCAACGAAGATCATCTTTACCAACAACACAAAAGATACCGTTCGTCTTTCAAACGTAATTCCATTCACGCGTAATGAGCATTATCCATACATCACAGGCCTCGGTAATCATCCATTATCAAGAACCCATTTATTTCTACCTGGAAAGAAGCCGGTAAACGTTATCGTTCCCGACAATGCATGGGAATTAGGTTTTAATGTGCGTGAGGACATCTTCGGTCTTGCACGACGAGACCTGTCATCATTAAAAACGGGCAACGAAAAAGATTTGAAACGGTGTTGTATCCCAACGGAGGAACGATCACTTACAGTCTTCATTTCGAAAATATAAAGGTCCATGGCAGAATGCGCTTTCGATAGCATTCCAGCAACGAAAGCTTTACGATAAGACTACATTCGACAGCACGATGTATAAACGTGAAGACCTGAAATGGATTCGCAAGGCATACGTTATGCACCTGGTAATGGCGTGGGACAAAGAGTTTCCGAAAATTGTCGACTTCGCGAAACGAGGGAAAGATCTTTACGGTGGCGATGATGTGATCTGCCTGTGGCCAACATGGCCGACACTCGGTGTGGATCAAAGAAATCAATTCGACATGTATCGCGATCTCCCTGGCGGACTGAAGGGATTGAAGTCGATGACTGATTCTCTTCATTCGATAGGAGTAAAGTTCTTTATCGCCTACAATCCATGGGATGAAGACACTCGCAAGGAAGATCATATGAAAGGACTGGCGACACTTATTCGCGAGACGGGTGCTGACGGCGTTGTACTCGACACGAAAGGAGAGTCGAGCAGGGAGCTACAGCAGGCTGCCGATGCGGTCAGGTCAGGAGTGATCATGTACAGTGAGGGCATGGCCGTTCCGAAAGACATGGAGGGAATTGTATCGGGGAGGGTTCATAATGCATTGTACTATCCACCCTTGTTGAATCTCAACAAACTGATCAATCCGCAATTCGCAATTTTTAGAGTGGCTGAAGTTTTTAAGGAACCAATTCAACGCGAGTATGCTGTTGCATTCTTCAATGGCTGTGGAACGGAGATCAATCAATTCCAGGCTGGACACCCTTCGTGGGAGAAAGAACAGTACGCGTATTTGAAAGGAACGACGCAGATCCTTCGTGAAAATTCTGATGTGTTTACGGAAGGTAAGTTGACTCCGTTGATCGATACGAAGCACGATAGTATTTGGGTGAATAAGTGGGAGGGGAAGGAAAAAGCTATTTACACCGTCTTTAGTTTGAAACCTGAAGGTTTCGACGGAGAGTTGTTTCAGCCAAAGCAAGAGATGGATATCATTGGTTGATCTGTGGAATCATAAAGAAGTGAAGCCTGGAGAAGTTTCAAACGAATGCCTTTCATAAAAAATATTTAGGAACGAATAATGAAGGTGAAGTGACTTGCATCGCAGAGCTCCCGAAGTTGATCAAGTATGAATTAACAGGCTGGAAGCTTTCAGTGAAAGGAACCCACGTAAAAATAAACGGTGTATTGACGAATGAACTTGATCTTAAACGATATGAAGGAGATGTCGTTATTCAATTGTTTGATGACAGCCAAACTATTGGATGAAGCGATCATAACTTTGACTCCAGGAGTTCCAAGATTAATTTCTTCAATTCAAAAAACTCCTTCTGCAAAGAATCAAAAAGATATGACTCTCGTCAAAGGCAGTTCCTTCAGCTTTCATACCACGCACGGAGATGAATTCATTCCGTATCCCAAAGATGATGAAGACCTGGACATGAAATCGTTCCTCATCGATAATCACGTAGTTACAAATCACGAATTCGCAATTTTTCTAAAAGTAACATCCTACAAACCAAAAGACACCACCAACTTTCTCAAGAATTTCAAACCCAACAACGACCCCGTTGTGTATATCTCTTTAGAAGACGCCCGCGCTTACGCACAATGGGCCGGCAAGCGACTTCCAACAGAACGCGAATGGCAATATGCCGCCGAACACCTATCCAAAAAAGACCTTCCGAAATTCCTCGGACCCGTGTGGCAACTCACCAACGACGTATATCAAAGCGGGCAGCTACGCTTACATTATGATGAAAGGCCAAAGCGCATTCCATCCACAATCAAGCTGGTGGTACGTCCAGCGAAGTCCTGCCGACCCCACATTACCGTCAGTATTTGCTCCGGGTTTCGGAAGGTTTTGAACGAAATTCCACGGTTGGCTTTAGATGTGTGAAAGACATAGACTAAATTTATCATCCCCCGCTATCGGGGAACCCAAAACGCAATCATCTAAAATGAAAACAAGAAGAGAATTTATTAAAGCAACATCAGCTGCCGTGGCCGGCGCAGGTTTGTCGACCATGATCCCCTTAGAAACACTCGCTGCACAGAAGAAACTCTTTTCTGCAAATGAGAAGATCAACGTTGCAGCGATCGGTATCAACGGCATGGGATGGGCCGACTTCTCATCGTTGATGAAGCTGCCCGAAGTGAATCCCGTTGCCATCTGCGACGTCGACGATAACGTTCTCAACTTCCGCAAATACGAGCTCGCGAAAAACGGAATTAAGGTTGCCACCTACAGTGACTATCGCAAGCTCCTCGAAAATAAAGACATTGATGTTGTTGTGATCGGAACTCCCGACCATTGGCATTGTCTCCAGATGGCGGACTCATGTTCTGCTGGTAAAGATGTTTATGTAGAGAAGCCTGTCGGCAATTCGATACAGGAATGTAACGTGATGGTTGCCGCACAACAAAAATACAACCGTGCTGTGCAATGCGGACAGTGGCAGCGAAGCGTTCCTCACTTCGTTGATGCACTCAACTATTTGAAAACCGGAAAGCTCGGCAAGATCCGTACAGTTAAAGCATGGGCCTACCAGGGATGGATGAAAAACGTAGAAGCGAAACCCGACGGTCCCGTTCCTGCTGGTGTCAATTATGACATGTGGCTCGGCCCTGCACCGAAGCGTCCGTTCAATCCGAATAGATTTCACTTCAACTTCCGTTGGTTCTGGGACTACGCCGGCGGCTTAATGACTGACTGGGGCGTTCACCTCATCGACTATGCGTTGCTCGGCATGGATGCAAAGTTTCCGAAATCTGTGGTTGCTCTTGGCGGCAAGTTTGCCTATCCCGAATCTCCACAAGAAACACCGGATACTCTCGCAGCTGTGTATGAGTTCGATGGTTACAATATGATCTGGGAACACGCACAGAGCATCAGCAATGGTAACTTGGAAAAGATCACGGCATGGCCTACATCGGCAACAATGGAACATTGGTGCTCACTCGTGGCGGCTGGGAAGTGATCCCTGACGAAAAGAGGATGGAAGCTGTTGAATGGCAGCCCAACAAAGGCAGCGGTCTCGATTTCCACACAAAGAATTTCATCGATGTGGTGAAGTCACGCAAGATGTCGGATCTAACATGTTCTATTCAGGCAGGAGCGCACGTAGCAACCGTTTGCCAGATGGGAAATATATCTTATAAGACGGGAGCGAAGGTGACCTGGGATGGAACAAAGTTTAATGAGAGCTCCGCAAATGCATTAGTAGCAGCGAAATATAATAACGGCTACGAAGTGCCGAAGGTCTAGTAGAACGTACAACGTGCAATGTGCAACGTGATGTGCTTCGAAGCGTCATTCGTTGCACGTTGTACATTGCACGTTGCACAAAAAGAAGTTAACTTAATGTCATGGTGAAGTTGGTAATATCGATGCTCTGTTTGGTGTTCGCGGTCAGCGGTTACGCCACGTCGATACTGGTGCCAATGGATAACACGCAAACCAACCACCTCAAAGCCTACGGCCTCGCGTTTCACGCACTGAAAAAAGATAAGACCGTCGACTGGCTCCTCAACTATCGCGGCGGCAGTTTTCTTTTCGACTACTCTGAGGAAATAAGAAATGAATGCACTGTTCGCGGTGTGTCGTTCGAAGTCATATCGCCCGACAAGGTCAACAGCATCCTTGCAGAGATCGCCAACCCCGAAGTGAATATGAATATCGTGAAGCTGGAAAAGGCTCCGCGAATTGCTGTGTACTCACCGAAGAGTGAATTGATCACCGACGAGACCGACGCTGTGATCCTCGTTCTCGATTACGCCGAGATCCCATACAGCATCATCTACGACGAAGAGATCCTGAAAGACGAGCTCGCGAAATACGATTGGGTTCACTTGCATCACGAAGATTTCACGGGACAAGTCGGGCGCTTCGCATGGCGACAGTCGAATATCATCGAAGGCAAAGTTCAGGAGGTTACAGCACATCAGCTCGGTTATGCAAAAGTGTCGGAGATGAAGCTCGAAGTAGCCAAAAAGATCAAAGCATTCTGTGCTGGTGGCGGCTACCTGTTCGCGATGTGTTCCGGCGCCGAAACATTCGACATCGCCCTGGCTGCCGAAGGTATCGACATAGTAGCTATGAGTTACGATGGCGACGACGTTGATCCCGCTGCACAAGACAAGCTCGACTTCAATAAAACATTCGCCTTCGAAAATTTCACGTTGGAAACCGGCGACTCACGACGTTTCTCTGACATCAATGTGAATGGCCGTTCGAATTTCTTCGAACAGAGCCCCGACTTCTTCCAGTTGTTCAACTATTCTGCGAAGTGGGATATCGTTCCAACGATGTTGAATCAAAATCACGAGAATGTTATTCGTGAGTTCTTTGGTCAGACTACAGCATTCAATAAGTTCCTCGTGAAGCCATCAGTCACGATCCTCGGCGAAAATAGAAAAGCGACAATGTTCGTTATGTCTACGGCGAGCATGGTCTCGGTCACTGGACATTTTACAGCGGTCACGATCCTGAAGGCGTTCCCGGAAGAGGTCGCGACCGAACAACCGATCTAAGTTTATTTCCACATTCTCCAGGATATCGATTGATTTTAAATAATGTTTTGTTTCCTTCGGCCAAGAAGAAAAAACAAAAAACATGAAACCTGGCTATTGGTTATTGATTATTGGCTGTTGGCTATTCCTCTCCTGTAACAATCCAAAAAAGACGGCTACCGAACCCTCGCCGGTTCTACCAATCCCTACACAAGCGCAACTCGATTGGCATGACATGAAGATGAATGCTTTCATTCACTTCACGATCAATACTTTCACCGATCGTGAATGGGGGATGGGAAGCGAATCGGAAAAGGAATTCAATCCAACAGCAATTAATGTCGAGCAGTGGATCTCTGTATTGAAAGACACGGGTTTCAAAGGAGTGATACTCACGTGCAAGCATCACGACGGTTTTTGTTTGTGGCCAAGCAAATTCACCGAACATGATATTGCCAATAGTCCATTCATGAATGGCAAGGGCGATATCGTTCGAATGGTGTCGGATGCATGCAAGAAGAATGGATTGAAGTTCGGTGTTTATTTATCGCCGTGGGACAGGAATCACAAAGACTACGGAAAGCCAGAGTATGTAACGTACTATCGAAATCAACTCAATGAATTGTTTGACAACTATGGACCTGTATTCGAGATGTGGTTCGATGGAGCTAATGGTGGCGACGGATATTACGGAGGCAAGAACGAAAAACGTCGCATCGATGGATCGACCTACTACGATTGGCCAACAACACTCGACCTTGTAAGGTCAAAGAACCCGACATCATTTTCTTCAGCGACGCGGGCCCTGGTGTTCGTTGGGTCGGCAACGAAAGAGGTGTTGCAGGTGAGACCAACTGGAATAATATTTCGATCGATACATTACATGCAGGGAAGGCGGGTATCGAAAACCTGCTGAACACAGGAAGTGAGAATGGAACCAGTTGGGTTCCCGCAGAGACCGATGTATCGATTCGTCCCGGTTGGTTTTATCATGCGAAAGAGGACTCACTCGTAAAGGCGCCCGGGAGATTGTTCGATATCTATCTTCGCTCTGTTGGGAGAGGTTCGGTGTTACTCTTAAATATTCCGCCCGATAGAAGGGGTTTGTTCCACGAAGAAGACGTAAAAGCACTGAAGGGTTTTAAAGAGTTGTTGGATAGCGAATTCAAAAATGATTTAGCCAAAGATTCGGAAGTTGAAGCCACCAACGTTCGTGGTGATAAATATGAAGCGACGAATGTGATTGATAACAACCCTGAAACTTACTGGGCAACCGATGATGAAGTTACTTCTTCACAACTCATCTTAAAATTGGGTTCGATCCAGAAGATTAAATACGTTAAGCTCGCAGAGTATATTAAGCTCGGTCAACGCGTTAAGTCGTTCAAGCTTATATATCACAAGGATGGTGAATGGCTCGACCTCGCAGAGGGCACTACAATTGGACATGAACGTATCCTGGAAGTTTCTGCTGAAACTGATGCAGTGAAGCTTCTGATTAACGACTCAAAAGCTTGTCCATTAATCTCCTCGATCGAGATATACTGAAGTTTGCGGGATTGTGGTATTTGATTACCTTTAGTTCAAACACGTTGGCTGAGTTTGAACCGGGTACTGATCGTTTTGGTCGTTCTTTGCCTTTCGGCAAATAGTTTTGCGCAAGGCAAGTACACTGTGCAGAAAAGCGACATGAGCTTCACGTCGAACGCTGAACTCGAATTGATCAAAGCATCTTCCACCGAAATACAAGGCATCATCGATCCAGCGACCAATCAGTTCGCTTTCTCTATCCCGATAACTTCATTCAAGGGATTCAATTCAGATCTGCAGAGACAGCATTTCAACGAGAACTATATGGAGAGCAGCAAGTATCCGAAAGCTTCGTTTACGGGAAAGATCATTGAACAGGTAAACTATTCGCGCGACAGCGTGTATACTGTCAGAGCCAAAGGCGAGCTCGACATTCACGGCCAGAAGCAAACACGGATCATCAAGGCAAAACTTTCCGTGAACAAGAATCAGCTGCTGATTGACGCCGATTTTAACGTCCCTTTAGCCGATCATAACATTTCCATACCCCGCATTGTAAGTCAGAAAATTGCAACGGAGATTGATATTAAATTCCGTGCAACTCTTGTTCATTAGTGATCGATGATGACTAACCTCAGGCTTCTTTTCCTGCTGGTCTTCGTACTTCAAGGCACCGTGCTTTTCGGACAATCGCCTTATTTCCAGCAATACTTTTTGCTTCGAAAGAATGATGCCGTCCAGGTAGAGTCTATTCTAAAAGACCAGAAGGGTTTCATGTGGGTCGGTACCAACAAAGGTCTCTTCCGCTTCGATGGCATCAACATTAAGCGATTCACGAAAGCCGATAGTCTTGCGATAGATCATGTTACCGCACTGGCGCAAGATTCATTAGGACGGATCTGGATCGGCCACAAGAACGGTCAGCTTTCCGTTATGGAGAAAGACGTCATTCGAAAGATGCAATTTCCGGAAGGCGACGCAACGCAGGAGATTTCCGACATCCTTTTCGGACGCGATGGAACCATGTGGTTCTCGACATTGAATGACGGGTTGTATTATTTTCATGAACATCTCTATCGTCTCGATGAAGCGGATGGCATGCCCGACGTCTTCGTGTACGATCTCGAAGAATCATTCGATGGATCGATATGGGCAGGCACCGACCGCGGCGCCGCCGTTGTTTCCCTCGATGGCCACAAGGCTTCGATAAAAGTATTGGATTACAAGACCGGCTTTCCCGACAACATCATTAAGAAGATCGTGAAGGGAAATGATGGAGCGTTGTGGCTTGCAACGGAAGACGCCGGTATATTTTCCTATGACATCGCCTCAGGTAAAACGACCCCGCTCACGAAGTCACCATGGTCGGCCGGGGGCATCATCGATTTCCTGAAGCTCGACAACCAGTTTTGGATCGCCACCAGTAGTGCAAGTGTTGCAGTCTACGATCAATCAGACGACCAACTGAATATTTACAACCCTGTCCCGGGACTGACACCCACTGCACTGTTTGCCGATGAAGAAGGAAGTGTATGGATCGGCGCACGCAATGGCCTGTTCCGTTCTCTCGGTCGCGCCGTGCGTTTCATCGACGACCTCTGGCCTTCGCACGATGTGAACGCTGCCGCCGTAACGGTCGACCACAACAATAACATTTGGTTCTCAAACGACGAAGGTCTCTTCAAAAGATCGCTCGACAAGGAAGGTAAGATCAAAGCGCAACGATATCTCGACACTGCTCCGTATTCGAAGTTCACGGTGATCAGTTTATTCACGGATTGCAAGGGCTTTGTGTGGGCTGGTTTTTATGGACAAGGTGCGGTGCGCATCAATCCAGACGACGGGCAAATGACCCGCTTCGACAAAGAGCTGAGCAATGGAAACGTGCTGAGCATCTCGGGAACGGAGAACAAGGTCTGGTTATCTACATTGAGTGGAGCAACGCTGATCGATCTCACGAACGGAATGAAAGTCACTAACTACGATCGATCGAAAGGTCTTGATTGCGATTACGTGTACCAGGTGTTTGTCGACAGCAAAGGACGTACATGGTTTGCCAGCGACCGTGAAGGTGTCGCGATGTTGGATGAACACGGCGGCAGCTTTCATAAGATATTAGGAAATCTTACGGCGAAGGCTGTGTATGGATTTGCAGAAGATTCAACGGGTGCAATCTGGGCGAACGTCCAGGATGATGGATTGTATAAGTTCGACGGGCAACAGTTTCAACCCGGGCAGACTTTAAGGAACATCAATGTCAATTGCCTTTCGTCCGATATCCATGGCAATCTTATTGCCGTTCACGATCTCGGTATCGAAGTTTATAACCCAGCTACAAACTCCATTCATCATCTTGATAACGAAATTGGTTTCGGCGATCGCAAACCGAATCTTAATTCAGTCGCGAAAGATGAGCATGGCGGAATTTATGTTGGAACCGATCATGGTATCGTGATCTATGGACAGGCTAACGCGTCGCAGGCAAGGCCGAAAGTTGCTATCGATAAGTTCAGGGTATTTAACAAGTATAAGGATTGGTCGAACGGGTTTAAGCTCGCCTACGATGAGAACAACGTAACGATCACCTTCCTCGGCTTCTGGTACCAGGATCCGCAGGGTATCGGATTTCAATACAGACTCGATAATTACGATCTCGACTGGATCTCCACTGGCGACAGGTCTGCGGTGTTCAGCAGTCTTCCTCCCGGATCATATACATTCCGCGTAAGAGCGTCGGCAGATGGAAGCTTCGAGAACGCAACTGAGGATGTCGTGAGCTTTGAGATCCGTCCACCTTTCTGGCAGACGATCCCATTTTATATTTTCGTCGGTGTTGCCATTGCAACGATGGCTTACATGTACATGCGGGCGCGCGAGAGAAATCTCATGCGGGAGAAAATTGAGTTGGAAGAGAAAGTTGCTGAACGTACTGCCGAGATCACCAAGAAGAACGAAGAGATCCTCGCCCAGGCAGAAGAGATCAAAGCAATTAATGAAAGCCTCGAGAAGCGTGTAGCCGAAAGAACATTCGAACTCGAGCGCAAGAACAAGGCGCTGGAAGATTATGCATTTATCAATGCTCACAACTTACGCAGTCCCCGTAGCGAGCATTCTCGGTCTGATCAATCTTTTGGTGCACGTGAAGGACGAAAATGAATCCAAAGAGATCATGGAACACATGAAGATTTCCGCCGAGCGGCTAGATGAAGTGGTGCATACGATCACGGAATCTATTGAGAGGAGTGAGAGGCTTGAAGCGTTTAATAGTACTGATGGCGATGATGGTGTAGACTGATTTGTGATTTGTAATTTGTGATTGATTCGGAGTCCATTGCAAATCACAAATTACAAATCCGTAATACCATTTGGGTGAAATTCACCTTCCTTGCAACCCTGCAAGTCCTTTCGTAGTAACTTAAGGTTATGCTACGCAACTTTTTCAAAACCGCCGGGCGAAACATCCTCCGCCACAAAGCCTATTCCATCATCAACTTCGTTGGCCTCACGTGCGGTGTGACGCTTGCACTGCTCATCATGGTCTACGTTCGATCGGAGACAAGCTTCGATGATTTTCAAAGAACGGCGATAGACTTTACCGCATCAGCTATACGGCTTCGAACGGGCTCGAGCTTGCCCTCAGTCCGCCACCCATTGCACCGAGGATGACAGAATACTTTCCCGAGGTGGAAATGGCAGGCAGAATGTATGGCAGAGCAGTCAGCGTTAAACGTCCCGAAGCAACTGAAACATTCGAGGAGAACAACGTCTACTTCACCGATTCCACCATAATGAGGATGATGACGTTCGAGGTCGTAAGCGGCACGCTCGATAAAGCACTTAATGAAGAGTTCACGGTCATCATCAACCAGGATATGGCCACGAAATACTTTGGTGACAAAATCCGATTGGCGAGACGCTGATGTTCGGAGGCAAACACTCATTTCGTGTAACGGCTGTTGTTAAGAATTTTCCCGAAAACTCTCACATCACCTTCGACATGCTCGCTCCCTACGAGAACATGTTCGATATGGAGAACGATTTCACGGCAGCATTGCTTCGCAAGAACCTCGCGATCAATTTTGTGATCAGTCATGGATACACATATGTTCTTTTGAAACCCGGTTCCAATCCAGCCAACATCAACCAGAACTTCGACGCGTTTGTGAAGAAGTATGCTGCGCCGAACCTGCAGTTGGGACAGGTGTTTAGTCTTATGAATATTCGTGACATTCATATGAACTCGGCGCTGCTTGCGGAGCCGAATAACACCAACACGTGGTCTAATATCTTCATCTTTGCCGGTGTTGGTTTATTAACGATCATCATCGCTTGCATCAACTACATCAATCTCAGCACTGCACAGTCACTGACGCGGATCAAAGAGATCGGCATTCGTAAAATACTGGGTTCGTTCAAGTACCAGATCATTGCGCAGTTTCTTTCCGAGAGTTTCCTGTTTTGTTTGATAGCTTTTGCATTGTCGTACGTTGCATTTTACCTCACTCTTCCTTTGCTGAATCAGCTCACGGCAAGGACTCTCTCATTCTCGCACGTAGTGGATGCACAGTTAATTCTTTCAAGCATTGGTCTGCTTGTTGTGATCACTCTTCTTGCCGGTGGATATCCATCTTACTTCGTAACAAAATTTGAGTCGGTCAATACACTGAAGGGCAATGGCTCGGCCGCTCTCGGTGGACAATGGCTTCGCAAGACGCTGATCGTTTTTCAACTTGCAATTGCATGCATGTTGCTGTCGGGATCGTTGTTGATTATCAAGCAACTGAATTTTCTCGTGTCCCGGCCGCTTGGGTTTAAGAAAGATCACATCGTTACCGTTTCAATCTTCAGCTCGAACCTGAATGGTATTTTCAGTCGCCCCGATTCTACTTTCAGGATAAGATTGAAAAGTTTCCGCGACAACATCGAAACACAGACAGGCGTAACCGGAACGGCCATGTCTTCGAACGTTCCCGGCGTTGGTATCGTGTTTCATGGTACGGTCCCCGAAGGATTCACGCAGGAAGACAACATGTTCCTGGCGAACCTCTCGTGCGATTATGATTTCTTCAAGACGTATGATGTTGAGTTCGTTGCAGGCAGACCTTTCTCGCGCGAATATTCTACTGATCCTGCGGAAGCATTCATCGTGAACGAGACAGCGGTGCAGGAGTTCAAGTGGGAGAGTCCCGAAAAAGCAATAGGCAAATCCATCAACCGCGAGGGGAAGATCGGCAGGGTGGTAGGTGTGATCAAAGACATCAACTTTACATCGCTCACAACGCCCGTGTCGCCATTGATCCTCGAATACAACGCTAACCAAATGAACCAGATGTCGATCCGCTTCGAGAATTCGAACATCGACGAGACTATCAACAGGATACAAGCAACATGGAACTCGATGTTTCCTGAGAAATCATTCCAGTACAGTTTCCTCGACCAGCAACTCGATCAACAATACCAGAACTTTCAGAACTTCGGCACCATCATCGAATCGTTTACATTCATCGCTATCCTCATTGCATGCCTTGGAGTGTATGGTCTCGTGATGTTTGTCGTTCAACGTAAGGTAAAAGAGATCGGGGTTCGAAAGGTGCTAGGCGCAAGCGTAACGAGTATCCTCAATCTCATCTATAAGGACTTCGCATTGCTCATCGTACTTGCCTTCTTCGTGGCCACACCCGTTGCGTGGTACCTGATGGGCCAATGGCTTGAGAACTTCTCCTACCATACATCTATCGATGGCTGGACATTTGCGCTCAGCCTGTTGCTGGTTGTGGCGATAACCTCGCTTACGATCGCTTACCAGGCTGTGAAAGCTTCGATGGCGAACCCGGTGAAATCTTGAGAACAGAGTGATTCTTTAGTTTGTTAGATTTTTTATTAGTTTCGTGATCTTACTAAAACCAGGTCATGAAATTAACTCTCAACTTAGCCGCATTCTTAGTTCTCGTTTCGTTAATAATCGGGTGTAAAGAGAAAGCCTCGCCCGCAGCAAAACAGGCCGCGATGGACGTGATTCCAAAGGCTGTCTCTGTCACCGGCGGTGAAGCCGCATTCATTCTGAGTTCCAGTACTTCCATCTATTCGGAAGGTGTAAAGGAGATCGGCGATTATGCCGCCTCGGTACTGCACGTTTCTGCATCCGAAACCCGCGCTGCCAAAAACCAGATATTTTCTTTCTTTAATACAGGACCAGGAGCTCGGCGACGAAGGATACGAGATCAAGGTCACAGACGAATCGATTTCCGTGGCCGCCAATAAACCAGGTGGTTTGTTTTACGGGATCCAGACCCTTCGCCAGATCGGCGTAAAGAAAAACGAGAACACCGAATTTGCCGAAGTCACCATTCGCGACTATCCCCAGTTCGGTTGGAGAGGCTCTATGCTCGACGTGGCTCGTCATTTCTTCAGCGTTGAAGATGTGAAGCAATACATCGACGACATCGCTTACTATAAAATGAACGTTCTCCATCTTCATCTCAGCGACGACCAGGGATGGAGGATTGAGATCAAGTCATGGCCCAAGCTGACTGAGGTTGGCGGCAAGACACAAGTTGGTGGTGGCGGTGGTGGTTTCTACACACAAGAACAATTCAAAGACATCGTTGCTTACGCTGCATCGCGCTTCGTAACGATCATTCCCGAAATCGACATGCCCAGCCACATCAATGCTGCTCTCGCATCATATCCCGAGCTGTATTGCAAAGGCGTTGGAAGAGAACCTGCACTCTATGAAGGAATCGAAGTTGGTTTCAGCACACTGTGCCGCAACAGCAAGAAAGCTGAAGAGCTTACGTTGAAATTTGTTGGTGATGTAGTTAAGGAGATCTCGGCTATCAATCCAAGTCCTTACATGCACATCGGTGGCGACGAAGCCCACGTAACGAAGAAGGAAGACTATATCGCATTCATCAATGCATTCAAGAAAATAGTTGAAGCCAACGGAAAGCAAATGGTGGGTTGGGATGAAATTGCGCAGGGCAACATTGGTGCCGGCGACGTTGTTCAAATGTGGCATTCGAAAGAGTACGCTGATAGCGCTGCACGGAAAGGTGCCAGGATCCTTCTGTCGCCTGCCAAGAAAGTATATCTCGATATGCAATATGACTCCACTTCGAAGCTTGGTCTTCACTGGGCTGCCTACATCGAGGTAGACGAATCTTACAACTGGAAACCAGAAGACATTGTGCCTGGTCTCAATGCCGATAACATCATTGGCATAGAAGCTCCGCTCTGGGCCGAAACTCTTAAGACGATGAATGATGTGGAGTACCTCGCATTCCCCCGTTTACCCGGTATCGCAGAGATCGCATGGAGCCCGAAGAACCGCGACTGGAACGAATACAAAGTCCGTCTTGCCAGACATGCTGCGCAGATGGAAGCTTTAGGGTTCAATTACTACAAGTCACCCAAAGTTGATTGGGCCAAATAACGAATCACAAATTACAAATCACCAATCTTAATAGTTCACTTTCACATCCTTGATCTTTTTCGGGAGCCAGACCTGCATAGCGTTCTGGCCCCTGTTACACCATGCGTAGTATGGGATGGCGGTGATCGTCTTTGTTTCGGTGGCTATTGATTTCCGTCGGAAGAGATTTGCAGGGTAGGAGCATCAAATTTTATTGTCTGCACTCCCTCAAGAATATTCTTGTCGAATGATGTTTGGAACCCTGTGTTATCGGGAAGAATAATGTTCCATGCCTGTCCGTTGTTGTCGGCTCCTTCGACACAATACACCAATGGTCCTCGCTGCAGCGCGACTCTTTCTTCGTCTTGCTTTACTTCGGGACGGGTAACAACTCTTTTGATTTCCATGGGAATAACCATGTCGACCTTATCGCCTTTCTTCCATTCACGATCGATAACCGCGTAGCCTTTGGTCATCGTGTAAGTCGCGGGCTTGCCGTTGACATTGATTGTAAACGCATCCGGCTTTTTGTTTTCGAACACGTACAGTCCACCGGGAACGGCCTCGCCCTGGGCCCATCCGGGGATGCGCAATTCCAGTGCAAACTTCTTCTTCTTTGTGGGATCCACAGCAATGCTCACGTTTCCGTCCCACGGATAATTTGTCGTCATCGATAGTGCAACATCATTGACTTTTGTGTTGCTCCCAACAAACAGGTTTACCCGGATTGCCTTGTCGGATTTGGCGTAGATGTAATCTCCCAGCGATGCGATAAGACGTGCGATGTTTGCGGGACAACATGCTGTTCCAAACCATTCTCTTCGGAAATGTCGGCCGTTTGGAAGCCAACGGGTTTCCATAAAAGAAACGATCGCCACTGAGTGAGAGTCCGTCGCGGGCTCCGTTGTATAAACTTCGTTCGAGTATATCGATGAACTTCGCATCACCGTAAGTAGATTCATTCGCTGGTTCCAGAATACCATTCGACCGATGCGCATGTTTCGCAATACGCTTGTTCATTCGGGAGTCGTAATCGTTACTGAATCCTTCATTGTTTCCGGACGAACCGATGCCGCCGGTGAGGTACATGTTTCGATAGACGACATCTTCCCAAACGTTATTCATTGCATTCATGTAACCCTCGTCTCCTGTAAGCGCTGCAACATCAGCCGCGCCTGTGTATAAATACATTGCACGAACGGCGTGACCTGTAATTTCTTTTTGCTGTCTTACGGGCACCATATCTTGTGCGTATGCAGTGTCGCGCCAGTCGGTCCAGGTATATCCTTTCGCCAGCTTATGTCCGCGTTCTTCCAGGAGCCACTTGGCGAGGTCGAGATACTTTTTGTCGTTGGTGGTCTTGTACAACTTCACCAAAGCGAGTTCGAGCTCCTGGTGTCCGGTAACCCAATCTCTTTTGTTGGGTCCGAATAATGAGTCGAAGTGGTTGGCCCATTTGATCGAAACGTCGAGAAATTTACGTTTGCCCGTTGCATTGTAGTAGGCCACAGCTGCTTCGATCATATGACCACCGTTGTAGTCTTCATGCATGCTCATGTCGCTCCATCGCTGCTCGAGGCGACCATCGAGTGTGTAGTAGGTGTTCAGATAGCCATCGGGTAGTTGAGCGGCAGCGATCTTGTCGATCCATTCGTCGGCCTTCGCTTCGAGCTTCGGATCGGGATGATTCTTTAATGAATAGGCTATCGCTTCGAGCGCTTTGAATACATCGGAGTCATCGTAAAAGATGCCCTCGTGTTTTTCATTTTGATGACGGGCAACTTTTTCGAAGTTGCGTATGCGCGGTGTTTTTACTTCTGTTTGAAAGATGCATGCCTGGAGTGTGGTGGTGGCCACCTTTTCCATGGCGGGTTTCCAGAAGGTGTCGTTGATGTTGACCTGTGAGAAGTTGACAGGTTCCATTCGTTGAGCATATACTGACGCTGATATCAGTACAATAAAAAGCATATTGAGTCTACGCATAGACCCAATATACTTAAAGTCTCTTCTTACCTGATCAAAAATTTTATCCCCAGCGCGAGGTCCGGCGCAACGCCAACATCTCCATCGCTATCGATCTCGATAAAAGGTTTGAGGTCGAGACTAAACGCTACTGGTATGTCATCCGGGAGAATGTACTCGAGGCCAATAATACCATCGATACCAATCCCCACGTCATGTGAGTCTCGGTAATGCAGGTCGCGGCCGAAATAACCATTGTCACGGTTGCCATTGTAAAAGGCAATGTGAGCGCCACCACCATAGTACCAGTTCAGTCCTACAACATCGAACGCCTGCGCGTTCTTTTCCACGAGACCGGTGATGCTAAAGCCATCTCCAAATGCTCCTAATATACCTTCCACTGCTGTTGCCGGGCGGAAGAAATGTTTAATGTCTGCACCACTCGTTCCACCAACACGAATACCTAAAGCTGTCTTATATGGTGTTCTGAATACAGGTGAATACTGCGCGTTGCTGACACCGAACGATAGCAGAAGAAATCCCACTGCAATCATCAGCCTCTTCATCACGTTACTTCTCTTTTTCATTTTTCGTTTTATAAGTTGCCTAACCCATGTTCAAAATCATGCCAGTCAGCTTAAGACTTATGCAACAACTGTTTTGTTGCATTTAAATCCACAACGAAGAAAGATGCTGGGGAATTGTATCCTCACATCGTTATCTCAATGATAATTGTTATAATTACATTTATAACATAACCGTAACCTCGACCTTTATGTTTGAAACGCTTGACTGGATCGTCATTGGATTCTATTTTCTCTTAATCGCAGGTCTTGCTATCTGGGTGATGACCCGTAAGCAGGAAAGCACCGAAGATTACTTTCTCGCCGGTCGCAACATAGGTTGGTTTGTTGTTGGGGCGTCGATCTTCGCATCGAATATCCGGATCTGAGCACGTGGTTGGTCTTGCCGGTGCAGGTGCCGGCGGAAAAATACCAATGCTCATTTACGAGTTACATGCGTGGCTTGTGATAACGCTCGTGGGTCTTTCTTCCTTTCTATTTGCGAAGCGGCGTATTTACGACACCCGAGTTCCTGGAGCGTCGCTTCAACGCGAACACGAGATGGTTCCTTAGCATATTCTCGCTCGTAGCATATGTGCTGACAAAAGTGTCAGTAACAGTTTATGCTGGTGGTATAGTTATCGCGCAACTGTTGGGTATCGATTTTTGGTCGGGGTGCTTTGATAACAGTTGTTCTTACGGGCGCTTATACCGTCTTCGGAGGCATGAGAGCAGTTGTTTATACTGAAGCTCTTCAAACTATAGTGTTGGTTCTCGGCGCCGGTACGCTTACTGCAGTTGGATTATATCACGTTGGTGGAATAACAGGCTAAAGGAATCATTAGAACCTGGCTACCTGAACATGTGGCGTCCAGCGTCGGATCCGGATTTCCCTTGGCCAAGTCTTGTAATAACCAGCACTATCGTCGGCATTTGGTATTGGTGTACTGATCAGTACATCGTGCAACGAGTGCTTGCTGCAAAGAATATAAAAGAGGAAGAAGAGGGACCATCTTTGGAGGGTTCCTGAAACTAACACCAGTGTTCCTGTTTCTTATTCCAGGTGTTATCGCTGTTGCCCTGAAGAATCGTGGTGAATTGTCCTGGGATACTCCGGATCAAGCGTTCGCAGCACTGCTGATGAACAAGATGCCTGCTGGGTTGAGAGGCCTCGTTGCTGCTGGATTGTTAGCTGCGTTGATGAGCTCATTAGCTTCTGTTTTCAATTCGTGTTCAACATTGTTTACCGTAGACATCTATAAAAAATTGAGGCCCGATGCGCCGGAACGTAAACTGATCAAGGTTGGACGAATCGCTACTGTGATTGTTGTTGCACTCGGCATACTTTGGATCCCAATCATGCAGAATATTTCCGGTGTTTTGTATGAGTATCTGCAATCCGTGCAATCATACATTGCGCCCCCGATCGCCGCCGTATTCATGCTCGGTATCTGTCTACAAACGAATTAATGCAACGGGGGCTTTGGGTACACTCATCGCCGGCTTGTTGTTGCAATTATCCGGATAAGCCTGGAACTTGCCGCCGGGCTCAGGCATGCTGGCTCACGACGGTATCCTGTATTTCTTCGGAACCACGAACTTCCTCACGTTCGGAGCATGGTTCTTCCTTTTCTGTGTGATCTTCTGTGTTGTAGTCAGCCTTGCAACGCCGCCACCGTCCGAGGAAAAGATCCGTGGCCTCACCTATGGCTCACTCACGCCTGAACAGGTACAGGCCAATCGTAACAGTTACAATGTCATGGACATCGTTTTATCGCTTGCGGTTGTCGCTATTGTGATATATGTTATGACCACATTCACCGGGTAAGGGCGCGAAGATTTCACGCAAAGGCTTGTAAGGTCTCGCGAAGTTCACGAAGGAATGCAATAGTTTTTGCGGCCTTTGCGAGACCTTCTCAAACTTTGCGAGAAACATTTGCGAACTTAGTCACATGAAGTATTTCCTCACCGTTGCTTTTCTTTTCTACTTCGTCCTTACTTACTCGCAGGGCGACCTTAAGCACCTTAAAGACCGCGCCGAGAAAATCACCATCATCCGCGACAATTGGGGCATTCCCCACATCTATGGAAAGACAGATGCCGATGTCGTATTCGGTTTGCTGTATGCCCAATGCGAAGACGACTTCCTGCGCGTCGAATGGAACTACATCGATGCGTTGGGACGCACAGCCGAAGTAGAAGGGGAGTCGGCATTGTATTCAGATCTCAGGTCGAGATTATTTCACGACTCCACGCGTGCTAAAGATCTCTACAAGCAAAGTAAGCCCGAGATGAAAAAGCTCATGGATGCTTTCGCAGACGGCGTGAATTATTATCTACTAACACATAAAGACGTCCACCCAAAGCTTCTTCATAAGTTTCATGCATGGTATCCTTTGCTGTTTAGTGAAGGCAGCATCGGGGGCGATCTCACCAATATTAGCGTTCCTGAGCTTAAAGCATTTTATGAGAATGAACGAAAGCCCGAGATGGAGATCGAAGAACCTGTTGAACCAAAAGAACCGAAAGGCTCGAATGGTTTTGCGATAGCACCGTCGCATACCGAGAATGGAAACGCCTTACTGCTGATCAATCCGCACACGTCTTTTTATTTCCGCTCCGAAGTTCATTGCGTAAGCGAGGAAGGCCTGAGTGCATACGGTGCAGGTTACGTGGGGACAGTTCTTTGTATACCAGGGCTTCAACAACAACTGTGGTTGGATGCATACATCAACCTACGCTGATGCCGTGGATCAATATCTTGAAACGGTATCACGTAAAGGAGACAAGTTTTATTACAAGCACGATGGCAAATGGAAAGAGATCAAAGAAAAGTCGGTTTCCATTAAGTATAAAGACCGATGAAGGAATGAAGGACAAAGACTTCGCAGTGTACTGGACACATCACGGTCCCGTGATAGGCGACGCCGACGGCAAATGGAAAACCATCGCGATGATGGACGATCCCGTTCACGCTCTCGAACAATCATTCATGCGAACTAAAGCAACCGGCTACGATAGTTACAAGAAAGTAATGGAGCTGAATGGAAACTCTTCGAACAACACTGTGTTTGCCGATACGAAGGGTAACATCGCCTATTGGCACGGAAACTTCGTTCCGAAGCGTGATCCTTCAGTCAATTGGAATCTTCCCGTCGATGGGTCATTGTCTTCGAATGACTGGAAAGGTCTTCATAAGATCGATGAGATCATTCAACTGAAAAACCCGGCCAGCGGCTGGATACAAAACTGTAACTCGACACCTTTCACAGCAGCAGCGAACAACAGTCCGAAGAAAGAAAGCTTTCCCACGTACATGGCTCCCGACGGGCAAAACTTCCGGGCCGTTAATGCGGATCGGGTTCTCAGAAGAGAAAGCAAATTCACGTTAGACAAACTAATTGCGGCAGCTTATGATCCAACACTGACCGCCTTCGAGAGACTAGTTCCGGCCTTGATAACAGCATATGAAACAACAGCAACCTCCGAACAGAAGGAGAGATTCAAAGACGCAATTGCAATTGTGCAGTCATGGAATAAGCAATACGGTATATCATCAGTCGGAACGACCCTGAGCGTTGCCTGGGCCAGGAACCTTGAAGGGATGATGAAGTCTGATCCGAAAGTGATGGCGGACCACAGGGGGGACCAGGTGTTTTTATATTGACTTGATGATCACGACAACGTCACCCGATCAAAGCTCCAGGCTTTCGAGACAGCGCTGGGAGATCTCGAACGCAACTTTGGATCATGGAACATTGCGTGGGGCGATTTGAATCGCTTTCAAAGACCATTGGAACTCCGACCGATCCGGTCTTCGATGATTCGAAATCCAGCTTGCGGTCGGTTCTACATCGTCGTTGTATGGATCGCTGGCCGCATTCGGCAGCAGGAAGCCTGTGGGACTGAAAAAGTATACTACGGAGGTGTTGGCAATAGCTTCGTTGCCGTTGTTGAATTCGGTCCGCGCATTAAAGCAAAGTCGATCGTGACTGGCGGTAGCTCGTCGGATCCTTCGTCAAAGCACTTTAATGATCAGTCGTTGATGTATTCGAAAGGACAATTCAAAGACGTGTTGTTTTACAAAGAAAGATGTGCAAAAGAATGCGGAGAAGACGTATCATCCCGGGGATTTGTGATTTGTAATTTGTGATTGATTCGGAGCCAATTACAAATCACGAATTACAAATCAGCAATCATTTTGCAATAGGACCTAAGCAACTTTCGGGTATCCTAAAAGCCTCTACAAGGGGAACCGCCTCTTCTCTAATCTCCCAACAAAGCTGATTCATCAACTTACGAATTGCTTTCGTCTTCGAGCCTTCCATATATCCCTGTTCGAGATACCAGCCTTTATTCTTATCGATCTGCGACAACGCGAAGAGATTGCAGAGCTTGCGAAGCACTTCCTGGCAACCCTTGTCTTTCGTATTTTCTTACAGCATCCTGGAATCTTTCCAAGATGATCCTCTCGATATAAGCGAAGCCTACCTGTACAAGATGATGCTGCGCAACGTTGAATGCGTCGAATGAATCCATGCCTTCACTGATGTGCTTGCGCAAACGTTTCGCGGCGGATGTCAATATATCTTTCTCGCGGTACGTGAATGCATGCATATGAAACTCCGGATCGAGCAAATGTTCGTCGGATGTTATTTCTCACCGCAATTGGATTCTTTTCGGAGATTGCCGTTGCCGCCTGCTTCGCTACATAATTCAGTATACCGAAGCTACCCATGCTGCTAAACTCCTGTTTGAACTCCGTCAACCTGGACTTCGCCACGAGTTGCATCAGTACTGTGTTGTCTCCTTCGAAAAGTCGTATAGATGTCTGAATCGTTTTTTCAGATCGCCGATCCGGTTCTCCGATAAATAACCTTTACCGCCACAAGCTTCGCGACACTCTTGTAATGTCGCCGTTGTGTTCCCATGTTCCGAATGATTTCAGCCCGGCAGCCAATGCTTCGATCTCCTGCATCTGCTCATCCGTTCTCGCAAGGAACCGGTCGGTGAGATACTGAAGCGCAAAGTGCAACGCGAATGAATTCGCAAGCAACGGCATCAATCTCCGTTGATGTGTGCGATAGTTAAGGATCGGAACTTCAGCGGCTCCCTCAGGACCAAACTGGACGTCGCTTGTCGCCATACTTGATTGCTATGGCCAGTCCGAGCTTCGACGCAGCATTGCCTGAACGAGGGATGCCGATTCGTCCACCCACCAGCGTTCCAAGCATTGTGAAGAAACGACGATTGTCGCTGCTGATCGGGCTCACGAACTTACCATCGTCGCTAACGCCTGCGAACTTATCGAGCATGTCGTCCTTCGGAATAACGACATTCTTGAAATAGATCACACCGTTGTCCACTCCATTCAGACCTAACTTTCTTCCGCAGTCTTTAATCGTAACTCCAGGTTTCAGATTTCCATTCTTATCGCGAAGCGGAACAACAAAGGCCGCAACACCATAATCTTTTCCTTCAACAATGATCTTCGCAAACACAGTTGCCCATCTGCCCATGCACTGCGGCATTACCGATATACTCTTTGCGGGCAAGCTCATTCGGAGTGTTGATGACAATCGTCTTCGTTGAATGATCGTACGTAGCCGTAGTTTCAATGCCTTTCACGTTCGATCCGTGACCAGTTTCAGTCATTGCAAAACAACCAGGCAATTCTAGCGTTGCCGATGTCTTTCAAATATTTCTTGTGATGCTTTTCCGTTCCAACAGGAAGACACTCATCCCCCAAAGACCAAACTGAACTCCAAATTTTATCACCAGGCTCAGATCTTGATAGCTGATCGTCTCCATCACCGAGAAGTACGAAGCCATGTCGCCTTGTCCTCCGTATTCCTTAGGATAAGCCATCGCACCCATGCCTTGCTGGGCCAGCAGCTTTGCCCATTGAAGCGTGATCTCTCTCTGCTGCGAAAGGCTTGTAGGGTCGACGCGAGTGAATGCAGGATCGGAAATGATCGTCTTCACACGCTTGTTGATCTGCTCCGATTTACCATCGAGAATTTTTGCAAGCGTCTCTATGTCGAAGGTCGACTGTGTTTGATAAGATGACGTGATCGTCTTCCTGTTTTCAGGATAGAAAGAAAACACCGACTCGCGACTGATAACGCCTAACGCGTCTTCAATCGGCAACAATGATGGACGTGCCTTTTGCAATACGGCTGCTGATCCATTCTTCGCACGACTGCCGGCGAGTTTGATACCAATATCGACGAGATTACTGCCGCTCTCCGGTTGAACCGTCCGGATCTCTTCGAGCCATGCTTTCAACTGATCCGGAGTTGGTGGAACATTCGGGTCGAGTTGACCATAGAGGAATTTACGCTCGTCGGCGTTCAACCAATTCCTGGCCGTCGATCACGCTGTGAAGTGACTTAAGCTCCGTAGGAGTAAGGACTGCATCCGACCATACCGTATAGAAAATCGGAAGGAACACAAGGAGGTTTGGATTCGATTGAATTTGAGGTGTACTAAGCATGGTAAATCTCGTTTTGAGGGTGTATAAAAATAAGCGATTTTGTGTTATCTTACCTCCCTAACCAAAAATCTATCCAGTGAAAAGAAAAAGTAATCTGCTCTGGGCGGGTGCGATTCCGCGATTGTCGTTGCGTCTGCCTGGCTCCAGTCGTGCACGAAACCCGACGGCCGAAACAGCCGAAACAACTGCACCGCCTGACACCGTACCACCACTCAACAAGGTAAGCGCACGTGAGCAACAGGCCGGTTGGGAATCACTGTTCAACGGAAAAGATCTCGATGGCTGGAAACGTTATGGTGCCGATACGATCGGTCCCGCTTTGGTCTGTGAGAGACAGTGCTATCGTTGTTGATGGAACTGGGTCTCGGCGAAGGCTCCGGAAAATTCGGTGGCTCTTTGATGACCATCAAGCAATTCGGCAACTTCGAGCTTACGGTTGATTGGAAACTCACTGAGCCCGGTGGCAACAGTGGTATCATCTATCACGTGGTCGAAAAACCCGAGTATAAAACTGACTATGCAACTGGCCCCGAGTCACAGATCATTGACACTAAAGGCTGGAAAGGTGGTAAGCTTACACAAGCACAGAAGGTTGGTAGCAACTATGATATGTTCCCTGCCGATACCACCAAGGTTCAATTCAACGGAGTAAATGAATGGAACACAACGCGCATCATTATCAGAATGGTCATGTAGAACATTGGCTCAACGGCATAAAAGTAGTTGAGTTCGAAGAAGGCAGCCCTGAGTACGAAGCCGCGTATAAGAAATCGAAGTGGGTTGATTATCCAGGCTGGGAACAAGTCGAAGATCGGTGCACTCTCTCTGCAAGATCATGGCGCACCTGTGTTTTTCAGAAACATCAAGGTCAGACCTCTTTAATAGAAAATTTATCTGATATAAAAGCCCTGTAGCGAAATGTGCTACGGGGCTTTTTTTATTGGTAGTAATGCCAGCGATACATCTCCACGAACGACAGCGGAATTTCTGACGTTAATCGCTTATGGAGGTTAGAAAGCTTATGATGAATAGATTGAGTATCTGTCTCGCAATGGCCATGGCGCTATTGCTGGGAAGTTGTGCTGTGACTGATATGAATCACGACGTGAATTTCAATCAGTATCGCACGTTTGGATTTAGCACCGCCGACATTCAAGTAAATAATCCTGCTTACAAAAGTCAGCTTATTAGCTCGAAGATCAGGAAAGATATCACTACAGAATTTGAGAAGCGTGGATTAGTCTTTACTAAAGATAACCCGGACTTGTTGGTAAGCTATACAACGTTTACCCAGGATAAACAACAGAACTATATGGGTTACGGCGGTTACCCGATGATGGGTGGATGGGGTTGGGGGCCGTTCGATGTTCTGGGGCTATCCATACATGGGTTATGGAGGTTACGGTGGATATGGTGGCGGCTATCCCTATCGTTACACTGAAGGTACATTGATCATCGACATCACCGATCGGAAGTCGAGATGAGCAGGTGTGGCGCGGATTGGTGAAGGGTAACGTGAATGATGTGAAGGCTCTGTCAAAATCGATCGACAAGGGAGTAAAGGCAATCATCAGAAGTACCCCGGTGCGATAGATCCGAATCACAAGAGCATAAATACGGAAAAGAGAAAGATCCAGTTCTTAATGATCTTGAATGCATGACCGTCCGATAATGACGGTGTAAACACCCGGTGCGTACTCGTCGATTGAAATCGGCGGGTGCGCATTTTTATTTTTGATAGAGGATCGATCCGAGCGAGTTCATCAGTACTACGTTTGAGTGGTTGGCGTAAACCAGAGATTGCGATGGGTTGGATTGGGGAAGACTTTTATTTCATTGTTTGTCAGTGAGGCCGGTGACTGTCCTGGTCAGGTCAAATTCCGATATGACTGGCAGATGATCGGAAGTTGTCTTTTCGTAAAGCGCTACCTGGGGAAACACGTTAACGATCCTGATGTTGATAAAAGTGTCTGACAGGTTCGAGGTGATCAGTTGCTGGTCAATCACATCATTGTAAGAGATGGTTGAGTGCCACCCAGCTTCGGCGAGTGATCTTGTGACACAATCGTACTTTGGATCATCAACAAAATTCTCGTAGGAGCCTTCAAGTGCATCGTTGAAGTCGCCGAGAAGAATGGTATTGTTTTGGATAATAAACATCGAGAGTGTTCTTTCAACATTGCTGCATCAATTATTCGCCGGCTTCGCGCATTGTCGTCGTAACCCGACTTTGCATGGATGTTGACGAAGTTTCAGGCGGTGTCCCATCGTTTCAACCTCAAGTAAGTATGGGAGCCGCCCACTTGAAAAAATATCCGACGGGTTGTCGTCGAAGTACTTACTGAACAAGATCTTCTCGCGAATGACTTTGACCGTCGACGTATTGTAGGCGAAGCAAACCTTCTGTGGCGGGAAATCACCCGATGGATCGAAGGAATAGGAGTAACGATTGGAGCAGCGGCCGCTGTAACCAGGCATTGATTGAATCAAACTTTTGAACGCGTCGTCGCTGGAGACCTCCTGTAGCGCCATGAGATCGGCGTGGGTGGAATTCAAAACACGAGTGACGTTTGTGATCTGAAGATCATTGTCGGTAGGTCCGTATTTCGGAGCTCCGAAGAACTCCAGGTTCCAGTTGAGAACTTTGAAGTTATTGTTAACTGGCTGTTGTTCGAGCGTTTGCATTCGGGATGTCGGAATGGGAGCGGGGCATGATTTGAAACCGGCTTCCATATCGACTTACAATTCCGGTGACGTTTGAAGTGGATGGAATCAGATAGCCGCCTATGTCGGGGTGGTTCTCATCGATCCAGTATTGAAGGGTGTCGTTGTTTTTTTGGAGAATGCCGCCTCGACTTGGATAAAAGAATAAATGTTCGGGCTGTAGTGATACATTTTGAAGTTGAATGATTTCGGATTCGTGATTTGTGATCTGTGATTGAATGACATTCTTCGGAGCGATAGGAATCAATCGTGTGGCGAGGACTTTCATGGAGTCAATGGCGATCTCCAGCAGGCCGTTGAACTTCGACAGCTTTCCGGTTACTGATTATAGATCATCCTGGTTGACTTTGACACCATAGATGGCAATAGCGCCTGAGGCATCTTGAATAAATGAGAGATCGCCGAAGCTCGCGGTTACATGACCGTTGACCGTAAACGATTTTGCCCGTTTTCATTTTTCGGCATCAGCGATGGCAATTTGTGCGAAGGCGACGTGTTGTTACGAGCAACAATAACAATAGGAATTTCATGCACGAAGATGTGCACGATTCTTAAGGTGTGTCGTCAGAAAACCTTACAGTTATTGGTGTGAGAAAGGAGTAGGGAAGTCCGGTCGACGATCGATTGGTAGGAGTGTTAATCATCCCGAAATCAATCACGGCTCCATCCAGCAATTGTTCATGCGTAAAAAACAGAGGTTCGTACGGTTTTCCATTCACGCTCAAAGTTTTTACATACCGGTTCACCTCACTATTCTCCCCCGCACTAACCGTCACACTCTTCCCATTCTCCAAATGGATCACCGCCTTCTTAAACAACGGCGCGCCAATCACATACTGATCTGTTCCCGGGCACACCGGGTAAAATCCCAACGCCGTAAAAATGTACCACGCACTCGTTTGTCCATTATCCTCGTCACCACAATAACCGTCAGCATTCGGAGAGTACAACCTGTTCATTACTTCACGCAGCCAGTATTGCGACTTCCACGGCTCGCCCGCATAGTTGTATAAGTAAATCATGTGCTGTATCGGCTGGTTGCCATGTGCATAGTTGCCCATGTTCATCGTCTGCATTTCGCGGATCTCGTGTATCACCTGGCCGTAATAGCTATCGTCGTACACAGGAGGGCAAGTTGAATACAGAATCCAGCATCGTCACAATTGTTTCTTTCCACCCATGATGTCGATCAGCCCTTCCACATCGTGGAACACGCTCCACGTATAATGCCAGCTGTTTGCCCTCCGTAAAGGCATCACCCAACTTGAATGGATTGAACGGAGCCTGGAAGCTCCCATCTTTATTCTTGCCACGCATCAGCTTCGTCTCTGGGTCAAACACGTTGCGATAGTTCTGACATCGTTTCGCAAACTTGTCTATCTCCTCTTGCGGTCGACCCCAATGCCTTTGCCAGTTGCCATATGGTCCAGTCTGCGTAAGCATACTCCAATGTTCTCGCAACGTTCTCGTTGATTTTCACGTCGTAGGGGAACCATAGCCATACTTGTTTTATAGTCGGCCGCGCCTTTTACGTCCCACGGAGCTCACGGGTCCTTCGGCCTCCGTGTTTTTCAGGATCGCCTCGTAAAGCGTCTGTATATCCGGACTCTTAATTCCCTTCATGTACGCGTCTGTAATGATCGATGCCGAGTTCGATCCGATCATACAATCCCTGTGACCCGGACTTGCCCACTCCGGCAACCATCCACTTTCCTTGTAAGCATTCACCAGGCCTTCCTGTATCTGCGCACTCATCGACGGCTCAATCAGGTTGATCAGCGGCGCCGCTGCTCGAAACGTGTCCCAAAAACCATTGTCGGTAAACATGTAGCCAGGCAGCACTTGTCCGTTGTACGGACTGTAATGCACCGGCTTTCCTTCTTTGTTGATTTCATAGAGCTTTCGCGGGGAACAACATTGTCCTGTAGAGACATGAGTAAAATGTACGAAGCTGATCTATGCTTCCGCCATCGACCTCGATCTTTGAAAGAGATTTGTTCCAGGCAGTGCGCCCCTTCCTCTTTGATAACTTTCCAGCTTCTTGTTGCCGACCTCGGCAAGATTGAGCTCCGCCTGTTTCAGCACTGATGAATGACGACGCAACGCCTCAGGTTGATCTTTTCGCCTTTCTTTGTTCGAAAGCGGGATGAGCGCACCAACGTGCTTGTCTTTATATTCTGAGATGCCCTTCTCGATCTTCGCAGTCTCTTTCCATCGTGCCAAAACAGAAGCAGCAAGAAATGGCTTGTCGAACTTGATGACGAAATAGTTCTTGAAGTTATCGGGCACACCGCCGCTGTTCCTGGGTCGAGTAACCGATGATCTCGTTCTTCGCGTGAATGATTTTGATATAGGAACCCTTGTCGAATGCATCGATCACAACATACGAGCTATCGGATTTCAGGGAACGTAAATCGCATCGAAGCCGCATGTTCCGTCGGAGCAACTTCGGCCGTGACATTATAATCTGCGAGATAGACACTGTAATAATATGGTTTGGCAACCTCGGCTTTGTGTGAGAATGAGCTTGCGCCGTTCTTTCTCACGAACCTTTACTTTTCCAGTGATAGGCATCAGTGAAACGTTGCCGTAGTCATTAATCCATGGGACTTGGCTGATGCGTCTCTTTTAAACCCATGATCTTCTCAGCATCATAAGTGTAAAACCCAACCGTTGCCCATCTCGCCTGTTTGAGGAACCCAGCAATTCATCGCGTAAGGCAAAGTGATTGCCGGATAAGTTGTTACCACTACTGAAACTGTATTTTGATTGTGTGCCCGTCATCACATTTACATAATCGATGGGATCGACATGTTGTGCGTAAAGGGTTGTAGAACACAAAAGAACAATTGCGATTAAGCGGCCACTTATAGTCATGATGCGAAGATAGATCACGCACATCAAGTACCACCTGCAATCAGTTGCGCTAACATACATCTATCTTACTTTGCTCAACGCCAATAGGGTTAACTCAACAGTCACTATCGACGGTTAAAAGTTTATTCCGAGTTCATAATCATTCAAATCGCTCGAATTAGAGCCATTTTAAACCAATACTTTAAGTAACACCGCCTGTCCGACTGCAGCCTTCACTCATCGTTTATAAATGCCATTGATTGCGGTTTGCAACACGTTGCGGGTAAAAGCATCCGTATGTATCCGTATTGTTTTCAAAACAACTAACCTGGATACCAATGGAAAACTATGTCCACTGAAGCCAAAAGAGCGCGACCTCAATGGTAAAGACCACGGGGTGAAAGTTATTCACCACGCTGATCGCGTTAATCTATATGATTACGGCTATGAAAAATCGGGAAGCGTAAAAGGCGACCCCGATGTGTATGCATCTTATCTCAATCGCATCATCAATGGCGATCTCGTTGAAGAACCTTACAAGGGCTTTAGCGACGACGAGAGAAAGAGCGTTTTGAAGCAGATCAAAAGTCTTGAGAAGCAAGTCAAAGAAAGAGATGAAGCAAATGTAAAGATCGATACAGAGGTTAAAGAGAAGGAGAAGAGTGTAGAGAAGTATCGTAAAGACCTGTTACAGATCCGCGAAGAACGCGCGAAAGACAAGAATAAAATGAAAGGCGAAAACTTCAGTGTTGTTTAAGTTCTCACTGAACCTGTTCATTCTTTCAATGCTGTCGATCTACCTGTTCTTCTTCTACGTGTCGGCAACCTACAAGGCGTTGTATGTCGACTTTGAAGGAATTGCCGAAGCACTGGCAGCAGGTGAGGGCACAGGAAGTATCATGCCTGGCCCCCGGTGAGCTCGCTTGCAGCGCTGCAATTCAATTACCTGTTGTTAGTAGTGCCGTTTGTATTCTTTGCATTCGGTTGGGCATTTCACGTCATCCTCGAATCGAAGACCA
Source organism: Bacteroidota bacterium (assembly GCA_037200305.1). Classification (GTDB taxonomy): domain Bacteria; phylum Bacteroidota; class Bacteroidia; order Cytophagales; family Cyclobacteriaceae; genus ELB16-189. The sequence continues at coordinate 234,749 of JBBCGZ010000028.1, forward strand.
AACTGAAGACAGTTTACCTGTCGGCCCTAATTGGTGTGACGTTCATAGTCGACTTCCTGTTGGCCATGATCATCAATAGCAACACCGAAAACGCGAAAGCACTCATGGGCCTTCAGACCCACACCGTGGTATGCAAGTCCGTCGTTCTACATCATCCTCTTCCTTGGATTCCTGGTGTACATTATCTGGAGTAATCCTTCTCGATGCCATCCTGCGTGAGTGGGACAAGCGCGAGTCGGTCAACAACCTCAAGAAGATCATCGCACATCTGTACGGCGACATCAAAACGCTGAAGTCGAAGTTGCAGGATACTGTTGAAATGAAAAAGACAATATCAGATTATCGTGAAGACATCAGCACCGTGATGTATGGAAATCTCAAAAGATATATCGATCAGTTTTCCTTCGGGTTGGATCACTTACCTGTCGCCCGCAAACATGAAGGATACAAAGGAGAAGTGTCTTCATATCAAGAAGGAGTTTGAAGATAAGAATGAGATTAAGTCGGGTACGGTGAAAGTGATCAGCAAACGAGCAGCGTAATGAGAAAAGCATTATTATTTGTTTTATTGGCGACGGTCGGTTGTAACCTTCCGTCACCAGAAAAGAAGACTGCAAAACTTCGGGTAAAGCATAATTACATCGTTCTACTCGATCTTTCCGACAGGCTAATCGTCCAGCCCAATCAGCCTCAGCGCGACAAGCAGATCATCAAAAGTCTTTACAATGTTTTCGAAAACAATGTGAAGCACGATCTGTACATCAAGTCACGTGATGAGTTCAGGGTCGTGATTGCACCCCAGCTTGGCACCGGCTTACGCCGCGATGATTTCGAAGACAGGCTATACGTCAATATGGATAACATCAAGAACGTATACCGGAAGCTGAATGAAGAGGACAGGAGAATAGCCTTCGAAGCCAACCTCGATACTCTTTACAGACGAGCGGTCTTCAGCAGCGATCCCGAGAAATATCACGGTGCTGATATCTGGAAGTATTTCCATGAAGACCTGAAGGTCGATTACTCACGCGACACGCTCACCGAGAACTACCTGGTGATCGTTACCGATGGTTACCCGATCGTGGGACACAATCGCAATAAGTTGCTGGAGGTACAAAATCAATTCCCGGATCTCAAGATCGCGTTGATTGAAGCAGCGCCGCGCGAACAGGATCTCGAGTGGGACCACATGATGCTGACATGGCAGGAGTGGTTCGACGGTATGGGAATCAAAGAATACACACTTATTAAGAGATCATCAATAACCAAGGAACTTGAACAGGTGAAGGAGGTGGTCGACGCCCCTAAGCCTTTAGCGCGTCGCTAACCGTCATTGCACAGCTTATCCGGGCAATCTGGTTGAGTTTTTTTAGAAGATTGGTGTATATTGTACACTTATATACACCAATCTTTTATGAGACTACTACTCATCCTCCTGCTTATCACCACCTGTGCCTTCTCTCAAAACACGATCGTTCTCAACGGCCGACGCCGGTAAGACACAGATCAACAAGCACATCTACGGCCACTTTTCGGAGCACCTCGGCCATTGCATCTACGGCGGATTTTACGTTGGCGAAGACAACACACTCATCCCGAATACCAAAGGCGTTCGCAACGACGTTGTCGATGCCCTGAAGAAAATGAAGATACCGAACCTCCGATGGCCCGGCGGATGTTTCGCAGACACCTATCACTGGAAAGATGGCATTGGCCCCAAAGCCAAACGTCCTACGATCGTGAACACGTGGTGGGGTGGTGTAACGGAAGACAACAGCTTCGGTACACACGACTTCCTCGACATGTGTGAGCTGCTCGGAGCGGAACCCTACTTGTCTGGTAATGTTGGCAGCGGCACTGTACAAGAACTTTCAGACTGGGTTCAATACTCAAACTTCGGTGGAACGAGTCCGATGTCGAAGCTGAGGGCTGAGAATGGTCGCGAGAAGCCGTGGAGTGTAAAGTACTGGGGAATTGGTAACGAAGCCTGGGGTTTGCGGCGGTAATATGACTGCCGAATATTATGCGAACATTTACAAGCAGTACTCCACGTTCATGACCGGCTGGAATAACAAGGACAACAGGGATCTTCAGGATTGCATCCGGTGCAAATTCATCCGACTACAATTGGACCGAAGTTTTGATGCGTGACATCCCGCTCAATATGCTCGAAGGTGTTGCGCTTCATCACTACTCTGTGATAGATTGGAACAAGAAAGGCTCCGCGACAGCTTTCAGCGAAGAACAATATTTCACGATCATGAAGAAGGCCTGGCAGATGGAAGACCTCGTTGCTCGCCATTCGACTATCATGGATAAGTATGACAAAGCGAAGAAGGTTGCTTTGGTTGTTGATGAGTGGGGTGGATGGTACGATGTTGAGCCTAATTCGAATCCCGGTTTTCTATATCAACAGAACACGATCCGCGATGCTGTGCTTGCGGGCATGACCCTGAATATTTTCAACAATCATGCAGACCGTGTGCGGATGGCGAACCTCGCGCAGACGATCAACGTGTTGCAGGCCGTCATTCTCACCAATGAACAAAAGTTGTTGTTAACGCCAACCTATCATGTAATGGAGATGTACAGTGTACACCAGGATGCCACCCTGCTGCCACTGGACTTAAAAACTAATCAGTACTCCCTAAACAATGAAAGCCTCCCAGCCATCTCTGCCTCGGCTTCGAAAGATGCACAGGGACTTACGCACATCTCTCTCGTTAACGTCGACGCCAACAATGCCCAGGAAGTGAGCGTTGATATTCGCGGCGCGAAATTCACCAGCGTAACGGGCCGCATCCTGACGTCACAAAAAGTCCAGGACTTCAATACATTCGAACAGGCTGACAAGGTGAAACCTGTTGTGTTCAAGGATGCCTCGCTCTCTTCAAGCACTTTAAAAGTTAAGCTCCCGGCACATTCTGTTGTTGTATTAGAGTTGAAGTGACATTAAATTGTCGCTCGTGGCGCGGTGGATACGCGGAGGCAAACGCAAAAAAATGCATTTCCTTCGCGTATCCTCCGCGTAACAAAGAAATCATGATAAGAACCGCCCTGCTCTCATATGGAATGTCCGGAAAGGTCTTCCATGCTCCGTTTATTTCGTTACATCCCGGTCTCGAGCTGAAGGGCGCGTGGGAGAGAAGTAAGAAACTCATCGCTGCCGACTATCCTGGTGTAACCAGCTATGCAACGATGGAAGAGATCCTTAATTCGAAGGACGTTGATCTCGTTGTTGTGAACACACCCACCTACACACATTTCGAATACGCGAAGAAAGTTATCGAAGCCGGAAAGCATGCTGTTGTTGAGAAAGCATTCACGGCCAACGCAGCCGAAGCCGAAGAGTTGAAGGCTATCGCACAAAAGAAAGGTGTAAAACTATCAGTGTTTCAAAATCGTCGATGGGATAGTGATTTAAAACAGTGAAGAAAGTGGTTGATGATGGCTTACTCGGTGAAGTCGTTGAAGCCACATTTGCGTACGACAGGTACAATTCTGCGTTGAGCTACAAAGCCCATAAAGAAACACCTGGCCCTGGTTCTGGCGTTGTGAAAGATCTCAGTCCACATTTGGTGGACCAGGCACTGTACTTATTCGGAATGCCGGAGCGCGTGTTTGCGGATGTTATGATAACACGTCCTTCGTCGCAAGTGGATGACTACTTTGAAATTCTACTGTATTACAAAAACTTTCGTGTTCGATTGCACTCGAGTTACTTCGTAAGGGAACCGGTTCCTTCGTATGTTGTTTACGGTCGCCTCGGATCTTTTTTGAAAACGAGAGGTGATGTGCAAGAAGCGAAGTTGCAGGCGGGAGAGAAGCCCACCAAGGAAGGATGGACTGAACCAGAAAGTGAACAAGGACTTTTGCATACTGAAAACATGGGAAGGTCGTTAAAGAGAGAGTGGCTACGCTGCCGGGAAACTATTATGCTTTTTATGATGGGGTTTATGAAGCGATTGCCAATAATAAAGAGATGCCGGTAACGGTGGATGATGGGGTTAGGGTGATGAAGGTGATAGATGCGGTTTATTTGAGCAGTAAAGAAGGGAGAGTTATAAAATTATGAATAGGCTAACGGTAATATTTGTAGTTGGATTGATTTTGAGTGGCTGCAATAGTGGCTCTCGATATAAAATGGAAGAGGTTGCAACCATGAATGCCGATGGCTTCGTAGCTAAAACAGCTTTTCAACCGACCCCTCAAGCATCTATTGAAAGAAAACTCATAAAAACCGGCTCCATCGAATTCGAAGTCGACGATGTTCAGAAAACGAAACTCTCGGTCACCGACCTCGTAAAACAATTCAACGGCTACATCTCGTCCGACGATCAGAATAACTACGGTGGCTCACCACGTTATTCTCAGATAGCACGCATTCCTTCCGACAAGCTCGATGACTTCATCGCAAAGATCGAAGGCCTCGCGAAGAAAGTCGACTCAAAAAGCATCAGCACGCAGGACGTTACCGAAGAGTTTATCGATGTCGAAACACGACTGTCCACGAAGAAAGAACTGGAAGCACGTTATCGCGACATTCTCAAACAAGCTAAAACTGTTAAAGACATTCTCGAAGTCGAAACCCAGCTCAACAACGTTCGCGGTGAGATCGAGTCAATGGAAGGACGCTTAAAGTACCTTTCGAGCCAGGTGTCTTTCAGCACACTTACAATTACTTACTATCAAACTGTTAGTGGCAACTTTGGTTTCGCCTATCGCTTCTTCAATACATTCGGAGACGGATGGAATAGTCTCCTTGACTTTATCATTGGCGTATTATCAGCATGGCCATTTATTATAATGACAGGGGTAATAATCTGGCTCTTCATTCGTTGGCGCCGCAGACGTAAGCTCACCACATAAATCATCTTACTTCAGTGACTTTGTAAACTCGTCACGCATTAGCGGGGGATTAATCAAAAACAAATATGAGAATCCTCCTGTGTGTATTATCACTATTTGTGATGCTGAGCTGCAGCCAGTCTGCAGAGAGTAATGAAGGTGCACTCGCAAAAGTACCTTCGATCGAACAGGTTGCGTTGGACGAACCTGTTAACAAACCCGCCGACAGGCGGATACCAGAACGAAAATTGATCCGTAATGGGTCGATGTCGCTCGAAGTTGAAGACGTCACCACTAACCGCATGAAGATCGATGAGTTCACTCAAGCCGCCGGTGGTTATGTGTCTTCCGAAAAACAGAACGGCGGCGATGAACATCCGACTTACCAACAGGTAATCAGGATCCCCGGCTCAACCTTCGATGAATTTGTTTCGAAAGTTGAAGGCCTCGCCCTTAAGATCGACGCGAAACAGATCTCGGTGCAAGATGTCACCGCCGAGTATGTCGACATCGAAAGCAGGCTCTTAGCCAAGCGGAAAATTGAAGCCCGTTTTCTTGAGATCGTGAAGCAAGCGAAGACCATCGAAGGCATTCTTCGCGTGGAAGAACGATCGGTGACGTTCAAAGCGAGATCGAATCGATGCAAGGCAGGCTCAAGTTTCTTGGCAACCAGACTGCCTACGGCACACTGGAACTGACCTACTACAAACACTACACTGTTGTACCTCCCGCACCACCAGGTGTAGGAAGTAAATTTGCGTCGTCGTTCATTGGTGGTTGGAATGCTTTAGTTACATTTCTAATAGGTCTCACCGCAACGTGGCCATTCCTGTTGATGATCGGCACGTTTGCGTTGTTGTACTGGCGCCGGATTAAACGACAAGAGAAACAAGTCTCACCTCAATAATGAAAAAGAAAGAATGCCCTTCATGTGCCATGGATATAGATGCCGACGCGAAAGTTTGTCCCATCTGCAGCTATGAGTTTACAGCAGGGCATTCTTTTGGTAATCGTTGGCTGGCGATCTTGTTGATCATAGCATTTATTATTTCGTTTCTCTACGCGGTACTTCGATGAGATCGCTTGCGATACTGCTGATCTTCATCGCATCGTTGTCATGGGCCCAACCTTCGCAGAACATAAAAATTTATTTTACCGCCGACTGGGGTTCGATAGCTGACAATCCTAAAAGTGAAGATCATTATCTGGGTGTTTATGAATCGCCCAGCGGCGCGTTCAAAGCCAAGAACTTTCATTATGACAACCTATCCCGACTACCGGGCGGTCATGAGATACTTCCTGTTATCATCACAATCAAAAAATAAGATGGTAACAGAAGACTTCAGTTATCGCCTCAACGCTCCATAAGTACATCCTCACCTAGCTGTGTGCCCTATGTGATTTCTATGTGCCCATGTGTTTAATGTCTCGAAGTCGAACACTGAGCGCACATTGTCACCGAGAATATTTTTTCAACATCCTACAACAGCACGCAACACCTTACGTGTAATCAATTAATAGCAAAGTTATTCGACTGCAGGCGTGACTTTGAGAAGTCGTTCTTATTATCAATTTAAATTCATTTATATGAAACGCCGTGTCATAGTTGTTGCTGGCATTGTTGCCTTTGTGTGTTTTGTTTTATATCAATTTATTTTCGCTGATCACCGTTCCCGATCGAAGGTTGATCTGAGTAAAACCGAATCAGTATACTCGCTTGTCGAGGAAGCTCCCGAACCCCTTGCCAAGGAAGCGCCGGAGCTTGGAATGCTCGCCCAGACAAGTTCATTCAATGAATCTTCAGTACAACGTAAGCTTATCAAAGAAGGCGTCGTTGAATTTCAAGTCGACGATGTGGCCGCAACAAGTAGATCTATTACAACCCTTATCAAGCAATTTAATGCCTACGTGGCATCGGACAGAGAGGAAAACTACGCTGGGGGTCCGCAGCACCGCACTGTCGTTCGGATTCCTTCCGACAAGCTTGAAGATTTCATTTTGAAGATCGAACCGTTGGCCAAAACGATGAAATCGAAGCGCACATCAAGTAACGATGTTACGGATGAATATATCGATCTCACTGAGCGCGTGGTTACAAAACGAAATCTCGAGAAGAACTACCGTGCGATTCTACTAAAGGCTACTAAGGTGTCGGAAATGCTTGAAGTTGAGGGGAAACTCGAGGAAGTCCGTGGTGACATCGAATCGATGCAAGCTCGTGTCGATTACATCAACAGCCAGGTTTCATACAGCACACTTACGATAACCTACTATCAAGTTATCACAACTACGGATACCGACGAACCAACATTCACTGCTAAAATCGCCAACTCACTCGCCAGCGGCTGGCTTAGCATCCTCGACTTTATTGTTGATCTCCTTTATGCATGGCCATTGCTGATCGTCCTTCCACTCGCAGCATGGTTCGGTATTAGATTATTTAAACGCTTTAAACACATCCTCACCTAGCTATATGCCCTGTGATTTCTATGTGCCTATGTGTTCTATGTATCTATGTGTTTATTTTTTTGGAAACACCGCGGTGAAACATTCCCACGGTGTTTCTCCCTTTTCGTTACTCTTTCCATAAAACCCATCCAGGAAATTCGCGGCGCTCGACCACACGGTTTGAACAATGCCCTGGTAATTTTCTCTCATCTCGTTCGTCGCGTCTTTTCTGAATGCAACCATGTCTACCGACTGCTGCACACCGATGGTTGGATTTCGCCAGGGACATGTCGCTACTTTGAAACCTTTCATGGCAAAGTACACTGCAGTCTTATCTGCACGCTCGTAATGCCAGTCGCAGATCATGACATCTTTCGGTATCATATCGATGGCACGATGTGTATTATTGAAGCTCGCCTCCCACATGCCCATGCCGGTGGTCTTGCCGTCGATGAGACGATCGCCCCAGATCCACAGCTTCCTGTTCTTCGTGGCTAAATGGTCGCTGATCGTTCGCACTTCCCCCGCAAACAATTCTGCCTTGTCGCGGCCACCACAACGCGGACATTTATCGTCGCCGATATAAAAGACTTCATCCATACCCGCATGAAACGCCGTGGCCTTGAAACCATCGCAAACTTCATCGACTATATCGAATACAATTTTGTGAAGATCGGGGTGGAGCGGGCAATAACTTTTACAGTACAAACCATCCGCATTGGGCCACTCATACTTCTCCGGCATCTTTACATGCGGCGTCTCATCGAACTGCGGATAGACTTTCAGCAGGTTGCCGATGGTTCCGGCCCACGACTGATGTCCGAGTAAGTTGATCTGTGGGATAATGGCTATGCCATGCTTCGAACATGCTTCAACCAACTTATTCACGTTGGCTTTCGTCAGCGGATTTTGTGCGCGGAGCTCCGGATGCGTCGTGAACTCGTAGTTGAACTCAACACGAAGGATGAGTGTGTTGATCTTTCTCGGACCGAGCTCTTCATTGATGAATTTTACAAAAGCATCAACTCCTTCGTTACGCGGTGCTTCTATAGCGAAGCCGCGCAGTGGATAATCTTGCGCACAGACATTTCCAACAATCAATAAGAGGGCGAGTACAATTTTTATCATATGATCATTTTTACGAAGCTGTCGATATCATAACCCGACGTATCGAAAGCTTCCAGGTTTTTCTTGAAACGAATATCAGCAAAAATCTCAACTAACTTACTCCGAATATCATCGGCGGTAGCCTGGTCGAAGTTGCCACGCAGGCCGAAACCATGGTAAACTACGCGGCTCGAGTTTCCCTGCTGGTCGTAGTTCATATCGACCGGGTAAACGATCATCGGCACGTTATAATGAATGGCGTCGTGTATCGAGTTGATCCCACCATGTGTTATAAATACATGTGCGCGACTTAATACCTCCGACTGGTTCACGAAATTACGCAGCGTTCCAATGATTATTTCGCAGTCGAGATCTGCCGCAGCTTTCCTCACTTTCTCGAAAAACGCATCTACATTTTTGCCAGACGGAACAGTCCCAAGAGCGCAATAGATTAATTTTTTCTCCGAGGGATTTATTTGCAATGATTCCCTGTCTGGATGCGGACCCACATAGCGGAACCTATCTAAATGAGGGTGATGAAAGTCGTAATTCTTATAAGTCAAAACATAATGATCCACATTCTTTGCAGCGAACGTAATCAAGGACAGGCAGTCATCTTTAAGGTGCTGTAGTTTATTTCTCCTCAGTCTACGGTCTACAATCATCCTGTCGTCAATTCCAAAATACTTCCATCGCTGCTTCCACCTTTTCGTTTTGATTGCTGTCAATTTCTCTCGAAGCTCGTCGTCATTATCACCAGGCATCGCAAGTGAATTCACCGGTGGCAAGCCCGGCAATAGCAAGTAGGGCGGTGTGTTAGTCACGAGGGAGATCCTGACATTAGGATCGATGCTCTTAACAACAATAAGATCTGTCGCCTGTTGACTGTCGACAAGGACGTGAACCGGCTTCAGGTCATTCAACAAGCTCGTGAGCTCCGATTTTCTTTGGTGATACAGCTTGTCTCTCCAACGGTCTAAGGCTGCGTATAAGCGCGGATGTTTCGACTCCTCGCGTAGCCAGTCTTCCAGGCCAATGCCGAAGGGTTGAGACATAAGCGAGATGTACGGGAAACCGTGTGAAGCTACGTGTTTGTGAAAGTATCCAGTCCCGGCAAATACCACATTGTGTGTCTTACCAAGGGCTCTCGCAACGCCAAAGAGTGCATTGAAATGACCAATGCCGTGGAAGGGGAGAATGAGGATGGAAGGGCGGTGCATTAAATCGTTGGATACCTGCCATTCGACAGGTATCCACGATTCAAAATATTAATTAGCTAGCTCGTATGCTACTACCTTGTTTCCAAAGAAAGTAGGAACAAGCAACAACTTCTTCTCAGCAATGTATTCGATATCAGCAGCGCTCTGATTTTTATCGCCAGTGGTATCAAGGATCTTGGTAGTCGTTCCATCGGGAGCAACATAAGTCACCTTGCCATTCCAGCTCGACACCAGGTAACCACCATCACCAACAGCCTCGATGCCGTCCGCGTTTTCAACGCTGTCGGCTTTCAAAATCACTTGCTTCGAGCCATCAACAGTATTTAACGTTCCGCCAGAGAATGATGCAACGAGAAATGTGTTGCCATCAGCTAACAGGCCATTAACTCCTGCAACACCACTGAGGTAAGATGTAAGAGCTCCGTTCTCGAGAACAGTCACAACACCGGTGTTGCTGTCGCTCACATAAACTTTTCCGCTGGCGTCAGTCGTTACATCGTTCAGGAATTGCGAACCTGCTACAGGATATTTTTTTGTTACGGTACCTGTTGCGGGATCAATCTCAACGAGATCTGTGATGTCTGCAACATACAGTTTGCCGTTGGCGATGCCCATTCCTTTGGGAGCATTCAAGCCTTTCACCCATTGAGCATCGATAACTTTTCCATCAAGTCCGAGCTTGGCGATAAATCCAACGCCGTCGACAGAGTCGGGCTTACCGGCGATGTCGGCAACATACAATACGTCGGCTTTCGAATCGTACAACACCGACTCACAGGTAGTAAGGGTGGTGTCCGATGCCCACTTCATTGTGAGTGTGGGCGCTTTCATTTCAGTCTTTGTTTCTTTGGTCGGGCTGGCAGGCTGTGATCACAGTAAGCACAACCGCAAGGGCGATAAGTGGCTTCATAGTTTTGTTTTTGGAGCGTAAAAGTAATCAATATCTTGTAGATCAATCAATGGAAAATCCCCGCCCCGAAACTAAAGTCGGACTCCTCACAGCCACCAGCCTGGTCGTCGGAAATATGATAGCATCGGAGTATTTATGCTCCCTGCAACACTGGCGGGTTACGGAGCCATAAGCCTGGTTGGATGGGTGGCTTCATGTATAGGTGCTTTATCGATGGCATTCGTGTTGAGTTGGCTGAGCCGCCTTCGGCCAAATGCAACCGGCGGCCCTTATGCCTATGTACACGAGGGCATGGGCGACTTGCCGGCTATCTTGTTGCATGGGGCTACTGGATCTCTGTCGTGGGCAACGAATGCAGCCATTGCCGTGGCATTCGTCAGTTACCTCGGAGCATTCATCCCTGTAGTATCGCAAAATCCTTTGGTTGGAATACTCACTGGCCTGGGCGCAATCTGGTTCCTGACGTGGATCAACACCATTGGCGTACGCGAAGCAGGTATCGTGCAGGTCGTTACCACGATCCTTAAGATCGCCCCGTTAATATTGTTATCGATCGGGGGATTGTTTTATCTGAATACTGACCACTTCGTTCCATTCAATGCGAGCGGCGGATCGGGCAATCTCTGCCATCACAGCATCAACAACATTGACCTTGTTTGCTTTCCTTGGATTGGAGAGTGCAACGATACCGGCGGAGAACATACGGAACCCGGAGAAGAACATCGCCAAGGCTACGATCATCGGCACACTGCTCACTATGGTGATCTATGTGCTCGGAACCATTGCCGTCATGGGAATACTTCCACCCGAAGTTCTAAAGACGTCGCAGGCGCCATTTGCAGATGCAGCTGCGGCGATATGGGGTGAGACCGCAAGATATCTCGTTGCCGGTGGAGCGGTGATCGCAACATTCGGAGCACTCGACGGATGGATATTGATCCAGGGACAAATGCCGATGGCCGCCGCGCGAGATAAATTGTTCCCGGCATTCTTTACAATAAAGAACAAGAAGGGCATGCCCATCGTGAGCATTATCGTATCAAGCGTGTTGATATCGATCATGATGGCGATGAACTTCAGCCGAAGCCCTCGCAGAGACATACCGTTACATGATCTTATTATCGACATTCACGTCATTGCTCGCCTACAGCTTCTCAATCCCATCGTACCTCATCCTCCTCGTGAAGGACAAGAAGCTGTCTGCAACTCAATGGATCCGCTTCGTGATCGCTATCGTCGCATTTGTATTTTCGATGTGGGCTATTATCGGCTCTGGTGAGACGATCGTCTACTGGGGATTTGTTCTGTTGATGGCCGGCGTTCCTTTTTATGCACTGATGAAACTCCAAGCAAAGCTAAAGATGCAGGAACGCGCACACTGGAATCGGATCGGTTCAGGATATCAAGAGGAGATTTTTGATGTCTTTCGAAGCGACCGGTTAAAGATCATTCCAAAGATCATCGCGAAGTATGCGAATCCGGAACATACCGCCATTGACTTTGGCTGTGGAACGGGTCGAGCCTTCGAAGTACCTTTCACCTTCATTTAAATCTGTCTTCGGTGTCGACATCTCCGACAACCTATTGACTATCGCAAAGCAGACGAAATTCGAAAACATACCGAACTCAAACAACACGACCTCACGAAACCACTCAAGGCCTCGGCCGATTTCGGTTTTTGTTGCAACGTGGTGATGTTACCCGAAGTGGATTTGAATAAAGTGATGCTGAAGAATATCCGTCGCTCAATAAATCCCGGCGGACATGTCGCTATTGTGATGCCGTCGTTAGAATCGTTCTTTTATTCCGGCTGGCGATTGATCGAATGGTGTAACAGACAAAACGAAGAGGTGGATATGTCCGATCTGTCGGGTTTCAAAGGAACTAAGATGGATCTGATCCAGGGAATAGTCCGGATCGATGGCGTTAAGACGAAGCATTACCTCGAGACGGAATTGACGGTGTTGTTTACAGAGGCTGGATTTACAGACGTCGTTATTCACAAAGTTGAATACGACTGGACGAGTGAGTTTTCATCTCCTCCCAAATGGATGAAAGAGCCATATCCATGGGATTGGTTGATCGAAGCAAAATCTGTGAGAGCCTAAAAAGACGCTTTTTTACAATAGAAAAGCATAAAAAGTTGGGATAGATTCGTCATACAATGGCTGACGCATTCAATTCCCCAAAATTCACTACCAGGACGATCCTTCTTTCCTGGTTGCTGGTCGGTACCCTCGACATTTCATGCGCCATCATTTCTTTCCTCATCAAAGGCGGCACCAACCCGTCCCTGATCTTTATCTATATCTCCAGCGCTCTCTATGGACCGGAACAGGTACAGGAGATGAACCCCACCTCTATGGAGATCCTTGGCTTATGTCTTCATTATTTGATTGCCCTGATCTGGACAGTTATATTCTTTAGTCTTTATAGAAGAATTCCATCAATGCACAAGAATCGATTCATCACAGGAATTGTTTATGGATTTTTCATGCAGATTATCATGAGTCAGATTGTAGTTAAATTGAGTAACGCGGCGACGGGCCCGTTTAAGTTTGTAAGTTTTCTTATCAGTGGAGCGATCCTGGTTATCGCGATAGGTATACCGTTATCTTTTATCGCCTATCGTAATGTGATCAAGAATAACTGATCAATTTGATTATATCTTTTTTGATCGCCTTCTTGTTCCAATCATCATGTATCACCAGCGCTGCCCCCAACGCAGACGCTTGAGTAACTGACGCAGCATAAACTTCCAGTTTCGGATAGGCTTGCGAAAGCAACTTCATAAGATTGCGTTCTGGCTAAAACCACCATCAACGAAAAGAGCCTTTGTGTTTTGCTGAAGCACAAGGTTAACAGCACTGATCTGCATGTCCACAAGCCTTCTCATAGGGTGTTATATGCGCCTTCAAAAGAATCATCAGGGCTCTCCGTAAACGCCACCTTTTTATACGCCTCTTCGGCCACTCCAAAGCGCCTGGAAAGCTCGTTGCACTCCTGCTCGTGAATGTGTCCAAGAAACAGCCTGCTTGCCTTCACGGGCTTGCCGTCGTAAGTGAGGGTAACACAGGCAATCCTGACGAAGCTCGTCCACAGTCCAGGGGCGAGCTGTTGAACGGATTCATGCTGATACACCACGTGCCGGTCGAGAGCAATATGAACGGATCTTTGAAGGTCATCAGGTACGGGATCAATGCCGAAGAGCTGTCGTGTAAACCTATACCTGAGTACAATATTTTGTGAACAGCCTTAGTTTCAATGGCTGAGGTCCGGCGTGACGGACCGGCGCCAGCTTCGATTCTATTCCCTCTTCCAAAACCCAACGGTGATAGCTGTTCGCCTGGAAGTCCCAAAGATTGGTGTGACACCCGATGCTCGTAAGGTCTGAGCAGTAGGCGGAAGTGAAGAGCGACGACACGTACTGGGGCAGGTGCAGGCTCTGCCTGATCTTTCGAAAAATCTCCGGCTTTCGATACTTTAGGAGGTACAAGATCATGCCGGAATTCAGGCTGCCTAAGACCGGCGAAGCCGTCGTTTTCGCGAAGTCGTTTTCACCACCATAAGTCTCGTAAAATTGGGCCTTCAAGTCCTCGGGAAAAGCCTTCAAATAGTTGTACAAAGGGGCGCATGGAAGGCCGTCGTCTCCGAGGTGTACAAAGCTCGCGCCCATACGTTGAAAAATTAATGGCTTTGACGTCGTACTTGATGTCGTCGAATGTCTTCCGGATCCAATCAGTAAGCGCATGAATATCTTCACACGGGTCTCCATCTTCATCAACAGTTTCATTTAGATGAGAAGAGGTTTCGAAGACGATGTTGTAGTCTTCGTCGAAGACAAAAAGTTTTTTGTTGTTTTGCCGATGTCGAATACGGCGATCAAAGTCCTGTCGCTAAAGTTTTTGATCCTCGTTCACTGATGAGTTTCTCGCGCACTTTCTGATCGCGGAAAAATTTGATCGGGTCGAGTGTTGCTCCAATTTTTAATCTCGCTTCAGCAACGAGCGGACGAACATCTGTTCGAAAAGCAGACTGTAAAATTTCCTGGCATTTCACAACATCGTTTTGCTTGCGGGCGTCGTCGAGTTGTTTGCGATCTACAAGTAAAGCCTGGGCATAGGCGATCTTGATGGCTTCGACAGACTGCAAGAGATCTTCCAGTGGATCTTTTAATATTATGTGAGGCGTCGATCATCCAGCCAAGGTCTGTAGTATGGTCCATGCCTCGATTGTCCATACCGTCGATAAGCTCATTGAAGATGAGGAAGAGTTGGTAGGGGCGTATGCTGCCGACGGTCAGGTCGTCGTCGCCATACTTCGAATCGTTGAAGTGAAAACCGCCCAATTTTCCTTCCATCAGCAGGAGGGAGACGATCTGCTCGATGTTGGCATTGGCAGGTGATGACCGAGGTCTACCAGCGCGAAGGCTTGCTGGCCAAGCTTTTGCGCGTATAGGAGGCTCTGGCCCCAGTCGCCAACGGTCATAGAATAGAAGTTGGGTTCAAAGGCTTTATACTCCACGAACATCCTCCAATCGGAGGGCAGTTGGCCGTAAACTTCCTGGAGGCTTTCGAGCGTGTTTTGGAAGGCGTGGCGAAAATTGAGCTGGCCGGGAAACGAGGACCCGTCGGACAACCAGACAGTAATTGATTTGGATCCGAGTTCGACGCCGTGCCTGATCACGTCCAGGTTGTGTTGGATCGCCTGCTTGCGAACGGATTTGTCGACGTGCTGCATGGAACCGAACTTATAACTAAACCTTTGGTCAGTTTGGTCCTGAAACGTATTCGAGTTCATTGCGTCGAAACGGAGGCCGAATGAAGCTGCGAGTGAACGGATCTTTGCGGCGTCGGTAGGAATGTCCCAGGGGATGTGTAATGATATCGCGCCGCTGGATTGGTTCAGCGCGTGAAGGAGTCCAACGTCTTCGATCTTTTCTTCGAGGTTACGGGGTTCGCCGCCGCCCGGAAATCATCCCGAAGCGGGTGCCGCCGGTGCCAAGGGCCCAACTCGGAATGGCAATCTGAAATTTAGAGAGCTATCTACGATTGTCTTATCAGCCTCAAGCGAATCATATCGTTTTTGATGTTGCTTGATCAAAGACTCGTTGTGAGAGGAGATATCTTTTTGGTCTACTTTCATTTCAAGTAAAATACTTCTTTTAAAGGAATGCTAACAGGACTGTTGTCTGGATTTGATTCCATGATATCGGCCATGTACTTCCACCACTTTTGCCATTACAGGGTGAGTTGACAAATCTTCGAGTCCAACCGGGTTATCAATACTTAAAACACCAAAGAGTGAATTGGTTGATTCATCCAAAAAGATTGAATACTCACTAACGCCGGTGGACTTCAGCAATAAGAAAGCTCAGGCCAAATTTCGTCGTGACGCTTTTTGTATTCAGCCTCTTTGCCTTTGTGTAACTGCATTTTAAACGCGACTCTCATCGTACGAATCCCATTGCTACACCACCATCTACATTCAATACATTGCCTGTTGATTTATTCAACAACCCGCCGACAAAGGCGAAGCATGCGTACGCAATATCATCAGGCACGATGATCTCGTTGAGTAAGGTGCGTTTAGCATAATACGCCGGGAAGCTCTTCTACTTTAACACCGTATGCTTTCGCGCGGCCTTCGGCCCATCCGCTCGGACCAGATCTTGCTGTCGGCAATTACAGCGTCGGGGATTCACAACATTCACGCGGATCTTATCGGCACCGAGCTCTGCAGCATTGAGGCGGCTCAGATGTAATTGTGCAGCTTTCGCTGATCCGTAGCCCGCATTGTTCGGTCCCGACACGAGCGCGTTCTTGCTCACGATGTTAATGATGTCGCCACCAAGGGCCTGTTGCTTCATGATACGAACGGCTGCTTGTGAAACGAGGAACTGCCCTTTGACAAGGATGTCATAAAGGAGATCCCAATCTTTTTCCGTATGATCTTCGATAGATTTCGATATGGAGATACCGGCGTTGTTCACCACGATATCAACGCCACCGAATTCTCTTGCGGCAATCTTCATTGCCTCGGTAATATCTGACGATTTGGTGACGTCCATCGTTGCTGATGTGAACGCATCCTTACCAAACAACTTATTGAATTCGTCGGCTGCGCCTTTGAGTCGTTCGGAGTCGTTTGTCGCTCAGAATAACACAGGCGCCTTCGGAGGCAAACTTTTTGGCAATGGCTTTTCCAATGCCGCCGCCGCTTCCGGTTACGATAGCGATCCGGCCAGTCAACGGTTTGGGCTTCGGCATGCGCTGCAACTTTGCTTCTTCGAGCAACCAGTATTCTATATTGAATGCTTCTTGGTGTGGGAGAGAAGTATACTCCGAAATTGCTTCGGAGCCTTTCATTACATTAATGGCGTTGATGTAAAACTCCGCGGCAACTCGCGCGGTCTGTTTGTCTTTGGCGTACGTGAACATGCCAACACCTGGGTAGAGGATTACCACGGGGTTCGGATCACGCATTGCAGGACTATTCGGATGCTTGCACTTTTCGTAGTACGCTTTGTATGAGTTGCGATAGGATTCAAACGCTGATGCGAGGTCCTCGCTGGTTGTACTCTGCAGCACCAGAGGGCTTATCTTTGTGCGCAGAAAATGATCGGGACAGCTAGTGCCCAATTGGAGCGAGCCTGGAAAGATCATTCGAATTAATGAATTCCAAGCACCACTGTCGTCGTCAGTGAAATGGCCGACCCATCCGGGTAGCTCCTGAGCAAAGGCCCCGAAGAGTGGGTGAAAGGGCTGATGCTTTTTCGAATCGTTCAGCCTTATTAAAAGCTAGTCGATCTTTTTGCCACCAAACACTGGTCTCTTCTTGCCGTAATTTTCTTCGAGATATTCCGCACAGCGCTCGATGACTTCAAGCGTGTTCATATAACTTTCGTAGGCGGTGTTGCCCATGTAAACAGGCCATGCGATCCCAACATGATGCCGCGGATGCCTGGGTTGTCGTCAAGACATTTCTTAAGCTTCAATCCCAGGTCGAAGCCAGGACGTTGCCACTCCACCCAACCGATCTTTCCACCAAACAATTCCTGTGTGATCTTCTTACCATCCTTAGCAGCAGCGATGGCAATCGCAGCGTCGGGATGCAGGTGATCGATATGCTTGAAGGGAAGGAATGCATGCAGTGGCGTATCGATCGACGGTGCTTTTGAAGCGAGGTCGTAGATACAATGATTGAAGAGCTCGACCATTTCATCTTCATGTTCGAGTCCGCGATATACCGTCTTCAGCGCCAGCAGCCGATCCATATATAAGGCAGCGAGGCCACTTTTTTTCAGTTGTACCTATGTCGCCGCCCGAGCCCTTCACCCACATGACTTCCGATTGCTTACCCCGTGAGCGGGTCTTTCGCCATAGCCTTACACGATGTGTTGCCGCCACCGAAGTTGGTAAGCCTAAGGTCGGCGCCCAACAGGTTAGATCTATAAATCAAGAGAGCAACTTCATCGCCCACGAGCTCGGCCGCCTTCTTTTCATCCCACAGGTAACTAACATGCTTAAACCTTCATATCACTTGATTGAATTTCCATAACCAACAACCAGAACCGATAAAATAATGGTGGCAATACCGGCGATGATAGTAGCGCGCGTCCTTCTTGCTTACGCCCGACCATTCTTTCAACGCGATGCCCCATGCATTTGCTATTAGGATAATGAAAGCCATGTGCAGGATCCACGAGCTTGCCCCATTGCCGAGTTTACTTTCGCCCATTCCATAAAAGAAGAACTGAAGGAACCAGATCGTTCCCGCGAGTGCTGCGAAGAAATAATTATTCGCGAGCGGTGTTTGCTTGTTGGTGTAATCGGAGAAGCTCTTGTTACGACTGTTGAGGATCATGCACCAGATGAAATTCGTGGTGAGTCCGCCCCAGAGAAGAACGACATACGTAACATTATTTTGATACGAGTGGGTTGAGTCCCATTGCGACAGCTTGCTCTGCCATTGGCTTGCCGACTTCGATACCGAAGTTGAAACAGGAGCTGAGTATGCCGGAAGTTATTGCCACGAATAGTCCTTTCGTCAGGTTGAATTCCGATACGCTTTGTTTCTTTACATCTTCCGGTAACTCTTTTTCTTTCATGACACCGGCGCGACCCGCAGATATAAATTCCCAGGAGACAAATAGCAACACCCGCCAAAACAATGAGTCCCCAGGTTGTTGAGATCATCTCGGTGGAAGCTTGTCTTGCCTTCGGTTGGGACGATACTATAATAAATGGAAGGTACGAGTGCTCCGAATGCCGAACAGAATCCCAACACGACAGAGTTACCGAGTGACATCCCCAGGTAGCGAACACCTAACCCGTAAGTAAGTCCACCGATGCCCCAGAGTAATCCGAAGAGAAGGTGTATTGAATTGTTTGCGACGAGGTGTTGCGAATGATATCGGATAAATCCGGGAAGCGTGAGCCACGCAGCGATTGGTGGAACGATGAGCCATGAGAAAAGGCCGCCAACAATCCAATAACTTTCCCACGACCAAGCTTTAACTTTTTTTGAATGGCATATAGAAACTGCCAGTATGCAAAGCCACCGATAAAATGAAATATTACTCCCGAGGATAACGCCCATAATTGTAAGTGCAACGTGCAATGTGCAACGTGCAATGATACGGACTATCATGGACTGTCATGTATTCTAAGTTTTAAAATTTAAGCGATCAAAATCTCGTTTTGTGGTGGTATATTGTCTGCATGACGCGCACGTCTACGTACTCATACATTCATCTCGACGACCACTCGGCTACACCGAAATATCAACAGCTCGCTAACTCGATCATAAAAGCTGTGCAGTCCGGTGCGTTGGTGAAAGATGATGTGTTGCCGTCGATCAATGAACTCAGTTTTGAATTCGAAGTTTCAAGAGACACGGCAGAGAAAGGATATAAGTACCTGAAGAGGATCGGTGTCCTGGGTTCCGTTTCCCGGCAAAGGCTACTTTGTGAAGAATGCTTCGGTCACACAGTCAATCAAGGTATTTTTGCTATTCAACAAGCTGAGTGCCCATAAGCAGATCATTTACGACTCGTTTGTGAAGGCACTGAATGACGTGGCATTTATCGACTTCTATATTTATAACAACGACTTCTCACTGTTCAAGAAATTATTGCAGAACAAACAGGATGATTATACTCACTTTGTGATCATAACTCATTTCATCGAAGGTGGTGAAAAAGCATTCGAGATCATCAACAAGATCGATAAGAGTAAACTCATCTTATTGGATAAACCTGGTCCCCGGAGTTTCAGGAACCTACAGTGCCGTGTATGAGAATTTCGAGCACGACATTTACAATGCTCTCGAACAGGCATTGCCGCAACTTCAGAAATATCAAACGTTGAAGATCATCTTTCCCTCGAACTCCTATCATCCAAAAGAAATATTGAAAGGCTTCGAAAAATTCTGCGACCAGTATGCTTTCAATAAAAAGATAGTCAACAATATTTCGGATGAACCGATCCTTCGTGGCGAAGTGTATATCAATTTGATGGAGAATGATCTCGTTACACTGATCGAACGGATCATTGCCGGAAACCTGAAACTCGGTAAAGACGTTGGTGTGATCTTCTACAACGAGACACCGCTGAAAAGAATTATCCTTGATGGTATCACAACTATATCGACCGACTTTGAAGAAATGGGAAGGAGAGTTGCGGAAGTAATCGTAGGAAAGAAGACGGAACATGTTGAGGTCCCATTTTCATTGAACCTTAGACCCTCGTTATGAGAATATTGTTTTTACTGTTGCTGATCGGAACGAGTTCTTTTGCTCAACCCTGGAAGGCAGTGTGGATCACTGGTCCCGGCGAGAGCTTCAATATCTGGTCGGCAATTCCGCCAGAAGAGCTCACACGATATGAAGTGTTAAAATTCAGAAAGACATTCGATCTTTCTTCGAAGCCGGCCATTTTGTAGTGCACGTGTCGGCAGACAATCGATACAAGTTGTTCGTGAACGGAACGCTGGTGTCGCTCGGGCCCGCCCGCGGCGATCTCACGAACTGGAACTACGAGACTGTTGACATTGCGCAGTATCTCGTAGTTGGAAAGAATGCTATCGCAGCTCTTGTTTGGAACGAAGGTTCCGCGCGTCCGGGAGGCGCAGATCTCGTTGATGACTGCTTTTATCATGCAAGGGGAAATCCGACGCCGAGAGTGTCGTAAACACCGATGCCTCATGGAAAGTGATGCGTGAGGAAGGCTATACGCCGTTGCGACCCAGAACGCACGGATATTATGTAGCTGGTCAGGGTGAACTTGTTACGATGAGTAAGGTCATCAAAGGATATGAGGTTGCCGGTTACGATGATACCGCGTGGCAGAAGCCTCGGACGATGCATCAAGGTATACCGAAGGGCGTATTTACTTTGCTCCCGTTAATTGGATGCTGGTTCCATCGGCTCTTCCGCGGATGGAGCTCACAACGCAACGAATGGGATCGGTAAGAAAAGCCGAGGGGAATTATTAAGACACCAGTTGGGTATCCAAAAACAAAAACTGCACTCACCATTCCCGCAAAGACATCGGCAACTTTGCTGATCGATAATGAAGTTCTCACGAACGCTTACGCCTACATTGGAATTTAGCGATGGAAAAGACGCCGGCATTTCAATCGCTTACGCAGAAGCGTTATATGTTCCCGGAAAAGATCAGAACAGTATGCCCGACGTTAAAGGCAACCCGCAATGAAGTAGACGGGAAAGTATTCATCGGTCGAAAAGATTCCATAATTTCCGACGGAAGCAAATCGCAAAAGTTCACATCTCTTTGGTACCGTACTTACCGGTATGTTTTATTGAAAGTCAAGACTGCCGATCAACCACTCGTGATCAATGATATCTATGGTGTATTTTACTGGCTATCCGTTCCAGGTCGTTTCATCATTTAGTACCGATAAACCGAATCTTCAAAAGAACCTGGAGATAGGATGGAGGACTGCGCGTCTCTGTGCTGGAGAGACATATATGGATTGCCCGTACTACGAACAACTGCAGTACTTCGGAGATACGCGGATCCAATGTCTCGTAACGATGTTTAATTCCAAAGACGATCGCCTGGTTCGAAATGCGATCTTACAGGGAGATCAATCGAGATTTGCTGAAGGTGTTACGATGAGCCGTTACCCCACGGCGCAAGTGCAAATCATTCCACCTTTTTCTCTCTGGTGGATCGGAATGGTTCACGGACTACTGGATGTATCGCGACGATGTGCAGTTTGTGAAAGACCGGTTAGCTGGAACGCGGAAAGTATTGACATTCTTTAAGAAATATCAACAAGCAGATGGCTCGATCAAAAATCTGCCTTACTGGAAATTTACCGACTGGGTCGACAGCAAAGGATGGAGAGATGGTATCGCACCGATAGGCATGGAAGGGAACTCCGGCTATACTCGACATTCAATTGTTATGGACTTATCAACTTGCAGCACGGCTCGAAGATCAGTTGGGCTTAAAAGATCTTGCCGCTACGTATCGCGCAGAAGCCGACAAGCTAGCGAAGACCATTCGCACAAAATACTGGAGTGCCTCAAGAAAGATGTTTGCAGATACACCTGAGATGGATGTCTATTCTCAACATGCCAACTCGCTGGCGATCCTCACAGGGGTGCTGTGAACGGTGCTGATGCAAAAGATCTCGCTACGAAAATGCTTGCCGATGAATCACTGGCGCAGGCTTCGATCTACTTTAAATATTACGTGCACCAGGCTGTCTACGAAGGCTGGTCTCGGCAAGGACTACCTCAAGTGGCTTGCGAAGTGGGACGAGAATGTTGCGATGGGGTTAACTACATGGGCCGAGATGTCGGACGTAGCTGGCTCACGTTCCGATTGCCATGCGTGGGGTTTCGAGCCCGAATGTTGAGCTATATAGAATTGTGTTGGGAATTGATGAGCGACGCTGCCGGCCTTCGCGAAAGTGAAGATCGAACCGAAGCTGGGTGACCTCACGAACATCGGTGGAACGATCGCGCACCCGAAAGGAAAGATAACCGTGTCTTATGTGAAGGACAAAAAGGGCTTGTGGAATGTAAGTGCGGAGCTTCCGCAATTCATTACCGGCACTTTTGTATGGAACGGTAAGACATATCAATTAGGCGAAGGAAAAAATACCATTGACGTTAATAAGTAAATCATGCGAAAGATATTAATCTATTGTTGTTCATCGCTGCAAGCGCAACGGCACAAGTCAAGCTTCAGAATGTATTAGTAGAAAACCGAAGCAATCCTGTCGGTCTCGATACGAAGCAACCGCGCTTCTCGTGAGCAACTGGTGTCCGACAAGAAGAACGTGATGCAATCTGCCTACGAGATCAAAGTAGCGGACGAAAACAAGAAACAGGTGTGGGACATCCGGCAAGGTAACTTCCGATCAGTCGGTGTTTGTGACTTACGCCGGACCGGCGCTTGCTTCGAATACGAAGTACACGGTGCAAGTGAAAATTTGGGACAACAGCAACAAAGCTTCGAATGTAAGTGAAGGCTGGGTGGCAGACCGCACTCTTCGATAAGTCGGACTGGAAAGCAAAGTGGATCATGTCGTCTGCGCCCGAAGATTCTATATTTCAACCAAGTCCTGTCTTCCGAAAGGAATTCAGCACCGCAAAGAAAGTTGCGTCAGCAACGGCATACATCACTTCGCAAGGATTGTACGAAGCATTCATCAACGGCAAACGTATTGGTGGACGCCATTCTTACTCCTGGTTGGACAAGCTACAATCAGCGCCTTCAGTATCAACAGTACGACGTGACTTCACTATTGGCAGCCGGTAGGAATGCAGTCGGAATTGCTTTGGGAAATGGATGGTATCGCGGCTTCATCGGCTTCTCAGGTCAGCATGACTATTATGGAAAACAGATTGCTGCATTGTTTCAATTGCAAATCAAATACACCGACGGAAGTTCGGAGACTGTTGCGTCTGATGAATCGTGGAAGTCTTCAACGGGAAGTATCAGGTCATCCGAGATCTATCACCGGTGAGTCCATCGACAACAACAAAGATCAACCAGGTTGGAACAAGACGGGTTTCGATGAATCGAAGTGGGTTGCTGTAAAGATCAAACCGAATAACGACGTTAACCTGATTGCAACATACAACGAGCCCATCAGGAAGCACGAAACATTCAAACCTGTAAAAGTATTCACGACTCCGAAAGGCGAACAGATCATTGACTTCGGTCAGAATCTTGTTGGTTGGGTGCAATTGAAAGTAAGCGGTAAGGCTGGTGATAAGATCAAGATCACTCACGCTGAAGTGCTCGACAAGGAAGGAAAATTTTTATATCGCGAACCTTCGTCCCGCGAAACAACTAGATGAGTATGTATTGAAAGGCGGTGGTGAAGAAACGTTTGAACCACACTTCACCTTCCAGGGATTCAGATATATCAAAGTAGAAGGATATCCCGGCACAATAAAACCCGAGAGCTTCCTCGCGACAGCTTTGTATTCCGATATGAAACAGACCGGCACTTTTACGTCATCGAATCAACTCATCAATCAGCTTCAGCATAACATTCAGTGGGGACAGCGCGGCAACTTCCTTGATGTGCCGGACGGATTGTCCCCGCAACGCGACGAACGATTGGGGGTGGACTGGCGATGCCCAGGCTTTCGCAAGAACTGCGTCGTTCAATTTTGGTGTGAATGATTTCTTTTCGAAGTGGCTGAAAGATGTTGCGTTGGACCAGGTGAATGGCAGCGTACCGTTTGTGATCCCCAATGTTTTAGGTCCGAATGCAGGTGGTTCGGCGGGCTGGGCCGATGCGGCCACGATCATCCCGTGGACGATGTACACAGCTTATGGTGACAAACGTATCCTCGAAGATCAGCACGAGAGCTAAGAAGAATTGGGTGGGCTTCATGGAACGCAACAGCACGAATTTTTTGTGGAACAAAGGATTTCACTTTGGTGACTGGTTGTTCTATCGTCCGTTCGATGACAACGACGGAAAGGTCGGCCGTTACCGACAAGTATTTGATTGCACAGTTGTTTCTTTGCCAACTCGGTAGACATCGTCGTGAAATCGGCAACGGTTCTTGGCAAGCAGGATGATGTTGCGAAGTATTCGGCGCTCCTCAAAAATGTGAAAGATGCTTTCGTGAAAGAGTATGTAACTCCGAATGGCCGACTGGTTTCGGGAACACAGACTGCCCTTCGTGCTGGCATTGAATTTCGACATGCTTCCGGATGATATGCGTAAGCCCACAGCCGAACGCCTGGTGGCCAATATCAAGTCTTATGATAATCACCTCACTACGGGATTTCTCGGAACACCGTACTTGTGTCATGTACTGAGTCGTTTCGGTTACAGCGACATCGCATATACATTGTTGTTGCAAGAGACTTATCCTTCGTGGCTGTACCCTGTGAAGATGGGTGCGACAACGATCTGAGGAGCGTTGGGATGTATCAAGCCCGACGGAACATTCCAGACGCCTGGGATGAATTCATTCAATCACTATGCATATGGTGCGATCGGCGATTGGATGTATCGCATTGTTGCTGGTATCGATACGAAGGCCGACACGCCCGGTTATAAAGGCATCGTATATTAAGCCAACCCTTGATCCAAGATTGACTTCAGCCTCAGCAGAATATCAGACCTATTATGGTAAGATAAAGTCGGCGTGGAAGGTTGAAGGAGGAAAAGTTACGCTCGATGTTGAGATACCTGCGAATACCAAGGCAACTGTGGTGGTCCCTGGTGGCGAGACTGTGGAAGTGGGGATCCGGTGCTTACTCGTTCAGCTCCGAGGTTAAGCTATAGGCCTATTATGGTTATATTTGGAATTATAACCTTATGGGGTTATATTCGTATAATATAACTTATGATAGCGGTTCTAACCGGCGATATTGTTTCATCAAGGCAGGTGCCCGACAAGAGGTGGCTTAAGAGGCTTGGAGAGGTCATTGAAAAGAAATCGGGTCTCTCAAAGGTTTCCAAAGTGGACTATTTTCCGTGGCGATGGGTTCCAGGTTGAACTAACAACGCCGGAAAGACGCATTGAGACTTGCACTGATCATACGCACCGGCTTAAAGTCAGTGGAAGAGTTATTCGACCAGGGTATTGACGCTCGTGTCGGTATCGGTCTTGGCAAGAAGGAATACACCGGTAAGTCAATCAGCGAATCAGATGGAGAGGCCTATCAATGGTCTGGAAATATTCTTGATTCTTTAAAGGGCTATCAATCAAAATGGCGGGCAAAGACGCCGTGGGAACGACGTTTTGATTTAGCATTAACATAGCGCTTCATAGCGCTTCAATTCGCAAATGCTATTATCGATGATTGGACTCACGCCGAAGCAGAGATTGCATGGCTTTGGTTAACTGAAAGCAAGACGCAAGTCGAAATGGCCAAAAAACTAAAGATATCGCAGCCTGCCGTACATAAGCGTTCTGCCGGTGCTCATCTGAATGAAATAAGCGATCTTTTATCTTATTTTCAACGGAGATATCGGCTCGCATAAAAGCTACTCATAAATGACGGCACTATTTGCCAGGCTTCTGATCGCACACCTCGTAGGTGACTTCATTTTCTTTCGAAACAAACGACTGAAAGAAAAAGGGAAGAAGCTTTGGAAGTCGCGCACTCTTGTCATTCACAGCTTCATTCATTTCATACTTGCACTGATTGCCTTTTGGGACATCACCAACATTGGGTATTGGGTATTGGCATTGGGGATTGGAGCTTCGCATTATGTAAGCGAGTTGATATTGCGCAAGTGGCTATTACGCCGGCCGCAAATAGCATTTGTAGCAGATCAATTATTTCACTTGCTGTTGTTTGTATGTGATTTCTGGCGGCAGCTTTGTGCAACCAACGATATCGTGGGTAACCGTAGCCGGACTTTTGATTGTAACATTCCCCTCCGCAAAATTCATCGAAGTATTCTTGTCCCAATGGCCACCCGCGAAATCAGTTGACAGGATCAAAGGATTAAAGAATGCAGGTCTTTGGATTGGGATCCTCGAAAGGATCCTGATCTACATTTTTATCGTGACTTCACACTGGGAGGGCATAGGATTTCTGCTTGCCGCGAAATCCATCTTTCGATTTGGCGATCTTACCAATTCAAAAGACATCTATCTTACTGAATATATTATGGTTGGAACGTTATTAAGTTTCAGCCTGGCTATTGTTACCGGCCTTTCAATTAACTACTTTCTGTCGTGAAATTCCTGCGTACACTGATTTGTCTTTTGGTTGTTGCCGCACTGTGCGCTTCATGTGCGCAAAAAGTCTCGAAGTTTTATCCTGAGATCATTCCAAAACAAATGAACACAACGTTGGCCGTAGGTAAGGGCCAGCATAAAATCAACCTGACGTATCTCGGTTGCGGTAACATGATCATTGAACAAGATGGCGATGCGATCATTACAGATCCATCTTTTCAAATCAGAAGTTCACGAAAATGTTGGGCAAAGTTCAAACGAAGCCCGACCTGTACGAGATCTGGAAAGGAAGAGTACAAACGCAAGCTTCGAAAGGAATGGTTCGTGCCGGACTCGTGTCGCACACGCACTACGATCACGTAATGGATCTTCCGACGCTGCTACAGGCTCATTATTTCAATAAGATGGAAGTTGTTTATGGCAATAGTTATTTGTCGCAGATGATGGTGAATTTTTTGAAAGAAGGAGTGAGAATAGAATCGCTCAAGGTTAATGAGTGGGTCAACGTAACTCCCCAGCATACGTTTCCTGCCTATTGAATCCAATCACGCCCCGCATACGAAGCGCAAGCTCTACATGAGCGGGCCATTGGACGCCGAATATTTCAAAGAGCACCTCGTGTGGCCCGATGCGAAGATCAAAGCAAAGAAATGGACAGTCGGTACAACGTATTCATTCCTGGTGGACTTCATCCAGGGCGACACCATTCGAATGTTTATTCAGACTTCGGCAAGTCAGTACCCGAAGGGTCGTCCTCCGAAAGAAGAATTAGATAAGAAGAAAGTTGATGTTGCCATCCTGTGCTATGCATCAACATTGAACGTAACTGATTATCCGAAGGCAATTGTAAAAGATCTCAATCCTTCGAAGCTGGTGATCGTTCATTGGGAAGATTTCTTTCGTGAGCCGATGTCGGACGACGATGTGAAGATGGTGCGAAAGACAAATCCGAGGAAAGCAAGAAAACGTTTCGATGAGCTCGGCAAGAAAAAAGATTTCTTTATGATGCCGAAGCCCGGAACAAAAATTCAGATAACTAAATAAATTATGGACCCATTGTCTCTTTTCTCCCTTAAAAATAAAACTGCCGTGATCACAGGAGGCACTGGCGTATTGGGCCAGTCGATGGTGAGGGCGATCAGTGAAGCAGGTGCCAATGTTGCTGTAATGGGTCGACGAAAGGAAGCCGGAGATGAGCTCGTTGCACAGTTAGTGAAAGCAGGAGGGAGAGCTATTTCCATAAAAGCAGATGTGATGGAGAAAGATCAGTTGACGACCGCGAGAGACATCGTGATCAAGGAATTCGGAGCTATCGATATTCTCGTGAACGCCGCCGGTGGAAATATGCCCGGAGCTGTCGTTCAACCCGACAGTAATTTTTTTGCGATGAAGATCGACGAGTTTCAGAAAGTTGTAAACCTGAATTTACTCGGCTCTGTATTGCCAACACAAGTTTTTTGCGAAGACATGGCAAAACGGAAGAAGGGAGTGATCATCAACATTGCGTCGATGGCTGCGATAAAGATCATTACTCGTGTTGCAGGTTATTCGGCGGCGAAAGCAGCGATCGCAAACTTCACAGGATGGCTGGCGGTGGAGATGGCACATAAGTATGGTGAAGGCATTCGCGTGAACGCGATATCACCCGGATTCTTCCTCACTGAACAGAACAGGACGTTGCTTACAAATCCTGACGGTTCGTATACAACACGCGGACAAAAAGTGATTGCACAGACTCCGTATGGAAGATTTGGAAGACCAGAAGAATTGATCGGGACACTTATTTATTTATGTTCGGATGCTTCGGCCTTCGTAACGGGAGTGAATGTTCCGGTAGATGGGGGATTTAGTGTATATGCAGGAGTTTAGACTTCGCTAACTGTCATTGCACGGCTTGTCCGGGCAATCCCGTCCTTCGAAGACTGGGTTACCCGCGTGCGCGTGTAACGACAGCTTAAATTGATTTCGAGATTCCCAACTCCAATCCCCGAAGCTCCGCCAATCCCCTTAACCTCCCAATCGCCGAGTACCCTGGATACGTCTTCTTCTTCAAGTCATCCAGCATTTGGTGACCATGGTCGGGACGCATGGGTATCGACTTACCTGTCTTGCGCATGAGCAACACAACCTCTTTCACAACTGCGGGCATATCTGCATCGCCACCAAGATGATCAGCTTCGAAGAAATTCCCATCGCTATCGCGCTTCGTATTTCTTAAATGAAGGAAATGAATATGTTCACCCAATCTCTTCACCATGCCGGGAAGATCGTTGTCGGCGCGAACACCATACGAGCCAGTGCAAAAGCACAAACCATTTGCAGGTGACGGAGCACAGTCGATAACCTCCTTCGCATCTTTTTCAGTGCTCACTACTCGAGGCAAACCAAGTATCGGGAATGGAGGATCATCGGGGTGGATGGCGAGCTTGAGGCCAGTCTTCTCTGCGGTGGGAACGATCTGCTGTAAAAAATAGAACAAGTGTTCCTTCAACTTCTTTGCATCGATATGATCGTAAGTCTTCAATGCCTTTAAGATCTGTTCTTCGGTTAAAACGTTCTTCGCTTCCGGGGAGACCGAGCAATGCATTTCGATAGAGTGTTTCCTTCTCATCGGCCGTCATTGTTTCGAAGCGCTTCTTTGCTTTGTTGATCTCGTCGGGTGTGAATTCCTTTTCGGCGCCAGGTCTTTTGAGGATGAAAAGATCGAACGCAACAAAAGCAGACTTTTCAAAGCGCAATGCTTTACTTCCATCATCGAGCGTGAAGAACGGATCAGTCCGCATCCAATCGAGTATCGGCATGAAGTTGTAAGTGACGACTTTCAAACCACACGCTGCAACATTCTGCAGGCTGAATTTGTAATTCTCGATCCATTTCTGAAATCCCGGAGCTTGTTTTTTGATGTCTTCATGAACGGGGAGACTTTCAATTACGGTCCACGTAAGACCTGCAGCCTCGATGGTGTTCTTGCGTTGATTGATCTCTTCTTTGGTCCAGATCTCGCCAACCGCGATGTGATGCAGGGCGGAGACGACACCGGTGCAGCCCTGCTTGTCGGATATTCTGAGAGGCTAACTGGATCGTTGGGACCGAACCAGCGCATAGTTTCTTCCATCTTCATATGTTCAATGTTCAACGTGCAATGTTCAAGGTTGCTACCACTTCGGCCGTATACCCGGAGCGTAAGGATACTCCAACTTTTCGTAATAGGAAAGAGGTTTGTTACCGACGTCGATGCCGTTGGGGATTGGTCTTTTGGAAAAAGTTTGAAAGTACAGGATGCAGGAGTGATGCCAGAGCTCGGATTCATGTACTTGCCGGTCGAGCAGCATTGAAACATGTTGGAAACGTTCAGCGTCGATATCGGATTTCAATTCGTGCCAGTGATCTCTCATACCACGAACTCCTTTCAGGCCTTCATCGTAGCTGACACATAAACTATCCAGACTTCATCCCAACGCACATGATGAAACCATAGCAGATATTTTTCCTTTGACTGGATGTCAGGTGATGGGTACTGTGCTATTGCATTGCTTCCGGTCTCCGTTCGATCGAATCCAATTCCAATCGAATCGGCTTTGTGATAATAGGTGGATGTCCAGTCGGCCCGTGACATCTTATCAACCCAGGGACCGGGACCATAATGATGATTCGCACCCATGATATGATGCAAACCCAATGGTGTCATATAGTTTACCAATGCCTGATGCGATGAAAGCATCATTTCTTTAATAACCTTTTCATGTTTGTTCGAAAAAGTTAGCCTTATCCACTCATTCGCGATTGTAGAATCATTTAGATCATAGTCCCATGCCAATCTTCCGAAGCCATACCAGTTCGCTTGCCCAAACAGATGTCCGGTCCAGTTTCTGTCATTGCCAATATTCGAAACACCAGCCATGACACTTAGCTTCGAATGATCAAATTCATCTAATGTTTCTCTCCACATTGTCGGCAAAAAAATTAGATGCGTTGCTTGTCCCAAATTACTCTTGCGTGATCTGGAACTCCATCGCCAACGGAGTTGACTTCATTCCTGTAAACAATGGATGATAGGGCTCGCGCGGTTTGAAAGTCGACCGGGCCGTTCTTTACCTGCACGATCACGTTCGAATTAAACTTGCCGTCTAAGGGCATGAACTCCTGGTACGCTTGCTTCGCACGATCTTGCGGCACATTGTTGTCATACACAAACGCACGCCACATCACGATTCCGCCATGTGGAGCGACGGCCTCCGCAAGCATATTCGCTCCATCGGGCGTGAGTACGGGTTGTAATTCTGTGGACCGGGCTGACCTTCGGAATTTGCTTTCACCAGGAATCCGCCGAAGTCGGGAATGTATCGATAGATCTCTTCCGTTTTTGATTTCCACCACTGTCTAACCTGTGGATCCAACGGATCAGCAGTTGTCAAACCGCCAATCTCGATCGGCGCACTAAAGCGTGCCGTGAGAAACACTTTGATCTTATAAGGCCTGAACAGATCAGCGAGAACTTTCACTTTCTCTAAATAATCTGGCGTGATCAGTCGCGCGTTAGCATTCACATTCGTGAGCACCGTTGCGTTAATTCCAATCGATGCATTCGCACGAGCATAGTCGATGTATCGTGGATCGATGTACTCCGGTAGTCGATGCCAGTCCCAGATAGAAAAGCCAGCGTAACCACGCTCGACTGTCCGGTCGAGATTATCCCAATGGTTAAGAATCCGAGTTTTGATCTTTGGACTGCTCTCTATGTTGATGCTCGTGAGATCAGTCTCGGTCTGCAGCAATCGCAGGAAATGAAACATGCCGTAGAGCTTGCCGGATTCATCGGTGCCGGCTACGACGATAACTTTCTTATTGTTGATTATAGTATGAAAGATCGCATAACCTTCATGCTTGTCAACCAGGGAGGCGGGGAATGGGAAGGTTATGAGTAGCGAATGTTTGTAAAGACTACAATTTTGTCTTTGATCGCCTTCGATTCATATACGGGATAGCCGAGTAAGCCATTCAAGGCAACACTCAACTAACGCTGTCGGTAGGAGAGTTGCCATCCACGATCCAGCCGTAAATGAGCTGGCGGTATTGTTTAAGGAGATGTTGATTCTTTACCTCGTCGTATCGAAGCCACAGGCGATAGCCGTCTTCACAAAAGGAATCCAGGCTGATGAGTAAAAGCAGACCGATGATGATCTTTCTCATTGCCTGAATGTAGACTATTTTTTCCGGAGCGATGATCCCCTTACGATGAGCTCGTGTTGCAACACGACCGAGTTGAGATGCGGAGCAGGGACTTCCGCCAGCTTGTTGATCAGTGTTTGCGCAGCAACTTCACCCATCTCTGTACCCGGATAATTGATCGTGGTGAGGTTAGGCTCTATTACTCGTGAGATCGGGTCGTTATTAAAACCGACAACGGCCATGTCGTTCGGTACGCTCAAGCCTGCCAGCTTCAGCTCACGAACAATTGCAACGCCGGCAGTATCATTAGCTGTGAAAATTCCATCGGGGACGATTCGGAAGCTTGAGCAACTGCAACGCAGCTTCGGCTCCTTCCTGGTCGGAAAGATTATTGCTGATCACCAGCGACTCATCGTGCTCGATACCTTTCTCTTTACACGCGAGGACTTGTCCTTTGAGACGATCGGCGTACACATTCCTGTTCATGCTACCGCCAACGTGCGCGATGCGCTTACATCCTTGTTCGATCAAGTGGATTGTTGCATCATAACCAGCCTTCACGTTGTCGATAACGATGCTGGTGCAATTGGGATGTTCGATCACACGATCGAAGAATATCAATGGTATTTGTTTCTTGAGGAAGACGCCGATGTGCTCGATGTTCTTTGTGTCGTAGGAGAGAGAGATCAGTAATCCATCGACGCGGCTATTGAACATCGTGTTCACGCTGGCGATCTCTTTTTTGAAGAGCTCTTGTGATTGGCCGATGATAAGATTGTAGCCGGCGGCGTTGGCAACTTTCTCCATACCGGCGATAACAGTTGACATAAAGTAACTGTTGAGTCGCGGCACGATGACGCCGGATGGTGTTAGTTCGTTTACGCCTGAGGTTGGAGGCGAACGTGTTATGTTGGTAGCCCATTTTGCGGGCTGTTTCTACGATGCGCTTTTTTGTATCTTTTCGTAGTCCGGGGTGATCTTTCAGTCCGCGACTGACGGTGGCGGGAGAGACGTTGAGGACTTCGGCGATATCGTAGATAGTGACTTCTTTGGTCTGGCTCATTTCAATCGCTTGCATGGCAAATTAATGGGATTTTTGTTTAGATTTCCTCACATAACTGAAAGTTTATTGCAATCGGTTGCATTAATCGAAATGAGGCTTTTCTTCTTGATTTCACTCCTCCCAGCCATGTCGTTCGCCCAAAACAAAGTCGAATCCACCGCATACCCATGGCCGCAAACCATCTCCGGCAAGACGACTTTACTCGAAAGCCTGGAAATCCGTACAAGTGACAACGATGGCACCCATACGCCACACCCAACACAAGAGGAGCTCATCATTATAAAAGAAGGCACACTCGTAGCCCACGATCCATGGACACCAGGAACGTCTCGGCCCCGGAAGCATCGCCTACGTGCTCGCCGGTGACGAACATCTTCTTGCACCGATCAGTAAAACGCCGTGCACTTATTATGTGATCAAATTCAAAACAGCTCACCAGCCGGAAGCGAACAATGATCCGGGCTCGTTCACGGTGGACTGGAATCAACTGAAGTTTGTTCCCCACGATAAAGGCGGACGGCGCGATGTTGTTGACAAGAGAACCATTATGTTCGAACGATTCGAAATGCACGTCACTACACTGAACCCCGGCCTGGCGAGTCACGATCCTCATTCACATACGCCCGAGGAAATCATACTGATCAAAGAAGGAAATGTAGAGATGAATGTTGGGGACAAGAAAGTAAAAGCTTCCGCAGGGTGACTTGATCTTCCTGGACAGTAAGATTCTTCACAACCTGACTAACATTGGTCAAACACCAACAACCTATTACGCCTTTCAATGGAATTGAGATCCTTGTTTTTTCTTTTGCTGGTAGTTCTATTCAGCTGCGAATCAAAAAAAGAATACACTTATAAATTCCAGGACACATCGCTCTCTTTCGGAGAACGTGTCGACGACCTCGTTGGTCAGATGACGCTGGATGAAAAAGTAAGTCAGATGATGAACGCTTCGCCAGCGATCGACAGGCTTGGCATTCCTCAATACAACTGGTGGAGCGAAGGATTGCATGGCGTTGCCCGCGCCGGACTTGCTACGGTGTACCCGCAGGCGATCGGGACTCGGCGCGACGTGGGACGAACCGATGATGTTCGATGTAGCCAATGCTATCGGCGATGAAGCTCGTGCTAAGCATCACGACTTCGTTCGGCACAACAAAAGATTCCTCTACCAGGGGACTGACGTTGTGGTCACCTAACGTCAACATCTTTCGCGATCCACGGTGGGGCCGTGGACAAGAAACGTACGGCGAAGATCCATATCTCACCGGTCGATTGGCCGTTCAGTTTGTAAAAGGTTTGCAAGGCGATGATCCGAAGTACTTCAAAACCATTGCGACTGTAAAACACTTTGCGGTGCATAGCGGACCAGAGTCCGAACGGCACGTATTCGATGCGAGAAGGTGGATGAGAAGGAATTCCGTGAGACGTATCTCACCCAGTTCGAGATGGGCGTGAAAGAAGGCAAGGCATACTCGGTGATGTGTGCCTACAATCGCATCAACGGCGAAGTATGTTGCGGAAGCGACGCCTTGCTTACGAAGATCCTTCGTGACGAGTGGGGCTTCGAAGGTTACATTGTTTCGGATTGCGACGCAATTGTCGATATCTACAAAGGACATCATGTTACACAGACGCCGGAAAGAAGCTGCGGCGCTTGCAGTCAAGTCGGGCTGCGATCTCGAATGCGGCAAGGTGTATGACGCGTTGAAGAAAGCCGTTGCCGACGAGATCATCAGCGAAGAAGAGATCAATACTGCCGTGAAGAGATTGTTCATGGCGCGATTCAAGCTCGGCATGTTCGATCCCGACAACGAGGTTAAGTATGCACAAATTCCTTACAGTACTGTCGACAGCAAAGAACATCGTGAGCTCTCGCTGGATGCCCGCGAGGAAATCAATCGTGTTGTTGAAGAACGATAAGAATACCCTTCCATTGAAGAAAGACCTTGGAACGATTGCAGTGATCGGTCCGAACTCTGATCAGTGGCTGATGTTGCTTGGAAACTACAACGGCGTTCCTGCAGATCCGATCACGCCGTTAAGGGGCATCCGGGAAAAGGTGTCAGCCAATACCAAAGTGCTGTACGCACAAGGAAGTCCGTTGGCCGATGGAATGCCTTTGTTTGAAACCGTGCCGGCAGATGTGCTGAGCTATGATGGTAAGCCGGGACTGTTTGTCGAATACTTCAATGATCATGAGATAGACGGAAAGCAACCATTGTATTCCGAGACTACAACGGTACTCGACGCCAATTGGCAGAACAAAGCTCCACGCGAAAATATGGACGACGACAACTTTGGCGTTCGCTGGACGGGTGAGATAACACCAAAGGAAACTGGTGTTTATCAAATCGGTGTGATCTCGACATGCAACACCAAACTGTTCATGGGTGATTCGGTCATTGCGAAAACTGTTTATCATTTCCGCGATGAATATGGAGATCCGCGTTTGCGAAAGTCAGTTCCAATAAAGCTTGAAGCTGGCAAGTCGTGCAAGTTTAAAGTAGAGGCAGGAGAGGACGTACGCGGATGCGCAGGTTCAACTCGTTTGGGATCTTCTTGGCGAGAATGAGATCGCTAAGCTTGCGAAAGAGGCTATCGAAACAGCGAAGAAAGCCGATGTTGTTGTGATGTTCATGGGATTATCGGCGCGACTGGAGGGAGAGGAGATGGACGTTGCCATTGAGGGCTTTCATGGTGGCGATCGCACGGCGATCGATCTTCCGAAAGTTCAGCAGGACCTGATCAAAAAAATTCAGACACTCGGAAAACCGGTTGTACTTGTGTTATTGAATGGCAGTGCATTAGCAATCAACTGGGAGTCGAAGAATATTCCAGCAATTGTCGAGGCATGGTACCCAGGACAGGCTGCTGGCCAGGCGATAGCGGACGTTTTGTTTGGAGATTATAACCCGGGTGGAAAGCTGCCTGTTACATTTTATAAATCGGTCAACGACCTACCGCCTTTCGAAGACTATCACATGAAAGGAAGAACTTATAAGTTCTTCGAAGGAGAGCCGTTGTATCCTTTCGGTTATGGATTGAGTTATACTACGTTTGGTTACAAGGATCTAAAAGTTGAGGATAAGAATGTTTCGGTGACTGTAACAAATACTGGTAAAGTTGATGGAGATGAAGTGATACAACTATATGCTTCGGGAAACCTTGCGGCATTCAAACGAATACATTTGAAGGCAGGTGAATCGAAGACTGTTGACCTTGAGATGAAGAATTTAAAACCAGGAGACCATACTATTTCAGTAGGAGGTGGTCAACCTAAATATTCTCAGAACTTGACGACTTCGAAGTAAGCTTTCTTTGGCTTTAGCTGTTGATCGAAAAGCAACGGGTAATTTTTTCGGTCTTTAACGGGGAAGTTATCGAGCCAGCTGTGTTTGTCGCTAACATTCCAAAAGGTGACGCTTGTGATAAATTTTTTATTGTTTCGAAAGATCTCGAAGAGAGCCTTATAAAGGGCGGTCTGCTTTTCTTCGATGTCCCCTGCGTAATCACTTTGCGGAACGGACTGGTCGCGATACACCGAAATATCCAGCTCCGTGATTTGAATTGGTAAATGAAATAACGTGAGCGCCGAGATTGTTTCCTCGATGTCTGTGGCTGAGGATGTAATGGACCAGTGTCCTTGTATACCGATTCCACTGAGTGGTACGCGGGCGTCTATAAGATTCTGAACGAGCTTAATGATGGCCTCGCGTTTAGCGGGAGATTCAGTGTTGTAATCATTATAAAAAAGAATTGCATTCGGATCAGCTTCGTGCGCATACTGGAAGGCTTTCGCAATGTATTCCTCGCCAATGATTTTATACCATGGTGATTGGCGAAAGCTTCCGTCGTCATTGATCGCTTCATTCACGACATCCCATGCATAGACCTTCCCCTTGTATCGCGAAACAACTGCAGTGATATGTTCCTTCATTCTTTGAAGCAGCACCTCCTTTGTGGCGTCTTTAAATATCCAGTCAGGAGTTTGACGATGCCACACCAGGCAATGTCCTCGCACCTTCATGTTATTTGTTTGCGCGAAGGCAACTATTTTATCGGCGGGCTCCCAGTCGTACCGATTTTCCTCGGGATGGATGCGTCCCGACTTCATCACGTTCTCGGCAGTGAGACTGTTGAATTGAGTGCGAATCAACTCACCTTCGTCTATTAATGACTGAGGTGCAACAGCAACGCCGATGGGAAAATAATCCTTATAATAATCTTTCAGGGCCCTGGCTATAACCTGAAGTTATCGCCAGGCAAAAGACAATTACAATTCTATTTTTTCGAAGCTTCAAGGGCTTGTGTTGTTGTGTAGTACTTCGCGAGCGTGTTCGGAACTTCCCAGGCCGGAATGTTGCCGTTCTTCAGGTAGTCGATAAACTTTTCAGTGACCCGGCCGAAGTGTGCTTCGTGACCTTCTTTGTATCTATCGGGAATTGTAACGACCCAGCCAGTTGTATTTTTCTCAAGAGCAATTCCTGGATACTTTTCTTCAAGCTTCTTAAAGTTATCGGCAACGGTCTGTTCGTAAACGTTGTGCCGATTTCTTGATGGGCTCGATGTATAAGGTCACCTTGTATTGTTCTTCGGGGACCTTGCTTGATCTTAAGATTAGCTTTGGTACCTCTCATTGTCGAATGATGAGTATCGCCCCGAACCGTCTTTCGATTCGTAGTACCAGATCACCGACACTTTAGCGTTTACACCACGCAGCTGGTAATTTATTTCTCCATTGCTGGATACCTTGAGGACCGAATCGGAGACGACGTCTTTCTTCAGGTACTCGGGAAACGCATCGAGCTTCGTGATAGTCTTGAATTTACTTAGAGGAATATCCGTCGTCCAGCGACGGGCAGAGTTGATGCTGATGTCTTTTTTGTAATCCAGTGTTTGTTCCGGAAAAGCTTCCCATTGAACGAGATCGACAAGGTGTGTCGTTACATCAACAACGCCTTCGCCTTGTTGAGCGGGATCGAGAAACCAGGCTGGTCGCGTGAGAACGCTTCCTGAAACGTATTTATAAAAATGATGAATACTTTCCTTGGTGATTGCAGGATTCTCCGGCGTACCTTTTTCGAGTTCACCAAAGACATCGGGCATCATGGATAGCTCGCGTTGAAGGATCGTCGTGATCTCGAAACGTTCCGTCATGATATCGTAAAGCAACAAATTGTTTTTAGCGGCGACAGCGAAAGCCTTCTCCAGGTGCTTGAAACCTGCGGCGTCGATGACCATGGGCTTATCGGCATAAACATTCAGACCGGCTTCGAGCGACTTCAATATGTATTCGGTCTTGCGTTGGTTATTGCCCGACAGCACAACGACACTACCAGGTTTTTCCTGGATCATTCGTTCAAAGAAGTGATCACCGGCAAAGATGACTTCATTCCACCGTGTTGGATCTTCCGCGCGCGTATTGAACGCCTTGATCCGATCGACATGCATCTTCAGGTCCGATCCTTCCGGCGCATACACGTGCACAGTCGAGTCGACGTCGGAGTACATTACTTTCTGCACTAAAGCAGCATGAAAATGACCGGGATCGACTGTGATTAAACGCACGGGTTTAGTTGGGGATTCTTCTGTTGTGGGCTTCGAACTACATGAAGCTATAATGAATGCTGTTATGAAGCAGTAAGCAAGTTTAGCCATGACACTTTTTTCTACAATATACTATTTCGCCAACGCATAAGCTTCCCTTTGTGGCCGAGACAGCATAGCATTCGCCTCGTCGTCATTTTGAAATCTCTCCGTCTTCGGATCCCAATAAACCTTTCTCTTCACCTTCATCGCGATATGATGCACGAGGCATGTACTACATACACGGTGCGCGATCTCGACATTTGTGATGGGAGGTTTGCGCGACACAACCGACTCGAGCCAGTTGAGATGATGATCCCTTGCTTTCGTAAAGATGAATTTCCTTCGGACCGATCACCGACTTAATGATGTTTGGATCGCTGGATTCGAGGGGCTTCACGCCTTCGGAGTTGGCGACAGGATCGCTGCCCGTGACGTTGTAGTTGCCGCGTGTAACAAAGATCCATCCGTCGGATCCTTCGAACTTGATGCCGTTCGGCAACTCGTTGCTCACGACCATCTTCACGCCATTGGCATACAGGGCTTCGGTGCGGAATATTCCATGAACATCCCAAAGGCCTTTCGTTGGAAACTGTGCTTCGCCCCAGACTTCGACGGGCCCGGTATATTCGGTGTCCATGCCCCAATGCGCGGAGTCGACGTGATGTGAACCCCAACCTGTTATCATGCCGGCGCCGAATTGTTCGCATCGAAGCCAGCCTGGTCTATCGTAGCCTTCGTGTGGATGTACTCGCTTCTCGGTATAATAAACATCGGGTGTTGAACCAAGCCATGCATCGTAGTTGAGATTTTTCGGAACGGGCATTTCTGCTTCGTCTTCACCAGAAGGATCTCCCGGAAGTCCAACATACACGGTCTGCAACTTTCCGATGCGTCCATTGCGAACGAGCTCTGCGGCATATCGGAACTGTGAAGATGAGCGCTGCTGACTTCCAATCTGGAACATCCGTTTCGACTTCGAAACTTCGTCAGCCATCATTCGACCTTCGGCGATCGTAAGTGACGTAGGCTTCTGAAGGTAGATGTCTTTCTTCGCGCGGGCTGCATGTACTGCGATGCGCGCATGTTGATGATCGGGTGTGCTGATCACGACCGCGTCGATGTCTTTATTGAGTAACAACTCCTGGAAGTCGGTGTAAACTTTCACACCATCGTAAGTCTTGCCGTTCTTCTTCGTGTAGAACTCATTGACCAGTACTTTTCCTTCTTCGGCACGTTTCGAATCGAGATCACAGACGGAAACGATCTGCCCGATGTCGGTATTCCAAACACCAGGCATGTCGTGGACACGAGAGATGCGTCCTGTTCCGATCATTCCAACATTTACGCGATTACTCGGAGAAAATTTTCCAAATACCGATGCGGGCACGATGCTAATCGATGCCAATACAGACGCTCTTTTGATGAAAGACCTTCTCGATATCATATCAGTTCTATTTTAATGTTTCGTCGCGCGTTGTAGCGTATGCTTTTGAATAGTCCAGTTTCTTTACGCTTCCCGCAACCCATTTTATCCCGTTGAACACATGTTTCATGAACATGGCATCGGAGTAGTCGTTTTTGTCATGGCCGAGTGCCGATATCCAGATCGTTCCCCCGTCGTAGAATTGATACCATACAGCAGGATACAACTGGTCGTACGGTCCTTTCGATAGCTTCACTCTCACGCTATCTTTCTTGTCGAGCGTGGAAAGATCCTGGGCCATGATAGGTCGGATGCCGGGATACATCTCTTTCACGAAGTAACATTCATCGCTGCGTTCCCATGCTGTGGGAATTCCTTCCATCGAAGGATGACTCTTGTCGATAACACGCATGGTGTATTTCTGAAATGTCGGATGCCAATCAAATGATCCGCCCAGCATCTTCTTGAACCAGTCCCATTTTTCTTTCTGTACCGACCACAGAATGAAGTCCAACGAAACCACCGCCGGCTTCGATATATCTCCGGAAGGCAACTCGTTGCTCGTCGGTATCGAAGACATCCTGGTTGGTGCTGGGGAATACTAATAGATTATAGTTCCGAAGATTGTCTTCAGTAAACTTCGAAGGATCGTCGGTGACTGCTACCGTGAAGCCATGTTCGTGAGCGAGTTTTCTTCAATGCTTCGACAGCGAATGGGATGTTGTCATGAACATAACCTTTTCCATTTTTGGTATAGACCAGCACGTTGATCTTCTTCCAGTTCTGTGAGAACGAGCAGGCGCTGATCAACACAAAACATATCACCAATAGCTTTCTCATCTTAAATATTTTTCCACATAAGATAAGAAAGTTGGCCAATTCGGTGCGGGAGTATGACCTCCGCTATGTTGCCGGAATGAAATGTCACCATTCATCAATCCTGTTTCGAGCGGTGGAAACTCCGCGGTGCCGAGATCTTTCTTGCCCAACAGTTTATACACCGGGCCAGCGTAAACTCCGGCGAGGAACATTCCTTTCGCATCGCACCATTCATCTCCTTTATCGCCAACACTTATAAACACCGGACGTGGTGCACACAGCGCGACGAGTTCATGTGCATCGATCGGCAGATCAGCAGCTGTCAGTGGTCCAGCATACTTTAAAAAATTTCCAGCCATCCAATGATATTCACCGGAAGCAGCAACGTTCTCCAACAGCTCGCCAAAGTTCCTTCGATACAAACTCAGGCCTCCTTCACCAGAAGAGCTAATGAACGCGATCGCGAACCGGGGATCATATGCCATTGCAACAGCAACAGCCTTTCCGTAGCGTGAATGTCCTTCGAGACCAACGTGCTTCGCGTCAACGGCCTTGTCGGTTTCAAAATAATCGAGTGCTCGGCTTGCACCCCATGCCCATGCACGAAGCGCACCCCAGTCGTCGGGTTTACGAGGCTCTCCTTTGTTTGCGAATCCAATGATTCCTTTTGTGAGGCCCTTCACCATTGTCAGCCTGGATGCTTGTGGGAACAATCTCCGCATAGCCCCAGCCTTTCGCAAGAACCTGTTCATACCACGTTGGTTCAGATGGCGGCGTTATACCAGCGGGTCGTTGACCATTCGGTCCTCGCCATGCAAATTCCATAATTACAGGAACGGGACCTTTGGCATCTATTGGTGTCGTTAGCGTGAGTTCAATTTTCACGTCACCAATCTTTCCAACAATTGTTTTTATCAAAACAGTTACACCACCAATCTCCATGTCAATCATTTCGCCAACCTCCCATTTCACCTGTGGGAGGCCCTTTGGCACTCTTCCTAAAATCTCTTTATCAAAGTCCCCTATAATCTCTGGACGTCGCTCATTCCACCACTGTTTTTCTTTCGTGATTTTCTTTCCATTCTTCAGCACCAATGGGTCGGGAAGTTTTTCTAACGGCTTCACTTTCGCTTCGTCGTAGTTGGCGGCGTTCGGCGCTGTCGTATCGCGACCATTCGCGCCCTGGCGTATCGACGTGATACCAAGAAAATTCATTGTTCTCTTATGATCTTCTTCTGTTGTTAATGATTGAGCCAGCGCTGCGCTGGATAAGAAGCTGAATAAAATGTTTTTAAACACATAGACACATAAGATAATCTTTTCAAACTCATGTGCCTACGTGTTTTAGACAAGCCAAAAAATCAATAATTCGGATTTTGTGCATACTTACCATCACCACTGGATGGGTCCACAGCTCCATCCAATTGTATCTGCGGTATTGGCCGCAACACGTTGAAATCAGCTGGGGTTCGGTAATGTTTGCGCAGATCCGGTGATCGAACCGTCTGCGTTGATAGTACCGGGCGCTGCGGGCCTGTTGTTATATTTCTTCACCCGTTCAACCAGCTTCCCGGTCCTCACGAGATCGAACCAACGCATCTGCTCACCAGCCAATTCCCTGGTGCGCTCGTCAAGAACGTAGTCGATACCATTGGTTGTAAGATCGGTGAGAGTATTAGCAGTCATTGCCGCAACTGCACCGCCATTAACGGCAGCCCTCGTGCGAACAACATTGATCATATCTGCAGCTTCGCTTACCCTGTTGAGCTTCAACAAAGCTTCAGCCGCAATGAGATAGGTTTCAGCAAACCTGTGTACGATG
Source organism: Bacteroidota bacterium (assembly GCA_037200305.1). Taxonomy (GTDB): domain Bacteria; phylum Bacteroidota; class Bacteroidia; order Cytophagales; family Cyclobacteriaceae; genus ELB16-189. Next base: position 277,374 of record JBBCGZ010000028.1, read on the forward strand.
AACGGACGTACCGACGTCACGTTGGGGGTCACCACCGGCAGGAGATCCAGCACGGAATTGTGTTGCATCGTATTTCCTCAAGGTCGGGAAATATTGGTTCTGAATATTGTAGCCACCATAAGCGGTGAATGCATTCGCTGAACCGAAATAAGCTTTCGGAGATGTTGCTGCATCCGGGAAGAACAACACATACGACTTCTTGTCCTTCCACGGAAGGAACTTCGACACCAGATGATTCGGCACCATGAAGATGGGCCGTGTCACCAATCGAAAGCTTCGCCTGCCCGGCAACAGCAGGAACCAACGCACCTGCACTGTTCTTTTGAGTTACTGCACCTGCTGCAACATCATCGGTTGTCCACTGGGGATTTAATGTTGATGTCGAGTTACACTTCCAAACAGTTTGGAATGACTTATCATAACGTGAATCATTCACCTTATCGCCAAACGCTGTGTTCAACAACCAGTCTGTTGGCTTGTAGCGAACGAATGGGCGACCATTCGCTGCATCGCGGATCATACCGGGCATGTTCGTTACATACAACATACGGAAGAAGTAGTTACTTCTATTCTGACGCAACCCGTCCTCGCCACTGGCGAATCCATTGTTGTTATTGAATGTCTGGTTGTTGTCAATCCAGTCTACCTGGAACACCACCTCTGCATTGTATTCATTTCCTTCCTGGTGAACACTCTTATAATCACCGAGAAGGCTTACACCGTAAGTTCCTTTGTTGGTGATGAGCTTGTTCGCCGCGTCGAATGCATTCTGGAAGTCTGTCGATTGTGCTGAGGATGACCAGGCACGAGTGAGGTATGCTTTCGCCAGCAAGTGCAGCGCGCTTGCCTTCCAAACACGTCCTTGTGCCGAAGGCTTGTCGGGCAATTCGTTCGAAGCTTCCTCGAGATCTTTAATGATCGCAGCCCAGCAATCGACCAATGGCTCGCGATGAGCAACGTTGGTGGGAGTGGTGTTGAACTTCAGTGGACCAGAACCAAGATCGAGCGTTACTCCACCGAATGTTGTCACAAGAATAAAATACCAGTGTGCCCGAAGGTATTTTGCTTCCGCTAGTAATGCTTTCTTTTGATCATCCGTGATTCCCTGGACGTTATTACCTATTTCTATAATCCCGTTGCAAGTGTTGATCGCACTGTATGCACGATTCCATGGCGTTTGCAGGTCGCCGCCTTTTCCATCGTTCATGGCAGCATTCAACGTCGTGCCATAAATATTTAACGGAGGATTTGTTACCTGCTGGCCATGTGTAAACTCATCCGTTCCATAAACCGAAAGGTTCATCCCACCTTCAGTTCCATAATAGAACTTGAATGATGAATAAACTGAAGTAAGACCGGCATTGAGACCAACTACGGTTTGATAGTAATTGGGCGTGAGAGCATTCCGCGGTTCTTCTTTGAGTATGTCGCTACAACTGCTTAGAGTTATAATCAAGACAATTATGTATATCTGTTTCATATCTGAATCAATATTTGATGTTAACACCAACGATGAATTGCTTCGTAGGAGGAGTGTTTGGTACAACAGTCACTCGGTTGTTCCAACCAGGAGAGTTCGATCCGCCGAAGCCGGTTGTTTCAGGATCAATACCGCCTGCCTTCACGTAATCGGAGAAGAATGCTTTGAACGGATTCGCAGCTTGAGCATACACCCTTAAACTTCCGATACCTGTTTTATCCAACCATGTTTGCGGGAAGTTGTAACCCAGCGTGATGGTCCTGATCTTCAGGTACGTAGCATCGAAGTAACCGAGCGTTGATCCGTACACAGGTTGTTGTGCCTGGCCGGGACGAGGATATGCGTTCGTTGGATTGTCCGGAGTCCAGTAGTCAACCTTTGGTCCGTTCCTTCTTCCTTCGAGTGTGTTAAAGGGATTGCTTGAGTTGGCCTGGTACAATGTGCTTACGAGCATTCCGCCAACCTTTCCAAACATCACCACATCGAGCGTGAAGTTCTTAAATCCGAAACGATTCGTCATACCGCCTTGCCACCGCGGCTGAAGTGATCCAAGTACCATCCTGTCGTTGGCATCGATCTTTCCGTTGGTATCGCGATCTTCAACTTTGATGTTGCCGGGTTTGAAACCACCCATTTGTGTTGCCTGTGTTTCTTCGCCAGTCTGCCAGATCCCGATCTTCTTATAATCGAAGATGGCATCGATAGGCTGACCGACATACCAACCATTGGTTGCGTCGATCAACACGCCGCTTCCAAGCTCGGTGATCTCACTTCTGTTGAGGAACCAGTTAACATCAGCCGACCAGTTGAAACCACCTTGTGTTTTACTTTCGAGGATCACACCACTGAGTGTAAGCTCGATGCCTTTGTTTTCAACTTTACCAATGTTCTGTTGTACAGATGAAACACCGGATGTAGGAGGGAGAGCGCGGTTTTGCAACACGCCGCTTGTAAGTGATTTGTAAAATTCAACCGAACCAGTAAGCCTGTTCGTCCACAGACCGAAGTCCAAGCCGAGGTTATACGTTGTGGTGAATTCCCAATGAAGATCAGGATTGGGCATCGATGTAACTGCATATCCAAAAGCGCCGGCAGATGGACCGAAGTTGTATGGCATCTTTCCGAGAGCACCTAGTGATGAATAAGGATTGATGGCCTGGTTCGAAGTCCGGCCTGCACCCAAACGAAGCTTCAGGTTCGAGATCACACCAAGATTCGACATGAAGTTTTCTTTGTGAATATTCCATGCCAGTGCTGCTGCTGGATAATTGAAGTACTGATGACCAGGAGCCAATCGCGAAGATCCATCGCGACGTGCAGTTAACGTAGCCACATATTTATCTTCATAGCTATAGTTAACACGCGCCATGTAAGAGATCAAACCACTCTTCGCATAGTTGCCGCTTAAACCAGTAGGTGTGTTGGCAAGTCCAAGATTATAATACAAAGTGTAGTCGGAAGGAAGATCCTGTGCTGACATCCCACTTCCATAAGTTTCGATCTGCTGACCGCTGAACAAACCGGTAAAGTTAATGTGATGCTTGTCTGCGAAGGTCTTGTCGTACAACAAGAGGTTCTCTACAGTATAGCTCGACGCGAATTGATTCGTTACAGTTGCTGTATTTGCTGCCCCGTTTTGGAAAGGAGTCTCCGATCCATAGTATGCTCCATAGTTATCAGTAGAAAAATCGAGACCCACGTTGATCCTGTACTTCAGTCCATCGAAGATCTTCACTTCACCATACAAGGCATTGAATGTTCTTAAACGACGTCGCTGCTGACGCCATGAGTCGCCGTTGCGGAGCAGCAAAGGATTTCTTGTGGTGGCATCGATACTTCCGGTGGCGGGAAGATTGTACACGGAGCCGTCTGCATTATACGCATTATATGATGGGCTGAGAGTTAGCAGTTGGAACATCGGGTTGGCGTTCTCACCGTCGTTGATATTTAACGAGTTCTGTGTGCTCAAACCGATCTTCACCCGGTCACCAATGTTTTGATCGACACGACCCGACAATGAATAACGTGCGTAATCCTGTCCGGGCATTACTGTTGTCTGCTTGAAGTATCCTGCAGATACCGAATACTTTGTTTCATCAGTACCACCTGAAGCTGCAATAGAGTGGCTGGTGATATAACCCTTCTTGAACATTTCCTTTTGCCAATCTGTTTGATTGCCAGCAGTGAGATTAGCAGCTTCGTCTGTCGTTGGTGCGTACGAAGCGCCGGCTTTCACCGCTTCCTTTCGAAATGCATCGAACTCTTCACCATTATAGAGATCGTACTTGCCTACCACTGAAGCAACTCCATAGTACCCATCATAAGTGAGAACGGGTTTGCCCTTCTTTCCTGAACGGGTAGTAATAAGAATGACGCCGTTAGAACCTCTCGATCCGTAGATCGCGGTTGCCGACGCGTCTTTGAGAATGTCCATCGATACGATGTCGTTCGGGTTGAGGTCGTTGATGGTGCCGTTGAACGGAATTCCGTCGACAACAATAAGCGGATCGTTGTTCGGAGGATTAGGATTGTTGACATCCATCGTGTTGCCAAGCGAACGACTTCCGCGGATACGAATGATAGGTGAGCCCCCTGGACGTGACGAAGTGTTTTGAATATCGATACCAGCAACGCGTCCTTGTAAGGACTGCGTGATGTTAGAAACGGGAACTTCGCGGATCGACTGTTCGCTCAGTTGCCCCATGGCCCCGGTGATGTCGCTTCTCCGTTGCGTTCCATAACCGACGACAACAACTTCATTGAGTTGTTCGGCGCTGGGTTGCATGGTGATGTCCATCGTTGTTCTTCCGCCAACTGTTTGCTCTTGTGATCCATAGCCGATGAATGAGAAGACGAGGACCGCATTGTTGTCACCAACGGAGACGTTGTAGAGGCCGTTAGCGTCGGTCGTTGTACCGTTGGATGTTCCTTTCACGACGATGTTGACGCCGGGCATGGCGTTGCCGGCCTCGTCGGTTACGGTGCCTTTAATGAGTGACTGCGCGAGGGCGGGGGTGGAGAGGATAGACAGAACGAGTACGAGGCCAACGAGGATCGGGGTAAAATTTCGTTGCCACGGAAAACCGGGTCGGTTCTCGTGTGGGCTCTTGTTGATTAGTAGAGGTTGTTGTTTCATACGTGAGTAGTTGATGTAGAAACTAAGTTCTAGTTTCACTCACAATTATGCAACCGATTGCAAAAAATATTTATAGAAATGCGTTAAAACCGTTCAATTTGGACTGAAATCAATGAAACCGATATACACTGAAATCGATTACATATATAGTCAACGTGACTAACAGACGACAATCTGATGACCGGCAGATCATGGTTTGAAACGAATGTTATCTTGCGTTATAACCTATCTTATGAGACACCTCCTCGTAATTCTTGCCCTCATTTGCTCGTCTGCTATCGGTCAAAACCTCAAATCAGGCGGAGCCCTCAGGCCCGAACAGGCTATCATCGACATCCGTCACTATACAGTAGACCTGGCCGTCGACCCCGAAGCACAGTCGATCAAAGGATCAACCATCATCAAGTTCAAACTGACGAAAGAATCACCCGCGTTCCTGTTCGACTTCTGGCACGGACTCAAAACAGAAACAGTTACGGTCAATAAGAAGTCAGCAACATTCGATCATACCGACAGCGATGAGCTGATCGTCAAAGGCAGTAAACCATTTGCACCCGGCGACTATGAAGTTAAAGTGTCGTATGGAGGCAAGCCCAGCGTTGCAACTAATCCGCCTTGGACCGGGGGATTTCAGTGGGCAAAAGACGGACAAGGGAATCCCTGGATCGCGATCACGTGCCAGGGCGAAGGAGCGAAGATCTATTTTCCATGCAAGGATCACCCGAGTGACGAGCCGAATGAAGGCGCCGATATGAACATCACCGTACCGGCGGGACTTACCGTTGCCGCACCAGGATTACTGAAGAAGGTGAAGGACAATGAGAATGGAAAGGGCACAACAACATTTCATTGGAGTACGAAGTATACGATTGCCAACTATTGCATTGTGTTCAATGTCGGTAAGTACAAGAAGGTGAGTCGCGTGTACACGACCGTCGACAAGCACCAGGTTCCGATCGATTTCTATATCCTTGAAGAACATGCAGCGCAAGCCGATAGAATGCTCGACTTCGTTGAACGTTCGTCACATGTTCTTGAAAAGTACTTCGGTGAATATCCGTGGATCAAAGAAAAGATCGGTATAGCCGAGACTCCACACTTAGGTATGGAACATCAGACGATGATCGCTTACGGAAACAAGTTCAAGTACACACAGCTCGGTCAGAAAGATTTCGATTGGTTGTTTCATCATGAGTTTGGTCACGAGTGGTGGGCAAACAAAGTGACCAACAAGTATTGGTCCGACATGTGGATACAGGAAGGCATTTGCAGCTTTGGCGATGCTTTGTTTACTCGCGAAATGGAAGGAGAGGATGCGTTCCTGGCGAAGATGCGTCAGACAGGAAGAGCTACGAGAAATGAGAAGCCTGTGGTGCCGGATTCAACGGCAAATTCGGATGAGGTGTATCAGCCGGACATTTATGGAAAGGGTGCGTTCTTTATGCATTCACTCCGCTATGTTATAGGAGACAGCATTTTCTGGCCGACATTGAAGACGCTCGCGACGGATCCGAGATATACTTATGACAACACAGTCACGACGACGGATGTAGAGAAGTTGTTTTCGAAAGCATCAGGTGAAGATCTGAAACCGTTCTTCGATTTTTACCTGCGGACTATCAATAAGCTTGAGGTAGATGTGAAGCAGAAGAATGAGAAGGAGTACATAGTGAAGCTTACAAACTACGATGGCACGTTGCCGCTGGATATCAGTGTAGATGGTAAGGTAGAACGGAAGATTATAAACAAGACCGGTATATCCATCATATCGCCTAACGGTCCGCCCGTTGTCGATCCGAAGGGGTATTATTTGAAGAAGGTTTTGTTTGAGTGATGGGCTGGGAATAGTGGATACCATTTAACTTCGAGCCCGACAATAACTGAGACCTGCTTGCCATATCAACTGGCATTTCTCTCTTATTGATCATCGGCATCTTCTCCATATCTGCAACCTCGATGGCAAACACACCGAAGTCTTCTGTCACTTTGCCTGTCATCCGATAAAACCCACGGCCACGAAACGGGTACTTCGTCGCGATGTTGGGAAAATGAACGGAGTCGAATATTTCTCCATTACAATCGTAGAATGTTCCGAAGTGCATGATGTGGCCGCCGCGCGTTCGCGCGTCTTTCGTCGTCACCAGGTAGCCAACAATCGTGACGCGTTTATGGAGCTTGCTCTCGAGATCACGCGCAATGGGCGTCCGCCATAATTCTTATCAGGCAGTAATTGGAACGGATCTTTCAATGGGAAACCGATAAGCTCCATCTCATCGAACGCATCTTCGACATCATTAACTTCAAAATGGGGAAGGGGATATTCCTTCGGCTCCGTGTCAAACAAGTCGGCCGTAGATGGGATGCGGACTTTCGCTTCACTGTAGAACAACATCGCTTCCCACAACAACTTCTGTTCGTTTTTCCCGTGAACCGGAATGCTCCAACACGAATGAGTATGCGGACTTGCTCGAGTCCCAGCTCGATACGGCGAAGAAAATTATTCAGAGTTTTAAATGGTCCGTGCTTCTGACGCTCAACGTGAATCTGTTTTGCTACTCTTTCTTCGAGACTCTTAATATGAATGAATCCCACGTAAATGTTTGTTACTGCGATCGTCGTATGATATTCGCTGTTGTTCACGCACGGTGCGTTGATCGTAGCGCCGCTCATCCGTGCTTCGTGAAAATAAAATTCCGTTTGATAGAAGCCGCCAAAATTGTTGATCACGCCCACCAATGAATTCAAGAGGATAATCTGCCTTCAGGAAAAGACTCTGATAGCTTTCGACGGCATAGCTTGCCGAGTGACCTTTCGCAAAAGAATATCCCGCGAAGCTTTCGATCTCAAACCAAACGCGATCGGTCACTGTCTTCGGATAACCGATCTGATTGCAGTTGATGAAAAATTGCTCGCGGACTTTTTCAAACTCCCGGCGCGAACGATACTTGCCCGACATACCGCGGCGAAGCACGTCGGCTTCGGTTAACGTGAGCTTCGCAAAATGATGGGCTACTTTGATAACATCCTCCTGGTAGACCATTACACCGAATGTTTCCTTCATAAGCTCATCCATCAACGGATGGATGGACTCGTAGCTGCGTCCGTTCCTCACAGCATGAAATCTTTCGATGTACGACCGCATCATGCCTGAACTGGCAACACCGGGACGAATGATCGAGCTTGCTGCGACCAGCGTCAGGTAATCTTCACAACGTAGTTTGCCCAATAGCATTCTCATCGCCGGCGATTCAACATAAAAACATCCCATCGCGCGACTGCTTCGAAGGAGATTCCTGACCTTATCATCCTTCTTGAAATCCCGAAAGCGATAGACGTCAACATCTTCGCCTTTGTTGAGCTTCACGAGTCGAACCGTCTCTTTGATATGACCCAGGCCGCGTTGACTTAAAACATCAAGTTTGTTAAAGTCCAACATCTTCCGCCATGTGCATTTCGAGATGAGCAACGGGATATCCTTTCTCGGGAAGCGATGTTGTGGTGTAGGCATAGATCGGTTCTTCCGATATCAGCACACCGCCGGCATGAAATGGAAAGATTCGAAGGCATCTCCATCATGTAATCGGCATAGCGAAATATGAGCTCCGTGATATGATCGCGTTTACGATGCTCTTCGGGATAATCAACGATGTCGTTGATCTCTTCTCGAGGAAGACCAAATACTTTTCCAAGCTCCCGCAGCACCGATCGTTTCTGCAACGTAACATGTGTGCCCAGTAAACAAGTGTGTTCGCGAGTATATCGATTAAAGATGTATTCATAAATCGCATCACGGTCTTTCCATGAGAAGTCGAGATCGAAATCGGGTGGCGATGTTCTCTCTGTATTGAGAAATCTTTCGAAATAAAGATCGAGCTCAATTGGATCGACATCCGTGATGCCGAGGCAGTACGCGACGAGGCTGTTGGCACCACTGCCGCGGCCAACATGATCGAAGCGCTGGCTCTCGGCAAAACGGACGAGGTCGTAAGCAATGAGATAGTATGGAATGAAGTTTTTTATTTTGATGACATCGAGCTCGCGAAAGAGTCGTTGTCGTGCAACGATATCATTGGGCTCATATCTCATTCCAAAACCGAGCTCTGCCTGTTGCTTGAGAAAGTTCCAGTCGAAGGCCGCATCACCAAAAATGTGCTTCTTGTTTTTATCGATGCCGAGGGTCGATTGAAAAGTGCACTCATCAACTATGCGTTTGGTGTTAGCAATGATCGATGGAAATGAAATGAATTTCTTTTCGAGGTCGGCTTCGGAGATCATGGTCTCGTCGATGTGCGCCTGTTGGTGCGGGGCGAGCTTACTGAGCAATGTATTGTGCTCGATGCTTCGAAGCAGCCTGTGAATATTGTGAGATCGTTTGTCGTTGAAAGTGACGGGATGAAGGATCACACACTTATCGTGAACTAATGTAGGAGCGAGCCTAAGCTTCGTGAGTTGTGAAGATCTGACTCCGAGGAACTCATTGTCACGCAACGTATCGATGTCAGATTCATCATTGTATGGATAGACGACAAACACGTTGATGAATTGAGGAGCACGAAGGGGAACGGGGAGTTCTTCGTTATTGAGATACGAGCGATAGCGGTTTATCTCTTCGAAGGCCTGGTTGTTTTTGGCAAGAGCTATGAAATGAAGCTGGTGATCTTGCCGAAACTCCATACCGACGGCAATCTCGAGATCGAATTCATTTTTATTCTCCGCTGCAATCCGAAGTATCTCGACGTACGAGGCGGTGTTGTTGATTTCGGTTATGATGATCTTTTTGACTCCTGATGATCGACAGAGGTCCCATAACTTAATAGGAGATAGAGTTCCGTATTTGAAGCTGTAATAACTATGGACGTTGAGATACAACATAATCGGACGTTAATTGTGCAACGTGCAACGTGCAATGATGGTGTTTCGAGATTGTAAGGTTTTCTGAATGGCGTTCGCTCCATGGCGGGCTATCTTTGGCGAAACTCTTCTTCTTATGCAAACAGTAGCCTCATTCGAAAGTCTCAAGTGTTGGCAGGCGAGTCGAGCGTTGGTATCAATGGTATACAACGTAAGTGATTCGGGCAAGCTCGCCAGAGATTTTGCTACCAAGGACCAGTTAAGGCGTGCAGCGTTGTCCGTTATGAATAATATAGCAGAAGGACACGGACGTGGCACTGTTAGGGAATTTAGTCGGTTCTTAGACATCGCTCATGGATCGTGTACAGAAGTTAAAAGCATAACGTACGCCCTTGAAGATCTTGGTTATATTCCAATTGAAAGCATAGAACAAATCCGTGCAAAAGCAGATCAAGTAAAGGGACTGGTCCGCGGCCTCATCAAATACCTGCACAATAAATCAGAACATCAATGATCTCGATCAGCCACGTTGCACATTGAACGTTGCACGTTTACCCTTTAAAAGCATTCATCGTCATCTTCACCCTCTTATTCACATCAATCGTAACCGCCCGCATCAACTTATCCGAACCGAAACGATGACGGATCCAATCCATTCGTTCGTAGAGATTGATGTTCTCTTCAGTGTCGTTGAACAGATCGATCTGGTGACTTCCCTGCACTAAACCACTCAGCCGCACACCCACCAAACCGGATCAGCATCCTCCCGTTGTATAGCTTCTCGAAAAGCTCTCGCACACTCTTCAATAGAATATGATCGGAAGACGTGTAAGGAAGGTGCAGCTGCTTCGACTCCGTATCGAAGTTTGAATAACGGATCTTCACCGTCACGCACGACGTGAGCTTACGCTGCTCGCGCAACTGGAACGCTATCTTCTCGACCATCGCCGTAAGGATCGACATCAACTTCTTTGTATCGATCGTATCTTCTTCGAAGGTCGACTCTGTTGAAATGGATTTCTGTTCGCTGTACTGAACGACAGGAGTGGGGTCGATGCCATGCGCTTTGTTCCAAAGGGAAATACCATTCTTCCCAAATGCACTGACGAGAAATTTCACAGGCATCTCTCGCAAACGTTTTCCACCGTGCGCACACCCCATGTCGTGAAGGAACGAAGACGTCTGCTTGCCGATCATCGGGATCTTCTCAAACGGCCAACGGATCGAGAAACGCCTGCTCTTGCCCTTCTTCGATCAACGCCGTCGCATTAGGCTTGAACTCGCCCGTCGCAATCTTAGAGATCGTCTTGTTCACCGACATTCCCAGGGATATCGGAAGCCCACTCTCTTTAATGATCTTGCTCTGAATTTCTTTCGCCCACTTGAAAGCGCCGAAGAACTTGTCCATCCCGCTGGCGTCGACATAAAACTCGTCGATCGAAGCCTTCTCGAAAGCTGGGACGTTGTCTGCGATGATCTGGGTGACTTCGTGGGAGTGACGACTATATGCTTCCATGTCGCCCGAGATCACCTTGGCATCGGGGCAAAGCTGAAGCGCCAGGTACATCGGCATGGCAGAGTGCACCCCGAAACGCCGCGCTTCGTAACTGCAGGCGGCCACCACACCGCGGCGACTCTGCCCGCCAACTATCAGGGGTCGGCCGCGAAGCGAGCTGTTGAGCTTACACTCGACGGCCACGAAAAAAGCGTCTAAATCAAGGTGAATTACGGCTCTGTTCATAGAGCCAAGATAAGCTAAAATAATTAGTATCTGTAAGGAATATACTAATTATTTTAGCTTTATGTGAATCTCAATAACTAGGTCGATTTCAATCACTTACGCGATTCACGTGGAACGTTTGTTGAAAACTAGTTTTTGACCTTTTCCGAAGGGGTAAGTCCGCCGCCCTTGGCTACAGATATCAATTCATGAAGCGTTCTCTTCATGTTGTCTGGTGCGCCATCGAGGAAGATAGTATTGCCGTCGCCGTGCTCAGCGAAGTGCCTGATCGCTTCTGTCCACATGGAGAACAGGATGAAAGATGAATCAAGCTTTGCCTTCTCCATTTCCTGGGCTGCCTGGCTCATACCTTTTGCTACTTCCTCGCGGAAGAGGGCTACACCCTGTCCACGAAGCTGGGAAGCCACTCTCTCGGCCTCTGCGGCAATTTTGATAGCGTTACCCTCAGCTTCTGCTGATTTGGTTTTGGTGATCAGCAATGCCTGGCCCTCGTTTTCCGCGGCCGCTTTTAAGTTGTTGCTGGCCACTACTTTAGCCATAGATTTCATGATGGTCTCGTCGAACGCGATGTCGTTCAGCTGGAGATCGATGAGATGGTATCCCCACTCGCTCAGGATGTGATCGAGCTGTTTCTTAACGTCGGTCACGATCTCAGTACGGAGCGCGAGGATCTCGTGCTGCTTCTTGGTAGCCACAAAGCTTCGAATGGAGCCCTCGATCGTGCGGATCAGGGCGGTCATGAAGCTGCCTTTATCAACGAATTTGAAGGCTACGTTTTTGATGGTCTCCTCGTCCTGGTTGAGAACAGCGAACAACAGCATGGCCTTGAAGTTCACATTCGCCTGGTCGCTCGTAGTTGCGGTGAACTCGAGCTCTACCGACTGGTTCTGGTAGGAAACGCGTGAATAAATCACTTCGATGATGGGCACTCTGAAGTTCAGACCGGGCCTGAGAATGCGACGATACTTTCCGAACACCGTGATAACGGCGATGGTGCCCTGTTTCACCGTGACGAAGAACTTGAAAAGGATGATTACTCCAAAAAAGAATAATAGGTAAAATAGAACTGTTACGAATTCCATAGGTGTGATTTTGGGGTGTGTTGGTCCGAATATATGGTTTATTTAATTTCGAAAACTCACGAAACCTAAACTGCCATGAGAAAACTTACCGCGTTGCTCATTCTCACTTTTATTACTCAAAACTTATTGGGCCAGGTGCGATTGCCGAAGATCTTCGGTGATCACATGGTGTTGCAGCGCAGCGAGGGCATTAACGTCTGGGGATGGGCGGCTCCGAAGGAGAAGGTCACGGTTAAACTTCACAGTCAGTCTAAGCAGGCAACTACGGATAAAGACGGAAAATGGAAGGTGGTTCTCAACTCCGAAGAAGCAGGCGGTCCTTTTGAATTGACTATTTCAGGCAAGTCGAATTCAGTCATATTTAAAGACGTCATGATTGGCGAGGTCTGGGTTTGCTCAGGCCAGTCTAACATGGAATGGCCGTTGCGTGCAACCGACAATGCTGAAGCCGCAATTGCTGCTGCAAATAATCCCAACATCCGTCACATCAAAATTCCCAACACAGTTGCTTCACAACCAGCGAGCGACATCAAATCAGGTGAGTGGGAAGTTTGTTCACCGGCAACAGTCGCCGATTTCACTGCGGTGGGATACTTCTTCGCGCAAAAGATCAGTAAAGAGTTAAATGTTCCCGTCGGGCTCATCAATACGACGTGGGGTGGAACGCATTCCGAAACATGGACGAGTCGTGAAGGCTTCGAAAGCAGCGACGAGTTTAAGTCGATGATCGCGAAAATGCCGAAGCTCGACCTCGCAGCAATAGCGAAGGAGAAAACAAAAATGGTAACGGAGCAAGTATCATCAGTCCAGGGAAGCTACCCGCCAACACGCAATGAGATCAGTACATGGTCATCGGCAGATCTCGACGACAGCAAATGGCCGACGATGAAACTTCCTGGCCTGTGGGAAGGACAGTCGTGGCCCAGTCTCGATGGCACTGTTTGGTTTCGTAGATCGTTCGAGCTCTCGTCGTCGGACGCCGGCAAGGAAGCAACATTGTGGGTTTCAATGGTTGATGATTCCGATGAGACTTACATCAATGATATCAAAGTTGGAGCAACAGAGAATCAATGGAACAAGCTTCGCGAGTACATAGTGAAGACCGGAGTATTAAAGCAAGGCAAGAATGTTATCGTTGTGAAAGCGGTTGACACTGGCGGCGGCGGTGGCATTCACGGCGAAGCGTCAATGCTTCACATGATGGTTGGCGAACACAACATTCCACTCGATGGTCAGTGGAAGTATCATATTGAATCTGCAGGCGAAGCGAATTCGGTCGGGCCAAACGATTATCCTACACTTTTATACAACGCAATGTTGAATCCATTGATCCCATATTCGATCCGCGGAGCGCTTTGGTACCAGGGAGAAGCGAATGCGGGAAGAGCTTACGAGTATCGAACTGCATTTCCATTGATGATCACCGATTGGAGAAAACACTGGGCGCAAGGTGACTTTTCATTTTATTTCGTACAGCTTTCGAGTTGGAATGCAGACAACGGCAACAGCGAGAATGGAAGTACATGGGCCGAGCTTCGCGAAGCGCAGACATCTACATTGAAATTACCGAGTACAGGAATGGCCGTTACAATTGATATCGGTAATCCGACAGACATTCATCCCAGGAACAAGCTTGACGTCGGTTTACGATTGGCCGCAGTGGCATTGAAAAATACTTATGGCAAGAATGTGATCGATCGCGGACCAACATTCAAAGCAAACGCAATGGCATGTACATTGAATTCGATAACGTCGGGAGTGGACTGGTTGTGAAAGATAAGTATGGATATGTGCGTGGGTTTGAAGTTGCAGGTGCCGATGGTAAATTCTATCCAGCGCAAGCTTTCATTGATGACAACAGAATCTTATTGAAGAGCGACCAGGTAAAAGAACCAACGATCGTTCACTACGGCTGGGAAGACGATGCAGGTGAATGCAACCTGTTTAATAAAGAAGGGTTTCCTGCGGAACCATTCCGCGTGAATGACAATTCCTACATCACAAAAGCAAACAAATTCACTTTAGATTAATTGTCTTTCCTTCTTTCGCTGACTTCTTCGCGGCTTCTAGAATTTCGACACGATCACATTGTTCTCCCAACGATGAAAGATCGGTTGGAGAGAGCTTCACCTCTCCATGAACAACGGCGGATAGATACGAGAATGGATCGTTGAATGGCTTTTCCAAGACAACACTGGGCGTTACAACTTCAGGTGCTTTCGGTGCAGTCTTAAGCTTCGACTGATTTCTATCTGCAATGATGTAACCGGTCTTTCCATAGATCTCGATATCCTTTCGTCCAAACGGCCAGTTCCACGACGCCTGGATGATGCCCTGGGTCTGCGGATACGTTACGATTATAGTCGCCTCATCATCGACCCTTCGGATAGATGTCGGGTTTCATGGTCTGCGTTACTGCCGTAACGGATGTTGGTCGTTGTCCATCCATTAACCATGTGATGAGATTGGCGCCGTAGCACCCGAAGTCCATCACAGCACCGCCGCCATTTTTTACGGGGTCTGTCAGCCAATCGAAGAATTCTTTGGGTACGTTGATCTCTTTCGGTCCTTCATGTCCATCGTGTACAACTATTTTCCGGAGGGGACCGATCTGATTCTGTGATTTCACCTCCTCGATCTTTCGATTGCTCCCATACCACGTTGTTTCGTAGTTGGTGATCACATAAATATTGTTGGCGCGGGCGAGCTCCTGTATTTGCTTCGCGTGATCGACACTCACTGCGAGAGGTTTCTCCACCATCACATGTACTTTTCTTTTCGCGCATTCTTTGATCACTTCAAGATGATCGTAAGTACTTGTGAATGTCGTGACCGCTTCAGGTTTGGTTTTGTCGAGCATCTCGGCTACCGAAGGAAACCAGAGTGTCATTGGGATCTTAAACTTCGCAAAATATTTCTCGGCCAGTGCCTTGTCTGGCTCCGCTATGCCAACCACATCGAGATCACCATCGTCCATGCGATCGAGGATCCAGACCACGTGACCATGCGTAAGACCAGCGACACCCAACTTGAGTTTCTTTGGTGATTGTGCGTGAGCTGTGATGATAACTGAGAGCAATAAGATGCAAATGAGATTCTTCATAAGTTGGTTAAGTTACTTATTTCGCTGGTAGTTTTGCCAGTCGCTCACATCCATTCATATAATTACGATCCTTGGTCATGGAAGAAAGAAATCGCGTCAACTCGATCGACCTGCTTCGCGGGCTCATCATGGTCGTGATGGCGCTCGATCACACGCGCGATTATTTCAACGCATCCGCGATGGAGTTCGACCCTCTCGACATCACAAAGACAACGCCTGCGCTTTTCTTCACCCGGTGGATCACACACTTTTGCGCACCTGCATTTGCGTTTCTCTCAGGCATCTCCATCAACATCAATCTTCGCAAGCGCGGCAGACCTGAATTGGTGAAGTATCTTCTCACACGTGGCTTCTGGCTGATCTTCCTCGACCTGGTTGTCTCCAGATTCGGAATGACATTCAATTTTTATTACGACCTCACGTTCCTGAGTATCCTTTGGATGCTCGGTTGGTGTATGATCTTCATGGCTGCCGTGATTTTCCTGCCTTATCGCGTCACGCTGGTTATTTCGTTGTTGATCATAGCCGGTCACGATGCATTGGCTGGAATAACATTCGAACCCGGAACACCGATGTCGGTGATCTGGACGCTCACGATGCAAAGAGGATTTGTGCCGCCCGCGTTCTTGTCAGTGTACCCGATCATTCCATGGGTCGGCGTTATGATGTTTGGTTTTGTAACCGGCAGACTGTACGGCGACAAATACGATCCGGTGCTTCGAAGGAGGTTGTTGACTCAACTGGGAATTCTCGCCATCGTGTTGTTCATCTTGCTCCGTTGGGTGAACGTGTATGGTGATCCTGGTCCGTGGGTGCACAGCGATCGCGGAACGGTGTATACTATCCTAAGCTATTTCAATGCAAGTAAGTATGCGGTGTCGTTGCTGTTCGTTTTGATGACGTTGGGTCCGCTGATGTTGTTGCTCGCAAGATTTGAAACTGTAAACGTCCGCTGGCTGTCGCCTGCCGTAATTTTTGGTCGTGTTCCGCTATTCTATTTTCTAGTTCACTTTTTCCTCATACATGCCGCTGCGTTGATCCTGCATATGATCAGGAACGGGACTTCTTTGTCTGAGATTGACTTTCATGCAGCGGCAGGCCTTGGTGGGATTAGCACAGAGGGTGGCGTGAATTTGTTTTGGACTTATGTGGCGTGGGTGTTGGTGGTCGTAGTGATGTATCCAATTTGTAAGTGGTACGATAGACATAAGCTCACGTATCTGTAGTGTTCGGCTATCCCCAGGCTGTGTTCATCGAAAAAGTTTTTTGACCCCAGACATTTCGATGATCTTTCAGCATGAGAAAGAAATCAATCATCATCATTGCCCTGGTAGCCGTATGCTTACAGAGCTGTATCGTGAAATCAATTCATCCTTTTTTCAAAGAGAAGGATGTTGTTTACAACAAGTCTCTTGAAGGCGACTGGACCGACCAGGATAAAAACGGATGGAGGATCCATCAAAATCCATTCAAACCGAATTCGTACGGAATTGCATTGTTCGAAGAAGGGGAGAGAGGTAGCCTTGCTGGGACATCTTTTCACGATCGACGGTGAAAGTTATCTTGATCTCATGCCAATAGAAGACAACAGTGAAGAAATACTCGCCTTTGATCTTCATTTGATGCCAACACATTCTATTGCCAAAGTCGACAAGCTCACGAACACGCAATTCGTTATTAAGTGGTTCAATGAAGAATGGCTTCGCAAGATGTTTGTCGAAAACCGTATCAAGATCCGCCATGAATGGATAGCAGATGAAAATCCAACGTCGAAAGACGACGGCATGTATCTATTAACAGCGTCTACCGACGAGCTCCAGGCTTTCGTTGCCAAATACGGGAACGACGAGCAAGCTTACGACAGTGATCTTAAGCTTGAGCTGACGAAATGAAGCAACCAGTAATAATCACTACCTGGGTCATTTTCTGGACGATCGCATACTTTGTCCTGTTAAGCATATTTGCTTCGTCCAGCGAATGGCAAAACGTTGACTATATCTACACGTTCATCTTCATGCTTACGTTGATGGCAGCCGTAGGTACGAATGAGTATTCACGACGACGGCTTTTGACTGGCAGGAAGTATGGCCTATGGCTGTTAAGGCTGTTTGTGATCGGAGTTGCTTTCGCGAGTGTGAACCAACTTATCTTCAACCGGCTGATCGACTATATTCTTCCCGGTTATTATTTCATTTCTTATTATAGTCTTGTCGACCTGCTTAAATTCTTTGAAGGTTTCCTGGTCTTAACAACGTTGATCAGCCTTTCGATAGAACGCTTTTCAATTAGAGAAAGAAAAGGCCACGGCGGAGTTCAAAGCACTCTCGAACCAGGTGAATCCACATTTCCTTTTTAATGGACTGACGGTTCTGTATTCTCTTTCATTAAAAGATAGTCGCGAAACTTCATCCGCGATCATTAAGCTCTCGGATATTCTCAGGTATGTAATCTATGGGTCTTCGAATGCAACAGTGAGTCTGGCTTCGGAGGCCAAGATCCTTCGCGACTATATCGATCTTCAGCGCTACCGTATTCATCCATCAACAAAGGTGGAATATGTTGAACATCTGGATAATGATGTGTCGATAGCGCCGATGATATTTCTTCCATTGCTTGAGAACGCCATTCAGAACATGGCGAGGGTGTTATATCAGCGGAATTGAAGTGCGAGAGAAATGTCGTTAACTTTAACATTACGAATAATAAAACCAACGCTGCGTCTGTTCCTGGTATAGGTCTCAACAATCTTAGAGAACGGTTGAGGCTTCTCTATCCCGGACACTTATTTAAGATCGATGAAACCGAAAATGAATTCAGTGTCAGCCTGCGGATATCATTATGAGTAAAGTGAGCTGCATGATCGTTGAAGACGAGCCAGTGTCGCAAGAGCTCCTTCGCAAATACATCGCGGATCTTTCACAACTCGAGTTGGTTGCCGTTTGCAACAATGCTATCGAAGCAGGAGTGAGCTTCGAAAAACTAAAGTGGACCTGTTGTTCCTCGATATCAACATGCCGAAGCTTTCGGGGACTGACTTTTACACGTCACTCGTCAATCCACCGCCGGTTATTTTTACAAACGGCGTATCCAGAATTTGCAGTGAGTGGTTTCGATTTGAATGCTATCGATTATCTCGTCAAGCCATTTCCATTCGAACGATTTGTAAAGGCTGTCGGTAAATTTCTCGATCAACGAAAGCAGCCCTCGTTCATAGTTTTGCAGGCGGATAAGAAAACTTACAAAGTTGAGCTCGACCGGATCGAGATTATTGAGGGCTATGGGCGACTACGTTAAAGTGAAGACGATGGATCAGACGCTCGTTGTTCATCAAACTCTCCAGAAACTTGGCGATCAGCTTCCGCAAGAGAAATTTCGACGGATACATAAGTCGTTCGTCATCTCGATGGCTAAACTTCAATATGTTGAAGGGAACCTTGCGATTGTTGCAGGTGAAAAGATTCCCATTGGACAAACTTATCGGGCAGAGTTTTTGGAAAAATTATCGGGGTGAGCTATGGCTCAGAGTTGCGCAAAGACCCCCGCAGAGTTGCTCAGAGATCTTTGTGTATCTCTGTGAAGCCTCTGCGTAACTCTGCGCCACAGCTTCCTTTCATCAAATCGAGCTCTGATTTTTTCAAAATACTCCTTAGATTTCTAAAATGAATACCTCACCAGATCTCGCTTCCGAATATCCGATCACCAAAGAACAAATAGAACAATTCCAAAGTAACGGTCACGTCCTTTGCAAAGGCCTCGCATCACCCGAAGAAATCTCATTCTATCGCACGGCCATTCTCGATGGCGTTGAGAAACTCAATACCGAACGTCGTAAAATGGAGGAACGCGATACTTACGGAAAAGCATTCCTCCAAATATTTAACCTCTGGCGTCAGAACGACACCCTGAGGAAGTTTGTGCTGGCGAAACGATTCGCGCATGTTGCTGCGAAGCTCATGGGTGTGGAGCGTGTACGACTTTATCACGACCAGGCGTTGTTCAAAGAGCCAGGCGGCGGTCACACACCATGGCACCAGGATCAATATTACTGGCCACTCGATACCAACAACACCGTCACAATGTGGATGCCACTTATCGACATCACCAGCGACATGGGTATCATGAATTTTGCTTCAGGTACACATAAGTTTGGATCGATTACATCCAGGGAAATCTCCGATTCATCAGAAGATTTTTTTGATGACTTTGTGAAAGAAAAGAAACTGACCATTAACGGAGGGAAAGCAATGATGGCGGGCGATGCAAACATTTCACGCGGGCTGGACATTACACAACGCACCGGGAAATCAATCTCCGAAGATGAGAGAAGTGATGACCATTATCTATTTTGCGATAAGACCAAAGTGTTGAAGCCCGATCATGATCATCGGAAAAAAGATCATGAAGTGTGGCTCATGAGTGTTCCTCCGGGACAATACGCTGAAAGTGAATTAAATCCATTAATTGAATAAGATATGAAACGACGTGACTTTGTATATCGCTCCGCCCTGGCAGGCAGTGCATTACTTGCAGCTCCAAATGTATTCGCATTTAAAGGCTCGCCCGGTGAGAAAGTTGTCGTAGGTGTGATGGGAACTAACGGCCGCGGCGAGTATCTCGCAACGCTGTATTCATCACTCGAAGATGTCGAAGTAGGATTCATCTGCGAAGTCGACGAAAAAGTTCTCAATCGCACGATCGAGAAAGTGAAATCATTGACCGGCAAAGCCCCGAAAGGTTATAAAGATGTTCGTAAGCTTCTCGAGGAAAAAGAT
This sequence comes from Bacteroidota bacterium, assembly GCA_037200305.1. Taxonomy (GTDB): domain Bacteria; phylum Bacteroidota; class Bacteroidia; order Cytophagales; family Cyclobacteriaceae; genus ELB16-189. Next base: position 297,539 of record JBBCGZ010000028.1, read on the forward strand.
CTTGACGCTCTTGTAGTTGCTGCGCCTGATCATTGGCATGCGCCGGCAGCGTTGATGGCACTGAAAGCGGGAAAGCATGTGTATGTTGAGAAGCCTTGTTGTCATTCGCCAGAAGAAGGAGACATTCTCGTGAAGGCGGCTTCGAAATACAACAAGCATGTGCAAATGGGCAACCAGCGTCGTTCGTGGCCTGGAGTTAACGATGCCATGAATGAATTGCACAACGGCACCATCGGCCGCGTGTACTACGCAAAGGGTTGGTATACCAACTCACGAAAGCCTATCGGTGTCGGGAAAGCTGTGGCGCCTCCTGCTACACTCGACTACGAGTTGTGGCAAGGACCGGCCCCGCGCCGGCCTTACAAGGACAACATGATCCACTACAACTGGCATTGGTTCTGGAACTGGGGCACCGGCGAAGCTTGTAACAACGGTACACACGAGATAGACGTCATGCGTTGGGGACTTAACGTCGGTATGCCGAAACGCACCACATCCGGTGGTGGCCGTCTTGCCTACAAAGACGATTGGGAAACACCCGACACTCAAAACATAACTTATGAATTCGACAACAGTACTTCGATCACATGGGAAGGCAAGAGTTGTAGCTCTTTCGATGAGACGAAGGCTGGAAGAGGAACGATCTTCTATGGCGATAAAGGCACGTTGCTGATTCCCGCGGGAGACGACTACAAGATCTATGATCCCGAGAACAAACTCGTAAAAGATGCAAAGAGTCCGCTAGGACAAGTTGAGGCTAACTTGCAAGGCATGGGAGAGAAGCTCGATAAAACACATTTGCAAAACTTCGTCGACACGATCAGGGGAAAAGGCAAACTGAATTCACCCATAGCAGAGGCATACATCTCTACGATGTTACCGCATCTTGGCAACATTGCTCAACGTTCGGGTAAGACCATCAACTACGATACAAAGAACAATAGATGTGATGATCCCGATGCCAAGAAATTCTGGTCGCGGGAATATGAGAAGGGCTGGGAAATGAAATTATAACTGCTATATTTGGTCGTCCCCCTCAACTAACGTCTATCATAGATGGCACCCATGTACATTGCGATAGGAGGCGTTGTCCTCCTGATCATCATTGTTATCGGTATCTACAACAATCTCGTTGGCGCACGCAACCAGGTCGAGAATGCTTTCGGTAGTATCGATGTAATGCTGAAGAAAAGGTATGACCTGATCCCCAACCTCGTCGAGTCGGTAAAGGCATACATGAAACACGAGAAGGACACACTTACGTCCATCACCGAGTTGCGAGCGAAGGCAATCTCCGGCAATCTTTCGACCGAAGAACGGATTGATGTGGAGAACAAGCTGTCGGGAATGATGCGAAACGTTATGGTCGCTGTCGAAAGTTACCCGGAGCTTAAAGCCGATTCACAGTTCACCATGTTGCAACGGAGCTGGAACGAAGCCGAAGAGCAGATCTCGGCCGCGCGTCGTGCTTACAATGCCGCAGTGACGAGCTACAACAATGCATGCGAGAAGTTTCCCTCAAGCATCTTCGCATCCATGTTCGGCCACAAACGCAAAGCTGTGTTCGTGATACCGGAAGTCGAGCGCCAGAACATCAGCGCCAAAGCATTGTTCGGCAACTAAACTCCCCGACGCATGCAAACTCCCGCAGAATTCAGATCATTTTATGATCGTGAGTTGCTTCCGACACTTCAAAATCTGGAGTCGGATCGTAAGAAATTAGTCAGAGGTGTATTCAAGTGGGCACTGTTCGGACTTATCCCCGGATTGATACCATTACTCATATTCGGAAGTGTAGATTTTTTCTGGATAGGAATCGGCGTTGCACTGGCCATTGGTTTGTACTTCTTGTTAAACTATAAGAAGATCAACGAGATCAAAGCTCGCTTCAAAAGTGAAGTGATCGCGAAGCTGGTGAAGTCGATCGACCCAAGCCTGACCTACAATTCATCTCAATGTATCTCGTCGAACGATTATCACAAGAGCAAACTCTATTTACACGGTATCAACAGGTACAAGGGTGATGACCTTGTTACTGGAGTTGTCGGAAAAACATCTATACGGTTTTCGGAACTCCTCACTGAAAATGAAACAAGGTCGCGTGATAGCAACGGCAACGAGAAGAAATCGATTGAGACTATATTCCGTGGTCTCTTCTTCGTGGCCGACTTTAACAAGAAGTTCATTGGTGAAACCATCGTGTTACCGGATACCGCTGAGTCACTCTTCGGCAGCCTGGGAACGATGTTCCAGAAATGGAATATGAGTCGCGATCAGTTGGTGAAGATGGAAGATGTTGACTTCGAAAAAGCATTTGCCGTTTACAGCAACGACCAGGTAGAAGCGAGGTATATTCTTTCCACATCATTAATGCAAAGAATTCTACAGTTCAGGGAAAAGACACGCTCCAAGATTGGGTTGTCGTTCATTGATTCAGAGGTGTTCATCGCAGTACCATTGAAAGAGAATCTCTTCGAAGCTCCGTTCTTCAGTTCAATGGTCAAATTTGACATGATCGATGGGTTCAATAAATACCTGGTGTTATTTATTGGTATTGTCGAAGACCTGAATCTGAATACACGCATCTGGACAAAGGAGTAGTGCACAGCATTTGCATACCCATTCCTCAAAACAATGGTTATGAAAAAGAGAAATTGCTTTGCATTCTTCATAGTTACGAGCTTCGCAACATTGATGTTGCTGTCGTGTGGTAAGCCTAAGGACAACGCCGTGACTTCGGAACGCGACGTACCCGATTCGGCGCTGACGGAATCAAAACATTCGTCGGGCGAGAATGAGTCCCAGCAAGACCAGGTTCCCGAAGGAACAACAGAACAGCTTGATTCACTGAAAGACTCGATCAATCGACGACCGCATTAGTATCCGCATTAAATACATTTCTATGCATAAACGAATTCTCCCTGTCCTTTTTGCATTAACGACCATCCTGTGTTTGTCAAATCGATCTGCCCTTGCGCAAGGCGATCCGACCGACACGGTCGAGGTAGAGCAACCCGAGATGATCTCCACGCATGTCTCAACCGTTGACGTTTGCGGATTTAGTAACGACGGAAAATACTTTGTTTTTTCGCAGGTCGTACCCGGAGATTACGGTGGCGGCTCCGGTTATGTCTATGTCATTGACGTTGCAACCAACAACTGGGCTCATAGGCCGGCATCGCTGGAGCCCGACGTCCCCGATTGGGCAGAAGAAGAGATCAGGGGACTCGCTGAAATTCAAGCGCGACTCTGTCCTGGCAAAATACAAAGTCAAGTTTGGCACTGTAGGAAAGGGAGTGGAGTTAGGTTCCAGTAACAAGATCACTGTCAACAATCAAACCTATACGCTCGAGCTCAATACACCCAATAATCTCGTCGACCTTCACTTAAAGGGCAACGGTAAAGATATCATCTTACAAAAAGACAAAAAGATTCCTGCATCTCGTGGTTCCATTCGCGCATACCGGCTGCACAAGGCGTACGTGTTCGGCGATAAAATCGCGGTCTTCATCGAGTACGATGGAGATATTGAAACGGGTTTCGAAAATGAGAGGTATTATAACCGCAAATACATCGCAGTAACTGCGGTTGTTAAATGAAATACATCAAGTGGTTCATCATCATTGCACTGCTCGGAGGTGCCGGTTGGGTCGCCTGGAAATTTTATAGCTCGAAGGGAATAGCCGGCGAAGCCCTTCAACTCATCCCCGACGATGCAGTCTATGCGATCATTACCGACGATCCGATCGGTGCCTGGAAAAAAGTATCCAGCACGCAGGCCTGGAGTTACCTGAATACCAACGCATACTTCGCTTCGCTCACTTCTTCCGCCAATAGTTTAGACTCACTCATTCACGACAACTCGGTGTTGTTTGACCTCATTGGATCGAGATCGTTGATCGTGTCGGCCCACATGATTGGCACGAAGGATTATGATTTTCTTTTCCTTGTAGATCTGCAGGGTGCTTCAGGATTGAAGTTCCTGAATGAATACATTTCCTCTTTCGGAATCAAAAAAGAAAAATATTACGACAACGATATCCTGATCATCCATGATCCGGACGCCAATACCAACCTCTATCTCTCGATACCCGGTACTTTTCTGATCATGTCTTACACGAAGCAAGTGTTGATCAACGCACTCGATGCACAGTTGAGTGGTGCGACTCTAACGAAAGACAAGCTTGTTCCCGCCGGTGACGGAGCCAACAGCATCGGTAAGCTTTATCTCAATTACGATAAACTTCCGGAGCTAGTGAAAAGCTACACGGATGGCGAAAACGAATCTGCCTATAAACTTTCAGAGTCTCTGATATCCACCAACCTCGACTTAAGGATCGACGAGAACCTGCTGACCGCTAAAGGGTATACGTATATCAACGACTCCGTCGATTCATACGTCCGCACGCTGGAGATGTCGGGCAAAGGACCGACAGAATTCTTCGAGATCGCGCCCCAGCGAACCGCCTTTACATTGGCCTTGGGTTTCAATTCATTCTCTGAGTTCTTTTCGAAGTTCCAGGACAACATCAAGAAAGATGTAACGGAGTACAAAGAGTATCGCGACAACATGTCGACTATCGAGAACTATCTGAAGATCGACCTGCAGAAACAATTCATCGATTGGGTCGGTGAAGAAGTCGCTATCATCGAATTGCAATCATCAGGTTTGGGAACAGACACCGAGATGGCGATCATCCTCAAAGCCAACAATATAGAGAAGGCTAAGAAAGATCTCGCCGACATCGAACGACAGGTGAAACGGAGAACACCAGTAAAATTCAAGTCGGTCGATCATCGCGGCTACCCGATCAACTATCTCGGAATGAAAGGTGTTTTCAAAGTTATACTTGGCAAGTTCTTCGCGCGATATGACAAGCCTTACTACACCATCATCAATAACTTCGTGATCTTCAGCAACCACCCTCAAACACTGGAGAGCATGATCGACGATTACCTCGACAAGAAGACTCTCGATCGGTCGGAAGAATTCAGAACGTTCCGTAAGCGATTCGATGACCAGGGCTCCGTTTATATTTATGTGAACATGCCGGTGATGTTCGGTACCATGAAGAAAATGGTGGATGCAGAAACCCGGAAAGACATGGAGACCAACAAGCCATACATCACCTGCTTCCGTCACATCGGTTTTCAAATGGTGCCCGAAGGAGGGAAGTTCATGACATTGATGGCCGAGCAGTTTGTTATTGATACTTTGAAAGCCGAGACAGTCGAGATCGATTCGCTCACCGATAAAATGAAGCTTCCCTATATTTATATCCAGGACCTTAATGCAAAGTCATTCACAGACTATTACCCTGATAGCACGATACATTTCACTGTCGAGATCAAAAATGGTTTCAAGCATGGCTCCTTCACTGAGTATCATCAAAACGGCCAGGAAAAAATGACCGGTAAATTCAGACGCGACAAACGTGACGGTTCCTGGGAACTATATGATGAAAACGGAGATGTCGTGATGCGCCGCGTATACGACGACGGCGAAGTAAAAAGGGAACGCAATTAATGACGGAGCTAAAGAGATCATTAACGCCTCTAATGGTATGGGGTCTCGGCGTGGGCTACGTTATTTCCGGAAATTATTTTGGTTGGAATCTCGGCCTGCTCCAGGGCGGAACATACGGCCTCGCCATCGCGCTGGTCTTCATCATCCTGATGTACATCACATTTACTTTGAGCTATTCGGAGCTCGCTTGTTCCATTCCGAAGTCGGGCGGCGCTTTCGATTATGCAAGCAAGGCATTCGGTAAGGACGTTGGGTTCATCGTGGGAATGGCGCAGAACATCGAATTTATTTTTGCACCACCTGCAATTGCATTAGGAATTGGTGCATACGCAGGGACATATTTTCCCGGGGTACAAAGTGAGACCATATCGATTATTGCCTACTTCATTTTTCTCTTGTTGAACATTTCGGGCATACAGATAGCCGCTATGTTCGAATTGGTCATAACCGCAATTGCTGTCATTGCCATACTGGTGTTTTGTGGTCTCGTGCTTCCGCATTTTGATTCGGCGAATCTCAAGGTCGATGCATTTCCCAACGGATGGGAGGGAGCACTCGCAGCAACACCGTTCGCGATATGGTTCTTCCTCGGCATTGAAGGCGTTGCCAACCTCGCAGAGGAAACACTCAACCCACGACGCACATTATTGATCGGGTTTGGAGCCGCCATTACAACACTCGTGATCCTTTGTGTTCTCACCTTCACAAGCGCGATCGGTATTGGTGGTTGGAAGTCTATCGTGTTTGCGACAAATGGTGCAGTCTCCGATTCACCGTTGCCACTGGCTGTACAACAGATACCGGGCGACCCAACTTTTTGGTTTAAGCTGGTTAGTGGCGTCGGGCTATTCGGGCTGGTGGCATCATTTCATGGACTGATGCTTGCTGCCGGCCGTTCAACATACGAGTTCTGCAAGGCGGGTTATGGCCCGGCATTGCTCGGGAGACTTCACAGTCGTTTCAAAACCCCTGCGAACGCGCTGATCGTCAATATGTTTATTGGAGTGGTGGCATTGCTGTCGGGCAAAACCGGCGAGGTGATTACGATCGCCGTCTTCGGCGCCCTCACCATCTATGTGATCTCGATGTTCTCGCTGCTCCGGCTTCGCAAAACACAGCCGCAGTTGGATCGTCCGTTCCGCGTTCCGTTCTACCCCGTATTTCCAATCATTGCGCTTATTATCTCTTCGTTATCGATCATTGCGGTTGCCGTTTATAATCTTAACTTGGCCGCCATCTATTTAGGGCTGCTTGTCATCTCCTATGGGATCTATAAACTGGTGAGAAAACCCGATGCCATCTGAAAAAGATATCGTCAAGTATGTACAGGGTCATCCTTCGGGAAAGGTAAAGATCGCTTACGCAGACATCGACGGGATCCTTCGCGGGAAGTACATCGCCACAGATAAATTTCTCTCCGCACTTAAGGGCAATACAACTTTCTGTGATGTCATTTTCGGTTGGGACGCCGGTGATGTTTGTTATGACAACGTGAGTTATACCGGTTGGCATACAGGTTATCCCGATACCCAGGCGCAGCTCGACATCAACACCTTCAGAAAAATTCCCTGGGAGAACGACGTTCCCTTTTTTCTTGGTGACATGCTCGACAGCAAAGGAGCTCCTTCGAAAGTATGCCCGAGACAACTATTGAAGCAGGTTAACGCCCAGGTAGAGAAGATGGGATTCTCGGCCGTGTTCTCACAAGAATTTGAGTGGTTCAATTTTGCTGAAACTCCGAAGAGCGCACGAGACAAAAACTATCAACAGCTTCAGCCATTAACACCGGGAATGTTCGGGTACTCCGTACTTCGAACAACACTCCAGCAACCGTTCTTTAACGACCTGTTCGAGCTACTCGGAAAATTTGATGTGCCGATCGAAGGTCTGCACACCGAAACAGGTCCCGGGTGTGTTGGAGGCGGCTATAAAATATTCTGGTGTCATCGAAGCGGCGGATCGCGCAACGTTATTCAAGACCTCAGTGAAAGAGATCGCCTATCGCCACGGCATCATGGCAACATTCATGGCGAAGATCTCCGAAAATCTTCCTGGCTGCGGCGGCCACGTTCATCAAAGCCTTTGGGATCGCAGCAAGAAACGCAATGTCTTTTATGATGATAAAGACAAAGCAAAGATGAGCGAAACGTTCCGTCAATATCTTGCCGGCCAGTTGTATTGTCTCCCACACATATTGCCTTTGTTTGCACCGACGATCAATAGTTTCAAACGTTTGGTGGAAGGGGCGTGGGCACCAACAACCCTCACGTGGGGTGTTGATAATCGCACGGTTGCCCTGCGTGTTCTTCCTGCCGGTGAAAAATCCTGCCGACTTGAAACTCGCGTGATCGGTTCTGATGTTAATCCATATCTCGCAATGGCCGGCGCCCTCGGTGCAGGCCTGTACGGGATTAAAAATAAGTTAAAGCTAAAGCAGAAGGCTACGACGGGAAATGGATACGCCGATCTTTCGAACGGCGTTCTCCCAAGAACCCTCGAAGAAGCTACGAAGAAGATGAAAGAGTCGGATGTGGCACGCGAGATCTTCGGCGATACTTTCGTTGATCACTTTACTCAAACAAGAGATTGGGAATGGCGCCAGCATCTAAAGAGTGTTACAGATTGGGAGTATAAAAGGTATTTTGAAATAATCTGAGATGACATTCGATAAAGTCTATCAATACAATTTCCCGACAACGATTCGCTTTGGCACCGGCGCCAGTAAGGAGCTCGGAGATTATTTGAAGAAGAATGATCTTTCGAAGCCATTGATAGTGACCGACCCGTTGGTTGCGCAGCTTGATTTTCTTAAAGACATCGTCGCTAACCTCAAGAAACAAAACATCTCGGTAGAAGTCTTTTCAGATATTCACAAGAACCCTGTAAAATCTGACGTCTATAAAGGCTCCGACGCGTTCGACGGAACCCACCGTGACAGCATCATCGGTATCGGTGGCGGAGCCGCATTGGATGTTGCGAGAGCCATCGTGCTTCGCATCAATCACCGCGAAGATCTTTTTAAGTACGACGACCTCATCGGTGGCGACATCTATGTGACCAACGACGTACCTCATTTCATTACCATTCCAACAACATCCGGCACAGGTAGTGAAGTGGGTCGTAGCGCCATCATCGCCGACGATGTTACTCATCAGAAGAAGATATTATTCTCGCCGAAGCTTCTTGCCAGGATCGTTTTTGCAGATCCTGACCTCACCATGGGATTGCCACCTTCGGTAACGGCAGCCACAGGTATGGATGCGCTGACACACAACATGGAAGCGTACATTGCGAAGATGCCGCATCCGATCGCCGAAGGTATCGCACTCGAAGGCATGACGCTAATCAGCCAGTCGTTAGAAAAAGCTGTTAACAAGCCGGACCTCGAATCGCGAAGCAAGATGTTGATCGCTTCGATGATGGGAGCCATCGCGTTCCAGAAAGGCCTTGGGGTTGTGCATTCGTTGGCGCACCCGCTGTCTTCGTTGCTCGATACGCACCACGGTTTGGCTAATGCTGTTAATATTCCGTATGGAATGGAGTACAACGTAGCCGGCTTCGAAGATAAGTTTCGCCGCATGGCACGTGCACTTGAGTTAAAAGATGAATCGGGCAAAGGGGTTGTACGATATTTGTTTGAGTTGAACGAAAGTGTTTCCATTCCGAAGCGGTTGCGGGAGATAGGGGTAAAAGAGGAACACGTGGAAACATTGTCAGACCTGGCTTTTGCGGATTTTGCTCATCCCAATAATCCAAAGCCAGTGAGCAGAGAAGATTTTAAAATGTTATATAGGAGAGCTTTATGAAAAAGGTTGGTATTACAGATTCACGGAGTGTTAGCATGGAAAAATACGTGAGCTGGTTCAATGGCGATGACGTCGAAGTGGTTAAACTTGAAGTTGGTTCCCACGATTACAAAGGTTGCCAGGGCTTTGTGCTCACGGGCGGTACCGATGTGCACCCGGATGCTTATGATGGTGAGCACGATTATCCGAACAAACCAGATAGTTGGGACAAGGAACGGGACGAATACGAAGAAGTTGTTTACAAATATGCCAAGGTAAATAAGCTTCCAATCCTTGCAATCTGTCGTGGACTTCAATTGGTGAACGTTCTCGAGGGAGGCACGATGATCCAGGATCTTGGCGACCCGGGAAATGAAATTCATAAGAAAGCCGAGAACGATAAAGAACATATTGTCACTATTGATTCACGTACTTTCCTGGGAGATATTACCGGCGCAACGTTTGGAACGGTGAACAGCGCCCATCATCAGGCTGTCGATGAACCCGGAAGAAGTCTTCTTGTATGTGCTGTTTCGAAAGATGACGTTATCGAAGGTCTCGAGTATAAAGACAAAACCAACAAAGGTTTCATGATCGCCGTGCAGTGGCATCCCGAACGAATGAAAGATAAAGACACAAGTGCATTTTCGAAGAATATTAAGAAAGCATTCGTTTCTGCAATAAAGTCGATATGAAGATCACCAATCCAGCAACCGGTGAGGTATTCAAAGAAATAGCTGAAGATTCGACAGCATCCATTCAATCAAAATATCAAAAGCTAAAGGAAGGTCAGCCTGCATGGGCAGCTCTTCCATTAACTGAGCGCGTCAACATACTTAGAAAGTTTTCTGATCTCGTCGAAAAGAAATCGGCCAACCTTGCGGCCATTCTTACTTCGGAAGTCGGCAAGCCGTTGCAACAATCCAAGAACGAATTGAACGGCGCGAAAGCTCGTATCCAATGGTTAACTGACAATGCTTCGAAATATCTTTCGGATGAAGTGATCACACAGGACCCGAAGATGGAGGAGAGGATCTCCTATGAACCACTCGGCGTTATTGGAAATATCTCTGCATGGAATTATCCGTACCTCGTGGGCGTGAATGTCTTTGTGCCCGCGCTGCTCGCAGGTAACACGGTGTTGTATAAACCTTCGGAGTTCGCATCGCTCACTGGTCTCGAGATCGCGAAAGCCTTACACGAAGCCGGGGTTCCGGAGAATGCATTCCAGGTTGCCATCGGGGCGAGGGAAGCGGGCGAAGCATTACTCAATCTCCCACTCAACGGATATTTCTTTACAGGTTCATTCAAGACCGGCAAATACATTTACGAGCGCGTCGCTCCGAAGATGGTGCCGTGTCAGTGCGAGCTAGGTGGTAAAGATCCACTCTACGTTGCCGACGATATCGCAGATGTGAAATCAGTCGCCGCTGGCACAGCCGACGGGGCTTTCTATAACAACGGTCAAAGCTGTTGCGCAGTCGAACGTATCTATGTTCACGAAAAAGTCTATGACCGTTACGTCGATGAGTTCGTGAAAGAAGTGAAGACCTATAAGATCGGCAGCCCCGAAGAGCCCGGCGTATACGTCGGTCCACTCACACGTCATTCACAACTCGATGTACTAACAGAGCAAGTAAAAGAAGCAGTCAACAAAGGAGCCTCGGTGCTCACGGGAGGAAAGAAGGCCGATCGAAAGGGTTATTACTTCGAACCAACCGTCCTCACGAACGTCACTCACGACATGAGCATCATGCGCGAAGAATCTTTCGGCCCAGTGATCGGGATCATGAAAGTGAAGAACGATGACGAAGCAATTAAAATGATGTCGGACACCGAGTATGGCTTAACGGCAGCGGTATACAGTTCCGATAAATCACGCGCGGAGAAGATCCTCAGCAAAGTAGATGCAGGCACCGGTTACTGGAATTGTTGCGATAGAGTAAGCGCCGCCGTTCCATGGTCGGGCCGAAAACATTCGGGCTTCGGCTCAACATTATCACATGTTGGTCTGAGGGCTTTCACAAAACCGAAAGCATATCAGCTAAGAGGATGATGGCTCGTTAACGCCATTTCCCTTTTTTACAATTATCCCCGAAGTCAATCCGGCACTTTTCGTGCCATGACACCAAAAATCCTCCTCCGCATCGCCGCGGTTCTGATCCTGATACATAACGTGGGACATACACTCGGTCACTTTAAATGGAAAGAAGCACCCGACGAAGTAAACCGTCGTGCGATCGATGCAATGACAAGCAACGAATTCACGTTCATGGGAGCGAACTCGACCTACGCACGTTTCTTCGACGGCTATGGCTACGCCGGCTCGTTGACGTTGTTGCTGGTGATGATTTTACTCTGGATGTTGTCGGGCGTTCAATCGAAGCTATCGAAACAACTCACGATGGTAATAGGATTGTTCCTCGTGTCGTGGGCGATAATGGAGTACTTGTATTTCTTTCCCCTCGCTGCCGGTATGACTTTAATAGCAGCGATTATTACAATTATTGGATCAGCGAAGACTTCGGGTTAACATATTGATCAGATCCTCCGCTTGTTTCCGATCTTCAGGCGCAGCCACATTCCTGTAATTCAACAGCGCCTGTACGGCCTCGTCCATTTCACGATTCATGGCGAGCGTCAATCCCAGGTTGAAGTAACTGTTGGGAAACTCCGGCGCGATCTCAATCGACATTTGATAATGAATTTTGGCGAGCGGCAGGTTGCCGATCTCCGCATATTGATTGGCAAGATTATAATGTGCTTCGAAATGTCTTGGGTCTTCTTTTAAACACAGCGTAAAGCAATCGATCGCCTTGCTGTAGTGTCGTCCTTCTGATTCGATGATGCCAAGATTACAATAAGCGTCGGCAAGAGAATCTTTCGCCGCGATGGCCTTCAGGTAAAGCTCGCGTGCTTTTTCTGAGTCGCCCATGTCGTCGATCAGCAATGCTTCTTCGAACGGCGTGAGTGAATTCATTTTCACGACCTTGCCACCAATAAAGAGATTGAGTTGCCCTTTCTTTTCGGGCACGTCAGATTTCTTCTTGCGCACGGGTTTAAACCCGAACTTCTCAGGGGATGAGATTGGAAACTGTACGACTTTTCCCATGCTGCAAAGTTAAAATCAGCTTGCTTTGCGCTTGAGCGTCTTCGTCTCTTTCGAAACCTTCTTGGTTTCTTTTTCGCCTTCGCCTTTTGCTTTCTCCATAGGCTTCTTCTTCGCCTGCTCGATACTTTCTTTCAGAGCAGTCATGATATCGACAACCTTCGGTTCTTCTTCCTGAACGGTAACGATTTCCTTGCCGGCGATCTTCGCGTCGATGATATTTTTCAAAGCATCGTAATAATGATCTTCCATCTGTATCTCCGAAAACTTCTTCGACATCGAGTCGACGAGTGTCTTCGCCATCTTCAATTGATCTTTGTCCGTCTTCACTTCGATGAGTCCTGGAACTTCGTTGATGCTGCGGACCTCATGAGGATAACGGAGTCGATACAACATCATCCCTTGTTCATGGGGCGTGAGTAACACGGGCGTTTCACGGTCGCGAAGAACAACGGTGCCAACTCCAATCTTCCCACTCTCTTTAAGAGCATGCATGAGAAGACCATAAGTTTTAGCGGCAACATCTCCGTCCGGACCAATGAAGTACGGTGTTTCGAAGAGAGTAGGGTGCACCTCGGTTTCATGTACGAAGCCCTGGATCTCGATGACACGGGTGCTTTTGAGTCGGACCTTTGCGAGGTCGTCGTCCTCCATGATAACGAACTGACCAGGCTCGTACTGATATCCCTTTACGATGTCCTCGGAGCGAAGCGTCTCGCCAGTTACCTTATCTTTTTTCTCGTAGGAAACCGGGTTGTGCTTGTCCTTCGACAGCAGGTTAAAGCTGATGGACTGCCCGGTGTCGAGAGCATTGTAAATTCGGATGGGAATGGTGACGAGAGAGAATTGAATGTGACCTTTCCAGATAGCGCGCATAGGCTGTTAGTTTAAAAAATGGAAATCGTTACGAAGATAGGAAATTTTCGGGCTTTCCTTAGAAATGCCGGCCAAAATCGTTGCTCATGGCTGCAAACTTCCCGGGCGAATAACCAGTGTATCGCTTAAACTCTTTGATGAAGTGAGACTCGTCATAGTACAGGTCGTAAATGCTTTTCTTCTGATTGCCGACAACCTTATAGAAGTATTGAAATCGCAAGATTGTTGAGAGCGTCTTTGGCGCGATACCGAGATGATCTTTGAATAAGAGGTCCAGGTATCGTTTAGTGTAACCGGTCTTTCGTTCGAGCTCGCGGATCCCGATCAGTCCGTTTGATTTCGAGATGAGGTTGATCGAGAAGTCGACGATATCATTGGTTCGCTGCAATGATCTGAGCTTGAAAACGAGAAAGTCTTGTAGTCTTTGGATCTTATCATAAGGATCTTGGAGGTCTTCGATTTGTTTCTCGATCATTGTTCCTTCATCGCCGTAGCAATCTTTGAAACTGAAGAGATCGTTTGCGAGATCCGACATCGATACGCGGAAGAACTTGTAGGCGGCTTCTGTTGTGAACTCGAACCCAATCGAACCCGACCTCGACTTCGGAGTCGACAGCGCTACCGGAACATCACGCACACCAATAAAGAATATTCCGCCTTCAACACAGGTTCGTGTGGCCAATGCCGACTTCGTCGTGATCGTATTGATAAATGGAATGATGATCTTCGGTCGGGCATTCGGGGCAACGATGTTGTTGTCGGGTAATCCGTGGTCGCTCTGAAACAACCAGATCCGGGTTATATAGAGTTTGAGTTGGGGGAGTGGTTGGATGAAGAGAAGCATATCACAAACTCCATAACGTCACAAAAAACAATATCATCCTATACACCTCCAACGCAACCTTCAGGAATAATATCATCATCGCCGACTTCACCCAAAGCTTCCAGCCGTGTTCGTTGTAAAACAGGCTCGACGATCTTATCAGGAAATAAAGATTAGTGGCGATGAACAATCCCGTTACAACACCTTCCCCCATGTACCTGCCAACAGGAATGAGTGCCGTTACAACGCTCACCATAATGGCATTGATGAAAAGATTAAAGCACGCCAGCTCTATTGCATAACCGAAATGATCCGTGAAGTACCTGTTCCTCTTTCGATAGAGAAAGTTCAATGGTATCGAAGCCAGCACCACGAACACCATTACCAGCAACTTCGCAAGCCCAACCGTCTTCAGGTTGTATATCAGCTCGAACGAAGAGAGATTGACGTGCATATTCGCCATCTTTCTCGCGATAGGTTCCTTCAACATGAAACCCAACGGAGCCAATAGCTGCGTAGTAAGCGACGCATTAAACAACTGCACGATCGGAAACAGGAAGTACGCCAGGTTAAGCACAAAGAACACCTGGATGGGACTTAGATAACGGACCGTTCGTCCATTGGCAAACTCACTCGATACAAACCCCGGCCTCGATAACATCAGCCACAGCGTCCGGGCAAACTTATTGTCGGCAAACGTAATCGCCTTGACAATGTCGTTCAGAACAGTTTGAAGTGTTCGGTCGGACGCAACACGAACTTTCTCACCACAGTTGTTACAGTAGTTGCCCGTGAACTGTGTGTGACAGCTCTTGCATGTGTGAACCAACGGTTCGCTCATTATTTCCTTAATGCTTTCAGTAATCTCGCTGCCCTGCTCTTGTATCCGGCCGATCCGTAAGGTAACTGTTCTTCGATTGCGATGATAACCTCATTCTTAAGGCCGGGCTCTTTCATTGCAACATCGGTCATTACTTGCATCGCGAACACTCGCACTGCAATCGGCTCCGACCTATCGACGAAAAGTTTGAATGCTTTGTCGAAGGCAAGTCCACTAACGTTCGAGGGTATGTCGATGAATTGAAGCAGTCGCATCACGTTTCGTTTTACGGCCACATGGTTGTCTGGTTTGTCGATGGACTTCAGTACAGGCTTGAGGTAGGGGCGTATCAGTTCAGGATGTTTCTTAACGATATCACTCAGTGGCCAGCCCGACCATTGGGTAACACGATAGTTATCACCCAGGAAACATTTCATCAGCTCGTCGAATCGTTTGGGATCGGTACCGACGTAACGAATGATCTTATTTTTTACCGCTACGGAATGCTTCTTTAAGAGCTCGTCTACAAGATTCATTATCAGCAACTTAACTTTAACGTCATATACATAACTAACTGACAATTAGGATATTTAACCCGTGTATCTTAATTTTAAGTTCAACTAATGATGAGTGCTATGTTTTTACTTTTTGCCATCATTGCTACCGTGACCTTACAAGTTGGCCTTACAATCTATTGCTTTCGCAAGCAAAGCATGTCGGCCGTTCGGGAGGATCTCCGCGTAGCAAGTTTCCAGCTTTAAAACACATAGATACATAGATCACATAGAAACCATAGGTAAATGTATCTATGTGTGCATTCTATGTGCCCTATGTCTCTATGTGTTTACTACATTTGCGGCCTGAAATCGTGCGCCCGTGAATTATTTGTCTGCTGAGTCCCTTTCGAAGTCTTTCCGTGAAACCTGGTTGTTCAAAGATATCACCATGGGAGTTTCCCGTGGCGACAAAATTGCGTTGGTAGGAGCCAACGGAGCAGGTAAGTCTACGCTCCTTAAAATATTGACCAGCCAGATCCAAGCCGACTCCGGTAAGGTCGTGCTCCGCGATGGTATTCGTACCGGCTATTTAACACAGCAGCCCAATGTGCCCGCCGAGACGCTCGTGAAGAACATTCTGTTCGACGAGAGTAATAAGGTGGCCAAGGTTGTTCGCGACTACGAAGACGCCATTCACCATCCTGAAACATCGGCCGACAGGATGCAACACCTGCTCGAACAGATGGAAGAGCTGAAAGCATGGGACTACGATGCAAAAGTGCAGGAGATCACCAGCAAGCTCGGCGTTCCCTCGCTCGACATGAAGTTCGGAGAGCTGTCGGGCGGACAACGCAAACGGATCTTTCTTGCCCAGCTGCTGCTCGCCGAGCCAGACCTCATCGTATTAGACGAGCCCACCAATCACCTTGACCTGGAGGCGATCGAATGGCTCGAGAATTATCTTTCTGGTGTGAACGTAACGCTGATAATGGTTACTCACGACCGCTACTTCCTCGATAACGTCTCGAATCACATTTACGAACTCGATCGCGGCAAGCTTTATACATACGATGGCAACTACGCTTACTTCCTGGAGAAGAAAGCCGAACGTGAGGAACTGCTTCGTATCGAAGTAGACAAAGCACGAAACCTGATGCGGAAGGAGCTCGAATGGATGCGCAAGCAACCTAAAGCTCGCGGAACGAAAGCAAAGTATCGTATCGATGCATTCTATGAATTGAAGGAGAAGGCAAGTCAGAATCTCAAGAAAGACAAGCTGGAGCTCGATATGCAGGAGGCACGCCAGGGCACCAAGGTGCTCGAGATCCACAATGTCTCGAAGTCGTACAACGGCGCTCCGATGGTGGAGAATTTCTCATACATCTTTAAGAAGCAGGATCGCATTGGTATTGTCGGCAAGAACGGAGTTGGCAAGAGTACATTCCTCAATCTCGTTACCGGTAAGATCAAACCCGACAAAGGCGAGCTCATCCCCGGTGTTACTACGAAGATGGGTTACTTCACACAGGAATCTGAAGATCTCAATCCATCGCATCGCGTGATCGAAGAGGTGAAGGCTATCGCGGAGTTCATTACGTTGTCTGATGGATCAACGGTGTCAGCTTCGAAGTTCCTGGATACTTTCTTATTCCCTCCCGAAAAGCAATACACGTTTATCGAGAAGCTCAGTGGTGGAGAACGCAAGCGACTTCAGCTCTTAAAAATATTGATCACCAACCCCAACTTCCTGGTCCTCGATGAACCTACGAACGACTTCGATATCGACACACTGAACGTTCTCGAGGAATTCCTGGAAAAGTTCGGAGGCTGCTTGTTGCTTGTGTCGCACGACCGTTATTTCATGGACCACCTGGTCGAAGAGCTTTTTGTGTTCGAAGGCGACGGCAAGATCATGTCGTTCAATGGAAACTATACCGACTACAGGGATTGGCTTGATGAGAAGGAGGCGCCTGTTGCTGTTGTCAAGGAAAAAAAAGTTGAACCAAAGACAGTCTCTAACAAAAAGGAAAAGAAGGAATACGACGAGATCCAAAAGGAGATCGATAAGCTCGAACAAGAGAAACGATTGGCATCCGAACAACTCAACGATACCACCCTCAGTCATCAACAGCTTACTGATGTTGGGAAACGCATAGAAGAGATCACACGAAAGATTGATGGTAAAACGACACGTTGGCTTGAGCTTGATGAAATTCTAAATAGCTAACATAACTCCCTTGTTCAAGAAGATCCTTCGCTGGTTCCTGGGTTTCATCGCGGTGATACTGCTGTTGGCCGCTTCGATGATTGGCGCGATAGACCGCACACCTCTCCACGAACAAGACTTCTACAACGACATGATGGCGAAGCTCGACACGCTTCGTATTACCGAGCAAGGTGCTTCGCCTTTGAAAACGGATTGGACGAAGGTCAACATCACACCGTCGAAGTCGATGCCGATCGCTGGTTACATTCCACGCGATCATTTCGAAGCCGTTCACGATTCATTGTTCGCAAGAATACTCGTTATCGAGAATAGCTCTTTTCGTTGCGCGATGGTGAACGTCGACCTGTTGATATTTCCCCCCTTGCTGCGCGATAAAATCCGTGAAAAGATGAGTGACAACACGTTCCTTTATCTCTCGGCCACACATACACACAACGGCGTAGGAGGATGGGATCCGTCTATCGGTGGACGACTGATTACCGGAAAGTTTTCTGAGGAGTATCTTGACGAGGTTGCGACTAAAATTGTGGCAGCAATAAAAAATGTCAACCTGGAACTTTCAACACTCTACTACTTCGAAGCAGATGCTACAGACATGGTGGAGAACCGTGTGGACATTGACTCAGGAAAAGTAGATGGAAAGATCCGCGGGTTCGAGGTGAACCGACAAGGAGGTACCAATGCCATTCTCTTTACTCTCAGCGCACACGCTACGTCCATCAAATCCGAATTTCTCGATCTCTCTGCGGACTACCCCGCGAAAGTCATTCGCAATCTTGAATTGACGGGCACGTTCCCAATGTTTATGTCGGGCATGGTTGGCAGTACAAGATTTCAATGGAGCCCGCTAGAGAACTATGATTTTATAGATACGGTCGCCAGGGATGTTGTGCAGCACATGAACACAGCGCGAATTGATTCAGCCATGACTGCTCCGCCAATCCGAAGTGCTCACATCCCGATCGAATTTGGCCCGGCTCAGCTTCGAATCAACAAAAATTTCAAAGTCAACAACTGGGCATTCCGCATGTTGTTCAATAAGCTTAAAGGTGAACTTACTTACCTTGAGATTGGCGACATGGTTTTCATCGGAACGCCATGCGACTTCTCAAGCGAGATCTATGTGATGGATTCTTTAGAAAGCTATGCTTCTAAGTATGGAAAACACCTCATCATCACTAGCTTTAATGGTGACTACGATGGGTACATCACGTATGATAAGCATTATGAAGTAAGTTCGAAGGAGGAGATCAATGCATTGAATTGGGTGGGACCGTATTATGAGAGAGTATTTTTCGGATATGATTAAAGAACTTGTTGCCAAATGAAACTCGATATATCAGGTAAATCGGTGTCAACCGATCTCGTCTTGCCAAAGAAACCGAAGGGCCATCTTCACCTTCGCTCACGGGGCAGGCGCTCCCATGAACCACCCGTTCATGATAACCATGTCGAACGAACTGGAGAAGCTTGGCATCGGTACGCTTCCGTTTCAACTTCCCGTACATGGAAGCGAAGAAGGGTAGGCCAGATACACCAGCAGTTGCTCATCAAACTATCGAAGCCGCTGCAAGCTACATTCACAAAGAATACCCGAAGACGCCGCTGTTCCTTTCGGGCAAGTCGTTCGGAGGGCGGATGTCGTCGCAATATCTTGCAACATTTCAACCTGACTTTGTCCACGGAATTGCCTTCTTCGGATTCCCGTTACACGCCGCGGGCCAGCCTTCTGTCGATAGGGCCGAGCACCTTAAGGAAATAAAAGTGCCGATGTTATTCCTGCAGGAACACGCGATTCGCTCGCCGATTGGACACTCATCACGCAAGTAACGGGACGCACTACCGAAAGCCACCCTTGTAAAATTCGAAGGGGCGGACCACAGCTTTAAGGCGGTAAGAAAAAACCTGCTACCAGAGCTCGCAGGGGTTGTCTCCGAATGGGTTACGAAGCTCTAATTCCGTTTCACCCAAGCCCCATTTGACGAATGCGATAGGTTGCATAAATTTCATACTATGAAGAACCTAACCTATTCGCTCGGCATAGCTGCTGCTATTGCCGTTATGTTCGCCTCAACTAACCGTCACGATGCGATGCGTGAAGGTTTCGTAAACGGAACTGCCTATGTAAAATCCATCAGCGCCCTGACCTTCGGACCCGATGGAATTCTCTTCATCGGTGACTCAAAAAGTGCCTCAGTATTTGCACTCGACACTAAAGACAATCAAAAGGTTGATAAAGCTACGGCCATCGAGGTGAAGCAACTCGATAAGAAGATTGCCGGCGCACTCGGAACCATCGTTGAAAATATAACCATACAGGACCTCGCCGTAAACCCGGTCTCGAAAAAGATCTACGTGGCCGTTCAACTTCAGGATGGCTCGAATGTTCTTTTGAAACTCGAAGGAGATAAGGTCACGAATGTTCCACTCAAAGATGTTAGCTATTCGGTAGTAACTATCAACAACGCACCTGCCGAAGACGCGAAAGACCAGAGAGGTCGTCCCATTCGCATGCAGGCAATCTCCGACATTGGTTTCGCAGATGGCAAGCTTATGGTAACAGGTTTGTCCTAACCCAGGATTCAGCTCGACATTCCGAAGCATTCCATTCCCTTTCACAAAGCAGCAAGACCAATCGTCGCTCGAGATCTATCACGCGGCGCATCAGCAATACGAAACGTTCGCACCAATCCGCACATTCACGCCTGCAACGCTGGCGGAAAGAAATATATCATCGCGAGCTACACTTGTACACCGTTGGTTCTTTTCCCGATCGAAGATCTTAAGCCCTGGTGTTCACGTGAAAGGCCGCACTGTTGCCGAGATGGGGCAGCGGCAATCAGCCTATTGATATGATCACAATGACGAAGGGCAACGATACTTATTTGTTTATGTCGAATAGTAGTCGTCCCGTATTCAAAGTAAAGTATAAGACCATCGAAGAATTCCAGGGCTCGATAACAACGCCGGTACAGGAGAATTTTGCTACTGCAGGTGTTGATTTCATTTCGTTGCCAGTAACGAATGTGTTACAACTCGATAAGCTCGACGACTCACAGTTTGTTGTGTTGCAGCGTCGTGCTAATGGAGATCTGGATCTTTGACTGCTGGGGAGCGTTTTTTCTAATATGATGATATTGAAGGGAGGGCACGTGATCGCGTGCCTTCTGATCTTACACCTCTCACAATCTATAAGCGCACAAGACGTTCAACAGTCTCGTCGACGCAGAGAAGGCCTTCGCCCAAACTTCCGTTGATAAGAGTACAAGAATCGCTTTCCTCGAATATTTCGATCATCATTCTGTCGCCTTCAACAACGGCCAGGCAGTGCTAGGAAGAAAAGAATGGGAGAAGCGACGTGAGAACAACAACTATTTATTCTGGTGGCCCATCTTCGCCGACGTTGCCGCATCGGGTGACTCGGATACACAACTGGTCCGGCAGTCTTTGGACCCGACCGCGGTTCACGCGAAGCGAGAGGTGGCCTGTACTATTCTACCGTGTGGCAGAAAGATGATAATGGAAGATGGAAGGTGCTCGCCGACCTGGGATCATCTGTTTATAGTCCTTCAGAAAATCTAACAACACTTAAGTCTTCATCGCATCCTACCGCAGCGCGAAACGATTTGAACTCTGAAGCTCGTCGCCAGCTGAGTGCTCTCGATAAGTCATACAACGGCGAGTTGAATGAATTGAAGACATCCTTCGACGAAGCTTATTTTTCCGACGAAGGGAGAATATACCGCTCCGGTATCGCGCCAGTAGTTGGAGCAAAGGCAATTAAAAATTTCAGTGATAACGATGGTTTGTATTGGTTTCAGAACTTCAAACACATCTCGCGCAAAGCAATGACATGGCGCTCACGTATGGGGTCGTAAAGGTCACAACGAAAGACGGACTTCAGCCCGCGACGAACGCATCTTATATGCGCGTGTGGAAAATAGAAGAAGGCGAATGGAACATCGTGCTCGATGTTATCAATTAGGATATGCGTTGGTGTCTTGTTTTTTTGCTGATTGCTGGTTGCGCACCACACATTGAAGCACCATCTATTGTTTGGGAAAACGAGAAGGCAGTAGGAGTACTGCTGGATGTACCAGACACGACATGCATTTACGTCGAAGGTTCTTCTTATAAAGTGATCGGTGAGTGGAAGGATTCCCGATTTACACCGGCCGTTCCTTTTGAAAGAGGACAAACTTACCGAACATCTACCGGTATCACATTCACAATTCCCGTTGATGGTAATCGACAAGTTCCGTTACTAATGGGTTCATTTCCAACGTGTGATACTGTTCCTTCCAATCTTCTCAAGATCTATTTGCAATTTTCGGAACCAATGTCGGAAGCACGTTCCGCACAGTTCGTTCAGTTGTATGACGACGTTACCGGGGACACAATTAAGAACGCGTTTCTCGATCTGCAGCCCGAGCTTTGGAACGAAAATGGAACAGTGCTCACACTTTGGTTAGATCCGGGCAGGATCAAACAGGATCTTATTCCGAACAAGAAACTTGGTGTTGTAATGAATGAGAACAGGAGTTATCGTCTCGTTGTCGCAAAAGGATGGAGGGCTAAGAATGGACTTGCCCTTGAACAGAATTATAAGAAGATTTTTGTAACAACTGGGAGAGACGTGATAAAGCCCGACGTTAGCTCCTGGTCAGTTAAAACCAAAGGAGATACTGTTATTATCGATCTTCAAGAGTCATTGGATTGGTCGTTGATTCGTAGTACGATTTCGATTAAGGGCATAGTTCCGAAATCGATTACGGAAGTTTGTGAAAACAAAGTTCTCTTCTTTCCTGTGTCGCGTGGAGATTATAGTTTAAACATTGAATCTCGTTTGGAAGACCTTGCCGGAAATAATCTCAATCGTCTTTTCGAGACAGATGTAACCGCTCCGACAAGCAATAATCACCCTAAAGCAGTATATACAATTTCATTTCATGTGAATTGAGAGATTTTTTTTCGCCGGGCCGCAACATTGTTTTGTATACCTGCGTTTCACGCTTCTATTGTAAAAATTTAAACCGGCTTTGCCAGGTTAAAGCCACCCAACACCCCAAATGAAAACCCTTACCCCGCGGGAAACAATTTGTTCTCGCACTCGTAGTACCTGGCTTGCTGTTCGTTGCAGCCAGTTGTCAAGAACAAGACGACGCTTCATTAACGGAAGCGACTGCGCAGTTCACTCAATCAACACTCAGTTTCCAGGAGAATGAGGGGCAACAGCAGATCACTCTTACTCTCAACGTTCCTGCCAACACTGATGGCGAAATCGTTCTGAGCACAAGCGCTCTCACCAATTCATGTTTTATTACCAGTCCCGCAATCGAACTCGGACAGGTTAAGCTTCCCGTGAAGAAAGGACAAGCTGTTATTCAGTTCGCGATGTCACCAGTTGATAACAATGTGCTCGACGGTTGTAAGATCATTAAGTCAGCATCGCATCATTATCAAGCGGCCTTCGCAAAGGCAACACGCTCGATCTTACCGTATCAGTAAATGACGACGAAGCCCCGGTAGATGCCGACTTCGAATTAACCAGTATGAATGTTCGTGAGAACAATCCTGCTGGCGGACTTGTCAACGTTACATTCCCGTCGCCCACGCCGGCGGACGGTGTGCTGATCTTTGGTCTCGAAACTTCAAGCAAGTATGGAGTTGATTTTATCACGGAACCAGCTGCTGTTAGCGGCAAGGGTGGTATTGCAAGTTGCAAAAGGATCAGCATCGGCTTCAGTTAAAGTCTATCCGATCGACAACAACTCGTTCACCGCAGATCGCAATCTTCATTTTCCAATTGATTGATGCTTACCGGTGGCATACAAGTTGGCACACAAGAATCATTTCAGTGTACAATCACCGATGATGACGGTAAATTGATCACAAGCATTGCCAGCGTTCGTGCCATGCAGTCAGGCGACGCCATAACAATTCACGATACATACATTGAAGTACAGTAACCTCGATCAGCAACATGTCGGGTGGTCGTATTGTAGTTGAAGATCCCAGTGGCGCATTGCAGATCCAGGTACAGGCTGGTAATACACTGACAAGGGGAGATGTTGTTTCTCGTGAATCTTGATCACGATCGCTTCACCTTCAACAAGGTGTATTAGAAGTGAAAGACGTAGCAACGTTTGAAAAGCTCGGCGAGGAACTCTTCGTGTCGACAAATACAGCCTGGAAGATCTTGCCCTTTCCGGCGATCGCATACAGTCGCAGACCGTACAGGTTTCAGGAGTTATGTTCACCCAGGCCAATGGTGTCGCTACGTTTGTTGGAGACCGTCCCGCATCAGATGGTACCCGTTCCATCATTGTGCGGACAATCGCGGCTGCCGACTTCAGCGATGAAGCAATGCCGACTGGTCCGCTGAATGTTACCGGTATCTTCGTGAAGATCGATGGGCAGACCTATCTCTATCCCCAGGAAATTACCGACATCCGAAGCGGTCACAACTCAATCATTAGATTCTAGATCAGATCATTCCTCTCGATTTTAATTCGAGGTACTTGTTGATAGAAGCGACAGTGAGGTTTTCGGGCTTCGTAAGAATACTCATGATCCCGAACTGTCGCAGTTGTTGCACGAGCTGGATCTTCGTGAGCATGTAGGTCTCGGCAGTAAACCTGTTGATAAATATCTTCCACGGTATCACCGAAGCCGAAGCTTTCGACGACACTTCCGTGTTTTCGAAGAATACAACAACCAGCAAGTGCTGATCATTTAGCTTACGCAATTGAGGCAACGCGCGCTGCAGGGCATAGCTGCTTTCGAAGTTCGTATAGAGAAACAACAACGCACGTCCATTTACCAGGTCCCGTAACGACATATACATGCTCTCGTAATTGGCCTCTACAGACCCTTCCTTTTCGTTGTATAACGCCTCGAGGATCTTCTTCAGTTGATGTTTGCCGCGATCGGCCCTGATTCCTTGCCTTTGGAACTTCAGCGAACGTGAAGAGACCCGCTTTGTCCTGTTTCCCAAGAACGATGTGGCAATCACCAATGATGCATTCACTGCATAATCAAAAAGAGTCAATCCATTGAAAGGCATGTGCATCACGCGACTCTTGTCGATGATCGTATATACTGCTTGTGATTTCTCGTCTTCGTAAACATTTACCAATCAATTGCGCGCGACGTCCCGTGGCCTTCCAGTTGATACTTCGATAGTCGTCTCCACGATTGTACTGCTTGATGTGCTCGAACTCGTAGCTGTGACCGATGCGCCTCACTTTCTTCACGCCATACTCAACAGCAGTCCGCGCAAAAGTCTTGAGCTCATACTTTTTCATTTGTATGATGGAAGGATACACCGGCACCATGGCATCGACGGCTTTTTCAGTCTGCGCCTGACGAGCCCGAGGCTGCTGGAGAGATACAGATTGATCTTGCCGAAATGATATTCACCACGCGACGTCGGACGGAGCTCGTAAGTTTCTTCATGAACTTTATCGCCGCATGTCGAGGGATATCGAGAAATTTCTTTCCTGGAATTGTTCCGGCAGTTCGTCAATCACCGATACGTGAATACTCATTCGTGCTTTGTTCTTCAACGTCAGTTTAATCGGATTGGCATCGCCCAGCGAAAGAACACCCGGTGTTTCCCGTGTCACTTCAACGTCGACACGTTTGTTGAATAACAAAAGGATATCGATACAAGCAATCAATATGAGAATGACAACGCTCGTTTGAACGACAGGCATCAGGTTGGGAAGAGCATAGGATGCCATCATTGCGCAAATGAGCAATGCGAACACCAGGTACAACCGGTTGGTCAGGTATAGATTCCGGATCAGTTTCATTTATCTAGGAACTTCTACGCGTTCCGCAATCTCTTTAATGATGTCTTCCGCTTCGACTCCCTCCATTTCCCTTTCGGCAGTGAGTATGATGCGGTGATTTAAGACAGGATAAGCAACATACTTAACATCGTCGGGTGTTACGAAGTCGCGACCATTCATAACCGCGATGGCCTTCGAGGCACGCATGATCGCAAGCGAGGCGCGGGGAGAAGCGCCCAGCAAGAGATTACCATTATTACGCGTGTTGTCAATCAGCCGCGCGATGTATTCCAGTATCTCGTCTTTGATGTGGATCTTTTCGATTAGCTCCTGGCAATGACGTAGCTCTTCTTTACCGATCACTGCCTTCACGGTATCCATAACCCTGTGACTAAAGTCATCGCGAAATCTTTTAAGTATCGCGAGCTCCTGGTCAGCTGTAGGATACGTAAGTTTCAATCTGAATAAAAACGCGGTCAAGCTGTGCTTCCGGGAGCTTGTAGGTTCCTTCTTGTTCGATAGGGTTCTGTGTGGCAATTACCAGAATGGAAAGTCCATCGGGTAGGTAACGCCATCGATCGTGAGCTGTCTTTCTTCCATCACCTCGAAAAGCGACGACTGTGTTTTTGCGGGAGCACGGTTGATCTCGTCGATCAGTACGAGATTTGAAAACACGGGGCCTTTATTGAAGATGAACTCGGACGTCTTCAAATTGAACACCGTTGTTCCCATCACGTCTGTTGGCATGAGGTCGGGTGTAAACTGAATGCGCGAGAAACCTACCGACAGTGAGCGAGCCACCAGCTTCGCGGTAAGAGTCTTTGCAATCCCGGGAACCCCTTCGAGAAGTATGTGACCACCGACAAAGATACCCGCCATCAGGAGGTCGATGATCTTCTCCTGGCCGATAACTACTTTGCCGATCTCGTGTCGTATTTTGATAACACGCTGGTTCAGAAGGTTAATGTCTTCTTGCAGCGGGCTGACGTTTTCGGGATTGATGGATTCCATAATGAGATATTGAGATAGGGATGTATTACTTACACGTTTTATAAAACTTATCGATCGACTGGTACAACGCTACTAATCGATCCGGCTCTTCATTAAATGTCGCGTAGCTTTCAATCGTCTTGTATCGATCGTGTATTGCCTGGACGTCGGCAATATTGACCTTCGGCTTTTTCCGCAAGACGCTTTACGTGCTCCGGCGTAAAAGTCTGTGTATTGATACCATACTTCGCTCGAATGAAGTACAAAAAGTACTTCATCTTTTTTCGCGCCATATCGAGATGATCAGGATTTTGGTAATGAAGCGATGAGATCACATTCAGGAACTCCAGCGATGTATTTGTCTTCGGTTCAAGAACGGGAATAATTCTTTGTGTTCTCTTCGAGGCGAAGATGATGTATAACAGCGCTCCCGCAAGAAGCATCCACCAGGCGTATTTTAGCGCCGGTTGTTGCATGATGTAATATAGTGGACTCTCGTACGGATTCTCCATGTTGGTAAATGGAACTTTGCTTACTTCATCCCAGATCAGGTTGTCGCCGGTAAGATGTGCGAATACACTCGTTGCATATTCTCTCTTATCGGGCTTCGTAAGAAAGTAGTTGGAGAACATCAATGGCGAGGTATGCAAATAGAGGTTGCCATTGTTTGCACCGTATGTAATCCGAAGGTAGTTGACCCGATCCTTAGCCTGGTATCCCAGTGATGTGAATTCAACGACCGTGTCACACAACGCCGAACGATCGAGCGACCGCCAGAAGTAGGGAATGTCTTTGGCTCCGTACCGAAATCTGAACTCATAATCGCTGCTCTTGTGGAGACTCGGGTGATAGAAGTTGGCACGAACAACTGAGTCGATACTGTAATCGTATGTCAACTCCGCCTCACAGACATTGGCATAAACCGCGCTCACCAACGGCCCCGGCGGCTCGAATGTGGCGATAAACACATTGTTTCCATCGGAGAGAAAAGTCTTCAATGCCTCAACATCCTTTTCGTCCAGGTAAACGCTCTGCCCAATCAGACATAATCGGTGTTCTTGTAATTCTTCCCCTCAAGTAGTTTATGGATGGGCTCCTTTTCATTCGTTGTTTTGGTGCCGGAATGTGATAGCTCCAGCATCTTTTTGATGACAAGAGTCCCATAGGGCTGGCTGCTGTTCTTATCCAGGCTTTGATACCAGTTGTATCGGGCGCTCCTTTCTTTGCCGAGATAGAAGTAGACCAGCAGCAAGGCGGCCAGGGCGACGACAGCAAAGATGACGATCCTCAAGTTCATTCTCCTGGCTTGAAGTCTTTTATGATCCGGTTCACTGAGTCAAACTCGCCACTGAGTCGCTGGAAGGATTCATTGGATACGTTGCGTTCGCCATACCAAACAAGTTCATAAGCGAGCGTGAGGCCGCGAACATTGTCGTAGCAATCGTTTCGTCCATAGAGCTCCGAAAGATAATCGCGATTGTTTTGTCTTTCTCCAGGCAATGAGACCGACTTCGTTCAGCTTCTTTAACAACAACAGGTAATTATGCGAACAGCCATCCGGAGATCGCCGGTCTGCAATGCCTGTCGAAGCAGGCTATCCGTGTCGAGCTCTTCAATGTTTTCAACATGGGCCGCAGCATCTTGCGACGTCATACTCTTTATCTTCTTCTTCCGGTTGAGCTTGGTGTTCTGCGCTACATAGTAGAGTATAAATGCAAAGAGGCAAAAGACAACGATAAAGGAAATCATCCTGGTCACCTTCGGGTCCATCGAGAAAAGATCAGAGTCCGATTCCTTTTCCTTTTCTTCTTTCTTTTTAGTTGGATCTTTTTCTTCCTTTACTCCCTCTTCTTCGAAGTTGAGATCTCCGACGGTCTCTTTCCATTTTTTTTCATCGAACTTCTTTGAGCCGATCTCTTCGTTCATGTATTGATTGGCGTCGCGTGTCGCCCGGGGATCAACATACACTCCGCCATCATGATTCGTATCTTCCTCGTCTTGCGCCAGGAGTGGGCAGACATCAACACGAATAAAATAAAGACAAAAGCATACTTCATCTCCTGGCAAATTTCGATTTGAGAGAAGACCCGAACGAGTCTATTGCCTGTCGCAAGTGCGAAGCTTCCATGATTTCGGATAGTGAGTAATAAAGGTATGCAACTGATGCTGCAACAACCGGAAGAGTCATGTAGAATGCCAATACCTTAATAAAGATTTCAACAAAATATAACACGTCGTTCACCCAGGTGTCGGCCTTCGCAAAATTCATCTTGAAGATGTTCAGATACATATAGACCAACGGCGCAGAGAGTATCAACAAGAATGAGAATGATATCAGCAACAAGACAAGATGTAGCACGAATACCTGCGAGAAGCTACTGGCCACAAGATCTTTTGCACGCACCATGGAAGGAAAGAATCCCTTCACACGAAGCAATAGGCACGAACGCAGCAAGCAGGAAACAAGTGAACAGGAACAACAGGATCATGATGCCCCAGCCAGTGGCCGCATAAAGCAATCCATACACAACACCCATCACAATGAAAATTCCCAGGAATGAACCAATGTTGAATTTCAGTTTCCGCTTAAACGCATCCGCCGCGATCGACTTATACACCACGTACAACACTACTGATGTTGCGAGAGCATTAATGACAATAAAATATACATTCGGTGTTCCCATAGCGAATACCAGTTCTCCGAGAAGTCGTTGCCCACCACTCATCGAGGAATCTCAGCAGAACCTGGTCTTTCAGATCCAGGAATCGACCTGTGGCTACTACAAGAGATACTCCGAAGATCCACGGGAACATCTTCCAGAATTTACTCTTATAAAAGAGGAATGCATCCTTTAGAATTTCCGCGTTATTCTTGATCATCTTGTAATCGACGGCTCTTCGGCAGAAGGATCAAGCTTCGTCTCCCTGATCTTAACTTCGAAG
Source organism: Bacteroidota bacterium (assembly GCA_037200305.1). Taxonomy (GTDB): domain Bacteria; phylum Bacteroidota; class Bacteroidia; order Cytophagales; family Cyclobacteriaceae; genus ELB16-189. The sequence continues at coordinate 326,932 of JBBCGZ010000028.1, forward strand.
CCCGATCGCGATTTCATCCATGGATAAACCACGAAGTACCCGATGATCAGCGACAGTGAAGCAAAGTATCAGCAATAGCCGTATAAAGTCAGGGACATCCGTGTAGCGAGTAAGGAAGCTTTCGATGATTGCGGCAAAGACAAATATCGGTGTAACGCCAAGCATCAGCTTCAACGATCGAATGCCACTTATCTGGAATGCTTGCAGTCGCGAATAAGTGCCGGGAAAAACCAGTCCGCTTCCAAGAGTAATGCCCGCACCGCCAGCAATAATTATCGACGAGATCTCCATCGTTCCGTGTACCCAAATGGTTAATGCCGATTCTGCAAACAACCCTCGTTCAATAAAGAAATACTGAAAGCATCCCACCATGATGCCGTTATACATCAGTATGAAAAGACTCCCGATCGAAAGAAAAATTCCAAACACATACGTTCTAAACGCGATGTACAGGTTATTAAGAGTGATACTGACAACCATGTCGATTTCGTTCCGACTTTTATAAACTGCCATCGGGTCGCCTTTCTCGATGTTGGCCTTCGTCATCGCCACATAACTGTCGCCAAGAATTGAACTCGTGAACTGCGGATCTTTCATTGAGGAGAAAACTCCAATCGCAACCGACAAACAGAAGAACAACAACGAAATGATCAGCTCTTTGCGACAATGAATATGATCTGCGGAAGCTCGTCGGTCCAGAAGAGACGAAATGAATTTTTCCTGTCACGCTGACGACTATAAATAACTGAAAAGTATTCCCGTGCAATCTTGTTGAGGTAGACCTTTACAGAACGATTCGGATATAGGTTCTTGAGTAGGAGAGATCATCGATCACCTGCGTAAACAGGTTGCTGAGCTTTTCAGGCTCCTTTCTTTCGGCGTTCAGAAGGTTTTCCGATTCGAGCCACTTTTCCTTATTTTGAGCGATGAAACGGGTTTCTTTCATTACCGGAAAAATATTGCTTTAGTTCGATATAATGAAGAGCATAGAAATCAAACAACCAAAATGTAACCCTCGAATATGAGCTGGCCGACCTCCGCGACCGGGTACTTGCCTTCATCATCGATTTGATCGTTATTCTGGTGGCCACCACCATCATACGGATGGTGGGATATGGGGCTTTCGAGCTGGGAGAGACCGGCGTGTTGGTCCTGGAGACATTGAGGATCAGTGTTGTTCTTTCTACGCGCTCTGCATGGAAGTATTCAACAACGGGCAGAGTGTCGGGAAGATGGCAATGAAGATCCAGGTTATAAAAACGATAGGAGGACAGGCGACGTTTGCCGACTACGCAGCACGATGGGCGTTTCGAATGATCGACATCTGGTTCTCTTTGGGTGGAATCGCAGCTATACTAGTGGCGTCATCAGCCAAAGCACAACGCATCGGCGACGTTGTGGCAAATACTGCTGTGATCAAGCTGATACCAAAGATGAATTTGAGATTGAATGATCTGCTCGCGATAAAATCACAGGAGTCTTACAAGCCATCCTATATACAGGTAAAACAACTCCAGGAAACAGACGTGTTGCTGATCAAAGCCACGCTTGAAAGGAACAGGCAGTTTAAAATCTTGCTCACCAGGAAGCGGTCGGACAACTCGCAGAAAAGATCCGCACCGTTCTTAATATCGTGCCTGCCGCTCAGCCCGACGTGCAGTTTTTGCAAACAGTGCTTAACGATTATGTCGTTTTGACGAGGTAGTTTAGTTACCTTTGCCCGATAATTTTTTTACCAAACATGAAGATTGCAGAGATACACACAAGAAAGGTGTGATGAAGATTAAATTCTTCGAGAAAGACGCACCCAATACCGTCAAAAATTTCATCGACCTCGCCGAGCATAACTTTTACGACGGACTTACATTCCATCGCGTGATACCGAACTTCGTTATCCAGGGCGGTTGTCCTAACGGTCGTGGCGATGGTGGACCTGGTTATAAGATCGACTGCGAGCTCACGGGCGAGAATCAGTATCACGATAAAGGTGTACTGTCGATGGCTCACGCCGGTCGCAACACAGGCGGTTCACAGTTCTTCATTTGTCACAGTCGCGAAAACACAAAGCATCTCGATCGAAATCATACCGTCTTCGGAAAAGTATATGAAGGCCTGGATGTGATCGATGCCATTCGCCAGGGAGATGTAATGGAGAAAGTCATTATAAAAGACGAGGCGTGATATGAACCTGACCACAGAACTATTCGGCTCCGTTGACGATTACATTAACAACCTGCTTGCCCCAGACGACGATGCGCTTAGTGCGTCCGAACGTGCTATTATCGATTCGGGCATCCCGCAGATCAGTGTATCGAGAACCAGGGCAAGTTTTTACAAGTACTTGTGAAGCTCTGCGGAGCAAAGAATATTCTTGAGGTAGGAACGCTCGGAGGTTATAGTACAATATGGATGGCTCGTGCATTGGCACCCCGTGGAAAGATCATTACATTGGAGATTGATCCGAAGCATGCGGATGTTGCGCGAAAAAATTTCGAACGCGCTGGTTTAGCTAATGTGATTGATATCCGTCTCGGCAAAGCAATCGACCTGATGCCGAAACTGAAGAATGATGAAGAAGGTCCGTTCGACTTTATATTCATCGACGCAGACAAGCCGCCATATGCTGAGTACTTGCAACTGGCTTTGAAGTTGTCGCGTCCTGGTACGTTGATCGTGGTTGATAATGTAATTCGTGGAGCCAAGGTGCTTGAAGCAAACCCGACAGATGAATCAGCGAAAGGTGCGGCACGATTTAATAAAGCGTTAGCACAAACGCCCGGTGTCACTGCTACAATTATTCAGACAGTTGGCGCCAAAGAACACGACGGCATGGCGTTGATCGTCGTGAATTGAAGTTGACTTACTTCTTTAAATGCGATATATCCTTACCACAGTCATCGCGATGCTTATCGCATTGTCGGCGTTTTCGCAAAACGACTCAGGGATATTTCTGTCGGTGAAGTGTGGAAGGGGGAGTTCGAAGCAAACAGCGCTCATCAATCATAGCAGGTTTGTCTGGCATCAAATCCCATCATTCTCTCAACCGAATTTGTTTCGATCACTGAAGTGCAAACACTTGGCGACAAGATCTGGTTCGACCTTATCTTCTCTCAGAAAGCTGTGAAAACGATATCGCAGCTTTCAACGAACCTTCCGAGCGCAAACTTTGCCCTGGTGGTACAGAAAGATGTATTCACCACTTTTCCTGCGGGCGAGATAACAGCAAACAGGACATTCCGGTTCCAGGGAACGTCAAAAGATCATTCAACCTTTGACGAAATTCAGAAGCGATTAAAAGCTTTAATTGGAACAGCTACGCAATAATTTCTCCCGTGTAAAAAATCCTCACGCAGGGAAAATTTTTCTCATCACACATTCGACGTTATTTCATCCTCGCTGAGTGAAATTTTAACGACACTCTAAGCAAAAAGCTCAACCTTCATTGAGTCTATGTCGTAACAAGCATATACAACTATGAAGAATTTGTGGGTTATGAATACTGACAAGGTTTACTATACTGATGGTCACGAAGTGACTGTGACCTCATCGACGTTAAAAGTACACAACAAAGAATATTTGCTTCCCGGGATTACGAGACACGGACTCTCGACACATAAGCCGCAAAGGGCGCCGGGATTGTTCCTGTTTACTATCGGGATGCTGATCGTCGTCATTGGCGCTTATGGTCTTGTGCCTCCGGGCTTCGTTGAAAAACACACTTGTGATGAATCGCTGGGTAACAGTGAATGATTGGGCTGTGATATTTGGAGCGATGATCGCCGTGGCTGGTCTGCTGCTCGCCATGCTGGTCAAACCCAGGTATGCGGTTCGCATCAAGACAGCCGAAGGAGAGAATGATGTTGTTGTAAGCAGACAGCGCGAATACATCCGGCAGATCATCGAAGGTCTGAATAAAGCCCTTCGTTGCGAGAGGTACAGCGGCCTAAATATCGACGTGGTATACGTCTGTCTTATTTCTCGTGATGCCTTCAATATGAAAGCCGTGGGCCTGCGGAATGTCTTCGACCAAATCGAATGACGCGCAGGCCCGCGGCAAGGCATCAAATATCAACAGAAATCGAAATTGCTTTTTTGTCGGGCACCATGGTCCACCTCCGTGCATAGCTGATGTTTTCCACATGGATCAGCTTCGACCGCTCCCCCGATCCACGGTCGATCAGGTAGGTAGTCTCTCCAGATCCTGATCAACATGTCTCTCACCGTATTATTGAAGTAACAATGCACGTACACGTGCGATTCCTGCTGCACATCGACCTTCGTTTCGGTGCTTACTTCCGGCAATTCATGTGGACTCAGAGGCATATTGAAGGCAAATTTCAAAAAAAATTCGTGCGGGCAGACACCTTTTTTCGTTTCCACGGTATCTTAAGAATAAACCTGCCAGCCTATGATCCGCAACTACTTCACCATTGCGCTCCGCAACATCCGTCAGAACCCCCTTTATTCATTCATTAACATCTTCAGTCTTGCCATCGGCCTCGCGGCTTGCATGGTGATCTACCTGTTCATACAGGATGAAAAGAGCTTTGACGCTTTTCATGCGAAGGGCGACCGGATCTACAGGGTCGACGAAGTTCAGTCGTTCCCCGGAACCAATGTGCAGAAGGTGGCACTGACCATGCCCGGAATGGCACCGGCTTTTAAGGCAGACTTCCCTGAAGTTGAAAACATAACCCGCTTCATGAACCGGCAGAAGATGCTGGTTTCAAAGGGAGATAACCGTGCCTTGATCCCAAACATGGCTTTCGTCGACAGCACATTCCTCGACATTTTCGATTTCAACCTATTGCAGGGCGACAGGGAGACCGCTCTCGATGAGCCTTACTCAATGATCGTAAGCGAGAGCACTGCAAAGCGCTTCTTCAAATCTACCGACGAGGCCAATGGGCAACACGCTGACGCGCGGGGAAAAAGAATGGAAGATCACAGGTATTATGGCCGACGTTCCCGAACAATCTCACATGAAGTTCGATGCATTGATCTCGATGGCAACGGTTCTGGTCGACGACAAGGAATTCAATGATCGGTGGGGTGGTAATAGTTGAATACTTACATGTTGTTGTATCGAATGCCGACGTAGCATCGATGGAAGCCAAGTTCCCTGATTTCATGTCGCGACACATGCCAAATGCAAAAAGCATTAATGACTTCTATAAAATATATCTCCAGCACCTCGACCAGGTGCACCTGGGTTCGATCGATATCGAACATGACTATAACAACTATAGAAAATTCAATGGGGCATACCTGGATCTTTTCTACCTGGTAGGTGGATTTATTATACTGATTGCTGCTGTGAATTTTATGAACCTCACGACAGCGCGTGCATCGCATCGCTGGAAAGAGATAGGCGTGAGAAAGACAGTGGGAGCAAAGCGTGGTCAACTGTTTGGTCAATTCATATTCGAGTCGGTAATGATGGCCCGTGATGGCGTTGATACTTGCTGTGCTGTTCGAACTGGGCTTCCTGCCATTGTTGGATCACTGATCGGGCGACAATTATCAGTTGTCAATTTCTTTTCCGAATACAGTACGGTCATTGCGGTTGTCTTCGGTACGATAGGTCTTGGATTGCTGAGTGGCATTTATCCTTCATTCTATCTCACATCGTTTAGCATGTCGAAAGCATTGAAGGGAGGGAAGGCCGAAGGAAAGTCTATGTTCAGGAGCAGTCTCGTGATTGTTCAGTTTGGATTGGCGCTGGCAATGATCGTGAGCACACTGGTGGTTGTTCAGCAACTGTCGTACATGCGCACGGCTGATATCGGATTCGATAAAGATCAGATGTTGTTGGTGGACATGGGTGGTGAAGCGAACGAAAGATTTGAAACATTGAAACAAGAGTTGTCACGAAGCCCGTATGTTATTGGAGTAACGGCAAGCGGTCAACGACTCGGCAATAACTTTCACCAGTGGGGTTTCAAAGTAAAATACGACTCTATTCGAAACGTGACGCCTTCGAATGTGAATGTGGACTAACGATTACCTGAAGTCTATGGCATTGAGCTCGTTGCCGGTCGTGGATTCTCGAAAGACAATATAACCGACAATGGTAAGGCATTCGTCATCAACGAAACATTCGCAAAGGAGCTTGGAATAAAGACATTGTTGGCACACCGGCAGGTCATGGTTGGTATCACAACGACTCATTGGGATCGATCATCGGCGTTGCGAAGGATTTCATTTCAATTCGCTTCATTTCAAAGTGAACACATTAGAAATGGTGGTTCATCCCGATTGGGGTTATGATGAAAATGTCGGTGAAGCTCGACAAGGCACATGTGCAGGAAGGGATTGCGTTTGTGAAAGACACCTGGGAGAAAAATGTTCCCAGCTATCCTTTCGACTACTCATTCCTGGATGGACATTTCGAAGTGTTGTATCGTTCTGATGAGCAGATGGGCGTGGTGGTGACGATCATGGCGGGTTGGCGATACTGATATCGTGCATGGGTTTGTTTGGCCTTGCGGCGATCACGACGGAGAAGAAGACGAAGGAGATAGGCATCCGGAAAGCACTGGGTGCAAGCGAGGCGCAGATTACGGTATTACTCTCGCGCAACTTTGCGATACTGATATTAGTGTCGTTCGTGATTGTGAGTCCACTTACATGGCTGTTATTGAATAAATGGCTTGAGAGCTTTGCTTACAGGATAGGAGTGAACCCGCTGATGTTCCTCTTCGGTGGCGTGATTGCTCTTACGATTGCGATGGCGACGATCAGTTTTCACACGATAAGGTCGGCGAGAGCGAATCCGGTTAGGCTCTTAGGTATGAATGATTTGTAATTCGTGATTTGTGATTGATACGAGTTGTCAGGTTTTCCGGTGCTATGTGGTTGGGAAAGAGGAGCAACTTCACAAGATTTGTGGATGGCAACATTCACATCGTTTACTGAAATGGAAGTCTGGCAAAAGCGAGGTCTTTTGCAGATGAAATATTTCGTTTGACAACCAGGTTACCATTTGCTCAACTCCAGCGAGCTACGAGGCTATAAATTCAAGGGTCGAGTCTAGTCGCGACAATCACAAATCACAAATCAAAAATTATTTAAGTTCAAATGATTGAAATTTAAACCCGCCTTCAACCGCCAAAATCGTAATCACATTTTTTCCTTTCTTCAAACTAAGTTTACCAACAACTATTTGTTGCCATTGACCCTTGGTATCCGGTATCATCGCATTCTTTCCGTTGAAACTAACCTGGCACCCTTATCAGAAGAGATATTCAAGGTAACGTTATAACTCCCCGCCTTCGAAGCATTCACAGTATACTTCAACCATTCCCCAGTCTCAAACTTATCAACATAAACAGTCCCACCACTTTCATAAACATCAACTCCATCATTGCGATAAGTATATCCATGATTGCCTGCTCCGTCTTGTCCAGAAACCCAATAGTTGCCAGTATCCTTAATCCATATAAGCATACTTGTTGCGACCCATATCATAGTCGGCTGCGAGGATCGATTTGCCAACAACATTCGCAGCGAAAGGCTTCGTCTCGTTGCTTGACGTTTCACGGAACATCGCATCGATCACATCTTTGTGATAGATACAATTCTCGAGCTTGATATTATTAGCAAATTCCATCAGACCCTTCTCTGCTTCGGCAGGCGTTGGCCGCGGACCTTTCTGTGCCCAATAGTCGATCACCTTTTGATAATCTGCCGGCATCTTTACTTGTAAAGGATTATTGTTGCCCAGCTTCTTCAAAGGCCACCATGCCCATCCGATATTATTTTGTTCCATCAGATGAATGGCATCACGAAACCATGGGTTTGAATTCTCGCCAGATTCACCCAACCAGATGGGAACGTTGTTCTGCTCACGATATCGAGGGGGCCTTTAATTGTCTCTGCGTTGTTGAAGCTCCAGTATTTATGAAAGCTCACAACGATGTTGTTGTCCCACAACGGAAAAAACCACCTTTGTAATTATTACCCCAGCAATTGCCTTCGATAATCACAATATGCTTCTTGTCTATCTCGCGAATGTTCTTTGTGATGTCTACCATCAACTCGCGGAGCGGCGCATTCTTTTCTTCGCCACAACCATTCTTATCATCCGCTTTTTCGAGCCCCAATTCGGTTCGTTAATGATATCGTAGGCGGCAATCCAAGGCTCATTCACATAACGTTCGGCCAACTTGCGCCACAAAGCGATCATCTTTTGTTTGTTGGCATCGCTCTGCCACAGGGAAGGCACGGATGGATCCCTGTCCGCGATGTTGAGATCGTTTCCTTGTCCACCGGGAGCACCATGAAGATCGAGAATGAGGTAGATCTTGTTGGCCTTGCACCAGTTCAGCAGGCTGTCGGTCATTGCGAAGCCTTTATCAAGCCATGTGTTCTGACCGGCAACAGGTTCTTGTTCGACGGGCAGTGTGTAAAGTTTATAGTGCATCGCCAATCGAATGGAGTTGAAGCCCCAGCGTGCCATCGAGTCGATATCGATCTTACGCGTGTGGTTGGCGAGCCAGGCGTCGTAGAATGCATCTGCTTTCTTGGTGCCGATCAGGTCCGAAATATTTTTCTTGATGACATGCTGTTGCTGACCGATTCCATTTACGCGAAGCATGTATCCTTCCTGTAACATCCATCCGCCGAGGCCCATTCCACGAAGGAGAACGTTGTTACCTTTTTCATCGACGATACGTTTGCCATCGACTTTGAGAAAGCCCTGTGCTGAAGCGATGTTGAATGAAACGATACAAATCAAAAACGGAAGAGACGAAAGCTTTCATTGCGTTAAGATAATTCACTCGAAGTTAATTGAATATTATTATTAGATTCGACTCATGAAGAGATTTCTGTTGGTGGCCCTGGTGTTGCTTACATGCTGCACCGAAAAAAAACCTGCGGCTCCTGAATCAAGCGCGCTTTATAAGTTTGATAAGAAAGCTCACACGCGTTGGAGCAGCCCGGAGAATCTCAACGGTGAGGTTGGCAATGGTGGGAAGGAGAACGACGGTGGCAAAGGTCATCCGTTCGATCGATAAAAGCCGGCGCGACACTCACGTTGCTCGACGTGAAAGGAACGGAATGATCACGAGGATGTGGATAACTGTTGCTGATCGTTCTGCCACGATGCTTCGAAGCCTGAAGCTTGAAGTTTACTGGGATGGTAGTTCGAAGCCTGCAGTGTCGGTTCCCTTCGGTGATTTCTTTAGCGTCGGTCTAGGGCCGCACTGCTCCATTTCATAATGAATTCTTCGCGAATCCCTGAAGGCCGATCGTTTCAGTGTTTCATTCCTATGCCTTTTAAAACCGGTGCCGTGTTGCGATCACCAACGAATCGGGCAAAGATCTCTCACATTGTTTTTACGATATCGATTACCAGCTTAATGATGAGTGGAGTGCAGACAATATGTACTTTCATGCATACTGGAGTCGTGATACCGCAACTACAGTGCGAAAGATTTCGAGATGTTGCCGAAGTTAGTGGCAACGGAAGATACCTCGGCGCGACCGTGGGAGTGAACGCAAACCTGGCCTATCTGAAATCATGGTGGGGTGAAGGTGAAGTGAAGATCTATCTCGATAGCGACACAGATTATCCAACACTGAATGGAACAGGCACGGAAGATTATATCGGCACCGGCTGGGGCCAGGGCGCTTACGCAAATTCTTTCGCAGGTTGTTTGATTGCAGACAACGAACGAAAGCAGTGGTCGTTCTATCGCCTCCATGTTCCTGATCCCGTATTCTTCTCAAATAAGTGTAAAGTGGCATTGCAACAGATCGGCGGCGATGCAAAAGCCGAAGTACTCAAGATGCAAAAGGCGGGTGCCAAACTCGCACCAGTAACGATCGACGATGGCAAACAGTTATTGAAACTCTTCAAGAAAGGTCATGTTGTGAAACTCGACAGCGCCGGGTTGCCCGACGGGTGGACCAACTTCTATCGCAGCGACGACGTGAGCGCGACAGCCTACTTCTATCTGAATACTCCCGAAAACAATCTACCCTCACTGCAGCCTGCCAGCTACCGTGTTGCCAAACTTCGAATTGAATAACAATCCCTATGTATAAACGACATCAAAGACTCACCCTGCTGTTCGCAATCATTTCAACAATTTCGTTCGCGCAAGTTCCCGTCATCTTCGACACAGACATCGCGCCGGACTTCGACGACGTTGGTGCCATGGCGTTACTTCATGCCTTCGCCGATAAAGGAGAGGCCAAGATCCTTGCGACAATATCGTGCAATACATTCGAGACGACTGTCCCAACCTTGAGTGTTCTTAATGACTACTTCAAGAGGTCTGATATTCCCATCGGGATCACGCAAGGTGATTTCCCGAATAAGGCATGCAACGAAAAGTGGGCGGAGTTCATCAACGCAAAATATCCTCACAAGCTTAAGACCAACGCCGATGCTGAAGATGCGTTAGCGTTGTATCGAAAAGTATTGATGAGTCAGCCCGACAATAGCGTGACTATAGTCACCGTTGGTTTCTTCACCAACGTCGCCAACCTGCTGAATTCACCACCCGACAACATCTCATCATTAAGTGGGAGAGACCTCGTAAAGAAAAAAGTGAAGCAACTCGTGTCGATGGCGGCATCGCTAGGTAAAGACGGAAAAGGTGGCAACGAATTCATGTGGTCGTTGATGCAAAGGCTTCGCAAAAAGTATTCAACGAATGGCCGACACCAATTATACTCAGCGGATTTCAAATAGGTGAAAAAATATTCACCGGATTCCACTAGTCAACAATGCAAGTATTACAATAGTCCCGTTAAGGATGCTTTCGATGTGGCATTGAAGTATAACAAGCAAGCAGAAGGACGGTGCAGCTGGGATCAGACCGCCGTATACGTGGCGGTAAGAGGCATGGAACCATACTTTACTTCGCGCAAGATCGGCTTCGACGTTAAAGACGATGGAAAGTCGGTGCCCGTGAAAGGCGACAAGTACACCTGGCTCGAATTCAAACAAACTCCTCAAGAAGTCGCGAAGGGAATTGAAGAGCTCATGGAACATCAACCCACTGCCGGATCGAGCGCAGTGGCGACAACTATCACGAAAGATGTTTTGAAAGATAAGATCAAAGGCGGATGGGCCGGCCAGACTATCGGCGTAACCTTCGGTGGTCCTTATGAATTCAGATACAACGGTACCTTCATCGGCGACTATCAACCATTGCTTTGGTATGACGGTTATCTCAAGAAGACTATGGTCAACAACCCCGGTCTCCTATGATGATCTCTACATGGACATCACATTTGTCGACATCTTCGAGAAGAAAGGACTCGATGCATCCGTCGATGAATTCGCCAATGCTTTCGCGAAAGCAGGATATATGTTGTGGCATGCCAACCAGGCTGCACGCTACAACATACTGAATGGGATCAAGTCGCCCGCATCTGGCGCATGGCAGAATAATCCTCACGCAGAGACTGCATCGACTACCAGATCGAGTCTGACTTCGCTGGCCTGATGAGTCCCGGCATGCCGAATACTGCATCGGCAATCAGCGATAAGATCGGTCACATCATGAACTACGGCGACGGCTGGTATGGTGGTATTTATGTTGGCGCGATGTATTCCCTTTCGTTTGTATCAAAGGATGTGAACTGGATTGTTGAGGAGGCGCTCGAATCAGTTCCAAAGGAGAGTGAGTTCTATCAAACCATTCACGATGTTATCGAGTGGCACAAGAAATATCCGAACGATTGGAAACAGACATGGCTCGAAGTACAGCGGAAGTGGGCCGATGATATCGGTTGCCCCGAAGGAATTTTCGTTCCGTTCAATATCGACGCGAAAGTGATGCAGCCTATTGTGTGATCGGGCTGCTGTATGGCGAAGGTGACTTCACAAAATCACTCGAGATAACTTACACGTTGCGGACAGGATGCAGACTGTAATCCTTCGACAGTTGGTGGTGTGTTGGGAACCATTATCGGTTACGACAAGATCCCCGCATATTGGAAGCAAGGATTGACTGAAGCAGAGTCGATCGATTTCAAGTACACGACAATGTCGCTGAACAAAGTTTATGAGACAGGTTATAAGCATGCGATCGCCAAACCTGGAGCGCAACGGTGCTAAGACCAATGGCAACACGATCACGCTGCCTTCACAAAAGATACAGGCCGTTCGTTTCGAGAAAAGTTTCGATGGACATTACCCTGTTTTGAAGACACCGGTTATTTGGTCGGCGAACAAAGACGAGGTGAGTTTCGATTTTGATGGAATTGGTTTTGTGATCCGTGGCAATGCTGCGTCGAACCGCGATGTTCATACGGACTACGTGTACAATACGGAGCTTTACGTTGACGACAAGCTGGTTGAGAAGCCGAAGCTGCCGGTCGATTTCACGACGCGGCGTTACGAGCTGGCGTGGAAGTATCAACTGCCGAAGGGAAAACATACAGTTAAACTGAAGGTACTTAACCCCTCGAAAGAGTACGAGTTACGGGGCGTGGAGGCGATCGTTTATTCGGATCAGCCGGTGGATGGGATGAAGCAGACGATGGACGCTGCGAAGTCAAAACAGTGAGTTTTTAAAGAAATTTGCGCCTTCTTTTGGTTTCCCGAGAGGGAAATCTATCTTTGCACCTCTTTTAAAGGGTCCGGTAGTTCAGCTGGTTAGAATGCCTGCCTGTCACGCAGGAGGTCGCGGGTTCGAGTCCGTCCGGACCGCTGATTTAAGGGGTAGTTGCTTCGCATGCGGCTACCCCTTCTTTTTTACCCGGTTTTGAATTAGTCAACTTCCTCCGACTTTCTGTTGAATATCATCGCGTAACACGGTACTAGTTTTAGGGGGTAACTCTGCGATAAAAGACTACCCCTTTATTCTAAATTTTTAGATTATGAAAAAGCTGATCGGATTCGTTTTCATCATTGCCCTGGTGGGTGGTCTGTCTTGCTAGCAATCAAGTGGATTTGGAAAATGATGGAAGTCACGAAAACAATAGGCTGCATCGCGGAAACTTGGTTACTGGTTTTAAGTTACTTGAGCACATTCTGGAGAAGCTGTAACACATCAAAGCCTTAGTTGTGATCAAGGATAAGAAAAATTGATTTTGACCCACCAATTTTCTACTGTTTCAAAATAAACTGCGCCGCAAATTCGTGCGGTGGTGTCAGTATGATTGTTGGAGGCTTTCCGAAATGATTGTAGCCTTCCTCTACATATAGGTACTCTTCAAGCTTTGTTAACGTCTCCGGCCCGGCGTAGTAGTAGATGTTTCCTCCTCCTAACTCAGACATTTCGCAACGTTCAGGTCCTCGCTTGCCGTAATGTAATCTCCTGGCATTGCCGTTCGCATACAGGATGTAGTTGAAAAGTTCAACAACGAATAATTCGTAGACAGAAAACTTCGACGTGGTGGCAACACCGTTCACCGGAAAACTGCCTGATCAATTTCTTTGCCCTCACTGGCATGCAAGTCCATCGTAAATCCAGGAATGTCCTTGCTTACGCATTCTGTGAATTTATTCACAGAACGTCGCCCTCCGTCGTCGTCGAAACAATAGACGACGTCAACCTTGTCCCTGGGTACCAGGTCGTAAATATTTGGATACGGCCGTTTCCAGTCAAATGTAGTGAGGTCGCTTGTCGGCTGTGCGGTATTGATTGACTTGAGCTCCGAAACAGCGCTTTGGATGTAACCATTAGGCACCTCAAATACTCGAAAGCCATAGCTGGTATCGATAAAGAGCTGGCTCCCAAGATTTTCCTTTGTACTTATTGAGTTAAGCCTGTCAAGGATTCGTGTGAGATTGTCTAATGAACGCAATGCTTTCTCGTCGGCCCATGGAAACAGCTTCACTTTTTCACGGTGGCCGGAAATTTCGAAAGACACATAGCAATCCCGGTTATAGTCCCATTTGACCTTGACATGGCTTAGCCTGAATTTTTGTGTGTAAATACTGATCTTGTGAAGCAGCTCGAAAAGGGTGCTCTGTCCAAAGTATTCTCCTTCGCCCCACCAGCCCAACTCGAGGTTAAGATGAAGACCTAATTCGGGGATGAGTTCCTTAAGCATGAATTAAAGATAGTAAATCGAATATTTCACTGCTCACGTTCCGTCCACTCACTCCACCATCCATCTACTCAGCCAGCGCATCCACATGCTGGTTTGCAGTTATAAAGCATACGTCCAGTCCGCATTTTACGGTCGAAGAAAACAATTCGACGACATGAAAAAGCTCCTCTTACCTGTTTTATTATGTGCCCTTATTCTCCCTGCTAGCGCCCAGGACAGGCCGATGCACGAGATCCACGTTGCCTTTATCAACAACTTTAAGAAATACATCAGTGGCCCAGCGACGGCCAGCCGGAGTTTGTGATCGGCGTTCTCGGCAACGACGATGTCTACAACACTCTGAAGAACTGGTACGATGGCAAATCTAAAGGGACCCAAAAAATCGCCGTGAAGAAACTCACGTCGGCTGCTGATGCTTCAGCATGTGCATTGGTCTATTTATCCAGGAATAAAAGCCGGGATTTTGAAGACCTGAAAACTGCAATCAGCGGAAAGCATGTTCTGACTATCACTGATGCAACAACCTGGGCTCTAAGGCAGCTGTGTGAACTTCAAAGAAGTAGACGGCAAGCTCAAGTTTGAGCTAAACCAATCGGCACTCGCTGAGTCTTCTTTAAAAGTATCAAGCGCATTGACCAGCATCGCTATAGTTATCTGATCCTTTTAATCAGTAAAGTCAACCCCAATTTTTTAGTACGATGGACGAAAGGCCAGAAAAGAAACGCTTCACACCCTTAACATAGGCAACAAGATCTTCGCAGCATTCATTGTGCTGTCTTGTTGTTTGCGGTGAACGCATCGATCATCCTCATCACTGCAAACAATGTTAAAGAGATTGTAACGAACTCTTCGCAGGTGATCAACCCGTCAAGAGATGCTATCAATGATCTGATCACCCTCGTCTATCGATCGAAGATGCTCATTACCAACTGGGTTTATTTGCAAGGGAACGAAGACGACAAAGCCCTGCTTAGAGGGATCATCGAAACGGAGTATCCAGAAGTTAAAGATCGGATCACCAACCTGATGACCAAGTGGGACGAAGGATCGCAAGCAAGCTCCGACAGTTCTTCGCAGGCAGTGATGAAGGACGCTTTAGTGAAATTCGATGCGCTGCTCGCCGGCTCCTCGGAAAACATTATGGGCAAGCTCCTTAAGTTCGAAGACTACGAGGATCCTACTACGAAAATGCTTTCTACCGACTACATCGACCAGTATGTAGTGCCGGAATCTGCAGCGCTGATCAAAGCACTTGAACACCTTCGTCAACGTCAGAATGCGATCACTGTAACATCAGACTCGAGCCTGGTTTCATCTACTTCCAGTTTGCTTGTGCTTACGCTGATCCCAGCGTTACCCTGATCGTAATTGCATTGTTGTTCGCTTACCTGCTGAGCGTTCCATCACAGAACCTATTCACTATGTAAGGAATATGATTGTAAAGATGGGTCGTGGAGAATTGGTTGAAGACCACCACAGGAAATTCAGCGCCGACGAGATTGGAGAAATGGCTGCAGCGATGGACAATCTTGTGAAAGGTCTGAAGGCCACAACACAATTTGCAGAGAACATTGGCAATGGCAAGTATGATTCGGAGTTCAAAGCACTGAGTGATCAAGATGTGTTGGGTGCAGCGTTGTTGACGATGCGTTCAAACCTTGTACAGGTGGCACTCGACGACAAGAGAAGAGCATGGACAAACCGAAGGTCTTGCCAAATTTGCAGACATCCTCCGTTCTCGCACCAATAATCTCGATGAGCTCTCAGATCATATCATCGGCAACCTCGTGAAATATCTGAATGCCAACCAGGGTGCCGCTGTTCCTTGTGAACGACACAGATGAAAAGGACAATTACATTGAAATGGTTGCGTGTTATGCATACGACAGAAGAAATTTTAAACAAACGAATAGAGATTGGTGAAGGCGTTACCGGCCAGTGTATCCAGGGAGCGCGATACTATCTATTTGTCTGATGTTCCCGGTGATTACCTCAAGATCACCTCTGGTCTGGGCGAAGCTTTGCCACGTCACATACTTGGTTGTTCCACTCCGTCTCGACGAACAGATCTTCGGAGCCGTGGAGTTGGCATCGTTCCAACCGATCGAGCCATATCACATCGAGTTTGTTGAGAAAGTAGGACAAAGCATTGCATCAACAATCTCGTCGGCGAAGACATCAGCACATACGAAGCACCTGCTCGAACAGGCTCAGCAAATGACCGAAGAAATGCGTGCACAGGAAGAGGAGATGCGTCAGAACATGGAAGAGCTACAGGCAACGCAGGAACAACTCATCAGGAATCAGCGAATCGTGGAATCGAAAAATGGCGTCGATGTTAATTAAAGGATTATCGCGAAATATTTCACGCTTCCAGCAAGCTATCGCAGTTTGGCTTGAAGTCGTGCTTCGTCCGAAAACTGTAGATACTGAAAGCGCCAGAAGCAAAGAGGCCGGGGTCTTATATTTGTTGTGTACAGTTCGCACCTATGAAAGTCGAACACCTGGCGTTGTGGGTTGATGACCTGGAAAAGATGCGCCAGTTCTATTTGGCATACTTCAACATGATAAGTAGCGACAAGCACGTTAACGATGGGAAAGGGGTTTCCTTCTTATTTCCTGTCGTTCGGCAACGGAAAGAACCGCGTAGAGTTAATGATACAGGCTGAACCTCAGAAAGGAACCGTCCAGGGACGAGGTACATGAATGGCATCGATCATTTGCTATCTCTGTTGGTGACGAGGAGACCGTGAATAAGCTGACTGAAAGGTTGCGAGTACATTCTTATGCGATTGCGAGTGAACCCAGGGTAACTGAAGATGGGCATTACGAAAGCGTGGTGCTGGATCCGGAAGGGAATCATGTAAAGGTGACGGCGAGATTGGGTTCGGATATTGATTTTTAATCGGATGCCTTAATTTCGGGTCATGAAACTCGAACACCTGGCAATTTGGGTTGACGACCTTGAAAAAATGCGTCAATTCTATTCAACCTACTTTGACGCGGTTAGTGGCGCGAATACACCAATGAGAAGAAAGGATTCAGTTTCCTACTTCCTGACGATCGGCGAAGGCGAGGCGCGCCTCGAACTGATGACCAGCGTGAACGTTGACGACAAACCGAAGAAGAGAGGGTTCATGAAGGGTCTTGCTCATTTTGCAATTTCCGGTTGGGAGCAAGGAAGCAGTGAACAAACTAACTGAGCGATTGCGTGCAGATAAGTACACCATCGGGAGTGAACCAAGGACGACAGGGGATGGGTATTACGAAAGGCGTGGTGTTGGATCCGGAAGGAAATTATGTTGAGATAACGGCTTGATGTCTTTCTTTTAATGATATTTATTTTCCTGCCCAGGTGAACTATCGGAAGCCACCTTATGACATATCTTTACAAATCTATTTCTAGATTGCCAGCTGATTCATGCAAAGTCTCCGGAAGATCGTCATCGTCTTCATTCTCATCGCCCTGTTGCCGGCTATCTTCCTCATCTATGACTCGCCGAGCTCAATAAGAATGAGAACATCGTAAGGGAGACTTATCAAAACCAGCTCGACGCAATCCTTTACTCCGTCAATCAATACTCAGACGACATCATTTCCAGTTGGGCTAACCTCATACGCCACGAAAGGCGTGATTTTTCTGAGGGCGACTTCGAAGCACGACTCGCAGACATCATCATTCAGACCGACGTAGTCCGGTATGTTTACATGTCGGATCTCCACGGAAAATCCACCGCCTACCAGCTATTCGAATACGATCCGCCACCAACCGAAGTGAAAGAAAAGCTGGACAAAGTTGTTGAGCTTCATGCCGACCAATGCAAACGTCTCATTGAATACGCGACCACCGTTTTCGAAAGGATGCAGGCTGTCGAAACTTCCGTGTTTGGCGAATCTATTCCGATCCTGTTCGCCCTCGACGGCATCGGAAGGAGACTACCAGATTGGAGTTCCTCGTCATCGATCTTCCGTCACTGATCAAAAACAACCTCGCCCCGAAAATGCAGGCGATCTCACAGGGCAAAATGGTGATCTCGGCATTCCGCCTCGCCGACGACTCCCTGATCTATTCAACCGACCCCAATCAATTAAGTGCCGAAGCACGCGTCGACGCCACGCAGTTCAGGGATATCATGATCAAGAAAGACTTCTGGGTGCTCCCCGGTTATTACGTCGGTATCAATTTGGTTGGCGCAACGCTCGAAGATCTCGTGCGCGAGCGAACCACCACTTCAATGATCATACTCGGTGTACTTGCATTGATGTTCGCTGGTGAATTTATTTTCTCTACAAGCAACATTCGTCGTGAGATTTACCTGTCGCAGGCAAAATCTGAGTTCGTCTCGAATGTCTCGCATGAAATACGAACGCCGTTGTCGTTGATAGGCATGTTTGCCGAGACGCTGGAGACGGGTCGTGTGAACACCGAAGAAAAAAAGAAAGAGTATTACAGCATCATCAGTAAGGAAACACAGCGATTGTCCCGTATCGTGAACCGAATTCTGAATTTTTCACAGCTCGATGCCAATAAGAAGACATTCAACTTTCAGCCTGTCCAGGTAAACGATCTCTGCGCCGACGTGCTCAAGATGTACATTCACCCAATGGAGGAAAAGGGATTCAGGTTCGAATTCAATCCCGACCCGAACATCAGCCCGATCCGCGCCGATCGTGAATCGATCTCCGAAGTGATCGTCAACCTTCTGGACAACGCTGGTAAATACAGTCGCGACAACAAGAACATCAGGATAACCACGGGCATCCAGGACAAGTACACATTCCTTTCAGTGAAAGATCACGGCATCGGTATAGCGAAGAATCATCAGCGCGATATTTTCGACCAGTTTTACCGTGCACCAACAGGCGATGTGCATACAACAAAGGGATCAGGTCTTGGACTCGCACTCGTTAAGAAGATAGTACAGGCGCACAGCGGCGAGATCAAAGTCGACAGTGCCCCCGATAAAGGCAGTACATTCACAGTTTTACTT
Organism: Bacteroidota bacterium; assembly: GCA_037200305.1. Classification (GTDB taxonomy): domain Bacteria; phylum Bacteroidota; class Bacteroidia; order Cytophagales; family Cyclobacteriaceae; genus ELB16-189. The sequence goes on from JBBCGZ010000028.1 coordinate 345,945, forward strand.
TCCATATATTAACACAGGATCATGAGCTATTCTATTCTGATCGTGGAAGATGAGCCCAACATGCGGCTAGGACTTAAAGAACAACCTTGAGTTCGAAGGATATACCGTAGATCTCGCCGAAGACGGCGCCGAAGGACTCGATAAGATCCTGAAGGGATCATACGATCTGATCATCATGGATGTGATGATGCCAAAAATGTCGGGACTCGACGCTTGCAAGAAGGCAAGAGAAGCCGGTATCGATGCCCCAATACTTTGCTTACGGCGAAGAGTGAAGAAGTCGATAAAGTGGTCGGCCTCGAGCTCGGTGCTGATGACTACGTAACGAAACCATTCAGCCTTCGCGAGCTACTGGCGCGTATCAAGGCGATCTTACGCCGCGTTGCATTAAGAAAAGAACCGGCAAAAACCCACGAGACTAAAATCGGCAGGCTTACCGTGAACTTCGACACCTATACTTCGTACGACAGCGCGGGACAAGTAAGGATGTCGCACAAAGAGTACGCGATCCTTCAATACCTGCTGGGCAAGAAGAACGAAACAGTCTCTCGTTACGACTTACTTGAAAAAGTTTGGGGCTATGATGAATCACCGACTACACGCACTGTAGATAAACTTTATCGTCAAGCTTCGTCAGAAGATTGAAACCGATCCCAATGATCCGCACATCATTCTAACTGTGCATGGGACGGGTTACAAGCTCATCGCCTGAATAGTGCGATATACGTGACAAAGTTTTACAAGTCCTTACCCCCCTGTGACATCTAAAAAGGCCCCGCCAGTATATTTACATAAGATTTATAACCTATGAAACATCTACTGGCGATCGCTGCTTTTTCACAATAGCTGTGACTTCTTTTTCGGCCCGACCGCAAAAGTAAAATCTTCGCGGCAACTGGAAGTTCTCCCTCGGCGACAACGCGAACTTTGCAAAGCAAAATTACGACGACACTAAGTGGGAAGAGATGTATGTTCCTGCTGCATGGCAGGAGGAAGGCTTCAGAGAATATCGCGGCTACGCATGGTATCGTTTTCATTTCGAGCTTACATTCAAAGACAACGAGCCAATGTTCATCGAGCTCGGACGCATCGACGGACGTAGATGAAGTTTATATCAACGGACACCCTCGTCGGATCGACAGGTGGTTTCCCTCCCGGATATTACTCAGCATACAGTGTTAATCGATCTTACCTCATTCCAACTGAATACTTAGTACAAGGCAAGGGCAATGTTGTTGCAGTAAGGATATTCGACGAAGGTGGTGAGGGTGGCATCATGGGAAAATATGCCGGCATCTACAGCTAACGCCGACGTGTATGCGAACGGCTTCACGCTCATGGGCAACTGGAAATTTCAATTATCTGACGACCTCAATTGGGCGAAGGAAGACTTCGACGATTCGAAGTGGGAAAATATCGTGGTTCCATCGTCATGGGAAGACCAGGGCTTCCGCGACTACGATGGATTCGCATGGTACCGCAAGAAATTCACACTCCCGAAAGACTTCGATGTAAAAGACATGGTCATACTCGTCGGTCGTATTGATGACATGGACCAGGTGTTCATCAACGGAAAGCTGGTTGGCGGCACAGGAAATATCGAACGTCGATGGGCTCACAACAGCGAGTGTAATATGTCGAGAACATATTTCTTTACCTGAAGATCTTTTGAGATCAGGAGCAACCAATACAATTGCCGGTTCGCGTCTACGACCAGGAGACCCGCGGCGGCATATACGAAGGACCCGTTACCATTATCAAACGAAGTGAGTACAGGGCTTTCTGGAAAAAATACAGGGAAGACGACTTCAGCTGGTGGTCACTGTTGGGAATTGATGATGACCATTAATAGACAATGAAGACAGACACATTATATTATCGGTTCTTTATCATATTCCTTACAATCGTGGGAATGCTTATAAGTGTGCCCGGATTGTCTCAAGATAAGTACGACCGCGTCGTAAGCCTTCATGGAAAATGGAGATTCAACATAGGCGATAAAAGGCCTGTGGGCCGATCCGTACTTCAATGATAAATCGTGGAACAGATCTATGTTCCATCGAAGTGGGAAGACGAAGGATTTAACGGATACAATGGTTTCGCATGGTACCGTACTTCATTCGATGGACAGGAACTCGAGGACAAGCTCGGTAGCTATAGTATATTCCTCGGCTACATCGACGACGTGGATGAAGTTTACTTTAATGGACATAAGATCGGATCGTCCGGATCTTTCCTCCGAGGTATCACACCGCATTACAACGCATTCAGGAGTTACTTTATACGACCGAGTTCATCAACTTCGCAGCAAAGAATGTGGTAGCGGTAAGGGTATACGATGCAGAGATCGAAGGTGGGATTGTGTCCGGTGAAGTTGGTATCTACAGCAGCCGCAAAGACACGGGATTGACAGTGAACTTGCGCGGAGTTCGGGACTTCAAGGTGACGTGGTCGCATTCGAGATCTGCACTATTAGATGAGAAGACCGTGAACGACCTTGCAGCTGCGAAAGATGGCTGGACGGATATAAGCGTTCCCGCCGTGTGGAGAGCCAGGATTCGACGACTACGACGGTGGCGCCTGGTATCGCAAGAAATTTATGATTCCCAAAACGCTCGCAGGGGAAGACGTCGTGCTGATACTCGGCAAGATCGACGACACCGATAAAACATTCCTCAACGGCAAACTTGTGGGCTCGATGACCGATGCGTGGCAAACAGTACGATATTATCACCTTACACCGCGCAATTTAAAGCCGTGAAGTGAATACCTTAATGGTGTTTGGTTGATGATCCACAAGGAAATGGTGGTATATTTGAAGGACCGGTCGGGATTATGAAGCAGGCAGACTTCACCCGATATCTCAGATGGAAATAATAAAGACTTCTTTTTTTCTATACCTAAACCTGAAAGCGCCCCATTAAACGGGGCGTTTTCCTTTAATGTTATCGTTGATCCTCTTCTCATGTACACCGAAGAGAAACATGGATAACACTCTTCAACGGCAAAGACATCAACGATTGGGTTGTAAAGATCCATCATCACGATGTTGGAGTAAACTTCGGAGAAACCTTCGTGTTGAAGATGGAATGATAAAAGTGCGCTACGATAAGTATGGAGATTTCAACGATCAATTTTCGCACCTGTACTACAAGACACCTGTCTCAAGCTTCATCTTTCACTCGACTACCGGTTTACGGTCAGCTGCAACAAGGAGCACCCGTTTATACATTGCTCAATAGTGGAGTGATGTATCATTCACAGAGGACCCGCATACTATTTAAAAGAACAGAACTGGCCGATATCGGTGGAGATGCAATTTCTCGCGCAGCTCGATGATGGAACGCCACGACATACGGGCAACATGTGCTCGCCAGGAACAGAGATCGAATACAACGGCGGCGATTATCCCGACACTGCCTCGATTCATCATCGAAAAGTTATCCGCGAGAGGAGTGGGTTCATGCCGAACTGATTGTCTACGGCGATTCCTCGATAACACACTTGATCAACGGCGACACCGTGCTTCGCTACAGCAAACCGTCAATCGGAGGTGGAGTGGTAAATGGTTATGACAGTACTGTATGGAAACCAGGCACTCGGTTGACAAGTGGTTACGTTGCCCTGCAGAGTGAAGGACAACCGATTGACTTTAAGAATATCAAGATCCGTGAATTGAAATAATGATTGTAATCCGTGATTTGTGATTGGCTCCGAAGTAATCACAAATTACAAATCACAAATTGTTCGGATCAGGATGTTTCCACGGTGCCCTATACTGCCTCTGCAACAGCTTAGTCGCTTCAGCATCCCCAACAATCGTTCTCGTCTTAGGATCATACGTCAGCGGACGACCCAACTGCATAGAAAGGTTCGCGATGATACACGACGCCGTCGAAATATGTCCTTCTTCAATATCTGCAACGGGACGTGAACTGTCCTGGATAGACTTCAGGAAGTCGAGCATGTTGCCGGCGCTGCATTGAGCTCTATATCTTTCTCTTTAAGATCTTCAGGATACTTTTCTTTCTCGTAAACAACGTCCTTGTGGATCTTCTGTGCCTTGCTGTCTTCAGGAACAAAATCGTATTGCATCGTGCTTGCCGACAACGTTCCTTTATCTCCAAACAATTTGAATGACCATGGATACTCCGGATCCGCAGGGGTTCCCCACGTGCGGTGAGTCCACACAGCATTCAGGTTATCGTATTCGAACGTCGCTGTCTGCGTATCCGCAATGTTTGACTTGCCTTCTTTCTGTACGTAGATACCTCCATTCGAGAAGATTTTATTCGGATATCCGAGCTTCATCATCCAGCGAACCGTGTCGAGCATGTGAACACACATGTCGCCCATAATTCCGTTGCCATATTCCGTGAATGTTCTCCACCAGCGAACGTGGGGGAGTCCATCGTAAGGGCGTAATGGTGCCGGACCCGTCCACATTTCGTAGTCGAGGGAAATCGGGGAACTGCCTGGACCGGAGGATTGCCGTTGTTGCGCATGTGGAAGTAACAGCACATCTCAATGTGCTTGATGTTTCCGAGGAGACCTGCATCGACGATGTTCTTCTTTGCATCGATGAGGTGAGGAGTACTCTTGCGTTGAGTTCCTACCTGCACAACTTTATTGTATTTACGGGCGGCAGCAACCATGGCTTCGCCTTCGATCACGTCAACACTAATAGGCTTCTGCACATAAACGTGAGCGCCTGCTTTCACCGCGTCAATCATCTGCAGCGCGTGCCAATGGTCGGGGAGTGCCGATGAGAACAATATCGAGTTGGTTCTCCGAAAGTAACTTCCTGTAATCACCATACAGCTTAGGAACTTTACCTGATTTCTGACGAGTTGCCACGAGATCTCCGGCAGCCTTTAACATATTCTTGTCGACATCGCACAGCGCAATGACTTCAACAGGTGCAACTTGTATCAAACGGAACAGATCGCTCTTTCCATACCAACCAGTTCCGATCAGCGCTACACGCAAGGGCTTCTGTGGATAAATGAGGTCCATCCCCTGTGCCTCGCCGAAACTTGCAAGAGCAAGAGATGCGGTTGCGCCCTTCAGAAATAAACGGCGGTTGATATTGAAGTTCTCCATAGTGATATGATTGATGAAGAACTAAAATAGAACTAAATGAAGATTCAGGCAAGGGCTTTTCTGACAGCCGGCGCCACAACATTCCCATATAGCTCGATCGCCTTCAGGGTTTGCTTGTGATCTACCGAGCCAACGCCCATCTGCGCCATATATCGAGTGTGTTTGAAGAGCTCGTGTTCGTAAAGGATCTTGTCGATAACTTCTTGCGGGACTGCCAACGAGTAACGACCCGGTCTTCGAACGCATCGTCTACATAATGTTCGTAAGTCATTGGCGCCCAGCCGCGCTCGCGACCGAGGCGCGTCTCACATCGGCGTAGCCGGGGTGTAAATTCTTTGGTCGCCTGCTGCGACGTCTCAGCGATCCAGGTAAATGAGTTGATGCCCACTTGTAGGGAATTAAGATCGTGGCCGGCGTGCGCAGCATTGTCGCGATAGTATTGAACCAACGGTGCAAACTTATCCGGCATCCCGCCGATGATCGCAAGAGCCATGGGAATTCCTAAACTGCCGGCACGGGCAACCGACTCCGGTGTTCCACCGACTGCAATCCATATCGGAAGCTTTTCGTGTAATGGCCTTGGATAGATACCGAGATCATTGATCGAAGGACGAAGCTTTCCCTGCCATGTGATCTTCTCGCCTTCGCTTCAGTTTTTATCAACAACTCGATCTTTTCGGCAAACAGCGAGTCGTAGTCTTTCAGGTTATAACCGAAGAGCGGGAACGATTCGATAAAGGATCCACGCCCAGCCATAATTTCGGCACGGCCACGGAGATCAGGTCGACAGTAGAGTACTGTTGATATACACGTACGGGATCGTCGGAGCTGAGAACAGTAACGGCGCTCGAGAGCTTTATCTGCTTAGTGATGGCCGCCGCCCGCACCTAGTACAACAGCAGGAGCGGAGACCAACATAGTCGGGGCGATGATGTTCACCAATGGCAAAGACATCGAGACCAACTTCGTCAGCAAGTTTGATTTCTTCGAGGAGCTCTTGCATGCGTTGATGAGCGCCAGCTCCACCCGATTTCTTTTGCTCGGCAGAAAGATCGCCGAACGTGTATACACCTAATTGCATGTTCAGGGTTCAATGTTCAACGTTATTGACTTCGAAGTCCAGCAAATTGAACTTTGAACTTTGAACATAAGTTCAGAACAACGTTAGCTGGGTAGTTTCTTCCATGACAGCGACTTTTCTGCGTACCGGGATCGCGTTCCTGATATGGTAGAGTTTCGTTTCCTTCTTTCGCCCGGCTACAATAATCTCCGTATGCCCCGCAGCATTCTTAAAATAGTTTTGAACGAGCCGTGGATGGTTGTTGTCTTCAGAAAGATGTGATAAGAATAGATGACTAAGGTAGGGCGCTCTATGCCCTACAAATAATTCCATTGCCTGCCTGTTAGATAAGTGTCCCTTATCACCCTTAATCCTTTGCTTTAAGTGAAATGGATAACTACCCTGTTCCAGAAGATCTTCATCGTAGTTCGATTCAAGGAATGCTGCATGACACTGGCTAAAGTAATGGACCACGTTCTCGCAGGCATGACCGAGGTCTGTAAACACACCCACTCTCACACCATTCCTTGATATGATAAAGCTGTGGGGATCACGGGCATCATGTGATTTCAAAAAGGAAGTGACCTCCATATCTCCGATAGCGATCGGTTCATGCGATGGTATTCCGTGTACCAAAGACCTGTCTATTCCATGCGACTTTCGGCGAGCGTGGCCGGCGACAGGTAGACCGGTATTCTATGTTTCTTGCAGATCGCCGGGAGCCCGTGAATATGATCTCCATGTTCATGGGTAATAAATATTGCCTTAACATTCTTGAGCGATCTTCCGATCCGCTTCAGTCTCTTCTCCGTCTCCCGGCACGATAGGCCCGTGTCGACGATGATTGCCGTCTCCTGGCTGGAAAGGTAATAGCAGTTGCCATTACTACCGGAGTTGAGTGAAGCAACGAAGAGAGACATGCGGCAATATACGCGAGGAGCCGTTAAAGTACTTCTTTAAGACCTGAACATACTTTTAACTAATTTTACTAAAACCTGTGTTAACCAAACCTGGATATGAAACTGAATAAAAATCTAAAAGCTCTCGCATTCGTAGCGGCAGTTGCCGGCTCGATGTGGATTACTTCATGCTCAAGTGGTGAGAAGAAGACCGAAACCAGCGCAGCAGACTCAACAAGGAAGGCCGACAGTGCAGCCCGCTGCCGCCAGGCCAGTAACGAAGCTCAAGCTTCCCGATGGCTTTAGCTCTGCCATGATTGCCGACGACCTCGGAAAAACACGACACCTCGCGATTACTCCGAAGGGAGACATCTACGTAAAGCTTGGTGCACAGAAAGATGGCAAGACTATATTGATGCTCACACAATCAGGCGATAAGGCAACTGTTAAGAATAGCTTCGGCGACTACGAAGGAACAGGTATCTTTATCCAAAGATGGTTATCTATATGCTTCTTCTAATACATCGGTGTTCCGCTACAAGCTGAATGAGAATGGTGAAGTGGTAGATGGCAACGCTCCTGAAACAATTGTAAAGGATCTTGTAGATCATCAGCAGCATAATTCGAAGTCTATTGTTCTCGACAACAAGGGAAACATCTATGTAAATATTGGCGCTCCATCCAATGCGTGCCAGGAAGTAGATCGCACAAAAGGTTCTAAAGGCATGATGCCTTGCCCGATCCTCGACTCTGCCGGAGGCATCTGGAGATTCAAAGCTGATGTTGCTAATCAATCTTACAAAGAAGGCAAGCGTTACGCTACCGGTCTTCGCAACGTTGTTGGTTTAGATTGGAATACATCAAGCGACAAGTTGATTCGTAATGCAGCATGGCCGCGACATGCTTACAATTCTTTATCCTGAATTGTACGATGCTAAACAGTCTTCTGTACTTCCTGCAGAGTGCTTGTTTGATTGAAAGAAGGAGCTAACGCTGGATGGCCTTACACTTACTACGACCAGGATCAAAAGAAGAAGATGGTAGCTCCCGAATATGGTGGCGATGGCAAGAAAGCTGAGACCAGCAAGAAATATATCGACCCTGCTGCAGCATGATCCAGGACCACCTTGCTCCGAACGGACTGTTGTTCTACACCGGAACACAGTTCCCCGAAAAATATAAGAATGGTGCTTCATCGCATTCCACGGATCGTGGAACCGCGCTCCCGAACCACAAGAAGGTTTCTATGTTGTGTTCCAGCCATTTGTTAACGGCAAGCCTTCCGGTGATTGGGAAATCTTCGCCGACGGATTTTATGGCCAGGGTGCAAAGACTCCTGAGGGCAAAGCAGAGCGTCGTCCTTGCAGGATTGGCACAGGGTCCCGATGGTGCTATTTATGTAACTGACGACACCAAAGGCGCGATCTTTAAGATCTCTTACGGAAATGGCGCCGCTGCTCCTGCGGGCGCTGGTGAGTAATCGAAATCATTTCTATTTTGAGGTTCCTGGGTCTAAAATCCGGAACCTCTTTTTTATGTACAGATACCTGATTCTAATTGTCGTTGTCGCTGCTTCATGTAAGCCGAAAGAGTACCGCGACGAGATCTACACGAAACCGCAGATCGTTGCCGACCCGGTTATCAAAAGCATGACTCCCGAAGAAAGTCTCAAGACCATGTACCTGCCGAAAGGTTATAAGATCCAGCTTGTTGCTTCGGAGCCGCTGATCAACGAACCGGTTACAGTTGTGTGGGACGGCAACGGGAAAATGTACGTGGCCCAGATGATGACGTACATGCAGGACATCGATGCAGGCAACGAACAGATGCCGTGGAGTAAAGTGTCGGTGCTCGAAGACACAGATAACGACGGAGTGATGGATAAGTCGACAACTTTTGTCGACAGCCTGGTGTTGCCGCGAATCATTCTTCCACTCGACGGTCGCGTTATCATCGGAGAAACATATCAAAGAAATCTTTATTCCTATCGCGACACCAACGGAGATAATGGTTGCCGACGAAAAGATCCTCTTGTTGGAAGATACCGTTCGCGACAATCGCAACCTCGAACACCAGGATGCTAACATGATATGGAGCATGGACAATTGGTTGTATGTCACGAACAAAGCGTTTCGATATCGCTACACGCAAAACAAATTTATCCGCGACACACTTCCCGAACCCGGCCCCGGTCAGTGGGGACTAACACAGGATGAAACAGGTCGCCTGTTCTTCTCGAGAGCAGGAGCAGAGGTGCCTGCGAATGGTTTCCAGCAACACGTGTCTTACGGTGTGCTCGATCTTCCAAGCTACGATGAATCGTTCCTTGAACCGTGGCCGATCGTTGGAACACCGGATGCACAAGGCGGAGAGAATCGTCAGAGGCCGGAAGACAATACATTGAATCGATTTACCGGCGTCGCCGGGCAGGAGATCTATCTCGGTGATAAGATGCCACCAGCGTATGGCGATCTCTTTATACCTGAACCTGTCGGCCGATTGGTTCGGCGCGCGAAGGTCAGTCACACTAATGGAAAGTTATTTCTTACAAATCGATATGATAAGACGGAGTTCCTCGCTTCGACGGATCCATTGTTCAGACCAGTGCATGCGACAACCGGTCCCGATGGTGCATTGTACATCGTAGACATGTATCGTGGTATCATCCAGGAAGGTCAGTGGGTGAACCAGGGAAGTTATCTCCGTGGTGTCGTCCAGGAAAAAGGACACGACAAGTTCCACAGTCGCGGTCGTATCTATAAAATCATTCACGAAGAAGAAGAGCCCGGACCGATGCCGAAGATGCTCGGCAAATCTCCGAAAGACTTGATTGAGTATCTCGGCCATGCGAATGGATCGTGGCGAAATATGGCTCAGAGACTAATCGTGCTTAGCGATGATCAGTCGGTAGTTCCCGATCTCGTTAAGGTTGTTGAAAAGGATGACAATCCGCTTAAGCGTCTTCATGCACTTTGGACCATTGAAGGTCTGAATGCAGTCAATACAGAGATCATAGAAAAATCGATCGCTGACGAAGACTATCGCGTCAGGGTTGCAGGGATCCGGATCAGCGAACGCTTCGGCGATCTCACGAATTCATTAAAGCAAATTGCGAGTGACACAAATGTTGAAGTCTTACAACAATTGATACTCACAGCCCGGTTACACAATAGCGAAACAAAGGAATGGGTAAAAACTATTGCCGATCGCTATCCCGATAACGAGATTATTAAGGCCACGGCAGGAGAAAATCTCAACCCGTCGTTCGATGTTATCCAGCAACTCCGTACCAAGTACAAGCTTCGCGGTGGAGATGCTGCTGCGCAGATCGTTCATGGATACCAGATCTACCAGGGACTATGTTCTACCTGTCACGGCAAAGACGCCATGGGAATCAACCAGCTGGCACCGCCGCTCATCGGTTCACCGCGTGTAAAAGATGACCCGGAAGTGATGGCCAAGATCCTCCTGCACGGTCTCGATGGTCTGATAGACGGGAAGAAGTACAATGGCTCCATGGCTCCGATAGCTGCGGAGAGCAACGAATACATCGCCGACATTATCAGCTACGTCCGGGAGGAATTAAATGGCGCTGGTACGGTCTGGCGTGGACGCATCAGGCAAGTGAGAGAGGCTACAAAAAGATAAGCAAGGATATTATACATTGCAGGAACTTGACAAAGAACAAAAAGCAAAGAAGAAGTAATA
>JBBCGZ010000029.1:0-118724 GCA_037200305.1 Bacteroidota bacterium
ATGAGAGCACCCTGGTGGAAGATACTTTCCGTTATTTTTTTGATTTATACCGTTATCGGCGGACTTCTCTTTGAAGTACCGCGACTCGATATCGTGAACGAGACCATTCGTAACCTGTATTTCCATGTGCCGATGTGGTTTGGAATGATTGCTCTTTTCGGAGCGTCCTCATGGTCCGCAGTTAAATATCTTAGAAATCCCTCAATTGAAAACGACATCCGGTCAACCCAGTTGGCAAACGTAGGATTCGCATTCGGTATACTTGGCATCCTCACGGGAATGTTGTGGGCAAACTATGCGTGGGGCTCACCATGGCATGGCGACCCAAAGCAAAACGGTGCTGCAATCACATTATTGATCTACAGTGCATTCTTCATACTAAGAGGATCAATAGACAACGAAGATCAGCGCGCGCGTCTTAGTGCCATCTACAACATCTTTGCGTTCGTAGCAATGATCCCGCTCATCTTCATCATTCCACGTATGCAGGATTCGCTTCACCCGGGAAGTGGTGGGAATCCCGGGTTCAACATGTACGATCTGGACAGTAAAATGAGAATGGTGTTTTATCCTTCGTGCATCGGATGGATACTTCTTGGCTTTTGGATAGCCTCGCTCCGCATCAGGATAAAATTGATCGAAGAAAAATATTTCGGATAATGAAAAAGCTCATCTCAATACTCGCGTTAACGTTCTGGTATTTCACTGCCTCCGCGCAACAACAGCCGGAGATGGCTGATACCATGCGCTCTAACGGCAAAATTTATGTTGTCGTGGGAGTGATACTCATAGTGCTGGTCGGTTTGTTTATCTACCTGTTTGCCATCGAAAGGAAGGTGAAAAAGCTGGAACAGAAGATCGAGGATAATCGTTAACTTTGTGGTCCAGTCTGGCCCTATCATGAAAAGATCATATATCATCGCCCTTGTAGTAATCGCAGCAGCAATCGGAATTATCGTTATGACGGCCGGCGAGTCCAGCACTTACGTAACGTTCAACCAGGCCTTCCAAATGGCCTCCAACGGCAGCTCTAAAGGCATTCATGTGGTGGGTGAGCTCAAGAAAGATGCGTCTGGCGAGATCGTCGGCATCCAGCCCGGCCTCGACAAGGTATCGTTCTCTTTCATCCTCATTGACGCCGACGGAAAAGAACAGGAAGTGCACTACAACGAGCCGATGCCCGCCGACTTCAAACGTTCGGAGAAAGTTGTTGTTATTGGAAAGTACCAGGGCAGCACATTCGTAGCCGACAAGATCCTCCTGAAGTGTCCTTCGAAGTATGTGAACGAGGAACTTAAAGCCGGAGTCTGATCGTGGATAATGTTGTTCACCTTCTGATCGGTGATGTCGGGCATCTTTTCGTAATCCTATCTTTTGTTAGTTCATTGATTTGTGCTTTCGCATACCTGAAGGCACGTTCGAAGTCTGATCTTGCGGAAAAGAATCAGTGGCTCCTCAACGGACGTTTCGCATTTTATGTACACGTTGTTTCAGTACTCGGTATATGCGTTTCTCTGTTCGCTATCATCTCCAATCATTACTTCGAATATCATTACGCGTACGAACACTCCGATAGAAAACTTCCATCGTATTATTTGATCTCTACTTTCTGGAATGGCCAGGAAGGAAGTTTCTTGCTCTGGATGTTCTGGCAGGCGCTGCTTGGTGTCGTTATCATCTTCACACAGAAGCAATGGGAGCCGTCGGTTATGGTGATCGTAGCACTCGTGCAGGGATTTCTTGCATCGATGATTATCGGCGTTGTTCTTCCTTTATTGAATGTCAAGATTGGCAGCTCTCCATTCATTCTCCTCCGCGACGCCATTCACGATCCTATTTTCCAAACTAATCCCAACTTCATTCCTGCCGATGGCAATGGATTGAACCCATTGCTTCAGAACTACTGGATGGTGATCCACCCGCCAACTTTATTCCTCGGGTTTGCGCTAACACTTTTTCCTTTTGCATTCTGTCTCGCAGGATTGTGGGATAAGAAATATACGGAGTGGACGAAACCTGCCCTGCCCTGGACAGTCTTCTGCGGTGCCGTTCTCGGTGTCGGGATCTTGATGGGAGGCATCTGGGCTTATGAAACGCTGAACTTCGGCGGATACTGGAACTGGGACCCCGTTGAGAACGCCGTGTATGTTCCATGGCTGATACTGATCGCATCGATGCACACGATGATCACTTACAAGAACAGCAACACAGCACTGAAGACATCGATGATACTGGTGATCTCTGTGTTCATCCTGATCCTGTATTCAACATTTCTCACACGAAGCGGAATTCTCGGCGATGCATCTGTTCATTCATTCACGGACCTTGGGTTAAGTGGACAGTTGCTGATCTACCTTGGCTTCTTCCTCGTTGCTTCAATTGTAATTCTCGTCATCCGCTGGAAGCACATTCCAACAAGTGAAAAAGAAGTGCGCACGTATTCGCGTGAGTTCTGGATCTTCCTCGGTGCTACCATTCTTTGTTTGATGGGCTTCCAGGTTCTGGTGCCAACGTCGTACCCGGTATGGAATAAGCTCGTTGCATTTTTCGGAGGCCAGTCGAACCTCGCGACTCCGGCCGACCAGATTGGATTCTATTCGAATGTTCAATTGTGGTTTGCCGTTGGTGTGGCTCTCGTTTCCGGTACCGGTCAATTCTTCTGGTGGCGAAGGATGGATAAGAGTAACTGGAGAAATGAAGTGATGCCGGTTATTCTTGTATCGTTGGTTGTATTCGCGATCATTATTTCTGTAGGTCATGTTACAAAGGCATCGTATGTGGCGCTTGCGTTAGCGGGCACTTACATCATCGTATCAAACATCTGGGTACTGATCTTCCTTCTTCGTACGAATGCAAAATTCTCCGGCGGCGCCGTTGCGCACATCGGTGTTGGCTTAATGTTGATCGGGATAATGTTCTCTGCCGGTCAGCAGAAAGTTGTTTCATTGAACCGGAGCGGACGCATCTTCAGACAGGAGCTCGGAACAGAATTCAATCGCGATAACCTGGTGCTGGTCATCAACGAGCCAAAGGCTATGGCCGACTACGAAATTGAGTATCGCGGCGAGCGACTCGAGCTTCGAAACAAAAAAGGCTTCGTGAAGAAAAGCGAAGTCATTCCCACCAACAGCGAACACACTGTGATCGCGATGACAGACCTGTACTTCGAGGGCAAGAAATTATACAACAAGCTCGACACCTTTGAAGTCTTTGGCGAAAACACGTACTACGAGATCGAGTTTCATAAAGACAACCGGTTAGCGGCAACGGTGTTCCCGCGCATACAACAGAACGAAGGCATGGGTGGCTTCGTCGCATCGCCCGATATTAAAAGAGACGCCCGCCGCGACATCTACACGCACGTAACAGCCTACTCCGATCCAAGAGAAAGTTTCAACTGGAGCAAGCCCGAAGAAGTAACAATTTCAGTTGGTCAACAGTTTTTTGTGAACGACTATGTTGCCGTGATCGAAGATGTACTACGCATCGACACGATCATGGGAACACCCGTTCGACCGAATGATATCGCTGTGCAGGCACGCATCAAAGTGCAGGGCGAACATGATGATTATTTCGCTGAGCCTATCTTCCTCATCGAAGACCAGAAGTCAGCACGTGCGTTGCCTGTTGAAGTGAGCGATCTCGGTATCACACTCGGGCTCATGAATATTCATCCGGAAACAAATACGTTCACCGTTGCAATGTCTACGCGTCAAAAGAATTGGGTTGTGATCAAAGCGAAAGAATTTCCGTTGATCAATTTGTTGTGGTTAGGAACGGGCGTGCTGGTTGTGGGATTCTTTATTGCCCTCAGTCGTCGGGTGCGCGCTAGCTGACCTTCTTAATCGAGAACACAACATCCTCCGACACTCTTTCGGCCGACACCAGCGCTCCATTCACAGTCCCTGCTTCTCCACTGATATCCGTTGCTTCGCCGGCAAAGAATAACTTGTCACCAATAGGTTCAATCAGCGCCGAGCGATCGTCGAGTGTTGTGCCGACAAGCGGGTAAGAAAATCCTCCCTGTATGTATTTCTCCTTTGTCCAGTCTTTAATGAAGTAAATCATTTTAGTATCGTCGTCGGGAGGAAGGCCGGTACGAATAAATTGTGATGCCTGGTTGTTGTATAACTTATCGAGCTCCGCAAGAATGGTTTTCACGATGGTATCATCGTCATTCAAATTCGATAGCTCGAGTGCTTTCGGACCATTTACAGTAACCGTGAGTGTTTGGTTGAACTCGCTGCGATTTAAACCGCTGCTGTTGTATTGTGGTGCTACACTTCCGCCCCAGATCAGCGAACAATCTTCGCCCCAGAAATTCTTTTTGAAATCCAGCACCACGCGAATCGACGGATCCATTCCAATGCTCGAGAGTGCTGCCGTCTTCGCAGCTGGCAACGCCGGTGTAAACGTTATTCCGTTCTTTAATACGTTGATCGGTACGGTAACAACAACCTTGTTGGCTGTCATCTCCGAACCATCTTCCAGGGTAAGCTTGATCGGGTTGGATGAGTAATCGATCGCCTTTACTGGCGATTCGATTTTGATAAACGGAAACACATTGTCGAACCTCGAGATCATCAGGTTCTGCATTGCCTGGCTTTTCAGGACATAGTAATTCGTATCGTGAGTAACCAGTTTCAATTGCTCCGTAATTCCCTTCACTCCAATGCGATCAGCAGATGAACCGTAAAAATTTGCCGCTCCCGAATTGATGATCTTCATTGCCTGTTCACTCGCACCACTTGCCGCATCTTGAACGGTAGTCGTGGGACCACTGTAATTCTTCAGGTTGGAGAGGAATGCTTCTGCGAATTCGAAGTCGGCATTGCCGGCCCATTCCGAAGCTGACTTCGCAACATTATCGATGATGTACCGCTTGTCATCGTCGTTGAACTGTACGATGTCGAGATTGAGGTTCGTCACCATCTTGCCGAGCACCGAGTCGGAGCCCTGCCAGTACTCAGCACCAAGTTCCACGGGGAAGTCGGCGATCGACTGGTAAGGGAGGTCCTGCTGGTTTCGCAACGACGCAACGCGTCCGCCTATCTGCTTTGTTGCTTCGAGCACGGTAACGTTCAGTCCGCGTGTCATGAGGATATCGGCGGCATAAAGACCTGCGGGGCCTGCGCCGATAACGATCACGTTTCCGTCGTACTGGATCTCAGGTCCCGGATCGTCCTTTTTGCATGAAGAAAGCCACGATGCGCCTACCATCGCGGAAGAAAAGCCCAACCCCAGATGCCTAATGGCCTGCCTTCGTTTCACCTACGGTGTTGTTTAAACCTGAAAGATAGTAAAAGGGGCGGTTTTTATAATTTGCGGGTGAATGGAACATCTTTCTGACATAAAAAAAATATGTGTTCTCGGTCCCGAATGCACCGGCAAAACGGTCCTTTCCGAAACACTCGCAAAGCAACTCAATACCGTTTGGGTAGAAGAATATGCCCGCGCCTATCTCAATCGTCTCGCCCTGCCGTACGAAGAGGCGGACCTCATTAAGATCGCACATGGCCAGGTTCGCATGGAAGACGAATGGCTCATAGATGCCAACAAACTTCTCGTCTGCGACACCAATCTTTATGTGATCAAGGTATGGAGCGAGTTCAAATATGGTCATTGCGATAAAATCATTCTCGATATAATCAGTCAACGCAAGTATGATCTGTACATCCTCACCTATATCGACATTCCGTGGATTGCCGATCCGCTTCGGGAGCATCCCGATCGTCGCGAAGAGCTGTATAACATCTATCTCAATGAAATGAAGAACCAACCGGTGCCATTTGTGGAAGTGAAAGGCAACGAACAACAACGACTCGATACTTCACTCGCAGCAATCGATAAATACATCTTTTCAAAATGAGTGACCCGTACGCAGTCCTCAGGATCGCCGACTTCCGGTTTTACATCTCGGCGCGATTTTGTGTAACACTCGCGATACAAATTCAAGGCGTTGTTGTAGGACTGCAGGTTTATTATCTCACGAAAGATCCTCTCGCGCTCGGACTGATTGGATTGGCCGAAGCCATACCGTCTATCGTTGTGTCGTTGTACGCGGGACACGTTGCTGATGTCGTTAATCGCAAAAAGATTATCGTGTGGTGCATGTCTACATTAGTGCTATGCTCATCGTTGCTCTTATTTTTTTCGACAGGAGTTGGTTTGTTCCTGGACAAGTTCGGAGTAATACCAATCTATTCGGTGATCTTCATCAGTGGTATCGCGAGGGGTTTCCTCACGCCGGCCAACTTTTCGTTCATGCCACAGCTCATTCCAAGAGAATTGTTCCAGGGTGCCGTTACAGTCAACAGTACGATATGGGAAACGGCTTCCATCGCTGGTCCGGCCGTGGCGGGTATTCTTGCTGCAAAGCTTGGGCTCACTATCGCTTATAGCGTGGATGTTTTTCTTACGGTAGTTGGATTGATGTTGGTATTTGCCGTAAGCAATAAACCTTTGCCCCCAGACGAAGGCGAACACCAGGGGATGATCGACAAGATCAAGGTTGGGTTGGATTTCGTATTCACTAATAAGATCGTTCTCGCGGCAATTTCGCTTGATTTGTTCGCGGTACTTTTTGGTGGTGCGGTAGCGTTGTTGCCAATATTTGCCGAGGAAATTCTTCACGTGGGGGAAGTTGGGTTTGGAGCACTGCGGGCAGCGCCGTCTATCGGTGCTCTGCTGATGGCCTTTGTACTCATGCACAATCCCATCAGGCGAAACATGGGCAGGCTGTTGTTGTGGTGCGTCACTGGCTTCGGGTTTTGCATGATCGGCTTTGGATTGAGTACCTGGTTCTGGTTGTCATTATTTCTTTTGATCGCAAGTGGTGCATTTGATTGCGTGAGCGTGATCATCCGCACAACTCTTCTGCAGACATTAACGCCCGACAGTATGAAGGGCAGAGTATCGGCTGTGAATAATATCTTCATCGGCTCATCGAACGAGATTGGCATGTTCGAATCTGGTGTTGCAGCCAGGGCATTCGGTACAGCACCGAGTGTTGTATTCGGAGGATGCGTTACCGTTGCTGTTGTTGGAACTATATCGTGGTTCGGAAAATCCCTACGGCGACTCCAAAAGGTCTCGTAACTTTACAATCGTCGTCACATCGTCATCTCGTCATATCGTCACCTCGTCATATCGTCACCTCATCACCTCCTTTATGGAAATGTCAATCAACACCCCTGCGTTATTATTCCCTGCAATAACATTATTGATGCTCGCCTACACCAACAGGTTTCTCGCATTGTCTACTCTTATTCGCAATCTTCATGGAAAGTATAAGCAAGGCCTTGAAGACCCCGAAGTACTTCGCGGCCAGATAAAAAATCTGCGTCGTCGAATGACGTTGATCAAACAAATGCAGGCAACAGGTGTCACGAGCTTCTTCTCGTGCGTACTCTGTATGTTCTTCTTTTATCTTCATTACGAAATGGTGGCTTATGCAGTGTTCGGAATAAGTCTCGTTCTCCTGCTGATCTCATTAGCCCTTTCGTTGAATGAGATCATTCTAAGCACAAAAGCCCTTGAGATAGAATTAGGTGATATGGAGAGTAAATAATTAACTTATCAGTCTCTAAATCCTTCCCTATGACCTCTCGAAGAAAATTTCTCCGCACAACACTTGGAGCCGCCGCTCTTACTCCAATAGCATCAGCAGTGGCAGCTGAAAACGTATCCGACGCCCTGTTGTCGCTCCAGAAGCTCTCGCCTGCAGCAGCAGCTACCGACGAAGAATTGTGGGCGCGCATGGCACAGGCCTACACAGTATCGCCCAACTTGCTCAACCTGAATAACGGCGGCGTAAGTCCGCAGCCGAAAGTTGTGCAAGATGCTGTCGATCGCTACTATCATCTCAGTAACGAAGCACCAACGTACTACATGTGGCAAATACTCGACAAGGGTCGTGAGCCGCTACGTCGTAAAATGGCCGACCTCGCCGGTGTTTCAAATGAGGAGCTTGCTATCAATCGAAACACAACTGAAGCACTCGGAACATTCACGTGGGGCATCGATCTCAATCGCGGCGACGAGATCGTGATGACCAAGCAAGATTATCCGAACATGATCCACGCATGGAAACAACGCGAACTTCGCGAGGGCGTTAAGATCAACTGGATCAATCTCGACCTGCCTGTCGACAACGATGACGTTGTTTTGAAAGCATACATCAACGCAACAACATCAAAGACAAAGATCTGGCACATCACCCACCTTATGACGTGGACCGGCCAGATCCTTCCTGCAGCGAAGCTCTGTGCGGAAGCACGCAAGAGAAATATCATTTCGATTGTAGACGGAGCTCATTCATTTGCACACATCGACTACAAGATCTCCGATCTCAACTGTGATTATTTTGGAACCAGTCTTCACAAGTGGCTCTGCGCTCCTTTTGGAACGGGTTTGATGTACATCCGTCGCGAGCACATCGGCAAAACGTGGCCGTTATTTCCGACAGCCGCGCCGCAAAGTGAAGACATTCGTAAGTTCGAAGCACTCGGTACACGTTCATTCGCACCCGAGCAAGCTATCGGACAGGCTATCGATTTTCATCTTGCCATCGGCGCACGTCGCAAGCAGGAACGACTTCACTACCTGAAGAAATACTGGTGTGATGCTGTTACGCAAAACCCGAAGATCAAACTTCACATTTCGCTGAAGCCCGAATATTCATGTGCGCTCGGAACATTCAGTATCGATGGAATGAAACCAGGCGATATCGTTACAACACTGATGGACAAATATCAGATTATAACAACGCCGATAGTTTGGGAGAATGTGAGTGCGGTGAGAGTTACTCCGCATGTCTACACGACAACAAAAGACCTCGATAGATTTATTGATGCAGTTGCGAAAGTAGCTGTGTCGTGATATTAAAAACTGAAGCCGGCTCTCGCCGGCTTCATATTAG
Source organism: Bacteroidota bacterium (assembly GCA_037200305.1). Lineage (GTDB taxonomy): Bacteria > Bacteroidota > Bacteroidia > Cytophagales > Cyclobacteriaceae > ELB16-189. Next base: position 8,921 of record JBBCGZ010000029.1, read on the forward strand.
CCCATACTATCGTATCTTTTCCCGACGTGGACCAACATCTTATTGAGCATCTTGCGCTCCTTCTTTTTCGTGATATCGATCCGCCTCCCAGCGTTCTTTTCACTCACGAGTTGATTATTGAGATCGTAAATTTTCACGATTGATGTCCCGGGGGCAATTGTCTCAACTACCCAATAATTCCTCTTCGCTTGTGCATTGGCAGCGATCATAGCCACCATTAATGCCGCAGTAATCACTATCTTTTTCATAACATGGTTTACGGCAATCCCGAAGGTTGTTTTTGAACCGCGTACACAGCGTGGGAGATATTCGACCAATCAAGCCAGTTGACGCTATGAAAAATGCCCGTCTTCGAAACGATCACTTTCGTCGACAAAAGGAAACTTTGTCGACGAAAAAGAGTATTCACCTCAATGGATAGTTTCTTCACACGTCTCGTCCTCTCAAACAATCCTGCCGAACGGATCGGACGCCATGTGATATTCTGGGTGTTCGCCTGGCTCTTCCAGGGCGTGATCTATGCGTTTCTGTATCCAAATATTTACGACCGCATGACGTTCGTGCTTTCATTCTCGGAAGCATTACTGTACTTGCCCATGCACATGTTCCTGAGCTATAGCGTCAGTTATATTGTGTTGCCACAATTGCTTTTCAAAGGCAAGTATTGGCGGGGCTTTGGAGCTGTGCTTGCGCTAATCGTAATGACGGCGTTTCTATCGCCCATGTCACTTAACTATTTGATCGCACCGTTTCGCGAGATGATCGGCGCACCAAGTAAGGTAAGGACGATCTTCTATGCGTTCATGGGTGGTCTTCGCGGCTCCCTTACGGTATCAGGATTCTTTATTGCGATCAAACTATTAAAACACTGGTATGTAAAGAGCTCAGAAAATGAACGACTCGAAAAAGAAAAGCTCCGCGCAGAGCTGGAGCTTTTGAAAAATCAGCTTCACCCTCACTTCATGTTCAATACGCTGAATAGTATTTATTCGATGGCGCTCCGTAATTCACAACACACCGCCGAAGCCATTCACAAGCTCTCGAACCTCATGCGGTATATGATAACGGAATGCAATATGCCAGCCATTGCTCTCGAACAGGAGATACAGGTAATTCAAACATACATCGACCTCGAAAAGGGCCGGCTCGGCGACCGGCTCGATCATTCAATGAACATCCATGGTGAGCTATCGGGTCATAGGATCGCACCGCTGCTGTTGCTCCCCTTCGTTGAAAACAGTTTCAAACACGGGGCTTTTATGGTAGAAGATCACGCCTGGGTGTCGCTCGACATAATGCTAGAGGATGATCAATTTGTGTTCAAGCTGATCAACGGAAAGAACAACACGGCAAAACCGCCTCAGTCAGGACTAGGTCTGGTCAATGTGAAAAAACGACTGGATTTGTTGTATCCCAAGGCGCACGAGTTACGTATTTCCGAAAACGACGAAACGTATGTGGTAACCCTCACACTGCAACTTAACAGAATTGCCGTTCCAGTCGTATGACCATGAAGATCCGTTGCCTGATCGTAGATGATGAGCCTCCAGCACTTGATGTGCTTCGCGCACACATTGCCAACACGCCCATGCTTGAAGTTGCGGGAGAATGCCACAACGCAGTTGGCGCATTCGACTTCCTTCAGCATCAGCAAGTGGACTTAATATTTCTTGATATCCAGATGCCGACGTTGTTGGGGACCGACCTTGTGAAAGCACTCGCCGATCCACCCAGGGTGATCTTCACAACAGCACATCGCGAATATGCAATGGATGGTTTCGACCTCAACGCGGTTGACTTCTTGTTGAAACCAATTTCCTTTGATCGCTTCCTTAAGGCCGTACAGAAAGTTGTTCATCCCAGTATTAGACCCACCAAAAACGAAAAGCCTGTAGAATCACCGAGGTTCCTTTATTTCCGTGTCGATCGCAAGATGGTAAAGGTTTTTATCGACGACATCAATTGCATCGAAAGCCTGAAAGATTATGTCAAGATCCACTGCAATGGACAGCAACCACTCATAACCAAGCAGACCATCATGACTGTCGAAGAGATGCTGCCCTCCAACGACTTCTTAAGAGTTCACAGGTCGTTCATTGTGGGTTTGAATAAGATAACTTCTTATGGCCCTCACTCTGTGTTTATAGGAAAAGAGGAGATTCCAATAGGACCGCTGTATCGATCCGAAGTCCAAAAGAAAATTACTTCAATATAGGCGCCATTCTCTTAAACGGCCGCGACCTGTCGAACAAGTATCGATACGTTGCATGCGTTTTCCATTTTTCCGTATTGATCTGTTCCACCACACGTATCATCCGCGGATTGAAATCTCCAATCCAGTTCATCTCGTATTCGTCGTAGCGTTTATAATCTTCCTGGATCAGCTTCCTGAAATGCATGATGATCGCACCATCCAAACCTTTGCCCTGGTGTTCCGGTACAATTCCAAATAAGATCCCGAAAGCCTTGCGATCAACCTTTCTGAATTTATACCATAGGAATTTGATCTTACCCAGGAGATCCAATTTACCATCCAGGTATTTGAATACCTGGTTTACTTCCGGCAACGAAAGGAAGAAGATCACCGGTTCGCCTTTGTAAAAACCAAACCACAACAGATGTTCGTCAATGATCGGCTTCATCTGGTCAACGATGTGCTTCGCCTGTGCCTCGGTAAGCTCAGGAATTTCTCCACGACTCGCCCACGCTTTGTTGTAAACATGTTTGATCATCGACGGCAACCTGTCGATCTCCGATTTATCGAGATGACGAAACTTGTAGTCGGGATCGTTCTCCACCATTCGTGATTTCTCCCACAACCGATCGCCTAGCGGCCCCATGATCAATCTTCCAAATGTGTATTGATAAAAGTATACCTGGAATCCATAAGCTTCGAAGAACTCGCGGTAGTAGGGTGGGTTGTAGTTACATTGATAATTCGGGTCGCGATCGAATCCATCTATCAATAAGCCCCACCACCGGTCCCGATCACCAAAGTTGATAGGACCATCCATCGCTTCCATTCCCTTTTGCTGAAGCCATTGCCTGCCTTGATCGAACAAAGCAAATGCTACCGCACGATCATTCACGGAATCGAAAAATCCAATGCCACCTGTCGGTTGTTCATTGCCCTTGTTTACAGTCTTACGGTTCACAAATGCAGCAACGCGACCAACAACCTTTCCGGAATCATCGAGCATGATCCAACGAACACATTCCCCGTGACGAAAAACTTTGTTTTTTTCGGGATCGAATACAGCCTCCACATCCTTGTCCAACGGACGTATCCAATGAGGGAAATTTTTATAAAGGGTAACAGGAAGTTGAAGAAATGCCCTTATGTCGTGGCTGGAAGCAACCTCTTTGATCAAGGCTTTTGGTTCGGTAGGATTATCTTAAACTCAGTTCCTTGTAATGGTCTGCTAAACACATCGATTTGCCCACCGAGTTTTTCGACAGCATTCTTCACGATGTAAAGACCGAGACCCGAACCGTCGGACTGGGTGCTGGCGCGGTAAAACATTTCGAAGATGTTGAGAAGCTTGTCCGGCTCAATGCCAATACCGTTGTCACTAAAGCTGATGTCGGCTTCCACTTCGTTGATGCGTACAGTGACTTTCACGGTGGGCCGGTCGATGTCCATTCTCCTGTACTTGATCGCGTTCGAAATCAGGTTCCTGAATATCTCAGCCAACCTCCAGCGGTCTGTATAAAAATCGCTGCCGTGTATGTCGATCTCTGTCGTCACAACTTCGGCAGTGCGGAGATAACTAAGGTCTGTGAATGTATTCGCGATGATCTGCTTCAGGTCTACCTTCTCAATTGTCACATCCTGCTTCAGGTTCTTCGAGTGACTAAGAACGTCGCTGATGAAATGATCGAGTTGCTCCACCTTACGGCCAATCAGCGACATATAGGTTCCGGGATTGTCGTCGTTGCCTGGCATGTTGGCAAGATTTACCAGCCCAAGTATCGATGAGAGTGGTGCACGCAAGTCGTGAGATACTTTGTAAACGAAATTATCAAGTTCCGTATTTCTGATCTTGAGCTCCTTTTCGATCTTCTTCTGTTCGGTGATATCCACGTACACGCCGAAGATGCCGATGGTTTTATCTTCCATGTGAACGGGCACGCCGTATACGATCAGCGAGAGCATTTCTCCATCCTTAGTTCTTCGTATCGTCTCGATCCTTATGACTTTGTAACTTGAGATGAGGCTATTAAGATCATTGCCTTCCGCTTCGAGCTCTTCGGGTACGATGAATGTATTTAATCCATGGCCCTTCAATTCGTCGATGCTGAAACCGAACATCTCATGAAAGCCCTGGTTGATCTGCACTACGTTGCCTTTGTCGTCGAGTATAACGATCGCCATTGGTGAGTTCTCGAACAACTGTGTGAACAACGTCTCCGTTTTCCGCATCGACTCGATCACCTCTTTCTTTTCAGTAACATCTTTCGCGATGATCTGCACAGCAGGAAGTCCCTGGTGCGAGAACGGATATGCTGTTGTCTCAACGTCGATTACTTTTCCATCGAGGCGAATGAACTTCTCTTCTATGGCCGGCACTTCGAAACCTTGCGACGCAAGCTTCATTCGCTCGCGAATTACATCGCGATAATCGGGATGTACGAAGTCGAGAACATTTCTTCCTACGAGATCATCCTCGTTCGTTGCACCCATCATATCATACGCATGACGGTTGGCATAAACCAGTTTGCCCTGGGCATGAATGGCGATCGCTAACGGTAGATGATCTACGAGATCGCGATATCTTTTATCGGATTCGCGATGTCGCTGCTCGAGTTGCTTTCTTTGCGTGACATCGGTAATGATTCCATGACATACTATCACACCATCAGCCATTCGTGAAGGTGTGCCACTCGCTTCGATCCAGATTACCTGGCCACGACTATTGAGTCGCCCTTCCCATTTCCATGGTTGAAGTTTCGCGAGGCTTTGTTCTGTGCTTGAATGAAATGTATTCCAGTCTTCGTGATAGATGAAGTTCTTCATCGGAACGATACCACGTAGAAGAACCTCCTGGCTAACGCCCAGAATCTCTTCGCATCGGGGACTGATGTAGGTGAAGTCGCGGTTGCCGTCGGGGAATACCGAATACTCGAACACTACAGCCGGCAGGTTGTCCAACATGTGCATGAGATTGCTTCGGTGAGACAGACCAACTGTGTTACGCATGGTTTCAGGACAATGTAAAAACAAGATAACTCTTTCATCCTCATTTGCTTGAAGAGGCGTAAGAAACAGGTAAGAAAATCAGGCGTAATTTTAGAATGGAGGCCGGTTAATTGTCTAAACAATCAACCCGCAAACGTTTACTGGTGATAAAAGTCTACAGGCGGTTTATAAAAGCTCGGGGCTTTTGCTTCGGAGCCACTCGCGAGCTTCACGGATCGACTCGAAGTTACGGATGGTTACAACGTTCGGTCCGGATGTCATGTCTTGAATGGTCATCCTTGTAAACACGTTGCTAGGCATTACGATGGCGAGGTAACGAACGCCGGCCTTCTCCATTTCGGGTAAAATCTTTTCGCGGAAATATTGAACGTCTTCTTCGATGACGGGACCTGCAGTACGACTGTCGGTGAGCATGTGAAGAAGTTTGTGTCGCTTCATTCCTTCTCTCATCAGCTCGAGTCGCTTACCCTGTACAAGTTGATAATGCTCGCTGAAGCGTGGCATACCGTCGAGCTTTAGCTTCACGCATGGTACCGACTCGTCCAGTTCGAGCGTAGCGTATTCGTCCTGGTAATAGAGTGTAACAGCGGGCATAAAGCGCTGGGTTTGTCCCCTGTTCAGACGGGGCTGGTTTCGGTTTTGCGTTAGCGACAAAGTGACCTAAAATTAAGGTTATATCAGTGGATAGATTGCGAGGTAAGCGGGCCAGATACATGTTATCACAAATATATTTTTACCGTAAACGGGGGGGGCGACAGACTGTAACACTTTAGTTTACATTTGTCTTTTAGCCTTAAATAAAATGGAGCAGAAAGTCATAATTCCCGATGTGCAGATCGGTCCAAAAGTGCAGGAGGTATTCGAATCGAGGAACATGAAGCTCTCGGATCTTGCCGACCAGTTGGGTACGGTGAGGCAGAATGTGTATCGCATCTTTAAAAAGAAAGACCTCGACACTGGCTTGTTGATCAAGATCTCGGAAGTGCTTGACCACAACTTTTTTCATTACTACAAGACGCCGGAGCTTGATATCAATCAACCTATCGATCGCGAATTGGCTGAGTTAAGAGCCCAACTCGAGCTCGCGAAGAAAGAGATTGATTATCTGAAGAAGATCACGGTGTTGATGGAAGAAAAGGCAAAACTTCTGCAGGTCGTAGAAGTCAGATAATAAGCACAAGCGGCAAAAGAAAGATCGCATCTCCATAGATGCGGTAGTGATCATCGTATCGAAAGTATTTCACAGTGAATACTACCACCAGGATCATCTCCATTACGAACAACATCACAAGCTCCGAAGAAAAATCGCGGGTGGCCTGGTAGATCATCACACCAAAACATATCACACAGACAATCGAGATCAATGTGTTCATTGGTCTCACGCCCATGATAGTTGCCAGTGACTTCTGACGGTTGAGTATGTCTTCGCCGATGCTGAATCGAGCGAAGATGAGCATGTTGGTGAAGGCTATCAATGCAAAGATGATGATGAGTGTGAGTTGATTGGCAGTGATAGGTTGCGTGTGGAGAGACCATGCCGGCAAGAAAACTCCGCCGGTGTAGAGTATGGAGCCGGTGAGCTCTTTGAAATATTTGAGCCATCGGTTGACGAGAAGGTAGGTGATCACAAATACGCTTAAGACGATGCCGGCGCTGATGAGTTGTATCCGTATGAGAAACATGACCCCGAGGGCGACTATGCCTGCGCCGAGGAAGACCATGAGAATTGTGATGAAGTGTTTTTGGTGAAAGCGGTGTCGTTCCGAGGTGGCGGCTTCGCGCATCGACCAGGCGTCGAGGAGATGGTCGGCGGTGTAGATCAGCCACACAATAATGCCGAGAAGGACGTAGCCTTGCGGGAGAAGCTGTACGCGGAGGATCCGTCCGAGGAACCCGGCGGAGATCATGGCTCCGAGTGCCACGTCGAGGGAGAGAAGGTTGAAGATGCGATAGTAGCGCACGAGGCGAAGGTATTGCTTACGCGGCGTTGTCGGAAGTGGTTTGTTGGTCGCCGTCTTCTTTTCGTTGTTGATCTTCCTTTCTTTTGCGGGCCTTTTCCTTGATTTCAGCGACGCGTCGATCCATCTCTTCGCGAGTTATGGGTCTCCACTTCCCTTCAGCCAATTCTTTGTGGATTTGATCCCAAAACGCCTGTTTAATTGCACGTACGTCTTCAATAGTTTTTGCACAAGAATAATCTGGTTTCATCTCCATTTAAAAGTTTAAAACGTGGATATTGAATGTCATCATAAGCTCTCGACCTTGGGTTCCTAAAAGCTGACATTAGTTCACCAAGCGTAACCTCAGATTGCTCCTCAAATTCAACCGATTCCAGTCGCGAGAAATCAAATTCCGGTTGCAAGTATTTATCGATGTCCATGACACAATCATACGAACATCAATAAGCCTTATAGCTTCATTTCACAAACCAACAATATCACTGTCAGGTTTTCCGGAACGCAACCCGCATTACTCTTCAAAAATCAACACTCTCCCCCCATTGATAAACACCGACAACCCTCTTGCAACACCATTCACTGTTTCGATGTCAATCTTTAACTTCAAGATCCCTTTCAGTGCAAACTTGACCGATGCTAATGCAGTTCCGAAGTCGGGCGGATAGTTAAGCTCCATCACCATATCTACATCACGCGATACCGCCAACATTCCCCTGGCGAACGAAGCCCTGATGGTAACACGCCTTAAGCGCTCCTTACCAAAGAACGCATGCAACACATCAATATCATGACCTGAGAAGTCCATCGCCACACCAAGAACGGAATACGCACAACGAAAAAATTGGGTGAAGGGGAAAAGATGATAAAATCATCAGGAAAACCGTACAAACAAAAACCCCGAAGCAGATCTGGCGATCACTTCGGGGTTAAATCAAAAATCTTAAATCCTAGCTTGACTTCAACGCCTCTGCACCCGCAACGATCTCCAAGATCTCCTTCGTGATCGCCGCCTGACGCGTACGATTATAAGTCAGCTTCAAATCCTTCAACAACTCACCAGCATTCTCCGTCGCCTTGTCCATCGCAGTCATACGCGCACCATTCTCAGCCGCATTCGAATCCAGCACAGCCTTGTACAACTGCATCTTCAACGACTTCGGAATAAGACCATCAATGATCTCCTCGCGGTCGGGCTGATAGATATAATCAACCTCCTGAACTTTCTTCTCTGTCTTCGGAATTAAGACCGGCAACATCTGCTCAGTGCGCAGGATCTGTGTAGCAACGTTCTTGAACTCGTTGTAAACGATCTCCACTTTATCGTATTCGCCTTTCTTGTAAGTATCAATAATGTAGTCGCCAACTTCCGCAACACGCTCGAACGAAAGATTCTGAAACACATTCCAGAAACTATCAACCACTTTCACATTGCGCTTCTGTGCATACTCGTAACCCTTCTTGCCGATCGGCAACAAAGTAACATTACCAGCTTTGGCCTGCGCACTGTAGGTCTCACCTACTAATCTCGTAGCAACTCTCGTTACCGCACTGTTGAAACCACCGCAAAGTCCGCGATCCGAAGTAATGAGAACGAGCAATATCTTCTTCTCTTCCCTGGCAACATTATACCACTCGGCGCCTTCGTTCGACGCTGAAGAAAGATTTTTCAAAAGGTAATTCAGCTTCTGTGCAAAAGGCCGCATCATAATGATACGATCTTGCGACTTACGAAGCTTCGCCGCCGCCACCATCTTCATGGCTTTGGTAATCTGCTGCGTCGAAATCACCGACGAAATTCTACTCTTTACTTCTTTTAAGCTCGGCATCTTTTAGTATTTCGAAGCAAGATCCTGTGATACTTTCTTCAGTGTATTGAGGTCAGCATCTTCCAGCTTACCAGCACGGAGATTATCCAACACTCCTTTATTCTGAAGTCTCAATAAGGTCAAAAATTCTTTTTCGAAGTCCTTCACTTTCGCTACCGGCACCTTGTCGAGCCAACCTCTTGTTGACGCCGTAAGGATCGCCACCTGTTCTTCAACAGGTACGGGAGCATACTGAGGTTGCTTCAACACTTCCGTGTTGCGACGACCACGCTCGATCGTCAGCTTCGTAGAAGCGTCGAGATCAGAACCGAACTTCGAGAATGCTTCAAGCTCGCGAAACTGTGCCTGGTCGAGCTTCAGCGTACCGGCAACTTTCTTCATCGACTTGATCTGCGCCGAACCACCCACACGCGATACCGAGATACCTACGTTGATCGCAGGACGGATACCTGAGTTGAAGAGGTTGGTTTCAAGGAATATCTGCCCATCGGTGATCGAGATCACGTTGGTCGGGATGTATGCAGATACGTCGTTGGCTTGTGTCTCAATGATCGGAAGGGCTGTCAACGATCCACCACCTTTAACAAGATGCTTGATCGATGCAGGAAGATCGTTCATGTCTTTAGCGATCGAATCGTTGTTGATGATCTTCGCGGCACGCTCGAGCAAACGAGAGTGAAGATAAAATACATCACCAGGATAAGCTTCGCGGCCGGGGGGACGACGGAGCAACAACGACACTTCGCGGTATGATACAGCTTGCTTCGAGAGGTCATCATAGATCACCAACGCAGGACGACCAGTATCGCGGAAGAATTCGCCGATAGCCGCACCGGTGAATGGCGCGAAGAACTGCATTGGAGCAGGGTCAGCAGCCGAAGCAGAAACGATAACGGTATAAGCCATTGCGCCAGCTTTTTCAAGCGTGCCGGCAACACCTGCAACTGTAGATGCTTTCTGACCGATAGCAACATAGATACAATAAACAGGCTGTCCCTTTTCGTAGAATTCTTTTTGGTTGATGATCGTGTCGATCGCAACAGCAGTCTTACCGGTCTGGCGATCGCCGATGATCAACTCGCGTTGACCACGACCGATTGGGATCATTGCGTCGATTGCTTTGATACCAGTCTGCAGAGGTTCGTTTACCGGCTGACGGAAGATTACACCGGGAGCTTTGCGTTCCATCGGCATCTCATAGAGGTCGCCTGTGATCGGGCCTTTGCCATCGATTGGGTTGGCGAGTGTGTTGACCACGCGGCCGAGGATACCATCGCCGGTTTTGATTGAAGCGATGACGCCGGTACGTTTTACTGTATCGCCTTCGCGGATCTCTTTCGATTCGCCAAGCAACACGGCACCAACGTTGTCTTCTTCAAGGTTGAGGGCCATCGCACGAAGTCCATTCTCGAATTCGAGAAGCTCGCCGGCCTGTGCTTTCGTGAGGCCGTAGATACGTGCTACACCGTCACCGACGGTCAACACGGTACCGATCTCTTCGAGTTGCGCGTCGGTTTTCGACTGCGCGAGTTGCTCTCTCAATATTGCTGAAACTTCTTCGGGTCTTATTTCTGCCATAATTCTTAAATCTTAGATCTTAAATCAAAAGTCTTTTATGTATGGATTTTCGCTGAACTTCAACTTCAGCTTTTTAAGATTATTCCTTATTGATGCATCGATCTGTTTGTCTTCGACATTCAGAACAAAACCACCAATAAGATCCTTATCTACTTTTTCTTCGAGCTCGACTTCTTTCCTGTTACTGAGCTTCCTTACGATAGCTTCGAAATCTGCGCGTGTCTTCGCATCCATCGGCACAGTAGTAGTAACACTCGCCTTGCCAATGCCTTTATAAACATTGAAAGCGTTGTGAAACTCTTTAGCAATCTCAGGCAACAAAGGCTCACGATTTTTCTTTGTGAGAATATCGATGAAGGCCATTGTGAGTGCGGTTACTTTCGATTTGAAAATTGCCGCGAGTATCGAGTTCTTTTTGTCGTGCCTGATCAATGGACTTTTGAGCATCAACTCGAGGTCGCGACTCCCCTCGATCGTATTCGATAAAAGTTGCATGTCGGTATGCACCTTATCCAACGACCCCTGGTTAACAGCCAGGTCGAGCAGCGACTTCACATATCTCGATGCAACGCGTGATGCCATTTCGATCAGCTCAGTTTAATGTCTTTGATATAAACTTCAACAAGATCTTTCTGAGCTTTATCGCTTTCGAGGTTCTTCTTGATCAGTTTTTCTGCAACCTGGAGTGAGAACAATGCTACTTGCTGTTTCACATCGCGGAGGGCTGCTTGTTTTTCTGTATTGATGACTGCTCTTGCGTCGGCGATCATCTTGTCGGCACCCTTCTTGGCTTCGTTTTGAATTTGTTCCTGGAGAACAGTCGCAGCCTGGCGCGCGTCGCGAAGGATCTTGTCGCGCTCATCACGGGCTTCCTTCAGAAGCTTTTCGTTGCCTGCCTGGAGTTGCTGCATCTCGACCTTCGCACGTTCTGCTGTATCGAGAGCTGTTTGAATTGACTCTTCGCGTTCTTTCAATCCCGCAAGGATCGGCTTCCATGCGAACTTCGCAAGGATAAAAAACAGGCCGAGGAAAATGACCAGTTGCCAGAAGAAGAGGCCGGTGGAGGGTGTTAGTAAATCCATTTATAAAGATCTTTTATAAGTCACTTAAAAGAAACCTTGCCCGGCCCAGTGCCTAAGGCAAGGTTTCAAATTTTGCTTAGCCCTCAGAGAGAGAAATAAGCAGACAGATAACGAGCGCAAAAAGCGCCGCTACTTCCACAAGAGCTGCGATCACAAGCATAGAAGTTTGCAGCTTGTTAGCCGACTCGGGTTGACGAGCCATAGCTTCCATAGCTGAACCACCAATGCGACCTACACCGATACCCGCGCCAATTGCAGCGAGACCAGCGCCGATGCCGGCACCCATGATTGCGTAGCTGATGTCGAGAATTAATGAAAACAACATAACTAAACAGTTAAAAGTGAAAAGTGAAAACTAAAAACAAAAGCCTGGCTGTTACACCAGAGTATCGTGTTCGTGCTCGTCATGAGCTCCGTGTTCTTCGACCGCCTGGCCGATGTACAACGAAGTAAACATTGTGAACACGTAAGCTTGTATGGCAGCGACCAGCAACTCGATCATGCTAATAAGAATGTTGACGAGTGATGTACCGATACCGACAAACCAATTTTTAAATAAGAATGTAAGCGAAGTAAGCGCGAGAATTACAATGTGCCCCGCAGTGATCGCTACAAACAAACGCACGGTTAACGAGAACGGCTTGGTGAATACACCAATGATCTCGACAGGCAGAATGATAACTCTAAGAACGAATGGAACTCCCGGAGTCCAGAAGATGTGACCCCAATAGTATTTGTTGCCTTTAACATTCACGATGATGAACGTGAGTATCGCCAGGCATGCAGTTACAGCGATGTTACCGGTAAGATTTGCAGCGCCCGGTAAAAGACCAAGAAGGTTTCCAAGGAAAACAAAGAAGAACAACGTAAGTAAGTAAGGAAGATACGTCATGTACGTGGGGCCGATGTTTGGCTTCACGATCTCGTCCTTCACATAAAGAATAACAGGTTCCATGAACGACTGAATTCCTTTGGGGGAAAGTCCCCTGCGTTTCGCATAACCTCTCGCAGCGGCAGTAAATATCAGGAGCATCAACGCAGCATTGATGAACAACATCGCTACGTTTTTGGTGATAGATAAATCGAGAACAGCCTGACCTTTATAAAAGATATGTTCCTTTTCCAGTGTATAGTCGCCGTAAGCAACGGGATGATGATGTTCGAAGAAATTTGCTGAAGAGAAGATCTTGAGACCGTCTTCTTTTGTGTACACGATAACCGGCAGGGGCAGAACAACGCTTTCGGTGAAGTGCCATACGTGCGAATCCTTAACGTGTTCGAGGATCACCTCACCCACGTTCAGTTTCTTCTCTTCGGGCGCGTCGTGACCCGTTACGTGTTCTTCATGCTGGGCAAAAACGGGTGAAAAAAAGGCCAAAAAAACTGGCAGCAAAAGTGCCAAAAATGTGCGTTTCTGATGGGGAAAGAGCCTTTTCATGTGGGCCTGGTGGGGCTTTTTAAATCGACTGCAAAACTATGAATAACTCCCTCAAAAAGAAATGTCAGCTTCTCTTTTTTAGAAGAAGAAAAATGACTTCGGCCGCAGTGAAAATGAAATAGCCGATGAGGAAGAAAACCGCGTTGGAATCGGCGCCGGGTTTGTCGACAAGTATAAATACGATCACGAAAATGCAGGACAGGATAATTTTGGCTGTGATCGATAAAAGATAGGCCAGGATAAGGTTTTGCCCCGACCTTTTTCTTAACAAGAGATAACTGCCGATCGTGATAGTTGCCAGGAAGGCAACGATGATAGCCTTAATCATTAAGCGATCGATATAGGAAATACATGGATCCTCCGAATGCCACGAAAACGAACGTCAGCAGAAACGCTGGAAACTTGAGCCCAAGATACTTATCGAGCTCATATCCTCCCCAGGCTGCGAGCCCGATCGTCCCAAGAAGCTGGAAGGCGTATTGCGAATACTGAAGAGGCCCCTTAGAGGGCTTTTGCTGCTTCTTCGGGTCTGAGTGACCTTGATCCACCGTCAGCGATTTTAATGTCTTTGATAGTTGCTCCCATCTTACAGCTTCCATTGAATACTGCGCCGGGTTCCACTACCAGTTTGCCGGTAAGGATGTCGCCATGTACGACTGCTGTTGATTTCAACACGAGCAGCTCACCTATTTCAATCTTTCCCCTTACTTCTCCTTCGATGTCGGCATTCTGTGCGATGATGTTGCCTTCGATCTGGCTGCCATTGCCCAAAGCGATCTTTGATTTGGATTTCACGTTGCCAACTACTTTTCCTTCGATGCGGATGTTACCATAAGTTTCGATATCGCCTGTGAGTACAGTGCCTTTACCGATAACGTTGCTGGAGTTGCTGATCTCTTCGGCTACGCGTTTTTGTTCCTTTGTTGTAAGCATGTGGTAGAAGTTTAAAAAGTTACAAATTCTTCAGGGTTGAGGGAACTACCATTGTACCACAACTCAAAATGTAGGTGCGGCCCATCGGTCATTTCTCCAGAATTGCCAACTATAGAAATGATCTCGCCTGCGTTCACAAAAGTACCAACTTTCTTCAATAATTCGGCATTGTGCTTATAGATGGAAATGAGGTTGCCCGTATGCTGAACAGCTATCACGTAGCCCGATTCCTGCGTCCAGTCGCGAATTACTACGGTGCCGTCGGCAATGCATTTAACGGGCTCGTTCTTCTTGGCTACCACGTCGATACCGAAGTGGCCGGTCTTCACGTCGTAACGGTCGGATATGTACCCGGTAATTGGTGTAAAGAAGAATGTGTTCTGAAGCTCGTGGTATTTGTTGGTCGTGGGAGTTACGTTCGATTTCTCGAACTCTCTGCGAAATATAGAATCTGACTGAGCAGCATTCATACTTCCGACAATCTTCACTGGACGTTCGCCGGTAAGACTCTGCGCTGGATCTACAAACTCCGAAGCTGTATCGCCACTGAGTATACGTTGAAAGTTCTGAATGAATTTATCTTTTCGATTGACTTCAAGTGCAAGTGAATCCACTTTCGTAGCGAGCTCAAACAATTGCTTGTTTGCTTCGAGTTGTGCATGACGTGGATCGAACCACTTTGCGAGTAAAGTTTCAGCTAAAAAAAGACTCACCACAAACAACACCACGAACACCACTACCGAGAACACGAGCACCTTTGCGTATGTGAACGCAAGAGTCGTTTTCTCCGAAAGATTCTCCTCGTTCCGGATCACTAACTGGTAGCGCGTCGTGAACCGGTCGGATAGGGTCTTTTTGGGTTTCAATAGGGCTGAATTTCTTGCAAAATTAGATATTCTATCCGATTATAATATTGAATATCTGTTTTTTACGTTTGTACTGGATGTTCGGTCGGTATTCAACATTTATCATCTTTCTCCTGCTGATATCATGTGGCGTGGAACAGACCTCCATTACCGCGAATGTCTTCCACAATACAACGGCACATTTCAACGGATATTTCTACGCCAATCAAAAAGCTACCGATGTAGAGAAGGCTATTCTTAAAAGTCTCGACGACGATCATAACCTTATCCTTCGACTCTTCCCGAAACTCGATACTGTACTCGCAAAAAGTTATGAGAAGGATACCGAGGAGATCATCAAGATGGCATCCATCTCTATTCAACGACATCCAAACAGCAAGTGGGTTTATGAAAACTATATTCTAGTAGGTCGTGCGCGCATGTACGATTGCCAGTTTGTTGATGCGATACAGACTTTCAAATATGTAAACACAAAAAGCAATAGCGCCGATCTTCGTCACCAGGCGTTGATCTATCTCGTGCGAACATTTACAGAGCATGAAGAATATGAAAAGGCTGAAGAAGCGTTCCTGTTCCTCGAAAAGGAAAAGCTCAATCGCGTGAACGCTAAAAACCTGTTCCTCGAAAAAGCATACTACTACCAAGTGAGAGACGACTACGATAAGATGGTGCGTAATCTCACTAAAGCCGACTCACTCCTCACTAAAGCAGATCGCAAAGCACGCATCTATTTCATTATCGGGCAGGTTTATCAACAACTTGGATTTGGTGCGGAAGCTTATAACTACTATCGAAAAGTGTTGTCGGCAAATCCTGAATACGAGATTGATTTCTATGCACGATTGAACATGGCGCAGGTTGCGCGTCTCGACAACAGAAGAGATGTGAAGACCATTCGAAAGCAATTTCAAAAACTGTTGGATGATGCGAAGAATGCCGAGTTCAGAGATAAGATCTATTACGAGCTCGGTGAGTTCGAACGAAAACAAGATCACTTACCCGAAGCGATCGACAACTATAAACTTGCCGCGCACGCGGGAAAGAACAAGCGTATCCAAGGAATGGCCTACCTGCGAACAGGTCAATTGTATTTCGATTCATTGAAGAGATACGACCAGGCCAAGCTGTATTACGATAGCGCTGTTCAATCATTGCCAAAAGAATTCGACAACTACGCGCAAATAAAGATCAGGCAGGAAGTATTGGGCGACTTCGCAAAATTCAATGAGACCATTCGTTGGCAAGACAGCCTATTGATGATGGCCGCGCTGGACACAGCAACACTTCGAAAATCACTCGACTCCACGTTGACACAACGTGCACTGAAAAGCCTTGTGAAGAAGAAGAGAAGGTTTCTCGGCAGCGGAGGTGGTGGTGGTGGTGGTGGCGGCGGCGGTACCCTGAACGTTGCTGAAGACAATGCAACGGGCAACTGGTACTTCGATAACCCATCGGCTATCGCGACAGGTCAAACCGAGTTCCAACGCATCTGGGGTAACATCACGCTGGAAGACAACTGGCGTCGTTCTAACAAAACGGCTTCGCTACCCAATGCCCCCGGAGAGACAGTTGCAGAAAATGCTACGAACGCACCTGGAGACAATACCAAGGAAGCAGCAAAAGCTGTCGATCCAAAGATCGCCGAGATCAACAAAGTGATCGCACAACTTCCAACGACCGACGAACAAAAGAAGGAGGCATTGGGTAAGATCGAAGAAGCCTACTTTGGATTGGGCGATCTGTATTTCATTAAGCTGAATGAAAAGCCGAATGCTGCTGTATCGTACATGAAACTAATCGAACGATTCCCGTCTTCCGAACATACGCCGGAGGTCTTGTATAAACTTTATCTCATCGAAAAAGAAAAAGCTGACGGCGATCCGGATAAATATTCGAAGCAGCTAACAACCAACTATCCGAATTCTACATTCACGAAAGTGTTGTTGAATCCCGACTATTTGAAAGAGACGAGCGTTGCCATGGAAAAGCAGAAGCTGATCTATAAAGATGCTTACGAAGATTATCGCGCCGGCAATCTGCGCGATGCACAAGATAAAACGGCGACAGCGCTTACGTTAGGTGAAACTGGTTTCACGGCACAACTCGAGTTGTTGCAGATTCTGATCATGGGTAAGACGGAAGACGTGACGAAGTACCAGTACGAGCTCGATGTGTTCATGAAGAAATATCCAGACGGGCCCATGAATACCTATGCGAAAACATTACTCGATGCTTCGAAAACATTCCTGCAAAAAGTAGAGAAGGCGAAAGGCATTCGTTTCGCAAACGAACCGGATATGATCCATTATTATGTGATCGTTTACCCGATTGCCAACAAGATCACCGAGAAGATCACGTCCGAGATAGAACAGTACAACACTACCGTGCTTCGCGACAAGAAGTTGGAAACGAGTAACCTCGTCTTCAACGAAGATCTCACGTTGACTATGGTAACGGAACTAAAGGATAAGACGGCAGCGTTAGAATATTTCGACAAACTCAATGGCTGGCTGGCCCAACGACCATCGTTTGCTAGCTATAAATTCGATATTTTTGTAATTACTAAGGAGAATTTCCAGATTTTTTACCGAACCAAGGCACTGGATGAATACCTCACCTTCTACGACCGGAACTATAAGATCCAAAATCAGTAAACTACTCGGCCTACAGAAACCGTGGTTCCGTAAAGCTATTAAAGGCATTTGGATAAGCTTCTTCGTTATCGTGATTGGCTTGCCCGTGTATCTGCTTTGCGTGAGCGTCGATCTCTTTGGGTTGTTCGGATCAATGCCCAACATCCACGAAATCGAAAACCCCAAGAACGACCTGTCTTCAGAGCTTATCTCGGCCGACGGTGTTTCGTTAGGACGATACTATCGCAACAACAGGAACCGCAGCCAGGTGACTTACGACGAGCTTTCGCCTGATCTTGTTAATGTTCTGTTGATATCGGAAGACCATAGGTTTAAAGAGCACTCCGGCCTTGATCTGAAAGGATTAGTTCGCGCTGCTTTCGGCGCCGTTACATTCACCAACCAGGGTGGTGGAAGTACATTGACCCAACAGTTGGCCAAGGCTTTGTTTACACAGAACAGCGATCACTCACTCGATGGTTCTATCGCAAGACTCGGCGGTTTGCCAAGACGTCTCGTGCAAAAGAACAAGGAATGGATCATCGCAGTATATCTGGAAAGGAACTTCACGAAAGAGGAGATACTCACGATGTATCTCAACACTGCTGAGTATGTAAATCAGTCGTTCGGTATTAAAGTCGCCGCGGAAAATCACTTCAAGAAACAACCCGACAGTCTCAATCTCCAGGAGTCGGCATTGCTGGTGGGTATGCTGCAGAACCCTGCGTTGTACAACCCCGCAAGGTTTCCAGAACGTGCTCTGCGCAAGAGGAACGAAGTGCTTGCGAAGGTCTGGCAACACAACTACAAGATCTCAACCCGCGAACAATATGATTCGGTAGCGGCCCTCCCGTTGGGTCTCAATTTCAAAGTTCAGAACGAGAACGAAGGCGCTGCAACATACTTCAGGACTGTTGCACAGAATTATTTGCTCGCCTATTGCAAGGCAAGGAATATAGATCTCTATAATTCGGGGTTGAGGATCTATACAACGATCGACAGCCGTCTGCAGGCTTACGCTGAAGAAGCTCTTTCACAGCACATGGCCGGTTTACAAAAAGGTTTCGTCGAACAATGGAAGCTTCGTAAGATGGATCCATGGCTCGATGAAGACGGACATCAGTTCAAAGACTTTATTTACAAGCGCGTTCACGCAAAGACCTGCCCACAATACAAAGCGCTAGTTGAAAAGTACGGACCGAAAGATGATTCATTAGAGTACTGGCTGAAGCTCAAGAAACCTATGAAGGTATTCGCATGGGGTGGTGAACGCGATACTACTTTCAATGTCTATGATTCGATGAATTATTACAAGCGCTTCCTGCAATCGGGCATGATGGCCATGGACCCAACTACTGGCGCGATCAAAGCATGGGTAGGTGGCATCGATCACAAGTTCTTTAAGTTCGATCACGTAAGACAATCGAAGAGGCAGGCAGGTTCTACATTCAAGCCGTTTGTTTATGGACTGGCGATGGAGAACGGCTTCTCACCGTGTTACAAACTCTTCGATATCTCGCCCGCGATACCGGTTCCAGGCGGCACATGGAATCCGCCTAATTCCGATGGCACCAAAGGTTCCGGAGAACAAATGACCATCCGTCACGCCATGGCCCTTTCGATCAACACAATTACAGCCCAGTTGATGATGGCAGTCGGCCCACAGAACGTAGTTGAGTTTGCGAACAGGGTTGGGATCGAAAGTAAACTAGATGCTGTGCCTGCGCTTTGTCTCGGTGTAAGCGACGTCTCTGTTTATGAAATGGCCGGTGCCTATTCCACATACGTGAATAATGGCATCCATACAAAACCAACGTTCATCTCAAGAATTGAAGACAAGAACGGCAACGTGATCGAAGCCTTCGTTCCTCAAACGCGCGAAGCTGTTAATGATCAAACGGCATACAAGATGGTGTACATGCTTCGTGGAGGTATCGAAGAGGAAGGCGGTACATCCGGCGGTCTGCCCCGCGAATTGAAGATCGACAACGAGATCGGTGGCAAGACCGGAACAACTAACGACGCATCCGACGGCTGGTATATGGGCATCACCCACGACCTCGTGGTAGGAACCTGGGTGGGCGGCGACGAGCGTGCCATCCGCTTCCCTTCATGGACATTCGGCCAGGGTATCAAGACGGCAAGACCAATCTTCGCCAACTTTATGTTGAAAGCATACGCAGATAAAGAATCAGGCATCACGAAAGGAAGATTCCAGCAGCCTCGTTCAGGCATTCCTTTCCTTGGTGATTGCTCGAAGTATATTAGCTCAGACACAGTAATCGTACCTCCCGAACCAAAGTGGGATCTCCAAAATAACTAAGCGGTAATGGATGCACTTAAAGAGCAAGTCGCATCCCTGCCCGACTCGCCAGGGATCTATCGCTTCTACAACAAGGAAGATATCCTGATCTATGTCGGGAAAGCCAAGAGTTTAAAGAAGAGGGTGACAAGCTACTTCAACAAACAATCGCAATACAACGCCAAGACAGAGAAGCTGGTAAGCGAGATCAGGAGGATGGAGTATACATTGTCGTTGTCTGAATTCGATGCGTTGCTCCTCGAGAACAACTTCATTAAACAGAACCAGCCGAAGTACAACATCCTCCTCAAAGACGATAAGACATTCCCATATCTGTGTATTCTCAAAGAACGATTTCCAAGGCTCATCTCGACCAGGAAATACATTCCGTCTCAGGGTGAATACTTCGGTCCATACACGAGTGTCGTATCGATGAAAAGTGTTCTCGACCTTATTCGTCAGCTGTATACCATTCGTACATGTAATCTTCTTTTGTCGGAAGAAAACATTGCCGCAAAGAAGTTCAAGGTCTGTCTCGAATTTCACATCGGCAACTGCAAAGGCCCTTGCGAAGGCCTTGTAGACGAGCAGTCGTACAACGACGAGATCGCTCAGGCAAGAGATATCCTCAAAGGTCATTTGAGCCTCGTGGAGAATCACTTCAAAAACGAAATGAGACGCTCCGCCGAAGCGATGGAATTTGAAATGGCAGCCCGCTATAAACACAAGCTCGAATACCTCGACAAGTTCCAAACGAAGACGATGGTAGTAAGTAACAAGCTTACCGACATCGACGTGGTATCGATCACCAGCTCCAAAGAGGAAGCGTTTGTGAACTACATGATGGTGAAAGAAGGAGCGATCGTTTTCTCAACTAACCTCGAGGTAAAGAAAAAACTAGACGAAAGCGACGAAGAGATCCTTTCTATAGCGACACAAGAACTGAGAGCACAACACGCAAGCAGGAATAAGATCATTTACACCAGTGTGCCAATACTCGTTTCCGGTGATAACGTAGAGAACACGGTGCCACAGATCGGCGACAAGAAGAAGCTGGTGTCGTTGTCGCTCGCGAACGCTCTTCACCTCAAGACCAAGAAAGAGATTGAGCGAGGCGAACGAAAGGCAAAGACCAACGAAACACTGGTGATCATGCAAAAGGATCTTCGGCTGCCGAACATTCCAGACATCATCGAGTGTTTTGATAACTCCAACTTCCAGGGTACGAACCCGGTTGCTTCTATGGTTCGGTTTGTGAATGCGAAGCCCGACAAGAGCGGCTATCGTCATTTCAACATTAAGACTGTGGTTGGTCCGGATGATTTCGCTTCGATGAAAGAGATCGTAGGAAGAAGGTATAAGAGGATCCAGGAAGAGAATGGTGTGTTCCCGCAACTCATTATCGTAGACGGTGGTAAAGGCCAGCTATCGAGTGCTTGCGAAGCGCTGAAGGAGCTTGGTATCTATGGTCAAATACCGATTGTGGGTATAGCCAAGAAGCTTGAGGAGATCTATTACCCTGAAGACCCAATTCCCCTTCACATCAGTAAGAAATCGCCGGCTCTGTTCTTGATCCAACGCATCCGCGACGAAGCACACAGGTTCGCTATAACGTTCCACAGATTAAAGCGAAGCAAGTCTACAATCAAGACGGAGATGGAAGACATTAAGGGGATTGGAAGAAAGACTGCAGATATGCTCCTGCAGCGTTACAAATCTTTTAAAAAGATCCAGGAAGCGCCGCGAGAGGAACTGGTCGAATTGATCGGCGTGAAAAAAACGGACTTAATTTTAAATCAACGGCCAGAAAGTCCCACAAACTGAAAGTGGCCTTGCGGCCACTTTTCACTATTCGTTTTTCACTTTTCACTCCAAGATTAATACTCCCAGAGGTTGTGCTCTCTTTCCATCATCTTCATTTCTTCCCACTCGCGTGCCCAAACAGTTTCCTTGTAAGGTCTGTTGTTAGCTGAGTACACGTCGTAGATAGTTTCGTTGTCGGGGTTCTCTACTTTGTAGATCACACCGTGGAAGAGACGGAGAAGGAATGCTTCTTCGTAGTTCTTATTCTCTGCAGTGTTGTAGCGGTTGAACCAGATTGCATCGTTCGGGTGGTTACGGAAAACCTGTACGAGGTCTTTGTAACGCACTGTAACGATATCGAGGTCACCACCCAGCGGGTTGTCTTTGTCACCAGGCCAGATCAAAGTGATCGACTGGATGTCATAGTACAATCTTGATCTGCGTTTGTCGAAGATCACATCTTCAACAACACGAAGAGCTGCAAGTTGGTATGGACGAGCGTAGTTACCAGCGGCTGCCGAGGCATCCTTAACCCAATCGTCGGCAGAAGTGCCGGGGTTCTTTCCGCGATTATCACGCTTTGCTTTGTAAGAAACACCGTTGAAGTCAACTGCGTCGTCTGCATAGTAGTCGTTGTCCGGCAACCATGCGTCGAGCTTAGCAGCTTCAGAGATTAGCAGTTTTTTCTGCATAGCCTCCTTGGCCATCTTTGATGTCAAAGAGTCGTTGACATAGATATCAGCAAGTTCGCCAGAATTAATGGCGTCCATGATGAGTTTGGTGATCTCATTGTTACGGGCGAAGTAACCCTTGTTCTGTTTCTCATCGAGCCTTACATCCCTCCAAACCTTCACCTTGTACAATTGCTCATACCGGGGAATAGGATTGAGTGAGTTCGGGTTGTACTGAGGAACGTCCTCTTGCGCGAACAGTGATGAAGCGCTACAGACAGCCAGTAAAAAAATGATCGACCTTCTCATATCTCTGAAATTATTTTCAGCTATTAA
Organism: Bacteroidota bacterium; assembly: GCA_037200305.1. Lineage (GTDB taxonomy): Bacteria > Bacteroidota > Bacteroidia > Cytophagales > Cyclobacteriaceae > ELB16-189. Next base: position 31,547 of record JBBCGZ010000029.1, read on the forward strand.
TTAGCAATGGGAATACTGATGTATTTAATGTTCGTGGTCAACACAACAGGTTCGTTCTCACCTTTGAAAGTCCTGCGTGTTACAGCTTCCAATTCGAAAGACAGAACGTCGCCAGGCTTCGCAGATTGTATGAACGCGCCAAGGTTAAGTGTTTCACCCTGGAATTCGATCGGTGTTCCGAGTGCGGTTCCTTTGCGGAGGTACACGCGGCCTTTACGGATGCGGAATTCAGCGTCTTTAGGTACAGTGCTGGCGAAGTCTTCATCAGCTTTCGCGTTGATCTTCAACTGGGCAAGCTGTGAGCGTGGCACACCGTCCTTAGAGTTCTTTTCCTGGCCACCTGCAGATACAACGATCTGGGGAGCGGGAGCGCTACGAACTTCGAATGTTACCGTTTCGATGGCAGTACCTGAGTTAGAAACAGCCATTTTCACTTTAGCCTTGCTCTTAGGGATAACGGTGATAGCACCTACTTTATCACTCTTAATGATATCGGCTTCAGCAGAGCTGTAACCGGGAACGAAGTTGGTTCCGAGACCAGGGATCTCGACGTTCATTTCGTTACCGCAGTTGATGTAAAGTTTCGAAAGAGCGCCTGAGCTGATCTTAACAGTGGGAGCAATTACGTTATACTTTACAACTGCAGGATAATCTTGTCCCTTCACGCTAATCTTAGCCTGGTAAGACCTTTCAGCAATACCATTCTTGTAGTTACCACCTTGTGCAGTGAATTCAACTTTACCGTAAGAAATACCTTGCTCATCCTTTTCAACAGGAAGCGCTTTGCCGTCCATGAACATGTCAGGCTTAAGAGCTGAGTTCGAAGCACCGATATACATCTTGGCAGTATACTTAGAACCAGCGATCACGCTGTTTGCATTTGGGATGATCATTGGAAGAACGTTGTCGAATTTCAAAACACCTGCATCTGCGATCTCAGCTAGCTTTTGAAGCGACTTTGCTTCGTAAGCATACACTTGAGATTCCATCTCAGTTATTGAAGCGTAAGCGGCAATAGGAGGTGTATTCTCGAATGTGAATTCGATGAAGCTTTTGTTCTTGTTCTTCTCGTCTTTCTTGAATTCCTCCATCTCTGAAGGGGGCACTGCAAGCGGCGCAAATTTCTCGCCCATTGAAAGTGCCTCTAACTGCTTAGCGTAATTATTAAGAAGTGCCTCATAGTCTTTGCCCTTTGTTGCACGAGGATCCATCATTGCATAAGCTACTTTAGAGCTGTGGTCGTTGATGAATCGTTCTTCGAAAGGGTCAGTTGAGCCAGAGATAACAAGGAAGTCCTTCTTCAAGGCCTTCAGAGAGACAATTGTTTTTGCTGTGAGTTCGCGAACTTTATCAGCATTCGCAGCAGCATCCTTCGTTTCCTGTTTTACATTGGGTGTTACCGCACCCTGGATTGCTTTCAGTTGAAGGGCGTTCTTAGCATCTGTCTGAGTCGAAAGCTGTTCGAGCGCATCGTTGATAAGCGCGAACTTTTCGAGGACCGCGTTACTTACCTGGAGCGCGAGGAGCGCAGTAAGCACGAGGTACATCATACCGATCATTTTTTGCCTCGGAGATTCTTTTCCACCTGACATGATCTGTTATTTAAATGTTATATAAGTTCTAAACGTACCGATTAGTTAACGCTGCCTTTCATAGCAGTGAGCATGCTGCCATAAACTTTGTTCAGCGCTGTCATGTTGTCTGCAAGCTTGCCAAGTTCTGAAGTGAACTTAGTAGTGTTGTCACCAACCTTAGTGAGGCCAGACATAGCACCAGTGAGGCTTTCGTAGAACTTGTTCATGTTCTTCACGTGCGTATCGGCGTCTTTCAACTCCATTTCATACACAGCATTGAGTGACTGAAGGTTCTTGGTCACTGCTTTCATTTGTGTGTGATACTCACCAGTATCCTTAGAAGCATCTGCCATTGCCTTAACAGCGCCCATCGCGTTGCCATATGATTTATTCATCTCTACCAAAGATGCAGCTGCAGTCTTAACGTTAGTAGCGTACTCGTTGGTAGCTACTGCCGCGTTTGACAAGCTGTTCATTTCTTTTGCCGATGTAGCAAGGTTAGTGAGGCCTTTGCCGAGATTGTCGAGGAGGTTTTGATCAACTTTAGCTGTTTTCAGCATGTCGTCGATCTTGAGGAGCGGTGATTCACCTGCGCCCTGGCGGTTGCTGATACGTGTGGGTGTTGCAGGTCCTTCGAAGTCCTCTGCGAGTTCGGGATATACTTTTTCCCACTCTGGTTCTTTGTGCGCAGGTTCAAAGGCGCTCAAGAAGAAGATAACCGCTTCAGTTGTAAGACCAATCATCAACATTTCGTCAGCACCGTTAAGGTGAAGGATCTTAAACAAAGCACCGACGATAACTACTGCTGCCCCGATACCATAAACCTTGGGCATAATGGTCTTGTACAGTAGTTCCATGAATCCGCCTTTTTTCTTGCTCATTGTGGTAGAGATTTAAGTTTTTGCCAATTAGTTTCTATAAAGATAAAGTAGTGTTTTCAATTATTAAAATTCAGCGCCAGACGAACGGCCGAGGTGTGTCATTGCACAACGGAAGCCGATGTAAGCTCTCACTGAATCTCTGAATTCATAAGTTCTTGTACCTGTTTCGAGGTAGTATGCAACGTCTTTCCATGAACCACCGCGTACAACTTTTTTGGGAGCAACCTTAGCGTTGTACTTTTTGCTTTCTGGATCCGTGCGGGGATCGATATACTGAGGGTTCAAGTCCCACACAGTAGGAACTGACGCAGCATAGAAGTCATCAAGACACCATTCCGAAACGTTACCGCTTGTATCGAAGATACCGTAGTCGTTAGGGAAGTAAGATTGTACAGGTGATGTGTAAGCAAATCCGTCGTCGTAGAAGTTACCGCGGCCTGGTTTGAAGTTCGCCAGCATACAACCTTTCGAGTTACGGATATAAGGGTTACCCCATGGATACTTGTTCATATCGCGACCACCACGTGATGCATATTCCCATTCTGCTTCCGAAGGAAGACGGAACTCAGGCATCGGGAATTCACCAACAGTTTTGCGATAGTCGTTGAGATACGCTGTTCTCCATTTACCGAAGAACACTGCTGCGTCCCAGTCGATACCAACAACCGGGTAGTCGTCGTAACCTGGGTGCCAGTAGTAATAGTCCTGAACGGGATCTCCCATGTGGTGAGCGAAGTCGCGAACCCATACTGTTGTATCAGGATAGTAGCTCTTGCGGAAGTCGTCGGTGCTTACAGCGGGGAAACCTTCGATGGTACCGTTGTCGACCAAAAAGAAGTTGGTGAACTGACGATACTCGTTGTTTGTGATCTCGGTGTCGTCCATGAAGAAAGGACCGATGGTAACTTGCTTGTTGAAGTTGATCTGCGTTGAAGCAGGATCTTCATCGGCCTGGCCCATGTGGAATGTTCCGGCAGGAATCGGCACCATACCATATGGAATGGTCATTACCCATCCTTCGCGGTTAGGTACTCCGACCAGTTCGCCCTGATCGCCTCCTTTTTTCCCGCCTATGCCAAGCAGACCGCAGCTCGCTGCGAAAACCGCCAGCGCAAGGATGGTGATTAAGCTCAATAGCCGGGGAGAAACCTTACTGATCATATTGTGACGTGTTTTAGAGTCGAAAAAGAATCGAAATTTAACTGTTTAGCCCTTATAAATAACAAGAGGTTCTACCAAATTCTGCAAAATCCACCAAAAACCAAAAAATCATCGCCTAGTGACGGTACCTGGGGGTCCGAACGACCTTTTTACCAATCGGCGTTACCGGCAGTTCGTACGTAAGCATGAATTCATGCGACGTGGGTTGCTTCGCTGCCTGGTCCTTAATTATATAATCAAGGGCATAGCCCAGTTTCAACGACTTATCCTTCAGGAAGGAGTATCCCAACAAAAGGATTGCTGCCTCTGATTGACGAAACGACAAACCGCCCCACATAGTATCTTTCAGGTAAGCTATTGCTCCAACATCGAAGCTGGTCTTAGTGAAGTCGGTCTTTACGAGAGTCATAAATTGAAACCGTAAATCGACACTCACATCATAGTAATAGCCACCAGTGAAATACATGTGTGTCTGCAAAGCGCTTCTTTGATTAACATCGAAATCGAAGTTTGCATGAGTAAGGTGGTCGAAGCTTAAACCTGCATAATATTTTTCTTTGCGGAAGTACAAACCTGCAGCGAGATCGAGACGCTGTTGAGATGTGACTCCACCTTCTTGCAACAGCGGATCTTTCTTATCAATAGGATTGTAAAGATTCCAATTGATAGTTTGCGAATACATGCCTGTTCTGATACCAAGGCTCAACTTTCCATCTTTCACTGCAAGATGATAAGCGTAGCTCACCTGGGCTTCGAGATTTGTTTGGGGACCGAGACGATCGTTAACGATATATGCACCGATACCACTGTTTGCTTTAAACATTGGTGCCGTAAAACTCACAAGCTCTGTTGTTGGTGCTCCGCCTGAACCGATTGTTGGTGTATAGCCTAACCACTGTGAACGATGTATTGCTGTGAACTTGGTTACACCTTCGACACCGGCAAATGCAGGATTGTAGTACAATGTGTTGAACATGTACTGGGTAAACTGGGGATCTTGCTGAGCATTTGCATACCTCGTCAGAAGAAGAAGTAGCGTCAGGAAGAGGAGGCCTTTTCTCACAGGTATATCAAAAAATGAGTCTTAAATATACGTTAAAGTACAATATACCCCCTAGGGGATGTAATTAAAGTGTAAGAAAACCTAATTGTTAGTAAAAACTTAACAGTGAACTTATTACTTGATGCCGTTCGCCTTTTTTACATACAATTCGATCGCTCCGGTCATAGACGGTGCATTGGGGAGGGGTGCCTCGATGTCCAGTGTCAGGCCAGCATCACGAACGGCCTTTGCCGTTGTAGCACCAAACGCCGCAATTCTCGTATTATTTTGCTTGAATTCGGGGAAGTTGACGAACAGGGAGTTGATGCCTGAAGGGCTAAAGAAAGCGAGGATGTCGTAATAGACATTCTTCAGGTCGGCGAGATTCGATGCAACTGTGTGATAGATGACTGCCTCGGTGAAGTTGTATCCATTTTCTCTGAGGAAGTCGGGTATGTCGTTCTTGCGGATATCTGAACAAGGGAACAGAAACTTCTCGTTCTTATGTTTCTTGATGATCTCCAAAAGATCTTTCGTGTCTTTAAGACCTGTAAAGATCTTGCGTTTACGGATGACGATATATTTCTGGAGATAATTCGAAGTCTGATCTGAGATACAGAAGTACTTCATATCGGCAGGCATCTCGAGTTTGAGCTCCTGGCAGATGTGAAAGAAATGATCTACTGCGTGACGGCTTGTGAAGATTATTGCGGTATGCTGAAGAATATCAACCTTCTGCTTTCTGAATTCTTTTACTGGCACCGGCTCTACCTGAATGAATGGTCTGAAATCAATCTTCAGCCCAAATTTTTCTGCAAGCTTAAGGTAAGGTGAATTGAAGTCTGTCGGTGCTTCCTGTGTGATCAAGATGCTTTTCACTTTTCGCATCCTGTCATTGGCAGTGTCTGTCATACTACGCTAAATCGAAATCGCTAAAAGAATAAGCTCTTGAATAGGATGATCATCGGAAAAAATTCCGATGCGCAAAGGTAGGAAAATAAATGGAAGACTGAGTAGGTGGATTTATTCAATAATTTCAAAAAGATAAGAACGCCCCACCCAGCCATGATCCAGGCCGTGATCACGATAAGGTTTTCGTAGTAATGCGGGCTTTTTGTGGTGAGAATAAAATAGAACACGAGTATGATTGACAGGATCATCAGCAGGAAACTGATCAAACGGAAATAATTCAATACCTGGATCGAACCTCCTTCCCGCAGCCTGAATACAATCGACAAGGAGAGCACAATACTTACCTTGATAAAGAGAATAAGGCCAACAACAAGTGTTAGTTGTCCCCATTTGAGGAAGCCATCGCCAACACTTCGTATGGTGAAATCGCCGATGATGATCCAGTTCTCACCAACGTGTTGAAATGTGATCAGGAAAAGATATGCACACCACGCTGAGAGAAATAAATAGATAAGAATGCTGAAGCGTGAAGTGATGCGACCGGCCACCAACGATTCGTCGCGCTCCTGCAACGACAATAATTTTGTAAAATCGAAATAGTCGAACAACATGCGCCTGTTGAAACGAAGCATGACCAGGAATCCCATGACAAGAATGATCACTCCCAGTGTAGAAAAATCGCGCAGGTGATTTTTCTGACGAAGCATCTCTTCTTCGTCGGCTGAATGTGCGGAGAAAGCGATGATGTTTGTTTTCACTCGCGACAGTCCTTCGTGCGCGAAGAGACCAACGGTCATTGGTGTATGATAAAGATTGGAGAGGCTGTCGATGTCGAAACGAAGAAGTCCGCCGTCGCTTTGTTTGACGAGCTTGCCGTTGATCCAGACTGAGAATTCGCGGGCGCCTGAGATCTCGAGGTCGTAGCTTCGAAAGCGCAGGGCGTCGAGGGTGAAGTAGAGAGCCTCGGTGGAGGTATGGGCGTCGGTGTAGTTGACGTAGGTGTTGGACTCCAGAACTTGCCAATCCTTCGAGAGGTCGTAGATTGGAACGCGTTGAGCTGACGCGTTTGTTGTTAGTAGAACCAGGAGCAGTATCCGAAACATTCTGTCACAAATATAACTTTGCACGGTGGCTGGCATATACATACATATCCCTTTTTGTAAACAGGCCTGCTATTACTGCGACTTTCATTTCTCCACCAACCTGGAACTGAGACAGGGAATGGTGAACGCGATTGTGAAAGAGATCGCTATGCAGAAAGATTACCTCGGAGGCGAAGAGGTCAGCACGATATATTTTGGCGGTGGAACTCCTTCGTTGCTACCAAAGGAAGATTTACTGAAGATAATTAATGACATAAAGGTCCGCCATAACCTCATTCCAGATACGGAGATCACGCTTGAAGCAAACCCGGACGATCTCAGCAAAGAAAAGTTGGACGATCTTAAAAAGATTGGTGTCAACAGGTTGAGTATCGGTATTCAATCATTTCAAAATGAAACATTAAAGTTTTTCAACAGGGCGCACAATTCAGAAGATGCAGTAAGATCGGTCGGTGCAGCGAGATCAGCGGGCTTCGATAACATAAGTGTCGATGTGATCTATGGAGCGCCGGGCCAGACGAACGATTCCCTGAAAGAAGATCTATCAAAAGTTTTGTCGTTACAACCCGAGCATGTTTCGGCTTACTCGCTAACGATTGAGGAGCGGACTGTTTTCGGAAAGTGGCAGGCATCGAACAAGCTTACGCCGATGGATGAAGAGTTGGTTGCAGACCAGTTTGAAATCCTTGTCGAGACATTAACTAAAAGAGGGTACGATCATTACGAGATCTCTAATTTCGGTTTGCCCGAGTTTCATTCGAAGCACAACAGCAGTTATTGGAGGGGTGTGAAGTATTTGGGTGTTGGTCCGAGTGCTCACTCGTTTGACGGGATATCGCGACAGTTCAACGTCGCGAATAATTCGATCTATGTACGGAAAATTGAAGAGGGTGAAGTGCCATTTGAAAGGGAAGTGCTGACGCTTGAAGATAAGATCAATGAGTATTTTTTTATTGGGCTGAGAACTTCGACTGGTTGTGATGTGGGATACCTTACAAACGAGTATGATTTTCGGCTTTCGGATGAGCAGGTTCACTATATTGATCAGTTAGTGAAGCTCGGCAAAGCCTCCTTTCAGAAAAGTGTTCTTAAATTAACTAACAAGGGTAAACTTTTGGCCGACAAAATAGCTTCCGACTTGTTTGTGAGTCATGAATAAGTCAAATTGAATTATGTTTGCTGCAGCCCAGCCGCCTTCACCTTCCTCGCCCATGAGCCAACAAGAAAAACGTGTTTACATGCTCTTGAAGGCGGTGATCTATTATTATCACGGCCTGGATGAGCCGGAGCGAAAAGACCTGGAGGAGACTGCTGCGAAGCTGGATGCGGAGACAGAACATAAGTGGGCGATTGATTTTATTGCGAAGGATTATGTTTCAGCATTCGAAAGAGCACGCGCTTATCTCAACGAGATCATTGGCGACTATCCAAAGAATCAAAGGATAGAACTCATCAACATGGTGTGGCAATCGAACAACCTTAAAGGCTACGTAACCGAGATGGAGGTTACTGCAATGTTACGGCTGGCCAAGGATTGGAATGTTGAGCAGGAGTTGATTGCTTTGGTGTTGAAATGAAAACACTTTTCGTTTGTTAAAAGACTGGAACGACTGGAGTAATTACTCTTTCTGCGATTCCAGGAAAGCCTTAAGCTTTTTCGTGATACGCTTTTCCAGGATACTGACGTCTGTCTTTGATAGTAATGAATCGCGGAAGGTAGGATAGCCGAAGGCGATTTTTTTGTCGCCAATCATAATCTCTAAAGGCCCTGAGCTCCTTTCACCTGGTTCTAAATGTTTCCTTATTAAAGAGACTGAATCCAAAAAGAGTTTCTTCTCTTCTGAAACAATTGACGACAGTTTCATTACAATTTCGTCTTCTCTTCGTTCGGCAGCCTGTTCGTCGTCTTCTTGCTCAGTGACTTCTGACAAGGTCGAAATCTTGAGTTTGGTTTGATTGAAGATAATTTCCTGGTGCGTGGATGGGTAATCGGTATCGATGTTGAGCCTACCATTAACAATGACCTCAGAATTGCCAACATGCTTCAACGTCAACTCGCCCGTTAAGAAATCTTTCGTCTCATGTTTTCTTATGGACATCAGGTAAAAGTTATTCACCCAGTAGGCCGTTGGGTTCTTTATTTTGGCCGCGCCTCTTTTCATTTCAATCGCAACCTGGAGCTGGGCAAAATGCACGAGCTCAAAAAATATCAAATCAGTTTCCGCAGGAACGAAATCATACACACGAAGCAAACCATTATTCTGACTGACGTGCGCGCTACGAATGTAGCGACACATAACGTCGTTAATAGTTTGCGATGAATCCTGCTGATATTGGTGATAGCGAACGAGATGCGGCTGCTGTGCAATCGCGGAGCATGCAATCAATAAAAGAGCAATTGAAAATACTCCGCGCTTAAACACGGCACTCGGTTAAAGGCTCATCATGTCCTTAAACTTCGCTGCCTGTCTCCTGCTCACTTCAACTTTGTCTCCTCCTCTCAACTTCACCATCAGACCGCCGTTGAACCAGGGCTCGATGCCATCTACCCAACTGAGATTGATGATGTGCTTACGGCTTGCGCGAAAGAATGCTCGTTCGTCAAGCTTTTCGTCGAGGGCGTTCAATGACTTGTGGATCATTGGACGATTGGTGTCGAAATATACTTTGATGTAGTTGCCGTCGGATTCGAATAAGCGAATGTTTGCGAGGCTAACGAACCAGCAACGTTCGCCGTCTTTCACGAACACCTGATCTTCGAGATCGAGCTTCTTGTCGCGTGGACGGCCAGCCTTCGTTTTCTCTTTGTCCTGAATTTTATGGACTGCTTCCGCAAGGCGTTCCGCAGTGATAGGTTTCAGAAGGTAATCGAGTGCATTCACTTCAAATGCTTTCAAAGCAAACTCATCGTACGCGGTGGTGAATACAACCAGCGGAGCAGAGTCGAGGGACTCGAGCAACTGGAAGCCGGTGCGACCGGGCATTTGTATATCGAGAAAGAGGAGATCGGGATTGAGTTCTTCAATCATCTTCTCTGCTTCGTCGGCATTCATTGCTTCGCCTGCTATCTCAATGGAAGGATGCTCTTCGAGAAGTTTAATAAGTTCCTTTCTTGCCAAACGCTCGTCATCAACTATTAAAGCTTTCATACTAATAAAGGTGTGGTATTATAATTTCTGTGAGCACAAAATTATCCTTTTCGGTTAGAATTCTGAATGAAGCTTCGTCGCCGTAGATCAGCTTCAGGCGCTGCCTCGTGTTCTCGAGGCCCAGTCCGCCGCCTGTGTCTTTTTTATGACCGTTGGCAACAAACTTTCCGCTGTTACGGATATGTATTTTCAAATGATCTCCGTCCACTTTTGTTATTATTTGAACGACTCCGCCCTCGGTAAGCTTCGAAATTCCGTGTTTGATACCGTTCTCGACCAGTGTTTGAATCATGAGTGGGGGAACCATGAAATCTTTCGATTCAGGGTCGAGATCAAACTCCGTTTTTAATCTTTCTTCGAAGCGAATACTCTCCAAACCAAGATAGTCGCGAACTAGTTTCAACTCCTCGTCAAAACTTGTGAGCCCACGCTTTTCGGTAACGAGTGAATTCCGAAGAATACTCGAAAGTTGATTGATTGCCTGCTTCGCTTTAGCAGGATTTTCATCGACCAACGCCCGAATACTGTTCAACGCATTGAAGATAAAATGCGGATTAATTTGAGATTTAAGATTGTTTAATTCTATCTCCTTCATCGATGCCTCGAGCTGCAACGACCTGTTATACTGCTCGAAGTAGTTGTAGGTAAAGTGCAATACAGACCACAGGAAAAAGAAGAAGGTATAATAAAAGATACCCGAAGCCATCTTACCCGGATCGAAAGCAGTTACCGGGTTGAATGTTCCCAACGGAATAGAAAATGGTATACGAAGCAGGTATGTGATGATACCCATTAATAACACAGCGGCAAGAACATGCGGTATCAATCTCGCAAGTCCCATGCTCAACCACTTCCACTTATTAATGTAGTTGCGATAGTAATGGGTGACCAAAAGACATAGAGCAGCTTCGATGATGAAAGACAACGGACGTTTAATGCCCGTCAGCGGACCGGAAGCGAGAACGTAGGTGACGATCTGGAAAGCAGCATAAGTCGCCCAACCGCTAATTTGAAGTGTCCAGTATAGTCTGGTCTTATTTACCATTCAGTTCAGTTTTCAAAAACTTCCCTGTGTAACTAGCTAAATTTTTAGAAACCTGTTCGGGTGTTCCCAACGCAATAATCTTTCCGCCCTTTTCACCGCCTTCAGGACCCAAATCAATTACATGGTCGGCAGCCTTAATGACGTCCATGTTGTGTTCGATGACCAATACACTGTTGCCTTTCTCGACCAGCTTCTGCAATACATCGAGCAAATGAGAGATGTCCTGGAAATGAAGGCCGGTCGTCGGCTCATCTAATATATATAAGGTCTTGCCGGTGTCGCGCTTCGAAAGCTCGGTAGCCAATTTTACACGCTGTGCTTCGCCACCTGATAACGTCGTTGCATGCTGACCCAACGAAATGTAACCGAGTCCAACATCGTTCAACGTTTGGATCTTGCGAAGGATCTTCGGTTGCTTTTCGAAGAACGTTACTGCTTCTTCAACCGTCATGTCGAGAACATCGGCGATAGATTTTCCCTTGAAACGAACTTCGAGTGTCTCGCGATTGTATCGCTTGCCTTTGCATGTTTCGCAAGGCACGTGAACGTCGGGGAGAAATTCCATCTCGATCAATCTCAAACCGGCACCTTCGCATGTTTCGCAGCGACCTCCTTTCACATTGAAAGAAAAACGACCGGTCTTGTAGCCACGGATCTTCGCTTCGGGCATTTGTGAGAACAGGTCGCGGATGTCGGAGAACACAGTTGTATATGTGGCGGGATTCGAACGAGGTGTTCTGCCGATCGGGGACTGATCGACTTCGATAACTTTGTCGACGTATTGAAGCCCCTCTATCTTCTTGTACGCAAGAGGTTCCTGTCGTGAATTAAAAAAGTGTTGATTGAGTATTGGGAACAGTGTCTCGTGAATGAGTGTCGACTTTCCACTGCCTGAAACACCAGTGATACACGTTAGTGTTTCCGAGAGGAAGGTCGAGCGTAACATCTTTCAGGTTGTTGCCTGTAGCGCCGGATAATATCAGGTGCTCGCCTGATCCTTTACGACGTTGCTTATCGAACTTGATCCCGATCTCGCCATTGAGATACTTCGCAGTAAGGCTTCCTCCTTTCAAAAAATCTTTCGGAGTTCCTTCGGCAACTACATGCCCACCGTGTCTTCCTGCGCCGGGACCGATGTCCAGGATATAATCCGACTCGAGCATCATGTCTTTGTCGTGCTCGACAACGATCACGGAATTACCGAGATCGCGAAGATCTTTCAGTGCCTTGATAAGTTTCACGTTATCGCGGGCATGAAGACCGATGCTGGGCTCGTCGAGAATATAGAGAACACCAACAAGTTGCGTTCCTATCTGGGTTGCCAAGCGAATACGTTGTGATTCTCCACCACTTAATGTTCTGATTGGCCTGTTGAGATGCAGGTAATCCAACCCGACATCCAACAAGAAACCAATGCGCTTGCGAATCTCTTTTAAGATCTCGGCAGCGATGATCCGTTGCTTTTCGGAGATGCGGTCCTCGAGACCAACAAGCCATTTGTTGAGCGCTATGATATTGATCACAGAAAGCTCGGCGATGTTCTTATTGTCGATCTTGAAGTGTAACGATTCTTTTCTCAGGCGTGCACCATTGCATTCGGGACATGTCTTCGTGATCGTGAAATCTTCGACCCATCTCTTGATGGCATCGGAGCCTTCGTCCTTTTGTTTCTGAAGAAAGTTGATGATGCCTTCAAACTTAGTATTCCACTCGGTGCCTGGATATTTCACGGAAGACACGGCAACGGGAATGTCATCGCCATACAACAACAACCTCATGACTTCTTTGGGGATGTCTTTGATCGGTGTTGTGAGTGTAAGCTTGTTGCGCTTGAGGATCGCTTCGATCTTTTTGAAGATCCAGATGTCGCGATACTCGCCGAGTGGAAGAATGCCACCGCGGCTGATACTTAATTTCTTATCGGGAATGACGGACTCTTCTGTGATCTCTTCGATAACGCCGAGTCCATTACAAGTTGGACATGCTCCGTAAGGTGAGTTGAACGAGAACATGTTCGGAGCGGGCTCGTCGTATGAGAGGCCGGTCTTCGGGTCCATTAAATATTTTGAGAAGTGATGCACGGCTCCGGATTCCTCCATCAGCATGATCACGCCTTTGCCTTCTTTCAATCCTTTGCCAACCGACTGCGCAATACGAGGTCGATCTTTGGGATCGGCAACGATGCGATCGATCACCATCTCGATGTCGTGGATCTTGAAACGATCGACCTGCATCTTTGCAGTGATCTCGAGCAACTCACCATCGACACGAACTTTGGTAAAACCTTGTTTACGTATCTGCACGAACAACTCGCGGTAGTGACCTTTGCGACCACGAATGATCGGCGCGAGCAGCGTTAATTTTTTTCCTTTGAAATTTGTGAGAATGGCGTCGATGATCTGATCTTCCGATTGTCGCACCATCTTCTCTCCCGTCAGATAGGAATATGCTTCGGAACCGCGTGCGTAGAGCAAGCGCATGAAGTCATATATCTCCGTTACAGTTCCAACTGTTGATCTCGGATTTCTTGAGGTAGTTTTTTGTTCGATAGAGATCACGGGACTGAGCCCGTTGATTTTGTCGACGTCAGGTCGTTCGAGGTCTCCGATAAAGCTTCGTGCGTACGCAGAGAAGCTTTCCATATAACGGCGTTGGCCTTCGGCGTAGATGGTATCGAACGCGAGTGAAGATTTCCCGCTGCCGCTGATGCCGGTAACTACTACTAGCTTATTTCTTGGAAGGAAAACATGTACATCTTTGAGATTGTGCTCCCGCGCACCGATGACTTCTATGAATTCGTGCCCGCTGTTGTCTTGTTTAGTCATAAAGAAGACTACAAGATTAGACGGTTAAATAGTTCCGGCAAGCGAATAATTAGAATAATTCCGGGTAGTGGTCCAGCATAGTATTATAACTCTCGGCAGCCGCCCCATTTCCCCAATCGTAAATTGTAAATTCGCCAATGCCCAATCCTTCGGCGTTGTTTTCGCCACCGTGGCCGTAGTTTTCCATCATGAACCCATAATCTTTCTCGTTGAAAAACGGGTAAACTTTCTCCCATTGCGATTTTGTCTCGGGATTCTCAGGACAATACATCATAACGAATGCCGATCGCAGGGCAGCAAGCCCGCGGTGAACATATTCGTCGCTATTCAATTCTTTGCCGTAACGAACGATGGTCTCTGCAAAGAGACATTGACGCGAGTCGTTCCATTCGCCGTCGGCGTTCATTACACCGAAACCACCGAGTACGGGAATGGGAATGTAGGGCGGCTGCCAGGTTTGCTGGAACATCAGCATGTTGTCGAGTACACGCTGACCTTTTTGAAGATACAATTGATTGCCTGTTGCTTTATAGAAATTCAGAAGTGCATCCGCAGTCCAATACATCGAAAGAGTATTCTGTTTGTACGCATCGTTGCGTTCTATCTTCTTGCCAACCAACGAATCGAGCACGCGACTACATGACCAGTAAGTTTCGAAATCTTCCCAACGATTGTTTGGAATGATATTCTCGATAACAGCGTCCATAGCCTTACGTGCAGACGTCAAATATTTTTCGTTTTTAGTGATCCCGTACAGCTTCAATAAAAAATTCGCCGACATGGAAGTCTCGGGAGTTTGATTCATTATTCCGACTCCGATCCAGCCGGGAAAAAATCCCTGTGGGTCTTGAAGTGTTATCAACTTGTCGGCATAGCGGGTTGCATAATCCACAAGTCGTTGATCTTTTTCGAGCTCTTCATTCCACACAAGCATGAGATATGCGGTCCAACTCATGTCAAGTATATGGTACGGTGCGCGAGCTGCATCGCCCCATGGATTTTGGGGATTGCGATTCGAGTTTCCGAAGAAGCGATGGTTCCAGCCACGAGACCCGACGAGCCTGTCGGCATTTTTTTTGGAAATAGTAATTTCCATTTCTGTTCCAATCACTGAAGGAAAGAGTCCGTCGGTTTGTGGGAAAGACAATGCAAGCTCTTTGGTCATGTTGGCTTTTCGAAGTAAGTCGGCGTTGTGTGTTCGTCGTGCGTAGCGATAGAGTCCTTCGGCAGACCTGAGTGAGCTGAACCATGCCTGGTTCCATACCGATCGGAATTCACGTTCAGTTACCTCGCCGGATAATTCGGACTTTGAGTAACGTTGACGATAAACACCGGTGCTCCGACTTTCTTCCCGTTGATCTTGAACTCCTGCCACACCGCTTTTTTCCATGTATTGAATGCCCAGTTGTAAGTGTGTTTTACATATGGTTCGAGACTGCCTTTGATGGGCTGACCTTGCTTGTAAAGAGAGTCACCATAAGTTGTCCATAAAAACGCAAGCGGTTTACGCCATGGATCGTGAAGACTGGAGCTGTCGCTTGATGTCATCAGGTAAAATGAAAACTTAAACTCACCCGGAGGAATAACAATGCCAGGATCCTTCTCGAATAAAACGTGACTGGTCACTTTGCTATTCGCGATGCCGATTGTCATCACGTTGGTACGTGCATCGAGATCCATGAACCATTTGATGCCATTGTTGCTGATACCGGAAAGATCCGGGATGAGTGTGAGTTGTTTAACACTGTCGGCGAGGATTAACGCGGGTGCACGAAAAACATGCTGAGCAATAATGTGATTGTCGGTCGGCGTGAGATGTGGTTGCCAGTGAAAATTGGCTTTGAAGTTTGGTGTGATCTGTACTTTCCAATCTGCCTGCCGAACTGTGTCCTTCAAATGCCAGACGATCTCAACCTTCGAGAGTGTGGAATCGATGTCGGTCCAGCGGATCTCGTGATCATTATTTTGCAGCGAGTCGACTTCGAAGGAAGAAATATAATTTTGAAATACGGGGGCTGGCGAATCGAAGTTGTTGATCGCAAGAGAATAAAAGAAATGCAATAAAAAGGAGAATGACGTGTTTCATACCTTGCATCAAATTACATGAATTTCACCAATAACATCCTTCAACTGGTTGCGACAGACCTTTCTAATCATCTGAGCTGTCGGCATCTCACCGAATTGAATCGAAAAGTTGTATTGGGTGAACTTGAAAAACCTTATTGGACAGATCCACAACTCGAAATTCTGATTCAGCGTGGCCGCGATCACGAAAAAGCTTACGTGAATTTTCTGAAGGCCAGTGGAAAAACGGTTGCTGAAGGTTCCAATGCTGTCGAAGCTATGCAACAAGGCGTTGATGCTATTGTACAAGCAAGACTTGAGTTAGGTAATTGGATGGGCATTGCTGACATTCTCGTTAAGGTTCCGGGAAAAAGTAAGTTCGGCGATTGGCAATACGAAGTGCAAGACACGAAGCTTGCGCAGAACACGAAGGCTGGGACTATACTTCAATTGTGTCTTTACTCTGACCTTCTCGCGGATCTGCAGGGTGTTGAGCCGGAGAAGTTTCATGTTATAAAGCCAATTGAAAATTTCGAGCCTGAATCTTATCGGTTCGATGACTTCAAAGCTTACTATAGACTGACGAAGAGAAACTTCGAGCACACTATGTCTGTGCCGGCGAGGGAAACTTATCCTGAGCCCGCAGAACATTGCGGAGTTTGCAGTTGGTGGAAAGTGTGCGATACACGTCGCCACGGCGACGACTACATTTCTTTGGTGGCGGGAATTCGTTCGTCGCAGATTGAAGAGTTGAAGACGCAGGGTGTTCGAAGGCTGGAGGATTTCGCGAACCTGGAAAAGATCGCGGAACCGAAGAGAGGGAATATCGACGGCTATATTAAACGACAGCAACAGGCCAAAGTACAGTTGGAAGGACGGATCAAGAATCAAATGATCCACCGGGTAATCGAACAAGTAGAAGAAGGCCTTGGATTAAATCGACTTCCGGAGCCTAACACCGGCGATGTTTACTTCGACATAGAAGGAGATGTATATTATCCTTCAGGTGGACTCGAGTATTTGCTTGGTTACGCCTATCGCGAAAACGGAACGCTTGTTTATAAAAAATTCCTGGCAACGAATCGCATCGAAGAGAAGACTGCGTTTGCATCATTCATGAAATTTCTGACTGAGCGACGAATTAAATTTCCGGATTTCAACATTTATCATTTTGCTCCCTACGAATCTGTTGCCGTTAAAAGACTGGCAAGCGTTCACAGCATTTATGAACAAGATGTTGATGAATTACTTCGGGCGGAAAGATTTATCGATCTGCATGCTGCTTTTAAAGAATCAATCCTGGCAAGTGTTGAACGTTATTCATTAAAAGATCTCGAGAAGTTCACGACCTATACACGCGTTGTTGAACTTAGGGACGCGAGCATCGCAAGAAAAAATGTTGAGGTTGCCCTGGAGTTGAATGCGTTCTCTTCTGTTTCAAAAGAGACAATCGCTACGCTGGAAGGTTATAACCAGGACGACTGTCTCGCAACAGAAGCGTTACATGTATGGTTGGAAAAACTTCGTGGTGATCTGATAAAGTCAGGAGTTGTTTTCAAGAGACCATTTCCTAAAGAGGAAGAGCCCAAAGAGGAGTTGAAGGAGCGAGAGAAACAATCTCTTCGATTGTATGAAAGCCTTATCATGAATTTATCCCCCGATCGCGAAGAAAGGACGGATGAAGAACAGGCGAAATGGCTACTCGCACATCAGCTCAATTATTTTCGTCGCGAAGACAAAAGCGCTGCCTGGGAATACTTCCGACTTCAAAAAATGGAAGATGAGGATGCAATCGGAGAACGAAAGGCAATAACCGGCTTAAATTTTCTTGAAGCATTTTCAGCAAAGAAATCTAAACTGCCATTACACAAGTATTCTTTTCCACAGCAAGAGGTCGGGATCTCGGAAGGAGACAAACTTATAATTACGAACAGTAAAACTGAAAATGAGCCTTTTGGGATCACCTTCGGAACAGTAACGGCAATCGACCTCGCACAACGAACCATCACAGTTAAGAAGACGAATAAATCACTCGATATTCATCCGAAGTCAGTTCACATTAACGACATGATTAGCGCAGGAACACTATGGACTTCAATTATGGACCTTGCAAGAGCAATCGATGAGGATGGATTGTCACATAAATTCTCTTATCGCGCATCGAAAGATCTTTTAATGCGCCGAAAGCCGAAGTTGTTGAATGGAAAGGAAGGTGCCGAACTATTGCCGGGTGAAGATGTGCTTGCCGCTGCGATCCGAATTTCACTGAATCTCGACAAGAGCATACTTCCAATTCAAGGTCCGCCTGGTGCCGGCAAGACAACAACGGCTGCGAAAATGATCGTTGAGCTCTTGAAACACAAAAAGAAGATTGGTGTCACGGCCATCAGTCATCGCGTCGTTATCAATCTCTTCGAAAAAGTAAAAGAAGTTGCAGACCAGGAAGATCTCAAAGTTGAATTTGCCCATCGCGGCGACGATCTTGATTACGTCCCTGAGTGGCTCGAGATCATGAAGAA
This sequence comes from Bacteroidota bacterium, assembly GCA_037200305.1. GTDB lineage: Bacteria > Bacteroidota > Bacteroidia > Cytophagales > Cyclobacteriaceae > ELB16-189. The sequence continues at coordinate 49,822 of JBBCGZ010000029.1, forward strand.
CACCGATGCCGTGTTGAAAGCGATCGAAGCAGGCAGGCCAGTCGGCGGAACGGCCTGGTTATGGGCCGCAGACAGTGTGGTCGACAAACTTGATTACCTTTTTGTAGATGAAGCGGGACAGATGTCTTTGTCGCAGGCATTGTCGGCATCGCGTTCGGCTAAGAATATAATCTTGTTGGGTGATCCACAACAACTGGAACAACCGCAGAAAGGATCGCATCCTGAGGGCAGCGACATTGCTGCGCTCACACATTTGATTGGCGATCACCAGGCGATGCCAACAGAGCAAGGTCTGTTTTTGGGATTCACTTATCGTCTTCACCCAAATATATCCGCATTTACATCGGAGCTCTTTTATGAAGGCAAATTGAAGTCGAGCAAAGGGCTGGAGAAGCAAGTTGTTTCTGGTGGAACTCAATTCGATGGGGCTGGATTATTTTATGTGCCGGTAAATCATGTTGGAAATCAAAACGTATCACTTGAAGAAATCGAAGAGATCAGTAAGATTGCTGATCAACTGTTGACTTCCGGAAGTTGGACAGACAAAAACGATGTCACAAAAAAGCTCACGAAGGAAGACATACTTGTTGTTGCTCCGTACAATGCACAGGTCGCGGCGTTGACGTCGCGGTTGCCAGGAATAAAAGTGGGCACCGTCGATAAATTCCAGGGCCAGGAAGCGCCGATTGTTATCTATTCGATGACGAGCTCGTCGCAGGAAGATGCACCTCGTGGAATGAATTTTTTGTTTAGTCCGAACAGGTTGAATGTAGCAACGAGTCGTGCGAAGAGTGTAAGTATTCTCGTGGCGTCGCCACGGTTGTTGGAGCCGGATTGCAAAACCGTCGACCAGATGAAGTGGGCGAATGGCTTGTGCAGGTATGTGGAGATGGTGAAGTGACTGAAGATTTTTTATCTTTAGTTGAGTAAAATTCTTCTTTTTGCGCCTTACCCTTCTTGTCCTTTTGTTGATCCCAGTTGTGGGGATCTCGCAGACTTATCGTGATTACGTGCTTCGCGCTGACGGCTTATTGAGGCGGCGCAACGCGAAGACAAGCGCGTCGACAAAAAAACTCAACTCATCCTCGCTGCCATTTATGATTCGGCGTTCGCAATCGGCAAGCCTGAAGGACAGGATCTCTACAATGCCGCGTGCGCTAGCTCGATGATCGGCAACCCGGCAAGGGCAATACAGTTCCTAAAAAAGGCCTTTGATAGCGACTTCAATGATTTCGAATTGATGTACTACGATCGCGACCTTTCGGCTATTCGTTATGAACCCGGCTATCTCTCGCTGGGAGAAGCAGTACAAACCAGATTCAGTTGTCTACTGGTTCGACCTCCTTCGTCAACTTGATACAGGTGATGTTAAGATATGCGACAAGCGAATAAGTATACCCGACGGGGTCATTCATTATAGTTTGAAAGAGGTTATGTATCGCGTTGGATCTAACTTGAAACTAACCAGCGATAGCCTCATTGACTTCTCTACGAGGACACTCAACTTTTGTCGATCGAGATTCAAGAGCCGGGACGATGCCTATACTTCAATACAACGAATGTCGTTGGATGAATTCGCCATTGATGATAGCTCTGGGGAATTAGTTGTAGAACAATTGCGTACAAAATCGCTCGGATTTTACGAAAAAACGGACGGCGCAAACCAATTGAGAAAAGTGATGATCGATAACGTGACGGTGAATGGAGTTGTTCGCCTGTACACGAGTGGAACGGAATTTTTTTGCCAGAATTCGACATTTAACGTCAACGTTCCCGACCACGATGAATATCGATGGGGATTCAGGTGGGTCTTCAACTACGATTACGTGACAGTAAATAACACGAAGTTCTCCGGTGCGCAACAACAAGGCCTCCTCTGCCCATTCGATTTAGATTTCGAGAACATCAAGAACCTGGTAATCACGAACTCCACGTTCGCTTATCCGACAAGGCTATTGGGCTCCGTTGAAGATCGCCTGGTAATTCAAAAGAATTCATTTCCTGAGTATGTGGAGGTAATGGGATTGAAGCTTCCCGACTTCGACTATCACTTTCCATTTTCACAACTACACAATTCGAAGCTTGTTATGTTCGATTACAAGCATACGCCGTATCGAATCAAAGGAGATAGTGTTGCCGACTATTATGATGAAGGCACGTACGACGATTTCACCGCGCTTTACAAACGTTTGTACGATCACTATCGCAACCGTGCCGACATCACCTCCGCTAACGAAGTATATGTTCTCATGAAAGAGCTTGAGATCCAGTATCTCCAGGCTATGCCTCATAGAACCACCGAAGAAACCATCCGCCTCCGCCTCAACCAACTGATGGGCCTCTACACCGATCACGCAACGAGTCCAGGTAAGGCGCTGATCATTTCATTTTACATCATTCTCGCTTTTGGCATCTTCTATTGCTTCTTTCCGTCCGATTGGGACAGGACGAGCAAGAGCCAGGTAGTTGCCGACTTTAAATTATTCATTGAAAAGAATGAACACGGCTACGTGAAACCATTCTTCAAAATGATGAAGGGACTGATGATGAGTTTATTGAACGCCGTTGCGTTGAGTCTGAATGCATTCATCACACTTGGTTTCGGAAATATTCCTACAACAGGCATTGCACGCTACATGTGTGTACTGCAGGGCGCGCTTGGCTGGTTTTTATTGAGCTTGTTTACAGTGGCGTTGTTGAACCAGGTGTTATTATGATCACTTCTTCGCTGGCATCTCCAGCGTGATCTTCAACTCGCCTCTATGACCATTGAAATTTTCGAAGGTTAATGGGCCGCTTATATATGTTTTGATGTAGTCGCCACAATCTTCCTTACCACAATCCTTATCGCCGAGAGTAAAGTCTTTATTAATGATCCAATAATTTTCCTTTTTTGTAGTGACGTCCTATTGTCCTTGCAATGATCCATTCATCATTCGACCTCACATCGTCAACATACTCGGAATTGTTTGCGGGGATGACTTTCAGACCTTCGGAACAAGCCTTATTCTTATCGGGACAATAAACAATCCTCCTGTCTTCTTCTTTATCCCCTTCGATAATCGTTAGGTTCTTGCCAAGGGAGCGTTCGCCGGAAAAGGTGCTGCATGAAGCAACACTGAGTAGAATGAAAAAGTAAAGAAGATTTTTCACAGCACGAAGTTACTTCTTTTCATAACTTCATTCTCAAACTCTCCTCATCGATGAAAACATTTTTGATCGCCTGTTTGCTGACGATCGTCATTAACTGCCATGCACAAGATTGGGTTAAACACAAGTTAGACGAAAACCTGACGGTAACTATCCCGGAAAATTTCGAACCGTACGACACGTTAGGCACGCGCAATGTGAAAGCCCAGATCGACAATGCCCTTGTCCTGATTCAAAGTCTCCCAAACAAAGGTGAAAACGCGACCAACATTCCGAGTCGCGAAGAGCTGCTGAAAGCATATAAAGGATTCCAGGATGGAGTTATCAAAGTACAGCACGGAACATTGGTGAGCCAGGATTTTGAAGTAAGGGAGGGACTGCAGGTGACGAGATTCACTTTTACTGCAACGATGGGAGACGAAAAACAGATCCGTCATTACCTCGTTGTCTTTCTGAATGAGTACTGGTATACCGTTACTTTCTGGGAGGTTGACGGGATGTCGAATGACTTACAGCCGTTGCGTGATCAACTGTTTGAATCTATTGAGTTGCCGAAGGGCCTTAGTGTAAAGAATCAATTCAGCAATGCTGCGGGTTCTCAATCGGATAGGATTGTAGCTTTCACTGAGAAACTTTTTGGAAAGGTGATCTTCATAGGGCTGATTGTTGGACTGGTGTATTTAGTCTTCAAAAGGAAGAAAAAATGAAGCAAGAGCTATTAGACTTACTTCAGTTAAACACATACAGAGACTACAGCGCCAACAAGGCAACCGATGAAGAGATCAATGAACTGGTGTCGAAGTGTTCGTTGAAACTCGACGAAAACTATCTCGACTTTCTCAAACAGATCAATGGCTTTGGATTATACAACCTGAACATCTGTGGAACAAGGTTGCTGCAGGAACCATCTTTGTCAGATGTTTGGCATTTCAATGAGATATATCTCCACGATCATCCTGATTTAAAAGACTATTTTTTGATTGGCCAGGGCTTTGAGGAATGGTATGGGTATTATCCACCGGCGAAAAAATATTATATCCTTTATCTCTACGACGATCAGCCAGTAGATAAAGGTCAAGAGTTCGCAACTCTTGATTCGTTACTTGATTGGGCGGTGAAGGGTAATGCAAAAAGATTTGATGATAAGAAGCCAATCATCGATAAGAAGGCGCTTCTATACATACCTGAAAGTATTACAACATTTCTCGAGTCTCGGGGCTTTAAGAAGACGGCCGGCGACGTGCTAAGTGGCCGACACGATTACGTAAGGGAAATTTCGCGGGCAAAAGAGTGTGTCCTCTTTTTGATCGGTGTAAATCAAGACAGGAATCGGCTGTTTGTAAGCATGGGCGGACTGAAGCGTTATGATCTGATCGAGGACTTTCTTGATCCTGAAGATCATCTGAAAACAAACGGCTTCCCTCCCGCGAATAATTATAGTCTCAATCTCGCGGGGGACTGTTCGGCCGATTGGAAAGAGTTCACGGAAAAAGAAGTTAACGACAACTTCGAAGCATTAACGTCGCTATTTATTTCATTCATCGAAACACGTATTTTTCGAGCTCTTTCCCTTTATGACGACGTCAGGGTTTTGGATGCAAAGGTGAATGAGTCGCTCACCAGCATTGGAAATATTGGTTTCAATTTCTACTGGTATTACAAAATGATTATTGCGAGGCTGGCCGGAAATCCAGTCTACGATGAGCTTTTTAAATCAATTAAAGAGAGGTTTGAGAATGCTATTCAAAGGAAACCCGACGAAAAAAAATATCGGGACATTTTAGAAGTAACGCTTAAGCTCAATGACAAGCTGCAGAAGGTAGCGCCGTTAAAGGACGGGAGATTAGCGTGATGTGTACCCCGGACGGGAGTTGAACCCGTACAACCATTACTGGTCACAGGATTTTAAGTCCTGCGTGTCTACCAATTCCACCACCAGGGCAAAAATGAAAAAAGTGTGGGTTGACCTCACACTTTTTTTCTACTACTGAGCGGGAAACGAGACTCGAACTCGCGACCCTCACCTTGGCAAGGTGATGCTCTACCAACTGAGCTACTCCCGCATTTGTCCTCCGTAGCTTCTTAGCGAAGGAGGGTTGAAAACCCACTTTCTGGGTCATTTTCCCTCAAAAGGGACTGCAAAGTTAATTACAGAAGCGAAATATGCAACGGTATATCCTATTTTCGCGGAACCATGCAACAACTTCCCATCCACCCAGCCGGTCCTACCTTCTCACGCATTATCGCCGGCGCCTGGCGATGGAACTCGATATCATCCACCGCTATCGAACAACTTATCAACACCGCACTCGACGAAGGCATCACCACATTCGACCACGCCGACATCTATGGCGACTACAGCAACGAACAATCCTTCGGTGAAGTCCTCGCGCGTCAGCCGCAGCTTGCGAAGAAGATGCAGCTCGTTACCAAGTGCGGCATCAAGCTAACGTCTTCCAAAAAACCTGAACACAAGGTTAAACACTACGATTCTTCGAAGGAACATATCGTCCTGTCGGCCGAAACGTCGCTTAAGAAACTTCACACCGACCGCATCGACCTGCTGCTCATCCATCGTCCCGATCCGCTCATGGACATTCAGGAAGTTGCTGAAGCATTTACCCAACTAAGAGATCAGGGCAAAGTGTTGAGCTTCGGCGTTTCCAATTTCACCATATCGCAATTCGAGCTGCTTCAAAGTGCATTGTCGTTTCCGCTGGTGACGAATCAAATAGAGCTTTCATTGTTCTGCATGGCTGCACTGTTCGACGGAACGGTCGAACAACTTTATAAACATAAGGCTTCCGCGATGGCCTGGTCGCCGCTCGGAGGCGGAAGAACATTCATTGCCGAAGATGAAGTATCAAGACGCATCGGTGGAAAAGTGAGCGAGCTGTCGCACAAATACAATAACGCCACCACCACACAATTCTTCCTGGCGTGGTTGCTCAAACATCCTTCAAACATCTTCCCCGTAATCGGAACATCTAAACCCGAACGACTTCGCGAAGCAGCGAAGTCCATCGATCTGAAACTCGAAACACAAGACTGGTACGAAATGCTGAAGGCGGGTGAGAGGAACCGACGTCGCGTAAACGATGATCTCGCTTTTCTCTTACAACTTCTCGACAGTAGAGCTGCTCCTTTTCTTCGTTGTCGCGATGTGCGTAGGCATGTCGAAAACCGGCGTGCACGGTGCGGGCAACATCTCCGTTCCATTGCTGGCAATCATTTTCGGGGGACAACTCTCGAGCGGGATCATGCTGCCGATGCTGTGCCTCGCCGACGTGATGGGCGTTTGGTACTACCATCGACACGCGTCGTGGGGATATCTCAAGAAAATGATCTTATGGTCGATTGTCGGAATTGTTTTGGGGACTGTTGTCGGCGGCGTGATCAACGACCAGGTGTTCAAGTACGTTATGGTCAGCATCATTATCGTGAGTGTCGGGGTCATGATCTGGATGGAACGCGGACACAAAGAAGACATTCCCGACTACGCGTGGTTCGCCGCGATATGTGGCATCGGCGCGGGGTTCACATCTATGATCGGAAATCTTGCCGGCGCGATTGCTGCAATTTATTTTTTGTCGATGCGCCTGCCGAAGAATTCATACATCGGCACAAGCGCCTGGTTCTTCATGATAATTAACTGGATGAAAGTTCCATTCCACATTTGGTGGTGGAAGACGATCACCTGGAACACTTTCTTTCTTGATTTGACTACCCTTCCGGTGATTGCACTCGGTGCATGGTTGGGGATTATAATTGTTAGGAATTTGAGTGAAGGAGGGTATCGGTGGTTTATTATTGGAATGACGCTGGTAGCGGCGGTGTTTATGACGTTGACGTAATCTTACTTTTTCTCAGCAATCATGATCATGTTGGTCACGGGCCAATCAATCACCTTTCCATTCAAATCAAACAATTCAACTTTTCCTTTCAACCTGTTATCTACAATCCATTGATTCGTATACGCATGTGACCCCCCAGCAATCTCAAAACCAACCTCTTCCAAATTCTCCCTCCAATCATCAAAATCCCAGAAACAAAACGTCTCGTGCATTTCACTCTCCCAGTTGTCCACGTAGTCCTTCCTGCTCATAAACTCGCACGCATCTCTGAGCGATAGTCTAATGCTATCGTTATTAACAGTGTACTTAAGTTGGTATCCTTCCTTCGAGCGGAAATCCTTCGCGAACCTCAAGAACCGTCCGTAAGTCGACAAGCCTTTCAAATACTCAGCGAGACCTTCGCGGGCAGGATGTTTTTTATCGAAGTCTCCATTTCTTCCGTCAGTCTTACACAACTTCATCAGCACCATCTTGTCGCGATCTTCGGGGCCTACAACATCTCTATTCACCCAAACTCCATTCGGAGCAAGCTCTTCATAACGATTCTTAATGAACGACAACAACTCCTGCCGACTTCCATACGACTCGATCTCATGAGTGAGCGACGATGTATGGATCGTATTCATCGACCCTTTGTCGAACGCCAGGCCGGTAACGGCATTGCGCTGAGAGAAGAACACAAACGGATTATTGAACTCACCATTGTGTTTGCGTTGCTGGCAGATGTCGAACAGGTGACGGGCAACTTCGATCCCATAAAAATCCGACTCACGCCAACGAGGATCGTTACATGCAAGCTTGATCCACGAACCAACAGCACAACCGATGTCACCAATCCGGCCGGCGCGAATGAACGGAGCCGTCTCATCATACTTCAACACCGCGATGTCGTCCATCTGACGAACATAAGTATTGTAATCGCGTGTTGTGGTGATGTCGCCATCATCTGAGATCATCTTGTCGCGGAAGAGCATCTGCACTTTGTCACCACAACGGTAGCGCGACCAGATGTCGATCGAAGCCGGGTGCATGTTCGAAGCGATCCACGGGTCCGCCTTCCAATTATCCGATGTTGCAATTTTCTCGACGATGTCCCATGGCATCACCGAGTGATGTTTCCATGTCTTTCGGTCTTCAAGTTCAGCAGTAAGTATCCTGAAGCCTTTGCTCTCATACATTTCGAGAACGGTGTCGAACAAACGACGATGGTGTTCTCGGAGCAAGATCGAAGAGTCCTTCACTTTCGTGATGAATGCGTTTGATCGTATACGACGAAAAGTTCTTCACATTACCAACGTCGTCGATGCCATAGATGTAACAAGGGACATTGAGTGACCGACTAAACTCTTCTATTTGAAGAGCTCTTAAATAAAAGGGAATTGGGTTTCGACGAGTGTTGCTGTGATTAGCGGAAGTGACGGCGAAGATGATTGCCTCGACCTGTTGTTGTTTAGTGATTTCTGAAAGGTACTTCTCCTGAAATGTGGTGAGAAGGTGATGGCGGCCGGGGATTAGGAGAAACATAAAGCTTAAAAACTGGCCTGTTTACAATCAACGGCGTACTGTTCAAGAGCCTTCAGTTGCGCGGAGATGTACTTATTCCATTTCAACTGTCCCTCTTTGTTTTGACTGTCGCCGCTGTCCGAATCATAAACATTATTGAGGCTTTTGAAGTCCCCATTCATGCTTCGCAATCTCTCATATGCCTGTTTACGGGTGGAACGAGTAAACGTACGGCCCGACAAATCTCTTCTCGTTCTCCTTGCAACGAGTTCTGCTATGTCGAAATGTCGTGCCTCATGATTTAATAAATCATTCGTGGTATCGGCAGGGTTGTATGAAGATTTTTCACGAAGAAATACAGCCTTTACGTACAAGACAGATCCGGCTTGAGTTTCCACCCACCGATGAATGATGACTGTTGTTGTGGCCGCTCCATTTTGCTTGCTGTCTGATTTAAAATCCGTCCATACAAGGGGTCGCTGTGGGCACCAAAAAACGGAATCTACTCTTGCCTGAGGGTTACCAAAACTTAACGATGCCAGAACAAATGCCGCCAGGAAGTTCAATGCCTTAATGATTGATTCTTGAATATAAGAATTCCATTTGTGGCGCTTTAGAAATTCTTCAAAACCTCTTTTATTATAACCCAATCCTCCTCCCCGCTAAACCCTGCCTTATCTTCAAACAACACGTTGAAATAAAACTTGTCGCGGTAGTAACCATAACCTCCGTCCGCAACTTCGGGATTGCTGTTGATGTAGTGAAAATGGATTCCGTGCGAGCGAAACAATTCAAGATACTGTTCTATTTCGTGAGGATACGAACACGTGTATAAAATTCTCACGATATCTGTCCGCCTGCTCAACGCCTGCATGACCTCTATGGCATGCGGATAAAACTCAGTCGCGATCTCGTCGCGACGGTGATTGGGTTTCAAATGGTACCGTGAATATCGAACGCCCAGTAAGTCTTCGCCCAGCCACGATCCTTCCCATGTCTGAAAGCATTTTCGATAGCACGAATGATCATAGTTGGCTGAGACTTTTATTTTGAACTACGTTCTCGATCGCGTTGGCAAGAATTGGAGCACAACTAACGATCTCGATCTTCGGATGATCGATGGTCTCAATCACCGTATCGGAAATGTATAACTTTTCGATCTTACTTTTTTGAATGTTGTCGCGCGCCGGACCACTCAAAATTCCATGTGTACAGTATGCCTTTACCGATTTTGCTCCTTGTGATATCAACAGGTCGGCGGCGGCGCACAAAGTTCCCGCAGTATCCACAAGATCGTCTACGATGATCACATTCTTACCATCAACATCCCCGATGATCTCCATGCTTGCGACCTGGTTTGCTTTGAGTCGTTCCTTGTTGATCACCACCATCTCGGCATTGAGATTCTTTTTATACGTTTTGATCCGTTTGATGAAGTAAAGAAAGGCGATAGTGTTGAGAAGGGCCAGATACTGATTGAGTTCTAGCCCGTCTACCTTTTACGGTTTACTTACCTGCCTTCTTCGCCTTCTTTTCTGCCCTCTTTTCTTTCAGGGTTTTGAGAGGCTTTTTTTTGTCTTCTGATCTTTTGTCCTGACCTTTTGCCATAAGTATGGAGTTTAATTCTTTTCAATATTAAGATATATTTGCAGGATTTCAACCCGAGCGTCCTTAATGAAGTATAAGCGTATCCTCCTCAAACTAAGTGGCGAAGCCCTGCAGGGAACAAACAAGAGCGTCAATTTCGATCACAACGTTCTCGAACAATACACTGAAGAAATTAAGATCGTAAAGGAGAAAGGCGTGGAGTTGGCGATCGTTATCGGCGGCGGCAACATCTTCCGTGGTGGCCAGGCCGAAGCGCTGGGTATCGACCGCGTACAGGGCGACTACATGGGCATGCTCGCCACGGTAGTCAACGCCATGGCCCTCCAGAGTGCCCTCGAACGCCACGGCATGTACACACGACTGATGTCTGGTATAAAAATGGAACAGGTGTGTGAGCCATTTATTCGTCGCCGTGCAATCCGTCACCTCGAAAAGGGCCGGATCGTGATCTTCGGCGCGGGTATCGGAAATCCTTACTTTACTACCGACTCTACGGCCAGCCTCCGGGCTATCGAATGCCAGGCCAACGTGGTGCTCAAGGGCACACGGGTAGACGGCGTTTACACGAAAGATCCAGAGAAGTACAAAGACGCTGTGAGATACGACAAGCTCTCCTTCCAGGAAGCTTACGAGAAAAACCTGAACATCATGGACATGACGGCATTCACACTCTGCATGGAGAACAAGCTGCCGATCATTGTTTTCGACATGAATAAAAAAGGCAACCTGCTAAGGGTGGCGAATGGTGAAGAGGCAGGAACTCTAATCAGTTAATCCTAATCGCTTATGGAAGAATTAGAACTTTTCCTTGAAGACGCACGCGAACAAATGGGCAAAACCCTCGCCCACGTTTCCAGCGAGCTCACAAAAATACGCGCAGGCAAAGCGTCACCATCAATGCTGGATGGCATTATGGTGTCGTATTATGGCGCAACTAGTCCGCTCAACCAGGTATCGTCGATAACGGCACCGGAAGCACGCACACTTTTCATTAAGCCTGGGAGAAAAGCCTGATACAAGAGATCGAAAAGGCGATCATGGCCGCCAACCTCGGCCTCACTCCTCAGAACGACGGTCAACAGGTTATCATCAATATTCCGATGCTCACCGAAGAGCGCCGCAAGCAACTCGTAAAACAGGTGCACGGCGAATGCGAACAAGGCAAGGTGAGCGTAAGATCTATCCGCAAAGACATCAACGAACAGATCAAAAAGATCAAGGGCGTTTCAGAAGATGACATCAAGAATGGTGAAGAGACTGTTCAGAAAACAACTGACGAGTTTATCACGAAGATTGATGCTCTTATGAAACGTAAAGAGGGCGAGATCATGACGGTCTAATTTGTAATTTGTGATCCGTAATTCGTAATTGATCACAAATTACAAATCACGAATGCACCCCGTTTTATTTGAGATTGGCTCAATTACAATCTACACCTACGGATTTCTCATCGCCCTGGGCTGCATTGCCGCATTCACCTACATGTGGCGAGCTTCGAAAATAACTTTCGACCAGGCCAATTCACTTTTCATTTTATTAATCATTGCCGGAATCGTAGGTGGAAAACTTTTCATGTTGTTTGAAGATCCCTCCACGCAACTGCTTTCAACGGGTGGCTTTGTCTTCTATGGATCTCTTCTTTTCTGCATTCCAACAATGCTGATCTTCTTTCGAAGAAATAAATTACCAGTTCTCAGCATGCTCGATATCATGGCAATTGTTACCTGCATCGTGCATTGCTTCGGAAGACTCGGATGTTTTATGGCGGGATGTTGTTACGGACTGCCGACCGATAGTGCGTTGGGTGTGATCTTTACAGACCCCGCCTGCCAGGGCGCAACCATTGAACACACCAATCCATCCTACACAACTCTACGAGGCAACGTTCATCCTCCTGTTGTTGACCTGCCTGTTGATCCTGAAACGCCGGAAGACATTCGATGGTCAGGTGTTTCTCGTGTACCTGATAGTTTATGCTTGCGGACGTGGCATCATCGAATTGTTCCGTGGTGATATCGAACGTGGTTTCGTGATCAAAAACATCCTGTCGATTTCACAATTCATTTCGTTGATCATCATTTCGGTAGCGGTGTTCTTCTATGTTAAATTGAAGAGAAAGAGTAAATTGGTTTCGCGGAGGATAAGCGGGGGAGCGGAGGATACGCAGAGAATTGCTAACTGATTTTCTCTCCGCGTATCCACCACTTCTTAGCGTGTCCACCGCGTAACCCTGTCTTTATGAAGAAGATCCTTAAACGCATCCTGATAATCGTAGTCGTGCTGGGCCTTGGCATTCTTGCATTCCTCTACTGGGGAAGCTACGAGAACGGCGAAATGGCTGGTAGAGTGCTGAGGATCAGTGAGAAAGGATTCGTTTTCAAAACTTATGAAGGCAAACTGAGCCTCGAGTCGTTCGGAGCACTGAAAGGCGTAAGCCCTGTAGCCGAGACGTTCGATTTCTCCGTGGAGTCGAGCGAGAAAGAAGTGCTCGAACAATTGAACCAGGTCGCACTAAGCGGCGAGCGCGTCAGCCTTCATTTCACACGACGATTCATGAGATTTGCATGGCGTGGCGATACCAAGTATTTCATCACGAAGGTAGAGCGATCCAAGGAATGAAATATCCAGTTGTGATCTTGTTGATGTTGGCTGCATGCACAGCGCCCCAAACATCAGAAACAAAAGAAGATTCAGTTGCAGTCGTATCCGAAGACACCTTAGCTGTTGATCCCGTTGATGAGGAAAACATCAACGACGAATCGCACGAAGCTGTTGGTGCCGACACAACACTGCTGAATGAGATCGTCTCGGCTTTCAAAACACCACAGTTCAATAATAAAATTGCATTTGTATATCGGGACGAAGGATTGAATCTCTACGCATCACTCAATGATGTTGGTGATTCCACAAAAGCTCTCGACGTTATTTATTATGGCGAGACGCTCAAGCTTGCGGAGCCGTTGATCAACAATCAACCTTCCGACAAGATCATTATTGAAGGATTCAAAGGCCGTTACATTGCCGTTACAACCGACGACGGCACGAAAGGATATACTTTTTCCGGCTATCTCACCAACTTCTCCATTCCGCGAACAACTGAAGGGATCGTTGAGTATTTCAGAAGGACCCTCCATTTGGCAGAATCTCCAGTGAAGATCACTAGCATGGCCTTGATGGACGACACGCCTGAATGGTGGAAGACCAAATATCAATTTGAATCTGACATCATTATCAATGATGATGGCTACTACGAAGGCGGATCGACGTACGTAACACTACCGGCTTCGTGTACAATGCAGGAAGGATTTTTGCTGTTGAGGACATTTGCCCAAATGGAGCTATTCGCTAAAGCATTCACTACATATCCCACAGAAAATATTGAGAAAAAAGTTGATGAGTTTAATTCTGCAACAGTCCAGAGTGATCGCGAGGGCGTCGTTAACATCTCTCTTTCGAATGACACTGAGTGCTCCGATCTAACATCAGTGGTAAGGGATAATGGACGTATCCAGGTTGGTCGCGGTGGTGGATGTTAATGAAGTCTTATGCAAACAAAGCTGACAGCTGAAAAGGAAACCCTTCTCATAACTCTTTGTGCGAAGGCGTCGGATTATCGGGACGAGCATTCGATCCTTAATGACAAGATTGCCAGTGACATTGTTGAGAATGCCGGGATCGATGTAAAAAAATATGGCGGGTTCGGAAACAGAGTTATTGTTGTTCGTGCCCGTCAGTATGATGAATGGGTAAAAGAATTCCTCGCATCGAACAAAAATTCGTTGGTGGTTTATATGGGCTGCGGAATGGATGCAAGGGTGAAGAGATTGGACCTGCCGCCCAACACCAAGTGGTTCGATGTCGATTATCCCGAAGTAATTACCTTCAGAAAAGAATTCTTCACCGAGAACGATCGATACAGGATGATTTCTTCATCGATCACTCAACCCGACTGGTTCAGGGAAATTCCAGCCGATCGACCAACATTAATTATTGCAGAGGGGGTTTTCGAATACATGACGAAAGAGGAAGTACAGGTTCTCCTGAACAGACTGACCGATCATTTCAGGCACGGTGAGATCATGTTCGACGTGATGAATACTTTTGCGATCAATTCCGGAAAGGAAGAACTGAAGAAAACTACCGGCGCCATTCACAAATGGGCCGTTGATGATGTAAAGGATGTGGATGCTTTAAATAAAAGACTGACGAGGGTTGATTACATTTCTCTCTTCAAGTCTAAATTCATGAAGAAACTTCCTCTGAACCTGAGGATCATTTTGGGTACAGTCAGCATCTTTCCTTCATTCAGGAAATCAATGCAGTTGCTCCGTTATAAATTCTAGATCAGCCTCCCCGCTTTCTTCGCCGTCACAATCTCCGTATTCATCCCTGCCCAATGCAGGGTTCCGATGTAACGACCGTGCTCGATCTTCATACACTTGTCCATGATCACTATCAAACCATGATCAGTGGCCAGCTTTGCCGCCTCCCTGTTAACGATCTGTAATTGCATCCAGATCGCTTTCGCTTTGATCTCGATCGCCTGTTGTACGATAGGCATGATCTCATCGGGGACGACGAAAGATATCGACGATATCAACTTGTTCTGGAATGCTTTTCAGGTCTGGGTACGACTTCTCTCCCAACACTTCCGATAAATTCGGATTAACCGGAATGATCTTATAACCCTCCGATTTCAAATAAGAGCCAACGAAGTTACTGGCACGTTCTTTCTTATCCGACAATCCAACGATCGCCACGGTGTGTGCGCGATGTAAGAGATCGCGAATAGTTTCAACATCCTGGTACAACTTCCTCTCTTCGGCAGAGAGGCGTGTGTTCATCGAGATGTCGCATGCAATGCTTGTTCCAAATCCCATAACAAATCGTCGATTGTTTCTAGTCCTACAGATAACCTTATCAAGCCGGGATTAATTCCGGCAGCGATCATTTCATCATTCGAAAGTTGCTGATGCGTTGTTGATGCCGGGTGTACCACCAAACTCTTGCAATCACCAATGTTGGCAACGTGCGAGAAGAGCTGGAGAGCTTCAATAAATTTTTTGCCTGCCTCTCTTCCGTCTTTTGCTTTGATGCCGAAGGCAAACAATGCTCCCGGTCCTTTAGGCAAATACTTCTTTGCACGTTCGTGGTGCGGATGTTTCTTCAACCCGGGATAGTTCACCCACTCTACCAACGGATGTTGCTCCAGAAACTCTGCAACCTTCTGTGCATTCGACACATGTCGCTCCATACGCAACGCCAGCGTTTCGAGACCTTGTATAACGAGGAATGAATCGAACGGCGAGAGACAAGCGCCGGTGTCACGAAGAGTTTCTACACGCGCCTTCATGAGGAATGCGTAATGACCGAATGTCTCGTAGAAATTGAGATTGTGATACGGTATCGATGGTGTTGTGGAGCGTAGGATAATTGCTGAAATCGAATCGGCCCGAATCGACGATCACACCAGCGATGGAATTACCGTGACCATTCAGGAACTTGGTAGCAGAATGAACAACGATGTCGGCACCGATGTCCAACGGTCTGCACAGGTACGGAGTTGCGAGTGTGTTATCGATGATCAATGGGATTTCGTTTGCTTTCGCGAGGGCCGATACTCCTTCGAAGTCGAAAATGCTTCCGGCGGGATTGCCGATCGTTTCACCGTAAAGTGCTTTCGTCTTAGGCGTGATTGCCCTCTCCCAATTTTTTAATATCACTGATGTCGACAAAACGTTACTTTGATCGACAGCTTTTTGAAGGTATGCTCGAATTGAGTGTACGTTCCTCCATACAAATGTGAGGGAGGCTACGATCTCATCGCCGGGACGGAGCAACGTCATGAACGTAACCAACTGTGCCGCCATACCGCTGGCCGTTGCCACAGCACCGGTTCCATTCTCCAACGACGCAATGCGCTCTTCGAACACCGCGGTAGTCGGATTGTTGATGCGTGTATAGATGTTTCCGTACTGTTTCAGCTCGAACAACTGTGCTGCCTGTTCGGGACTGTCGAATACATAACCGGAAGTTTGGAATATCGGTACCGCGCGAGCACCGGGCGTATGAATCGGGGATGTGGGCCCGCATGAAGCATGCGCGTTTCAAAACCGAATTTCTTTTTTTCTTTCATGATCTAACGAGGTGATGATCTAACGAGGTGACGAGGTGACGAAAGGGAGGACCAACGACAACGTCATTGCGTTGTATCGTCATCTCGTCATCTCGTCGCATCGTCATCTCGTTCAAATATGGAATACCCATTCTTTGTACTGAATATCTTTTGGATTAAAGGTCTCACTCAGTTTAAAGTGGCTCTCCAACATTTCCACCTCCGCAATATTGTCGAGAACGAGGTTCCGAAATCCTTCTTTCCCTCCAGGTTTTGTGAATCCCATCGACTGCCAGCATACCAGCACGATCTTATCCATAGATGACCTGCAGATGCCATAAGGATGAACAACTCGGGTCAATGGTTCGCCGGAAATCTGGATCCTGCAACACCGGCGCTTTTCAGCAGCCTCCCAAAACAATTTTGTGAATTCTTCTAACACAATTATTTAGTCTACTACAATGATCCTATCGCCGCGCTCTTTGAATTCGCCAAAAGGCTTCAAATCCCAACCGAACTTCGAACGAATGAAAGCTTCGAACTCGCTGCCGTGGCCTTCTTCAACCGCCACCAGCAATCCACCACTGGTTTGAGGATCAGCAAGTATAACTTTTTTCTCTTCGGAGATGGGACTTATCTTACTTCCATAACTTTCCCAGTTGCGTTGGGTACCACCTGGTGTCGACTTTTGTTGAATGTACTCATCAAGAAAATCGAATTTAGGCACGTCATTGAATGAGATGCGTGCCGATAAACCACTACCCTCACACATTTCAGTAAGGTGACCGAGTAGACCGAAACCCGTAACATCTGTCAACGCAGAAACATATTTCAGTTTACCGAATTCCGCGCCGGCCTTATTGAGCGTCAGCATGGTGTCGATTGCTCTCTTGAGATGTTCGGCTTTCACTATGCCTTTCTTCTGCGCTGTAGTTATCATTCCGATACCGAGTGGCTTCGTGAGATAGAGAGTCGACCCTTTCGTAGCGGTATCGTTTCGCTTGAGATTTTCTTTGCGAAGCCTGCCGGTAACGGCGAGACCGAATACGGGCTCCGGGCAATCGATGCTATGGCCGCCAGCAAGTGGAATGCCCGCCTCCTTGCAAACGATCCGGCTTCCATCAAGAACCAGTCCCGCCACTTCAGCGGGAATTTTATTGATGGGCCACCCGAGAATTGCAATTGCCATCACGGCTTCGCCACCCATCGCATACACATCGCTGATTGCATTCACCGAAGCAATGGCGCCAAAAGTCGCGGGATCGTCAACGATCGGCATGAAGAAATCAGTTGTGCTTACTATACAAGTACCGTCGCCCTGGTCGAACACGGCAGCGTCATCTTTCGACTCATTGCCAACAAGAAGTTGCGGATACAAAGTCTTCGGAAAATCCGAATGAAGAATTGTATCAAGAACGGCCGGGGCAATCTTGCAACCACAACCTGCACCGTGAGAATATTGAGTGAGTTTAACCATGATCGATCAAGTGATTTACAACATCGGTTGTGTCGGAACCGTTCCACGCGAACTTCCCCACAATACGAGCTTTATTTTTATCTAAACCAAGTTGATATGCTTTATCATAATAAGTGAGAAGTATATCAATTGTTGAATGCATGTCGCCTTCGAGCAACTTCTGTTTAGCTGCATTATAATGTTGACCACCCAAACGCTTCGTGATACGTCCCATCAACTCGAGAAACTCGGTCCGGTCGGCCGGACCATATTCGTTCACCAGCCTCTCGATCCTTTTACCACGATCAACGTCAACTTCCACAACAGGGCTCGACGACATTGTTGTCCAAAAGTCCATCGGCAAAAATATGCGGCCTATCGCGAGCGATTCGTCTTCGATCCAAATCGTGCGCTCAAGATCGAGCTTCATGATCGCTTCGAACAAATTATTTTGAAACTGTTCTGTTGTCGGTTGCTGCGGCATCATCAGTCCACCAAACACGGAGCCCTTATGACTCGCAAGATTTTCGAGATCGATGATCTGCTGACCTTTATTCGCAGTGCCCGAAGTATTTCACTCTTTCCACTACCTGTGCTTCCGCCGATCACACGAAGTTTCAACGGCAGCTTGAACGATTCGAGCGCTTTTTGCCGGTACGTTTTATAACCTCCATCGAGTGACTTCGCTTTGATGCGCGCCATCGAAACGAATTGGCAAAAGTAATTCGAACGCATGCCACCGCGCCAGCAATGAACAAGCAGCTCTTTACCTGCCGCGACTCTTTCTGCGTTCCCAAGGATCTCGGGCAGCCGGGGACCAATCAACCTGAAGCCAGTCATGATGGCGTCTCTCTGGCCCTTTTGTTTGTAATCGGTACCGACTGATTTACGCTCGGAGTTATTGAGTATGGGAAGATTGATGGCGCCTGTGATGTGACCGGTGTCGTATTCGCCTTCCGAACGGACGTCGACAACAGGAAGATCTTTGCGTAAAGAAAAGAATTCGGACAGGGTCACGTCGCGAATTTACACTAATCGTTAAAGTTAACGACAATGCTAGAAGCTATTCCAACCCTGAAGCCGAAGTTGGCATTTTTGAAGTCTGTATTTTGAAATCCCATGGCACCTTCAACTCTGAAGATCCTCGCAATGCCTTCGATAGCATAACCCACTTCGGTATACTGTGCATGTCGTGTGGTGAGGTGGTTCACAAAACATTCTCCGACAGTCCAAGCATTCGGGCCTTCGGCAGATATGTGAGTAGAAATTTCCTGAAGTGATAATGGGCATGACCTTCGAGATAATCATCGGATGTGCTGTAGCGATAGTAGTCGAGTAAACGGAAGCTTGAATTCGGATCGCCGGTAATAAGTGCAGTGCGGTTGCCCATGAAATGTTTATAGTCCATGAAATACATCCGCGTATTGTTGAAGAATGTTCCTCCTCGCACCGTCAGCTCGAGTGTGCCCCGAATACCGAGCTTCACCTGCTTGCGAGCTGTAAGCTCCACCTGGTCGAATCTTACGGCGCTATTGAAAATATCCGGGAAGCCCTTTCGGTATTCCAAAGTAAATATCGGTGGTGCTGTTGTTCACGCGCTGACGATTGCCATTGCGGATCCGATACTTCTGCCACGGCCGCGCTTCGAGGGCAACGCTGCCAATAAATGCATTGTTGGGTTGAAACGAAGTCGATGGTAACTCGACATTCACAGGTTCGTTCGGAGTATACTTTTCTTTGTTGTCCTTGAACAGGGTATAGTTGCTGTTGTTGAAGAGCTCGTTACGTCGGGCGAATGTCCAGTATGAACGAAGCGTGTACTTGTCGTTGAAACGATGCCGGTAATTAAGATCGATGAAGTCGCGCTCATACAACTTCATGTAATTACGGCCACCCAATAACGTGGTGAATGTGTTAATGAAAGAATGTATTGGCTCGGCGGCATTGTATTGTGTTACGTAGCGACCGGCCTCCGACCAGATCCTGTAGTCCTTCCGCGAA
The DNA here is from genome assembly GCA_037200305.1 of Bacteroidota bacterium. GTDB lineage: Bacteria > Bacteroidota > Bacteroidia > Cytophagales > Cyclobacteriaceae > ELB16-189. Next base: position 69,509 of record JBBCGZ010000029.1, read on the forward strand.
ACTCGACGCGCAGAAAACCGGTGAACTTATCGCGGGCAAATGAATAACGCACCACTGGACTTATCTCGAGACGGTAATTCTTCAATGTCTTCTTACCTGTAGAATCCTTTACGGTCCAACGTTTATACAAGCTGGTTCGATAGATGAGATTCACACCCTCAACGGTATTGAAACCACCGTACGGTGTGGTGTATCCTGAAGCTTGCTGTTTTGCCGAGACTGTAGTTGTCACCCGTAAGAATATCCCAGGGCTGGAATCCTTGCTTGTTTTTCTTGCTCGAATGACGAAGCGTGTCGCCTTCGTTCTTCTTGCGATCTACTTCCGCAATACTATCTTCCTGTTTGTAACCTTTCACTTCCTCAGTTGAAAGCGGCGAAGGACGAATGTCGCTCCAGAAGGTAGAGTCTTTTTTATACGCGAGAGAGTCTACTGAAAACGTGGACTCCGAAATGACATCGGGTTCTTTCGATGTTTTCTTTTCTTCCTTTTCGTATTCTTTAACTAGTTGTCTGAGTTCTTTATCCGTTACTTGTTCACCGTTGGCAAGCTTCTCGGCTGTTTTTTTCGTCTTAACTTCTTTTTTCTTCACCGGCGCTGGCGCCGCTTTCTTTTCTTCCTGCTTTTCTGTCTTCTCGTCAACAACTACAATGTCGGGGGGCAATGCCGGGTTCAGAGTGATCTTATAGTCCTTCATGGTTGCCAGGTAGTTGCCTTCGAATTCGAAGCCGAAGACCTTACCGGTAACTTTAAATGTCTGTGAAACGGGAAGCCATACCTTGTCTTCGATGGGGTCGTAAATTTGTTTTACGTTGGCGGTGATGCCAAGCTTCGTAACATTGAAGTCGAGACTGTGAATACTCCACCATTCCTCCACGATATTCAGAGTGCCCTCCACGACATTATCTCCCCTCGAACGCGGCGTTACTTTGATCTTACTGATATCGAACCCGTGATCTTTGAATGTCCCGAGATATTCGAATCGGTAATAGGAGAATGACTTTGGCGAAAGTGGTGAGATGGTCTCTGCAATCTCGGGCTCGTAAAAACTACCGAAGACATATGCGTTGGGCGATGCGTGAGTCTCGTTCTTGCCTGTCGTGTACACGGCAATCACTTTCTCCTCGAATTTATTAGGCCGCGTGTATTTGATATCACTCACCGACTCTTGTATGAACACACGGTCTTTGGTGATCCCTTCTTTCTCCAGGGCCTTCTTTGCCAGCCATGGATAATCTTTCAACTGACCTTTTCCTTTAATGTAAACTCTTGCAGTGTATGCATCGAGTTGTTGCGTGTGATATTTGGCTTTCGCGATTGCCCTTCGCATGATGGCATAAGCGGGATCCTCCTGGTCGGCCCTTATGGTTACAGACTGCAACACGACTGTGTACGTCTTCAGCGTGATGTTGATCACGATCCATTCGTCTTTCACTTCTACTTTTCGAACAACAGTTTCGTAGCCGAGATATTGAAACTGTACATCGTACCAGCCGGGCTTGAGGGAAACTTCGTAGTTCCCGTTTTCGTCGCTAACGACGCCAGTCTGAATTTGCTTTACGTAGATGGTTGCGTATTGAAGAAGGGTGCCGTCTTCGGCTTTAATTACGCCACGGATGCCGCCGGCGTAACACCAGGTCGCTGCGAGAAACGACATGCAGAGCACCGCAATGAGTTTCATACCAGCTTCTTACCTGTAAAAATTTTTCATCCGTATCATTTGCTCAACCGTCTCCGGAACGAGGTACCTAATGGATTTATTGTCTTTGATGCAATTCCTGATATACGTTGCCGAAATGTCGAGCAGTGGTGCATCGACCATTTTTACGTTCGGATGACGTTTTAGTTCTGAAATTGTTACATCCGCCTCGCGGGCTCCGGCGGGCGCAGCCCGGGGATAAACATATAACCCGTAGTTGGCCAGTATCTGCTCGTAATTCTTCCACTTCTCGAAATTCACAAGATTGTCCTCCCCTATTATGACTCGAAAAGTCTTTCCAGGGTTGCGTTCGGTAAGATGAGTAAGTGTATCGATTGTATAGCTAGGCCGCGGCAACTGGAATTCTATGTCGTTTACTTCGAGTTTATAGTTGTCGGCAATAGCAGCCTTCACCATATCATACCGGTCGAACTCATGCAGCAATCCTTTCGAAGGCTTGAATGGATTTTGTGGCGACACCACGAACCATACCTTTTGAAGATCGGTGTTCTCAGCGAGGGTGTTGGCAATGATGAGATGCCCAATGTGAATGGGATTGAAAGAACCAAAAAGTAAACCGATTGTCACGGTTAGAAGAGGCTTGGTTCCTGCCGAATAAAGTCGTCGTATAGTCTCTGCGCTTCGACAGTGGATACGGCCAGGTCCTCATTCAAAAGAACAGCGTCAAACTTATCGGCAAAGGCCATCTCGAACTTTGCTTTGAATAACCTTCTCGAGAGACTCTCTTCCGATTCGGTACCACGATTATGTAGACGTTCTTTCAGCGCTTCGAAAGAAGGCACCCTGACAAAAATTGCGAGGCCTTTGTCACCAAAATAATTCTTCAGCTTAATCCCACCCTGCACATCGACGTCGAATACAACATCCTTCCCTTCTTTCCAGATCCTTTCAATCTCCGATTTCAGTGTGCCATAAAAATTACCAGCATACACTTCTTCCCATTCGATGAAGTCGTCGCTGTCGATCTTTTGCTTGAATTGTTCGGGTGTCAGAAAATAATAGTCCTTACCGTTCTGTTCGGTGCGACCACGCCGGTCGCGTGTGGATGCGGAAATCGAAAACCCGAGTGTGGGATTGTTCGTGAGAAGATGTTTGACTATGGTAGTCTTGCCTGATCCTGAGGGAGCGGAAAAAATCAGGGCTTTTCCCGGCATTAGGAAATTTTTTGTGAGATGGTTATACGGATGTGTTCTATGAGATCCTTCGGCGCACCGTCGCCGCAGCACTTCGACTTAACCAACTGTTTGATTGCCATGTCGAGCTCGTAACCTTTAAAGCAAGGCAGGCAAATATCCATGTGCTGTTTGAAGTACTCCTTCTGTGCTTCGCTAGCTTCACCATCGAGTATTACCTGCAGCATTTCAAGGCAGGTAGATTTCTTTCCACTGGTGGCAAATGGATTAGGGGTAGGATTCATATACTGGTATTTTTATAACCCATCGACTTTGCGTAGGTGCTCAATTTGTCTTTCAGGAGTTGGCGCGCTCTATGCAAGCGGCTTCTTACTGTTCCAATTGGAATGTCCAATATCTTTGCCATCTCCTCGTATTTAAATCCTTCCAGGTCGCACAAAATTATTACAGTTCTAAAATCAACATCCAGTGAATTCAGTGCGTTCGATATTTCATCGCCGATCATGTCCTTAAGAGATTCTACTCTTAAGTCGGGAGTGATCTGCCTGTCTACGTCTTCTGAGTTATAATAACTTTCTACCTCCTGGTAATCTACCTTGTTAGGTTCCTTGCTTCTCTTACGATAGTCGTTGATGAAGCTGTTCTTCAAAATCCGGAACAGCCATGCTTTAGCATTAGTTCCTTTTTGGAATGAATCTATAAAACGGTATGCCTTCAGGTAGGTATCCTGAACGAGGTCTTTTGCGTCGTCACCATCCAGCGTAAGCCTATACCCGAAGTTATACATCGAGTGGATGTGAGGCATGAACTCGCCATGAAAGATCTCCTGCTTCTCCTTCTCAGAATAGTGCGTTTGCGGTGCTTCTGCCGATAATTCCTTCGTTTCTTCAGCCATTGGGAGGCAAAAATATGAATTTATAGGCATTTTTATGGATGCCCCGTGTTCTCGCCGTAATTGTACTCTATTTCCCCGCCAGGCCTCCAGCAACGCTCACCGGGGAGGTCGATGATATACTGGTGATTGATAACACTGGTAACAATATCGGCGTTGCGGCGGCCCTTAACCTTGGCTTAAAGAAAGCGATCGATGAGAAGTTCGATTGGCTTTTAACAATGGACCAGGACTCCGTGTTTGAACATGGAGCGTTAGCAGAATTAAAGAAAGTTGCTTTCACAGCGAAAGACAACATCGCCATTGTATCTCCTTTTCATCTAACAGCGAAAGCCAAACGAAAAAGCATAGCAGTAGAAGAAGTCCGTTTCACGATGACGTCGGGAAACCTCGTAAGACCAGGACTTGGTTTCTTCGAAGAAAAACTCTTTATCGATTCTGTTGATAACGAATACTGCTTACGACTAAGAAAGAATGGTTATAAAATCATTCGTGTTAATCAAGCCGTCTTGAACCATCACCTTGGAACACTAAAAAAGAACTGGTTGGGATTTTCAACCATCGTTCATCCTGCTTCGAGAAGATATTACATCACACGTAATATGCTTTACGTGATGTCGAAGTATCCTGAATTTATTCTGTTTGGTTTAAAAGAACTGATCAAGTCTTTTGTATTGATCCTCCTCGTTGAAGATGATAAGATCAATAAGCTAAAAGCGATGATCAAGGGATTTAGAAACGCCAGATTATAGTTCTGTTCAGACTATCACCGATCTTCTTTGCCACTTGAGCTAACGTAAGGTTAGTTCCAACCTTATCGGCCAGTTGCTCGAAACGTTTCTTCGATTCTTTACACTTCTTCCGTCCTTTGAGGAACAGCTTGATCGAATTCACATAGTGAAACCGGAATGACACTACCCGCACGAGACATTCAAAAAATATCTGCGGATAGTAGATCATCATCTGGAATGAGTTCAGGTGTATCGCATGAAGGAACATCTTGTTCCTGTAGTAGATCGTTTGTATGTGTTGCTTCCTGGCTTTGGATTTAATACTTGAAGAAGTTCTGTGCCGGCACATTGAGCGGTGATCATAATAACATTTCCAGCCAAGGCGCCACGCGCGCAGCGACAACTCATAGTCTTCGATGTAGTACGGTGCGAATATTTCGTCGAAGCCCCCGAGCATCATCAATTTCTCCCTGCTCACAAGCGCTTCGGCACCCGACAAGTACATTGTCAGCAAACCAGGCTGTACCGGTGTTTCGGAAGGCAGGAAGTTTTTAAATGTCTTGATCTTTGCACCCTGGAATGTTGGCAGCTTGGCGCCATCCTGGATACGATCATCTTCCCAGTTCACGATCTGTCCCATCACACCGAATGTATCGGCGCGTTCGAAGTACGGTATGAGGTGAACGAAATAGTCGGGTTCTAACTTTACGTCACTGTTCAGCAGGAACACGAGATCATACATGGCCTCTCTCATACCCCTGTTGATCGTAGGTGAAAAGCCCCTGTTCACGGGGTTCACAAACACGCGGATCTCCGGGTAATCGCGCGTAAGCAGCGCCACGGAATCATCGGTAGAGCAATCGTCGACGATAATCACTTCGTATGGCAACAGGCAACGCTTCAGCGCCGCGAACAATGGAGGCAATGTTTGCGGGAAGAGTCCCACACCGTTGTAATTCGGAATCACAACCGAAATGCCTCGCGTTTCTTTCAGGGCATCTACATGTTGCACGGGCAACTGTGTCGGCGTCGGCAGTGCTTTCTGGTTGCTTGCCTGCCAGTCTTCTTTCCAGAATGCTACCGTACCATTACCGAGAATGTTGGTCCATTCGCTGGCCGGTGTAAGCGACGTAACACGGTTGGCTTCAACACCCGAAACAAACCGCCCCTTCCATGCTTTCGATTTATGTTCTCTCAAGAAACTTGTCGACAGCTTGGCGACATCTTTCAGAACAAGTACATATTCTTCTTTCGCGATGCTCACAGCTTCGTTGAGTGGCGTTGTACTAATTGAATCAACGAACTGTATTGGTGTTGGGAAGTTGGCAACGATGCCTGGAACTTTTGTTGCAGCGCGTGCAAGCTTACCATTGACGATCACTTCGGACGGCAGCTCTTTCTGATTTCTTATAGACGTCAGTGTTCTCTCGAGGTCTTCCACTTCTCCGGACGACTCGACAATCAATGAAACACGAACGGTCCGGTTGGCTTCAAGAAGTTTCGCATACTTGTAAAACACCCAGTGCGCCGTGGAACCCGATATTACAAGTCCCTTGTAGCCATCGAGAACGCCGCCTTTAAGAATGTATGCTTTGAAGAATGCAAATATGGTCTTGTACAGGATCTTGAATACTGACGAAGATGTGCGGTAACGATTTACCTGTGCATGTATGGTCGAATAGTTCTGGTTCTTTTGAAGGAACTGCGAGATGTTGTCGTATGCGCGGTGGAAGAGATCTCCCTTAATGGCTTCGGTTGTTGTTCCTTCGAATAATTCTACTCTTTCGTGAACACCATCGCCTTGCCACGACCCCTTGCGACGATCCCATAATCTTAATTTCTGATCGGGATACCAACCGCAAGTTGTTATCCACGTTCCTTCGAAGCTCGAGAGACGATTGAACATGTAACCGTCTTTCTTCCAGTCGTCCTTTACTTTGAGGATCGACTGGGTAAGCTCTGATGAAAGATATTCGTCAGCATCGAGCGACAGCACGATGTCGTGTGTAGCGAGAGCAACGACGCGATTCTTTTGTTTGGCGAAACCCTGGAACTCTTGTTCATAGAATGTCGCTCCGTGAGCTTCGGCTATCTGGCGTGTGCGGTCCTGGGAGTAGCAATCGAGTATCACCACTTCATCAACTACCGGCTTGACCGACTCGATGCATTTGGCGATGTTCTTTTCTTCGTTGTAGGTTATGATGACTGCACTTATCCGTATCACACTGAGGAATTTGATGCAAAGTTAAATATTATCTTTCAGGATGTTCTTTCGCCAGAAATCACAAAATCTCAGCGACCAGGAGCTCATATCAAAGTTCCGTGAAACGCAAGATCTTAACCTGGTGAGCGAGCTCTTCGGCCGGTACACATCCATGATCTACGGCGTATGCGTGAAGTACCTGAAAGACCGCGACGACGCGAAAGACGCCGTGATGCAGGTATTCGAGAAACTTCCCACCACGCTGAATGGCCACGAAATCGCCAATTTCAAAAGCTGGCTGTATGTAACGACCCGGAACCACTGCCTGATGCAAATCCGGTCAAAAAAGGCCAACGTGGCCGCCGCAGGGAAAACAACACAGGAATTAGGGCCAGAACTTATGGAAAACGACCTCATCCTGCATCTGGACGAGGGGCCCGAACTGGAAAACGACCTGTCGAAAATGGAGAAGTGTATCCAGCAACTTGAGTCACAGCAACAACAGTGTGTGCGATTGTTTTACCTCGAAGAAAAGTGTTACAAAGACGTTTCAACATCAACAGGTTTCGATCTCAATAAAGTGAAAAGCTACATTCAGAATGGCAAAAGAAATCTAAAGATCTGCATGGAAAGAAATGAGTGATCTGAAAAACGATATCGAAAAGTACTTGAAAGGCGAGTTGTCGCCGAAAGAAATGCACGAGCTGGAGAAGAAGGCCCTGTCGGATCCTTTCCTGGCCGATGCTCTCGAAGGAGGTTCGTCGATCGATCATCATGAGTTTTCAAAAGATGTTGAAGCGCTTAACAAGAAGATCTATCAAAGAAAGCCGAACGTGGTATTGAGAATTGCAGCGGGCATCATCATATTGATCGGCTTCGGCTTGTGGTTTGTTTTAAGCAATGAAAGGAAAGAAGAGATTGTCGTTAACAAAATTGACACGGTAAAAACACAAACTCCAAAACAACAAGAACAGATCACGCTCTCAACAGAGAAGCCACCCGTCAAAAGAAAATCACTCAACCGACAAAAAGACCAACGGGTAGAGCCTCCCGTTGTCACAAGCCTGCTGGAAGAGCACGACACCACTACTACCGTTATCAAAGTAGAGCCCGCACCCGTCGCCGTTGCCAAAAACACTCACGTGATTTCAGGAACCGTTACAACCTTGGAGGACAACCTTGCTCTTCCCGGAGTTACAGTTCTAATCAAAGGAACAGGCCGCGGCACGACAACAGACGTCAATGGCAACTATTCTCTCGAAGCAGCCGACACGGCTTCGCTGTTATTTTCATTCGTCGGAATGCTAACCAACGAAGTCGTCGCCAATCAAAAGTCGAACATCGATGTGAAAATGAATGAAGATGTTTCGCAGCTGAGTGAAGTCGTAATCGCAAGGACAGCTTTGCCCAGTGATGACGATAATAATGAAGGTCCCATGGTACGACTCGCGCAGCCAGTTGGTGGCGTTCGCGCCTACAACAAATATTTGGAATCGAGCAAGCAGTATCCCCAGCAAGCACTCGACAACGATGTGAAGGGTCGTGTAATCGTGGGGTTCGACGTTGGCTCCGACGGCAGACTCACCAACTTCAAAGTGATCAGGAGCCTGGGCTACGGTTGCGACGAAGAAGTGCTACGGCTGGTGAAACAGGGGGCAGCGTGGCACCCTACAACAGAAGATAATAAGCCTGTGGAAAGCACCGTGCACGTAAAAATGAAATTTGATGCAGTGAAGTATAAGAAGAGAAAGAAGTAATTCGCCAAGAATGCATTTCGCGCAAAGGACGCTGAGGTCTCGCAAGGTTCCGCTAAGTTCTTTTTAATGCAGCGGAATAAAACTTGGCGTACTTTGCGAGACCTTCCCAACCTTTGCGTGAAAAAAAATGTCGAAAAAAGCCACTGCTAAACCAATACCACAAGAGATCCTCGATCTTGTTCGGAAAGAGTTCAACTCATCGGAATTTGTTTTCAAATCGAGAGGCACCGGTAAGTGGAGCTTCATCCCGTTGCTTCAAAAAGCCCTTCAACATTTTTTAGAGGCGAACAAAGAAGAGCTGCCGAATTACATTCTTCATTATCCACACGGTCCAACCGAAGACCTCCTTCGAAGAGCATTCAATTTAAAAAGTCCTCCCGGTGCTACGAAGTCGCTTAGAGATCTGCTGTCTTTATATGCCACACACCTCAAGTTCGACTGGAACGGAGTTATCAAAAATTATCACCCGGAGAAGTTTGCGTCATTGATCGATGTAGATAAGCCGGAGCCACATGAACAACAAGAGTCATCTGCTGCTACACCGAACATAGAACAATTTGCAAACCAGGTAGCCGATCTCCTTTTCGAAAAGCTTTCGGCAAAAGAAATTGAAGTTGTGAAGAAGCAGATCATGGAAGAGAAGTGGAACACCGACAGCGCGCCCGCACTGGAAGTTGAAAACATTTCAATTCCTTCATTCAACGACCCCGAACGACCGGAATTTCCCCCGAAGCCATTCTTCACTCCGAAGTTTCCCGCATCACAAACCAGGCGCATTAATGTTCCCGGTTTCACAGATGTTTGGCTAAAAGATGAAAGCACAAACCCCGGTGGCACACATAAGGCACGGATGGCGTGGGAGGTTCTCATCAAAGCAAAACGATACCAGATCAAAGAGATCTCACTGATATCATCGGGAAGCGCAGCTGTCGCCATTCAATATTTATTCAACCTCTTCGGTGCAACAACTGTACTGAAGGTGCTTGTCGATGAGCGCATGAAACCCGAGATCAAGCAATCCTTAAAAGACATGGGTTGTAAAGTTTATGAAACCGACCTTTCGGCGAAGCCACTCACGGGCAAAGAGATCAAAGAGCTAACGGATAATCATACAGGTATCGACATCACCTATCGCGAGATCCTCGACCGCTATAGCGATAACTACTACGATTGGTTGTCGTACGAGATCTTGAATGAAAGTCCTTCACATTGTTTCATTCCATTTGGAACAGGCGACTTATTCATCAACGTGTTGATCATTGCGGAGCGCGAATACAACAACCGCATCTTCAAACACGATCCACGTTTCCGTGGCAACATGAGTGTGATCAGCAAGTGTAATTTCTATGGCGCAACATCACACAACGCGAGCACACGACTCGACAAACTTTTCTCGTATTACCTTCCTTCGTTGAAAGATTACAACGACTACCTGCATTCAATGATGGACAATGCGCGTATCGGTCCACATTCCGGCATCCTCGACGTGGAGGAAGAGTTTATCGATGAGGCCCTATCAATTGCAAGAGCTCAAGGGATCAAATGTGAGCCGAGTGGGATCGCCGGGTTAGCGTTATTGTTGCAATTGAAAAACGACATTGCCCATGATGAGAAAATTCTCATCGTAAATACGGGCCTTACAGACTACGAGGGAGTGGCCAAACTACCGGCCCCACCTGTAAAGTAAAGCCATTGTTAAGCTAGAATTATTATTACTTTTAAGCTTTATCTAACCTCTATGAGTCTTTTTGTCAAGAAACCTCTTGCTCAGCTATTAGCAACCACAGATAGCGATAAAGGTCTTAAACGTACCCTCGGTCCAGCTAACCTCATTGCGCTTGGTATTGGTGCAATCATCGGCGCCGGTCTGTTCGTGAGAACAGCGCAAGCTGCCGGCGATGCTGCAGGCTCAGCCGTTATTCTTTCGTTCGTGGTAGCTGCGATAGGCTGCGCGTTCGCGGGATTATGTTATGCCGAATTCGCGTCGATGATCCCTGTAGCTGGTAGCGCATACACGTACGCGTACGTCACAATGGGTGAGTTTCTTGCATGGATCATTGGGTGGGCTTTGGTACTCGAGTATGCCCTGGCATCTGCAACGGTAGCGATATCGTGGAGCCAGTATTTCAATATTTTATGGACGCAATTATTTGGAAGTCCCTTGCCGTACGAGTGGATACACTCGCCATTTGAAAGCAACGGCGTTGTTAGCGGCATCGTGAATATTCCTTCATTGGTGATCCTCTTGTTGCTGACTCTTGTGATCGTTCGCGGAACGAAAGGCTCTGCAACATTGAACTCGATCATTGTTGTTGTGAAAGTTACCATAGTGCTGTTGTTCATCTCACTGGGATGGGGTTTCATCAATCCCGCCAACCATACACCACTCATGATCCCTGAGGGAACTCCTGGTCACTCTGATTTTAACCAGTGGGGCATTGGTGGGGTATTCGGAGGCGCGTCGATCGTGTTCTTTGCATTCATTGGATTCGATGCGGTGTCAACCGCTGCACAGGAGGCTAAAAATCCGAAGCGCGATATGCCGATCGGTATCCTCGGTTCTTTGTTCTTCTGTACGATACTTTACATTTTATTCTCGTGGGTGCTTACGGGTGTTGCACCATGGCAGGATTTCATTACAGCAGGTAAAGAGGCATCTGTGGCTTACGCGATCGATCATTACATGCCGGGTTATGGTTGGCTTTCAACTTTCATCACAATAGCGATCCTTGCAGGTTTCTCTTCGGTGATCCTGGTGATGTTGTTAGGCCAGTCGCGTGTATTTTATTCGATGGCGAGTGATGGACTGATGCCGAAAGTTTTTGCCGAGCTGCACCCGGTTAACCGTACGCCTTATAAGTCGAACTGGATCTTGCTCGTGTTCGTGTCGATCTTCGGTGGGTTTGTCCCGTTAGAAGTAGCCGGCGATCTTACGAGCTTCGGAACATTGTTCGCGTTCGTATTGGTTTGCGTCGCTGTGTGGATCATGCGCGTGAAGAACCCCGAAGTTCCGAGAGCATTCAAGACTCCGCTCGTTCCACTAGTTCCGATACTCGGTATTCTTATTTGCACCTTGCTCATTATCACACTCGATCGTTTCACACAGCTAGTGGCGCTTGCATGGATGTTGATTGGGCTTGTGATCTACTTCTCTTATGGGAAGAAGAATAGTGTACTTCAGAATAAGAAGTAATTAGTTAATCACATCGGATGTGATCGTGAGCGTGGTTCCGCTCACATTCGTTTGATACCTCCTCAGCGGTCTCCATGCGGGACCACCTGTTGGGTTTCCTTCCTCAAAATTGAAGTTAGACTTACAGCTTGGGTCGTTGAAAAACAGGTTCGAGCTGTGAATATCTACGGTCGATCCTGCATCGTTCGGATGAAAGGAGCAATTTCGTTCGTAAGCGTGGAACGTTGTAGCATTCACACGATAAACGTACACACCGCGAACTCCTATGTTGTCGATCGCATAAACACCACCATCAACACGAAGCTTGCTGAACGCAGGAAGATTGAGTTGAATAACAGCATCATTAAAAGCAACGAATGGAATAGGGTCATCCACCATTTGTGGCTCACAACTCATCAACAACACAACTCCTATCGCAAAAAGAAAACGGACCATCTCAATCTTAAAATCACAAATTACAAATCTTAAATCAGCGTATTGAACTGTTTCAGAAATCGAATGTCGTTCTCTGAATACAACCTGAGATCATTTACATTATACAACAACTGTGCTACACGCTCTACTCCCATACCGAATGCAAATCCTGTAAACTCTTCGGGATCGATATTGCAATTCTTGAGAACGTTCGGATGAACCATTCCTGAGCCAGCAATTTCTACCCAACCAGAATGCTTACACACATTACAACCTTTGCCTTTACAAATGAGACACGAGATATCGATCTCGGCACTCGGCTCCGTAAACGGAAAGAACGACGGACGATAACGGATCTTTATGTCCTTACCGTACATTTCCTTCGCGAAATGATACAGGGTCTGCTTTAGGTCTGCGAAACCTACGTTTCTGTCGACGTACAAGCCCTCTACCTGGTGAAAGAAACAGTGTGCCCTTGCGGAGATTGCCTCGTTTCTATAAACACGACCGGGCATGATGCTGCGAATCGGCGGCTTCGTGTTTTCCATTAACCGGATCTGCACGTTCGACGTATGCGTGCGCAGAAGGATCTCCGGGTTCTTCTCGATAAAGAATGTGTCTTGCATCTCGCGCGCCGGGTGATTGGGCGGAAAGTTGAGTGCAGTAAAGTTATGCCAGTCATCTTCGATCTCCGGACCATCGGCCACGCTGAAGCCGAGACGCTGGAAGACTTCGATGATCCTCAATCGCGTAAGCGTGAGCGGATGAAGATTGCCTGTCTTGTTGGCGATGGGAGGTAACGTGAGATCAATATCCGTCTTCGAAGCAGAGGATGTCTCTTGCGATTCACTTAATGTTTTGAACTTTCCTTCTGCAAACTGCTTGAGCTCATTTAATATTCGCCCCGTTTCTTTTTTCTCGGCAACAGGAACGTTCTTCAGTTCATCGAACAGTTGAGACACCGAACCTTTCTTGCTGATGTATTTAAGACGGAACTCTTCGGTTGTGCCGTTGAAGCTCTCGATTTCTCTCGTTAATTCTTCTGCTTTCTTTGTAATCATAACTCTACGATGCTTTGGCCTGGACTTTCCTCGTGATCAACCGGTCGAGAACGAAACTCATTGCAGCACCAAAAACTGCAACGCATAAGATGACGTAGCCATCCGGGTAATCTCTAAATGCAAAAACCACGGCAAGAAATAAAACATTCACCGTAGCGAGAATGATCGCGGTTTGCGAATGCGTCATGCCCAGTCGCATGATGGCGTGATGTATGTGACTTTTGTCGGGTGTAAAAGGAGATTGTCCACGCGAGACACGCAGAATGATAATGCGGATCGTGTCTGCTATCGGTATGATCAGAAAACTTATAGCGCCTGCAATGGGTGCCTTGTATTTAAGGGCTGAGTCTACCGGCAACGTATCGTTGATATTCAAAAAACGTATGGCCAATACTGCGAGCAACATACCGATCACCATAGCGCCGGTATCTCCCATGAAAATTTCTGAAGGCTCCCAGTTGAAAACCATGAACGCAAGTAAACCGCCGGTCATACAAAAACTCAAAAGGGCAAACACGTAATCATCCGCCATGAAAAACCAGACGCCGAAAGCAATCAAAGCGATCAAACTGATACTTCCCGCGAGACCATCCAGTCCATCGATCAGGTTGAATGAATTGGTGATGACAATGATGGTGAAGCCTGTGATTATGTAGGCAAGGGGAGTCCAAATGGTTTCAATGCCAAACAGGCCGTAGAAAGATCCGATCTGAATGGACGAAAATGAAAAGATCACTACGGCAATGATTTGCCCATAAAGTTTATGAAGCGCCCTGAAAGGAACCAGGTCGTCGCGGACGCCCCAACAGAAAAACAATGAACATACTGGCCAGCAGGTAGTGCACCTGGTACCAGAGGCTGAAATCCATCCAGATAAGTGCCGCGATGAGAAATCCCATAAATATGGCGATGCCTCCCATCGACGGCTTAACTGTCTTATGCACCTTCCTTCTCCCCGGGCTGTCGCCAAGATTTTTCTTAAGCGAATACTTGATCACCACAGGTATTATGATAAAGCAGAGGAGAAAGGCAGTAACACAAGACGCCAGTAAAATGGCCATGCTAACAATTTTGGGGCGAATTTACGGATTATTAGGAGGACTTTTGATGCGGCAAGATTGCGAACGCCGTCAGAAAAAAGTAAAAGAACACAATTCCTTTCTGAACGTTCAGACACGACTCTACCATCATCGCCAGGCAAAAGATCATGATGAACAACAGGAAGGTATAGTTGGTGCTTTCGAGTCCTCCCTTGAATCCAAAATAAAGTAGGGCCAGGAATGCCACGACTTCAATTATCCCGTTGCGGACAATAAACTCGAGATACTGATTGTGGGCGTTGTAAGAATTTTCATATCCCTCAACGAATCCATCTCTCCTGTAACCTGCATCTAAAGCATCCTGCTCATCACCAGTACCTGCGCCAATGATAGGCTGTTGCGAAATTGTTTCAACGACACTTGCCCAAAGTTCAATCCTGTTATCAAGTGCCGTCGATACATTTTTCCCATAACGATCAAAGAAAGTTGTAACGCGGTGAGGATCTGCAAAGAATGCGAGTATTCCAGAGGCGAAAAGAAAGAAAGTTATCAGCGCCGCTCGTTTACGGAACAATACCAGCACGTAGAGGATCAGTGAGGCAAAGAATATCAAGAGTACGATTTGTGCTCGAAGAAAAACGAGCATCGCCACCACGTATACGATTACCACAACTGTAGCCATCCATGCGCGATCCTTTACTCCACGATTGTGTCTTAACTGTTCCAGCAAGAAAAAAAAAATCAACAGGAAGTAAAGACCAAGGTAAGTAGGATGTATGCCGATGTGATCGGTAAAATTCATATGGCCCGACTTCAGGACGTTGCTGATTTCGCCCGGTTCGAGAGTAAACAGCACAATACCGAAACCATACAATGTAAGGAGGACGCAACCCGCCGTAAATGCATATAACACGTGAACCTGTCGAACCCCGAATCGTGAGGCAATGAAGACGAACACAGGAATGACCAATGCAAACGTGAAGCGCTCGACATCTGCGGAGCCCTGGCTTAAGTTAGAAGAGTAGAGAAGTCCGAAAAGAATGACCACGTAGTGTGCGACGATGGTCCAAAACAATTTCGACCGGACGAGGTCGTTGAATGACAACCGTGAAATTATGGCAAAAAGAAACAAGCAGGAGAAACACGCAACGAGAACTATCGAATTGAACCTGATAGCGAAAGGAATGGAAAACGCGCTGGCCGCCGTTACGAACAGTGTTGCCTTTTGCATCCATTGCTGCTTGCCCGTAAGCACCGCTTCATTCATGGCGCGAATATAGTTAAGATTTCTTCGCTGAATGGGGGTACGCGGGCACAATCCAGAACCGGTAAATTGTCATTTTTTAGGCTATTTTTGCCCAACTTTTTAATGAAGATCCTCTTTCTTACAGACAATTTTCCGCCAGAGTATAATGCTCCTGCAACGAGGACTTACGAACACTGTCTTGAGTGGGTTAAGCAAGGCGCCGATGTCACTGTCATCACATGCTTTCCGAATTTTCCACAGGGCAAAGTGTTCGAAGGTTATAAGAACAAGTGGAAGCAACGCGAGACCATCCATGGAATAAAAGTCATCAGGGTTTGGAGCTTCATTTCTCAGAATGCCGGCTTCGTGAAGCGAACACTTGACTTCCTTAGTTTTGCAGTCACTTCGTTCTTTGCCGGCCTGTTTGTGAAATGCGACACTATAGTTGCAACGTCTCCCCAATTTTTCACTGCGGTGTCCGGTTGCATGTTGGGATTTGTGAAGCGGAAAAAATGGGTGATGGAGGTAAGGGACATCTGGCCCGAATCGATTAAAGCAGTTGAAGCCGTGCAATCGGGTTGGATCATCTCGTTGCTCGAACGTGTGGAACTCTTCCTGTACAGGCATGCGAGTAAGATTGTAGTTGTTACCGATTCGTTCAAAGTAAACCTGACAAGCCGTGGTGTCAGGCCCGATAAGATCTTTGTGATCAAGAATGGTGTCGACCTGTCGATCTATAGTCCTCGTGAAAGGGATGCACGCCTAATAAATCAACTGAATCTCCACAATAAAATTGTTGTCGGCTACATCGGCACACACGGATTGGCGCACGGTCTTGATTTTATCATGCGGAGCGTAAAAAAACTTCATGACGATGATTTCCATTTTCTTTTCATCGGCGACGGTGCTGAAAAACAGAACGTCATCGATTTAAGTAAAGAGTTGAATCTGACAAATGTGTCGTTTATCGACCCGGTAAAGAAAAGTGAGATCCCATCCTACCTTTCTATCATCGACATTTCTCTTGTGCCGTTGCGTAAGTCAACAACTTTTCAATCCGTGATACCGTCCAAGATCTTCGAAGCAGTGGCGATGGGTAAGCCGATCTTTCTTGGTGTAGATGGAGAGACCAGGGGAATCATTGAATTCTATCAGAGTGGCATCTATTTTGAACCCGAGAATGAAACTGAGTTCGTGGAAAAGCTGCAACTCATGAAACGCAAATTGAAAGAAGATCCATCCTCCTTCGCCAGTGGCTGCGCAGCAATGGCCCAGGATTTCGACCGCACACTCCTTGCACAAAAAATGCTCAACATCATATCTAACTGAGTTGCCTTATGAAATTAGCGATTATCGGCGGTGCACGCCCCAACTTCATGAAGATTGCACCGATCATTCACGCGTTGGAAAAGGCGAAGAAGAATGGCGCCAATCTCGAGTACAGGCTTATTCACACGGGCCAACACTATGATGATAAATTGAGCAAGATCTTTTTCGAGCAATTGCTGATCCCTCACCCTCATATCAACCTGGGCGCGGGCTCAGGCACGCAGGCCGAACAAACAGCAAAGATCATGATCGAATTCGAAAAAGATCTGATGGCAAACATGGCAGACCTCGTCGTGGTTGTGGGCGACGTAACTTCTACACTTGCGTGTACCATTGTTGCTAAGAAGCTCAATGTAAAAGTTGCACACGTTGAAGGAGGTATCAGGTCATTCGACATGACAATGCCGGAAGAGATCAACCGTCTTGTTACCGATTCAATTACCGATTATTTCTTCACCACTTCCGAAGTAGCGAATTCCAATCTTCAGAAGGCAGGTGTCTCGAAGGAACAGATCTTCTTTGTCGGTAACACGATGATCGACACGTTGTATGCAAATCTTTCGAAGGCGATACAACCAGAACTTTGGACGACGGCGGGCTTAAGGAGCCGGGAATATTACGTGCTTACGTTGCATCGCCCGTCGAATGTGGACGATCACGAAAAGTTTTCAAACCTGATGCGCACGATAGATAGCCTGGCAGAAGGAAAAATCGTGTTCCCTGTGCACCCGCGGACGCGAAAAAATCTTGACAAGATCCAGGGCGAACTGAAGAATGTTATTCTCACCGACCCGTTGAGCTATCTCGAATTCATTTATCTCTTGAAAGAAGCGCGTGCAGTGATCACCGATTCGGGAGGTGTCCAGGAAGAAACGACAGTTTTAGGAATACCATGCGTTACACTGCGCAACAACACCGAGCGTCCCGAAACAGTAACGGTCGGAACAAACGAGCTGATTGGTGAAAACGAGGAGACGTTGCGCAAGTCGCTCCGCTCCATTAACGACGGCAAGTGGAAGAAAGGTACCATACCTCCACTCTGGGATGGAAAGACCGCAGGTCGGATTGTCGACATCCTCGAAAAAATGTCACGTTAATAAGATCTTTGTTTGCAAGCGTTGCCTGAAGGTCAGCTCGACAAGCTTTCCCTTTTCCAAGACGTTGTAACTATTCGCAGCTTCGTACTCCATCAACTCCACTTCTGTACCTGCATCAAAAGAAATTCTCAATCCAGGGGCGCTGATAACGTCGCCAGTTAGTTCCACACGACAAGAAGGATCAAAATGAAGGTAAGCTTTCAAATCGTGATCGGCCCTTTCTGATAACACGTTATCTTCTATCACGATCTCGTTGTCGCTCCATGTCCACTTCCTTTGGTGAATTGCTCCGATGCGCCGGTAGCCGTCATGTTCGGCAGAAATAGAAGAATCATTTTCTGAAATACTTATGATGTGCGCCCGACGGCCTACTCTGAAACTTGCCCACACGTCGCTTTGATTTCTGTTATCAATAACTACAGTGTTATGGCTTTTTGCAGACCGTTCCATCAGCCTGCGAGAACCTGTTTCGTATGTACTTGTACCTACTTCTATAACTATCGGTTTGCCCTTTGCAAAAAGAATAAAATTAAAGGTGTCGCTATGAGCGTGCCCTGGAATATAATCGGGCCCAATCTGCCCGGCATCAATGAACAACTCATACTTCGTTGTTCTGATCATGCGGTAGCCAGATTCACGTAACGGACTTTCGAGCTTATTCAGTTTCAGTCTCTCCGCGTAACGCAACAGTTCCGTCGTTGTTGGTGCAATGCCGTAAATGCTATCATTCACCATCGGGATAGATCCATCCGAAAACGTAACCGCCGAAAGCCAACCCAACATCTCCCCTGCTTTCGTCACAAGAAGCATACTTAGATCGTCGTCCTTCCATGGATTGTTTGTGACTACATTAATACAATCGAGCAACCTGTAAAGGAGTACCTGGTGATACATTGGCGACAACTCGAAATGAGCACCATCGGCTAATATTTGTTCATCGAGCTCGGCGATCAGTATACTCTTCGCTGCCTGATAATATTTATCGTTATGGAAATAGTAAGCTCCAATCAATAATGAAAACCCATTCTCCAACAAATGATTTCCAAGGAGATGATATTCCGGGTGGTCAGCAAGGTAATCGTAGTCCGCTTTAAGCACATCATTGAATCGCGCATTCGAAATATTGTTCGTGGACAAAAACTTGATCCAATTAATACCTCGAAGAGAAATTGGATAAGGTTCCCGTCCGTCGCGTGCATTAAGATGATAGTCGCAGAAGGAAGTGATCAGTTTCAGCGCATCGGGTTGACTGATGCCTGGTTGATTTAAAAAGTCGAAGTAGTTGAGATTGTAAGTCCAGAGTTTCCCGTGATCATGAAAGTTCCACTGAATGTTTTCTTTGAACTCTTGCGTACGATTAAGGAAAGTGAATTTGTTTTCACCGTGGAAGGAAACAGGCGATGCAACGGAAGACGACAGTCTCAACGGAAACACCGGAACAGCTCCGGTAGAGTTCACGTCAACGTTCCAGTTTCGCCTGATGAGCCTGTGCCGGAGCTGGTAAAAGATCTGCCGGGCTTTCAGGTAACGAACGGTATTCCAATAGCGCTGAAACGATTCCACTCGTTACTGTTTAACGGACACCCACGATCCGGTCTTAAACGATTCGATTGCTGCCAGGACTGCCCTGGAGGTATTGAGCGTTTCGGAAATCGGGATCACTTCCTTCCCTCCGTCCTGGAGACGCGACTGCAGCATCTTGAACTGGTTGTAGTGTCCTTTGTCCTGCGACTTTGACATACCGGAAGATGAAAATCCGAAGCAACTCAACTTACGATAGTTATCGATAATGATGTTGCGCCCCTGCGAATAGATCTCCACTCGCTCTTTGGCGTAAGACTTACTGCCATTCGAAAAGTAATTTATCACGCCCAGGCTTCCGTCTTCATACTTCAACAGAAGTGTAGCGTTGTCGGTAGTTTCATTCGGGTTGTTTCCGGCAGCAGCCATGACTACCTCCTTCACGAGGCTTCCAGAAAAGTAGGTGATCAGATCAACAAGGTGACAGGCCTCACCAACAATACGACCGCCGCCAACCTTCAGATCATGAACCCACGAATTGGCAGGAATGAATCCGGCGTTCATGTTGGCAATCACGTTGATTGGTCCGGAGCCCTTTAAAAGTTCTTTGGCTTTGATTGCAAATGGCGAAAACCTCCTGTTGAAACCAACTGTCAATGTCTTGCCGCTTTCCCTGTATGCCGATTCGATCTCATTAACTTCTTCTGAAGTTAATGCAAGTGGTTTCTCAACAAAAACGTGCTTACCTGCTTTGAGACTTTCGATAACAAGCCTGGCGTGCGCGTTGTGACGTACAGTAATAGCCACTGCATTTACTTCTTTGTCGTTCAGTACTTCTTTGTAGTCCGACGTGGCAAAGGCGACCTTGTACTTCTTCGCGAGCATCGATGCCGACAGTCCTTTTTCACTCACGATGTATTTGATGGCGTAGTCAAGTTTACGCATCGTGGGCACGATCACCATCTTCGTGAAATTGCCCGCACCAATCACACCGAACACGGCTTTACTTTTTTCGAATGAAGAAGGTGTAATAGCTACCGTGTTTGAAGCGACGGAAGATTCTGCAGGATATTTCAGAATTGAAGCGATCGAGCGTGACTTGCCGATATCTGAATAGATATTATTGAAATCAGGCAACGGTACAATCTCAGTGATTAGTGGTTTCACATGGAGTGTTCCACCGGCGAGCGCATCGAGTACGGCTTCGAAGTTTCGTTTCTCCGTCCATCGCACGTAACCAATCGGGTAGTCGCTGCCTTTTTGTTCGTAGAGCTCGTCGTAACGACCGGGGCCATACGAGCACGATACCTGGAAGCTCAATTCTTTTTCAAAGAAGTCTGCGCGTTTTATATCGAGGCCAATCACACCAACAAGCACTACGCGTCCTTTCTTTCTCGACATCTGCGCTGCCTGCGAGATCACTTCGTTGCTTTGAGTCGAGGCGGTGATGATCACTCCGTCGGCACCGATCCCTTTCGTATGTTCGAGAACAATTTTTACCGGGTCAGTTTCTGCAGAACTTTGAAACGCCGCGACGCCAAAACTTGCGGCGAGCTTTACTTTGCTTTCATCGAAGTCGTATCCAATCACACGACAACCATTTGCTTTCAACAACTGGGAAGTGATCAAGCCAATTAATCCCAGGCCAATCACTACAACCGTTTCACCGAAGGTGGGATTGATCAATCGGATTCCCTGTAACCCGATGGCGCTTACAACGGTGAAGCTGCCTTCTTCATAGGATACATTTTCGGGGATATGCGCAACAAGGTTTTTAGGAACAAGAACGACTTCTGCATGAGGACCGTTGGACACAACCCTGTCGCCGATCCTGAACTCGCTTACGTCTTCACCAACGCCAATCACTTCGCCTGCATTGCAATAACCAAGGGGAAGTGGTTCACCCAACTTTTTGAATACAGCGTCGAGAGTGGGCATGAGGCCATCGGTCTTGATCTTATCCAGAACCTGTTTGACACGGTCGGGCTGTTGTCTCGCTTTATCTATGAGGCTGGCTTTGCCAAATTCGACGAGCATTTTTTCTGTTCCAAGCGACACCAGGCTGGCTTGTGTGCGGATGAGCACAGCACCACGTTTTACGATAGGTGCCGGCACGTCGGCCAGGATGGTATTTCCGGACTGGAGGTCCTGGATTATTTGTTTCATCAAGCGGATTTAGGGCGCAAAATTATGGATTATCTTTACAGTTTCGACAGTCCCGACGGTTAGGAAAGAACTGATGACATGGCAAACACCCGAGCACAAATACAGGAAGAGAAACAAGCGGTAAAAGATTTTTGGAATGACGCTTCCTGCGGCGAAATCCTGTATTTAAAGGGAGAAACAGAGATTGACTCCTACAACAATCAACTGAAAATCAGGTACGAACTGGAGCCATTCATCATTCCTTTTGCTGAATTCACAAAGCAAAGAGGCAAAAAAATGCTCGAAATCGGTGTTGGCCTGGGGGCCGATCACCAGATGTTTGCAATGAATGGAGCAAATCTACATGGTATAGACTTAACTGAACGGGCAATCGAACGCACGAGAACAAGGCTCGAGCTTCTTGGCCTTAAGTCCCAACTACAGGTTGGCGACGCTGAGAATTTGCCATTCAAAGATGAAGAGTTTGACTTCGTATACTCATGGGGTGTTATTCATCACAGTCCTAATACACCGCGCGCAGTTGAAGAGATACATCGCGTTCTTAGAAAGAATGGACAGGCGCGTGTCATGATCTACCACACGTATTCGATGATCGGTTACATGCTTTGGGTACGATATGCGTTAATGAAACTCCGCCCCTTTACATCATTGGCTACTCTTTATTCGAAGTACCTTGAAAGTCCCGGCACAAAAGCATATACCGTAAAAGAGGCAGCGAAGATGTTTCACATGTTCCAGGATGTGAAAATAGATACGGTGTTAACTCATGGCGACTTGCTGACTTCCCAGGCCGGCCAACGTCACCAGGGACCATTGTTAGATCTCGCTCGTAAACTGGTTCCGCGCGGTCTCGTGCGCAGGCTTCTGCCCAAGCACGGGCTGTTCATGCTGATCAGGCTTGTAAAATAAAATTAGAATTCCGGAAGGTAGCGCCCTTGGTATTGTTATCGACAAACTGCTCTAACCAGCTTTCGATAGCGAGCAAAGCCCACACGGAGTATGAGGCGTCGATGGTTTGCGCCTGGTTCTGATGAATCAGCTCCTGCACTTTCTCCGCGTTAAAAATTCCACGGGCGTTGATCCGCTCTTTTGATAATCTCTCGTTTATCATTCCCTGCAAATCTTCGACGACCCATTTTCTTACCGGTGCTCCGAAGCCTGTCTTGTCCCGATAAATGACTTCGTTGGGAAGGTATCGTTCAGCAACTTTCTTTAATAAATATTTTGTCTCGTTCCCTTTCAGTTTGAGGTCGGGAGGAACGGTGAAACTAAAATCGACGAGGTCGTTGTCGAGAAATGGAACACGGATCTCAACAGCAACGGCCATTCCCATCTTGTCCGTATAATTGAGATTGTGATCGACAAGGAATGTGTTCATCTCAAGATGAAGAAGTTGATTCAACCGACTGTGTTCGCGCGGGATCTCTGCCAGGAGTTTTCGGAAATACGCAAATGGGTCAGTGGGAAATTTGTTCGGGTCTTTCAACATCGCGCGAACAACAGAATTGTGAAGCCATTCAAAGTATCCAAACATCCGGTCGGTGTTTGAATACGAAAGACTCTCAACCATTTTCTTGATCCGCCTCACTTTCGGATTCGAAGCCTGAACTCCGGCAAATAAGCGGCGCAGCGATGGACGAATGAACTGCGGAATAGTGTTGAGCACCTTATCGAAGCGCAACGCCTGGTGGCGGCGGTAGCCTGAAAACAAATCGTCGCCTGCAGTACCACCAATCAGCACTGTGTAACCCATCTCGCGTGCTCGTCTCGAAATATTCAGCACGTTCAACGCAGCCGGGTCGGCCAGGGGCTCGTCGAGATGAAAGATCATCTTATCAAAATCCCTGAGTATGCTTACGTCAGCACGAACGATCTCGAGGTTCACACCCAGGTGCTCCGCCACCAATTTTGCATACCTGAGATCCCCTGTATCTGCAGAATGTTCCAGCGGTGCTTCGATAGTAAAACACTGAAGCTTTTTGTCGGGCATTAATTTTCGTGCGATTGCCACCAGGAGACTGCTGTCAAGACCGCCCGAAAGGAAGAAACCTACGGGAACATCGGAAAGCAATTGCCTCCTGACTGCGTTGACTAAATGCTCTTCGAGCTTGTCGACGAGAACATTTTCCGGCTCTTTCGAATATTCAGAGTTTAAACCCGATTTGTAATACTGAACGAACTTTGCTTCGCTTACCCGATCAAGGTCGATTTCAATATATCGTCCCTGGAGAAGCTTGTGTATTTGTTTGACTGGAGTGGCTTCACCTGGTGACCATAAAAATCTCACATAATTACTTAATGCTTCGATGTCTAATTCGAGCGGGCCCGGCGTGATCTCAATAAGTGCTTTGAGCTCGGATGCAAATCCAAATGAGTTACCCTGGAAATAGTAGTAAAGTGGTTTGACACCGAAACGGTCTCTTGCCACAATTAATTTGCCCGCGCGTTTGTCGTAAAGGCAAAACGCGAAAATTCCATTGAGCATTGGGATCACTCCAACGCCAAACTCGATGTAGCCCTTCAGAATTGTTTCAGTGTCGGAGGTCGATGTAAATGAATAGCCCTTTTGTTCGAGTCCTTTCCTGATGTCCCAATGATTGTAGATCTCCCCGTTGTAGATGAGAACATAGTTTTGATCATCAGAGATATAAGGCTGGTGGCCTCTCGAGGAAAGGTCCTGGATAGAGAGCCGCGTCTGACCCAGCTTAACATTGCCTTCGATGTAACTACCCTTATCATCTGGCCCGCGATGCTGGATGGCATCCAGTGTAAGTGATTCTTCGCTATTTATTAGTCCAACAATTCCGCACATACAAAACTTCGTGATTTGATTGTCGTGTTATCCCGGCAAAATCCAGAGCACAGCAACATAAATGATTGTCGCCGTAACAACTACCACGGCGACATCTCTCATGTATGACTCCTTTGCGAGTTCTGCCTTCTTTATACTGAAGATCATGCTGGCTGCCATCAAAGCCAGGTAAGAAATAAAAGCACTGACGGCTGCTCCATGGATCCCCCAAGACTGAATCAACGACAAAGTTATTAAAACATTCACAATGGCTGCGCCAATAGTAATTGATGAGAGAAGGACGGATTCTCTCAAATAGTTTAGATAGTTGATATAAAAAAGATAGATCCCCATAAAGTACATTCCATTAAGGATCCACGGCAAGAGGGTAAGCGACTCCATCCGAAGGCCGTTAAGAAATGTAAGGTGAGGTTTGAATTGAACAACAAAAGCGACCAGCGCTATGGAGACAAGAGTAAAGGCGACACTATAAAGGACTATACCACGGGATCTGCGATTCGTGGTCGTCCAGAGTTTATAGTTCTTAACGACATCCACACCGACCGACATTCCCAATCCACTATTGAGAAGCATGAGGCAAAGCGCCAGCGTATATGTTACGCTATACTGCCCAAGCTCGCTATCGCCAAGGAAAGATTTAATAATGATTCGATCGGAGCTGCTCATGATCCATTGCGAAAGACCATGGGGAATCAGCGCAGCGCAGAAAATCAGTACGGCTTTACGGTCGAAGTTGATTCGTTGGATCTTTTCGAAAAAGTAAACGTGGATAAAAAAGGGCAACAGGAACAGGGCACCAAAAAATGTCTGATAGAAAAGTATTCCGGTGAGGTCCGCTGGTTCACCAACTATAAGGATTGCGAACACCAACGCAGAGAGCTTGGAAAATACAACACTAAAATACAGCTGGTGCTGATCGCGCGATCGATACCAAATAGAGATCATGGAGGCAAAGCCCTCAATAACGACAAGCAGGATAGCATAGAATAGCCAGTCAACTTTCACTAACGAAACAATGATGATGGCGAGCATAGAAATCAACGCCGTAACCTTGTTGAAGTAGCGAAACACTGAGAAGCCGAGAGGTGGGTTTCCGATGCCTTCACGAAGGATACCGGCGGCGCCATTGAGCGACACGACCGGAGCACCCAGCGACACAATGATTTGTGTTAATGACCACAAGCCGAATTCTTCAATGGTTAGTCGCTTGCCCAGGAACGGCAGCGCAAGGAGTACCAGGCCGCGGTTAATCCCCGTGGCGAGGCTGTAAGAGACTGCCTCCACCACCATTCGGTTGGTCAAGAACTTTTTAATCACCCTGCGCTTCTTTTGAATTGATGGACGCAAATATCATAGCAAATGCTGTAAACGACGCGATACCCGGCAACCTCTGCAGCGCCGACTCAACGACGAAGAACAGCAGAAATACTACGAAGACTCTTATGGTAAGAGCACGAGGCATTCCATTGCGAATGATGACAACGAGCAATAAAAGAAAAACACAAGCACCCAAAAGTCCTAACTCGACCAGTGTTTGCAAATACTGATTATGAGGATTGTAGTTCGATTCAGCAGCGTCCATCATTCCGAGTGCTGTATACTGTGCAACCAACGTTTCGTCGGCACCCTCTACGCCAAATCCAAGAAGAGGTTTTTCCAGGAAAGTGTGAAGAGCAACATCGTACAAACCCAAGCGTTCGTGGATTGACTCCGAGGCAGTCATCATGCGAGCGAGGTGAATTGTGTGATGCAAAACTCCCGGCGAGGAATACCGCCATGCATACGACAACACCTCCCACTATGGTCTTCCACCCCGCTATGCCCCGATGCTTCAGGAAATCATAACCTACAAAAGCCAACACAAATGGCAGGAGGATGATCGCCACACGGGCGCCAATAAAAAGAATTGAAAAGATTTGAAACAGACCGAGCAACAAAAGAAGAATACGAGCTGTTCGCTGTTGCCACAAATCGTTGATAAAGGTCAGCGAGATCAGGATCAGTACGGAAAAATAACTGGGATGAAGGCCCTCCGAGAACACAAAATTGTAATAGCGAAATGGTGTTATAAAATCACCGGCGTTCAATAAACCCCAAACAATTGCATCTGTGAAGCAAACAATCATCATCGAGGTTACTGCGATCGTGAACGCCCACTGGATAAGTCGAAGGTGCTCAGTACGTATGTTAAAAAGCACAAACGCCGCGGGAAGTACGATCAGGGTTGATTTCGTTTCCAGCGCAGATCCCACCCGGCCTGGATTTTCGGACCAAAAATAACTGAGCGCACACAAGCGAAGTAGCCCGCAAGCGCGATTGCCGTGCTTCGGACTCGTGCGGCAGGATAATTCCAATCTGACCAACGTGTGGCCAACGATCTGTAAAAGTTAAGAGTGACAAATGCCACGATACATGGCGTGAGCAGCCTGATGGGAAGTACAAGACTTGCGCTGAGCAATGCGAGACTGACGGATTCAATCCTCCGGCTCGCTGTTGCTGATATGGTGAAAGGATTTTTGCATGCAACTAGCTCTCTTGTTTGGTCACGTTCTTCAGGAACCAGGTGCGAAATGATGCGATGTCGTCGAACTTGATGAATTTATCTGAGTGAAAAATTCTGAATGGAAGTTTTCTGTGTTGACAAACACAGGTGGCACCCCAATGAGATCATACTCGAGGCCAAGAGTGGAGCCGCACGAAATCAAATACCTGATGTTGCTCACTCTTTCCATCGTGATGTACACGTTCGGCCTGCTCTTGTACTTCTCGTAAACAGTCAGGTCTTTCTCAGTGGGATGCGGATAGATCAGCACGTCGCCCGCAGTGTAATTGTTTACAACTACTTCCAGCAGTTCGGCGTCGCCCGCAAGGATGCAACTGGCGAAGGCGATGGCATTAGTGTACCGGGGGTTGGGTTTGAAATTGGGGCGCACTGAAGGGATGGGTATGTATTTCCTGGTTTCAGCGTCCTCGACAAAAACGCCGAACAGTGGTATCGATATTTCAAAGAGGTAGTAAACCTCGTCTACCCGAAGAAGATAAAGTCCTTCGTATACGTTGTTTACGCCGTGTTGAACGAAGGAGAAGTATTTCTTTTTTTCCCTGGCGATGATAGCCAGGATGATGGCATAACGATCTGCCTGGCCTGCCATCAGGATATGTTGGGTATGCAAAGTCAATGCTTCCAGCATTTGACATTCGATAATGAAGGCAACGCAAAAGAAATAATTGTCGAAGCCAGTACGGTGGCGGTTCGGGTCGACGCTGATGACCGTTCGTGCTACACGAAATGCCTTTACTAGCGATATACCACGGTAAAGTGATAACTGTTTTACGCTGAAACTATTGTCGAGCCCGACCAGGTTTTCAGTCTGACCGATCCGCGCCGCTAGTTTTTTGTGGGAGGGGGTTCCAGGCAACGAATAGTGCTTGATTCGTTTTCAGAGGAGGGCAAAAAGGGGCAAGGAGGATCTTGAGGATCAGACTGGCCAGGTACGCGACGGATTTGATGGTAAAAGATATACCGTACTCTCTGAATCCGACCCGCTTATAAATGATATTACGATTCCTGAATGTAGCGTGATAAGCTTCGATGATAAGTTCAATGTTCAATGCCGCAAGACTTTAAGATGATACGAAGTTGGGAATGGGCGGACCTATGGCTGCGCTGAAATACTGCCACACCGGCTACACCCCAATAAAAATATCCAATCGGCCATAGATAGAGCGCGTCAGTAGTAAAACCGAGGATGAGGAATATGAGGAGAAAAACAACAGCAAACGAATTCCGGAGCCAAACCAATAATACGGAGTTAAAGAACAGAAATAGTAATAAAAAAGGGAGACCGAAACTTCCCCACAAATGAATGTACATGTTGTCCAGGTTCTCCGGACGATGAATCCACGGAAAAAAGAAATTCTGCCTGACAAGGTCGAAGAAAAGAGCGTTACCCTCAAAACGTACCGCAAGAGTTGCCCAACTGATCTCCCTGGTGTTGGAAAAATCAAAATCACTAACAAATCGATACAAGGCATAGGCCACCACTGGCAAGACAGCAACCGAAAGAACTACATATCGTGGGCGCACACGCATAGAGAGCTTGCGGGCCGTCAGGTATGTGTATACCACAAAAAGTGTCAGCATGCCGAACACAGCATAACCGGTCTTCGACACACTCAGGAAAATGATCACGGCGCCATTGACGAAGAGTATGAGCGACATGGTTTGATTGCCGGAGTAAAGAATAATGTAGGCAAACGTGAGCAGCGCCATCGTGATCCCGAGGTTGTTGGGATTTAAGTAAATCGAGACCAGCCTGTACGCATCCAACGAGCGGTTGTACATGTAGAAATGATTCTTTAGAAAAAATATCTCAGTGTACCCGGCAATCGAACAGATGATTATGGTGTAAAGGATCACATTTTTCCAATTGACCATCATTAAATGGCGTGGTGAAAGGAAAAAATAAAAAGGCAACAGGTAAGACACGAAGAATACCGGGTCACCCAATTTATTTATCGCCGAGTAGTAAAAATAAAGCGGGATCCACAAAGCGAAGTACCACAGCTTTGCCCGGATATTCTCTGTAATCGAAAGAGTGATGAATGCCAGGATGAGTATATACTTGATGTACTTAAATGGAGAAGCTTCATTGTGGACATCCGACGGAACAAAAAAATACGCTATCCCGTGCACCAGGAAAAAGAAGGCGATCCACGTCAAAAGAGTATTCTTTCGTACCATTACTCACAGCTTGTCCGACGAGAGCAGCGAGATAATCTTCGAGTTCCAGTACTTTCCGTCTTCGAAACAGTTATCGCGCAACGTACCATCGACGTGAAATCCAAGTTCTTCGAAAAACTTCAGCTTCTTCGTGTCGAACTCATAGAGTTCCATCCAGACCTTGTGGAGATTCAAATTTTGAAAACCATAGCCGATGAGCAGTTGTGCGGCTTCTTTGGCCAAACCTTTGTCATCGATATAACTTTCGTTGTGACCGATATAAAATGAAAAATCAGCGCTTCGAATGATCCAGTTGGTGTAAAGAAGTCCGCAGGCTCCGACCGGAGTTTTGTCCGCGAGCGTTTCGATCATGAACATGAAGTCGTTCGGGCTGGCATTAACACGCGAGAACCAACCTTCCTGGTTAGCCATATTCAACTCACGGTATTCCCGGAAATTGCGACGGAACGATGTGATGTTTCTCCAGTCTCTCAGCAACGGAAGATCTTCACGTTCGAGTGCCCTCAGCCCAACCAGTTTTCCCTTGATCATTAGCCCAGGTGTTTAAATGTGAGATGTTGTCCTTTTGTAATTGCAGACGCGAGTTTCTTACCAACGACATTATTAAGCTCGTAAGGCGGAATGCCGTCGGCGGGAATTGGACGAAGCGCTTCCAGGTCGCTTGCCGACAGGATGTGACCAGGCGCGAGATCGCGCACAACGCGAAGAGATCTCCTTTGCACAACGCATGCGTCTTTTTCGTTGTCTTCGATACGCTTCACGCCATCGCCCATCGCAATATAAACTTCGTTGGTGCGATCAACCATTTCTCTCCATGTCTTTGGATTCATGGCGAACTTGTGATCGGGGCCCTCGCGATCGTTGCTGTCAGTAAAATGTTTTTCGAACACTCTTGCACCTAATGCGCAAGCGCCAACAACAGTTGCATGTCCTGGTGTGTGATCGGAAAGACCAAGTATAATGTCGGGATACAGCTCACGAAATTTTTTAAGGACATTAAGATTTATATACTTAAAATTCTCGAGGCTTGCAGTATAGTTTGTATTACACTGCATCAACACTATGTCTTTTGTTTCTTTCGTAAGCGTTTCCATCGCACGCGTTACGTCCTGGAGTGACGATGCACCGGTCGCAATTAACACTGGCTTCCCCTTCTTTGCTATGTATGTAATGATCTCGGGCCACGATACGTCACCGGAGCCGACCTTATATACATCAACGTATGGGTCTACCTTATCTACCGACTCAAAATCGTAAGGACTGGTAAAATAGTCGATGCCAACCTCATCGCATTTCTTTTTCAGGAGGGCAGTCCAGTCGTATGAAATGCTGGCATCCTCGTAAACTTCGTATACGGATTTCTTCCAGTTTTTTTGGTGACTCAATTGTCCGCCAAGAGATTCGAATCCTTCCCTGCTAACGATCTTGCTCGCCTTGAAATTCTGAAATTTCGCAGCATCGGCACCTGCTTCTTTTGCAAGCTCTATAAGTTTGTAGGCGCGGTTCAGATCACCATCGTGGTTTGCGGCGATATCGGCTACAAAATACAGGGGATGCCCTTCTCCTATTGTCCTCTTTCCGATTTTGACCGTTCGCATATTTGGGATCGTTTGTTAGGTTATTCAGTTGTTGTGAGACGTCAAACCTTGAATTGAGGGTCGATGTGTTCGACAATCAGCTTACGAAGCTCCTCTTTCGATAACCACTCCTCGTTTGTGCCGGAGTTATAGGGTGAAACCATCGGCTACAACGCTTCGCCTTTTTCTTTGTAAAGTAGTCGTCGTAGTTCCACGAAGGGCTTTGCGGCAAAATCACATAATACCGACCAAGGTCTGCAGTGTAATAAGAATCCGACTCGGTGATCATCTCTTCATGGATCTTTTCACCAGGGCGAATACCAACGACTTCTTTTTTGCATTCGGGTCCAATGGCTTCGGCGAGCTCGAGTATACGATACGACGGTATTTTCGGAACGAAGATCTCTCCACCCATAGCATGTTCATAAGCATAGAGCACGAGGTTTACACCATCTTCCAAAGAGATGTTGAACCGTGTCATGTTCTCATGTGTGATCGGCAGGACACCGGACTTTCTTTTATCGAGGAAGAACGGAATAACGGAACCTCTTGAACCCATTACATTGCCGTAGCGTACGACGGAGAATTTCAATTTCCTCGCGCCTTTGAAATTATTTGCTGCTACGAAAAGTTTGTCTGAGCAAAGTTTGGTTGCGCCATAAAGGTTAATGGGTGCAGCGGCCTTATCGGTAGAAAGAGCAACCACATCGCTTACTCCGCAATCCATCGCAGCGTTGATCACATTTTCGGCACCATGGATGTTGGTCTTAATACATTCCATTGGATTGTATTCCGCAGCAGGCACTTGCTTTAACGCAGCAGCATGAATAATAATGTCCACACCTTCACACGCACGTCGCAGACGGTCGCCATCGCGTACATCACCGATGAAATAACGCATTACTGGATACTCCGACATCGAAAAGCGCTGACTCATCTCGAATTGCTTGAGCTCGTCACGGGAGTAGACGATTATTTTTTTTACGCCGGGATATTTTGTCAGTACGGTCTCAACGAATTGCTTACCGAACGAACCCGTGCCGCCTGTAACCAGAATACTCTTTCCATTTAACATCAGATAGCTATTTTTTGTGGGCGCAAATTTAGTTAAAAGTCTATAATCCGAGCCCGTCAGTTACAATCGGGCTGTCACCCGGGACTTGTCCAGGAAACCCTTAACATCATAAAACAACCGTTTCCGATGAAGTGATGGAAGACCAGTCCAGCTGCTTAAATTCTGCATGACTGACCGCAAGAATTACGGCGTGGTATTTTTTATTCTGCAACTTACAGAGTTCGAATCCATACTCATGCTTAACCTCAGCTGCATCAGCATTGGGATCATACACATCTACGTTCGATCCAAAACTTTTCAGCTCACGTACAACATCAATTACTTTACTATTCCTGATGTCAGGGCAATCTTCTTTAAGGTGATGCCCAACACAAGTATGTCCGCTTTAATTGATTGGCAATCCCCGTACAGACATCAGCTTGATAACTCTGTTGGCGATGTGTACTCCCATATTGTCATTGATCCTGCGTCCTGAAAGGATTACCTCCGGACGATATCCGTATGCTTCAGCTTTGTGGGTAAGGTAGTATGGATCAACTCCTATGCAATGACCTCCTACCAACCCCCGGTTTGAAGGGTAGAAAATTCCATTTTGTTCCCGCTGCCTCGAGGACTTCATGCGTATCAATTCCCATCCGTTCGAAGATCAACGCAAGCTCATTGACAAAAGCGATGTTGATATCCGTTGAGAGTTCTCGATCACCTTTGCTGCCTCAGCTACACGAAGCGACGAGGCCTTGTGAGTTCCGACCGTGACAATGCTTCTGTATAGTGCGTCAACTTTATCCGCTATTTCGGGTGTGCTGCCACTCGTTACTTTCTTAATGTTTGTTACCCTGCGCACATGGTCGCCTGGATTGATTCGTTCAGGCGAATACCCGCAATAAAAGTCTGTATTGAAACGTAAACCACTCACCTTTTCGAGTACCGGCACACACACTTCTTCTGTGCATCCCGGATAAACTGTCGACTCGTAAATCACGAGGTCGTTTTTCTTCAAAACCTTACCAACGGTTTCGCTGGCTTTCACCAATGGTGTAAGATCCGGTGTATTATATTCATCAACTGGCGTTGGAACAGTAACTATAAAGATTGTTACCGTTTTAAGCGCATCGATGTTTGAAGAGTATGTGAGTCCAATAGCGCTTTTAAGTTCATCCTGATTTACCTCTCGCGTTCTGTCAAATCCCCTGGCAAGTTCGGCGATCCGGTCCTGGCTAATGTCAAACCCGACAACGTCGAATTTCTTTCCGAATTCTACTGCTAGCGGAAGACCGACATAACCGAGGCCAATTACTCCTATTCGTTCCATAGCGCTTTTGAGGTTGCTTGAATTTTACGGGGTGCAAAGATAGAAAATTGCACCATAAACCCCCGACTGTTTAACTGCTATAACCGTGAACGCCAGTCCCGAATGCCATCCCTAAAACGAGGAGCCTCTCTTAGTTTCGAAAACAATTTGATATCGAGGCACGTATTATTAGGCCTTTTTAAGGCCGAAGGAAAATCAGAGCTAAGGCGCGGTTCCAGCAACGCGGGATCTACCCCGATTTCTTCGGCAAGCAATCGAAGAAATTCGTACTTGCTGATGCATTCGTTGCTGCCGACGTTGAGAACAGGTACCGGGATATTTTCATCGATCAACCAACGAATGATCTCTGCCAGCTGGCCGGTAAATACGGGATTGAAAAAGACATCGGTGAATCCATTGATCTTCCTTCCGGCGATCCACTCGGTGTATGCCCATTCCGCAAGCGACTTGCTGAAGGGATGATGTATACCATAGATGTTGGTCCGAACAACGATACTCTTGTGAGCGACCTCCTGTACGGCACGTTCACCACGAAGTTTCGTTGCTGCATAAACGTTCAATGGATTAGGCGCTGATTGCTCGGTATAATTACCATTGTCGCCCTCGAAAATAGAATCGGTAGAAACGTAAATAAAGCAACCATCGTTCTCTACCATTCCCGCTAGCAGTTTCGACGATTCTACATGTACACGCTCCGCAAGATTGGGATCTCTCTCACATAAACCGAGATCTGTAAGTGCAGCGGTGTGGACAATAAAGTCGGGAGCAAGATCAGGAAGTTGTATTGATTGTGGATTGGCGAGGTCGGCAATAAACTGTCTTGCGTCCGGGAGCAACGAAGATCTCCGTCGGCCAATGCCATAAACTTCGAGGTCGGGATGGCGGATCAACGCATGCACTACCTCTGCGCCGAGCATGCCCGTAGTTCCCGTTATAAGGATCTTCTTCATCAACGAAGTGCAATAACGAAGTACCAGTTCATAAGTAGCGGTCCCGACACTTGTATGCGATGACCATTCTGAAGCTTTTCGGTATATGTGCCCATAATCTTATGGTCGGGCTTCGGTATGTCGATATCTATCTCGAAAGGCATATACATGAACTCCGAATAACCATTCGCTGTAAAGAATTTTTGTATCAACGGCAAGGAATACACATTATAGAAAGTGTTCTTCGGAGCGTTGTCGATTCCCTTGTTGTATTCATCGAGCTCGATCCTGCAATTCACATCGCCGTCGAAGAACAATGAGGTAAGCGCAATCCAACCGGCACCCAATGCCGACATTGCCTTCAAAGGTTCTTTGTAGTCGGGCAACCAGGACAGTGTTTGATAACACACGATGCCGTCGTAAGCATTGTAATGCTTCTTATCGAAATTGTAGATGTCGCCCGTTTCAAGCACACAACGATCGGCTACGTTCTTTGCTTTCATTATGGCGTTGCCTTCGTCCACGAACGACTCGTTGATGTCCACGCCCATGAACTTCATGTTCTTGTATCGTTGCGACATGTAGTAGATGTTCGCTCCCTTACCTGTAGCGATGTCCAGTATGTTCGCCGGCGAATCGGGTCTCAACACACCGATCTTATCCAGCCAGTCGCAAAATGCAACGGTGCTTCTATACGGCTCTTGAAACTGCCTGTTGAAGTAGTCTTCGTTGAAGTTCTTGATCCATTCGTCTGTCCGCTGCATAAATGGCTGATTTCGTCGGCAACTATTAAAACTCCTTAATGGTCTTGCGAAGAATCTCTGCCTGCTTCTCTGCGTCTTTGATCTCCCAATAGTTGGTCTTCAATTGGATCATTCGAAGCTGCAGGAATTCTGCTGTGGGGCAAAGTCCTGGCGTATACTTTTGCCAGATGCCTGGCATACTCTGAATTTCTTTTTGGAACAAAGGCTCCTGGTATGTGAGCTTCCATGCCGCGTAGTAACCATCGCCACCATTTTTCAGCCATTCCTCTTTGAAGCGATACCACTCCTTAGATGGATCTTTGGTGTTGAGCACCACGCTAAACGCCCAGTATGAATTCTTATAACCTTCCGGTTCTGCCTGCAGCGTTACGAGGTCGCTTCCTTTGATGGCTTCCTTAAACAAAGCAGCGACTTTCAATCTTTGGGTAACCAACTCATCGAGACGCTCGAGCTGTCCGAGTGTAACGGCAGCCTGTAACTCCGACATGCGATAGTTGAAACCGAGCATTACGTGACGGCTGTAGTTAGGATCCTGGATATCGCTGCGAGTGATCTTGCCCTGCTTGCCGCTAACGCCTGCGTAGCCAAGTGATGAAAAACGGCGTGCAAGGTCGGCCAGGTTGTCGTCGCTTGTAATAAGCATACCCCCTTCGCCACAAGTCATGTGCTTGCTAGCCTGAAAACTGTAGCTGGAGAAATGCCCAAACTCGCCAACGAGCTTTCCTTTGTATTCGCCGAGGAAACACTCTGCATTGTCTTCGATCAGGAAGATATTCTTTCGTTTACAGATATCGAGGATCTTGTCGTAATCGGGCGAGAGTCCGTAAAGAGAGACGGTAATGATCGCTTTGGTTTTACTTGTAACCTTTTCTTCGATCGAAGCCGGGTCGATGTTGAATGTATTGCGATCAACGTCTGCAAACACGGGAATGCTTCCATTGTGAAGCACAGCGAGCGACGTGCTCGACATGGTCAGCGGCGGAACAATAACTTCGTCGCCGGGCTTTACACCAAGGGCAACCAACGCTGCGTGCATGGTAGCTGTTCCGTTGGCAAAGCCGATGGCAAACTTGGCATTGAATTTTTCGGCGAAGGCTTTTTCCATCCTGTTGCCGAAAACGCTGTTGAGAGATGTTGCGAACTCGTTGTCCAGGACTTCGAGAACGTATTTTCTTTCAAGGTCACCAATCCTTTTCATATTGTTATTTCTGTTTTTTATACATGTCACTTCTTTTCACATCTTGATTGATCTGCGGAATCTCTGGTTTCCGTTCGATCAGTTCAAGAATGTCTTTTGCCACGAATACTTTTCCCCGTGTATAAAGATTTTCGTAAACAACTTTCGCCATGACGAGATCTTCCGGGGTATCGATGGTCCAGCGAAGATGGGAATAATCTAAAGGACTCGAATAATTTTTCTGTTTGAACAGCCGGGGATTGCGATAAAAATGCTGCGTCACGTGTTCACGCTCGAATGGGTCGACAGCATTTGCGTTTGCTTTCTCCAGTGCCGCAAAGGAAAATATCTCCGTATCGAGACCTTCCGCGAATGACGGAGGTTTATTGTTGTATGCGAAGTCGAACTTCCCGTTGAGATACATTTCACCAACAGCGTCGATTATCTCCGGGTCTTTAAATGGATCGTCGGCGGTAATGCGTGCAATGTGCGCTGCACCGGAAGCCTTCGCCGCTCCGTAATAACGGTTGAGTACATCGTTCTCGCTTCCGCGGAACGATTGAATGCCACGCCTGTCGAGCCACGTAATCAGCTGGTCGTTAGAAGGGTTGGTGCTAGTGGCAACTACAACTTTCGAGACAAGCTTTGCCTTCGATACACGATTGATAATATGTCCGAGAAGAGTATCGCCGGAGAATTCTGTAAGGATTTTACCGGGCAACCTGGTAGAACCCATGCGGGCCTGTACGATAGCTGTGATCATGGCTTCCAGTTCGCAGGATTTAACAAGAATTGGTCTTCCTTACCTATTTCGAAATTATTGAACGGAGCTGCATCGAAATTATCGTGCACAAGTGCAAGGTTTTCTTTGAGTTGAGCAACGTGCTCGATGCCTAGCACGACGTAGTCAACGTTTTTATTATGGATGATGAAGTTGAGAGCAGCATCTTTCATTTCCACCGATGAGATATCGCAAATCTTCCCAAGGCGTTCCAGGTAGGGTGCAAGAGGTAAAAGGTTGCCCGTAAGCTTCGAAGGATCTTTCATGAAAATTCCTTGCAGAAAAACTGATCGCACATGAATCTCTTTTTCCGAATTTCTTGCCCTCTCAAGCAGCTCTTGTTTTTCACTCGAAAAATCGAAGATGTTTGCGGGCAACTGTATCACATCAATCGCATCGTCAGTTGCAACTACACGAAGTTGGTCGACCGTGTAAATTGAAACACCCGTCCTTTCGATCAGCCCTTTTGACTTCAATTCATTCAACTCCTTTGCAACCGTGCCGCCTTCGTAGTCGGCGTAGGCGTGGAACATGTAACATGAGAGCGACTCGCAATTCAATTCATCTAAATTCTTGCGAAGCTTGGTCGCCAATGGAATACCATCGACTTTAAACTTGTTGATTACACTGAACTCTTTGCCAGATTTTCTCTTGTGATCTCCAATCACTTCTAGTGCATTGCCATAAACATCCGCAGAATCCAGTATATGAATATCGTTTTCGAAGGCGTAGTCTAAAATCGCGAACGCCTCTTCTTGCGAAGGCTTGCCTTTGGCATTGTTGATCCCATAATCGAGACCGAGTTGAACGGTTCCTAAAATGATCTTATCTTTCACAAGTACCAGTCGATAGTTTTTTGAATCCCGGTATCGAATGTTTCCTCAGCTTTCCAATTCAATTCGCTTTCTATCTTCGTTGCATCGAT
The DNA here is from genome assembly GCA_037200305.1 of Bacteroidota bacterium. GTDB lineage: Bacteria > Bacteroidota > Bacteroidia > Cytophagales > Cyclobacteriaceae > ELB16-189. The sequence goes on from JBBCGZ010000029.1 coordinate 107,106, forward strand.
AGCATAGCGCCTGTCGTGACCAGCGCGGTCCTTAACGAACGTGAGAAGTTCTTTGTATGACTTTCCCGAAGCGCGTGGTTTTTTCTTATCGAGAATGGCGCAGATCGCATCGGCAATAACATTGTTGGTCCTCTCGTTGCGCCCACCAATGTTGTAGGTTTCCCCGCTACGTCCCTTCTGAAACGCGAGATCGATACCCTTTGCGTGATCCAGTACATACAACCAATCGCGAATATTCTTGCCGTCGCCGTAGATCGGTATCGATTGTTCCGACAATGCTTTCCTGATGATCGTCGGGATCAGTTTTTCCTTATGCTGCTTCGGACCATAGTTGTTGCTGCAGTTGGTAGTAACTGTGTTGAGTCCGTAAGTGTGGTGATAACTGCGCACCAACATGTCGCTGCTTGCCTTCGAAGCCGAGTAAGGACTGTTAGGCGCGTACGGTGTTGTTTCTTCGAACAGACCGGTTTCCCCCAAAGTCCCATATACTTCGTCGGTAGATACGTGGAGGAAGCGATTGTTTTCCATGCCGGGCTTTGCTTCGAAGGGCGCATTCATCCAACTCTTTCTCGCAACATCGAGCAACGTAAATGTTCCGTTGATGTTGGTCTTGATGAAAGCCTCCGGACCCGATATGGAATTGTCGACATGCGATTCGGCAGCAAAGTGAACGACACCATTGAACGAATACTTTGCAAACAATGACTCGACGAAAGCACGATCGCAGATATCTCCTTTACAAAAACATAGTTCGGGTTCGATTGAACCTCTGCAAGATTATCCAGGTTGCCGGCGTATGTAAGCAGGTCCAGATTAATGATAACATCATCCGGATGTGTCGCCAGGTAGTAGGGCACAAAGTTCGATCCTATAAACCCCGCTCCACCGGTAACCAGTATATTCTTTTTCATAACTCTAGTTTATTAAGACATTCTTTCAGACTGTGTGACCAGTGAGGAACGTCCACACCAAATGTTTTTTTGAATTTCGTTTTGTCGAGCACACTGAACTTCGGGACGCACGGCTGCAGTCTTGTACTCGGATGTTTTTATTGGTCTGATCTTACAGTTGTAACCGTAATGATCTTTAATGAACATGGCGAAGTCGTACCAGGTGATGGCGCCTTCATTCGAATAATGATAAATACCAGGAGCATCAACATTCGACGTAACGATGGTCATTATCGCTACCGCAAGATCCCTCGCATACGTGGGTGATCCAAACCTGGTCTGCGACAACAGTAAGCTCCGGTCGTTGTTTCGCAAGGTTGGCGATAGTCTTCACAAAGTTCTTACCGAAGGTAGAATACACCCAGGCAGTGCGAATGATGTACGCGTTGTCGAGGGTCTGTGTTACACGTTTTTCTCCTTCGAGCTTCGTAACGCCGTAGACCGACAATGGTTTGGGCACCCGCCGATTCATCGATAGGCTGGTTGAACTCACCATCGAAAACGTAATCAGTAGAGATGTGGATTAAACGAGCATTTTGTGATTTTGCTATCGAAGCGAGAACGCCCAACAGCATCGGCATTCACTTTCATGCAAAGATCCTTATCTTCTTCAGCTTTATCGACCGCTGTATATGCAGCGCAATTGATGATGAAACTAAAAATATTCTTATCAAAGAAAGGCTTTACATCACCAATGAGGTCCAACTCTGCTACATCAACAAAAACAAATTCAAAAGGATACTCTTTAGAAAGCGCTCTAAGCTCACTACCCAGTTGTCCGTTGGCGCCTGTGACCAGTATTCTTTTCAAAAGTCAAATTTAGCTTCGCGTATGTGTGGCAACTTTTTATCCTTTTCTGATAGAACAAGATCAGCTCCCCAGTTCAAGTCGATAGATGTGTAGTGAATACCGCCATCGGAATCAGGATGATAAATTCGTCGCACTTATAAAAAACTTCCGCCGTTTCACTCAGCACCATAAAACCGTGCGCGAAACCTTTCGGAACAAGTAATTGCTTTTTGTTTTCTGCCGTTAGCTCAACCGAAAAATGCTGTCCATACGTCGGTTCGTTTTTCCTTAGATCCACGACAACGTCGAGTACAAACCCCTGAAAGTACTCGCACCAGTTTTGTTTGTGCGTGCGGAGCTCGCTGAAAATGCAGTCCACGCAAAACACCTTTCGCCGAGCTCGACTGGTTGTCTTGCACGAATGTGATGTCTATTCCTTTCTTCAGCAGTGTTTCCTTATTGTACGACTCCACGAAATATCCACGTGAATCGCCGAATACTTTTGGCTCGAGAATGAAGAGATCTTTAAACCTGGTTGCAACAACGTTCATAGGCCGGGTCAACGAATGAACTTCTCGTTCATTATCTTCATCAGGTACTGGCCATATTGATTTTTCAGCAACGGCTTTGCCAGCTCAACCAGTTGTTCTTTGGAGATGTATCCTTTCCGAAATGCAATCTCTTCGAGACAAGCAACCTTCAAGCCCTGGCGTTCTTCGATCGACTCGACGAAGTTGGAAGCCTGCAACATCGACTGATGTGTTCCCGTATCGAGCCACGCCATACCGCGGCCGAGCAACTTCACGTTCAAAGTTTTTTCCTCGAGATAAATTTTATTGAGATCGGTGATCTCGAGCTCACCGCGCTTCGAAGGTTTTATTGTCTTTGCTTTCGCAACAACAGAATTGTCGTAAAAATAAAGACCGGTAACTGCGTAATTCGACTTCGGCTCTTTCGGCTTCTCTTCGATCGACAACACATTTCCGGCGTCATCGAACTCCGCCACACCATATCGCTCTGGGTCGTTGACATAGTAACCAAAAACAGTTGCGCCTTTCTTGATCTGGCTGGCTTCAACCAACAGCTTCGAAAAATTATAACCGTAGAAAATATTATCGCCCAACACCAGGCAGCAGGTATCGCTGTCGATAAACTCTTCTCCAAGCAAAAATGCCTGTGCGAGTCCGTCGGGTGAAGGTTGGATCTTGTATGTGATAGAGATGCCCAGGTGTTTGCCATCGCCGAGCAGGTTTTCGAAGAGGCCAATATCGGTTGGGGTGGATATAATAAGCACTTCACGGATATTGGCAAGCAGGAGAACCGACAGCGGATAATAGATCATCGGCTTGTCGTAAATGGGCAGTATCTGCTTGGAAATTGCCTTGGTGAGGGGGTAAAGTCGGGTTCCGGAACCGCCGGCTAGGATAATGCCTTTCATACTGGTGGCAAAAATAAGAGGAATACCTAGAATTTATCCGGAATTTCTTATTTGATAAACCAGGTCAATAGAAGGCTTTGCATCGGCCAAACCAAAGCCGTTCCCGGAAAGGATATTCGAATAGCTGCGTGTGTGAAGCTCCGTAAAACCATCGCTGAATTCGATCTCTTCTCCCTCCATTTTCAGCGACCGGTATGTTCTCTTCCCGGCTGCACGAACCGCCTCGGGAATTTGATTATAGTCGATGCTCAGGTGCCAGTTTACACGAGCACGTTCGAGCTCGAGATAGCCAACGGCGTTCTCGGCACTCATACTCTTCATTTCGATTTTCTTAACACTACCGAAAATCCACAGTAACATATCGAAGAAGTGGATGCCAATGTTTGTCGCGATACCACCCGACTTCGACACATCTCCTTTCCAACTGATATGATACCATTGCCCGCGGGATGTCATGTAGGTGAGATCTACATCGTAAACTTTGTCTTTCGGTCCATTCAAAACTTTCTCGCGAAGGGCGATGATGTTCGGATGAAGACGAAGTTGAAGAATGGTATTCACCTTCTTTCCCGTTTCATTTTCCATTTGTGAAAGTGCCTCCACATTCCATGGACTTAACACCAACGGCTTTTCGCAGATGGCATTCGCGCCCTGGCGCAACGCAAAACGAATGTGTGAATCGTGAAGGTAATTAGGAGAACAGATGCTCACGTAATCGACGCCACTACCCTGGCGCTTCATCTTGTCGAGGTGACGATCGAATCTTTCGAACTCTGTAAAGAATTGTGCTTGCGGAAAATAAGAGTCCATAATGCCGACTGTGTCGGATCTATCGAGCGCGGCGACAACTGTGTTGCCGGTGTCGCGTATCGCTTGCAGGTGTCGCGGAGCGATGTAACCTGCTACTCCTATGATTGCAAATTTCTTCAGCGTATTCAACTTACCTTTTTTACTTTACCGTTGTTCAACGAATATTTTTCGCGACTCTCTTCACAAACAGCAAATCCATCCTTGTCGAAGTTCAGCGGATGTCCGTACTCACTGATCCATCCTTTTTGTCGCGCAGGGTTTCCGATAACGAGAGCATAGGGCGGAACTTCTTTGGTAACGACGGCGCCGGCGCCAATAAATGCAAACTCACCGATGTCGTTGCCACAGACGATTGTTGCGTTTGCACCGATGCTTGCCCCGCGCTTCACCAGTGTTTTCACGTACTGGTTCTTTCGGTTCACGGCGCTCCGCGGATTGATCACGTTGGTGAACACCATCGACGGTCCAAGAAAAACATCGTCTTCACAAACAACCCCGGTGTAAATAGAAACGTTGTTCTGCACTTTAACATTCCGTCCAAGAACAACACCCGGTGATATCACAACATTCTGCCCGATATTGCAATCCTCGCCAATCACACAGTCGGGCATGATGTGGCTGAAGTGCCAGATCTTTGTGCCCTCACCGATCTTCGACCCTTCGTCGATCACTGCCGTGGGATGTGCAAAGTATTTATCGGAATTCATTTATTGACTTGCAAATATAGTCCAACTGTTCCGCAGTCATCTCGGTGTGAATTGGTAAAGACAATACTTCCTTCGAAAGCTGCTCTGCTACCGGGAAAGATTTCTCTTGCCTGTATGCATTCTGATGATGAAGAGGAACGGGGTAATAGATCATCGTGGGAATACTCTTGCCTTGTAAGAAGAGTTTCAGTTCGTCGCGACGCTTTGTCTTTATTGTATACTGATGAAAGACGTGTGTGGAGTTTTTTGACCTGATCGGTATCGTTACATTTTCTAGTCGGCTATCATAAAAATCTGCTACAGCATTTCTCTTCTTCTCGTACTCCTCCAGGTATTTCAACTTCACTTTAAGAAGGGCTGCCTGTATTGTATCGAGACGACTATTCACACCAATTCTTTCGTGATGATACTTTTTCTTTTGGCCGTGGTTGGCAATCATCCTGATCTCTTCCGCAAGCACGGCAGAGCGTGTCATGATAGCACCGCCGTCGCCAAAGCAACCGAGATTCTTCGACGGAAAGAATGACGTCGTACCAACGTCGCCAATCGTGCCACTGAAAGTATTCTTGTACTTACCACCGATCGATTGAGCGGCGTCTTCAATCACCTTGATGTTATGCTTCGAAGCCATTGCCATCAGCGCATCCATGTCGGCACACTGTCCATACAAATGAACAGGAACGATGGCTTTTGTCTTTTTATTGATGAGCTTTTCGACTTGATTCACATCGATGTTGAACGTGTCCGGATCGACATCAACAAATACCGGTATCAATCCCAGCAATGCAGTCACTTCCACGGTGGCCGCATAACTATGTACAGGAAGGATCACTTCGTCACCCGGTTTCAAATCGAGAGCCATCATTGCGATCTGCAGCGCGTCGGTTCCGTTGCCGCAGGTAATCACGTGTACACCGTCGAGATATTTCGATAGCGCGGAAGCAAACTCCTGCACTTCCTTTCCTTGAATAAATGCAGTGGAATCAATAACGGACTGAATAGCATCATCTATCTCGGTTTTTATCCGAAGATATTGTCCATTCAGATCAACCATTTTGATGTTCATTTTTTGGCGAGCTTTTCCTCCCACTGCCACGAATGAAGCAACCCGTCTTCGATAGAAAACTTCGGCTTCCATTGAAGTGCTTCGAATGCCTTTGTTGGATCGGCGTATGTTTTTTCAACATCACCCGGCCGGCGCGGACCAATCGAGTAATTCAATTTCACGCCGGTAACTTTTTGAAACTTGTTGACTAGCTCCAGCACCGAAGCGCCAACACCGGTACCCAGGTTGAACACATTGTTTGTAGGGCCTTTCTCTTTCTTCGCAAGAAACTCCATGGCTTTAATGTGAGCCTGGGCGAGATCCACCACGTGAATAAAGTCGCGCACGCAAGATCCATCGGGTGTATTATAATCGTCACCAAAAACGGTAAGCTTTGGTCTCTTCCCAATAGCAGTCTGAGTAATGTAAGGAACGAGGTTGTTTGGAACACCAATTGGCAGTTCACCAAGCAACGCGGTTGGATGCGCGCCAATGGGATTAAAGTAACGAAGTGATACTACGCGCATGCCCGATGGGTAAACGTCTTCCAAAATTCTTTCACACATCTGCTTGGTAGCACCGTATGGCGATTCGGCGTGCTTCATCGGCGCATCTTCACCAACGGGTATATGATCGGGCTGTCCATACACAGTACACGACGAAGAGAAGATGATGTCTTGCACATTGAATGATCTCATCACATTCAACAATGCGATCAACGAATTGAGATTATTCGAATAATACATGGTGGGAAACTGCACCGACTCACCGACAGATTTATAAGCAGCGAAGTGCATTACACAACTGATGTCCTTCTCGGCTGAGAAAACTTTCTTCAAAAAATCTTCGTCGGTACAATCGCCTTCATAAAAAGATGGCTTCGCACCCAATATCTTCTCGATCCCATTGAGCAACGTTCTGTCGCTTCGTGAAAGGTTGTCGACAATCACGGGTTGATACCCGGCCTGCGCGAGCTCTACAACAGTATGTGCGCCAATATATCCGGCTCCACCCGTAACAAGTATTTTCTTTTTAGTCATTGCTTAACCTGGTAGTACTCGAGATACCAATCGACAAATTTACTGACTCCTTCTTCAATAGGAGTGGCAGGCTTAAAATCTATTTCATCGTATAGCTCTTGTACGTCGGCATACGATTGAGGCACATCGCCATCCTGCATTGGCTTATTCACGCGTATGGCTTTGCGGCCAAGCTTCTTCTCGAGGTGATCGATAAAATGCGAAAGCTCAACGGGATCGTTGTTACCAATATTAAACACTCTATACGGCGCATAACTGGTAGACGGATCCGGGTGCTGATAATCCCATGAAGGATCTGGCTGAGGAATGTTTGAAAGAAGTCGTTCAATACTTTCCGTGATGTCATCAACGTAAGTAAAGTCGCGCTTCATGTTACCATTGTTGTACACGTCAATCTTCTCGCCGGCGAGTATCGCCTTCGTAAAAACAAACAGGGCCATGTCGGGCCTTCCGTAAGGACCATACGCGGAGAAGAAACGAAGACCAGTTGTCGGCAATCCGTAGAGCGATGAATAGGAATGTGCCATCAGTTCATTCGCCTTCTTAGTAGCCGCATATAATGACAACGGATGATCTACGTTGTCGTGAATAGAGAACGGCATCTTTTTGTTGGCACCATACACAGAGCTCGACGACGCATAAACAAGATGCTTTACTTGATGGTGCCGGCATCCTTCGAGCACATTCAGAAAGCCCGTAACGTTGCTCTCTATATATGTGTGTGGATGATCGATTGAATAACGTACGCCGGCCTGTGCAGCGAGATTGACAACGTATGTAAATGCATTCCCGGCAAATAACTTCTGCATCCGTTCGTTGTTCGAGATATCGATACGTTCGAATGAAAACGACGGATGTTTTAAAAGAACTTTGATGCGATCTTCTTTCAACTTTACATCGTAGTAGTCGTTCACGCTGTCGACACCCGTTACGCTGTATCCTTTACGCGAAAGCAGGTCGCACAAGTGGAAGCCAATGAAGCCCGCAGCACCGGTAATTAAAACTTTGACGTCTTTGGTCACTGAAAAGTTATTCCTAATTTCGCACCTCAAAACTAAGTAAGAAAGTCAATAAACCCCTATGGACAGCCAGAAGCCTGAAACGAAAAACGACGAGATCGACCTGGGCCAGCTATTCGCGAGGATCGGCGATGCCTTCGGTCGGATGGGCACGGGTTTCATACGCTTTCTCGCAACACTGCGCAGGGTTCCTTTTGAGAATAAAACGTCGTTTACCTTAATCATTCTCGGAAGCATTCTGCTTGGAGTAACATTCACTTTCTTTATCAGGAAGAACTATTACGAGTCGAAGATGATCCTCAGCTCCGACTATCTCAACAAACGACTCGCAGAAAGCACCATCGATAAGCTTGACGCTCTGTCAAGGGAGGAAGACAAACGGGGCCTCTCCAAAACTCTTGGACTCGCCGATTCACTCGCAAGGAACATCATCAGCTTTGACGTAAGACCTTTCGTTGATGAGAAAGACGTTATCGATACCGAAGTTTTAAAAGAGCAACTCCGTGCGGCTAAGACCGACAACCCGGCGGTGATTGCACAAATACTGGAAAGAATCGAGATAGAAAACCGTCATGCATTCGAGATCACCGTTCGAACACTCACTCCCAGTGTGATCCCTAATCTCCAGGAGGCCATTGTCGGGTACTTTAAACGCAATCCGTACATCGCCAAAAGGATCGACATCAATAAAGAAAATCTTGTTCTTAAAAAGAAAAAGCTGGCGACCGACATTGCCAAATTGGATAGCCTCAAATCTGCGATCTATGAAAGCTACCGGCAAACTGGCGATTCCCGCGGATTGAATACTGTGTTCGTAACTGACAAACCCGGAACCAACACAGTGGATGTCTACAATAAAGATCTTAGCATTTATTCCGAGTACCAGGATGTAACGCGCGACCTCTATCTTCAGAAAGACTTCGAAATTGTTGATGGCTTTACTGAGTTCAGCGAACCAGCGAGCCCAAGCCTCGCTGTTATGCTGGCCTATTCTATTTTGATCGGCATTCTCGTAGCATACTTCGATGTGGCGCTGCGAAACTTCAACACATATCTCGCTAATCTTAAATAAGCAGTGCTCACGCTGCTACAAAAAGAATTTACACTCGACCTTCGTCGTAAGTCTATCGTTCTCGGCATTGCGCTGTATTTGCTGAGCACTACATTCATTTGTTATCTCACATTTTCATTGAGAGGTAATTCAATGAGTCCGCTTGCCTGGAGCGCCTTGTACTGGATCATCGTGATGTTCAGTGGAGTGAACTCAGTTGCGAAAAGTTTTATCGGCGAAAAGAAAGGTGTCGACATCTACCTTTATTCCGTTGCCGATCCTCACGACATTATCCTGTCGAAGATCATCTACAATGCTTTGCTCTGCGGAGTAATGTCGCTCGTTTGCTTTGGACTCTTCGCTCTTTTCTTTGGGAACCCGGTAATCGACATGACGACCTTCTCTTTGGTGTTGTTGCTTGCGCCAATTGCCTTTTCGGGAGCATTCACGATGCTGTCGGGAATTGCTTCGCGGTCGGGTAATAGTAATGTTGTGATGGCTGTTCTTAGTTTCCCCGTGATCATCTCCACGCTGTTGTTGGTGGTAAAGATCACGAAGAACTGTATCGATGGTCTCGATCCTTCTATAAGCAACAACGACCTGCTGTCGCTTGCAGCGATAGATGCATTGCTCATTGCAATGTCTTACATTCTATTTCCGTTTGTCTGGAGAAGCTGAAGAAACTCAGTCTCGTAAACTTTCTTTAACCCGGTTCTCAGATCGATCATCGGTTTCCAGCCCATGGCGTTGATCTTCGAATTATCCATCAGCTTGCGCGGGGTACCATCAGGCTTCGTGGTGTCGAACGCAATGTCGCCTTTAAATCCAACGATGTCTTTGATCAACAACGCAAGATCTTTTATCGACATGTCTTCGCCAATGCCGACGTTCACGAACTGCAAGCCCGAGTAGTTGTTCAACAGGAACAAAGAAGCATCTGCAAGATCATCAACATGGAGAAATTCGCGCAATGGTGTTCCCGTTCCCCAAACTTCAACGGTCTTGCTTTCCGAAACCTTTGCTTCATGCATCTTCCTGATCAAAGCAGGAATAACGTGTGAGTTCCGGAGATCGTAATTATCATTAGCACCATAAAGATTGGTAGGCATCGCGCTGATAAAGTCACAGCCATACTGCAGCCTGTAGCTTTCGCAAAGCTTGATGCCTGCAATCTTCGCAATAGCATACGGTTCGTTGGTCTCTTCCAGGAATCCCGACAAGAGAGTCTCTTCCTTCAATGGTTGCGGAGCAAGCTTCGGATAAATACACGACGACCCGAGAAACAACAGTTTCTTTACCTCCGACTTGTAACTTTGATGTATCACGTTCGACTCTATCATGAGGTTCTCATAAATAAAGTCGGCACGATAAGTATTGTTGGCTATGATACCACCCACCTTCGCAGCGGCGAGCACCACATAATCGGGACGCTCAGTTTTGAAAAACTTTTCTACATCGGCCTGCACACGCAAGTCGAGTTCCTTCGATGTACGAAGCACGAGATTGTCATATCCTTCAGCTTGCAGCTTTCGGACGATCGCCGATCCAACCAGGCCACGATGACCGGCTACGAATATCTTGTCACTTTTCTCCATCACTCCGATCTTTTAAGGATCTTATGTCCACCCTCCAACAAATATGCTTCGCGACGGAACAATTCATAATCACTGTCGACCATGTCTGCAACCAATCCATCGAGATCATACTCCGGTTTCCAGCCTGTGGCTTTGTTGATCTTTGAGGGATCGCCAACAAGCAAGTCTACTTCCGTAGGCCTGAAGTACACGGGATCGATCTTCACGACCACATCACCGGCTTTAACTTTCATTCCTTCTTTTTCAACCGACTTCACATAGCCAACTTCATCTACACCCTGGCCTCTGAAAGCAATCACGATACCGAGTCGTACAAATGATTTCAAAAGAAAATCCCGAACAGAAGTTGTAGTGCCGGTCGCAACAACGAAGTCGTCGGCAACTGAATGCTGAAGGATCAACCACATTGCGCGAACGTAATCTTTCGCGTGACCCCAATCGCGTTTTGCGTCGAGGTTGCCCATGAATAATGTTGATTGCATGCCGAGTGCGATCTTGCATGCTGCGCGCGTGATCTTTCGTGTTACGAATGTCTCGCCACGCAATGGAGATTCATGATTAAAAAGGATTCCGTTGCTCGCAAACATGTTGTATGCCTCGCGATAATTTACTGTGATCCAATAAGCATACAACTTCGCAACGCCATACGGCGATCGCGGATAGAACGGCGTCTTCTCGCTCTGGACGGGATTCTGTACAAGACCATAAAGCTCCGAAGTGGAAGCCTGGTATACTTTCGTCTTCTTCTCCAGGCCGAGTATTCGAACAGCTTCAAGTATGCGAAGCGTTCCAAGACCATCGACATTGGCAGTGTATTCCGGTGTGTCGAAGCTCACGCGCACATGCGACATCGCCCCGAGGTTGTAGATCTCTTCTGGCTGTATCTTCTGCACGAGCCCAATCAGGTTGGCCGAGTCGGTCAGGTCGCCGTAATGCAGCCTGAGGCCGGGTGATCCTTCGTGAGAATCCTCATATAAATGATCGATCCTGTCTGTGTTAAAGAGTGACGTCCGTCTCTTTATACCATGCACCTCATATCCTTTCGACAGCAGTAACTCCGCGAGATAGGCTCCATCCTGCCCCGTAATACCTGTAATTAGCGCTCTTTTCATTATTGATGAGTGGCGTTAAAATTAATCAAAAAATACCCTGCGGCGTTTATATTTGTCGTCGCT
>JBBCGZ010000030.1:0-172160 GCA_037200305.1 Bacteroidota bacterium
TTGACCACCCCATCGGCTATTTCCTCGCAAACGACGTTTATTGTGATTAGATTTTGGTTTGCACCCGGAATGGCTCATCGTTTACTTTTTATCTGCTGCCTGTTCATGAGTACCGCGCTTCGCGCGCAGGATTTCAGCTTTGTGAACTACGGGTTCAGTCATGGCCTTTCCCACAGCCAGATCATCGACATCGCGCAAGATCCTTATGGAAATCTTTGGGTGTTGCCTCTCACCAGCAAGCTGCTCTATCGTTTCGATGGCCGCGATTTCAAGAAGGTCCCGGTTGAGATCGAAGGTGTGTTCCAGGATTTCAGACTCTTTTATATCTCCGCCGACAACAAGCACAACATCTGGGTGCTCACGAGCATCGGTCTTACGCGTTTCGATGGACAACGATTTCATTTCATCTCTTCCGATAAGCCTTTAAAGACTTCACGAAGATCATCTCTGCTTATCGATAGTCATTCTGTGGTGTGGGTCATCGACGACGATGGAAAAATATTTTCTTGCGTTAATGATACGCTTGTGTCTTTCGATGGCATCGAGAACATGAAAGGCATACCGGTCGGAGCCGTAGAGTACGACGGTGATCCAATCGTATTTACCGATCATTCGGAGCTGATCTCACTCGTTTCACGACAACCGGTGAAATTGTCGTGGTTGAACGCAGACGATGATGTGAGATATATCGTCGGCGACGGAAATGATTATCTCGTTCTCACAGGAGAGAAGGTTATTCATTACAACAATGTCAGCGAGAAGAAGAAAGTATACGTGCTGGGAAAGGACCGGCCTAAGATGCAGCAGTTGTTATTGAACAACGACAATAACGTGATCATGCTTTCCCACGGTTCAATCAGCATGATCACCGATGAAGGCATCATGCCTATCGAACCACGTCCCGACTTCGATAATAAATTCGTGCAGAGAATATTCAAAGACAGATCGAATTCGTTGTGGGTCGCGACCGATTCGAAGGGGATTTTTCATGTAGCCAAACAGCAAGCCAACAACATTCCAATACCCGGCGAAGATATTGTCGTTTCAATTTGCCCCATCGGTGACGATAAAGTTCTTGCTGGTACATATCGCAAAGGGCTCGTTGAGATCGACGGGACAACAGTTCATGATCCGGCCCTGAAACAACTCCAGGAAAAAATAGTGATGACCGCCGTGCCAGGCCCGTCGAATAAAGTTTTACTGGGCACTCAACAGAATGGTGGTTTCGCATGGTCGCCCGGAAATAAACTGGAACGACTCGACCTCGGCGAAGCCAACCCACCTTTCGTTTTGCCAATCGTCAATTTTAAGAATGACTATTGGATTGGATCGTCGTACGGATTGCATCGCCTGTCGGGTTCGCTGACCAACCTTGAAAACCATAGTTACCAGCAACTCGGAGCGTCATCGATATTTAATGTACTATATCCGCTCGATACCATTATGCTGCTTGGTTCTTCGGGAGAAGGACTCTTTTCGTTCAATCCCTCCGGCGCTCAATTGAAAAAGATAGGGGGCTTCGAATCGGAATCTATTATTTATACAATCAAAGAGGATAGTAAAGATCATATCTGGATCGGCGGTGAGTTTTCTCATATACTAGTCCTCGACAAACATCTTAAACGTATCGCTACGATCGATCTCAGTAAATATTGCTCCAACGTGCTCACGTTTGAATTTGTCAACGAGAATCAATTGCTGGTTGGGTCGAACGATGGCATATTCACAGTATCTCTCGGCGATGGTTATAAAGTCTTCGCCATTCGAAGACTCGGACTTGCCGATGGCTATAAAGGCGGTGAAGTCTGCATGGCTTCGATGATCCGTGTAAAGGACAAGATCTGGTTCGGCACCTCCGACGGCGCTTACAGTTATTCTGCCGCCAGCAGCATCAACAGCAACGTTATTCCCTACACCTATATAAATGATGTCCGTCTCTTCAACCAGGAAACCAACTGGCGAAAATATTCGGATACCACATCGGGAATGTACGGTCTGCCGAACAACCTGAGCCTCAAACATCAGAACAACAACCTGACGTTCTCGTTTTACGCGAACGACTTTCACGATAACGAAGACCTTCAGTTTCATTATTGGTTGGAAGGTTCCGATACAAGCTGGTCTGAATTCTCGACCGCTGAGAACATAACCTATACTGCTTTGCCTGCCGGGAAATACAATTTCAAAGTTCAATCGAAAGACGGGTTCAATGTTGGAAACATTGCAATGTTTCCATTCGTGATAATGCCTGCCTTTTGGGAAACGAACACATTCTATTTCATCGTTGGTCTTGTCGCAGTCTTATGTTTTTTTATTCTTATAAGGATTGCAACACATCGCCGGATCCAGCGATTCAAGCTGCAAGAACAGATCCGAGCCACCGAAAGCGCCAAGCTTCGGCGACAAATGGCCATGGACTTTCACGACGAAATGGGCAACAAGCTCGCGAGCGTTCTTGCGTACTCCAGCTCTCTCAAGTTGGTATCATCCAACAAGGAGAGTCACGAACTGTTCGATTACTTCGAAAAGAGTGCTGCCGCAATCTATTACGGCACTAAAGATTTTATCTGGTCGATCGATGTCGATTCCAATAATCTCCGGGAAGTGATCACCTACTTACGGGATTTCGGAGTAAATTTCTTTGAAAAACACGGTATCGAATTTTTGGTGGAACACGACATTCTCAACGATAATTTCGATAAGCTTTTGCCCGACGGATTTAATCGCCAGGTTATCCTGATGTTCAAGGAAGCGATGACCAACGTGTTGAAACACGCCAAGGCAACCAAAGTATATTTCGATGCCACAGCATCGAATGGCGGCTATCGAATGACACTGGAAGACGATGGCATCGGGATGCAATCAGGTAAAGGCAAAGGCCTGAAGAGCATGGCCGATCGTGCTGCAAAGATATCGGCACATTTGGCAATCGAACCGCGACAACCTAAAGGCACTCGTATTACATTACAATTTAAACTGTAGAACTATGGATCGGACACTCAACCATGATACGGCACTCTTGAACCGGATCATCATCATTGAAGACAATGCCGAGTTGCGAGAAGTATATTCACTGGTACTCCGAAGCATTGGTCGCTACGACGTCGTCGCCACCTACGAAGCATGCGATGAGGCACTGAAAGAACTGCTCAAGATTAAACCAGACCTGGTGATCATCGACCTGACCTTGCCTGGCATGTCAGGGATAGACGGGATCGCTAAGATCAAGAAACTCTTGCCGACGGTAAAGGTAATGGTCGTCACCGTTCACGACGACAATGACAGTGTCTTCCGTTCATTCGTTGCCGGCGCCATCGGCTATCTCACGAAAGACGCCGACCCACAAGATCTCATTAAAGCTGTAGAGCAGGTATTCGCAGGCGGTGCCCCAATGACTCCCAAGATCGCCTCTATGATCATCAGCTCATTCCACACCAATCCAAATACACCACTCACCGATCGCGAGACGGACGTCCTTCGTCAGCTATCACAAGGAAAGAGTTACGATTACATCGCTATCGCTCTTTCTATCACCCGCGATACGGTAAAAACTCACATACGGCACATCTACGAAAAGCTCCAGGTAAACAACAAATCCGAGGCTGTGATCAAGGCCCGGAAAGACAATCTCGTGTGATACGGAGAAACGGGGGATTACGTTTTTGAGCCGATAATTATATATTTGACCGTTCCCAAAAAATCAATCATTTGAAATCTATTATCATTTGTCTTTGCGCTTTGGTCACTGCATCAGCAATGGGCCAGGGCAAAGGTTACCAGTTCAAGCTCGATCTCACACGCGTGGTAGACGACCGGGTGTATGTTGAAGTATCAACTCCGAAGGTCTCGGCAGATTCAATAACGTTCTATCTCCCGAAGATCATTCCAGGAACCTATGCAATTGCCGACTACGGTCGCTTCGTGCAAGACTTCAAAGCATTCGATAAATCTGGTAAAGAACTCGTAACGTCGAAAAAAGATGTGAATGGTTGGACGATCAAGAATGCAAAGAAATTGGCGAAGATCACTTACTGGGTTGATGATGTTGTTGATACCAAAGTAGACGGCCCGTCTATCTATCCCATGGCAGCAACCGACATCAACGAGGGAAAAAGTTTCCTGGTGAACACCAGTGGTTTCTTCGGTTATCTCGAAAACAATAAAAACGTTCCCATCAAATTTGAGGTCATCAGGCCAAAGCAACTTTATGGATCTACTGGTTTGATCGCTACTGACATTGGCGTTCCTCTTGCCAAATTGAAGAAAGACAACGAACCAGCAGATAACAACAAGGTCGTTGATCGTTATTCAGTTGATAATTACGATCGACTGATCGACTCACCGTTGTTGTATGCAGAGCCCGACACAGCAATCATTCGTGTTGCGAACGCCGAAGTTTTAATTGGCAATTATTCACCCAATCACAAGATCACCGCGAAAGAAATTGCGGGAGAAGTGAAGCAGGTTCTGAACGCCCAGGCTCAATTCCTTGGTGGTAAACTGCCAGTCGAAAAATATGCATTCATGTTTTATTTCACGGATCAGCCTCTCAATGTTTATGGAGCGCTCGAACATTCATATTCTTCGTTGTACTACATGCCCGAGACCACCGTCGATAAGATGAGACAACAACTGAGAGACTTTGCAGCGCACGAATTCTTTCACATCGTAACACCACTCAACATCCACTCGAAGGAGATACACCAGTTTGAATTCAACGACCCGAAGATGTCACGACATCTTTGGTTGTACGAAGGCATGACCGAGTATTTCGCGCAAACCGTGCAAGTGAAGTACGGCCTCATGACACCCGACGAATACCTTGGCGTTATTCGTGGTAAGATGTTGAATAACACGAATAATTACCGCCAGGACATTTCGTTTACAGACCTCAGCCAATTTACATTGGACAAATACAGCAACCAGTATGGCAATGTGTATCAGAAAGGTGCACTCATCGGTATGTGTCTCGACATTAAGCTGCGAAAACTTTCAGGCGGAAAGTACGGCGTGCAAAATATGATGGCAGACCTCTCGAAGAAGTACGGTAAGGATCGCGCGTTCGACGATGAAACATTGTTCGACGAGATCGAGAAGCTCACATATCCTGAGATCGGAAATTTCCTGAAAACTTATGTCGGAGGTGCCGAACCGCTGCCTTTTAAAGAAGTGTTCAATGATGTGGGTGTGGACCTCACGCCCGAAAAACCAGGCAAACGTTTCAGTACCGGTTACAACCCACAAGCCCTTGCCGTCGAAGAAGTTGAAGGCGTAAAGCGATTGAAGATTGCAAATGCAGCTGGCCTCACTCAGCAAGGAACATCACTCGGACTGCAAACGGGCGACGTCTTAATTAAGATCAATGGTAAAGACATGCCACCACTGGGCGGAGAGCTTTTTGGATTATTAGCACAAGTGCGCGACAACATGAAGGAAGGCGAGGAGCTGAGCTATACCGTTTTGAGAAAAGACAGCAACGATGCCTATCAACCTGTTGAATTGAAAGCGCCGATCGTAAAGATCGACTACATGGAGAAAGACATCCTGAGCTTTAACGAGAATGCTACTCCGGAACAACTCGCAACTAGAAAGGCCTGGTTAGTACCATAACAACATCTTACAGCGAGAGCGCAACAAGTTCTCCTGGGTATCCCGGTGCACCAACCGACATCACAATGTATTGTTTCCCGTTGACCGAATAGGTCATCGGGATTCCACATTGATTCGCCGGCAGCTCGAGTTCCGCAATCAACTTGCCTGTAGTTTTATCGTATGCCCTGAATTTATTCGTGCCCGGAAAATCCGACGCATACATACCGGAGCCCGTTCCCGCGAACAGCAACGTCTTCGTCACCAGCATCCCAACCCGATCTGCATTGCCTGTCTCCGGTATGCTGATGTCTTTCAGTGCGGGGATATCTTTCAGCCACCGCGGTGTAGATGCGTTAGCGATCATCCATCGATGATCGCCGGTTTTCAAATCGATCGCCGTGATCCTTCCATACGGTGGTTTCACCAAAGGCAAACCATACGGACCAATGCGTGAGTTTCCCATGTATGCAACGTAGTCCATATCCGAAACTTCCGGTGCATGTTCGAGACTCATCGGCCTCAGCACAGTGCTCGAAGAAACATACAACATCCCGGTTTCCGGATCGAACACACCACCTTGCCAATTAGCACCACCCACTGCATCGGGTAACATCAACGTGCCAGGATTGTTGATCGAATCATAAACAGAGATCGGTGTAAACAACGGACCTTTCTTATAACCATTCGCAATCTTCGCAGCTTCACTTTTGATCGCCGGTGTAAAGTCAACCAATAGGTCTTCGGAATACCCTTGTAAATCGAAGGCCTTCGGCTTCGTGGGAAATGGCTGAGTGGGAGAGGTCCATTCTCCTTTCACTTCGCTTTTCGGAACTTGTCGCTCTTCGATAGGCCAAATGGGTTTACCAGTCTGACGATCAAATACAAAAGCAAATGCCTGCTTCGTTAATTGAACTACAGCTTTTACAGGTTTGCCTTCGATGTTAACATTCGTCAGGATCGGGGGCGCCGGAAGATCGTAATCCCAAATGTCGTGATGGATCAATTGATAATGCCATACTTTTTTTCCCGTCTTCGCATCGAGACAAACAATGCTTTGTGAAAACAAATTGTTACCCGGACGATGACCGCCATAGAAATCACCGGTCGGTGCTTCTAGTGGAAGATAGACGTAACCGAGTTCAGGATCGGCCGACAACGGTGCCCACGCTGCGACATTGCCCGTGTATTTCCAACTTTCATTCTCCCAGGTTTCATTGCCTTCTTCTCCTTTTTGCGGAATGGTATGAAACGTCCACAGGTGTTTGCCGGTCTTCACATCGAATCCCATCACATCACCGCGCACTTGCTTCATCGAAACTGGTGCGAGTCCAACGGGAAAGCTGGACCCGACAATGATCACATCATTCACGATGATCGGCGGCGATGTTGAACCGATCGTCGAAGTGTTGGCGTTGGCACCCTCAACATTCTTTCTGAGATCCACAATACCATTATCACCAAAGCTCTCGACAGGCCGACCTGTGTTTGCGTCGAGCTCGATCAAATGAAAACCGGGAGTGATGTAAACGATCCGATCTTTATCGCGATTGGGTGACGACCAGTAGGCGACACCGCGTCCGGAGTTTTGCCGTGGAACACTTCGCTTCCGTTGTTTCTCATCATAGCGATAGGTCCACAGGGTTTCGCCGGTCTGCGCATCGATAGCTGCAACACTGCGGCTTACACCTGCCGTTGTATAAAGAACACCTTTCGCCATGATCGGTGTTGCCTTGAAATAATATTCAGGCGTTGGACCGAAGTTGTCGGTCTTCCAACGCCAGGCAATTTTAAGTTGATTCACATTGCTCGCGTTGATCTGATCGAGCGCCGAATAATTGTTGCTGCCAGGATCACCGCGGTGGTGAAGCCACTCAGCTTCGATCGTCGGCGGAAGCGAATCATACTTGTCTGCTTTGAATTGTAAGCTTACTCTTGATGAGGCAGATTTATTTAACTTCAATATGAATGCAACAACGGCCTCGCAATCTTTGTCACTTAACGAGTTGGGATTCGTCTTCGGCATTGTTGTCTTTGTATATGCAAAGAGCGAGTCGGTCTCCCGATCTCTCCACTTACTCATAAACCGATCACCTGTAAGCGCCACGCCCCCTTCAGTTCCACGCAGGTCTTTGCCATGGCACACAGCGCATTGTTCGGAATATATCTTTGCTCCCCGCTGAACCTGCTCATCGGATGTTCCTTTGTTTTCTTTACACCCGTTGATGACGATAACAATAATGACGATGATAGCACAGTACCTCATGTCGATCAAAATAAGATAATGCTTTTGGTCCCTTGCAGTATTTTGAATTCGCTGCCATCAGCTTTTGTTCTTTCGATCACGTAGTCGAAGTCCTTTTCAACATTCCCCGTAAGCTTCGGCAACATTTCGAGATGATCGGACAGCGGCTGAAAGAAATCATCCCAATGCAATGGTATCACCACGGACGGATTGACGGCCGTCACGTTTTCGCGATAAAAGTCTTCGGTCCAATTAGAATCACGTTTTGTGATAGTTGCAATTCCAAGAAACAAGACATCAACATCGAGACTATCAAGCGCACCCGGAATGAAGTTTGGACTTGGTTTGATATAAATTTTCTTTCCCTTCCAGGTGACAAGAAAATCATACGCCCCACCTTCGAGATATACCTTCATTGAAGCCGGCTGTCGTATCGGCGCAGTGATCTCTCCATCCAATTTCCCGTCGGTGGGTGAGTGCTTCGAAGGAACGACACGCATGGTGAAATTACCCAGTGCCAGATCTTTATTAGGTTGAAATTCCTCCAGTTGTGAATCAGGGACATTCACACCGCGGCCAACATTCAGTGTCGACGTCGACCCATACAACGTTGCACCAGTCTTCTTCGCCACATATCCGGCGTCGAAAGAATGATCGTAATGCGAATGTGTTACGAAGATCCCTTTAAGCCTGTTGACTTTATATTCATTGATGAAACGATTGATCGCTGCCGTATCCGACGAGATATCGCTCGTCAGTACTTTGCTCATCGGGTATCTCGAAAAGAATCCGTCTATTAAGATCTGCGTCTGCCCATCGTCGATCAGAAGTGTCGATACCCCAAAGAATGTGACGCGTACACCGCTGTCGAGAGGCTTGTTGTTGTCGTCAACAAAATAAGACTGGTATTGATCGATGTCGCCGGAAGGGCCTGTGCGATAGTAGATAAAAATGGCTGCGATCACTAACAGCGCAGCAACTACGATGAGGATTTTTTTAATCATCATCCTAATTTAATGTTTAATTTTATTAAATGGACGCAGTCGCCAAAGGTATCATAGACAACTACAAGAGTTTTGACGAAGACAGTCGCCTTCGAAGCGCTTATGGTATCATCGAAGAAGAGCACACCAGGAAGCTGATCGCGAAACACCTCGCGTCGCAACCGCTGGACGTCTATGATGTTGGCGGCGGGACCGGACATTATTCGTTGTGGCTCGCATCACTTGCGCATCGCGTATATTTCTCGGACATCGTACCGAAGCACGTCGATATTTTCCGGAACAGGTCGCAGAATGTTGCTTCGATCAACATAGAAGATGCGAGGGCTCTCAGTTATGCAAATGACGTGGCCGACCTTGTGATATTAAACGGCCCGCTATATCATTTATTGGAGAGAGACGACAGGCTGAAAGCGCTCAACGAAGCAAAGCGTATTTTGAAACCAAACGGACTTCTCCTCGCATTTTCCATATCCAGGTTTGCCGGTCTTAACTACGCACTTTCGTCCGGCGAGATCTTCAATGATGATTACTTTGAAATGGTCAAAGGCGAGGTTGCATCCGGCGTTCGCGACAATCGTCCAGGCAAAAACAAGACTTTCGTTAGCGCGTACTTTCATTTGCTGGAAGAAGTCGAATCGGAGGTCAAAGAGGCTGGACTCTCGGTCGAAAATTCCTTCGGTGTCGGATTGATGTGGAGCCCGCCGGGCATCGACGAAATATTGACGAATCCGGTAAAAAGACTCCGACTTCTGCAGGCAGTGGAGTTGATCGAAAGTAATCCGATGCAGGGAGCCAAGATGCTCACCGTTGGCCGAAAGATTGAGCACCGCATCACAATTTAATTGCATTTTTATTCCTTGTAACTGGTATTTGAGCAATCACCTTTTACCTTTATTGAGAAACCTACATTCCATGAAATCCCTCTACTTGATCGCTTTGGCGATGGCCGTCATCTTTGCAATAGCCGTTGGATGTTCCGGGGCAAAACGGGTGCTCGCATCCAGCGAATGGCGAGCCCAAACTGTTACTGTCGACGGCAATCCCGACGATTGGCAACAACCATTGCGCTACGCGAACATTGCTACCGGCCTGAGCTATTCAATCAGCAACGACGACGAAAAAATATATTTCTGCATCACAACCAACGAACGTCGTGGTCTCGCGAAAATGACGATGGGGGGATTGCAACTCCAGGTCGAAGCAGCCGGAACGAAGCCGGCCTATATACTCTATCCTATTCCGGGAACGGTGAAGCCCGAGAAGCAATCAAAAAAAGGACAACAAGAGAACAAGAAAAAAGAATGGCAACTTTCAGAAGAAGCGACTTCGCTACAGGTCGCGGGCTTTTCATTTGCCCCAACAGTGACAGAGCTTCCATTGATCAATAAATTCGGAGCCAACGTTGCGACAAACTTCGGTAAAGACCGCTTCGTATACGAAGCTTCATTTCCCATAGCAGATTTGAATCTCAAAGACAAAGAATTTAACGTCACTATCATACTCAAAGGAATTCCGAAGAGCCAAATGGAGAGTCAATTCAATGGAATGAACCAGGGACAAAGAACAGGTCCCGGCGGCATGAGAATGGGAGGTCAGGGAAGAAATGGAGGTCCAGGATTTCCGGGCGGCGGTAGCAACAGGGATTATGCCCAGATGTTTGCGGATCAGAAAATCAACCTGACGATGCGGCTTGCTACGCAGTAACGATTATATTAGTCCGTCCATCCTTTCCTAAACATGAAAAAATTCCTTGCTCTTGTGGCAATGTCATTTGGTATTGCCATCAGTTCTTACCCGCAAGACCAGCACCGTTACCAAACCGATTTCACTAAAGAAGAATTTGCCGACCGGCGATTGAAAGTATTCGCAGCTATTGGCACCGATGCAATCGCGGTGATACAAGGGGCCGCGGGCATTCCCGGATTCACGCCGTTCCGTCAATCGAACACTCTTTATTATCTCACCGGTTTAGAAAGTGCTCATGCCTACCTGTTAATGAATGGCGGCAACAAACGCTCTACACTTTATCTTCCTCATCGCGATGAAGGAATGGAACGCGGACAAGGAAAGGTCTTGTCTGCCGAAGACGCCGAGTTGGTGAAACAACTTACAGGCATCGATCAGGTGAAAGGCATCGAGTTCCTGTCGGCTGATCTCGCCGGCTCCGGACTGATGCGATTACCGGCGCCGTCGTTGTATGCCGAATCCAGTCCAACCGAGATTGGTAACGACAGCCGCGACGAATTACTGGCCGCTCAAGCACGAACAGCTTCCGACCCCTGGGATGGTCAGCCATCGCGACAAGCTTCGTTTGTCGGAAAGATCCGCGAACGATTTCCTCAATTCGAGATCAAAGATCTTTCCCCGATCCTCGACGTCATGCGCGTTATCAAAAGTCCGAAAGAGATCGAGATTATTCGCAGAGCAACGCAGATCGCAGGCATGGGCATCATCGAAGCAATGAAGTCGACGCAACCTGGCGTTTATGAATATCAGTTGGATGCCACTGCGAAGTATATTTTCTATTTGCATGGCTCTCGTGGAGATGGTTACCCATCTATCATCGGTGGTGGAACCAACGCTTACATGGGACACTATTTTCACAAAACAGATGTGTTGAAAGACGGCGATCTTGTCCTGATGGATTACGCACCGGACTATCGTTACTATACCAGTGACGTTACGCGCATCTGGCCTGTGAATGGCAAGTTCAACGCAGAACAGAAGGAGCTCTACAATTTTATTGTGGCTTATCGCGATGCCCTGTTCAAATACATCAAACCTGGCGCTACTTCAAACGAAGTGCTGGATGGTGCAGCTGCCGACATGAAACAATATATGGTTGGTAAGAAATTTGTGAAGCCGGTGCATTTGAAAGCAGTAGAAGAGGGAATAAAGTTTCGCGGACACTTCCAGCATCCCGTCGGCATGGCAGTACACGACGTTGGAAGAATACACGGGATCAAATTGCAGCCCGGAATGATCTTCACCATCGACCCGATGATCTGGATTAACGAAGAAAGATTGTATGTGCGCATCGAGGACGTAGCACTTGTAACCGAGAATGGTGTCGAGAACCTGAGTGGCTTCGTTCCATCAAAACTGGAAGACGTTGAGGCAACCATTAAAGACAAAGGGTTAATTGAATTCAGACCGGCAACAAAATGAAAAACATACTGGTTGTTGCGATTGCCTTAATTGCTGGCTCTGCTTATGCCGATACCTATCCAAAGAATCCAAAGATCGATGTGCTGAATTATACTTTCAGGATCGAGCTCTCGGACAATACCGACGAGATCAAGGTAGTTGAAACTGTCGATATTCGTTACGGTGATGGCGTACAGGTGTTGCGACTAGATCTCGTTAACGCAACGATGAAAGTAAGTAGCGTCACATCCGGTGGTAAAGAACTTTCTTACAAGCAGGAGAACAACGCACTGCTCATCACGCTTCCATCTGCATCCACATCGAAGCAACTAAGTAATTATACCATTACTTATTCGGGTAAACCTGCTTCGGGATTGAAGATCGCCAACAACAAATACGGAGATCGCACATTCTTCAGCGATAACTGGCCCGACAAAGGACGACACTGGCTCGCGGTCGTCGATCATCCTTACGATAAAGCAACGTGCGAGTTTATCGTCACAGCTCCTGCTCATTACCAGGTAGTCTCGAATGGATTGAGAGTAGAAGAGACAGACCTTAAGGATGGAAATCGCCTCACACATTGGAAGCAGTCTGTTCCAATCGCTTCGTGGTTATACGTGCTGGGTGTTGCCAGATTCGCAGTGCAGCACGTGGATGATTTCGATCACAAGTCAATTGAAACCTGGGTGTATTACCAGGATCGCGAGAAAGGTTTTTATGATTTCGCCATTCCGACAAAAGATGTGCTTGCATTTTACAGTGATCGCATCGGCCCATTTGCCTACGAGAAACTGGCAAACATTCAATCGAACAGCGTTGCGGGTGGGATGGAGGCGGCGTCGGCAATATTATACAGCGAAGGCTCAGTCGTTGGCGACCGAAATCAACGGTGGCGCGATGTTATTATTCACGAGATCGCACATCAGTGGTTTGGTAACTCGGTAACGGAATATGACTGGGATGATGTTTGGTTGAGCGAAGGCTTCGCAACCTATTTCACACTGTTGTTCATCGAACATCAATATGGCAAGGATGCTTTCATGACGGGACTTGCGAATGCCCGGAAAACCATTGAATCGTTTGAAGAAAAGAATCCCAACTACCGGATCGTTCACGACAATCTTAGCGACATGGAAAAAGTGACCAGCTCCCACACGTATCAGAAAGGAGCGTGGATGTTACACACCCTTCGCGGCATGATGGGCGACGATAAATTCTGGAAAGGAGTTCGTTCGTACTACCGAAAGTATATGAACTCGAATGCGACAACCGCGGACTTCCGACGAGAAATGGAAGAAGCCTCAGGTCTCGACCTTGCAACTTTCTTCGACCAGTGGCTCTACAAACCCGGAAAGTTGGGTGTGTTGCTGGACACAACAACAAAGAAGTAAGCTACTCGTTCCTCAACGTCTCCACCGGGTTCGTTCGTGCTGCCGCGATGGCCTGGTAGCTGATGGTTATCGCAGCGATAGCCAGCGCCGACAGGGCTGCCACAATAAACACCCACGCATTGATCGGCGTACGATACGCATAACTACTAAGCCATTTATCGGCGAAGA
Source organism: Bacteroidota bacterium (assembly GCA_037200305.1). Classification (GTDB taxonomy): domain Bacteria; phylum Bacteroidota; class Bacteroidia; order Cytophagales; family Cyclobacteriaceae; genus ELB16-189. The sequence continues at coordinate 13,548 of JBBCGZ010000030.1, forward strand.
ACCACGCGATAGGCGTTGCCAACAAAATTGCAATTCCTACCAGCTTCGTAAACTCCGAAGAGAACAATACGACGAGCTCATAAACTTTTGCTCCCATTACTTTTCGAATACCGAGCTCTTTTAGTCGTTGCTCCGCAGAGAAAGCTGACAATCCAAACAAGCCAAGGCACGCGATGATTACAGCTAATGCTGTAAAAAGATTCAATATGACGCCCATACGTCGTTCGGTACGGAATGAGTTGTCGAAGGCTTCGTCCATGAATGTGTATTGAAATATCGCGGAAGGATCGATCGATTTCACATCAGCCCGAACTTTATCAATGATCTCCTGTAGGTCGTCGTTACTTTCTATGGCGGCAGAATTAATGCGCATCGATAAAAACAAGGGACCACTATGATAACTCCAATGCAGATCGTTGTCATTATGCATGATCAGTAATGGAAGTATCTTGTCTTTGACAGGATTGAAATTGAAATCCTTCACAACCCCGATAACTTCCAGTTTTGATTCTTCTCCGAATGCCTGCACCACGTGCTTGCCCAACGGAGAATCGTTCGCCCACTGGTCGCGCGTGCCCCACCCAAGCGTCTTCACTGCTGTTTCGTTGAGGATAATTTTATGTTTGTCGGCAGCATTTGTTGGATCAAAGTCGCGGCCCACCAGGAATTCCACTCCCAGCAATGGCAAATATTGTTCATCACAGCGGAGATAACTTAGATCAACAACAGCAGGATTGGGTCCTTCGGCCTTGTATCGATCGCCTTCCCATACATTTGGTGGAATGGAATGTGATAACGCCACATGCGTGAATTCAGAGTTGCCTTCCAGCTTGTTCTTCAGCGCATTCACATCCCTTAGTTGCTCCATATACTGCAACTGCAACACATTGTCTTTCACAACACCAACATTAAGGTTACCGGCGTAGGAGAGTTGCTTCTGCACAAAAAACGTACAGATGATCAATGCAATGGATACTGTGAATTGAAACACCACAAGTGAGTTGCGCACCATGCTTCGTTTAAAACCCGCGCGCACTTTTCCTTTCAACGTTTCGGCCGGTCTGAATGCCGACAAATAGAACGCAGGATAACTTCCGGCAAGGACACCCAGTGCGATCACAAATGCGATCAATATCCCAATGAATCTAATGTCGGAGAATTGTGCGAAGAGATCGAGTTGTTTGTCGGCAACGAGATTGAACGCGCCTAGTGAGAGTTGAGTGAGACCCAACGCAGCAACCGTTGCCACTAAAACAAACAGGGTTGATTCTACGATGAATTGTCTCACGAGAATAATTTTGTCGGAGCCGAGTACTTTTCGAATCCCGACTTCCTTCGCGCGTGTTCCCGATCTTGCAGTACTAAGATTCATGAAGTTGATGCAAGAGAGTGCCAGAACGAGTATTCCGATCACTGAGAAGATCACCACGAATTGAGGATTACCCGAAGGGCCGTAACGGTGCCACGCTGGCCATGGAGCGCCGCCAAGATAGATCTCGCGCAAAGGTTGAAGGTAAAGCGTCCACGGTTTGCCTTTTGTCCACGAATTGAAATCCTGGTTGAATACTTTTTGTGTCGTTGCTGCCGCCCACTTCGGAGGCAACAGCTGCATCTTTTCTCTCAACGCTGCAATGTCTGTTCCCTCTTTCACTAAACCATAAGTAGTGTAGATCGTCCAGATCCACGTTGAGCTACCGGTTTTAAACATCGGTATGCTGTACAGCGAAGCAAATGCATCCGCATCGATGTGAGACTTCTTTGGAATATCAGCCATCACACCCGTTACAGTGTACGACGTGTACGTGCTGTCGTTCACTTTCCATTCGATGAGCTTACCCATCGGATCATCATTGCCGAAATATCGTTGAGCGGTTCGTTGCGTGACTACCACGCCGTTCGGTTTTGTCAATGCCGTGGCAGGATCGCCGGCGATAAAAGGAAAATCAAAGATCTTGAACACATTAGAATCAGCCCAATAGAAGTTGGACTCTACAAATGTATTTGGTTGATCACCGTTGATACGAATAGTGCTTTCACCTGGATTGTACATCCGCGCCACTTGTTCGAAGTCCGGAATGTCCTCGATCATTGCTTCCGCTACACCAGGACCTGTCGATGCAAACTGGGTGTTCCAATCACCCCATATCATCGGGTAGTTTACCCGATAGATCCTATCGCCCTTCGGATAAAATGTATCGTAGGTAGATTCATCATAAACATACAGACCAATGGCGAGACACGTAGCAATGCCGATCGTGAGACCAAGCAGGTTTAGTATCGTGAATTGTTTGTGACGGATTGCATTGCGCCAGGCGATGCGGAACATGTTGCCAGTGAACATAGCGTGTCGTGTTGGATACTTTGATGTTGTTGATGAAAAACCGTAGATGAGATGCAATGCATCGAAGAGATAAAAGACGTCGGCGACGAACTTCCCTTTGGAAGCCCTGCGGTCTTCGTAGCTCTCTTCGAGATCGCCGAAGAATTCTTCGCGAACCGAAGTGCCGACATATTTATTAAGAAGCTTTTTCGCGAGGCGTTTCATTGGCTGTTCAATCCAGGGATTAAGCCCCACATTTTCTGACGAACTTCTTGTGTTGCACGAAGGAGCTCGCGTCCCTTATCGGTGATCTTGAACAACCGCTTCCTGCGATCACCGCGTTTCTCGCTGGAGTTGCCGAGCTCGGATTGTAACAAGCCCTTGTCTTGAAGTCTATAAAGTGTAATGTGAACGGCACCAAGGAGAATGGTCCTACTGGTGTGTTTCTCGACTTCTTGTTTTACCATTAGGCCGTATGCATTACCTTCAAGGATACACACCGCCAGGAGTACCAGTTCTTCAAATTCGCCCATATACAAAATTATAACTAATACGGGATTCAGCCAAAAAAGGTTGTTTGACTTTGTATTACTTTCGTTTACCTTTGATTTACCGCCAAATCAAAAGCAAACGAAAATGAAACAAACGGTCCTGCTTTTACTCCTTTCCTGTTCTCTGACTATTATATATGGTCAGCGCCCCGGCATAATGACCACCCCCGAAGTGAAGGCCGACAAATCTGTCGTTTTCCGGGTAAAGGCGCCTCATGCCAGTTCCGCCCAGGTGCAGGGATCATTCCCCAGTTCATTCGCACGTGTAGTTCCTATGGTAAAGAAGGATTCGACTTTCGAGGCGACGATAGGTCCGTTACCATCCGACATGTATGAGTATGACATCGTTCTCGACGGAGTCCCTATGCTCGACCCCCGGCAACAGTGCAGTGACGAGAGACGGTGCGTGGATACAATCGAGACTTTTGATTCCTGGAGGACAAGGTGATCTGTATGATGTGAAGGCTGTTCCTCATGGCGACATCAAAGCGACGTGGTATCCATCGCCAACTATTGGTGGTGAAAGAAGAATGTTCATCTACACACCTCCGGGTTATGATAAAACTCCAACGAAGAAATATCCCGTCATGTATTTATTGCACGGTGGTGGTGGTGACGAAGAAGGTTGGTTGAGTCGCGGACGCGCGAACTACATTCTCGATAATTTGATCGCTTCCGGCAAGGCCGTTCCAATGATCGTTGTGATCACGAACGGAAATCCGAAAACCACCCGGCGCTCCGCTCGATCGTCCGTTCACCGATGGTAAAGACTTGCAAGGCATTGGTCCGATGGCTTCCGGAAAATTCGAAGAGAGTTTGATGAAGGATGTTCTCCCATACATCGAAAAGAACTATCGTGTGATTGCAGATGCTGATCATCGTGCGGTTACCGGTTTCTCGATGGGAGGTTATCAAACACAAAACATAACAGCTGCTAATCCCGACAAATTCAAATACGTCGGTGTGATGAGTATGGGATTGTTCTCCTCTTTGCGTCCCGAAGGATACAACAAAGAACAGCATGTGAAGCAACTACAGGCGCTTCAAAAGAATAGTCCGAAAGTTTACTGGGTGGCGATGGGCAGGCAGGACTTCCTTTACAACAGCGTTATCAAATTGAAAGAGTTGTACGACGAAATTGGATTTAAGTACACGTATCGAGAAAACGAAGGAACGCACGACTGGAACTCCTGGCGCTTGTATCTTAGTGAGTTCGCACCAATGTGTTTTAAATAGAATTCATGTTACCGACCTATCGACGAGATAAAATCCTGGAACTCCTACAAGAGGACGGCTCCGCAAAGGTTCTTGATCTTTCCAGGTTATTTAAAGTCACCGAAGTTACGATTCGACAGGATCTCGAGAAGCTCGAGCGCGAAGGTCTCATCAATCGTGAACATGGTGGGGCGTACATCAAGAATGTAAAGGACCAGGTCGCTGCGTTTTCTATCGTGCACCAGGAGAATCTCGATAAGAAAGAGATGATCGCTTTGAAGTGCCTCGACTATATCGAAACCGGCGATACCATCATACTGGATTCTGGTTCCACCACTACGGAAGTTGCAAAGAAGCTCAGGGGAAGAAAGGATCTTACGGTTATTACCAATGCGTTGAACATCGCATTGTTGTTGGGCGCCGAACCGGGCGTCGAGGTGATCGTTACCGGGGGAGAGTTCAAACCACCTACGTTGTCGCTGACGGGCCAGAAAGCAGCCGACTTCTTTAAAGGTCTTCACGTGCAGAAGTTGTTTCTCGCAACTGCTGGAATTTCGTTGAAAGCAGGGTTGACTTATCCGAGTATCAGCGACCTCGTTGTGAAGAAGGCAATGATCGATGCAGCGGAAAAAACATTTCTCGTAGCTGATTCAACCAAGATGGGGAAGGCGGCCTTCGCAAGTTTAGGCGCGCTGTCGCTGATCGACTACATCATTACCGATGCCGGCATCGAGGAGAAACATGAACAGGTTTTCAGAGATAATGAAATTGAACTCATAATCGCACGTTGACAAATTCAAAATATGCAACGAAAGAATTCTAACCCTACGCTCGGAGTAATTATCGGCAATCGCGACTTCTTCCCCGACAAGCTCGTGGCCGAAGCGAGAGTTGAAGTCATCGAGTTGTTCAAAAAAATGAACATCACGCCGGTGATGCTGGAGAGTAGCGATTCGAAGCTCGGCGGAGTGGAGACATTCGCGGAAGCACAGAAGTGCGCCGCGTTGTTCAAGCGTCATGCCGAGCAGATCGGTGGCATCCTGGTGGTGCTTCCGAATTTCGGCGACGAGAAAGGTGTTGCAGAAACTATTAAGTTGTCAGGACTCGACGTGCCAGTGTTGATACAGGCATGTCCCGATGACCTCGGCAAGATGGACGTTGTCAATCGACGGGACGCGTGGTGCGGTAAGATCTCCGTCTGCAACAATCTTTACCAGTTTGGTATCAAATTCACATTGACGACCAAACACGTTTCAACGCTGAGTGATTCATCGTTTATTGACGATCTGAAAAAATTCATCTCTGTTTGTCGTGTTGTGAAGGGAATGCGGAAAGTCCGCATCGGGGCAGTCGGCGCGCGACCTGGTGCTTTCAACACCGTCCGTTATAGTGAGAAGATCCTCCAACGCAATGGCATTTCGGTCACTACCGTAGACTTATCGGAAATACTTGGAAACGCTTCGAAGCTCGGAGCGGATGACCAGGTCGTAAAGGAGAAGCTGGAAAAGATCCACGCCTATACATCGACCGGGAAGACACCGAATGACAAGTTGATACAAATTGCGAAGCTCGATGTCGTCCTCGCGAATTTCATGGAAGAACACGCACTTGATGCCACAGCGATTCAGTGTTGGACATCTCTGCAAAAGAATTATGGCTGCAACGTTTGTACTAGCATGAGCATGATGAGTGAAAACATGCTGCCCAGTGCATGCGAAGTAGACGTAACAGGAACTTTGAGCATGTATGCGATGCAGCTCGCAAGCGGATCGCCAAGCGCGTTGGTCGATTGGAATAACAACTATTCCGATGATGATACGAAGTGTGTATTGTTCCATTGCGGCAACTGGGCGAAATCATTCTTGCCCGACATCCAGATGAGTACCGCGCCGATACTCGGAACAACAGTCGGTACTGAAAATACTTACGGTGCATTGGACGGCCGCACTCCCGCGAGCCCGCTGACTTATGGCCGCATCAGCACCGATGATTGCAAAGGTGTGATCAAGGCATATGTGGGCGAAGGCGAGTTGACGAACGATGCCCTGAACACTTTCGGCAACAGGGCCGTCGCGAAAATCGACAACCTGCAGGGACTGATGAAATATGTTTGCAAGAACGGCTTCGAACACCACGTGGTTATGAATGCAAGCAAGACCGCGGACATACTGAAAGAGGCATTGGAAAACTATTTAGGCTGGGAAGTTTATCATCATGCTTAAAGATCTCGAACAACGTTCAATAGAATACAGGAAAAAGATCCTGAAGTACATCTATGGTGCGAAAGCTGGCCATACCGGCGGAAGCCTGTCGTGTGTCGATATACTGAATGTACTCTATAATCATGTGTTGAATGTGTCGCCGGAAAATTTCTCGTCACCGGATCGTGACCGGTATATTCAAAGTAAAGGCCACACAGTAGAGGCGTTGTACGTCGTGCTCGCTGACAAAGGATTCTTTCCTGAAAGCGATCTCACTACGTTGTGTAAATATCAGTCGCATTACATCGGGCATCCTACAAAAAAAGTTAGGGGCATCGAGCAAAACACTGGTGCGTTAGGTCACGGGCTTCCTCTCGCCGTTGGTAATGCCATCGCAGCGAAGATGGATGACAAAAAGTACAAAGTGTTTACGTTAATGGGTGACGGCGAATTGCCCGAAGGATCGAACTGGGAGGCCGCATTAACGGCAGCACACTATAAACTGGATAATCTTTGTGCAATCATTGATCACAATAAATTGCAGATCAGCGGCACCACCGAAGAAGTTTGTAACACGTCGCCAATCGACAGTAAGTTCGAGAGCTTCGGTTGGTCGGTACGACATGTCGACGGTCACGATCTCGAGGCGCTGATAAATACCTTCGACGCGTTGCCGTTCGAGAAAGAAAAGCCAAGTCTCATCATTGCCCACACGATCAAGGGCAAAGGTGTGAGCTTTATGGAAAATAAGGTGTCGTGGCACCACGGTGTTCCCGATCCGAAACAATATGAGCAAGCAATTGAGGAATTAGATGGCAGCGGTAGCAGATAGCGATATTAAAACGGGCAGAGCAAACCTGGAGGTCTTTTCTTCTACACTGCAAGAATTGGCAAGTGGCGATAGGGACATCGTGGTGGTGACGAGTGATTCACGGGGATCGGGAAAGCTTGTTCCGTTTGCACAGAAATTTCCAAAGCAGTTGATAGAGATCGGCATCGCAGAGCAAAACCTGGTAGGAGTAGCGGCGGGATTGGCGTCGGCAGGGAAGAAGGCTTTCGCGGTTTCACCTGCCTGTTTTCTAACAGCACGTGCATTGGAGCAGATCAAGAATGATGTAGCGTATTCGGATAATCCTGTGAAGCTGATTGGCATCAGCGCAGGTGTAAGTTATGGTCCGCTGGGATCGACGCATCATAGTCTTCATGATTTTGCGGCGCTGCGAGCGATCAATAATTTGATCATTGTTGCACCTGCTGATAATTACGAAACAGCGGAAGCGATCAGGCAGGCTGCTTCGTTAAACAAACCGGTATACCTGCGCTTCGGTAAGAAGAACATGCCAGATCTTGGCGGCAGGAATGACTTTCAATTTGGGAAAGGCCGCGTAATAAAAGAGGGGAGTGAAGTAGCGTTTATAGCTACCGGTGAAACAGTGCATCCCGCATTACTAGCGGCGCAGAAACTGGAAGGTGCTGCGGTGATCAGTATGCACACGATCAAGCCACTGGATACTGAAGTTCTGAAAAAGTATAAAGCAATTATCACGGTTGAAGAGCATAGCGTGAATGGAGGCTTAGGCGAGGCGTGCGCATCGTTCCTGTTACAATCCGGAATCAATGTTCCCTTTAAGATCGTTGGCATTCCCGATGAGTACACTGTCACGGGTTCTCAAAATGACATCTTCAATCACTATGGTATCTCTGAAAAAGGATTGATTGAAACTGCAATGAAATTATTGAGGCGATGAGAGGCTGGGTGTTTTTAATTATTTTTTTGATTTCTGGATGTTCTTCAAAACATGAAGAGAATAAAAAGGTTGCCGTGATTATCTCGACATTAAACAACCCTTGGTTCGTTGTGCTTGCGCGGACCGCTGCCGATAAAGCACAGTCGCTCGGTTACGAAGCGCGGATATTTGATTCGCAGAACAACACGGCCCTTGAATCCGATCATTTCGACAACGCCATTGCTGCAGGCTTCGATGCCATTCTCTTCAATCCAACCGACGCCGACGGATCTGTTGTGAATGCGATGAAGGCAAAGTCGGCAGGCGTGCCGGTGTTTTGCATGGACCGCGAGATCAATTCAACGGACGCGGCGACTTCGCAGATCCTGTCGGATAATTATTCGGGTTGTGTGGCGATCGGAAAGTATTTCGTGGAGACTCTGAACAAGAAAGGAAAGTATGTGGAGATACTGGGAATGGTTGGGGACAACAACACATGGAATCGTTCGAAGGGATTTCACAGTGTCGTGGATTTTTACCCTGGCCTGACCATGGTGGCACGGCAAAGCGCCGGGTGGCACGGCAAAGCGCCGACTTCGACCGCAACAAAGCGATGGAGGTAATGGAAAGTCTTCTCCAGGCCAATCCGGATATCGACGCGGTATTTTGCGGCAACGATGCGATGGCGTCGGGTGCCTACCAGGCTTTGGTGGCCGCGGGCAAAAACAAAAACGTGAAAGTGTTCGGGTTCGATGGCACTGAAGACGTTGTGAATTCAATTAAGGACAAGACGATCGTTGCCACTGGTATGCAGTTCCCGAAAGTGATGGCGCAGACAGCTGCAGCATACGCGGATGAATTTTTCAAAGGAAAGAGAATATTCCCGAAGAAGATGCCCGTTGCTGTGGAGTTGGTGACGCAGCAGAATGTTGATGACTATATCGGCTACGGAAAAAAAGAATGAGGTTGTTCAAGAACATATTGATCGTAGTTGTAATTATGGTGGTGGGATGGAACTCGGTGTATTTTGCGAAGCTCGATGAAATGAAGGCTTCGAAAGCTTTAAAGGAGTTCGATGCAGGAAAGTATGCGAATGAGTTTTGGAATAATACGTTGATCCCCAATTTGGATAAGGCTGTCGATATTCAGGAACTGGTTTCTTTGATGAAGACCGACGAGAAGAAGGCGTTCGATAATTATTCCAATGCACTGGGAATCGGCAACCTTAAATATTTTTTAGTCCGGGGGACAGCGAAGATCAGCTATATCGACAATGATTATATCACACTCGATAATAACACCACTATCGCCACCGAATTCATTTTTGGCAATGCAGTACGCGATGCCAGCGGCCTGATCGACATCAACGATTTTGTGAACACAATGGATTTCAACAACGTCTCTGCTGAAATCAATAAGATCATTCGTGCAAAAGTACTGCCGTCATTCAAAGGAAACGTAAAGAGTGGAGATACTATTGAATTCACCGGTGCTATCGAACTAAATAAGCAACACGTGCAGTTGAACAACATAGAAATTATTCCCATTCAACTGAAGATTGTAAAGTAACAAGATGCTCGTCGCTGAAAATATATCCAAGTCTTTTTCGGGAGTTAAGGCCTTGAAAGACGTCTGTCTTGAGCTCCATCCGGGAAAGGTGAATGCGCTGATAGGGGAAAATGGCGCCGGTAAGTCGACACTGATGAAAATTTTGTCGGGAGTGTATGCAGAGTACGAAGGACGAATTGTTTTCAATGGCAAAGAGATAAAGTTTCGAAATACCAGGGATGCACAAGAGAAGGGAATTGCAATCATACACCAGGAGTTGAATCTCGTTTCCGATCTCACCATCACCGAAAATATTTTCCTGGGTCGGGAGATCACGAATTCATTCGGCTTTCTCGACCATCATAGGATGAAGCAACAAGCAAACACTTTGCTGAAACGTTTGCATCTCGATGTGTCGCCAGATGCGAAGATCTCATCGTTGAAGATTGGCCAGCAGCAAGTAGTGGAAGTTGCAAAGAGCCTGTTGCTCGATGCCAAGGTGATCATTATGGACGAGCCAACGTCCGCCATCAGCGAAAGCGAGATTGCCGTCTTGTTCGATGTCATCCGGGAACTGAAGAGTGAAGGGAAGGTTATCGTATACATTTCGCATAAGCTCGATGAGCTCTTCCGGATTGCCGATCGCTACACGGTGCTCCGCGATGGATGTGTCATTGAAAGTGGTGATGTGCATGGCGTGACTGTCGACAGTCTCGTTCACAAAATGGTGGGCGGGAGATAAGGACCGTTCGCCAGAGTGAGTCGAAATCCGAACGCGAAGTCTTGTTGTCCGTCGGTTCTTTGAAGTTGCATAAAGGCGAGGTCCTTGGTGTTTTTGGCCTGATGGGTGCAGGACGAACGGAGCTACTCGAAGAGATCTTTGGCGCTGAAGGAGACGAAACGTCTCTTCAGCGGCTCGACATTCAGATTGAAGGTAAAACAATACAAATAAGATCACCTCTCGATGCTATCAGGGCCGGTATTGCGCTTGTTCCGGAAGATCGAAAGAAGGATGGGTTATTTCTGGATGCAGATGTTAAGGAAAATATTTGTATCACGACACTGGATAATATTTTAAACGAAAGTAAACGGGTGGCGCTTACTGATCGATACATCAACGACCTCAAGATCAAAACGTCTTCACAACAACAGTCCGTGGGTACATTGAGCGGTGGCAATCAACAAAAGATCGTCCTCGCGAAGTGGCTCGCTACGAATCCGAAAATACTCATGCTCGACGAACCGACGCGTGGCATCGACATTCATGCGAAGAGTGAGATCTATGAATTGATATCTAAGCTCGCGAAGGAAGGAATGGGAATCATCGTTGTCTCGTCCGAGCTCCCGGAGATCCTGGCGCTCTCCGATCGCATTGTTGTGATGGCCGATCATAAAATCACTGCCGAATTCGAGGCCAGCCAGGCTACCGAAGGCACTATCCTCAAAGAAGCAATCCCAAAAAGTTAATGCGTCAGTACTCGAACGACAGAATTACAAACAATTATTATCGCGATTCCAGTCGTTGATTGCACTCATCATTCTTTGTGTTATCATCAGTCTCTTGTCGGATAAATTTCTAACGGCCACCAATGCGTGGAACGTGATGCGACAGATCTCGGTGAACGTTTGCATCTCAGTTGGTATGACGCTGGTGATTATTGCCGGTGGTATCGATCTGTCTGTAGGTTCTGTATTGGCTTTGTGCGGCGCCGTTGCCGCGGGCCTGTTGAAAAATGGAATTGAAATTCCCTCAGCCAATCTTTATGTTGGATTTACCGTGCTGGGAACGATCGTTTCTGCATTGCTGATCGGCTCAATATTAGGAGTGTTCAACGGACTTGTCATCACTCGATTTAAAGTTCCGTCTTTCGTAGCAACGCTTGCCATGCTAACGATCGCTCGCGGACTCACGATGTTGTGGACCGGAGGATTTCCTGTTTCCGGTCTCGGCGAAACTTTTGCATGGATCGGCACCGGTTGGTTCATCGGTATTCCCGTGCCCGTCTGGATCTCAAGTATCATCGTAGCGATCGCCATTCTCATCATGCAAAAGACAAAGTTGGGTCGTTACATCTACGCGATCGGCGGAAACGAATCTGCCGCCACTTTATCGGGTATCGACGTAAAAAAAATTAAGGTCATCGTGTACACCATCGCCGGTGGATTGGCCGCGGCCGGCGGACTTCTCGTAACCTCGCGACTCGATGCTGCGCAACCGAATGCCGGTACTGGTTACGAGCTCGATTCGATTGCAGCCGTTGTCATCGGCGGCACGTCATTAACGGGCGGCAAGGGGAGTATCGGTGGAACAGTCCTCGGCGCCATCATCATCGGCGTGTTGAACAATGGTCTTGTGTTGTTGAACGTCTCTCCGTTCTGGCAGCAGGTTTTGAAGGGAGCAGTGATACTCGCTGCCGTGATCATCGACAAAGCCAAAGTGAAGAATTGATGTACACTCTTGCCATCGATCAGGGTACCAGCGGAACGAAGACGATCATCGTCGATGAGCAGGGGACGATCTGTGCGAAAGCAACCGAACCACTAACGACACTTTACCTTGCCGACGGATTTGTTGAACAAGACCCGGAAGGGATCTATCAAAACGTACTGGTATCTGTAGAGAAATGTTTTCGCGAATTGCAGATGAGCAACGGTATCCGCCGCGAAAACGTTAACGCTTGTGGAATTTCCAATCAACGAGAGACATTTATTCTTTGGGATAAGAATGGCGTTCCACTACACAATGCAGTCGTGTGGCAATGCAAGCGTTCGATCGATGTATGTACACAACTTAAGCATCTTGAAGCATCCATCACTCGAAAAACTGGTCTTCGAATCGATCCATATTTCTCCGGAACGAAAGTGATTTGGCTTTACCAAAACGATGAGAAGATCAGGTTGGCCATTGATAAAGGCGAAGCGTACTTTGGCACCGTCGATACCTGGCTATTGTTTAAGCTCACGGGAAATTATTTTACTGATTACACCAACGCCTCACGGACTTTGTTCTTCAATCTCGAAACTTTATCGTGGGATAGGGAACTCCTGGCAGCATTCGGTTGTCGAAACTAAATCTGCCGGATGTAAAGCCATCGTCATTTCATTTTGGTTCCACCGACTTCAATGGCCTAACGAAACACTCGATCAGTATCTCTGCAATGATCGGCGACTCTCATGCTGCTGCCTTTGGCGAAAGATGTTTTGCTCCAGGTACTGCGAAGGCAACGCTGGGCACCGGCTGTTCGATATTCATGAATGTCGGTAACAAGTGAAGCGTTCTGATCACGGAATGGTTTCAACCATTTGCTGGAGTACCGAAGACAAGATCCAGTTTGCGATGGAAGGTGTTATCGTTACATGCGGTGGTACCATCGAGTGGCTGAGAAATGAAGTCGGCCTGATTGATGACAGCCAACAGACCGAATCAATGGCCAACGCCGTCGACAACAACAACGGTGTGTATGTTATTCCTGCGTTCAGTGGTCTCGGGACTCCGCATTGGGACATGACGCGGAAGGCTTCGATTGTCGGATTGACTTTTAGTGCGAACAAGAATCACATTGTACGAGCTGCGCTGGAATCCATCGCTTACCAGGTCAAAGATGTTGTTGATGCCATGGAACGAGATGCCGAGGTCAAGCTCGATCAATTGATGGTCGATGGTGGGATCAGTTCTAACGAATTTGTTCTTCAGTTCCTCTCGGATCTCCTGCAAAAGAAAGTTGTGAACCTTGGCGTCGCCGATGTATCCGCACTGGGCGCCGCTTACCTCGCCGGACTGAAGTCAGGCATGTTTCAAAATATTGACATCTTACGATCATTGCCTTCAAGACCCAAAGTATATCAGCCTAAAACAAATGTCGACCATCTCTACGCTGGCTGGCAAAAAGCTATTAAAAACCACTAGTATGAAAACATATATCACCGCTTTGTTGATCCTGCTTGCGACAGCATCGAGCTACGCACAACTCAGCAGTCCAAAACCAAGAACAATCGTAACAACCGACGGCGAAGTGGACGACATGGATTCGTTCATCCGGCTATTGTTGTACGCGAATGATCTCAACATTGTTGGAATGGTTTACAGCAGCTCCGAATTTCATTACGCAGGCGATGGCAAAGGAACGATGTTCACATCGAACATGCCGTGGGCAAAACAATATGGAACAAGAACCGACCTGCGTTGGCTTGGCACTCAATGGATCCAGGACTATATCGATAAGTACGCGAAAGTTTATCCAAACCTGGTGCTGCATGATAAGAACTACCCGGCTCCGCAACACCTGAAGAGTCTCGTAAAAGTTGGTAACATCACCTTCGAAGGAGAGATGGAACACGACACCGAAGGCTCCGATTTCATCAAAAAAATATTATTGGACGACGACAAAACCCCGGTCCTCGTTCAGATCTGGGGCGGAACAAACACAATCGCGAGAGCACTGAAATCTATCGAAGATGAGCACAAGTCTTCCGCGCAATGGAAGGACATCTACAAGAAAGTCTCTTCCAAGCTTGTGTTGTACCTTATTCTCGACCAGGATGAAACGTATAAGAAATATGTATCGGTAAGCTGGCCTGATGTTAATATCATCGACAACTCAGCGCAGTTCTGGTGCCTCGCATATCCGTGGAAGCAAATGGCGCCAGCCAGCATGCATCCATACCTGGAGGTAAATGGTTTGCGGAAAACATCAAGTTCAATCATGGACCGTTGCTCGAAGGATATTTTCTCTGGGGCGATGGACAGAAGTTGGTGGATGATTTCGATCACACGCATGGCGATACTGTTGAGATGAAGAAGAAGGGAATGTCGAAATACGATTTCATTTCCGAAGGCGATTCACCTTCGTACCTGTATCTCGTTGATGTCGGACTTCGCAGCACGGAAGATGCTTCATATGGTGGATGGGGTGGAAGGATGGTAAAGTCGGCTTCGCACAAATGGCAGGATGGCGACATTGCGATGGACTTCAATCCAACGACACAGAAAGACGACAAGGCATATCCGCAAACACGCTGGATCGACGTGATGCAAAACGATTTTGCAGCGAGGGCCGATTGGTGCGTGAAGAGTTACAAAGATGCCAATCACGCTCCGATTGTAAAACTGGATCATTCTAATAACTTATCTGCGGTCCCGGCGAGACAATTAAGTTGAGCGCCTCTGCGACAGATCCCGACAAGAACAAGTTGACTTACAAATGGTGGCAATATTTCGAAGCCGATTCTTATGTCGGAAAGCTTGCTGTGAAAGATCCTTCATCCGCAAAGACATCATTCGTCGTGCCTGCAGATGCAAAGAAAGGAGACACGATTCATGTTATCTGTGAGGTTACTGATGGAGGGATGCCCGCGTTAACGAGATATCAGAGAGTGATTGTAACTGTTAATTAGTTCCGAAATGTACAATTGCCACCGGAAGCAGATTATTTAACTTTACGTATTGTGCAATACCACGAATACCAGCCGGCCGACGCTCTGAAGAAGTACGTAAAGTGCTACTACAGTATTCGCTGCGACGATCTTGAGGTTGTCGAGGATAAAGCGTTCGCTACTGGCTGTGTCGAGATCATGTTTACGCTGAATGGCCGGCCATGGCAAACCAAAAAGCAAGACGGTTTTAGGGATACTTCGTCGGTTGAGTTGTGGGGACAGATCCTGGATCCACTTACCTTCAAGTCCGTCGGACGGAGCGAGATATTTGGCATTCGTTTTTACCCCGCCACCGCGTCGTTCCTTTTGAAGGAGGATATTAGTGTCTTTAATAATAGTGTTCTTAGCCTGACGGATGTTTTGGGCAACACGGCAAAAGAATTGCATACAAGGCTTCAGGATGAAGGATCCATTGATCAACAAATAAGATTGGTAGATGCCTATTTGATGAATAAGGCCGATGTTCATTCGAAGTCGGCTGTTAAGATCGAGCTGATACAACAAGTGATGAGTGAAGTTGCGCATCCTGATTTCTTTGACAATATTGACAACGTAGCTCAGCGTTATGGCATTACGTCGAGATATCTTCAGAAGATCTTTGTTTCAATACACGGGACTGACCCCGAAATTATTTTCGAGGATCAACAGGTTTCAGAACAGCCTTGTGTTGATCAGTAAGGATAAAGTTTCTTTGACAGATGCCGCTCATGAAAGTGGTTATTTCGATCAGTCACATTTCATTCGAGAGTTCAGGTCATTTACTGGCCTCTCACCATCTGCCTTCGTTCCGGAAAATTCTACAGCGATCCTCGCATCCCCTAACAAGCAGTAATCGAGGCACACACCTCGTCACCTCCTCACCTCGTCATCTCGTCACCTCGTCACCTCGTCATCTCCTCACTTCGTCACCTCGTCATCTCGTCACCTCGTTTCTGTTCCGATCTGTCCAATTAACCCGTTTGTGCTTGTCGCATCTTTGTTCAAACAAAACAGTGAACAGAGATGGAATCAAAATTTGAAAAATTCAAAAAACTACATACGGCAAATGACCTTTTCATTCTGCCGAATGCATGGACGCCAGGGAGTGCAATCTTGCTCGAGCAATGTAATTACCCTGCCGTAGGAACATCAAGCTCCGCAGTTGCTGCAAGTCTTGGATATTCCGACGGAGAGGGGATGCCCTTCGAAGATTATTTATTCGTCATCAAAAGAATTGCGGCTTCGGTATCTATCCCGGTAACCATCGATATGGAGATGGGCTACGGAAAAACCGACGCAGCTATTTATGATAATCTTCGCAGGCTGGTTGAAGCCGGTGTAGTTGGCATCAACATAGAAGACTCTACGCTCTCGAACGGCAAACGTGTATTGAAACCCGCCGATCGTTTCGCCGAAACCGTAGCGTTCCTCAAGGACAAACTGGTTAACGCCGGTCAAGCACTTTTCATTAATGTGCGCTGCGATACTTTCATCGCCGAAAATATGGCCGGTGAAACATTCGCCAGATTGAAGCTCTATGAAGCGGCCGGTGCAGATGGAATATTTCTTCCTTTCATCAGCAAGAAAGAGGACATCACACAGGCAGTGGCGGGCACTAAACTTCCGCTGAATGTGATGTGCATTCATGGATTACCGGAGATCAGCGAGCTCAGTAAGCTCGGTGTGAAACGCGTGAGCATGGGACCATTCCTGCACAACAAGACATACAGTGCCGCGAAAGAGCTCGCAAAGAGCGTCCTCGATCAAAGAAGTTTGAAATCAATCCTTTAATCAATTATTAACTAAACAATAAATTTTTATGAATCGACCAGTAAATGCACAGGAAGTGCACAAGCAGCTTGCTGCAGCTTACAATAGCGGCGACCTCAACACAGTGATGAACATGTACGATGCGAGCGGCATCTTTGTAGCAGATCCAGAGAACCCGGTAAGCGGCAAAGAGAAATTCGAGTTAGCTGTTAAGAACATCCTGTCGATCAAGGGAAAGATGGAGATCAAGACTGTCTATTGTCTTGAGGCCGGAGATGTTGCTGTCGGACGATCGGAGTGGAGTATCAAAGACGGTAGCACCACGAAGGTCGCAGCGAAGGGCATCGAGCTTTTGAAACGTCAGTCGGATGGAACGTGGAAGGTGTTGATAGATCATGCATTTGGTGCGGAGTCGCACCTCGTGGCGGGATAGGTTATTTTTTATAGAGGGTCTGTGAGGTATCGCAGACTCTCTTTATTTTTAGCCGTATGTCAAATAAAATACTTCAGGTTTGCGGCGTCCTTTTCTTGATCGCAATTACCGGTGCTTCGTTCGCTCAACAATCTAACCCATCAGTTCTGCTTGTCTCGTTCGATGGCTTTCGTCATGATTACATCGATAAATACGACCTTAAAAATTTTAAGGCATTTCGTGCGAAAGGTTCTTCCGCCGAAGGACTCATCCCGTGTTACCCCAGTCTTACATTTCCAAATCATTACTCCATTGTTACGGGATTGCGTCCAGCGAATCATGGATTGGTTGATAATTCATTTTATGATTCGATACTGAATGTTCAGTATTCAATCAGTAATCGTGAAGTAGTTCAGGATCCGAGATTTTATGGCGGCACTCCATTGTGGACACTCGCAAAGCAGCGGGGTATGAAGACTGCTTCCTATTTCTGGGTGGGATCGGAAGTTACAGATCCATCGCGCCGTCCCGATATTTATTTCTTGTATGACGTAAAAGTACCCTTCAAGACACGTGTGGACTCGGTATTGAAATGGTTAGGCCGGAAGGATAGTGAGCGTCCACGATTGGTCACGCTTTATTTCAGCGAACCCGATCACACGTCGCATGAAACCGGCCCCAACTCTACGGAGACACATGCGGTCCTCATGAAGTTGGACTCCATTCTTGGTTATCTCACTGAAGGACTTCGCAAGATCAACGCACCGGTCAATACCATTCTCGTCTCCGATCATGGCATGTCGGAGCTGGTGTCGCAGGATGAGACCCTGGTGTTTCTCGACGAGCTTTATGATGTAAAGTCGAAGAAGATCAGAACGGTGGTAAGTAGCACACTCGCTCATTTATATATCGACAACAAATCCACGCTCGATTCGATGTATAACTTGTTGAAGTCGAAGGAAAGTCAATTCAAAGTTTATAAGAGAAACGAGATACCGAAGCACCTTCAGTATAATCATTATCGCCTCGGCGATCTCGTTGTTATATCAACACCATATCATACGATTCGATTGGGCGACAGGAAAGGCAATGCCCAGCGTTGGAAACCCGGAAGTCATTTCGGAGTGCATGGCTACGACCCAGGTGTTGTGGCCGACGTGCGAGGGATCTTTCTTGCGCAAGGGCCGCAGATCAAAGCAGGGCAGAAGCTGGGGCTCGTTCGTAACATAGACATCTATCCTCTCGTTGCCCGAATTCTTGGATTGCCGATCCCTAAGATCGATGGTGATCCCAAAGCCCTCGAAGGAATTGTTAAGTAAGTTCGATCAACTATTGTCCTTCTCGATATGAAGGACGTGCAACACACGGTGAACGATTGGTGTGAGGAAGACACCGACAATACTTAAGAAGGCTACACCACTGTAGAGTGCGTAGCAAGACGAAAAGATCTTTGCAGGGTCGTCTTTCATTTCTACTACCGGTCCCATTCCTGTAAGGATCATGGACGACATGTGGAAGCTGTCGATCCAATTCAGATTTGCGTAGTATCGGTATCCCGTCATACCAATTCCGATCGAGAGAAGGATCAGGGCTAAAGAGAACAATCCGTATTGCCCCAGCCTTACGATAAAATGAGGAAGTGGTACCACTTCCTCATTAAGACGTTCAAGTTTCACGAAAGAAATGTACCAAATTTTATGGTACAATCTTTCTTATCCTGTTCGTTCCATCCGAAACGTAAATCGCACTTCCATCTGCAGTGACAGTGATACCTGTTGGTGAATAGATCTTCGCAAAAGGACCAAGTCCATCGAGATAACCTCCATCACCAGGTGCAAGCATACCGGCGATAGTTGTAACAACACCTGCCGGAGTGATCTTGCGAATAACGTTGTTTCCATAATCGGCAACATATGCGTTACCCGCAGCGTCCATCGCCAACCCGGAGGGGCCATTGAATTGCGCTGCACTTCCCGTTCCGTCAGCGAATCCCGATGAATGATTATCTGCGGTTCCTCCAACGAACGAAGTCGTTTCAATAATTCCTTGTATCGAGATCTTCCGGATAGCATTGTTGGTGTAATCCGCTACTAGCAAGAAATTGCCGTCAGGTTCCACGCGATGCCATCGGGAAAATAGAATGCTGAGTTACTGCCGGAACCATTGATGTATCCGCTATTGTCGTTGCCACCGATTGGAAATATGTAACCTGCTGCCACGATCTCGCGAACAAGACAGTACCATCGATCTGTAACATAAATGTTTCCGAATCCATCGACAGCCAATCCGTGTGGTTGATCGAACTGAACATCTGTGAGATCAGTTCCATCATCATTACCCTCAGTGCTGCCGGCGTAGGTTGTGATGTTTCCACTGCTAAGGTTGATTTTCTTGATAAGGTCGGAGCTTCGATCAGCTACATAAACAAGACCTGTGCTCTTGTCTACAGTGATTCCCCATGGTTCGGCGAATCCATCGGTGTTATCACCGAGTGTTGTTGCCGTTCCGTCTACCGTTACCGAACGGACTGCTGAGTTACCATAATCGGCAACCAGGATGTTTCCATCATTGTCGAGAGCAAGGTGACCAGGCGTGAAGAACTGCGCTTTCACGCCGTTGCCATTTTGGAACCCTTGTGTTCCGTCGCCTGCAAGAGTTGTTACAGTTGCATATTCAGTGAATGTTCCTTTAGTAGCGGTTTGATTGCCGACCTTCACGACGATGTCACCCGCGCCTCTTGCATTTTTCGGTACACGTACCGTGAGCGATGTTGCTGAGATGTTGGTTGGTACTGCAGTTGTAACTCCGTTGATCGTCACGATATTGTTCGAAGCTGTTGTGCCATCGAAGTGCTTACCGGTGATCGTTACTTCATAATCTACACCACCGAATGCCGGTGTGAAGCTGGTGATACTAAGTCCTTCGATCGTGAGAGTGAAAGTTGCAGTGCCTGCAGCATTCTTTCCTGCCGAAGCTGCTTGTGTCGCAGTAACCGTTGCCGTTCCAGCCGAAACAGGAGTGATCGCGCCAGTCGTTGCGTTGATCGTTGCTACTGTTGTCGGTGTTATGGTATAAGTTATAGCTCCGCCGTTAGGTACCGACGAGGTTGCTATCCACGAGCAAGCCGATGAGCTGCCAACCACGCAAGTGTACGGACCCGCGGCAAATGTTAATACTGGCGTTGGATCAGGTGCCGTAATCGTTAAGTTGTAAGTCGCCGTGCTCGCGCCATTCGCGCCCGGTTTCGCTAACTGCGTTGCCGTTACTGTTGCAGTTCCAGGGCCTACCGAGTAACTGCCCCAGTGGATGCATTGATGGTTGCCACGGCCGTGTTACTGATCGAATAACTAACCGCGCCGCCCGACGGTATAGAAGACGTGGCAACGTTGCTACATGCAGCACTGCTTCCCACCTGGCACGACAACGTTGGTGTAGCGAACGTCAGCGTCGGAACGGGATCCGGATTGTCTTGTTTGCACGAATTCACCGTGCTCAACAATGCTACCACTACGATGAGTGACGGCATTTTTGAAATAAATTTTTTCATAAAGCTCATGGAGTTCTGTTTTTTATCAAAGTTGCTGTGAGCCGTTTCGGCAACTCTCCCCGGAAAAAGGGAATTTTAAAAACGCATCATAAATTCCCCGTTTCAGGGGAGGAGGAGTGTAAACATTAAGGTGACCTTTATCTCACATTCATTACTTTTAAGAATGCGGTTTCCCCTCGCACTACTGTTCTTCACCCTCGTTACTGAGTGTTACTCTCAAGTATCTCCAAGACAAGTCTCAACCATCGAACTTTCACAAATAGAAACGTCAGTGAAGCTGGATTCACTGATGATGATGTATTTCGATACAAGCTGGTCGACGAAGTTTACCAACGTTCCCTTCGAAGCGTATAGTCCACCACCACAAGTAGCAGGTGGGCATTGGTGGTATTCCAGCTACTTTCACATTGCAGTTCACAATGATACCAGGAATAGTTATCCCGGTGTGATCTACGTTGCGAAGACGGGTCAAAATGAAGTGGCGCGCGTTAATGAAAAGGGTGAGATCATACAATGGTTAGAACCTTCGACTTCACCAGAGCTGTTCAAAGAGAAATACTTTACGTTTGAAATCCCGGCAGATTCAACGTGGCATTTGGTGATTCACGCTCAGTCCCAGTTGAAATTCTACCATGTAAGCGCCTGGGTCATGAAAGCATCCATGTTCAACATGTTCATGAAAGCCTATACTTCAAGTTTTGTGGGAACAACCTTCTTTTATTCCATCATTGGTGGGATGATGGCGATGATGTTACTGTATGTGTTGTCGCAGTTTACGTTGATACGCAAGCTGAATACGGCTACTACGCAGCTTACATTTTTGTCATGTTATTGTTTTTGCTGGATGATGCGGCTGAAGTTTTAGAAGTAGACTTGTTTGTCGATCTTCATCTCGTATATAGAAAAACGAGTGAGCATCTGCAGTTCCTCGCTTATTGCTTATACTTTGCATTCCTCTCGCAGTATACCAACGCCAAAACTTCAGATCCCGTCCTTCATCGTGTTTTGCGTATCAGCATTATTGTGTTGCTGATCAACATCGTTGCAGAAGATTTGCTATCAGCAATTGGTCTTAAGAACGTGGCAGTCTACACGTGGACTCCAATTCGTTGCGCGTTAGTGCTGCTGGTTATTTACCTGGCAACCCGTGTATGGAACCTGAAACAACCATACGCGCGATACCCGATCTACGGTGGTTTGATATTCTTGTTGTTTGCTGTTGTCTCATTGATCTGTTCGTTCAATCAGCAATGGCGAACCACAGTAAAGTGGCCATTTGGTTACGAGATGTTTTATTACTTCGTAGGCGTAATTTTTGAACTAACATTCTTCACCTTAGGTCTTGCACATAAGCGAAGACAGGATGCTATCGATAAAGTAGAAGCGCAAGAGGCGTTGAAGCTCGAAGTAGAACGACAGCAGGTGAGACATCTCAACGCCTTATCCGAAGTTCAGGAAACGGAGCGGAGTCGTTTTGCGAAAGACCTGCACGATGGGCTTGGTGGAATGTTGTCCGGTGTAAAATTGTCATTATCAAATATGAAAGGAAACGTAGTGCTTAACGGTGAGCACGTCGACGTGTTTGAACGCGCGCTCGATATGCTCGATAATTCTATTCACGAACTCCGGCGAGTCGCACATAACCTGATGCCTGAATCGTTGGTGAAGTTTGGCCTTGCTGCGTCTTTAAAAGACTTTTGTGATTTCATCAACAGCTCGAAAGTTATTCATGTCATCTTTCAACAGATCGGTGATTATCAACGACTCGAAATGTCGATCGAGATTGTGCTGTATAGGATCGCCAATGAGTTGGTAAACAATGCCCTGCGGCATGCTTCAGCTACGGAACTCATTATTCAGTTGAACTACGATGATCATTCGTTGACACTGACGGTCGAAGACAATGGAAAAGGCTTCGACCAGGGCATTCTCGATCGGACAACCGGTTCAGGCTGGCCCAACATCAAGTCGCGGGTCGCGTATCTCAAAGGCACTCTCGATGTTCAGACAAGTCAAGGAAACGGAACGTCTGTGAACATCACTATTCCTTTATGAGTCTCGTGAGGATATTTATTGTGGACGATCATCCGATGGTCATCGAAGGCATGGCTGCGATGATCCAACGTGAGCCGAACATCGAGCTGGCAGGCTTTGCCATGAACGCCGCGTCGTGCCTTGCATACTTTGTTAACAACACCGTCGATGTCGTCCTGATGGATATCAATCTTCCCGATAAAAGTGGGATAGATCTCTGTCGCGAATTAAAAGAGAAACATCCTGCGATCAATATTTTAGCCATCAGTAGTTTTAATCAGGGCACCTATGTGAAAAGCATGATGGAACAGGGGGCGTCTGGATATATTTTCAAGAATGTTACCCGGGAAGAATTTGTGGAGGCGGTAACAAGCGTCGCGTCCGGAAAGGAATATCTCAACTTCGAGGCGGGGTTTGCGATGCGGGAGGAAAAACACCGGATGGAACGATTGCCGGTTTTGACGCGCAGGGAGAAAGAAGTTTTGCATTTAATTGCTGAAGGCCTGACCAACCTGCAGATCGCCGACCGGCTATTCGTGAGCCAGTCGACGATCGATAGTCATCGCAAAAGTCTTTTAGCGAAACTTGGTGTTAAGAACACGGCCGCGTTGATGAAATTTTGTGTGGAGAATGGTTTGATCAAGTTATGATCAAACCATCCCGGAGAATTAGCTCAACTGAAATTTAATCGGCACAACGAATCTCACTTTCACGGCCTTTCCATTTTGCTTGCCGGGTTTCCATGCCGGCATCTTCGATATCACGCGCATGGCTTCCTTGTCACAATCGCCCCTGTATGCCTTTCAGTGCCTGGACAGCGTCGATAGTGCCGTCTTCATTCACAACAAAGCTGATAAACACGGATCCTTCAACATTCATGCGGCGGGCTGAAGAGGGATATTTTGTGTTCTTCGCGATATACTTCATCATCTCCTGGTAGCCACCGACGAACTCGGGCTGCTGTTCAACAATTGTCCATATTTTGTTTACGTCTACGGTCTCGACAACTGGTTCGATCGCAGCCTGGGCCTCAATAAATGTCTCACTGCCATCAAGAGTTTGGTCGGAGACGTCGACGGCCTTCAGCTCGTCCATAGTTGGTGTTGTGGTGTCGACTTGCTCTTCTGTGAGTTTTGGCGGAACGTATTTGGTCTCTTTGGGCGGAGCGATGTCGACGGGCGGAGGAGGTGTGATAGTAACGGGCGGTACGATTACATCGTCAATGACATTGACCTTCTTCTCTTTGATGATCGGTTCGATGATGTCTCCCCCAAACATCGCTTTGATGGTCGGAGATGCAAGCAACGTTACAACAACGGCCATTGCGAAACCGAAGGAAAGCGTAACGCGATTGGGGTACATTTTGCGGAGCACGTACGCACCGTACGACTGATTTCTTTTTTCAAAGACAAGGTCGTCCCAACGAATGTTATTCATGGTATTCATCTTTTGTAGGTTTAGCTGAACGAATAAAAAAGATCAATACCGGTATTTGGTGTTATAATCCGGGATGGGTGGGATAGTCACACAGGACAAATGGAATATCGAAAAACGCGATTTTCATTCTTTTTTGAATTACGGGCCTTTTTATTACATCGTTATCATTTGAAAAAAACAGGCGAGAAAAATTAAAGGGGTAGATAAAATCACCATACGCAAGTTCTTCCCTTAAATTGGTTACATGTTGATGCACATACTATGCGGATATGATGTGTATCTCCCCAACAACCACTGACGTATAAAAATGACTGGTAGCCTCTCCCAGCTACACTTTCGTGTTGAAGTTCCGCGACGCGTGCGCATGATTGACAAAGCGTCAATCATCGTTTGTGTTGTCATACTTCTTGCAACGACAACTCACGAAGCTGCCGCCCAGTACATTCAATTCTCTTCAGCAGGTCAAACCAACAACTTCGATAGTGTTTACAATGGCTATGCTGCCAGGCACAAGCCCCAGGTGAATTCATCGCTTTATCGTCATAAGTACGACAGTGGATATTCTGCGCGAATGAGTCAGTACCAGGGAAAGTATAACGACGTAGTCGGCAGCAAAGTGAGTCGTTACAATGCCAAGTCTGATAGCGTATTCGGCCGTATCCAGCAGTATCGCACCAAGTATGCTGACGTAAAGCACCTTGATAAGACTAATCTTTCTGGTCAACTCGGCAAATTCAAGAAACAATACACCGTCGATCCTCGCATCCAGAAGATCGCACGCTATGCTCCGCAGGTGAAAAGCCTGCGTGATCAATTGATGTCGGGAAAGTTGAAACTGGATAGCGGAACGGTTTTCAACAATAGGATCATGAAATCTTACATGGACTCTGTGATGGGAAAGTTGCCGCCGAAGCCAGTGAATCCTTTCCAGGAGACGTCGGAAGATCAACTGGTGAAGCAGCTCAATCAACAGCTTCGCAATGAGGCCGACAGCGTGAGAGATTCAACGAAGTGGGTGGGGGAAGCAAAAAGAAAAAAGAGTGGGTTGATCTTAACTACGCGTCATTGAAAGCAGAAGACGGGTCTGACCTTAAGCCGATGGTCGCGTCCCTGGTAAAAACTCATTTGTTGAAGAACATCGACAGCAGCCGGCTTGCGAACCTGAAGGCTACGCGATTAAAAATGGAGCAGAGCGAGAAAGATGGACGTCAGACTGTGGCGAAGTTTCGCGAGAAAGAGACCGTCTGGAAGAAAAGTTATCTCGAAGGAATTATGAGCATGGCCGCCAATCAGTCTGGAACGTTCCAGTTCTCGCCGGCCTGGGCGTATCACATCGTGCCTACCTGGTCGGTTGGCGGAGGCCCGAATCTCACGGTCTCGAAGAAAAAGGAATCGTCGAATGTTAAGCTCGACGTTGGGGCGAGGTTGCTGACGAAGTATGAGATGCTTCATCGCACGTTGTACCTGCAGCTTGAAGACAGGATAAATCCGGCTGCGGTGAGCAAAGAGAATAATCCATTTACACAACATGCATTTCTTGGCGGTGCTGGCTGGTTGTTCCGTTCTTTTCGCCGATAACATTGAATGTAGCTGTCATGTATAATTCTATACTAACGGTGCGGCGCAGAATGATGCTCGCCATGGGTTTTCAGAATTGGATTCAGTACTAACAAAAAACCAAAATAAGATGCGTCAGATTTTTCTCATCGCACTTTTGATTGGCGCTGTCGCAACGATGGCCAATGCACAACTCCTGGATTCGAAGGGGGAAAAGGTGCACGCATATTATATCTCCTTTGATGCTTCGTCGTCGCACGTGGAAGATATACGTGGAGAGTTTATTCACATAGCTTACCGGGATCGCATTGGTAAATCGGAGACAATCAAGTTCGCCGTTTACAATTTCAAGATGGAATTGGTCAAGGAGCTGTCGCTCGTAAAAGAGTTTGGACAAAACTACTTCGACATACAGCTTGCTGATCATGGGATCAGCATGGAGCCCACAATGATGTACTACTGCAAGTTGAAGAATGAGTATGATGAGACCTCGCAACGCGCGATCAGGTACACGGCGAAGACGGAAAAACGATATCGTGGCATCGATCCTCGTCGACCCGAAATATCTCGCTTGTGAAGATCCGGCAGGCCCTAACCTGGTTGACTTTTTTGGACAGGTAAGTGGAGGTAATGCTCCGTACAAGGCGAACTGGTATGTGCTCAATGGACGCCGCACTGATCTGTTATATCAGCCTGCGCATGTAATTGTGGAATCACCGGACTCACGTCGTCGGTCCAGGTTGACAAAGCACCGGAATACTGTGTAGTGCTTCATATCACCGATGCATGTGGTAATGAACAGATTGCCTCGGTTGAGATTATTTGCCAGCAGAACGAGAAGAAAGTGAACACATTGTTCTTCCAGAAGCTTAGCGACGTAATTGGGCCCAAGAGCGTTGAGCCGCAGAAATGAAAACTAGAATGATGATCATGACGCGACTTTTTCTTTTCGCCATCGCGATAAGCTGCCTGCTTTCTTGCAGGCCGCAGGCTGGCGATGAAAATTATGTTTCGTGGGTCCGCGATTATCAGAACGGGATGCATGTTCGACAGGTACAGAATGATCTTGCGTTCGATCTGCAGTTTCAGCCGTCGGAATATGTATGGTTGCAACGTAATGGCAATTTCGATGCAGATGCATTTGAATCGAAGCGTGCGGATCTCGATCAGATGCAATACTTCACTTTGAATATCTACTCCAGTGATGGCAAGACTGACATAGTCAAGCAGCGCGCGGAAGGGGATGAGGATCGCGAGAAGGAATTACTTTATTATTTCTCATATCGTTTTCAAAATGATATTTCGGTTGACGATGGCTCCCGGCAATTGCCGTGTACTCTTTTTCATTATGAACAGCATGGCACGAAGTCGTTCGTGTTGGGATTTGAAAAAGGAGAGGCCTCGTTGGAAGATGTGACGTTTATTATCAACTCTCCATTGGTTGATATCAATCCAGTTAAGATAAAAGTTTCTACAGACCCCAAAGTTCTTTAAGTACATGACTACTTTTATTCGATCTCAGAGACAACGCGTAGCATGGGCAATGATCATGATCTTCATGGTGAATACATTTTCACCGCTAAGATCCTATGCCTTAACATCCGGTCCTACGCAACCTGAACACCAGGGATTTCAACCTGCTGGAACAACCGACATGGTTGATCTCTTCTCGGGTGACTTCAGCTACAATATTCCGTTGTTCGAATTACCCGGACCGAATGGTGGCTATCCATTCAACCTTTCATACCAGGCTGGTATAACAATGGATCAGGAGGCGAGCTGGGCTGGATTGGGTTGGACGTTGAGTCCCGGCGCGGTGAACAGACAGATGAGAGGGTTGCCGGATGATTTCAAATGGACAGATGAGGGCGATCCCACTGACCTCAACAAGAAGGATTACGTAAGAACCACCATGGCCGTTGAGCCAGCGGTAACAGTTGGTTTCGGTGGTGGAACAAGTCTCGAAGTTCTTGGTGCTGGAAAAGACCTTGGCAGTGTGGGGCTCTCGATTTTTTACAACAGTTACAAAGGGCTTGGTTATAGCTTCGATGCGTCAGTTGGATTTTCGCAGTCAGTTAGAAGCGCCGCCACCCAGGGTATTCGCTTCGGTGCAAACATATCGCTGAGCTCCCAGGAAGGCGCATCAATTTCTCCGTCGCTGACACTTGGGACAAAAATAGGTGACTTCGGTTTGAGTGCTCCTTACAGCACGATGTCGGGTATGCAACATCTTGCTTTGACTCATACTAGCACGAATATTTCGTTCAAGGGAACAAGACATCAGATACTAAAAGCGGAACGAAGACATCCGAGGGCGTGAAGGCGATATCGTCTGCTTCAATACAATTGGCAAATCCTGGTTACACGCCGCAGATAACGATGCCAATGAAGACGTACAGCCTGCATGCAGAGTTCAATCCGGGAGCTGGTGGCACTGGTGTGTTCCAAAAATTGTACATGAAAGGGTTCTACACCGAACAACGACTCAAAGAAGATCTACTAACGACCGTATCGCCAGCTTACGGATATCTCAACTACGATGCAGGACAGGACAGGCCAGACGCGATCCTCGACTTCAACAGGGAAAAGGATGGTATGGTTTCGAAAGAAACTCCAAACCTCGGCATCCCATCATTGACCTATGATATTTATTCTGTAACAGGTCAGGGAATCGGAGCGATGTATCGTCCGATCAGAAACGATATAGGAATTGTGCATGATACGCGAGTCGAGTCTGAGTCAACTGGTGGCGGAGTCGGAGTAGACGTAGGCCCCGAGCTTTCACACATCGGGGTTAACCTGTCGATCAATCAGTCCAAATCGACTTCGGGCGCATGGACCGAAGACAATGAACTGCAAGGTGTCGCGAAGTTCCAATCACAAGCTGACAATGACACCTACGAGCCGTGGAATTTCAAAGTCCATGGTGAACTCACTGGCGAAAAGAAAGCTATTCTTGACAATATCGGGGGTACCAAGGCCATGCGCGTGCAATTAGGTGACGACGGCGATCACAATCCAACGGCAAGCAAAGTACTCGAGGTCAATAGGTTACTTCCCACCAAGACCTTCCCTGAAAAGAGTGATCTCGATAAGACGCGCAAGCAACGAAATGAAGTAATACAAACAATTACGAATGAGCAGATCCTGAACGGCGGAACTGAAGTGATCAACTTCTTTCAAAATAAATATTATACTACACTTCCTGACTTAAGTACAATCGAGCCAAATGTCCCCTTCGATAGAACCACTGTATCCAAAAGTCACATAGCAGGATTTACGGCGCTGACAGCTGCCGGTCTTCGTTATAATTATACCATACCGGTTTACAATCACAGGCAGGAAGAATTGGTTTTTAGTGTCGACGGAAATCCGGCTGGTACTAACACGACAGTACCAGTAGATAACGATGGAACTAACCCGTCCTATAATACTACTAAACTCAAGAAGACTGACAAGTTCCTGAAGAAAACAGAGACGTCACCCTATGCCACATCTTATCTTCTTACCTCGATTGTTGGAGCCGATTATGTTGACCTGACTGGCGATGGCGTGTCGAAAGACGATCTTGGCTACTGGGTAAAATTCAGTTACTATAAGCCGACATCAGGATACGCATGGCGCGAACCTTTTAAGGATGCTCACTTCATCGACGGTTGGAAGAGTTCACGTGCTGATGACAAAGGATCGTATACATTTGGAACAAAAGACCTTTGGTACCTCGCGAGAGCAGAGACTAAAACACACATTGCCACTTTCAAAACAAAGAATCGTGACGATGGTAAGGGTGTTACCGGACCATTCGACTATACGCCGGCGGGAACGCAGCTTGCTCTTGATGAAATAGCATTGTATTCCCGTGCTAGTCTCGATCTCCAGCAACCCTACGTGATAAAGAAGGCGAAGCTCACACATCAGTATTTATTATGTGGAAATTCGCCCAACAGCCTTGGCACAAACGGCGCGAAGCTGACGTTGAAAAAGCTGGAATTTTTTTACGGCAATAGCACACGTGGCGGGTTAAACCCATACCAGTTTGCTTACAACGACGAGAACAGCACTACCCGCAAGTACGATCAGAACAACGTTGACCGATGGGGTGTTTACAAACCATTCGGAACTGAACGACGACACAGCGTTGATTTTCCTTATGCCGATCAAAACCTGAAGGCTGACGACAACAACAAGGCAACTCATAAAGCAGTGATTGACGACAATGCTTCGGCATGGAGCCTGAAAGAGATAATAACACCGTCCGGAAGTAAGATCACTGTCAACTACGAAACCGACGATTATGGTTACGTGCAGCATAAACAGGCGATGCAAATGGACCCGGTTGTTTATCCGTTAGGCTATGGAGTTAGTGTTGCCACCGCTCCAACCCGATATGACCTGACAGACGATACCAAGATCCGCTTCAAACTTCAAAAGACAATTCCGATAATATCTGTTCCGGATTCCACCCAAGCAAGCGAATTTGTACTTCCCTATCTTGACCAGGACCGCGGCCAGATTGCTTTCAAAGTCGCTATGAATCTTCGGACTAGCACTGAGGACGCCTTCCAGGAGTATATCTCGGGATACGCAAATGTTGAGCTCGACGGACCAATGACTTTAGAAAAGGCTAAAAAGGGAGACACATTTTACTCTTATGGGACGTTTTACTTGTCGACCGATGGTCATCATCCTTTTCGTTGCGAGCATGGCAACACCTTCGTACTAACCAGCCCGAGGTTGCAAGCCCAGGATATCCACTCCAGAAAAATGTAACAAACAGCGAGGGGACGATGGTGAGCCAGATCCGGCGTTGGGCGAAATGCTTAGAACTGTTCGGGGGGATGTTCAACGACTTCAATGACTACTGCAAGAACGTTCAGCATTGGGGACTGGAAATAGACTTAACGAAGTCATTCATCAGGCTCAACAGTGTGGATAAAATAAAATACGGTGGTGGCGCCAGGGTAAAGCAAATAACTGTAGATGATAGTTGGGATAACGACGATGAAGGAACCTATGGTCAGGTGTACGACTACACACTAATTGAGGATGGTGCTACAATAAGCAGTGGTGTTGCAACCAACGAACCCATCATTGGCGGTGAGGAGAGCGCTCTTCGATACGCCAAGGAGTATGTTCAAAGTGTGCCCCTTCGTTCTGATAATAATCTCTTCTTCGAGTTTCCTATCAACGAAAGTTACTATCCGGCGCCTCATGTAGGTTATAGAAAAGTTACCGTGACCAGCCTTGCAGCTGCGGCGCTGGCTGGCCAGGCGATTGAGAACGTAACCTTTCCTCATAGCTCACCGCCGGAGGTGCCTGACCAAGTCAAGAATATCACTTATGGAACTACGGGAAAAACAGTGAGCGAATTTTATACGGCGAAAGAGTTCCCTGTGATCACCGATGAAACCGACAAAGATGACAACCCCTTTCAAATGTCGGTGCCAATTCCTTTCATGGGAAACCTCACGATTTCGAATATGACGTCGACACAAGGGTACAGCATTGTTACTAACGACATGCATGGAAAACTTAAAAGAACCAGCACTTTCCGACAAAACGCTAAAGGTGAATTTGAGGAACATCCTATCTCGTGGGTGCGATACAACTACTCATGTGATTCCATATTCTACGACCATGAAAAGATCTATTCATTGAACAATGATTTCAAACTTGATGCGGACAAGACATTAAGATTCCCGGCATCTAATGAATCTGCTGATTATACGATGGGGCAGGAGAACGAATTTTTCCTCGACATGCGACAGTTTGAAGACAACGCGTGGGAGGGAGGTCCGAGGATCAACACCGACGTTGTCTATTTACCGATACTTATTATACCGATTCCTACTATATGGCCTTCATTGGGAAAATCACATACTCAACTGCGTACTGTCGTTACTAATAAAGTCGTCTTTAAGCCTGGTGTACTTGCAAGTGTACAGGCATATGACGGTGGGTCGCTTGTTAAAACTCAGAATGTAAAATGGGATATGCTGACAGGCCAGGTGGTGTTATCGAAAGTCAACAACAACTTCGATCAGGACGTGTTCAGCTACAAAGTGCCGGCCTATACTCAGTACAAGGGATTGAGCGGCGCTTATCAGAATATTGGACTAAGGATCAGCATTCCGTTGTTTATCCAACAGAACTCAGATCAGCATAACTACTTATTCAATTCGAATGTTGCGAGCGCGGCATTGTTCCCTGGTGACGAGATTATTCTGTATCCATACACGGTGGACGAAAACGGTCAGCCAATACCTGGTACAACACCTCAAACCAAAGTGATCTATATGGGGGAACGTTTCAGGGGTTTCAAATGGATTTATTCTCCTGTTACACTTCCACTCAATAAACAGTATACCGGCTCGTTGTTCGGTCTGGCTTCCGCAATCAGTTAGATGCAACGGCGGGCACGATCACAGCATTAAAAGATCCAACGGATCGAACGGATAATACACACCAGCGACATCCTTCGAAGACTCTTACTGGTCCATTCAATCCCTAGACATCCATGTTATGAAGATTGTTTATATAAAAATTATTTCTTTCTGCATTGTCTTCTTGTTGATCGGCAACGAAGCCATCGCGCAAATACCATACTGTCAAAATTCTCACCCTGCTTGTACAACAACTCCACAGCTTAGTGGGGCATCGGATATTGTATTAGTGTGTCTGGATAATGCCGCAGGGCACGTGGTTTTTAATAATGGTGCATCAGGTGTGCAATATCAACTGTATCAGGATGCAGCAAACAATCCGGTAGGTCAACCGTTCAATGGAGATGAGACCCACAGCCCAGACCCCAGCGGCAAGCGATTGGCGGTGACCGCAGGTCACAATTATTTTGTCAGGGCGCTTGAAGAGACCGGTAAGCCGTGCAGCTGTGGTTACACTTCTTCTACGACTACTGTTGCTGCGAAGGCCCCGGGGAATTTGTCGATTACTATTGATTCTCCAGGATCGCCGTTTTTTTGTGCCGGAAGTCCCGCGCTTACACTAGAGCGCATGGAGGTGTCACTGCAAATTATTCGTGGTCGACAGGAGCTACCGGAACAGATCACATCACATACACTCCAACAGCTAACGCTACGATCTCCCTCAACGGAGTGGAGACCGTCTGCGGTCACACGGCTCCATTCCCGCGACACAAGCAATAACTTTCGGCCACATCGCAGGGCCCGTCACCATCGACCTTGGTGAAGGTCAGCCATGCGGTGGTGATACATTTACTTACAGGGCAACGTCGGATGCGCATGCAACCAGTTTCCAGTGGTCGGTTACTCCGGCAGATGCGGCAGTAGTGCCTAACCTAATGACTGCAAGTATCGACATCAAGTGGAACAACCCAACACTTTCCGAAAACGCCAATGTCCACGTCCTGGCAAACAGTGAGACTGGCTGTAATCCGGCAACACCGCCTCAAGATGATTTCGCAGTAAATCTTTACCGCAGGCCTGGCACGCCAACAGTACCTGACCCAGCGGATCTCTTATATAATACTTCTCTGACTCTCCCCACTGTTGCTTCCAATGGAAATAATATCCATTGGTATACTTCAATGATAAGTACCACACCGCTCGTAAGTAGTACGGTAGGACCTTTAAATGGAGCGGCAGCCTTCCAGTATTACGCTGCGGAATACACTTCGCATTGCGAGACCCTCCCTGCCGAGAGGGAGCCTGTCACGATTGATCTTTTTCTCAATCCTCCACCGCAACCTGTTGTCTCCGGCTGCCCGGATGTAACCGCTGCTTTCGGTGATGCACCACCACTTGTAAGCTACTACATTGAATCAAGTGCCGACGGCACGGATTTCAGCAAGGAGATTTTTGACAACTACATATTTCAGAATGTAACCGGTACCACCACCTATTATGCCCGCGCTAACGCTGATGGAGTTCCACTACTTTGGAGCAAACCATTAGAGTCTCCGCATTTTCCTGTGTCAGCGATAACTCCGACAATTTACAATCTCACGGGCACCGACTTTTGCAACGGTCGTCTTTGGTGGATCTGTAACGTTGAATGGCTCGCAGTCCAATACTTCCTACCAATTGTTTAAAGAGAGTGTACCGTTGGGTCTTCCGCTCGACGGCGGTGATCCAACAGATCCTACACTTAAATGGTCGACACTTTCAGCTGGCGGTCGTTACGCGGTAGTCGGCACGTTAAGAATTCAAATTGCTTTTCATACATGAACGGCCAGATCAACATTACAAAACGCGAGCCCGCGAAGTTCAACGTTAACGGTGGGGGTAATCTTTGTGGTGCGGGTGCAGGATTCGCCATATCGCTCGACGGGGTAGAAGAACATGTGAAGTATCAACTTCAACGCGATGGCGTAAATGTGGGAGGACCTCAAGAC
Source organism: Bacteroidota bacterium (assembly GCA_037200305.1). Lineage (GTDB taxonomy): Bacteria > Bacteroidota > Bacteroidia > Cytophagales > Cyclobacteriaceae > ELB16-189. Next base: position 47,650 of record JBBCGZ010000030.1, read on the forward strand.
CCCGATGGTTTGCCTTATTGGACCAACAACCAACAACCGGGAACTTATACAGTTGTAGCGATAAGCGACGATTTACCTGAATGCACCCAATTGATGAATGGTTCGGCAGTAGTTAAGCCGGCGCCCACGATATCTATCATAGCCGAGAAATATGCATGTGGATACTACTTTAATGCATCTATAGTGGGGGACAGCGGATGTGGTATAAATTCATTGTTGTGGAATATGGGTGATGCGAGTCACACAACATTCAACACCCCCGAAGTGTTCTTCGACTTCGGATCTGGTCCCGGCATTTTCGATGTTACCGTCCAGATTTCGTTCATATGCGACGGAGTTATTACGTGCGATTATACCGGGGACAAACAGATTCAAGTAACTCCTTATGCGCCTGAAGATGTTCCTGTGGAGGCTTCGTCTTACCAGCTGGATAAGATCATCAACGCATCCGCTGCAACATTCTCAGATGCATGGCCAATGCCGACAGGCCAGGGCATCAGCGACAACGTGAATCCATTTCTCAGTGGAGAAAGAGGAGTGTGGCGAAACGAAGGTCAATATGCTTACAAGGAAACACGCGAGCAGTCGAGTCCGGTGAACATCGCAACAGATGGAACATTTTCGATGAACGCATTCAACTGGGAACAAGCAGCTCTGGATGCAGTTCCTAATTGGATAAAAGCAAACACCGTAACACGATACAGTCCGTATGGTTACGAACTCGAGAACCAGGACGTGATGGATATTTCTTCATCGAGCGTCTATGATTATTTAGGCCAGCTGATTTCTGCGCAGGGTGCCAACATGCGTCATAATGAAATGGCATTCACCGGATTTGAGACCGGTGTGAATTCGGGCAATACAGGCAATTGGACATTTGGGTCGGAGTCCCCCCAGACATTTGAAATATTTCCTGTGGTTTCCGGCAATGGCCACATGGCAACAGTTCTGGCACCCGACCTTGCTACGTTCAATGGTGGAATTGTAGATGTACGCGCAGTTCATGTGAATCTATCCACTCTCAATTTTTTCGGATCAGAAATCAATAGCATTCATAACGATAATATTGTTTGTAAGAAGGATGGGACAACAGGAAAGGTAATACTGGTGCTCACGGAGGCACCGTTCGACGGTGCATGGTTGGGCTACGTTGCAATAAGGAAGAAAGGGACAAGCACCGCCTTAGCTATACTAGAGCCTTCAGTGCATCATACAGGTGCGTCGAGCCTGAAAGTCACGTCGATAACACAGACATTTCCCCAGAAGCAACTTGTCCTTGATAAAGGCAAGACCTACTTCATCAGTGCTTGGGTGTCTGTCGGAGATCCAAATATAACGACACCTCTCAATGACAAAATTGGTATTGATATCAAGTTGACGGATGCAAAAACCGGTATCAATGAGACGCAGAAAGTTTCCGTTAAGGGCCCCGTGGTGGAGGGATGGCAACAGGTATACGGTACGATCACCTCATCGTACGATAAGACTAATGTCGACATTACTTTCAATCGGGGGTATCGTTGGTCAGGGACAAGTGCCCACATTGTATGTTGACGACTTGCGCATTCATCCCAACAATGGTGTTATGAAGAGTTACGTGTACGATCTCAAAGACTATCGCCTGTCTGCGATACTCGATGAGCAGAACTTTGCTTCATTCTTCTACTACGACGATGAAGGCAACCTTACCGTCACTAAGAAAGAAACGGAGCGTGGTATAAAGACGATTTCAGAGAACGTAACCCACATTAAACAATAGGGAGAAGACCAAAGATGAAGATTACGTCTTACATAGCAATCGTTACTCTGATCTCCATTGCTGACGATTTGTCGGCACAGGATTTTAAACAAACGATGGAAAAACTCCGCGATAAATATCAAAGTGCCGAGAATCTCCGCATTAAAATGTCAGTCGAAGTTTTTGAGACTCAAGGTAAACAGCGTTCATTTTATCACGAGAAGATCACGATCACAAAGCACGGCACCAGCTATCATCATCACGTTGCCGGAACCGACATGGTCATGAACGACAAATACCTTGTTCTGGTGGACCGCCCTACAAAGAAGATAATCGTCAACAAACGTGATGTTAAGGCGGAAGCAAAGTTTTATAAAAAGGCGCCGTTCAACATGGACTCAATTCTCCAAGCTTATGACGGCGGAAAGTTTGATGGCGCAATGAAAGGAATGAATAAATTTTCAGCAACTCAGAAGATTGGACCCATTGCGAAGATCGAGCTGTTCATGGACCAGGTCTCCGGTGATCTTAAGCAGGTCAATTATTCATATAGGGCTGGACAATGGGCAACGATCATATTCGAAGAGCTCGATTTGTCGCCAACGTTCGATGTCAATGAGTTTAATGAACAACAGTTCATCCACAAGTCCGGAAAGACATGGCAACCGTCGACTGCGTTTGCGGGATACGAGGTGGTAAGGGCTGACGATGCAAAAGCTTTTGTAAATAATTGAAAATATAATTAGCACTTAACGATAGCCTACACCCAAGTCAGAACATTATGAGGCATTCATTTTATAAGATCTCGTTTTTGTTAAGTTCATTTTTATTGTCTGGTCTCGTCGCCTTCGCCCAGTCGGCGATACCCGAGGTTGTAAGAGTCGACGAGTACGGTCGTTCGCTTCATGAAGGAAAGGGGCCGGAGGCAATAACCTGGCAGACAATGACTGTTGGTACACTGCAGCCAGTGTTTGATACTTGTTTGCCGGGTGAATACTACGTTGGTCTACAACTTTTCTATGATTTTGGCGACCTGCTTACTTCCGATTGGACAACGCAGGCCCAGGTATCGATCACAAAAAATGGAGTCTCACAGTTAGACGGAACTCTGCAAATTCAGAACTCCGGTCAGGCTGCCGTAAATCAAAATGTTAGTAGCACTCTCTTTTACGACCAGAAGATCAACTGTCATGGCAGTGATGTTTGGCAATACAAGGTCACTGCAAAAACTCCGACAGGAACAGTGCCGGCAACACATGTGCGACTGAAAGTCGTGCTCTTCAGGGCTCACGACGATTTCCTTCCTGGCGCCCCGGTGACGTTAACTGCCGCAGCGAATGCATCTGCGCAACAGACGATTCTTCATTGGGACGAAGTTACTGGTGCAACTGAGTATGAATTGGAATGGATGTTCATAGAGAAGAATGAAGGGTCTTTTCCGGCACCTGATTGTGCAACCGCTTTCGATCCTAAAAAAGGCGGCGCTGGCATAACAACAACTGAAACTACGTTTACTCATCAATGGTCTTATCCTGATGGAGAGATATGGTACCGCGTTCGACCTGTGGGGTATCTCAACAACAACAAGGATCACCGCATTCTTGGTCAGTGGCACAATTGCGTGACGAAAGTCGCGGTTGTAAATCTTACCAGTGGTATGCCATCGAATATCACCTGGCAAGCGCAGACATTATTTGCAGAAGATGGAAAGTTCAAGAACATAGTTACCTACTATGATGCGACGAGCCGTGAACGACAAAGCCGCACAAACCTTAGCTCGAACAATACGACAATCGTCGGCGAATCGATGTATGATTTCGAAGGAAGACCATCAATTCAAATGCTTCCTGTGCCGATTCAGAACGCCACCAATCAAAACCCACTGGCTTACGCGTCGAACTTCCATGACTTTAATACTCCATCGGCAGTTGCGACCCAGATGAATAGCTTCGTTGGAACGACTAAGAAAAAATTCTTCTACGACAACGGGTCGCTTCAAAATGGAACGGTCAAGACAACCACGGGAGCAGGTAAATACTATTCTGCTACTAATGATTTTCTAAGCTCAATGGCCAATAGTCCGCTTCGCGACTACATACCGGATGCAAACGGATATGTTTTTTCGCAAACAGAATATGAGCGGGATGGAACTAGTAAAGTTTTACGTGAGGGAGGCGTTGGCGCGAACTTCACTGTAGACGGGGGTAACCATTCACACGCAGTCCGTCACTATTATACGCAAGCAACTACTTACGAATTGACGAGGATTTTTGGAACTAACGTTGGAAATGCGGCTCACTATAAGAAGAAAGTTACGGTTGATAATAATCAGCAGGTAAGCGTCGCTTATCTCGACCAGGAGGGAAGGGGTAGTGGCAACAGCTCTTGCAGGAGATCCTACCAAAGGTTTTCCGCAGGGAGTAACCCTTATTGATCCAATTAAGAGTTATACGGATTTGATGCAGGGTGCCGGTATCCCTGATATTGATATAATGTCGAAGAATGTCAAGACTGCAACTTCGTCGGTAACCGTTCATAAGTTCCTGAACGAAGTTCCGCCCACCACTTACTCTTTTACTATTCAGTGAAGGCGAAAGACATTGATGTGCTGGGCGATTGTGCAGCGTGTACTTATGATCTCGAGATCTCCATAACCGATCCTGATGGGTTACCAGTAGATCTGCCGCCGTACGGCGACAATGAACCCCGGTGGTTAAAAACGGGTGACAACGCTATCAAAACAGCAGGAGACTGTCAAACTGAAACGGAGGTTAATGACGCATCATTCTTTTTTACTGCTGCCGACGTCGGAGATTATACTATCACAAAGAAGCTTACGGCGCGGCCGTTGAGCTACGATGATATGAAGGAAGTAGTTTCTCAACAGCAATCCGTGATCGACATGCTTTCACATGTGGCGGATGCCTATCCGGAGAATGACACCAGGTGTGAGAACTGTGTAACTGCTACTGCATGTCCCGAAGCGAATGCAGCGATCGAGGATGCTATCGAGGAGATAGCGCAATCGGACTGCGACCTTCTTCGCGCGCCGTTAGTAATTACGTGGAAGACCGCTAACCCTACTGGTGGCGAACCGACCGATGATAACCTTGAGGCATATTTTAATCAACCAAGTCAACCAGCCCGGCAACAAGCTTACTGTCCCTATAAGCTTTGCAGAGACAACAAGCAATCGGACATCTTCGAAAAGAACCTTGCGCGCATTCCGAACTGGTCGTCAGCGCTTGTTAGTGATTACGATGAGACTCAGGAATACGATCCATTTTTTATGGCGCCTGCCTCTGGCAATACTTACAAGCAAGAATTTAAGGACCACTACCTGGACCAGATCGTAGTACAAGGTAGAACGCAACCTGGTACCGGTTCAGTGGTATTTACTTACACCGGTAATATCAAGCACATTGTTGATCCAACCAGTGCAGACATGTACGTAGGCGGATACCATATCCTCTATTACACACTGATGTCTCAGCAAAACTCAATGATCCAAATGACTACGCGGCGCAGCTCGACGAAGCACACTGGGTGATGTATCGGAATTTTTATCTTGAGGCAAAGCGTAAGCTGAAGTTAAATCTCCCGGATTACCTGGGCTGTACAAGCGTGCTCAACGCCTTGCATAACACCGAGCTTCCGCTTAGCGAAAGTGCTATCATACAATATGGAGATAACCACTACCTGACGACCAATCCGAGTCCCGACGAGATCAACGCAAGTATATGGGCAATCGAGAATCATTGTAATATCAAACTGGATGCTCCGGATAGTACTGCCCTTTACAATCTCTTGAACGCCTACTTTACAGCCACCAGGTACACCAATCCTCTACGTCTGTTGCTATTGACATCTCCGGGTACTCTTGATCCCGCCCTGGCTGCTGTAAGAAATCTTATCCACGTTGGAAAGTACGGCAACTGCGATGTTACTGAGTTGGCGAAGATAAATCCGTTTGGGTGTAATCCTGTGCCAGTCCAAATCGGTAGCAACATAATCGTGAATCCATCCCTTGTAAAAAAGAGCGGCGTCCTCTGTAGTCTCGAACCCGATTTCAACAGTTGTTACAATGGGTGGCAAACCGTTTTTGATTTTCCGTCAACGCGCAGCAACGAATTACTCCTTGTAGCGGCAAACTGCGAGGACCAATCGGATGGAGCTAAGAACAACTTCACTCAGCCACTTCACCCCGGCACGATATACCGGCTACGCTTCAAATATCGGGCGGCTACTACGTATAACGGTGCAAATTATCCTGGATTCAACACTCTTATTGTGCAACTTGGCAATGTCGGCTCCACCCCGCAGGCGCCTGTCTACATTGCTAGTGGTCCTGAAGCCGGCTGTGTTGCACCTTACATACAGTCACCAGGCTCATTTACGCTCGACGATGCTACGACTCCCGCAAACGTGGCTCTGACGAACGGGGCGTTTCTCTTTAAAAAGCAGTTAAGTAGTAGCGATCTGAACTACCAACAATTCGAGGTATACTTCAGGTCAGGGGCACCTTTTGCTACAAGTCTCAACATGATGGCGTACACTTCTAACAGCTCATCTTCGGCTGCGCTTCTGAGGGACTTCGAGCTGGTGCCGGTAGAAAGAAAATGCTTCCCATATCCCGGTGATCCAGACTTCGAATATTCAATTGACTGGAACGTCGTTGCTTCACAGTGTATTTTTCGCGCGAATGAAGAAAGGGCAGACCTAATCGCACATGCGCAGGATCTCCTTCTTGAGAACCAAATCACTGAGTACAATCGTGCGTACAATTGTTTTGATAATGTAACAGAGATGTTGCAGTATGGATATACGCCCAAAGAGTATCATTATACATTGTATTACTATGATCAGGCCGGCAACCTCGTGCAGACTGCACCTCCGGCTGGTGTAGTACCCAACAATGATGGGCCACCATTGCTCTCAAAGTTGACGACGTATCAATACAATTCATACAATCAGCTAACGTCGCAAACCACACCAGACGCCGGCACGTCAAAATTCTGGTACAACAACAAAGCCCAGTTGCGCCTGTCGCAGAATGCCAAACAAGCTAATCCGGAAAATAAGAAGTTCTCGTATTTGAAATATGACCCGATTGGTCGTACGACAGAATCCGGCGAGCTCACGTCTGCTACGCTATGGCAATCCCTTCAAGACATCCCTGCAGCTATAGAAGAGCGCGATTTCCCTCTTCAGTCGCTGGAAACATTGTCGGACATAACGTGGACCACTTATGACATTAACGCTGGGGTCGCCGAGTTCACTCAGTTGAACACTCGCAACCGCGTATCATATACCGAAACAACCGATACGAATAACCTGCCAGGTAACCTGGATAATATTCGTACATATTTCAATTATGATGCTCATGGCAATGTCACAGATGTGTTGCAGCATCTCGCTGATGGTTTCGACAAGAAAATAAAATATTCATACGACCTCGTAAGCAATAAAGTTAACTACGTGTTCTTCCAGTTTAAGGCAGCCGATGAGTTTGCTCATAAGTATTCGTATGATGCAGACAATCGAATCCAGACTGTTTCAACTTCAACCGACAGGTTCTCGTGGCACCAGGATGCGTTTGTATAGATATTACGCACATGGACCGCTCGCGCGGGTAGAGCTTGGAACACAGACGGTGCAGGGACTGGATTATTATTATACGTTGCAAGGTTGGTTGAAGGGAATGAATATGCCATATAATAGCGGCACTAACAACGCTAGCATTCATGCTGACCCTGGGCATGATGGAGAAACGGGGACGATTGGCAAGGATGTCGCATCATTTACACTTGGGTATTTCCAGAGTGATTATAGTCCCATCAATGCAGCCGCTCCACCTGAAAACGCCGAGTTAATGTGGGTCCAGATGATGAAGCAATGGTATGGTTCGATTCCTCTTCTCAACCCAGGTGCGGGTTTATTTAATGGAAACATCAGTTGGATGATTACGGATCTTGCGAAGCAGGGAGACCTTCAGAGCGATCCGGCAAAGGGAGTGCAGGCGATGCTGTACAGGTATGATCAGTTGAACCGGCTCACGAAAAGTCGCAGTCTCAGTTACGATGGAGCTGCATTTGTTGATCGTAGCCACGATCCAGCTGCACACGATGCATACGATGAAGACTTTGTATACGATGCAAACGGGAACCTGACGAACTTAAAGAGGATGGATCAGAATGGAGCACTCAAGGATCTATTTGAGTATTCCTACTATGATAACTCGAATAAGCTCAAGAGTATACACCCGATACAGGAAAGTGATTTGGTGATCAACTCAGGGGCGATTACAAGCGACAACAATATTTATAGAAACATAACGATAGGAGGGAGTGCGTATGTTCCTTCGGGTGCTACAGTGGAGTTGAAAGCAACGCAAGGCATCGAAATGGATCCATCGTTGAATGTTCCAGATGATACCGACTTCTGGCCGCATCTTATTGGGAATAATGGGATGTATGAATATGATGAGATTGGGAATTTGGTGAGAGACAATGAGAATGGAGTTACGATTGCGTGGACGCCGGCGGGAAAGGTTAAAACCGTAACGAAAGATGAAGATGGAACGGTGATGTCGTTTAAGTATGATGCGATGGGGAATAGGATTGAGAAGAAAGTGGTGAAGGCGGGAGTAACAAAAATTACACGCTATCTCAGAGACGGTGGGGGAAAGGTTATGACGATCTACAATGATGCCGTTGCTATTGAGTATCCGATTTATGGTTCAACGAGAGTAGGGCAATACGTAGGCGGAGGACAAGAAGGAAAAATCGTCCTTGGTCAACGACATTACGAAGTCAAGAATCATTTGGGCAATATATTAAGCGTGATCAGTGACAAGGTGAGCATGACTTCTGGTAATGTCATGGCGACTGCATTAAGCACCTCGGACTATTATCCATTCGGTTCAGCGATGGAGGGAAGAACTTGGAGTGATCCCGGTATAAACTATAGATATGGGTTTAATGGAAAGGAGAAGGATGAAAACACAGGATGGGGAAGTACTGAATATGATTACGGATTTAGAATTTATAACCCGGAAATTGGAAGGTTTTTAAGTGTCGATCCTTTGACAAGTTCTTATCCTTGGTATACACCCTATCAATTTTCCGGAGATACCCCGATCCAAGCGGTCGATCTCGATGGCCGCGAAATTTATTACTCGCAAGACGGAAACGTGATTGGAAGTTATGGCACCAGTTCTGAAATTCGGGTAATCAACGAGGATCATTTAAGGATGGCTACGACCCACCTAGGTGATTATAGAGGGGAAGGTTCAACGGATCCGCAAGAGACGGAGCAATATTTGAGTCAGACACTCCTAAAGTCTGGAAGCGTTTTCTTACAAGGATTATTTCCGGACGGGGGTGACAGATGTTACTAATGGTGCTGCCTTGGTTGTATATAATCAACCGGAAACTTATGGTAAGAAAGAGGCCAATTGCTACGATGCTGCAGCACAGCAGTTAAAAAACAACGGTCAGAGTTCAATCGAAAAGAAATGGGCGATAGAAGTGCAGGTGGACAATCCTCTGCAAACTAAATACAACAGGCCTCAGCTGGATAAAAATGCAATAGGGGCCGCAATTTATATCCGGACTGAACTGAATAAGTGCCATGGAGTATTGGTTGGGTTGGAGGAAATTAATTCTAACGGGACCTTTTCATATGAAAAGAATTACAACGTTTTAACTGGACATTTTGTAATGATCAATTCAAGTACCGGAATTGACTCCGATGGAAAGATGGCGTTTGGCTATATGGACAATGCAAGTGCGGCCTGTGGAATAAGTAATGGTAATAAACTTTCGCTCAACTTCACCACGGGTTCCATGAGAGATGATTCGAATCCTTGTGTTGGTGGTCCGACCGCTTATCAAGTCACGGAAGTCAGGAAAAACCAGTAACAAAATGAAACTTTCGAACTTCAGCATTTTGGGCATAATGATTATCCTCTGCATGGGCTCACGTGGCATTGACATGTTGAGAAAACATCCCATCAAAAGTTGGATCAATACCCAGTATATAGAATGCCTAAAGAATAAGCTTCCGTGTGAATGTGAGACACTCACCTCAGGACCTTTCGTTCTGATAATGGACACAAGCCTCAATAGCACTTCTTTCGGAGTGCGCTGGAGATGGGGACAGGTTAATGAATTTGATTCATATGGTTTTAGAAAAGAGTCGGAAAGCCGTTATGATATTTTTGTGGATCTCTCGAATAATGAATTTGGGTCAATCCTATTGGGGAAGGATCAGCTGTACTTTATGGACAGTGCTAATAAGAAGTCAACCTTCGTCCCCTTTGGAAAGTCTGAGAACCGTGCAACATCGCTAGCTGTCTCGGATGATGATTCAGGATATACGATGGAAAATATTTCACAATTGAACAAGGCCTTCATAAAGAGGCATTACCCACGCCTCCAGAAAATCCTCAATGAGGACTCGTTAAGTTGTAGTTGTAGTAATGGATTGGGAACGATTAATGTCATATCTAGTCCTCATAAACTGTGGATAGTTGAGCAAAGGAGGGATAGTGTAGTGCTTTATGATTTTGAGATGCCGCCCTACAAGTCCGTTCCCCCTATAATAAAGAAGAAAATCTATAAGTCGTATAAATGGTAAGGTTATCAATCTGTGTACTTATGAAAAAACTCCTCCCACTCCTCATCTCCATCTTAATCCTCAGCGCAACGGCTCACGCTCAAGTCGCACGATGGAAATTCGACAACGACGTCAACGACGCCAGTGGAATGCCATCACCGGTACACCAATGAACAGCCCCACGTTCTCAACCGACAGTAAACAAGGTGGCTATTCACTGGTGTTGAATGGCACCACGCAGTACATCGACTTCGGAAATCCATCGCAGGTTCCGATTGGTACCAATGCCCGGTCTATCTCTGTGTGGGCAAAAACTGGTACCCACCACCGGCACCCACCATATTGTATCTTATGGAACCGCCAGTACCGGTAAGTCGATGAGTATCGGTATGATCGGAACAAACCTTACGGCTGGATCTTATAACGATGAGTTTTCTATCGCTACCTTCTGGGCGGCGAATACATGGCACCATCTTGTGCTCACATACGACGGGACCACTGCAACACTTTATGCCGACGGCACGCAGATAGCATCGAGTGCCAAAACATGGAACATCACACCAAACAAAGTGATCGTCGGGCGCAGTGTTAACGGTAACTGGTTTTGGAACGGACAGATCGACGACGCACGCATCTACAACGTAGCACTTTCGTCGACACAAGTTGCAGCTCTTGCAGCTATACCCCCAGTGCCTACAAGTCCTTCTGCTGTAGCAGCTTCATCATCGGCTATCAACTTAACCTGGACCGATGCCTCTACTACCGAGACTGGTTTCGCAATCGAACGATCGACAACTTCCGGAAGTGGCTATACTTTAGTTACTACAACTGCCGCGAATGCAACATCATATTCCGATACCGGATTAACGGCATCAACACCTTATTACTATCGCATACGTGCGGTGGCCGACAACGCCAACTCTGCCTACACATCTGAGTTCACAGGAACAACGTTGATAGCTCCACCGGCCGCTCCAACTGGATTTACAGCAACCACGGCTTCGTCTACACGGATCAACCTGAGTTGGACCGATGCCTCAACAACTGAAACAGGTTTCGAGATCGAACGCTCATTAACGTCGGGCAGCGGTTTCGTACTTGTATATACGGCAGGAGCCAATGCGACTTCCCAGAACGATCTGCCACTGTCGCCTGGAATTACTTACTACTATAGAATGAGATCCAAAAATGCTGGCGGGGCGTCGTCGTACACAGCCCAAGCTTCAGCAACAACTTCAGGCAGCCTTGTTGCGCCTAGTGGCCTTGGTGCTAACGCTACTACCGAGGCGAGAATTCTCATTACCTGGACCGACAACTCCAACAATGAAACGGGATTCGCTGTAGAAAGAGCAACAAGTGCAGGCGGGCCATTCACCGCAGTAACTACGAAGGCTGCTAACTCAGTCAACTTTTTGGACGCCGGGCTTACTCCGTCAACGCAATACTATTATAGAGTGCGTGCAGTCGATGACACTCAAGCGGCCTACTCATTATATAGTAATGTTGCCAATGCCACTACGCTACCGATACCAGCAGCGCCAACGTTATTGACCGCCACCGCCACGTCATCGTCAACGATCGATCTGCACTGGACAGATAATTCAACAGGTGAGACTTATTTTGTGATTGAGCGTTCAACCACATCCGGAAGTGGCTTCGTTGTATTGACACTCACTGGGGCAGCTAATGCCACGTCGGTCACGGATGGCTCATTAACACCCGGCACTACTTACTATTACCGTGTGAGCGCAAAAGGCCAGGAATTATCTTCGACACCATCGAATGAGGCAAGCGCCACTACAGTCAATATATCTGCGCCTACGGCCCTGGCATCAACGAATGGCACGAATTCGATCAATCTTACATGGACCGATAACGCAACAACCGAGACAAATTATATTGTTGAACGCTCGATAGCATCAGGTACGGGCTACACCGTTCTCGCCACGAGACCTGCAAATACCGTTTCGTATTCCGACGCAAGTGCAGTGCTTGGCACCCCTTACTATTATCGTGTCAAAGCCACCAATGGCAGTGGCAACTCCAACTATTCAAATGAGATCACGGCAACTTTAACTGCTACCATCACTCAACTTTGCACCAACCTTTATTGCGACGGACTTGGAGGTGTCGGAGTTGGCACTTCATCGATTCCATCTGGTTATCGAATGGCGATAAAAGGAAAAATGATTGCAGAAGGAGTGAAGCTCGATCTTCAAATGGCCTGGCCCGATTATGTATTTGGTCAGGACTATAAACTAAGAGATCTCCCGTCACTCAGAAGCTACATCAATCAGAATAAACACTTACCCGGAATGCCTACTGATGCCGAGGTAAGCAAGAATGGCATTGACATAGGAGAGATGGATGTGAAGTTTCTCGAGAAGATAGAGGAGATGTCCCTGTACATGATACAGATGGAGGAGAGGATCAGGATCCTCGAAGCCGAAAACAAATCGTTGAAGTCAAAATCGAATCGTAAATAATGAATCGATCAGCCATGAAGCATCTATTAATCTTCGCAGTACTTTTTTGTGGAGGAGTGATCACTTCCTCCGCTCAAACGATCGTCTACAACACCATATTCTGCGCCGCCAATGGCTCAGTCAGTGTTGGCACTGCAACGCCGGCTAGTGGATATTTATTCTCGGTAAGCGGTAAGATCATGACCGGCGGAACCCGGGGTTTTGAAACAATCTGCCTGGCCCGATTATGTTTTTGAAAAAGATTATTCTTTAATGCCATTACCGGATCTCAAAAAATATATAGATACCAATCATCACTTACCCGGAGTTCCCGATGCGACGGCAGTTAACAAGGCTGGGGTAGATGTTGCCGAGACGAGCGCAATGATATTGAAGAAGACAGAAGAGCTGACGTTATATCTTTTACAGTTGGATGAAAGATTGAAAGCCTTGGAAGAGAAGAAGAATTGAGCTAGCTACCCTGATTCCCTCTCTTAAACAACATAAACGAATAAACACTTGGTATAATCACCAACAACCCTGTAGTCGTTATAAACACCGCAAAACATAGACTTCGGCGCAAGCAGGAGGGCGAGGATGGCGCACAAGATCCCGCCAACAAACCACATTACTCCCGCCAGCCTGTGCGTCAGCTTCCAGTTGTTTTCATTCTCTAAGGTCCACGGCAGACGAATACCAATGAAATAGTTCGGCTTGATGTTGTACATCAGGTTGCCAAGGAACGTAAAGAGCAAACTCACCATTACGAAGACAGTTGTTGTAATATTGAACGCCGCGCTCTTCGGTATCAATATCAACAGGTTGATCCCAGTGATCAGGATCAGCACACCGATCGCTATTTTCAGCGCCGTCCCTTCATTCAACTGCGCATTACGCTTTGGATCGATCCGCTTAATAAACGAAGCAAGAGGTACGTAATAACACCAGCACCTGTCACGATCAAAAGCATCAAGGGCAACCGATCCCTGTTCATCCAAATGGATCGGTACATTCTCGGGAAGAGAGTCTTTAATAATAAACCATGTACCGAAAGGGATCACGATGAATGATGATCGCAAACAGATCGACAAGTTTGAAATTTTCATACTTATTTTTTTGACGACAATTTTATCGTCCATTTAAGAAGATTCATCAACAATGGTAGTGTTAATCGAATAGTACAGGAATTGGCCTTCCCTCACCACGTCCACCAGCCCGGCTTGCTTCAAAAGGTCAAGATGATGCGAAACACTCGGCTTCGAAATACTGAAGTGGTCGGCAATCTCGCCTGCCGACAAGTCGCCGTCCTTTTCAGGATCTCCAGGATCTTGCGCCTGATAGGTCATTTAAAGCCTTAAAAACGAGGTTCACTAATTAGATATTTAGACAACCGTCTAAATATACGGATAATAAAAAAATAGGTTTTGTGATATCCTAAACTATTTCCCACCTACTGCTGGAATTCACCGGTAGCCAGTCCATTACTCATCATATGCACGATGTCACCATTACTGCCCTTCGCCTGTTTCTTTTCGTTAAACCCGGATGCCGCCATTCTCATTCGTGAGGAATGCAACAAGTGCCCTCAATGTGGGATCGATGTCCTCCAGGTTCTGGTGATCTCCCTCCTTGACAAATGCTTGACTCATAATTGTTGTCATTCAAATTTACGCCAGTCAATTGCTCACAGACCAATAGAAATTTCTCCTGTAATCCAACATCATCCGCTTCAGGGCGATGATTCGTTTCCCGCTTGTGATGAAAATATTTTGCCCGTTACCAGCGCCTTCGCATCATTACTGGTTGCCAGCCACACCTGCGTCTCAAAGCCCTTATCCAAATCATCGGGTGCATGACCGCCACTCATCTTCGTAGGAACCCAACCCGGATCAAGCGAGTTGGAATGTATGTTCGGATACTTTCGCGCTACGATGTTTGCCCATCATTACGTCGTGGGAGTTTGGAATCGCCATAGCTAATACGTCCGCCCTTCGCAAGGTTATCGAGATTTGGTGTGCCACTTCGATGAACACCGGAGCTTAAGTAGATCATCCGGTCCGGCTTCGTTACCAGGCAAGTTAAGATATACGGAGGCCAGTGTATTTACATTGGTGATAAGTTGCGACGAGGCATTGTAGACACCGGCGTTGTGAATGATCGCGTCGAACGACCGCATGCATTCGCCTGCTTCGCAAGATCTTTCGACTGTTCGAGATCCGATAAATCGCCGATCAAACAATTCTTTGCAGCTGGCACCAATTTCATTGCGTCCTTCGCCCGTTGTTGATTTCTGGCATGTAATGTCACCTCATGACCTTGTTCGATCAGGAGAGAAGCCGCCATTCGGCCAAGTCCATCCGACGAGCCCGTGATAAATACTTTTGCCATGGTTTTATTTATTAGTAATATCTCGAAATATTTCGATTGTCATTATCTTCAAACTCTTCCTTCAAATGACAACCGCTTCTGTCGACAGCAAACTCCTGACACGCTCACAAAGCTTTTGGGCAACTATCCAGATAGCAATTCTCTTTTTTATATTCGGATTTGTAACCTGGATCAACGCGCTGTTGATCTCTTACTTTAAGATTGCATTCGAGCTCACAAACTTTCAGTCATACCTCGTCACATTCGCGTTCTACATATCTTACTTTATCTTCTCCGTACCCTCATCGTACTTGTTGAAACGCTACGGTTTCAAGAAGGGAATGATGGTAGGTTTCTGATCATGTCAGCCGGTGCGTTCATTTTTATTCCTGCAGCACTGCTTAGAAACTATTACGTTTTTCTCATCGGACTATTTTCCCTCGGCATTGGTCTCGCCATCCTGCAAACAGCGGCGAACCCCTACATCACAATAATTGGACCAAAGGAACGAGCTGCGCAGCGACTCAGCATCATGGGCATATTCAATAAAGCCGCAGGGATCATTGCTCCGCTTGTATTGGCTGCCGTCATACTAAGAGCAACCGGACGACACACTCGTGAAAGAACTTCCGTCGATGTCCGACCATCATAAAGCAACAGCGCCTCGATGAATTCGTGAGAAGAGTTATCCACCTTACGCTGTTGTTTGGCACATTGCTGATCATACTTGGTTTCCTGATCCGGTATTCTCCGTTGCCCGAGATCGACACAGAGAAAGAAGACCGCGAGACCGCGAGCGCCAACTCAGGGAAACAACGCATCATGCAGTTTCCACACCTGGCCTTGGGTGCAATAGCAATCTTTCTTCACGTCGGTTTCGCAGGTGATCGCTGTCGATAGCATTATTGTTTATGCTACTTCTATGCAGATCCCTTTGTCCGAAGCAAAGGTTTTCCTTCGTACACATTAACAGCACAGATAACCGGCTACATTCTCGGGATCATCATGATACCTAAAATTATTTCCCAGGTTAATGCACTCAGGATATGCACTGTGCTTGGTGTGTTGTTTACAATACTCATTGTTGTATCCGAAAAGCAAGTGACGTTCCTGGGACATCATGCCGACATTTCGATTTGGTTTGTGGCCCTGCTCGGATTTGCCAACTCGATGGTCTGGGCCGGCATTTGGCCGCTCGCACTGGATGGACTAGGCAGGTTTACCAAGATTGGTGCAAGCGTGTTGATCATGGGCTGTGCGGCAATGCAATCGTCCCCCTTTTCTACGGATACGTCGCCGATGCAACAGATTTGCGACAGGCATATTGGGTCCTTTTGCCCTGCTACGTCTATCTTGTCTTCTACGCATTCTATGGACATAAACTAAGAAGTTGGGCACGATAAAAATCTATAACGGAAAGGTCATTACGCCTCAAGGAATCGTCGATCATGGTTCTTTGTTGATCAGTGGAAGCAAAATTCAATCCCTGGTGTCCGGCGATTCGAATGTGAAAGCCGATATCGAGATAGACGCAAAGGGCAATTACATCTCACCGGGATTCATTGACATCCACGTGCATGGCGGTGGCGGTCATGATTTTATGGACAACACCGTTGAAGCATTCCACGCGATCGCTCGAATGCATGCGATGCACGGAACAACGGCCATGAACCCAACAACACTGACCAGCGAAGTCGCCGACCTGTACAAAACATTGGATGTTTACGAGGAAGCGAGAGCTACGAAATACAACGGTGCCAGCTTCATCGGGCTGCACATCGAAGGACCCTCTTGTCGATGAATCAGCGCGGAGCCCAGGACCCACGATTCATTCGCAACTTCAATGAGAAAGAGTATAAAAATGTAGTTGCCAGGAGCAAATCGATAACGAGATGGCAGTGGCCGCTCCGGAGCTTCCCGGGTCCATCGTCGTTCGCCAAACACATGGTGGCCAATAACATCTTGCCGGCCCTTGCAACATAGCGATGCAACCTACGAAGATGTGGTTCAGGCGATAGCCGACGGCTACTCGCACGTCACCCATTTCTATTCAGCGATGTCGACCGTCACCAGGCGTAATGCGATAAGATTCGCTGGCATCGTTGAAAGCACTTATCTTATTGACGAGCTCACAACCGAAATCATTGTCGACGGAGTTCATTTGCCGTCACCACTTTTGAAACTTGTCTACAAAATAAAAGGGCGAGGAAAGTAGCGCTGATCACGGATGCCATTGCGTGCCGCTGGAATGCCTCCCGGCCGAAAGTATTCTCGGGGGGGCAAGAAGAATGGATGATGCCTGTCCATTGTCGAAGACGGCGTTGCAAAGCTCATGGACCGAAGCTCGTTCGCCGGTAGCGTTGCAACTACCGACATACTGGTACGCAACATGATCTCGCTCGGCGGAGTTTCCTTAACCGAAGCCATTACGATGATGACTCAAACTCCCGCAACAATCATGGGTGTTAACGATAGAAAAGGTTCTCTCGAAAAAGGAAAGGATGCCGATGTCGTGATCTTCGACAAAAACATCAATATCCAAACAACTATCGTTGGTGGTGAAATAATCTATAATTCAATAAGATAAATCTGAACATGAAGAATCTATTTTATCTCTCGCTAGTCATCTTGCTGGTTGCCTCTTGTAAACAAGCTCCCGAAAATCAAACACGACGCGTCGTGCTTTCCGGCATCGATCAAACCAAGAAACCGGGAGACGACTTTTTTGAATACGCCAACAGCATCTGGTACGACACAGCCAAAATACCAGCCAGCCAGACGGGCGTTGGATCATACTCGTTTCTAAATTATCCCTCAACGCCTGCGACTTCAGGCTATCCTCGATAGTATTTCCAAAGCCAATAATCTTGAAGGAAGCATCGAAGAGAAGGTCGGTGACTTTTATTCTTCGGGTATGGACACAACTGCGATCAACAACCGCGGCTACGAACCGCTCAAGCCACTGTTGGCAAATATCGACGCCGTGAAAGACATACCCTCGTTACTGAAACTCGTTGGCGACGAAACGAAGTCGGGTGATCCATCCATCATCGGGTTTAGTGTCGGTCCCCGATGACAAGCACAGCACTATTAACATCGCGCAGTTTACCAGACAGGGATTGGCTTGCCCGAAAGAGACTATTATTTCAAGAGTGATTCATCCACGGTCGCTATTCAAAATGGTTATAAGAAATACCTCGCAACTTTATTTGAGCTGACTGGCACCGAATCGAAAAGTGGCCGAAAAGAATGCCGACGTCGCTTATACATTGAGAAGCAATTGGCGGCATCGCACCGAACGAACATCGAGCTGAGAGATGTGAAAGCAAACTACAACAAGCTCGCCGTTGCCGCTCTCACGAAACGTCATTCGAATATTGACTGGTCATCATTACTCAATAACCTCGGAGCAAAAGTAGATTCAGTGAATGTTGGACAGCCTGGTTATTACGATAAGCTGAATGCATTGTTGAAATCCGTTCCCATCAATGACTGGAAAGTTTACATGAAAGCGAATGCGCTCGTAAAACTATGCAAGTTTTTTTATGTCGTCCTTTTACTGATGCATCTTTTAAGTATACCAAAATATTGACAGGCCAGGCTATGAAGAAACCTCGTGCTGAAGAAATGACCGCAAGCTGTCGACCGATCTCTCGGGCAAGCTCTCGCTAAATTGTATGTTAAAAAGTATTTTCCCGAAGACGCCAAAAGCGCATGGACAAATTGGTCGACAATCTTGAAAAGGCATTCGAAGCCCGCATCACCAGGCTCGATTGGATGAGTGACTCTACCAAAGCAAAGGCGAAAGAAAAACTATATGCTTTCACGGAAAAGATCGGCTATCCTGATAAATGGAGAGATTACTCGAATGTACAGGTGAAACGGGATACCTATTTTGAGAATCGCCTGTCGGCCAACATGAATGATTACAACTACAGCCTCGCGAAAGTCGGACAGCCCGTCGATAGGACAGAATGGTACACGACTCCGCCAACTGTAACGGCGTACAACAATCCTCCATTGAATGAGATCGTTTTTCCCGCGGGCATTTTGCAGTCACCTTATTTCGATCTCTATGCGGATGATGCTCTTAACTATGGCGGTATCGGAATGGTAATCGGTCACGAGATCACTCATTCATTCGATGATCAGGGTGCCCAGTTTGACAAAGAGGGTAACGTGGAAGAACTGGTGGACCAAATCCGACTTCGAGAAGTTCAAAGCGAGAACACAACAGGTGATCGATCAATACAATCGTTTTACAGTTCTCGATTCGATGCACGTAAAAGGTGCGTTGACGGTAGGAGAGAACACGGCAGACATCGCTGGTGTTGCCATTGCCTATGATGCTTTTAAGTTGACGGAACAAGGAAAGGATTCTACGAAGCTCGACGGCTTCACACCCGATCAGCGTTTCTTCATTTCGATTGCAAGAATATGGCGCGTGAAAACGAAGGACGAGTTTATGAGAATGTATGTGAACACCAATCCGCATTCACCGGCGAGATGGCGTGGTCAACGGGGCCGTTGATGAATTTCACGCCGTTCTACAATGCCTTCAATGTGCAACCGGGTGATAAAATGTATAAACCCGAAAATGAAAGAATAGTGGTTTGGTGACCTAACAAGATGAAGCGACAAAGGAATCGGCTAGATAATATACCAAAAACAATCTTTAAAATCACCTCCCTTTTCCCAAGAAATCTCTGCATAGTTTTTTGTAGAATAGTCGTGACTATTCGCCTTTTCACGGATTACAGAGTAACCAACCTTTAATTCTTATGAAGATCATTCCCTGGGACGATTTGGTTTTCACTAATAGGAACCGGTCGTATGGCGCTTACGTCCTGCGCAAAGAATATCCGACTGCCCTCATTGCATCTTTCGTATTTATGCTCGTGGTGATGTCATTGCTGTTCGCGACATCTCCCTTCGTCTACAAATACTTAAAAACGTTGCCGCCGGCGATAAGGTCATCCGAAGGATTGTACTCACCATCAGGCCGCCTGCAGATAAACCTGCATCGGAACAAAAGAAACCGGAGACGCCTGTCACAAGACACATCCGTTCAACTACTTCCAGGGTTGTCGACCAACCTGTTGCCAATGAGACGCCCTGCGATAGTTGAATCTCAAAATACCTCCGCGGAGACAACTCCGAGCCAACCGGTTTCAGTAGAAGTTTCAACTGTCGCACAATCCGTAGTTCCCGAGACTGAAGATCCGAACAGGGATTGGACGAACGTGGAGCAAGCTCCCGAATTTCCCGGTGGAATGTCGGCGATGATGAAATTCATTGGTAAGAACACCAGGGTATCCCGCGTCAGCTCGTAGGCAGAGTATTGAAGGTTCGGTGTTCATCAGCTTGTTGTAGATGCAGACGGTACGATCGACAATGTTCAAACCATCAGGGGCATTCAATCCGATTGCGACCAGGAAGCTATGCGTGTTGTATCGAAGATGCCGGCGTGGAAACCGGGTAAACAACATGGCCAGAATGTGAAAGTCAAGTTCGTGTTGCCCGTCAAGTTCAGGTTAGCCAACGAGTAACGTCGTTACAAAAACTCCGACGGTCTCTTACCAAACCTTTCCTGGAACTGCTTCGAAAAATAGGATGGACTTTCGAAGCCTACTTTCTTCGCGAGGTCTGCAACTTTCACAACGCTTCGTTGTAGAAGCAAACGATATGCGATCTTCATCCTGATCTCTTTAATAAGCTGACCCGGCGTCATGCCAGTTAGGGTCGCAGCCTTCCGGTACAACTGTCGTTCGCTCATCGCCAGGGTGATCACACAGATCGCCATTACCAAGAAATGCATTGGCGGCATTTTGTTCAACGAACGTTCTCACCTTTTCCATGAATAGCTCGTCTTCGCCCGGGCCGGTGACAGGCATTATGTCATCAACATCCGGTGACTTGTGCATCCATTGCTTGCGGATCTCTGGTTGGCGAGAAGATTGTGAATGCGGATCTTCAGCTCGCTTGCATTGAACGGCTTTCACGATGTAGTCGTTCGACACCAAGGCTAAGTCCACGCAAAAGATCTTCCTCCGATGCACGTGCTGTGAGCATCACCACAGGAATGCCACGCCAGGCGGAAGAACCCTTAAGGTGCGTGAGAAACTCAACGCCATCCATCTCCGGCATCATCACATCGGAAATGATAAGGTCGGGAATGTGAGACGCCAATCGTTTCAAAGCCTCGTTACCATTCGGAGCTTCGCTGATCGATACATCGGTCCCAAGAATTTCCTTGAGGTAGAAACGCATCTCTTCATTGTCTTCAACAATGAGTACGTCGGGCTTTCTTGAAAATGATTTGAATTTATCTGAGGTAATACTGCCGTATCCTCTACGTCATCTGCAATTAGTTCAGATGTTGAATCGGTAGGGAATTGAACTGTGAAACATGATCCTTCATTTACTTTACTTGTAACGGCAACCGATCCTCCATGGAGCTCGGTGAATTCACGCACCAACGAAAGGCGATACCAATTCCGCGTGAGCTAAGTTTTTCGGTTGATTTCACTTTGGTAGAACCTATCGAACACAAACTCCAATTCATTTTCGGGGATACCCACGCCCGAATCTTCTACTTTAATGATCACAGCGCGTTCGGTACGTAAACCCGTAACTCTTATCCAGCCACTTTCCCGATTGAACTTGATCGAATTGTAAATAAGGTTGTTGATGATCTTCTCAAATTTATCTTCATCGATATTGATCACGAGTCCTCGCAAGGCGTCGGCGTTATACTCGAACCTGATGTTCTTCTTTACGAGGAAAGACTCGAACGCCAGCACGACCCGGTTCAGTAGTGGAAGGATCTCTCTTCGCTTCGGCGACAACTTCCAATGCTTACTTTCAACACGCGAAAGATCAAGCACCTCGTCGAGCATGCCTTGCAGACGACGGCTACTACCAAGAGCAATACTCAATTTCTTATTGTTGCCGTTGCTGGAATCTTCATGCATTAACTCGAGCATGGCCGTTGAGAAGCGTCACGGGCGTTCGAAGCTCGTGTGACACGTTGGCAAAGAAGCGCGACTTCATTTTTGCAGCCTCTTGCAATTGCTGAGTCTGGTCTTCAATCTTTTTGTTCTGATCATTTGAGGGTATACGTTCTGTAAGCGCATCCGGCGATAAGCCACGACTGCGATGATAACGGCGCCCGTCAATACGATCGTTCCGAAGACCAGGTATAACAGAACAGTTCTGTCTGCTTTTGCTTGCGCGAGATAAAGCTCGTTCTTTCGCTGCAGGTCGAGTCGCATCCTTTCCTGCGCGGCGAACTCGTAACTTTTCTCGAGCTGTTTAAATTTATTACGACGCTCGGTACTGTTGAGACTATCGAGAATACCGAGATACCTGTTCTGGTATTCGAACGCCTTTCCATATTGTCGTGTGTCTGCGTAGATGCGCGACAGCTCATGATAAGATTCTTTGGTGATCTCACCGTATCCATTTTTCCTGTCCCAATCGAGTGCTGTGAGTGCCTCTTTCTCCGCTGTTCTATAATCACCGAGTATGCGATACGGTTCTGCCAATTGAAGATGAAGTCGGGCAACGCTATAGTTATCCGTCAACTTACCGAACAGTTTAATCGACTTTAAAGTCTCTTCGATGCCTTGCTTGGGTTTGCCAGCGTGAGTGAGCACCTTTCCCCGGATCCGAACATTGAGTGCCGGTTTGAAAAGGATCTTCGGTTGGAACAGTAGCAGCAGTATCGAGATACTTTAATGCTTTATCATAGTCACCAAGGAGATCATAAAGTGCTGCAATGTTGTTAAGTGGATTGACTTTGGGATACATGCCGGTCTGGTGAGTAATGTCAATCGACTTGAGATAGAAACTCTTCCGATTTCTGCATGTCGCCTTCATCAAAATAGAGCATACCGAATTGATTGTACAGGTAGCAATATTCTTCGCGGAAGTATGGAAGGTTGTCGAGCAAGGCCTGTGCTCCGCTGTAATATTCTAATGCTTTGATGTTGTCGCCTATTTTATTGTATGCGGCACCAACGAGGATCATGCGATCGGCCCTTGCGAGCGAGTCGGGTGCGATTGCGACTGTCAGCAAGCCATAGTATATGCTGCTGTCGTACCGGGTGGCATACCAGTAATTCGCGAAGTAGAATGCTACGTAAACGAGGTTCTGAAATTTTGGTCTCATGGCATCGGGCGATTTGAGAGCGCGCGCCGACATAGCGTATTTCAATGCAAGGTCTGTCGCTCCGACCTGGCCGAGAGGCTCTTGCATTCCCGTCGCCACCAGGATATAAGTGGTGTCGTTTTTCAGGCTCCGGCAGATGCCTAGGGCTTCGTCGAGAATAAGTTTCGTGGAATCGATATCGGATACGAATAGATCTTGGCGAGCTCGAAAAGTGACAGCGCTCGTTCAATTCCTTGAGTTTTCTCGATAGTCCGCTTCAGTTTGGCAACGTTTTGCGGTATTGATTGACCGTTATAGCGTTATCGTCGCTAGCAGAAGGCAAAGTGAGAGGCGGAATTTCATCAAGACATGGGGGTCGCCGGGTTATAAAGATAACCTTAGCAACCCAGATGTTCTAATTTATGCCCTTACGCACCAGCTGAGATAAAAAAATAAACAACCCAATAACTGGGCCTGTGTTTTACCAATATTTGCGAGCGTATGTTCATTGCGTCCATCAAAGAATAAAGAGTCTCCTTTGCTCTGTATGTGTTTTTTGCGGCAATGATGTACTCAACTGTTCCTTTGATCACATACTTGAATTCATAGGCCTCTGTACGCACCATCATCTTTCTTCGCGCACCTTTCTCCAGTTCAAGCCACACAAAATCAATTGGGAGATTTTTGATCTCTTTCACCATGATGCGCTTGTACGTAAATCCTTTGGCATTCTCCTTCTTGATCTGCTGATGGTCCGATGGTTTTTTCACCACCACTTTCGGAGCTTTTGGTTGCAGCAAAATATCCTTAAAGAAATCGTTGAGATCCAGGTTGAGCGCACGGATGATCGACAGTAGAACGGGCAGTGATGGGATGGTGCGATTATTTTCAATTTGGGAAATGAGGTCCCTTGCTTACTTAGCTTGGTTTGCGAGGTCCTGCATGGTTCCGTCCTTCGAAGTCCTCGCGTCTTTAATTTTGTTCCCGATCTGGATCAGGATGTCCTCATTCATAGTGAACGTGTAAGTTCCGTAATGATACAGAAATGTACCGACATGTTTTTTTGACCGCCCAACACCCGGTACCGCTATTTTTTGATTTTCGATTAATGATTCCATAATCACTACCGGAAAGCAATTTCTGACCTTTGGTTGGTGTGTTTTACTACAGATAAACAATGTTTACCCCCATTAAACATCTGTTCTCTTCTATAAAAGCACATTTTACTGCAAACCCCCTTATTATGAACAGATCTTTACGTCTGAAGTCCCTCACGTTTTGCTTTGCGCGTCTATGGGTGTTTCTCCTCTGCTTTCTTGTTACCAGCGCACTCTATGCTCAGAGTTCAGTTGTTGAAGGCACAGTGATTGATAACACCAACTCCACGCTGCCCGGGTCAATGTCCTGATAAAAGGCACAACCACTGGTACAGTTACTGATGTTGATGGCAAATACAGGATCGAAGTGCCTGATGCCAACAACTCAACTCTCCTTTTCTCATTCGTTGGTTATGCGACGCAAGAAATTAATGTTGGCGGTCGCAACGGCTATTCAATGTTACGCTTGCACCGAAGCTACAACCATGAACGAAGTGGTTGTAACAGCGCTTGGTATCAAAAGGGATAAGCAATCGCTCGGTTATGCTACGCAGGAGCTCGCGGGCGATGGACTGGTCGAAGCACGCGATTCAAACTTTACCAACCAGCTTTCAGGTAAGGTAGCTGGCTTGAATATCAGTTTCGAATGCAGGCGTGGGTAGCTCTACCCGCATCGTGCTTCGTGGTGAAAGATCTTTGAATTACAATGCCAACTCGCCTCCTGATCATTGTCGACGGTTATTCCGGTCAACAACGATGTCACCAATACATCAGGTGCGGACTTTGGTAACGGCGCCGCAGAAATTAATCCTGCCGATGTTGAGAGTGTAAATGTGCTGAAGGACCTGCTGCATCGGCGGTTGTATGGATCGCGCGCTGCTAATGGTGCGATCATCATCACAACAAAATCGGGTAAGCTCAATCAGGGTATCGGTATCCAATACAACACTGGTATCAGCTTTAGAAGATGTGCTTCGTCTTCCTCGTTTTCAAAACGAGTTTGGTCAGGGTAATTCGGGTCAGTACGAAGGATCGAACTTTGGTTATCAAGGTAATCTTGCAGCTATGCCGAATGGTATCCAGGATGGTTTCGACGAAAGCTGGGGACCCCGGTTGAACTTTGGCCCCAAGAGAGCTCAATTCGATGGCCCGACTGTTAACGGATATCGCGGTGGCGACGTGAATGTTCCCAATCGCGGTGCGGTTATTCCTACCCCGTGGGTATCGCAGCCGAACAACGTAAAAGATTTCTTTGAGCTCGGTCACACGGTTTTCAACAACGTTGCAGTCTCGGGAGGTAATGATAAGGCGTCATTCCGACTTTCATATACTAACAACACACAAAAAGGCATTGTGCCCAACAATGATCTTACACGCAATACCATTGCATTGGCTTCGACCATGCAGATCTCGAAGCGGACTGAAGGCCGAGTTCAAGGTGAATTATGTGAAATCTGAAAGCAGCAACCGTCCCGATCAGGGCTACGGTCGTAATACGCCAATGTACTTTATGTTGTGGATGGGTCGCCAGGTTTAACATGAACAGCATGCGTAACTATTGGCAACCCGGTCTCGAAGGTATCACACAGTTCCAATACAACTACGGCGAGAATCACAACAACCCGTTCTTTTATAAATATGAAAACACAAGTACACAAAATAAGGACCGGGTGTTCGGCAACCTTCAGCTCACGTACAACTTCACCGATAACTTAAGCCTGATGATCCGTTCGGTGACAGATTTTTCGACCGATCACAGGACTTTCCGTGAGGCATGGAGTACAGTCGATAACCCGCTCGGATCTTATCGTTGTAAATGACCTGGGTACACAGGAAACTAACTCAGATTTCTTATTGAAATGGGACGCAAAGAAAGATGGTCTCTTCGGCGCATCTGTTTCCGTTGGTGGCAACCGGCGTGACGTTAATAGCCGCTATCTCGATGTAAAAGCTCCGCAATTAACATTACCGTATTTATAATCTTAGTAATAGTGCTGCACCACTGCAATACGGTGAGAGCAACTCCCAAATGCGTGTTAACAGCCTCTATGCACTTGCGCAGTTCGACTATGATAACAAGATCTTCCTCGATGCAACTGCACGTAACGACTGGTCGAGCACGTTGCCACCGGCAAACAATTCTTACTTCTATCCATCAGTTTCTGCGAGCGCGTTGATCAACGAATTCTTCGATGCGCCTGAGGTGATCAATCAGATCAAAGTTCGCGCCGGCTGGGCGCAAGTCGGTAATGGTACTACTCCTTATCAATTGAATACTACTTACGGTCCGCAAGCACCCTGGGGAACGATTCCAAGTGTTGGCGAATCCGGGTCATTGAAGAATCCGCAATTGAAACCTGAGGCAGTTGGTACGACTGAGTTTGGTTGAATGTTGTGTTGTTTTAAAGGGTCGCGTCGACTTCGATATCACGCGTTATGACACTCATTCGAAGAACCAGATCATTCCGTTGACGCTGGCAGGATCTACTGGCTATGACAACCGCGTGATCAACGCAGGTGATATCGAGAGCAAGGGTGTCGAGATCATGTTGAAGTTAACACCTGTGATACTCGAGAATGGATTCAAGTGGGAGATCTCGGCAAACTTCGCCCGCAACCGGAGCAAAGTTATTGAGCTTGCTGATGGAGTGCCAAGCTTAGTTCAACAAGCGCCTGGTGAAGATGCAGCGATTGTAGCGAACGTCGGAGAACGAATGGGTGCGATCTATGGTCCTGGCTTCGAACGCGTTGCTGATGGTCCGATGGCCGGCCAGATTGTAATCGGTGCCACCGGCCTCCCGGTCAAGACAACCAACCCGATCTATCTTGGAAATGCGAACCCCGACTGGACAGGCGGTATCAGCAATATGTTCTCGTTTAAGGACTTTCATTACGAGCACTGTTCGACATTCGGCACGGTGGAATTTTCATCTCGCGATTCTATAACAAAGGTATGGGCGACGGTATTCTTTACGAGTCGGGCATCGAAAGATCAGCGAGAACTCCCGGTACTGAATACGACGGATTGTATTACCACGCCGGTGCAGCGCAGATGGCCGACGGAACATACCAGCAAAATCTCACGAGCACAGATGGAACTGCAAGTGCGGGTGTTTATGGCACGAGCGCGCGTGCTTACTACAAACAATACTTCGATCACAACTCGGAAGCACAGGTATTCAGTGCCTCGTTTGTGAAGCTGAGAGAAGTCGCGATAGGCTATACGCTTCCGGCGAGATGGCTCGGCAAACTTCCATTCAAGGATGTGAGAATCCAGGCTGTCGGAAGAAACCTGATGCTGTGGACACCAAAGTCCAACAAGGATTTCGATCCGGAAGGAACAATGGCTACAACAGGTGGTGGCCTTGTACAAGGTTTCGAAAACATGAGCCTTCCATCAACGAAGAGCTACGGATTCAACCTGAGTTTTAAACTTTAAACGGACCAGGATCATGAAAGCTAACTATATAAAGATTTTTATAACGTTGATGGTATTCGGAATTGTTGGATGTACCGACAAGTTCGATGAGATCAACAAGAATCCTAATCAACCTGAAAGTGTTTCCAACGCGGCGTTGTTGCTTCCAGGTATCATCAGGAATTCGATGAGCGATTCGTTCAATGGATCGTGGAACCGCGGTAACATCGTTGCTGATTATACGACAGACCAGTTTGTAAGTCAGTTCGACTGGGCCCCGGCCGACGCTGAAGGTTATTTCCTGTGGACGTACTATGCACGTCTCAGGGATGTCATGAATATGTACAACCTCGCTGTTGATGCAGACCTGAAGAATTACCAGGGCATTGCTCTTGTTTGGAAGTCATTCCTCTTTCACTCACTGACTGATATCTATGGCGACATTCCTTATTCGGAAGCTGTGAAAGTTAAGACCGATAACATCAACTTTCCGAAGTACGACAGGCAGCAAGATGTTTATGCAGGTATTCTTGCAGATCTCAAGGCTGCGAACGATCTGTTGAGCACTACCCAATGAAGCGGTGTCGGGTGATATTCTCTTTGCAGGTGACATCACCAAATGGAAGAAGTTTTGCAACTCGCTTCGACTGAGATGCCTGTTGCGGATCTCAGACCGCCAGGATCCGACTGCGGAGATGACGGCAATCGTTAATGACCCCACCAACAACCCTCTCTTTACGAGCAATGCGGAACAAGCGGCGCTTCAATATCTCGAGCAACTTGGAAACGAGTTCCCGAATTTCTACGACTTCGGGTATGGCTGCAGTGCATCGAAGAATCTTGTCGATCAATTGACTGCTTTGAATGATCCTCGTTTGCTGGTGTTTGCACAGCCTACGCAAGCAACGATGAACAGTGCTACGAAAGTATACGCGGGGTGTTCCGAATGGTATCGCTACGGAAGCAACATACAATGGAGGTCCGGTGAATCAGTCATTACCCGGCTTGATCTGGGCACCGCAGAAAGCAAATCCTACACTTGCTTCGAAGACAGCTGCGCAAGGTTTGATATTGACCTATGCTGAACAACAGCTCACGCTGGCCGAAGCGGCAGAGCGTGGTTTTATTCCTGGTAATGCTGAACAATATTACCTCGATGGAATCAAAGCACACTTCGATTATTATATCAGTCGCATTCCTGCAACCTACGCTTATCCGACTGCGGCAAACGTAACACCAGCCGCGAGCTACTACACACAACCTGCCGTTGCCTACACAGGCTCTAAAGACGAAAAGCTCGCAAAGATTCACCTCCAAAAGTGGATCAGTCTTTACAATTGCGGCTTCGAAGGATGGTCGGAGTGGAGAAGGACTGGCGTCCCCGTTATTACAGCTGGTCCTGCTTCGCTTGGATTCGTGCCTGTTCGCTTTATTTATCCGCTGTCGGAACAAAACGCTAACAAAGAGAACTACACGGCAGCTGTGGCAATACAGGGAGCAGACAAGACCACTACGCATGTTTGGTGGGATGTACAGTAACATTTAGAAGTCTCAACTGAAAAAAATTATTATGAAGAATATTTTATTGAATGTATATCCCTTCTGTTTGCCAGCACAGTGCTGTTGGCACAAGGGCCTACGGTCTACCTGCCGCTCAACGAAGACCTGAACGACAAGAGTGGCAATAACCTGCATGCATCTGATGCCGGTACAACGTCGACGAAGTTCGAGAATGATGGAGACCGCGGAAAGGTTGCAAGGTTTCCGAAAGAAGCTCACGCTACACTCCCCATCGACCCGAAACTTGACTTCGGTACCAATGATTTTTCGATAGCATTCTGGTTCAAATACGATGGCGCTACAACGCCAGGCAGCGACCCCTTCTATTTTTTCGAACAAGGATTGGGGCGGCGGTGGAAATACAGGCTTCGTGGTATCACTCAACAATGCCGATCAGCCTGGCGAAGATCTTTGGAAAGTAAATGCTTCCGATCACAGTGGACATCGATTGGATTGGTCTGCAAGCAAGAACGGAGCAACAACACTCGTTGATGGTTCATGGCACTTTGTTGCAGTGGTGTTTGATCGCGATGCAACGATGAATGTTTATCTCGATGGCGATTTGAAACAGACTGTTGCCGATGCCAGCTCGAAAGATATGACAACGATTCCCGGAGACCTTGCTCCGGATGACCTTCCTCTTACGCTTATGCAGGATGGTACCGGTCATTACAGTGAGGACTTCGAAGCTTTACTTGACGACATCCTGGTTTATGACCGTGTGTTGACTGCCGAAGAAGTGAAGAACCTCAACGACAACGGTTATCACGTAGATCCTTCTTTAGGAGCAACTGTTTACTGCCGTTCGATGGAGATCTTACCGACAAGAGTGGTAACGATCTCAACGGAACGGACGGTGGTACAACGTCTACAAAAATTTGAAAACGGATTCAGAACGTGGACAAGTTGCAAACTTTCCTAAGGAAGCACACGTAACATTGCCGATCGATCCGAAACTCGACTTCGGTACGGATGATTTCACTGTTTCATTCTGGATCAAGGTCGACAATACAACCATTCCCGGGAGCGATCCTTCGATCATTGCTAATAAAGACTGGGACAGCGGTGGAAACACAGGTTTCGTGGTATCGCTCAACAATGCAGATCAACCCGGTGAAGATCTCTGGAAAGTGAATGCATCTGATCACAGTGGTCATCGATTGGATTGGTCGGCCAGCAAGAACGGCGCGACAACACTGGTGGACGGACAATGGCATCACGTGCTTGTATCGTTCGATCGCGATGCAACCATGGATGTTTATTTCGACGGCGCTTTGAAGCAGACCGTTGCCGATGCAGACTCGAAAGACATGACGACGATTCCCGGCGATCTTGCGCCGGATGATCTTCCGTTCACGATCATGCAGGACGCGACAGGCCACTACGGTCAGGATTTCGCAGCGATGATCGACGACGTCAGGATCTGGACAGGCAAAGCTTTGAGTGATGATGAAGTTACTGCAGTGTATGCTTTCAAACCTGAAACCGGCGGCGGCGGCAACGATCTCTCTTACGGTGCCGATGTATACCTTCCGCTCGATGCCGATTTGAAAGACGCGACCAGTCATCATATCGATGCAACAGACAAAGGAACGGCAGTTGTAACTTTTGTTGACGACGATGCTCGCGGCAAAGTAGCAAGTTTCGAAGCAGCTGCATATGCGCAATTTCCCATGGCTCCAGAACTCGACTTCGGTACAGGAGATTTCAGCTTCGCATTCTGGATCAAGATCAATAAGAGCATTTCGGTTTCGGCAGACCCTTCGATCTTCCAGTAATAAAGATGGATAGCGGTGGTAACGTTGGTTTCGTTGTGGCCCTCGATGGCGCCGACGACTCCGATGCGCATCATTGGACTCTTAACGTTGCCGATGGTGCAGGCGGACGGCTCGATTGGGATGCCGACGACAACAGTGCTCTGAATTTAAAAGATGGCAACTGGCATTTTGTTGCAGCAGCTTTCGATCGCAGCGCTGATCTCAATGTTTATGTCGATGGTATTCTTCACAAAAGTGATCCCGCACAAGATTCACACGATCTTACGTTGACACCTGGTAGTCTCACTTCTACATTCCCGCTTACGATCATGCAGGACGGAACCGGTGCATATGGTCCCGACTTCGCGGCATTACTCGATGATATCCGCGTTTGGAAGGCAAGGTGATCACTGCAGAAGAAGTTTGCTACCATGTACAACCCGGAAGATAAATCGTATGAAGCGACTGTGTTCCTTCCGTTGAACAACAGTCTCGACGACTACAGCGGTAATAATTTACATGCTAAAGATGCCGGTGTTGATGTAACGCAGTTCATCAAAGATCCTGACCGCGGCCACTGTTTGCCCAGTTCTCTGCTCCGGCACACGCAATACTGCCGTTGGATCCGGCGCTCGACTTTGGTACTTCTGATTTCAGCGTTGGCTTCTGGATCAGGATCAATCCATTGATCCCTGTTTCCAGCGACCCGGTTGTTATCGGCGATAAAGACTGGAACAGCGGCGAGAACAAGGGCTTCATCGTTGGCCCGCAAGATGCTGACGAAGCCGGCTCGCACAAATGGGAAGTGAACATTGCCGACGGTACGAATCGTCTCGACTGGAAAGCCGATGAGAACGGTACGGCCACTTTGAAAGATGGCAACTGCATTTTGTAGTGGTATCGTTCGATCGCGATGCGAAGATGAGTACATATTTCGATGGCGTCTTGAAGCAAACAAGTGTGAACCCGAATTCATTCGACATGACGAAGATCACGGCGAACACGGCTTCGGGATTGCCCATCACTTTAATGCAGGACGGAACGGGCAAGTACGGCGCTGATTCGCAGCGTTGCTCGATAACGTGAGAGTTTGGAACAGGGTCGTTTCTCCGAGTGAAGTCGCGAAGATCTTCGCTGAAGATAAAGGAACTGGTATTGGCGGCGGAGAAATCGAGATCATTCTCGGTGACATTGCGGAGAAAGACACTGCCTTTCATCGCATACCGAATCCTGCTCGCGGTGGTGATAAGATCTTTGTGAAATACAGGATGACGAAAGCTTCGATCTTCACGTTTCACTGATCGACATACAGGGCAAGCAACTGCATTCAGCCATTCACCAGCTTGACGCTAACGAAGGATCCCTCACAATCGATGCTCCTTACGAAGCCGGGCTGTACCTCGTTAAAGTTCAATCGACCGAATCAACACAGGTTTTGAAGGTGATTGTTATCAAATAAAATATGATTATGAAAAACATCAGATATATTCTTTTTAGCATTGCCTCTATTGTTGTTGCAATTCGGTTGCGATGATCATGGCGATCCCCAGGGACCCGTTGAGGTGAATGAGATCCAGAAGGCCGCGATCTCCATGCGTGGCAAGTGGGGCTCTGCTTTCGACGTGTCACTTCCATTCGGAACAACCCAGGGTGTACTGAATGATCTTACCATGGATTTCAGATCGACGATGACTACAAGCCGAGCAGCTTGCGGCCGACGGTGCTCCGTACTTTTTCGACGGCACTGACGGTTCGTGGGAATGGGCGACGACACTCATACGCTGATCAACCTGAAGAACATTCTTCCCATCACCAGCATCTCCATCACCGAGCAGGGAAATACGATACGTTTTAACGTTCACGTATTCACCTGATGGCGGAAGAGTAGATGGCGCTGGCGGTTATGGGAGTTTCTCTTAGAAAAATAGCGCCGTAGTGATTAGTACTGTTTGGAGAAGAGGGCAGGTGAAAGCCTGTCCTTTTTTTGCGCATTATGGAAATTCCTGTGGGCGTTTATGCTGCCTCTTAACATTTTCTTCGTGCTCAGATACTCCCGCTGAAGTACAGCCTTCCGTGCAAGGCGTGAAGCACATCGTTATTATTGCGTTGACGGAATGAGTCCTGATGGTGTTCAACATGCCAACAGTCCCAACATGCACCAATTTATCATTAACGGTTCCTATACAATGCACGGACGTGCCGTACTCCCAACCGTAAGCAGCCCCAACTGGGCATCAATGATCATGGGAGTGGGACCGGAGCAACACGGAATTACATCCAACGAATGGGAACGCGATGAGCATGTATTGCCCCCGGTGAACGAAGGACCGGAGAAGATCTTCCAACTGTTTTCGCACTCATTCGTGAGAGTAAACCAAACGCAGAAATCGGAGTGATCTACCAGTGGGACGGTTTTCGGACGTCTTTTCGAACAAAGCGCGGTGAGTTACTCGCACGATGCCATCAATGAACAAGACGCTGCCGATAAAACGTCGGCTTACATCAAACAGAAAAAGCCGTTGCTCACGTTTGTCCATCTCGATCATGTTGACGGCGCCGGTCACACCTACGGATGGGGCACTTCACAATACTATGATGCAATAAGTCGCGCCGATGATTTGATTGGTCAGATCACGGACGCAGTGAAAGAAGCAGGCATTTACGACGAAACATTATTTATAATAACAGCCGACCATGGGTGGCATTGGCAAGGGACATGGTGGCGAGACGATATCCGAGGTAGAGATACCATTCATCATCGCGGGAAAGGCAGTGAAGAAGAATCACGAAATGAAAACATCATTCGTCCAATACGACAACGCAGCCACTGTAGCCTTTGCCCTCAATCTCGTTCGGTCCTCCCGCATGGACGGGCAGGCCAGCGAAGGACAGTATTCGAAGGATTTCCGGATGTAGTGTTTGAATGAGTTCCGTTCATAAAGCAGTCTTGCCTTAGTTGGAAAAAATTAGTAGTCCATGGGTGAACGATTTTATCTTGCCCAACTACCCAACCAACCTATGAAAAAGTTCAAACAACTTTTGTTCGTCCTTACCCTGTTTGCCTGGAATGTGACAGTTGCTCAAAACTTTCCGCGCGAAACACCCAAAGCTCCGAAAGATTCGATCGTCGATGCAATCATCAAAGAAGCCACCGAGAGCTCCCAGCTCGAAAAACTTGGTCACGAAATTATTGGACGGCGTCGGGCCGCGATTGATAGGTTCGCCTAAGATGCAGCGCGCTCACGATTGGGCCGTTGCGAAATACACGAGCTGGAATATTCCCGCACGCAATGAGAAGTGGGGAGAATGGAGAGGATGGGAGCGAGGCATCACACACATCGACATGGTTTCGCCTATGGACAAAGACATTGGCAGGAACACAGCTTGCCTGGAGTCCCGAAACACCCAAAGGAAAACCCGTAACGGGAGATGTAGTAATCCTTCCTGATCTCACAGACTCACTGGCATTCCAGAATGGTTGCCAACAGAAAAGGAAAGTTTGTTATGATCTCAATGAATCAGCCAACCGGGCCGTCCCGATGACAACTGGGAGGAGTCGCCAAGAAAGAATCGTTTGAAAAAATGAAAGAGAGACGTACCGCGCAGACCGATGCATGGACAGAACGAATTAAGAAAACCGGCAAGACCAATGCAACACTGCCCGTTTGCTCTTGAGAAGGCAGGTGCCGCAGAGTTTGTGATGTGTTTTTGGTCACGCGCGTTCGGAGCCAACAAGATCTTCGGAGCAAGGACAAAGAAAAATTCCAACGATCGATCTCATGCTCGAAGATTACGGTTTACTGTATCGTCTTACAGAATCAGGTGAGCCAACGAAGATCACTGTGCAAGCCAACTCAAAAGAACTTGGAGTCGTACCGACATTTAACACGCTTGCCGAAATCAAAGGAACCGAAAAGCCCGATGAATACGTGATGCTTTCTGCGCACTTCGATTCATGGGACGGTGCGACAGGTGCTACCGGACAATGGAACCGGAACATTGGTGATGATGGAAGCAATGAGGATCCTGAAAAAAGTTTACCCTAATCCGAAACGTACTATCCTTGTTGGTCATTGGAGCAGCGAGGAGCAAGGTCTCAACGGATCGCGCGCATTTGTTGAAGATCATCCGGAGATCGTTAACAATCTCCAGGCATTGTTCAACCAGGACAATGGTACGGGAAGAGTAACACGCATAACCGGCCAGGATATCTTCACGCTTACGAATACATTCAGCGTTGGCTGTACAAAGTTCCCGCAGATTATAAAACCGATCTCGAAACTACATTCCCCGGAAGTCCCGGTGTGGCGGCTCCGACTTGCGTCGTTTGTTGCTGCAGGTGCCCCTGGATTTTCATTGAGCTCACTCGCATGGTCGTACGGAACGGTAACATGGCACACCAACCTTGATACATACGATAAGATTGTGTTCGACGACTTGCGCAACAACGCGATCCTTACTGCCATCCTGGTGTACCAGGCGTGTGAAGATCCAAACAAGACTTCACGTGAGAAGAGCGTGTTTACCTATGGATTCACGAACCAATCAACCAGGTGCGTGGCCGGAAAAGAGAAGTCCGACGAGGAAGGGCGGCTTGGATAAAGAAGGAAGGTGGGTTCGAATGACTTGCGGCGTTCTGCGTTGTCGCTATCTTCGGACCTTTAACTCCTCTATGGGCAGATACGTTCAATACGGCTGTGGCCTGTCGGCTCCGGAACAATGGCGGAACTACGACGCCTCACCAACTCTGAAGATCCAGAAGATACCAGTGTTGGGACGAATCTTGCGCAGCAAGTTGAACACTGTGTTTCCCAGTAACGTCTTGTTTGGCGATATCATCAAGGGATTGCCCGAGGCGCCCAACTCTTGCGACGGGCTCTACTGTTCTCACACACTGGAACATCTTTCACTGACTGATTTCAGAACAGCGTTGAAAAAAAACGTTGCTCATCATGAAACCAGGTGCAATCTTCCGTTGTGTTGTACCCGACCTCGAGGGGCTTGCGCGAACCTACCTCGAGCATCTCGATCAAGGCGATGACCAGGCGAGCGTGGCATTTGTTCAAGCCTCCCTTCTCGGACAGATCAATCGTCCCCGCGGACTGCGCGGTGTTATGTCATCGGTGTTCGGCAACTCGGATCACCTTTGGATGTGGGACGAAAAATCCCTTGAAGCAGAGCTGAAGAAAGCAGGGTTTGTAAATGGCAGGATTTGCAAATTCAATGACAGCGCGGATCCGATGTTCAAATTGGTGGAATCGGAACCGAGGGTTTTACAATTCAGCGGCGATTGAATGTTTTAAGGCTGCTATAGAATAGAATCCCGTCCCCATTTTAATATCCAGTGTCCGATCTATCTCGATCGAGCTTACGGCTATCTGTTGCTGGTAGTCTTTGGGCGATAGGGCCGTATTCTTTTTTGAAACACTTCGAAAAGTAGAGAGGTTCGAAAATCCTACACTGTACATGATCTCGGAGATGTTTCCCTCTTTATGCCTGAGGAGTAATGATGCTTTCTTGATGCGATACTTTTTTATCAACTCGTTGCAGAGAATTGTGTAATAGATTTCAGTCGACGATAAAGATGCGTCTGGCTCATTCCGATATCGCGACACAACAATTCAACACCAAAATCCGGGTTTGAAATATTTGCCTGTATAATGGTCATCACCCGTTCAATGAGCTTTTCGTCGCCGTTGGTCTTTTGCGTATCCGGTGGGAGCTGCGTGAGTTCGTTGCGAAAATATTCTTTTAGCAGTTGTGTCCTGCGAATGAGCTGACCGATGTGCGCGTCAAGCAATTCGATCTCGAAAGGTTTTGTCAGGTATGAATCGGCGCCAAGGCGAATGCCTTCTACTTTATTCTCGTGCAATCCTTTCGCAGTGATCAGTATTATGGAGATGTGAGCGGTTCTTGGATTTTCTTTGATCTTCCGGCAGAAAGTAAATCCATCCATCACGGGCATCATCACATCACTTACGATGATGTCGGGGTTGAAGCTCACCGCTTTGTGCAAACCCTCTTCACCGTTCTCCGCAGTCACGAAATTATATTTTTCGTCCAGTGCGATCCTGATGAATGATACGATGTCGCGATTGTTTTCCACGAGAAGCACCATCGGCTTTGTCGGATTGAAGATTGAAACGATAGACATCTCCCGATATTGGCGGTCTGTTCGCCAGCAATTTGATCTCCGCATTCTCATGAATTGAATCAACAGGCAAGTGACTGCTGCCGAGCGGTAAGACCAGCATGAATGCTGTTCCTCTTCCGGGCTCGCTCGTAAATTTCAGTTCGCCATGATGAAGCTTCGCATACTCAGCTGCGAGATTCAGCCCGATTCGTAGCCGGAACTTTTGCCATAAGCCCTTGATAAAATCGTTCAAATATTTTCGGTTGCTCTTCATACGGTATGCCCATCCCTGAATCGCGTACGTGAACAACGAGTGAACCGATGGGTATGTGCCAGAGGATGGAACTACTTCCAGGCGCACGTCTACCGTTCCACCTGTGGGTGTAAACTTGAAGGCATTCGATAATAGATTAAAGAGAATCGTTTCAACTTTTTCAGCGTCGCCCCACACACGGAAATTGTTGCCCATGCTATGGAAAGTGAAGTCTATGTCTTTACGGGCGGCCTGATCCACAAACAACTCGTAGACGTCGCGGGCGAACTTTACAAACTCAATCGATGCTACGCGAAGTGGAAGAGAACCATTCTCGAGTTTCTTGAAGTCGAGTATCTGATCGACAAGTCGAATGAGTCGCACCGAATTTTTTTCTGCGAGAGTGATCAACTGCCTGCTTTCATTGTCGAGCTTTCCTTTTTGGATCACCTGGTGGATAGGGGGAAGAATGAGACTGATAGGAGTTCGAAGCTCGTGCGAAATGTTGGTGAAGAATTGTTGCTTGGTCTGTGCAATTTCTTCGGCATGTTCTTTCTCCATTCTTGCAATGTGAAGCTCGTTCTTGAGAAGAAGCCTCGCAGAGTACATTCGGAGTAAATAGATTACCCAATGCCCCGGCCAGCAGAATGTACAGAATGATAAACACGTTACTCAATAACAGCGGCGTCCTAATGTGCACCAGCATCGAAGCTTCACCGGAAGTCCAAACTGCATGATTGTTCGTGGCCTTACCCGGAACGTATAGTCACCCGCCGGAAGATTCGAATACATCGCGAAGTTCATATTGCCCGACGTATAATGCCATTCGTTGTCGAAAACCGTCGAGCCTGTACGCATATACAATTCATTGTCGGCTGCCAGTAATGCAAGGAAGAGAACTCAAACTTCAATGAGCTTTCTGAGTGCTCGAGTGTGAGCTTGTCGATGAACGAAACCGCAGGCGTAGTGCCCGTCGCGCAGACCTTCGTCAACGGAGGTTTCCGAGTTGTTGATGCGAACACTAGTGATATACACCGGCGGAATGTATGAGTCGGAGCTGCTGAGCTCGGGATGAATGGTGATATAACCATTGTCGCCACCCGAAAATGATCTCACCCTTTAGTCCACGCGCCGCACACCCATTGAAGAAGCTCTTCATGGGCGTATCGCCACCGAGGGGAAACAACTCGAATGTTTTTTCTCTCATCCTGTACTTCACAAGAGAATTGATACCTGTTGCCCACATGTTGCCCTGGCCATCTTCCATGAGCGAGCCAAAATGCGCTTGTGTTCCGATAGCCAGCGGTCTGAAGTCCGAGCTTCCAGAAACGGGGTCATACACAATATTCCCGAAGCTCGAGGGTGAGATCGGACCACACATGACGTTCAACGGCAAGCCGGTTTTGAACTGGAGCCTTAACAATTACCTGGGCCTGGCCAACCACCCCGAGGTGCGTAAAGCCGACGCTGATTCTGCAGCGGAATTTGGTCTCGGATATCCCATGGGTGCCCGCATGATGTCGGGAAACTCGAAATACCACGTCGAATTGGAGAAGCAGCTTGCCGATTTCGTGAAGAAAGAAGATGTGATGCTGTTGAACTTCGGATACCAGGGCGTTATCTCTATCATCGACTCGGTTGTCAGACGTCAGGATGTAATCGTTTACGACGCTGAATCGCATGCGTGTATCATCGACGGCGTTCGCCTGCACATGGGTAAGCGATTCGTGTATAACCACAACGACATGGAGAGCCTCGAGAAACAACTCGAGCGTGCTAAGAAACTTTGTGACGAAACCGGCGGCGGGATCCTCGTGATCACCGAAGGCGTTTTCGGCATGTCTGGTAATATGGGTGACCTGAAAGGAGTGGTTGCTCTGAAGAAGAAATACAACTTCCGTCTTTTTGTTGACGATGCACACGGTTTTGGTACCATGGGCGCTACCGGCGCTGGCGTAGGCGAGGAGCTTGGTGTTCAAGACCAGGTAGATCTTTATTTCTCAACGTTCGCTAAATCGATGGCAAGCATCGGGGCATTCGTGGCAGGTGACAAGCATATCCTGAAGTTCCTTCGCTACACGATGCGTTCACAGATCTATGCGAAGTCGTTGCCGATGCCGTTGGTTATCGGTGCGCTGAAACGCCTTGAGCTTATCAGGAGATATCCCCAGATGAGGACCGACCTCAAAAAGATTATGTCGGCTATGAAGTCAGGTTTGAAAGATAGAGGGTTTGCGATCAACCCGACCCAGACACCTCCGACCCCTGTTCTCTTCAAGGGCGGGGTTGGCGAGGCAGCCAATATGTCGATGGATCTGAGGGAGAATTATGGCATTTTTTGCTCGGTTGTAATCTATCCTGTTGTTCCTAAGGACGTTATCATGTTCAGGATTATCCCCACCGCCGCCCATACATTGGACGACGTAGACAGGACTTTAACCGCGTTTTCCGCCCTAAAATCGAAGCTTGACTCTGGTTTCTATAAAGAGGAAGTGTTGGTTTCTGTAACGAAGGGAATTTAAAAAGTGCCTTTCCAGTTGTTTTTAAAGGTTTTTTTTTAAATTGGCATAACGGTAACCCATTTTTAATCATTTAAACATCCTAGTCAAATGAAAAGATTTGAAGAACTTAAGGCCCTTATAGCATCGATTGAACCCGATGCGGAGAAGTTCTATAACAAGGGAAACAGCGCCGCTGGCACCCGCGTTAGAAAAGGTATGCAAGACCTTAAGAACATCGCTCAGGCTATTCGAGCAGAAGTTCAGGAGCTGAAAAACAAGGAAGGTGGCTCGTAATTCTCGCCTCTGACAAAAATATGACGAAGGGACCCTGTTACAGGGTCCCTTTTATGTTTGCATACAATCCTTCGATCTTCTTTTTCAAAGCAGCAGAAGGCATTGCGTGCGGCAAACGCACGTAAGGTTCGCACAATCCAAGTAGCGACATCAGGTATTTTACGCCTACAGGACTGCCTTCCTCGTACATCGGTGCATTGATATCAAGTAATTTGAATGCTTCGAGAGTTGCTTTTGCAAACTGACCTTTCGTAGTGTTGTCTTTCATCTTTTTGAATGCGAGCGGATATGCATTCGCCAACACTGAAATAACACCAACTCCACCGATTGCGTAGATCGGAATCGTTAGCATATCATCGCCGGAGATCAGCATGAAGTCATGAGGCTTTAAGTGCGCAATGCGCATGCACTGTTCCAGGCTTCCGCTTGCTTCTTTTACTCCAATGATCTTCTTGTGCACGGAAAGACGCAATGTTGTCTCTGCGGTCATATTCAAGGCCGTGCGACCAGGTACGTTGTAAAGGATCAGGGGAAGGGGAGATGCATCGCCAATTTCCTTGAAGTGCTGGTAGAGGCCTTCTTGCGATGGCCTATTGTAAAACGGGCTCACGGAGAGAATGGCATCCACGCCGCTGACGTCGGTATCGCGAAGCTCACGAACGACTGCTGCCGTGTGGTTTCCGCCAATTCCATAAACAAGGGGGAGCTTGCTGGCATTGTTGGCTTTTACAAATTCGAGGACAGCACGCTTTTCTTCTTTCGATAAGGTTGCTGATTCGCCGGTAGTGCCCATCACCACGTAGTAGTCGACACCCTTGGCAGTATGTTTCAGTATCTTCTTTAAAGATTTGAAATCAACAGAGCCATCTTCAAGGAAGGGAGTGACAAGCGCTACGCCGGTGCCATACAGCTTTTTCATGCTGCAAATTAAATGAAAAGTTGCGAGTTGTGAGTTGTGGGTTGTGAGGATCTGACGAACCACATGCCGCCACCCACAACGCATAACTCACAACCCACAACTATTTTAGCTGACGCGTGTATTTGTAGACGTTGTCAATTAACGACTTCGTGCTTCCATTGTCTTCGATCATTAGTTCGAAGTATGGACTTTCGTCTTCATTAAATCTTCCAACCCTGCAATGAGCACGACTGCGGGCCAGGAGATTTAACACCAATGGATTCGATTGTGAATCGATATAGAAAAGATAATCGAACGCCATGTTCGAAAACTTTACAGCCTTCTCGGAAGTGATGTTGCCCCAAAACGAAAGCTCATCGACGGTGAAGAAATCGAACAGGAACTCGTAGTTCTCTTTCTTCTTGGGAAGAAATTCGAGTACGGATACTTTCTTTCCGTCTTGCTCGAGTTTCTTTATGAGGTCTTTAATGTGGTCGTGTTTCTGCCGGTCTTCGACACTGAATATGATGCCGATGCTTTCTGCATGTTTGTAGGGAGTGCTGGCGCGTTTGATGGTGGCTTTACGGAGGGCCGTAGTCGTTCGCATCTTGAGGAAAGACATCTTGAACATAGACTTAAATTAGGGCTTTAACATCTTTTCAAATTCCTTTTCTGAAATTATTTTAACTCCCAACTTCTCAGCTTTCTCGAGTTTTGAGGGGCCGATGCCATCTCCACCCAAAAGATAATCAAGCTTACCCGAAACTCCAGATAACACATTGCCACCATTGGCAATGATAATATCTTTTAGCTCATCCCGCTCATATTTTTCAAAGGTGCCAGAGATCACGAACGACTTACCGGCGAGGTTGTCGCTTACTTTCTCCGGTTCCTTTGCATCGGAAACGAAGTTCAATCCTGCCCTGATAAGACGAGTCAGTTCTTTAACATTATCCCGATCTGTAAAGAAGGCGTGAGTACTGACAGCTATTTTATCACCAACTTCCGGTGCCTCCAGTAATTGTTCGACAGTAGCGGTCCTGAGTTTTTCGATTGACTTAAAATGACGTGCGAGCTTTTGTGCCACGGTGTTGCCGACGTAACGAATGCCCATCGCAAAAAGTACCGCCTCAAACGGCGCCTCTTTTGATTTAGCGATTCCATCCAGGAGGTTTTTCGTCGACGTCTCTTTAAATCCATCGAGTTTCATCACCACTTCTTTAGTCAGGTCATACAGGTCTGCAGGCGTTCTTAATACACCCAACTCATACAATGAATCGATCGTCTTCTCCCCAAGCGAGTCGATATCCATTGCCCTGCGCTGAATGAAATGCTCGATGCGTCCTTTGATCTGGGGAGGGCAACCTTTGTAGTTGGGACAATAGTATGCTGCCTCACCTTCTTCGCGAACGAGCTTTGTACCACACTCGGGGCACTTGTCGGTATACTTGAATGGCTTCGAGCCCGATTTTCTTTTCGGAAGATCGACGGCTGTTACTTTCGGGATGATCTCTCCGCCTTTCTCAACAAACACATAATCGTTGATCCGAAGATCGAGGCGTGCGATCTCGTTGGCGTTGTGAAGAGAAGCACGCTTGACAGTGGTGCCCGCGAGGGAAGATCGGTTCGAGCTCGGCAACGGGTGTAACGGCACCGGTACGACCTACCTGGTACAGAATGTTCTTCAGGCGCGTGCTCATGCTTTCGGCCTTGTACTTGTATGATATCGCCCAACGTGGACTCTTCGCAGTGAAACCGAGCTCCTGTTGTTGTGCAAAGTCGTTCACTTTAATAACAACACCGTCTGTATCGAGTGGAAGCGATTGACGTTTCTTTTCCCATTCGTTGATATAGTCGAGAACTTCACCGATGTTTTTGCACTTGCGATATGTTTGTGAGATCTGGAATCCCCACTTCTCTAATTTCTTGATCGACTCTTCGTGCGTTTCGACGTCGTTATCTTCACCTAATAAATAGTAGAGAAAGCAATCTAGCTTTCGCCGCGCCACCTCGCCGGAGTCCTGCATCTTCACAGTTCCTGAAGCAGTGTTGCGGGCGTTCGCATAAGTCTCTTCGCCGATGTCTTCACGTTCTTTGTTGATCTGCTTGAAGACTTCACGTGGAAGGAATACTTCGCCGCGTACTTCAAATTTTTCCGGAACGCCTTTCGCCTTGATGCGTAATGGGAGTGAGCGAATGGTTCGAACGTTGGGTGTTACATCGTCGCCCCGAACACCGTCGCCGCGGGTAACGCCCCGAACCAAAACACCATTCTCATAGGTGATGCTGATCGAAACACCGTCGAATTTCAGTTCACAGAAATATTCGTACTTCGCATCGTCCAGTCCTTTCTTCACGCGTTCGTCCCAGTCTTCCAGCTCTTCTTTCGAATACGTATTTCCCAACGACAACATTGGGTATTGATGCGAGACAGTTTGAAAATTTTTCGTGATGGCGCCACCGACACGCTGGGTGGGGGAGTGAGCTTGTTTTAATGAAGGGAATTCTTTTTCGAGGTCGATCAGTTGCTTCAGGAGCTTGTCGAATTCGAAGTCGCTGATCTCCGTTTTATTCTTTTGATAATAGAGATCGTTGTGATAGTTGATCTCATCGGTGAGCTTATCAATAAGTTTAGAAGCCTCTTTCTCAGTCATGGGACTAAATTAATTATTTGCCAGTACTAAAGTAAGACATCCCATGAGTGCTGCGGTTTCGGTGCGGAGACGAGTAGGGCCGAGACTTACTTTTTGCCAGTGATTTTTGATGGCAAGCTGTACCTCGTCGTCTGTGAAATCACCTTCGGGGCCGATGAGGAGGGCGTAAGAGTGTTTCTTTTTTACAAGATCTTTAAGTTGATCGGGATTGGTATGATCTACATAAGCGATGAATTTTTGATCAAAGGACGAGGAGATGATGTCCGGGAGTGATCTTATGTTGTTAATAACAGGAAGCCACGCTTGTTGAGATTGTTTCATGGCACTGATCGCCGTTTTAATTAAACGATCGTGATTGACCTTTCTCCTTTCGCTTCGCTGACATTCAACCAACGTAATGCTGTCGATTCCTATTTCTGTTGCTTTCTCAACAAGCCATTCAATACGGTCGGAATTCTTAGTCGGAGCGACAAAGAGATTAATGGAGTGATTGCGTGTGAGTGTTTTTTGGTTTAAAACTTTAAAACCGCCGGAGGCAATTGCTGCCTCGCAGAGAAGCCCTTTCCCATCGGTA
This sequence comes from Bacteroidota bacterium, assembly GCA_037200305.1. Lineage (GTDB taxonomy): Bacteria > Bacteroidota > Bacteroidia > Cytophagales > Cyclobacteriaceae > ELB16-189. The sequence continues at coordinate 92,130 of JBBCGZ010000030.1, forward strand.
ACCAAAATTTCATCACCAACAGAAAGGCGCAACACTTTTGCGTGATGCGCCTCGTCTCCTTCAAGAGAATTAATATTTTCCTTTAACCGTGGCTGGTAAAAAAGATTCAAGAGTAATTTTCCTTGAGCCTTGCAACAAGCTTCACATACTCTTGCATCGCCTGCTCCTTGCTCAATCCTTTCTTCTCAGTCCAGGCATCGAACTTCGCAATTGCTTTGAAGTCGAAACCACTGGGTCTGTCACCGGAAACATCACCATCGGTCGATTGCTTGAACAGTGCATAAAGCTCGAGCAGCTCTTCATTTGAAGGACGCTTCGTCAGCGCTTTCGAAGATTCTACTGCACTCTGGAAGTCATCAGTAAGAGCCATTAGCGCTTAGTCATTTCCACGTAAGGGCGCAGCTTCTGACCAGTGTAGATCTGTCTGGGCCTGCCGATCGGCTCTTTGTTCTCACGCATTTCTTTCCACTGCGCAATCCAACCGGGCAGACGGCCCATAGCGAACATCACAGTAAAGAGATCTTCAGGAATACCGAGCGCGCGATAGATGATACCGGAGTAGAAGTCGACGTTTCGGGTACAACTTGCGTTCTACGAAATAAGAATCTTTCAAAGCAGCTTCTTCGAGTTTCTGTGCGATCTCGAGAACGGGATCATTCACGCCGAGCTTCTTCAACACATCGTCGGCCGCTTTTTTAATGATCTTCGCGCGAGGGTCGAAGTTTTTATAAACACGGTGACCGAAGCCCATCAGGCGGAAGCCACTGTTCTTATCTTTTGCTTTGGCGATCCACTTGTCGGTATCGCCGCCATCCTTGCGAATGCTTTCGAGCATAAGGATAACCTCCTGGTTGGCACCACCGTGCAGCGGTCCCCAAAGTGCATTGATACCAGCAGAGATCGAAGAATAGATGCTGGCTTTCGAAGATCCTACGATTCGAACTGTTGATGTAGAACAGTTCTGTTCGTGATCAGCATGAAGGATGAGAAGCTTATCGAGTGCGTCGGCAACTACCGGGTCTACTTCGTAGCTCTCGGCGGGAAGCGCGAACATCATCTTCAGGAATCGCGAGGTATAATTAAGTGTGTTATCGGGATAGTTCACAGGATGACCCATCGCGTTCTTATAAGCCCACGCGGCAAACGTCGGCATCTTGGCCAACGAACGGATGATGCTCAGGTAAACCGAATTCTGATCGCGGTTGGGATCGAGCGACTCGGGATAGAAGGCAGTCTGTGCGCAGAACATCGACGCCAATACACCCATGGGATGTGCGGTAGACGGGAAGCCGTCGAGGATCTTGCGGGTATCCTCATGCACCATCGTGTGTGTCTTGATGTCGTTCGTGAATTTGTCGAGCTGTTGTTTGCTCGGAAGCTCGCCGAATATCAGCAGGTAAGAAACTTCGAGGAAGGTTGACTTGGCGGCCAGGTCTTCGATGGAATAACCGCGGTATCTTAAAATACCTTTGTCACCATCGAGGAACGTAATCGCGCTGGTAGTTGCGCCTGTGTTTTTATAACCGAAGTCCAGGGTAACTGTCCCGGTCTTTTCCAGCAAGTCGCTTATGTTGATACCCTTTTCGTCTTCGCTTCCTTCGACGATCGGGAATTCATAGCTTTTGCCGTCAATTGTCAGAGTTGCCGTCTTTGCCATACAATCAAATTTGCCCTAAAATAGCCCCCAAACCTATCAGTTAAAAGGTGTGGGGGAATAAATTCCAATTAATTATTGCCCAAAATCATGGGTAGTCCATCCTTAGCTGAGCCCACGATAACCACTTTCGAGTTGGGAGATTTAGCGAGCTCGAGGGTGGCCTCTATGCCTCTCATTTCAACAACTTGTCTGATAAACTATTGTTGATAATATTGTTCGCTCTCGATTCACCTTCTGCAGCAATTCGCTTGCGTTCTGCTTCACTTTTTTCCTTTTCAAGCCTGAACTGATAGGCGAGTGCTTCCTGCTCTTGTTGAAGTTTGTTTTGGATAGCTGTCTTGATCTGATCGGGAAGTTTGATCGAGCGAATGAGCACTGCGGTGGTCGTTACATAGTTGGCAGTGAGCACTTGCTTTGTCTCAGATATAATAGAGTTCTCGACTTCAGCGCGTTTTGTTGAATAGATCTCTTCGGCTGTGTAGCGTGCCATCACCTGGCGAGTCATCGAACGCATTTCGGGTATCACGAGCTTATTGATATAGTCTTTATTGAACTTCTCGTAGATGTATCCAATCTTTTCATGATCCGGAAAATATCGGATCGTTACATCGACGTGAATGGCAAGTCCGTTCTTGTCGTTGATGTCCATCGTTTCGTCTGTCGCCTGCTCCGCAGTCTCGTAGACGATGACGTCATTCCATGGAGCTTTCATGTGATAGCCAGGCTGAATAACGTAGTCCTTGTCAAGTCCGGTGGAGCCGAGGGGGTGAAACATCACGCCCTTTTCAGTGGCACCGATGGTGTAGAAAAGGCTGGATGAGACGGCCATCAGTACAATGACGGCAATAACGGTAACGATGATGATAGGGAGTCTTCGATTATTCATAGTTTTTGGGGGTTCGGAGTGTAAATTAGGGAAATTCCTGAGGCTTACTTTATCTTTACACCAGGTATAGACTCTACTGTAACCTAACAGGCATTTGAATCGACGTGTACTTTTTTGTCTTTGGCTGATCTTTTCATTTTTTTCTTTCAAAGCTTCCGCACAGGATAACACGGACTTTGTACAGTTTTTTGTCAATTCTGCTACCCTCAATCCGTCTTATGTAGGAATCGATGGCCAGCCGGCGTTGTATTTAGGCTACCGGCGCCAGTGGGCGGGAGTGCCCGATGGACCATCGTTGGGACAGGTGAGCTTACAGGGAACGCTTGCCAAAAAACTGGCGGGTGGTTTAACAATCTCAAGCAACAGTCGCGGACTTCTCTCGACATCCTCATTCCTCTTTACTGGTGGATATCATATTATGATTGCGGAAGACAAGATGATCCGCTTCGGTCTATCACTCGGTTCTGCGTGGAATCGCGTCGATGTTTCCGGTGTACAGAATGCCGATCAAACAGACGTTGCATTATTGACCGCAGTGCCCAATAACTTTTTCGTCCAGGGTAACTTCGGCGTTTCGTTTCACGGAAAAACATTTCACGGTGGCATCACATTGCCACAGTTGTTCAAGCCTACTTACTATACGACAGAATCTTTTTCATTCGGACCGGTGTCGCCCTTCCAGAGCGTGCTAGTCCATGCATCGAATCGATTCTACTTCAACAGGAATAAGAATGTATTTGAGCCATACCTGATCTATCGTTACAACCAGCTTCGTCCATCGCAGTTCGAACTGGCAACGATCGTTCATCTTCAGAACCAGGTTTGGTTTGGTGCAGGCTTCCGACAGGGATTGGGCGCGTCGGCGATGGCTGGCATCAAGATGAATAAAGTGGCCACGCTTGGTTATTCGTTTACAACAGGGTTCGGTCAAAGCCAGATCGCACGTCCTTCGCACGAGATACAGTTGGCGTTGCTTCTTGGTAAAAGAAATAAAGACGCGTTGCCAGTTGCCGTGTACTCTTTCGTGAATACAGACATTGCAAAGAAGAAGAAATCTCCGGCACAACTTGCGGCTGAAAGAAAAGCTAAACAAGAAGCGCTCGCGAAGAAGTACCAGCAAAGTAATGTTCATAATGAGCCGAAGAAAGAAGAGCCTAAGAAGGAACCTGTGGTTACTAAACAACAGCCGACTGTCGATACAACTAAAACTCAACCTGTCGTAGTTCAGGAACCAGTGAAGCCCGAACGTCATGAGTTTGTGCAGCGAGTACGCAATAAGAATGATCTTCCGGCTGGTACGTATGTAATTGTAGGTGCGTTCCGTTCCGAAGCGAACGCGAAAAAATTCTCCAATGAGCTAGTGGATATGGAGTTTGCCGATGCGAATTATGGTTTCATATCGGCGAGGAACCTATGGTATGTTTACCTGGATAATGATCCTGACGTGAACCAGGCCCGGGGTAAACGAGACCAGGCACGTCAGGAGCATAATTTTAAAGATGCGTGGATATTAACTGTTGAGTGATATCAACCATTAACTATTACTGCCTTTTCTGGATCCCAATTAATAACCTTCTTCTCGAAATAACTCTTGTTGGCAAGCAACGCAGGTCCGCCTGCTCTCAATCCAAACAACGCATCTTCTTTGATCGCTTTGCCTTCGCGGATGCCCGCATAGAAATTCAAATGATGATCTAAATGTGCATTGTAACCTTCAGGTGCATGAAACTCCATATTGGGTTCAATCACAGCAGGCTTCGGGTCGGGATAGTTTGCCTTATACCATTTCTCATAGTCTTTCTTTTGTGCTTCGGTAAATGTTCCGAATGTATCCCATCCGCCGAATCCTGGATTCTTGATCATCTTGTGACGAATCACACTCATGTCGTTCCAACCGAGAATGATCGCACCTTCGGATCCAACAAGTCTTAGCATCTCTCCGTCTTCACTACCATCAACAAAGTTTACGCGCATCTGCATGGTGTGCGCCGGATGCTTATCGGTTGCGGGGTAATCGAACAACGCTGCCATTACATCAGGAGCATCGCGGCCATCTTTCCAGTAACGAAGTCCGCCGGTTGCGAAAGCACGAACAGGTCCGTGGGAGCCAGTCACTGCATGAATGCCGGTGAACAGGTGAACAAACAGGTCTCCCGCAACGCCTGTACCGTAGTCGTTATAATTTCTCCAACGGAAAAAACGAACGGGGTCGTATTCTCTTTTCGGAGCATCTCCAAGGAATGAGTCCCAATCTACCGTGTTGCCTTTGGCGTCAGTTGGAATTGAATATTGCCATGCACCGTTGGCGCTATGACGATCGTTGCGGGTTTCGACGAGCACGAGATCGCCAATGATACCCGATGCATAGATCTCTCTTGCTTTCTCGGTAATGATCGACGAGCAACGTTGACTTCCAACCTGGAATACTTTGCCGGTCTTCTTTTGCGTGTCGATCACAGCCTGACCTTCCTCAACTTTGTGAACCATCGGCTTTTCGCAGTACACGTGTTTGCCTTTGTTCATGGCAGCGATGGAGATGTGATCGTGCCAGTGATCCGACGTTGCTATGGATAACAGCGTCGACGTCTTTGCGATCGAGTATTTCCTGGTAATTCTTAGTGGTGAAGAGATCTTTTCCCCAAACTTCTTTTGCGTGATCGAGGCGGCCACTGTACAGATCGCATGCGCCCACCACCTTAACACCGGGTACTTGTAATGTGGTTTCGGCATTGTTGAATCCCATGATGCCGCAGCCTATCACGGCGACGTTCACCTGGTCGTTGGGTCCGTATTTTTTTACCTCGCGTTGCTGGTTGAGGACAACGACCTTTTTGTTGGACTTCGCTGCGATGGCGGGAAATGCGGCTGCCGTAAGTGCGGTGCCGGCCGCCTTCTTAATGAAGTCCCTTCTTGAAGACTTGTTTTTCATAATGAGGGGTTAGTAGCTTGAAAATATAAAAAAAGCGATGGATGTTCCATCGCTTCTGTCATATTCTGGAGGTCGTTCGTGCTATTTCGACGGTGTTCCGTTGTCCGTGTTCTCTGAAGTAGAGGGAGATTCAGGGAACAAGGGTGTTTCCTGTACTGGAGGGGTAGAAACCTGTGCGGGAGGAATGCTCGACCTGGGTGCAGATGCCTTCCTTGGTGCCGCCTTCTTAGGAGCTGCCTTTTTCTTCGGAGCCGACTTCTTAACTGCTTTCTTCGCGGCTTTTTTGGCTACTTTTTTAGCGGCCTTCTTAGCTGCTTTCTTAACTACCTTTTTCGCTGCCTTCTTAGCTGCTTTTTTCGGTTTTGCCTTCTTGGCGGCCTTCTTCTTTTTAGCCATAGCACGGAAAATTTTTAGTGGTTAATTGAGTTTTGGTTTTGTGTGTTAAAGATAAAAATATTTAACATATGTCAGTTATTGTTATGCGTTTTTCAATTGGCCAACGCGCGACAATGAAAAGTACGGGTCGATGATGAAAGACTGACTTTTCCGAGAAATTCGTCATTGACTTCGGCACTCATCTTGTCTTTTCCCCCGCCTTGAGAGACGAAGGGCAGCGTAATACCGGTAGAGCAGGTTTGACCGACCGGTGAATGTTGATTTTGTCGCCATTTGTGGACTATTCCGTAGCGATTATTCCACACGTAACTAAAAAAGAATTTGGTGATCGATTTCTACCTGACTTCATGATCCTGATTGTCGACGATAACCAGGAGAACATATTCAGTCTAAGGGCACTGCTCACGCTTCACAGCTTTGAGGTCGACACGGCTTCGTCGGGAGAGGAGGCCTTGCGAAAGATCCTTACGCACTCTTATGCACTCATCATCCTGGATGTGCAGATGCCTGAAATGGATGGCTTCGAAGTAGCGGAAGCGATCTCTGGTTATAGCAAATCGAAAGACATCCCCATCATTTTTCTTTCGGCGATAAACACACATAAAAAATTCGTAGCGCGCGGCTATACATCGGGTGGCATCGATTACGTAACGAAGCCTGTCGACCCCGATATCCTTCTTCTGAAGATCAAAACATTTTACAGGCTTTCGGAACAAACGCGGCAACTGATGGATATGGAGAAGAATCTTCGCGAGGAGATCGAGCTTCGAAAACACGCCGAGAATATCCTGGAAGAGAAAGTAAAAGAAAGAACATTGGAATTGGTGAAGTCGAACCAACGGCTCGAAGAAAGTAACAATGAGCTTCAGCAGTTTGCATTCATTGCCTCGCACGACCTGCAGGAGCCGCTAAGAAAAATACAGACGTTTAGCGGTCTTGCATTGGATAACTTCAACGGGAGTGACGAGCAGGTGAAGCCATATCTCGGTAAGATACTCGAATCGGCTACGCGATTGAGAAACCTTGTGACCGACCTTCTTCAGTATTCGAAGATCTACACCGATGATGAGTTTGCCCAGATCGATCTTAACGTGATGATAAGTGAAATTATGTCTGATCTCGAGCTGCAAATTGAATTGAAGCACTGTACGTTCGAGATTGGACGACTTCCTCCTATTGAAGGTATCCCGTTCCAGATGCGGCAGGTATTTCAGAACCTTCTCAGCAACTCAATAAAATTCTCGAGGGGGAATGATGCCTGTTTAATATCCGTGACAGGAGAACGTGTTGCTGCGAAATCGTTTGATGCAGCGCCCGCAAAGACGGAGCGTATTGCAGGGTCGTTGTTGCAGATAACGGAATAGGTTTCAGCAACGAGTTCAGAAACAGGATATTCGAAATATTTCAACGATTGAGGAACAGGAGTACATATGAAGGAACTGGAATTGGATTGGCGATCGTGAAAAAAGTCATCGAACGTCATGACGGAATAATTGATGCCTGGGGGAAAGAAAATGAAGGTGCGAAATTCACCGTCGTTGTTCCCGTGAAGAATTCACGAGTTGGCTTAAGATAATTATTGCACCCATAGATCATGAAAAGTAATTTCAAGAGAAATCTTTTGATTGGTTTCAGTGTCTCGTTGATCGTACTGATGCTGAGCTCTGTTGCATCTTTCATTAGCATTAACAACCTGCTTGAGAGTTCCAATTGGGTAAACCACACCAACGAGGTGATCCTCAATCTTAAGGAAGTTAATGAAGCATTGATTGATGCCGAAACAGGTCAGCGTGGATTCCTTATTACTGGCGAGGACGAATTTCTGAATCCGTATCAAAACGCACGTACCCGGGCTTTCGATGCCTTAGATAAGGTGAAGGTGCTGACGATGGACAATCAGCAGCAACAGGAAAAACTGCCGGCCCTTCGTCGATTTGTTGAAGGACGGTTCCGATATCTCGAAGCGGCAATTGCGGGTAAGGAGAAGGGTGAGGCTCCGAATCTTGCCAGTCTCCGGCTCGGCCGCGAAGCAATGGACGAGATCCGCCGCGAGCTTGGCGATATGCAAGCAACTGAGACGCTGCTGCTCGCCGAGCGCACCGAGAGCATGAATCGCTTCGCGCGACTCACACCTCCGTTGATCATTATTGCGGCAGTGTTTGCGATGATCATCACAATCGTATTTTTTGTGAGAGTGAGCGGCGACTACAGTGAACGAGTACGCTTGCAGTCTGCACTTGAGGACAAGGATATCGAAATACAGAATCGTATCAGCATTATAAAAGGTATTGCCGACAAGATCTCGCAGGGCAGCTATAAGACTCGCATAGATGATAAAGAGAGTGATGCATTGGGTAGCGTGGCGGGGTCTCTCAATAAGATGGCGGAATCGCTCGACTATTCGTTCGAATCGCTTTCTGATAAGGAATGGCTGCAGGCAGGTCTCACGACCCTGAACAACATTATGATCGGGGAGAAGGAGATCGAAACACTGAGTGCCGAAGTGATTGCGACCGTTGCTTCTTACACCGAGAGCAACGCCGGCGCCCTTTATATTCTTGAAGGCAGAGATCTTAAACGCAGCGGCGGGTATTCCTTTTCGATCGAACGCTCGCGCGAAACGATTAAAATAAATGAAGGTATCATAGGACAGTCGATTGCTTCAGGTAAGCCGGTTGAGATCAGGCAGATCCCCGAAGACAGCGTGACAGTGAGCTTCGCAACAGGCTCCGCGAAACCGAAGCACGTGATCGCTATTCCAATCATGGACGGCTATACGGTGAAGGGTGCGATGGAGCTCGCAACGGTTCACGAGTTCAGCAAGAAACAGATCGAGTACTTTATTACTGCAGCACCGAACATCGGCATCGCCATAAGTACGTCACAAAACAGACGTCGCATGCAGGAGCTGCTCGAAGAGACACAAGCGCAATCGGAAGAACTGCGCGTTCAACATGCAGAGCTGGAAAACCTGAACTCGGAACTTGAAGTCCAGGCAGAAAAACTGCAGGCTTCGGAAGAGGAATTGAAAGTGCAACAGGAAGAGCTGAAACAGGCAAATGAAGAGCTCGAAGAACGCAGCGCATTGCTTGAAGAGAAGAATCACATGATCACCGAGCGTAATCTCGAGATCCAGGCAAAGGCCGACCAGCTTACCCAAACAACAAAGTATAAGACTGAGTTTCTCGCTAACATGTCGCATGAGCTTCGTACTCCATTGAACTCGATTTTGTTGTTGTCCCGATTGATGTCGGAAAACCAGGATAAGAATTTGACGGCCGACCAGCTCGAATATGCGAAAGTGATACAAAGCTCGGGTCACGGATTACTGTCCGCTGATCGATGAGATCCTCGACCTTTCGAAGATCGAAGCGGGCAAGATGAAGCTTGAGTATGCCGACGTTTCGATGAAGGAAATGATTCACAATATGAATTCGATGTTTGGCGCGATCGCGAAAGAGAAGAAGATCGAATTCAAAACGAACATCAACACAGACGCGCCGGAGAAAATTGAAACCGACAAGCTCCGTCTCGAACAGGTGATACGAAACCTTTTGTCGAATGCTATCAAGTTTACTTCGAGTGGCTACGTGATGCTGAGCATAGAGCGGAGGCCGCAGGCCAACACCGTGGCGTTTGTGGTGAAAGACACAGGCATCGGCATAGCCAAAGAGAAACAGTCGATCGTGTTTGAGGCGTTCCAGCAGGCAGATGGATCGACGCGGAGGAAATATGGAGGAACAGGATTGGGGCTGTCGATTAGTCGCGAGCTCGTGAAGTTGTTGGGTGGCGAACTCACACTCACCAGCGAACCGGATAATGGTGCTGAATTTACGTTGACGCTACCGATCAGGAGAGATGAAAAGATTATCGTACCGGATTTCGAAAAGCTACAGGAGATCGGCACGACTCCAAAACCGAAGTCTGAAAGTCCTAAAGTGCGAGACAAATTCATTAGCACGACGATACCCGAAAGTATTCCCGATGATCGTGCAAGCATTTCGAGTGGTGATCAGTCGATACTGATAATCGAAGACGATACAAGTTTCGCGAAAGCATTGCTTGAATTCACACGTCGTAAGAAGTACAAAGGGATTGTGAGTGTGAGGGGAGATGAGGCTGTGGATCTTGCGAAGCAGTTCCTGCCCGTCGGTATCCTTCTCGATATTCAACTTCCCGTGAAAAGCGGTTGGGATGTCATGGATGAGCTGAAGAACACTCCCGAAACACGACACATACCGGTTCATATCATGTCGTCGCATGAAGTGAAGAACGAAAGCCTGACGAAAGGTGCAGTGGACTTTATCAATAAGCCGGTTGCGTTCGAACAGATGCAAGAGATCTTCAGGAAGATCGAATATGTTCTGCAGCATCATCCGAAGAAAGTTTTAATCGTGGAGGAGAATGAACGTCACGCGAAAGCGCTAGCTTACTTCCTGGAAACATTCGATGTGAATCTCGAGATCCAAAATGAAGTTGGTAATGCGATCGAGGCGTTGAAGAACAACAAGGTTGATTGTGTGATCCTCGATATGGGCGTGCCCGATCGTCATGCTTACGATACGCTGGAAGCTGTGAAGAAGACGCCGGGACTGGAAAATCTACCTGTCATTATCTTCACAGGCAACAGCTTGTCGCAACCCGAAGTGATGAAGATCCGCCAGTACGCCGATTCAATCGTGATGAAGACGGCGCATTCGTACAAACGTATCCTCGACGAGGTGTCGTTGTTCCTGCACCTCATGGAGAAAAATAACAAGACTGAACCGCAGACGCCGCGATATCACAAGCTTGGTGCGCTCGACGAGGTGTTGAAGAACAAAACGGTCCTTGTCGCCGACGATGACATGCGAAATATCTTCTCGCTCACGAAGGCATTGGAGAAATACCAGATGAACGTAGTTGCTGCCGTCGACGGGAACGACGGGAAGATGCGTTGAAAAAACTTCAGAACTCGAAAGTCGATATCGTGTTGATGGACATGATGATGCCGGAGATGGATGGCTACGAAACTACCACAGCAATTCGAAAGATAAGAAATACAAAGACCTGCCGATCATCGCTGTTACTGCGAAAGCAATGGTGGGCGATCGCGAGAAGTGTATCGATGCCGGTGCCTCCGACTACATTACGAAACCTGTTGACGTAGATCAACTGTTTTCGCTTCTCCGTGTTTGGTTATACGAAAGTGGTAAGAGATGAACGCTGAAGCCTCGTTTCCCATCACCGACGAGGATCTCGAGATAGTTCTCTACGATGTAGTAGATCTTTTACGGTTATGACTTTACCAATTACTCGAGAGCATCGTTGCGAAGAAGGATCGCGAGGTTGGTGGTGAAAGACAGGTTCGCCAGTTTCGCGGAGTTTCGATACAAGCTTCGGTCGATAAAACATACTTTAAGAGATTTGGTGAAGAGATCACCGTGAACGTCACCGAGATGTTTCGCGATCCACTCTTCTATAAAACGTTGAGGGAAGAAGTTCTTCCAATGCTTGCAACCTACCCCGTGATACGAATATGGCATGCAGGCTGCGCTTCGGCGAAGAAGTGTATAGCATGGCTATCCTTCTTCACGAGGCAAACTTGTTGAAGAAGTCATTGCTCTACGCAACCGACATCAATCCAACAGTACTCGAAAAAGTTCGACATGGCATTTACCCGATCAGCCAGATGAAGCAATATTCGGAGAATTATATTTTATCGGGAGGCAAGCACGATTCTCGTCGTACTATACGGCGCAATACAACTCCGCGAAGTTCGACGACTTCCTGGCCAAGCGCATCGTCCTCGCGACCCACAATCTTGTATCGGACCGGTCATTCAATGAATTTCAACTCATACTTTGTCGCAACGTGATGATCTATTTCGACAAACCCTTCCAGGACCGTGTACTACATTTGTTTTATGAAAGCCTGGAGATGTTCGGATACCTGGCACTGGGCGCGAAAGAGACGTTGAAGTTTACTGCACTCAATCAGAAGTTCAAGCAACTGGAGAACCGCGAACGGATATGGAGAAAGATCAGCTGAAAGATAAACCAAAAAGTAAGCTGTCGAAGGTCGTCGTGATTGGCGGGTCGGCCGGAGCATTGACTGTTGTCCTGCAGATCTTTCATCATTTGAAATTAGATATGGGACTGACCGGTATCGTGGTGTTGCACCGGAAGGCGTCTGATGAGAATGTGTTGCTGGATGTATTGGCGGCAAGAACAGACTACGAAGTACGTGAAGTGGAAGACAAAGATGAATTATCCCCGGGTGTCATCTATGTTGCGCCGGCCGATTATCATGTGCTGGTGGAGCGCGATGGTTCACTCACATTGGATGATTCGGAGAAAGTACACTACAGCAGGCCGAGTATCGATGTTAGCTTCGAAAGCGCGGCAGATATCTACGGATCATCGTTGATCGGCGTGTTGCTATCGGGTGCGAATGCCGATGGTGTTGCCGGCCTTGAAAAGATCAAAGCACGTGGTGGAAAGGTTGTGATACAGGATCCGGAGCAGGCAGAGTTTTTTTATATGCCGAAGGTAGCAGTTGAAAACGGTGAAACCTGATCTGCTGTTAACGGATAAGAATCTTGATGAGTTAATGAAGCTCTTATGTTTCGGGAAATGAAATATACTTCGAACTCAACGACAACAACATGTCCAGCATTTCCACCAGGTCGTGGAAGGAGTGAGGCTTGGTGAGGAAGAGACTGGCACCGTTGTCGTATGAGAACAGGACATCAAAATGAGAATTCGATGTTGATAGGATGACGACGGGAATGCATTTGAAATTTTTATTCGCTTTAACTCTTTTAAAGTTTCTCTGCCATCTTTTACCGGCATGTTGAGATCAAGCACAATCAGATCGGGCTTATCGTTCGAAGTACCCAGGTGTGTAAATACTTCCTCACCTCCTGAAACTTCATCGAGCTTATACTTAACTCGAGTTGATTTTAAGGCTTCTGAAAACAATTCTCTATCAACAGCATCATCATCTGCTAACAGTAGATGGACAGTTTTGTTCGACTTGGTCAAGACGTTTTGGAATTTTCTAACTTATCAGGGAGTGTGCACGAAGATGCTTTTATTTTATACAAGTCAAAATTTTTTATAAAGTAGTGATTGCATGAAAGAGAGCGATGCAAATTCGAAGGAGACATCAGTACTGGAATTACTTGTTGACTCAAGCAAAGTGATCAGTTCCGAAGTGGAGCTTGAGAAGCTAGTGCAACGGATACGGATCTTGGAACAAAATTTACGAACGCAGCATTCGGCGCTTTCTTTTATAACGTCATCAATCCGAGCGGAGAGAAGTACGTGTTGTACACGATCTCAGGTGTTCCGAGAGAAGCGTTTTCAAAATTTCCGATGCCGAGAAACACGGCCATCTTCGATCCAACATTCCAGGGAAAAGGTATTATTCGATACGATGATGTTACGAAGCAGTCGCATTTCGGAAAGAACGCACCTTATTATGGAATGCCGAAAGGACATTTACCCGTGCGTAGTTATCTCGCGATCCCGGTGATATCGACATTTACTGGTGAAGTGTTCGGAGGTTTGTTCTTCGGACATCCTGAAGTCGAGTTTTTACGGAAGACACTGAGAGATTGATCGAAGGCATTGCTGCGCAAGCGGCTATCTCCATGACCAACGCCCGGCTCTTCGAAGACAAGAAAGAAACCGAGAAGAAGTTGCGTGAGCAGAATGCTGTCATCAACACGATCACCAACAACACGCTGCAGGCACTGTTCATGCTCAACGAAAAGCAAGAGTGTACTTACATGAATCCGCCGCCGCCGAGATGACGGGTTACACATTCAGTGAAGTGCAGGGAAAGCCATTGCATGCATTCATCCAACATACGCGTCCCGATGGACGACACTACCCGATAGAAGAATCGACGATCGACAGGGCATTGGCGAATCGTGAACAAATGCAGGGCGAAGATCATTTCATTCACAAAGACGGACATTTCATCAGCGTTGCATTCACCGCCAGCCCAATTATTGAAAGCGGTGTGCCCCGTGGAACTGTAGTTGAGGTTCGCGACACCACGATAGAAAAGAGACTTGCCGCCGAAATGAAGATCAGGGAATCGACGGCGAAGGATCTACTGGAACAGAAAGTAAAAGAACGTACCTCGGAGCTCGAAAAGATCAACTATGAACTCATGCAGTTTACATCTGTTGCTAGTCACGACCTGAAAGAACCGCTCCGAAAGATCAGTGTGTTTAGCAAGCTCCTCCGTGAGAAAGGCGTTGCACAGCTGGACGAGTCGATGGCTTAAGTATACCGACAACATCGTGCAATCATCAGAACGGATGACCCGATTGATCGACGACCTGCTGATCTTCTCACGTTTATCGCAAGCCGATATTTTGGTCGAGAGTGTCGACCTTAATTCGTTGCTCTCGCAAATCGTATCTGACCTGGAGATAACTATCGTGATAAGAATGCCACGATTCGTTTCGATAAACTTCCGACTGTGATGGGCGTGTCGTTGCAGTTGGGACAAGTGTTTCAAAACCTGATAAGCAATTCTTTGAAATTTTCTGACGGCAAGAAAGATCCCGAGATCATGATTACATCGAGCGAGATCGAGAAGGGTGGTGTGCGTTTCAACAGGATCAAGTTTACCGACAATGGTATCGGCTTCGATAATGCATACGCAGAAAAGATATTCGAGATCTTTCAGCGCCTACACACAAAAGACCGGTTCGAAGGAACAGGTGTGGGATTGGCAATCGTGAAGAAGATTATTGCCATGCATGGTGGTGAGATAAGAGGACACTCTGATGGAAATGGAGCGACGTTCGAGATACTGTTGCCGATTGCGTAGCACGTAAGCCTCATTACGCATTACTCATACGCATTACTCACTACTCATTGTGGAGCACCGTAGATGGATTCGTGAGCGACGCCTTGATCGTTTGGAACATAATTGTTGCGACAGCCAGGACAAATCAAAATCCCCAAACACACAACAAACATTCCGTACGACAGCGTAAGCCGATACGAAAAATCCGCAAGCCACTTGTCCGATAGGAACCACGCTACTGGCGTGCCGATAACGAAGCCAAGTATCACCAGCTTCAGGGAAGTCGACTGTAAACAGCCGCACGATAGTTTGTTCGGAGGCACCGAGTACTTTTCGTATCGCCACTTCTTTCTTTCTTTTTCTGAACGTAAATAGACTTAACCCATAAAGTCCCAAACAACCGATAAGTATCGCGAAGCCGGAGAACACCGTTGCAATACGATTTAACTTGTCTTCCTGGTCGTATGCGGTATTCAATTTTTCATTTAAGAAGAAATAATCGAAAGGGCTCTCGGTAACAGTTTGCTCCCAATTAGTCCGAAGGAAATCCAGCGCTTCTTTAGCATGATCGAGCTGTATACGCACAAGCACGAAGTTTGTAAAGAAGTCGCGCGCCTTTGCGAAGTCGCCCTGCATCATAACCATCGGTATGATAGGCTGCTTGAGAGAAGCAAAGTGATAGTCTTCCGTAACACCCACGATCGTTACTTTTCCTTCCAGTGTCCCCTCGATGACTTTACCGACTGCATCGGCGGGAGTCCAGCCCCATTGCTTGCACAGTGAGTTGTTGATCATTCCATAGTAACCGGCGCTGTGATCTCTTTGTTGAAATCGCGACCGGCCAATAATTTGATGCCGAGTGTTTGTGCGAAGTCGTTGCGAACGAACAACACCGGGTAGAATGATTCGGAGGCTTCGCCTTCTTTTTTGTAATTCGACGACTGATAATCTTTCCCGATCAGCGTATTCGTGGTGCTCACGCTAATGATGTTGGGATTGGTGAGAACTTCTTTCCTTAATGCCTCGTAGTTTGGAACTACCGACAATCGCTGCACAGGCAATACCACTATCTGTTCGCGATCGAAACCCATCGGTGTTCCTTTCATGTATTCGATCTGGTTGTAGATCACGAGCGTAACAACGATCAACACCGTCGATATCGCGAACTGGAAAACGGTTAACCCTTTACGAAGTACTGACTTGCTGTTTTGTGCGTTGCCAGACGAACGAAGAACATTGACGGGATTGAGCGAAGACAGGTAGAACGCCGGGTAGATACCCGAGACCAGCCCGGCACCGATTCCAATCGCGATCATTATCACAACCACGTCAGGGCGGAAGAGGGCATCGATAGTGAATGATTTTCCCGCAAGGTGATTCAGCGACTGAAGCAAGAGTGCCGACAACACTCCGGCCATTACGAGAGCTATCAACGCAATCAAGATTGATTCGAATGTAAATTGGAGCAAGAGGCGCTGCTTGCTGGCACCGTTAACTTTTCGAACACCGATCTCTTTGAATCGATCTGTTGCTCTCGCTGTGGAGAGATTGATGAAGTTGATGATGGCGATCAATAAGATGACTAAACCGATAATGCTGAACACCTTAATATTGCGTACGTCGCTCATTACACCGATCTCGTAATCCGACTTCGAATGCAGGTAGATGTCCGTCACTGCCTGGAGATTGAGCTCCGTTTCATCTTTTATAGAAGGGTGATAATATTTTTGCACGAACGCATGTAGTTGGTCTTGCAACACGACACGATTCGATGGATCTTTCAGTAACACATAAGTCCATGCCGGGTTCCAGTACCAGTTCTTATCCTGTGGTGGAAGACCCAATGCTGGCAGGTTAGTCATCGATGCGAGGAACTCGAACTTGAAGTGTGAATTGGATGGAATGTCTTCGATAACGCCGTTGACCATGAGGGGATGTCTTCCTTCGAAGGAAATGATCTTGCCCATAGCATCTACAGTTCCAAAATATCTTTCAGCGGTCGATCTTGTGATCACAACATAACCAGGGCCACTTAATGCTTTACCGGGGACGCCGTTGAGGAACTTATGATCGAACACTTTGAAATAGCTGGAATCGGCAAAGAAAAAATGAGGCTCATTGAATGCTTTCTTGACCCCATTCTCTTCGTAAACGATCGACAGTGTCGAAGCCTGGAAGATGAACAGCCGAACCTGTTGCTCGACCATGTCGGGAAAATCGTTTTGCAATGTTGGTCCTGAAGGAAAGGGTAGGCTGGAAGATTGCTCTTCGCTGTCGCCACCCTGGATCACGCGAAAGATCCGGTCTTTCTTCGATTGATACTGATCGTAAGAAAGTTCGTCGTTAACGAATAGCAAGATGCAGAGAACACAGGCGAGACCGAGGGCCAGGCCTGAGATGGTGATGAAAGAATATACTTTTTCTTTTTGGAGTTGGCGGATGGCCATTCGGAGGTATTCGCGGATCATAGTGGTGTAAGATCGTCAAGAAAAACATACGGTTCGTCATGTTAGCAGGGTTTGAGAAGTGATATACCGTAGATTGTATTATGAATTATTGATGCTCGCCGTCGTAAGCTTTGCCTCGTGCACTGAATGTCCACAGGAGACAAGGGATTTCCTGAACATTCCTTCGAATGTCAAGTGTGAAGTGATCAAGTGGAAGCTCGACATGTGGGACAATGGTACTTATAATCTGAGTGCACAGTGGTCCTACTATCCAGACAACCGCACTTTGAAGGAGCAGGGATCGATAGTTGATTCGAAAGGCGTATGGAAAAAGGATGGCAGATGTTTATACGTTGACCTCGAATGACAAGACACTCAACTTATTAAAGCTTAACGATAATATTTTTCAGATCCTGGGCACAAGCAAAAAGATCTTGAAGGGCGGCGAAGGTTATGCCAATACTTTAAACAGGGTCGATCCTGTACCCGATAAGACGATAGATTTCGAATTCCCTAATAACCAGATCCGAACGTTGAGGGAAATGATTCTGACAGGCAGGACTCCGCTAATTCCTTTCGACAAATTACTGGAGATCACTGATAAGGAAGACCATGATAAGATCAAGTGGCTGATAAAATTCCATGCCGACGGGACGCTGGATGTTAGGAAATCTTGGAACAACCGGCCGACTACAAGGGACGTGGAGCGTATCAGGCAACATTTACAAGCTTGACTTTGACAAACACACGTTGTATTTATTGAGAGGCAGCGACGATGTCTACTACTTCATGACCAAAGAAGATGGGTCTTCTCGTTGGTAACAACGAATTCGGAATGTCTCTCATTCGCCGTTCTCCATCTGGCCGATGATCTTATTTACGTCGGCTTCGGCGGTCTTAAGCTTCTTTGACAAAACGATATAAGTTCCGAAGCCCGCTTTACTTTTTCTGCAAGAACATCTACTGAAACCGACTCATCTTCGATCTCACGTGCAATCTGCATCAGTTCATTGTATGCGGCTTCATAGGTCAGATGCTGCTCCATCTCTTTTTGTTTTTTGATTGACGGTCGTATTCAAAATACTTCTGATAAAATGATATCTAACTGTGTCCCAACTTCAACATGGTCGGCATTCGTCACGATCTTATCTCCCGATTTCACAAGGGCAAATCCACGTTTCAATATGCTATCGGGACGAGCCACACGAACCAATGAAGTATAATGTTCGAGAGACCGGTGTTGAAATTGTAAGGTTGAACGGGAATGACTAATTGCTATCTGTCGCAACGAAGTAAGATTGTTTCTTTGCCTGCTAACAATATTCCGCGTGCTGTTGATGATGCTTACATTGTTCGCTGACAATGCATGCAGGTTGTTCTTAATGATCTGTTGCGACTTAATGATAATTCTTTGTTGTAAAGAAGTCAGTCCCTCTTCGTATCGCCTGTTGTGTTCAATGATAAACTCCGCGGCTTTCGTCGGTGTCTTGTAGAAGTGTGTGCCATAAGATCCGCGATGGTCTCATTCTTTTGATGACCAATCCCGGTAATGATTGGAATGGGAAACCTGGCAACAGCACGACCGACGTGATAATTATCGAATATTAAAAAGTCAGTCTGTGCACCGCCGCCGCGGGTGATCACAACAACATCGTAGGGTCTTCCGGAATTGTACACTTCAATGATCTTGGCGACAAACTGGTCGGCGTTGTTCTCGCCTTGCATTACGGTGTAGTAGTTGTCGATGGAAAATTGATAGCCGTGCGGATTATTATTAAGTGTATGCAGAAAATCTTCTGCACCTGCCGACGTCTTCGAAGAAATGATCGCGATCTTTTGAATAACAGCTCCGAACTTCAGTTGGTTGTTGCGGGTGATGTATCGATCGCCGTGCTTTCGAATGAAGTCCGGGTTCTTCGAGACGAGGTCTTCGAGAACTGCCAGTCGTTGTTGCTCAAGCACCCCGAGTGTAAAAGCGGGGTCGATATCGATCAGGTTCACTTGTAGCCCATACACCGGGTGATACTCTACCGACACATTCACGAGCACATTAATATTATTGGTGAACCGTTGACCTGTCTGTTTTTCGAACTGTTCGATCCGTTCGGAGCCGAAGCCCCACGCTTTTCCTCGTATTTGAGCAATGACCCGGTTCGAGATCGGGTCTTTTTCAACCAGCTCGAAAGAATGATAGGCCTTTTCTTCCCTGAAGGTGTGACTGGTAACGTCGGCCACCACCCAGCACGACATTTCGCCGAAAGTGCTGTTGACCACGTAAGCAATCCGTTGATTCAGTTCGGAAAGTCGGATGTGCTTTGGTGCTTGCATCCCGAAAAATAAGGCAAATCCTGCCAATCAGTGTCAGAAGGCTGTCATTCTCTGCCGAAGAATATGGATAGCAGCCGGATACTTTTATTTTAGTAAGATGAAAGCACTCCCCATTATGCTTCTCGTGCTGTTGGCTATTGCCTGCAGCAAACCAACGGAGCAAAACAACGTCAACCGCAGACTCTACAGCAGCAACAGCAACAGTCCAGGATCCTTCCGAGCAGCCAGTAAACGTGGTTATCTGGAATGAAGTCGGAATTCGGGATACTCCATCGGAGAAGGGAAAATACCTGACCTCCATTTATCTTCCGAACAATTCGATATCACCGGCGACACAGCCTCCGAAATGTCCGGCTCGAAACGAATTCATTATCACAAGATCAAGTTGTCGGATGGCACTGTAGGTTGGGTGCACGACGAGTTTGTTGCCATCCATGTTCGTCCTGCCGTGGCAACACAAGAAGAAGCGGTTTACAAGCGACCGGATATGGCCGCGATCACAGAAAAGACTTTTAAGCGTGGCGACTTCGTGGTGGTAAGAAAAGTTGAAGGTCAATTTGTCGAAGTGACCGGCAAGCCGATCGGCGACAAATGGTTTACGAGCGGCTTCATCAAGGAGGATAATCTTTCTTATTATAATGATGATGTAAAGTATGCTGCCACAATGCGACGAAGCAGCCGAAGAGACCAAAGAAAAAATTAAAGCAACGTTGCAGGCAGAGCTCGACAACCAAGACCTGTTTGGAGAATCTTCCTTTGGCAAGCAGACCATGGTTTCCCAGGACAAATGGACATGCCGGGCGAGGGAGCAGAGGAAGAATCATCCGATGAAGGAGAAGCCGCTGCAGCAAGTCCCGGGGATCGAAGGCAGGTTGACTTCGGAGCTTACAAAGACGGTCAGCTCGGCTATTATCCGCTCAATAGTCCTTCGGCGGAAGACCTCAGCGGTAACGGGAACGACGGTACCTCGCAGAACGTGACCGCATCGGACGACATCATGCAATTCGATGGAAGCTCATTCATCACAATCAATTCATTAAAAGTAAAACCTCCGTTTACTGTGGCTGCCTATTTTAGCTTAAAAGATATCAGCCTTCACGGCCAGTGTGTTGTGTCGCAGGGCAGGAGTCCCGATGGAACCGGCTTTAACTTCGGATATTCTTGAACGAATCTGGTCAGCCTGTCTTCTACCTCGGTATGATCGGAACGAAGCCAGTTGGCGTTTCAGCGCCTGCTGATATAAAACCAGGTGAATGGGTGTTTCTTGCAGCACACTGTCAACGATCGTGTGTACAGCTTTATGTGAACGGAGAACGCGTCGCTGCTGCAAACGTTGTCGGCCGAGGATGCGCAGTTGGCGGCTCAGAATTTAAGCAATAGCCCGATGCCAGTGAGATTGGACGTGAACTGGAAAATCTCGATCGGTATTTTAGCGGCTGGATCGACAACGTAGCCTTGTGGGATCATGCATTACTCGATCGGGAGATCAAAGACATGTATAAATAAAGACTTATATAGATAATATGAAAACAGCCCCAATCATCCTCCTCTTGTTGCTCGCCAATGCTTGCAGCAAGCCCTCCGAACAAGCCGGTACCTCAGACACAACCGCCACGGCGTCTACACCAACGCAACGGATACGACCATGAACGTCGTGATCTGGAATGAGGTCGGTATTCGCGACACACCGTCCGACAAAGGAAAGTATGTTACGAGCATTTACCTCGGCGAGAGATTCGATCTCGTTGGCGATACCGCCTCCGAAGTTGTTGGCTCGAAACGAAATCATTATCATAAAATAACATTGTCGGATGGAACAGGTGGTTGGGTGCGCGACGAACTCGTTGCTCTTCACGTAAGTCCCGCAGCGGTGATGTACAACGCCGTAGTTTGCAAGCGCCCCGACCAGGCATCGGTTACTGATAAGACATTCATCGGTGGAGATTTTGTAGTTGTGAGAAAAGTATCCGGTGCTTTCCTCGAAGTCACTGGTAAGATCGCTGCGAAAATGGTTTACAACAGGCTACATTCCAAAAGAAAATGTGTCGTACAAACCGCTCGAAGTGGAGTACACTGCATTAAGTCAGCGCGCCAACGACAAAGACACGAAGCAAAACGTGAAGGATGTTTTGCTCGCGCGACTCCAGGATCCGAATGTTTTCGGGCAATCTATCCTTTGGGATAGGGATAACAACTCCGGCAGGGGCGACGCTTATGATGAAGGAATCGCCGACGAAGAGGAAGCGGACCCTACAGATACCGACAGCGACAGAGAACCATTAGTTATTCTCCTTTATAAGCTTCTGTTCCTGGGTGAAAGCTCTGCCAACTGTGCCAGAACTCCTGGTACGCATTGACCATAGCAAGCTTGCTTCCATCGGAACTGCGACCCAATAAATCATATTCTTGTTCGATCCGATCAATGAATCGTTTCGGACAAGAAATGTTTCATTGGGATCTCTCGCGAATGCAGCGAAGCTCTGGTTATCACCTTCCCACAACAACAACCACTGGCGTTTCGCCTACCTTGTCGTTGCTAACTCGTTTGTTTTTCAGATCGAACCAGTCGAATGCTTTTGCGTGTTTGTTGATGTCGATGCCCACCACCCACGATTTATCTTCCACGCCAACGAATCGGTACGTGTGAGTCCATTCCTGCTTCGTCCTCTTTCGTAGCGGCCGGTTGTATCGTATACACGCTTGAACTTTTGTTCGAGCTGCATTACTTGTCCCTGGGATAGAGGAAGAAGAAAGTCTGAAGTCTTAGTTGATTCGACTCAACTTCGGGCAGCATAGATCCCTTCAACTCGCCGGTGATTGCTTCGCCGTTTGCTTGTCGCCACCAGCTGCCTGTTGTCTTGTCTTCGAACATTGCGTTGAAGTGATCCACTGCCCACGAGTCGAAATGTTTCGGGCTTGCCATCAACGGTTGGCTCGAACACACGGCCGGTCCGGCAAACGCTGCAATATTGTACCATCACCGGTTTACCACCGATGGTGTCGCGCACCTGGTGATGATAGATGATAGAGCGGATCGGGTATGCTTTCGCCTGGCCATTGTATTGAACAGCAACAACGACGCTGCTGTCGGTAAGAGTATTCTCTGCTTTCGATTTGAAGACGATGTTTTCCGGTTGAACGAACATGTGGTCGGCCGTCATGCTGAAGTTGAACATGTAAACGATGAACAAAACGGGCAGGGTTGGCAATGGCAGGAACCCCACTTCCACCGGATCGAGAATGCATCCATTGCTCCAACCAGGATCATCCCTATGAAGATTATTCTGAACCACCAGCGATATGAATAAATAAAATAGGCAAGGTTGATCGAATTCATTCGTTGACTTCCCGGCATTGGCATGATGAAATAAACGTTAGCGATTTCATACAGTGCAAGTCCGAGTAAGCCGAAGTAGAATAATTTTTTCATGATCGTAATTGATAGGATTGTAGTTTGCGTAGCCTTCTTCCGCGCGTTTGGGTGCGCGATTCACATAAAACATCCGGTCGTCCGGGGCCAATGTTCCAAGGCCATCCACATATCGGTTGAACATACAGCAGGACGCGGCAATCAATACGGTGTCATGTATTTCGCGGTCGGTAGCGCCTAGCGACTTCGCGCGATCAACCTGTGATTGTGTAACATGCTTGCCACCTTTCTGTACACTCGCAGCAATTGCGAGAAGTGATTTTCATTTTGTCAGGGATCCTCGAGCTTTCGGATCGAATTTGATCCGGTCCAGGGTTGACATGTCACACTGCATGTAATGCTGCGTAAGTCCACCGTGAGCATTCTGCAAAAGAAACAATCGTTGAGATATGAGACATAAGTTGCTATCAGTTCGCGATCGCCGCGTGATAGCGATTCTCTGCTCTCAGAGTACTTCCGCCAGGTCGTTCAAATGTTTTGCTGTCTCCGGCCTGAAGCCATCGGTCCACGTATGCCGGGAAGGTCTGGAGGTAAATCTATATGTGGCATTTTTTATTCTTAATGTTTTTGAGGAACAACGTACCCAATCGTTGCGAGACGTTTTCCCATCGGGTTCGTATTCTTTTGGATCGGTAGGAGTCAATGTAGCGAGACCATCCACATATCTATTGAACAAAGAGAATGTTGCGGCAATTAAAACCGTGTCGTGAATGTCACGATCTCGGTCGGCCGTGAGCTCTCGCGTCGTCGATATCTTTTTGTGTTACCGACTTGCCGCTTACCTGCACCTTGCCCGCAATGTTGAGCAATGCCTTCATCTTGTCGCTCAACATGTCGGTCTCTTTGTTTTCGATAACGCAGTCAACAACTTCCCTTTGGTCGTTGAACAACTCCCGTGCTGCGGCAGCGTGACTGCTCATAACAAAACATACAGTTGTTGCGTGCCGATACGTGGGTTGCAATGAGTTCGCGTTCAGCTGGCGTAAGGGGAGAAGCATCTCTTAACATACCTGCGCGAGTGCATAAGGTGTTGACTCCGTTTCGGGTCTATACATTGCGAGGCTTCGAATGCCCGGTACGCCTTCTGGAACTGCTATGTGTTGGCATGTTATGTCGTTATTTTTTGTTGGTCCCTGGTAAAATAAACTGAGATGAATCCCACGATGAATATGCTTGCGAAAAGCATCAACGCTTTTCCTAAATCTCCGATGCTCGAAATCATACCAGGCAGGAAAACAGCAACCGTTGTTACAATCCTCCCCACGTTGAAGCAGATGCCTGTGTATGTTCCACGCACATGGTAGGGGAATAATTGAGGAATTGTAGATTGAAAGCAGACCCTGGCTGATACCAAAGAACAACGACAACAATGCCAGCTCGCCATAAATGACATTCGAGAATGTTGAGTTCGTTCCAAACAAAATGTACGATATCACAAAGCATCCCGAGAAGCAGATCATCATCGAGCGGTCGCACCCCGAGTGCATTAGAGATCCATCCCGATATAAGCCACCAGTGATTCGCCCGCGCCAAGGAACATCATTGCGATGCCACCTTGTCCTTTGATTTCAGCCGGGGGCACCAGGCTCGTTACCCACGATGAGATCCATGAGAACATTCCCCATAGACCTATCAGCATTGACCCAAAGATGAGAGAGCCCTTAACGAGGTTCGAAGTTAATTGTGGATCTTTTGAAGTTACGGGCTGCGCTTTTGTGTCTTTCCAATTAGTGGATTCACTCAATAAAAAGAATGACAACAAACCAACAGCCAGCGGAAGAGCGCCCGACATAGAATGCCATTCGCCAATCTCTTACAATGAAGTTTACAAGTCCCGTAGAAAAAATACCAACAGAAAACCAATAGAATCGATACCAAGAATGACGGACCGCGACTTTGCGGGCCAAATCTCCGAAAGCAACGTCGTGTTAACACAGAATTCCACCTACCGCAAAACCAGAGAAAAGTCTAACGACCACAACCCATTCCCACGATGTAGCGAAGCTGAGTAGTAGCGAGAGGACCCCGTATGAGGTAACTGCAATGCGAGCGCCGTCTTCCGACCAATTTGTCGCTGATAAATCCCCACGTGAAACCGCCAACGGTCCAGCCGGCGATGTACAGCGCTACGATCATTCCACTGATCCGCGGAATATCTTCGACGCCTGAGAGATCTCGCACAACCGTCAGCAGGTAGGTTGGCATCAGGGTGGAGATCAGTCCGGCAAAGACGTTACAAAAGAAACAGATAAAGAAAGAAACCCACAAAGAAAATCCGATTCGCTCCATTCTCTCAGTAATTCATCAAATGTAGACTTACATAATAAACCGCACCGATCGCCGGCGATCCGTAAGCCTGGTAAAACCCTGTTATTGAAAATGTTGCTGCCACCGATCTTGATGATCGATTTCAATGGAAGGATCTTGTAGCTCACCTGAGCATCCACTAAAGAGTAGGCATCGATACGTCCTGGTCCTCAACTGGTTGAAAGTACTTGTCCAGTCGTATGCATCCTGCCAGCGCCACGCGATGTTGAACCCGATCTGTCGGTAACTTTTGCATTTCCGAACGTAACCGTTGTTCTATACTTGGGTGTGTTGAATGCAGGAATGTCGTTAGGGTTTGCATTGTGAAGATTAAACGCAGCATAAGTTACATTACCACCAATGGTATAGCTCTTAGGCATTATGTAAGTAAGACCTAATGTTCCTCCCTGTGATGTTACGCGGTCCTTTGCGTTAGTGTACAACTGGTACAGGTGGTGTTTGTCTTCGCCACCCAACAGGTCGAACGCAGCATCAGGATTTACTTTTCCATCAGGAAGTAGTACTGGGCTATTTGGTTCCATAACCACCTGGTTCAACAGGAAGTCGTTGTAGATGTTGTAGTAAAAGTTTGCATCTATCTCAGGTTGTTATTGATCAGGCCTTTGTAACCGAGTCTCGGTAACTTTTGCGCGCTCGGCTTAATGTATGCCACATCAGACTTCACCAACAGGTCTTTCGCCGCCATCACAGCTTGCGGTGGAGTCCGCTCCGCCGGCCATCGCAGCACCAAACGCTCCGAAGAACGGACCAAGTGAAGTCGACGTGAATGAATTCTGGTAAACAGTCATGCCCTTGCTGTTGTCGGGTACACCACCAAGAATAGTAATAGGACCTGCATTCAGTTTAATGTACTGATCGCCGGGAGTTGGATTCCTGAAACCAGTCTGGAACGAAGCACGGATATTATGATTCTTCGCGATCGTATAAACTGCCGACGTACGCGGCGTCATGTGACCATCGAAGTTTTGGTTTTTGTCATAACGCAATGATGCAGTCCAGCTTCAAGTTGTCGCTCAGTAATTTTTTTGCTGGCCTGCACAAATGCACCACCTTCTTTGATGTAGATGTGACCACCTGCGTCATCGAACAGCGTTCCGTTTGTGAACATGTTGTATAGCCGGAAGTTTCCACCAACCAAAAGGTCGAATACTTTTATTTTGCTCGAAAGATCATACTGACCTTCCGCATGATAAAGCGCGCTTTGACTGAGGATACCTGCACCGCTCAAGCCTTGAGTCTTGATGAGTTGCGCCTTGGCATCGTTGAATTCCTTCGAGCCTGGAACAAACCTGTTTTGATCAGCATACGCTCTTGCGGCTGCGTGACTGGCTGGTGTTATGCCGGAAACAGTGCCGTTGTAAGCATCCTGATAGCGACCGTACCACACATCGTCTGAAGCCCACGCCTGGTTGATCAATTGACCAAGACCTTTCGCGTTATAAGAATCGTGCGAGTCTTCCGAGGTGCTGTATGCGCGAACGAAGAAGTTTGCACCCTTCAGCTCGAGCCTGTGTTGTTGCAGCGTAAAGTTGTTGATCGAAAAACGGTTACTGCCGGTATAGTTTGCTGTTCCCTGGCCGAAGTTGTACTGATAGATCAGCGTTGCATTTTCGTTGATACGATAGTGCAGCGCACCATTCAGCTTTGTGCTGTAGACGTGATAATCTGTAAGATCTTTTTCTTCGTAACCCGTTCTTGAAACCGGGCCAATACCTGTTAGTGTGCGGGTTGCATCATCACCATAGATATTCAAACCGTTTCTTGCGGGGTTGTTGGGTCCGCGTTGTGCTTCCGGTGTTCCGGGATCTACATCAGTGTAATTAGTGGCAAACCAATCGAGGCCGGCCATGTACGATGCATTGATCTTGAAGGCAAACTTGTTGTTGAATGCTTTCGCATAACGGATAGCGAAGTCACCCAGTGCATGTGGCGTAGCTTCGGTCTCATTGAAATGGTTCATGCCTACTTTTGTCTGCACGCTCAATCCCTGGTATTGGAATGGATCTTTGGTCCGCATCATCAGCACACCGTTGAAGGCAACTGGGCCGTACAACGCAGAGGCAGCTCCCGGAATCAACTCCGCACTTTCCATATCGAGGTCG
Organism: Bacteroidota bacterium; assembly: GCA_037200305.1. Taxonomy (GTDB): domain Bacteria; phylum Bacteroidota; class Bacteroidia; order Cytophagales; family Cyclobacteriaceae; genus ELB16-189. The sequence goes on from JBBCGZ010000030.1 coordinate 119,444, forward strand.
GAAGAGCCAAACAAGTTACCTACCGCAAACCCGAGACCTGGCGTCTGGTTGTCGACAAAGTCAACTAATTGCAGGAAGCGAGAGTTACCAGTGCTGTTGAATCCCCGCGTGTTGATCTGGTTGAACGTAAGTCCGCTCGTTACCATTTCAACGCCCTTCAGGTTTTGAAGTCCCTCATAGAAATTCATTGAGGCCGTGTTTCGGATGTCACGAATGTCCATCTTCTCTATACTCACCGGCGACTTCAGGATGTTCTCGTCGACGCGTGACGCGGCGAACACTATTTCGTCGAGCACCTGGGTCGACTCGGGAAGCTTGGCGGTAATGGTTGTTGTTCCACTCTGAACTTCAACTTCCTGTCTTGTATACCCAACGCTTGAGATAAGCAGGGTGAAAGGCGGTTGAACGGAAGTGACGAGTGCAAATTTTCCGTCGGCATCTGTAACAGTGCCGGTAACTTTTCCCTTAATGATAACATTTGCGCCAGGGATCGGCTGGTCCTTGTCGTCGGTTACCGTTCCGCTGATCTGGATACTTTGCGCTTGCAAAGTCTGTAGGAGAAATAGGGATGAAATAAATAGCAGTAGAATTTTCTTCATTGGGGTGGGGTTAAGGATTTGGGAGATTACGTTTTCTTCAAATGATCATATCCCTGAGGTAATCGCTGATAGCCAATTGTTGTCAGTCGATCTGCCAGGGTATTGTAGTAGTCCGCATTGTCGGGCAGGCGTGTGGCCATTCCATCGACATACCGGTTGTAAAGACAAAAGAGTGCTGCGATCAATACAGTGTCATGAATTTCGAGATCTGTTGCGCCGACGCTTTTCGCTCGTTGAACTGATTGTGTAGTAACATTCTTTCCGCTTTGTTGCACCTGTCGCGCTATCGTTAACAGCGCCTTCATCTTTTCGGATACTGGTGCTGTTTCGATATCCAGCTTCACCTTCGCCGACGTATCGCATTCACCCAACAAGCGGTCTGCAGCAGCCGTGTGAGCTGTCGTGCAAAATGTGCAGTTGTTGTTATAGGAAACTACGGTTGCGATGAGCTCGCGCTCTCCTTCGGTTAGTGTTGAAGGTCCACGTAACAGAAACTGTGTTAGCTCGCGGATGGGGCCAGCAGAGTCTTTTCTGTATTCGAGCAAACCGGTAATACCGGGGAGATGCTCCTCGAGTGGGATATAAGGCATAATGGAAAGTTTGGGGGCTTTAAGAGAAACAGCCCGCCAAGCCTAAACCATAACGCTCGACGGGACAGTCTCATTTGCTATGATGGTACGTGATGCACCGAAACTCATCTTTAACGATGCGTTACCAAAATAGAATTAGGAAAAAGACAGGTTAAGCCGCTTCGGGCGGCTGGATCACAGATACAGTGAAAGAAGATTCCAGATTATTCGAAGTGATGCTCTCTACAACATCACTCGACCAACCATTGGAGGTTGTGAGAATTTCAAATGCTTGCGGAATGTAGTCTTTGATGAACGAGATCTTCAGACTAAGAGAATGGTCGTCGCCAGAATCGGTGAAGCTCATCACGTAGTCTGTGATTGCCTCGCTGATGCGTTTTGTTTCGGAGTCTTTAATGCAGACAACAGTGAGCATTTCCTGCGCATATTTCTGCTTGATCAGGCGATAGAATTCGCCTTTATACTGGTAAGTTCCGTCTACCCGCTTGAAGTCTTCATCATCCTGCAGGTAGGGGATAGACATCGGGATCTTGATGGTGATCGCTCTCGATTCATCATATTGATCAGAGTCGAAGGCCGATGCCATCTTCACGCTATTATTGTATTGAAGGCCAACGAATATGGCGTAGTAACCCATGGTGTTCATGAGCAGTACAGCTATAAGCGCAAGGGAAACGACCTTCTTCACATTACTAAAGAAGGGAAAAGATTCAAGATTTCAAAACAGCGGGCCCGGGCATGAAGATCTTCCTGGACCTCAATGGATTCACAATCCGCTCAACAAGGGCCTTGGGGATCAATGATTTCACGATTGCCTTCATCCGCGACGACCACGATGTGTGCATGATCTTGAATGTCCTGAGATCGCGATTCCGGTGAACCATCACGAACTGCGGATGTCGCAATGGGAATTCCATCTCGCCGGTACTCAACACGTGCGAGAATGCCTTTGGATCGATGGTGTTGCTTGCTCCTTCGCCAAAGCCAAGGTTCTCGACGAGATTCGTATTTGGTACGATAATCAAACCGGAGTTGATCATACATGCAAACTGCCACTGGTAGTCCCAGATTGTTTTGCGACTCGTGCGATCGTCGCCTTCGTACATCCTGCTGAAGATGTATTCCCATGCGGTTTTCTCATACACAGTTCGGTACGACGACATCAGGTAGCCCTTGCGGGACACCTCGCGATAGTGGTCCATCTTGTAGTCGAACAGTTTCCAGGCTCTCGCCCAGGTTGCCCAACCCCAGCAGTAGGTGATGTTTGAAAATGTATAGGAATAGTCGGCTTCGCGGTCTTCCGGCTTTTCGATGTTGTTCGCAGCGATCATCATCACGCGAGTGTCGTTGCGATATTTTTCCAGCAGTTCGCCCGCGTACTGGAAGAACGACAGGGAAGGAAGACAGTCGTCTTCAACGATAATGCCTTCGGGCTCGTGTTCGAAAAACCAGCTGATAGCGGTGGAAGGACCTTCGCCACAGCCGAGGTTTTTTTCCTGGAAGAGAGTATGCACTTCGCAGGGCCAGTCTACCTGCTCGATGACACGGCGGGTCTCCGCACACTTTTCAATATCGTCGGGCCGATTGGGCCTGGGGCCGTCCGGCACCGACGTATAGTTTTGCAGGTTTGAGTGTTCTAAGCCTGTCGAATACCTTTTGGGCAGTCGATTGCCTGTTGAATATTATAAATAGGACAGGAATATTAAATATTGCCTCTGCTTCCACCTTCTGATGCTTTTAAAGGGCAAAAAACAGCGAGAAATGGGGTTTTAACAATGATTTGTATCATCGATTGAGGGAAGAGAAATCACAAAACCCATCCTGTTTGTAACTTGATGCCGTGGATGGAATCTAATGGGTGCATATGGAAGCAGTTAAACTCAACATCCCTACAAATCAACTGAGCGACGCCGATGTCGTAACCCGGGTTCTTCGTGGCGAAAAGGAGCTCTTCGAGATACTCATGCGTCGCCATAACCAAACGTTGTATCGCGTTGTTCGCGGCTATTTGAAAGATGACGACGAGATCCGCGACGCCATGCAGAACGCTTATCTCAAAGCTTTCGATAAGCTGCACCAATTCCATGGTAACGCTGCTTTCTCAACATGGCTTATCAGGATTGGTATCAATGAAGCATTGCTTAGACTAAAAGACATCAAGAAAGGTAAAGTGATCTACCTCACCACAGATGACGTTGGAACCGAAAGATTGAACCGTATTGCTGACAAAACTGTAAACGCAGAGAAAGTGATGATACGACAGGAAGTTCAACAACTGATGGAGCTTGCGATCGACAACCTGCCCGAAAAGTACAGGGTGATCTACATGATGAAAGAAGTGGAAGGGATGTCGAACTTACAAATTGGTGAATGTTTAAGTCTCACCGAAGCTAACGTGAAGGTGAGGTTGTTTCGTGCCAGGTCGATTGTGAAAGATATCCTGCTGAAATTATCCGAAGGCACCGACCTGTTCGAATTTGGCAATGCACGTTGCGATGCGCTTGTAGCGACTGTAATGGAGATCATCTAGTTAAAGGCAGTATAATTAAAAAGGTCCCCGTGTTTGGCGGAGACCTTTAGAATTAAAGAACTATAGGTGTTTGGAATGGTTTTTTTTCGAGTTGGATACCTAATTTAATAAAAACATCTCCAATTTTTTTCAATTGCTGTAAGAATTAGTTGACGTGCCGGAACAAATGGACAAGATTTGATTCCGTGACCGAAAAACACCAGAGCGACATATTGAATAACTGGATAGGCCAATACAAAGGTCTATTATTTAAAATAACCCGCTCGTACGCCTTTACGCCAATGGACCGCGACGACCTGTTCCAGGAAATCACCGTTCAAATATGGCGGTCGATCCCATCGTTTCGTGGCGAATGTGCCGTAATGACATGGCTTTACCGGATCGCACTGAATACTGCCATACGATTCTCGCAACGAGAGAAGAAACAATCTCAAAACAAGATAGATATCGACCATGCCAACTATGTGCTGATCGAAACCGACAACACTAGCGACGATAAGCTTTCGTGGTTGTATCATGAGATATCGAAGCTGCATGAGATCGACCGTTCCATCTGTCTTTTACTGCTTGAAGGATTTAGCTATAAAGAAATGGCAGAGATCGTTGGCATCACCGAGTCGAATATTGGCGTGAGGATCAATCGCGTGAAAAAATACCTAACAGATAAATCGAAGAACTATGACTTTTGACGACATCAAAAAAGTATGGGATATGCAGTCGAATGAAACGATGTACGCGATCAATGAATCGACGATGCGCAAGAACATTGTATCGAAAAAGGAAAAGGGCATCCACATCACCAACGTGAGCGAATTACTGTCAATCGTTGCTAACCTTGGGTCCGGAACTTTGATCATGATGATGGGTAAGAGTAACTTGTACTTGCTTATCCTTTCGCTGTGGATGCTGGCAACAGGCACGTATTGTCTCGTGGCGAGAATAAAAAGGTTAAGAGGTAAAAAGAAATTCGACAGGACGATGCTCGGCGATTTAGACCACGCAATCGACATCGCCTCTTACCAGGTTCGGTTTTCGTCACTGCTTCGATGGACCATTATTCCCATAGCGCTGCTGATTGTATTGAGCAAAACCGACTCCCTTCTGTGGATAGTATCACTATTGTTATTCTTTGCAATAACATTTTATGCAAGCGGTTGGGAGCACAACTATTATAAAAGGCGCCTGGGGAATCTCCTGAAACTGAGAGAAAATTTGGCTAACTTTTAATCATGAAAAGAAAACTTCTAATTGTCATTCTGGTGGAGTCATTGATTCTCCTGCTATTTATTTCATCACAGGCTTTCGCTCAACCCGTTATCGGTTTGCAGATGGGTTCAGTTGGCAAACAAGCGAAGGCCGACCTGCCCGGCACCTTGAAGAAACTTCACGAATGGGGCGTTAAAGAATTGGAAGGTGGTGTTCCACAAGGAATGGAAGCTGCCGACTACCTGAAGTTATTGAAAGAGAACGACCTCACTTTGGTTGCCATCGGTTGTGGCTTCGACGATCTTGAAAAAGATCCGCAGAAAGTTGTCGACCGTGCGAAAGCAGTAGGCGCCAAGCAAGTGATCTGCTATTGGATACCACACACTGGCGACGACTTTACGATTGAAGATGCGAAGAAAGGTGTAGCCGTGTTCAACAAAGCAGGGGAGCTCCTTGCGAAGAATGGCTTTGCGTTCGGCTATCACGCTCACGGTTATGAGTTTCGTCCTTACGAAGGAGCGACGTTGTTCGATTACATCGCAAAGAACCTCGACAAGCGTTACGCCAATTTCCAGATGGATGTTTTTTGGATGAAGCAGAGCGGCAACGATCCTGTTGCCTTGCTGAACAAATACCCGGATCGCTTTATCTCCATGCACCTGAAGGATCGTTTGAAAGGCATGCCCGATTCGAACAACGGCCGCGCCGACGTGGAGAAGGCGAATGTTGTTCTTGGAACTGGCGATGTTAACATCGAAGCGATCGTCAAGGCCGGCCACAAAGCCGGTATCAAACACTACTTCATTGAAGACGAATCATCGCGACAGTTCGAGCAAGTACCGCAGAGTGTCGAATTTCTGAAGACCATCAAGTTTTGACGTTGTACATTGATCATTGACCAATGTGCAATGATCAATGAATTACTCCGTTCTCAACGCTTTCACCGGGTTCATCATAGACGCTTTCACTGACTGAAAACTTACCGTCAACAACGCAACCGCTGCCGCTCCAACACCTGACACTGCAAAGATCCACCACGCAATGTCCGTTTTGAAAGCAAAGCCCGTGAGCCATTGTGTTCCCGCGTACCATGCAGCCGGAACTGCCAGCACGAACGAAACGGCAATCAACAACAGGAAGTCTTTCGACATCAGCACGATGATGCCGCCAACATTAGCGCCTAACACTTTTCGGATACCGATCTCCTTAGTGCGTTGCTCGGCAATGAACGCTGCAAGACCAAACAGGCCAAGGCATGCAATGAAGATTGCGAGTGAAGTGAGTAGTCCAACGATCGTGCGCGTTTGTTCTTCGGCTTCGTAAAGACTTGCGAAGTCGGCATCCATGAAGGCATACGAAAACGGATTTTCATTGTCGAACTGTTTGTATTTCTGCTCCGCCTGTTTGATCACAGTGGAGATGTCTTTACCATCAACACGAAGCGTGATGTAGCTATACCAGTCTGGCACAACATGCACGATCAATGGCGTGATTTCTGTGTGTAATGAACTGAAATTGAAATCTTTGATGACACCGATCACCGATCCTTTCTTGCCCAGTCCCCAGTCGATAGATTTTCCAATTGCGTCTTCGGGCGCGCCCCAATTGAATTGACGAACGGCAGCTTCGTTCACGATGAAAGCACTCGTATCGTCTGAAATATTTCCATACTGAAAATTTCTGCCAGCCAAAAGGTCGAGACCGAAATTTGGAATGAAGTCCGCATCAACGCCGATAGTTGCTTCCGAAGTGATCTCGTTGTCGGCTGCACCCTCGGGCAGCATGGCAATGTTGCTGATCCCATTGGTGAAGGAGAAGTTGGACGACGAGGCAGAAACGACCCCGGGAATCCTGGCCATTTCATCTTTAATTGTCTTCATTTTCTTCTGAAACTTGAAGGGAATTCTCATCTGCATCATCTGTTCTTTATGAAACCCAAGGTTCCTTGAGCTCATGTAGTCCATCTGCCTGAAAATCAGGATAGTAGATGATATCAGTATAATTGACATCGTGAACTGGAACACAACAAGACCTTTGCGCACTAATCCACCGGAGTTTCCCTGTTTCGAGTAATCTTTCATGGCTCTCAATGGCGAGATCGACGACATCAGCCAGGCCGGGTATCCACCAGCAATTAGACTGATCAAAACGAAGATCGAAACGATGATCGCCAGGACATCCGGCCTCGCAAGCACACCGATGCTTAATGTTTTTCCGTAAGCAGGTTGAATGACGGCAAGGCCGCCGACACCAATGCTATCGCAACAACAAACGCGAACAGTGTGATCATGCAAGACTCTCCGAGTAGTTGTACTGCCAGTTGATTCTTCCGGGCACCGACAACCTTTCTCATGCCCAATTCCTTCGCGCGGTTTACCGACTTCGCCGTAGCGAGATTGATGTAGTTCGCGCAAGCGATCAACAACACGAGTGCTGCAATTAACGTGAAGGTGTAAACGTACTTGATGTTTCCTTTTGCACCGATGTCATACATGGATGTTGCATGCAAGTGTATCGATGTAAGCGGCTGAAATAGGAGGTCATACCAGATACCGGTAGTCTTGCGATCAGCTCCCATTTCTTTATCGAGAAATGCGGGGATCTTCGCATCGAGATCGGTGATGTTGTAACCTTCAGGTAAAAGGATATAACTGTAGGTTCCATTGTTAAACCAATTGTCTTCGACCTGACCTTTCAGGAAGGCCGTGATCGTTGCCCGCGATATTGCTGCATCGAACTGGAGATGTGAGTTGGCGGGAATGTTTTGAATGACACCGGTAACTGTGAGCGTTAAAGTATCCGACAAAGCCATGATCTTGTTGAGCGGATCTTCGTTGCCGAAATATTTCTTTGCAGCTCTTTCGGTAAGAACAACGGAGTAAGGTTCCGTGAGCGCTTTGTCGCGATCGCCCTCGATCATGGCGAAGGAAAAGATCTGGAGTAACGCCGAGTCGGCGTACATCATTTTGGTGTCGGGAAACTTTGCGTCTTTGTAAGAGATCGTGCGGCTGCTGAAGCTCAATCGTGCCGTCTTTACTATTTCGGGGAACCCGCGTTGGAGTGCGGGTGCCATTGGTGGAGATGTTACTGTTTGATGACGAATTTCTGTTGGAAGATGAAGCAACTCAGTAACCCGATAAATGCGATCGGCATTAGCGTGGAACCGATCGAAGCTGAGCTCATCGAGCACAAACAGGGAGATCAATATACAGGTGCTGATGCCGATGGCCAGGCCGGCGATGTTGATGAGACTGAAAGACCTGTTTTTGAGAAAGGTGCGAAAGGCAACCTTAAGGTAGTTTTGAAGCATAACTGGGGGATTGCGAAAGCTGTGCCAATAGGTTTCTGGCCAATTTTGAGGCTTCGGCAGTTCTATAACGAACGAACTCGACCGTTAACGAACAGTATAAATGATCTCAGTTACGACCTTTTGCGGGTCAGGGTCGTGATGCCCATAGATCTCGAGTGTCGGCGGTCCGTATTTAAGTCCAAGCTTCTGCAGGTCCTGCCTCATTTTCTCGTTCGCTTCATGCAAGAGTTGATAGGGACCTACATGTTTGTACCATGCATATTTTTCGAAATGAAGATCTCTCTCTTCCATTCCGAAGGAATCCGCGGGGCGAGGTTCAAGCTCGACACCGCAGAACATTTTCGACTGGTTGTCATACGCCCAAATGTTGATGCCCTTGTTGGCGAGATTGTTCTTCTTTACAATGTCCCACATCTTGCCTGAAAGGGTCATGCCCATTTCTCCGAATTTGAAATCGGAAACGATGCCTGAAAAGCCGTAAAGGTGGTAGCTTAGATTCTCACGGATCTCGATATTCATAAATTCTCAATTTTCGATTGCTGTGACGCGGTGGATACGCAGTGGAGCGGAGGATACGCGGTGAATTCGTTTGAGTTTGCGCTTTATCTCCGCGTATCCACTGCCTCTCTGCGTATCCACCGCGTCACAATAAAAATTCTCAATTTTCGATAAAGATAGCAGCCCATGACGAAGATAGTTTTGATAAAACAAATCAACTATGGAAGCAATCAGTAACAATTGGAGCGAGATCCGCCTGAGGATCAACATCGATGCAACGATCGAAAAAATTTACAATGCGTGGACATCGCAGGCCGGCCTCGAGTCGTGGTTCCTTCGCGAAGCGAAAGCGAAGGATCAACAGGGAAGTAACAAAAAAGAAACCGACTCGATGGTGAAAGGTGACACTTACAAATGGCTCTGGCATGGTTTCCCCGACGACACTGTACTGACCGGGAAAGTCCTCGACTCGAATGGGAAAGATCGTTTCTCATTTTCATTCTCAATGGATTGTCCCGTCACGATCAGCATCTATAAAGAACAAGGGCAGGTGATCTGCGAATTGGTGGAACGAAACATTCCAGTCGATGCGGGTCCGATCTTTAAACATTACCTGAGCAACACGACGGGCTGGACGTTCTATCTCACGAACCTGAAGTCTGTTCTTGAAGGCGGACTTGACATGAGGAATTTTGATGAGAACTTAAAGAATGTGATCACTGCCTGATTGTGTCGCGGTGGATACGCAGAGGAGCGGAGGCACGCGGTGAATTCTTCTAAGTTCGCGCTTTATCTCCGCTTATCCACTGCGTCACCGCGTGTCCTCAGCGTTACGATATTCACCGGGTGTTACACCTGTTCGTTGTTTGAACAGGTGGCTGAACGTTGCAAGACTTTCCCAGCCGACAGCCGAACATATCTCCTGTACCGACATCTCTTTTGTATTCAGAAGCTCACGCGCCGCCTGGATGCGCCGGTCAATAAGATATTGATGCGGAGTTTTGTTGTACAACTTTTTAAACTGCCGGAGGAAATGTTCATCGTTCATCGAAGCCATTTGAGCAAGCTGGTGCAGCGACAGTGATTGAGCGAAGTTGTTTTCGATCCAATCTCTCGCTGTCGCCAGCTTCTTGAAGTTATCTTCACGAGTTCCTTTCTTTTTTACGGCGAGTTGCTTCGATTGCTCGGTAGAATATTGAGTCAACGAAACAATCTCGGCCAAAGTAGATCGTACGATCGCGTCGGATTGCATTGAGATGAATGATGAACAGCTCTCGGTTAACGAAGACAGATTTTTGATTCTTTCCTTGAGCGACGGTGTTGCCTGGTACACCCTTTCGGTGATGTTCCAGTCATCGGGTGTGTTTTTGAAATACAGCAAAACAGGCTGACACTGTTCGTGGTCTATCGTGACCTGAATCGAGCTGCCCCTGTTGACGATGAGAAACGAAGAATTGTCGATCAACTTTGAGATCCCGTTGATCTTTACATCCATAACACCATATAAAGTAGTGATCAATCCGAAGTTCGATTGATGGGAGGGAAGATCGAGCTGCGATAGCCGCGCGGTGAACAGCGTATGTTGTCCGAAACTTGCAACTTCGTTGGTGGCGTACGCCGGGTGAGCATCGAGACCCAGGTATAACATAACGTTTTCAATTTATAAAAACATCGTATATTAAATCCTTCCTTAAACCCTTAAGTATGTCAAGGCTTTTGTACCTGTTTGTCATTGTGTCTTTCGTGGTCGCCTGTTCGGCCCCGAAGTCTGATACCCCGAAGGAAACGGGGATCGTAACCACCGCCGCCAAGGCTCGAATCGACTCAACGCTCAAGGCGATGGTCGATGCCGGTAAGATCGCTGGCGTGTCGGCACTCATTGTTGAAAAAGATAAAGAGGTTTATTTCAATTCGTTTGGCCAGGCCGACCGTGAAGCCTCCAAACCGTTCGATAGAAATACCGTCGTAAGGATCTATTCGATGACAAAGCCCGTTACCGGCGTGGCGCTCATGAAATTATATGAACAGGGAAAGTTTCAACTAGACGATCCGCTCTCGAAATACCTGCCCGAGTTCAAGGACATGAAAGTGTTCGTAGAGGTTGGCCACAACGGCAAGCTCGTACTTGAAGATACCAAGCGTCCAATCAGTGTTCGCGATATCACGCGTCACACCGCAGGGTTTGCGGGTGGTGGCGATACTACGAAGCTCGGCGAGCTTGTGAGGAAAGCCGATGTTATGAACAAGAACGGCACCTTGAAAGATTTTACCACCAAGCTGGCGAAGCTGCCATTGGCGTTTCAGCCCGGCAAGAAATGGTCGTACGGAGTTTGTGTTGACGTCCAGGCTCGTTTGGTTGAAGTGCTCTCGGGCAAACCATTCGATGTTTATGTGAAAGACAACATCACCGGGCCACTGAAGATGACCAGCACCGGTTACGTTCCTAAAGACATGGGCGCTTTGGCTGCATTGTATCGCTTCGACAACGGGCAACTGAATAGAGTTCCAGATTCACTGATACTCGCTAACGTGAACGACAAAGAATATCCATTCAAGGCAGGTGGCTTCGGATTGACGTCAACTGTCGACGACTATCAGCGCTTCGCAAGGATGCTCGTGAACGAAGGAACATTCGACGGCGCAACGGTGCTCAAACCTGAGACTGTAAAGTTGATGGCGACCAACCAGTTGGCCGACAGTGTTACGGAGCGCATGTGGCTGCCGAGCAAGGGCCAGGTTGGCTTCGGTATTGACTTCGCAGTACGGATGCGTCCACCCGCAAATGAGACGGAGAAGAACGGAGCCGTAGGCGAGTTCTTCTGGGATGGAGCTGCCAGCACGTTGTTCTGGGTTGATCCAGAAAATGATCTTACGGCGGTGATGTTTGTGCAGATCTTTCCTTTCAGCAACGACCTGCACAAAGTATTCAGAGATGCCGTCTACGGCCCCGTGAAACCGACTGCGCCTTTCGCAACCGGTCAATGATGATGAGCTAACCCGGCATTCACTTTAAGTGAAGGCCTGAATTGCGCCAACCGATCTAAAAGGTTGGCGTTTTCTTTTAGGATCTTTTCGATCTCGGCTTCGCCTGCCTTCACGATGATGTAGTTGAGGATCGCATGATCTTTTCCGAAGCCGGGATCACTTTCGAGAATGAAGGGCTGCGATGTTCCATCGTACTTTCCGCCAATGTCGGCGTTGGTTAGATTCGGCGCGTAGAACATGTAGTGCGGCATGATCATAGTCTCTACTTCTTTTGTTCCGGGGTGTGAACGCATTATCGGCGCCAGCATATAGGAAATGCCCGGTCTTGCGGGAGCTTTCAATGTTCCGTCTTTTACTTTTTTGATGATAGCTTGTCGGAGCTCTGCAGGGCTATACTTACCGGATGCTCTCATGGCAGCAACTTCCAGGTAAACCGGTATGATCGTCTTTGACCCTTCGGCGTCGTAACTCAATGCAGTGAGACAATCATCTGTATACTCTTCCCATTCCCACTCGGTGCGGATCACCATTGCTGTGAAGCCATTCGTTCCCTGGCGTGCTACATAATATCCTTTCGCCGGATCGAGAAGGTAAACGGTAGCTTTCTCACGCAGGTGGGGAGGCAGCGAGCTTAGCGCGAAGTCGGTCTCGAGATCTACAGGCATCTTTTCGAGACTTTGTCCGAGGCACATGGAAGTCACGAACGTGAATAGAATAAGGTATTTCATATGTCTTTTCTTTGAAAGACATCCCGAAGGGCCGCATCCGTACATCGCCCTTTCTATTTAATTTGCCTCGGATGAATCGCGTCGACCGCCTTTTTGGAATTCTGACCCTGCTGCAATCGCGTAAACACGTGACCGCCGAAAAGATCTCGGATCGCTTTGGCATTAGCGTCCGCACGGTCTACCGCGACATCCGGGCTCTCGATGAGATCGGCATCCCGGTTTCATTCGAAAACAACAAAGGATACTTTATTGTCGACGGTTATTTTCTTCCGCCTGTGAGCTTTACGGCCGACGAGGCTAATGCGTTGGTACTATTGTCGTCGCTGGCCGATCGCTTTGCCGATGTGTCAGTTGTGAGAAATACCGAAACGGCGCTCGAAAAGATCAGGAACGTCCTTCATTCACGCGGGAAGGAGTCTGCGTCGCAGCTCCGCGACCGCATCCGGGTGATCAATCCTGCCCGCAGCCCGCGCTCTATGGAATACCTGGCGGATATTCAGAATTCGATTACCAACAAGAATATCCTGTACATCGAATACACCGATCTCAAAAAGCAAAAGACCAAACGGGAGATCGAGCCAATCGGGATTATTTACTATACGGAGCAATGGCATTTGATAGGGTGGTGCTGGACCAGGAAGGATTATCGGGATTTTATTATCCAGAATATCGACGTTTTGAATAAAACAACGAAGCCATTCCTGAAAAAGGACCACATAACGATCGACGAGCATATTCGCTCCTGGGATAAAGATTAAACTTCCCAAACCGGACTGCCATAATGCTGGCAGTCCGCCTCCATTCATTTGTACAACAGCAAGAAACGGGTTGAGATCACTGCCTATAAAACGCTGCTTTGTATGAAATATTTAAAATCTCTCATCCGCCTAATAGAACGTTATGAAAAAAGTCGAAAGCCATTGGACGCAAAAAAACTGCGCTACCCTTGTGTTGGTCTTCATGACCTGTTTTGGTAACATCTCGTTTGCACAGCAAGACTCGTCGAAGGCTACTTTACAAATTTATCCACGCCTCCATTCGGCTGGATACTTCCCGTTCACTGGAGCGTTGCTCAATCACAACCCCGTTGCGGATGTCAATGTCTTTTATGAAAATAAGGCCGTGGGATTTTTCCTGTTCCAGTCATTCGATTTGAAAGATCGTCACTCGTATGCCAACTATTTTCAACCGGGTGCATTCGCGACACTGAAACTTCATCCGACTTTCAAGATCCGCGGAATCTTTGGTTATATCTTTTCACAAACACAGGGCTTTCGCGATCCCGGTGATTCGGATTACTACGCAGCATCCACATTTTATTGGGATCCTTCGAAACACATTTCAATTCAAAACACTGTATTGCTTTACGACTACAACATTCAGCGCAAGCTTGCCAACCGTGTTCTCATTAGTATCTCGTATCCGAAATTCAAAGTGGATATGTTCTTATGGAATCGTGCTGTGCTTGTAGAGAAGAAACAGGCGATCTCGGCATCAATCGCCTTTACGTTTCCAATCATTAAGGTGAGCGAGAAGGCTTCGATCCATCTTACCACTTCATACATGCGCTATCTCACTTCGTATCGACCCAGCTACGCATTGAGCGACGGGTTCATCGTTACACTCGCCATGCCGATCAATGTTAAACCTGACATGTAGAAAAAGTTCAACAGCAATTCCACGGTGAACAAAATTGACTTTCCTCAGTAATTTCAAGAAATTACTGACTTTGGTTCACACTAATGAGAGAGACCGAGACGCCACCTCCGCCAAAGCCTTCTTTACCTGAGTTCTTGTCTGGAGGTGGCGAGATGGGACAACGCATACGCGACTATGATTGGTCAAATACATCTCTTGGTCCCGTTGAACGCTGGCCCCAAAGTCTTCGAACCTGCATCCGAATCATGCTCACCTCCCGGCAGCCAATATGGATCGGCTGGGGCAAGGATCTTATCAAGTTTTACAACGATCCTTACAAAGATATAGTCCAGGGTAAACATCCCTGGGCGCTCGGCAGTCCCGCATCCGTTGTTTGGAAAGACATATGGGACGACATAGCACCGATGTTGCAGCAGGTGATGGAGAAGGACCAGGGAACATACGCTGAGTCGCAGCTCCTCCTCATGGAGCGAAACGGTTATCCCGAAGAGACATACTATACGTTCTCATATACTCCAATTCCTGGCGACAACGGAGGAACGGAGGGAATGATCTGCGCCAACACCGACGACACCGAACGCATTATTAGTCAACGTCAACTGGAAACACTGACGGCCCTTGCGCAAAATCTAACTGATACCAAAAGCAACCAGGAAATTATCTCGAGAGTCATCGAGGTGCTCAAGAAAAATCCCTGGGATTTTCCGTTTGCTTTATTCAGGACCATCAATGGGACGAAGGCTGTGCTTACGTTGTCGACCGAGCTTGGCAGCGCGGCATCTGTTGTTCCGACCGAAGTTGATCTCGATCTTGATGTGCCTTCTTCCGAAATTATTCGAAGAACTGTAGAGTCTCGACAGATGCAGGTGTTCGAGCGCCTGCATCAAACATTTAACGCGATGCCGAGCGGAGCATGGAAGATCTCACCAACACAATCGATCCTTCTCCCGATCACTCAATCCGCGTCAAAAGAAACTACGGGTGTGTTGATCGTTGGTCTGAATCCTCATCGCATTCTCGATGAAAAATATAAGAGCTTCTTCTCACTCATAGCCGACCAGATATCGACGAGCTTCACGGCAGTTCACATGCTGGACGAAGAGCGCAAGAGGACGGAAGCTTTGGCGGAGATCGACCGCGCAAAGACAACTTTCTTTTCCAACATCAGTCACGAGTTTCGCACACCACTCACTTTGTTGCTGGCACCGGTAGAAGACGCAATGAATGACCGATCACTTACCCCCGAGAATAAGATCAGGATGGAAGTTGCATATCGCAATGCGTTACGTATGCAAAAGCTGGTGAATACGCTATTGGAGTTCTCGCGTATCGAAGCCGGAAGGAATGAAGGAAAATTCCGCCGCGTTGATATCTGCATGTTCACCGAAGATCTTGCCAGTACTTTCCGTTCGGCCATCGAAAGATCGGGAATGCATTTGCGTATCAGCTGCGAGAAGATCAACGGCGAAGTGTATGTGGATACCGATATGTGGGAGCGTATTATCCTCAACCTCGTATCGAATGCATTCAAGTATAGCAATGAAGGTGAGATCGGCATCGACATCAGGCAATCGAACGGAATGGTTCATGTAGCTGTGTCAGACACCGGTATCGGTGTTCCTGCCGATCAGATAGAAAGAATATTCGATCGCTTCTATCGTGTTGAAAATACCGGTGGACGCAGCCAGGAAGGAACGGGTATCGGTCTCGCGATGGTGAAAGAGCTTGTGAAGCTTCATCACGGAACCATCGATGTTCTAAGTGTGCCGAAGAAAGGTTCTACGTTCACGGTCTCAATTCCACTTGGCAAAGATCATCTCTCGAACGATCGTGTTCTCGATGCTCCGCAAGAGTTTTCGCCATTCCGGCATTCGACTGCATTTGTGGAGGAGGCCCTCAAGTGGATACCATCCAACGGTCATTCGGAGCCGACTCCACATTCCGACCCTAAAGCAATCAACACGAAAAGCAAAGTGCTACTTGCCGACGACAACGCCGACATGCGCGATTACATGAAGCGCTTGTTGTCGGAGCAGTTCAATGTGATCACTGCGCAAGACGGTGAGGAGGCATACCAGAAAGCACTCGAGTACCGGCCCGACCTTCTGTTGTCCGACATCATGATGCCGAAGCTCGACGGCTTCGGTTTGCTGCGAAAGGTGAGAGGCCACCGCGAGATCAAGAACATGCCCGTGATATTTTTGTCGGCCCGCGCCGGCGAAGAAGCAAAGGTGGAAGGTCTCGATGCGGGTGCCGACGATTATCTTGTGAAACCATTCTCAGCCAGAGAGCTCATGGTTCGCGTAACCAATCACATTCGGATCAACCAGGTTCGGAGAGAAACTGAATTGCAGTTTTATCAATTGTTCTTACAAGCGCCGGCTCTCGTGAATATTTTTAAGGGACCGGATTTTCGATACGAGCTTTTCCATCCGAAGAACAAAGAAATATTCGGAGACGTGGACTTCACAGGAATGCCTTTGGCTGAAGCTATTCCCGAACTTAAGACGCAAGGTGTGATCCAGCTGCTGGAAGATGTTTATAACAACGGCAAAACGATTTATGAATGGGAACGTCATGTTACGTTTCATAATGCGGGAGGTCAGCCTGTTAGTCGCTACTTCCAATTTCATCTATCAGCCATGGTACGATCTCAAAGGATCGATTCAAGGCGTGTTGAACTTTGCAATCGATGTTACCGAAACTGTATTATCGCGTAAGACTGTCGAGGAAAGTGAAAGGAGATACCGCGATCTTTCGGAACAATTGGAAGTGATCGTGGAACAACGCACCAGCGAACTTCGCCGGTCTAACGAAGATCTTCAGCAGTTTGGCCCACGTTGCCAGTCACTACCTCAAAGAACCGGGTCAGGAAACTGAAGACATTCATCAATCGCCTGGACGACGAGTTTGGAACAACGATCCCTTCGAAAGGTCAGCTCTATGTCGAGAAAATGCGACAGGCTTCGTCACGGATGTATTCAATGATTGAAGGTGTGCTGAAGTACTCTTCACTCAATGAATCGGTTACAAGAAATTGACGAGGTTGATCTGAACGAGATCATTGAGAGTATTGAGGGCCGACCTGGAGGTGATGATCAACCAGAAAAATGCGATCATCCGGAAAGGCAATCTCCCGAAGCTGCAAGGAGCGCAAGTCTTGCTGTATCAACTATTCTATAACCTTATCAATAATTCATTGAAGTTCAGTAAATCGGATCCCGAGATAACAATTTCTTCTTCTTTGATTAAGGATGGCGAAAAGGATCTTGCGCAAATTGTAGTTGCCGACAACGGTATCGGGTTCGACCAGCAATTTGCAGATCGCCTCTTCAATGCATTTATGCGATTGCATTCAAAAGACCAGTACGAGGGAACAGGCTTGGATTGGCGTTGTGCAAGAAGATCGTCGAGAGACATCACGGAACAATTTCAGCCTGGGGTGAGGATGGAAAGGGGAGCAAGTTTAGTATCCGGCTTCCACTCGTTCAGGGCGACAGTAAGGTATGACGAAAGCAATATCAAAGAGATTTCTTCTCGCTGATGACGATAGCGACGACCGTGAAATGTTTGCGGAGGCGCTCGCTGCGCTCGATCCACATATCGTTTGCCACGGGGTGGAAGATGGACGTCAGGCGCTAACACTTTTGTCGGCGTGCGAAGGATCGTGAGACCGCGATGGGTCTCGGTTGCAATATGTTTTGTTACGAAGCCCGATAATTTCAAACTGGTGAAGGGCATGTTGAAGATCGTTGTCGATCGCCTCGATGAAGATTCGACACACGGCATGTGTGACGAGATCCACACGGTTCTACAGAAATGATTTTACTATCGATCTATTGTTGGTCTTCTTCACGACGAATGACTCGCATCCATTGAATTCCGCGAAGCGATTAATTCCATCGGCAAGTTTTTCAACGTCGACATTCTTAGTCTCGAAGTGAAGGTTGTTGATCACGAGAACTTTCTTCTTTCTGTCTGCTTTCGAATCCATCCTCGCGATAAATTGATCACCCTGTAATATCGGCAGTGAAAAATACCCATACTTTCGTTTGGGCTCGGGCACGAAACACTCCACCTGGTAATCGAAATCGAAGAAGTCACGGAGCCGGTGACGAAACACGTTCACGGTGTCGAATGGAGAGAGGATGAATAGATCGCCGGCGAGTTTTATTTTTTTGTTCTGATAAAACGGATGCATGAACAACGGTCCTTTCAGTCCCTCCACCTGACCTGTAAAACTTCGCCCTCATCAACCATTCGCGCAAGCTCGGCCTTGATCGAGTTGTCTGGAACATACCTCGCGCCCCATTTTATTTCTTTCTCGTAGGCGATCCCGTTGGCCTGCCAGCATTCTTAATATCCTGTGTCGTGCAAACTCTTCTGCTGTCGGCATGGTGAGATCGGCGAAGCCGGGAATAATATTCGCCGGCAGATCATAAAGCTTATGAAAGTCTTTCAGTCGTGTGCTTACCAGTTTGCCACTCGAGTGAAGTCGTTCCAGTGCCATCTTCGAAGGACGCAGGTCCCACCATCCTCTGCTCTTCACCACACGATCGTTTTCGAAGTCGCGCACACGCAGCGGACCTTCTCTCCCGATACGATCTAACACCCTGCGCATCAGGTTCATATCAGCCTGGGTGACCTTGCTTCTTTTAGCCATCGCCTCTTTCACGGGAAGTGAGTATTTGAAATCGTGCATAGGGATGAAGCCGGATGCAAAAGTCCAGAACTCAAACACCCTTCCGTCCGTTTGTAGCTGTTCGAGCCACGCAGGTTGATACCCAGGCACACGAGCAGCGATAGCATGGTGATGGGCACGCTCGACAACGTAGTTTGTATCGACCTGCAGGAAACCTAAATGATCGATGAGCTTGTACGCCGCCTCTACACTATTACCAAACTGTCCTCGCTTCGACAAGCCGCCCGCGTGCAAAATTATTCTTCGGGCTTCTTCTTTTGAAAATACCACAGGTTTCATTACGTCCAATTAACAGAGAATATTTTAAATTGGCTCTATGCTAAAAAACTACTTCAAGATCGCTTACCGGTCGCTGCTAAAAAATTCCGTTTACACTTTCATCAACGTTGCAGGTCTTTCTATCGGCATCGCGAGCGCGTTGCTGATCTCGTTGTGGGTGTATGATGAAGTGACGTACGACAACATGCAGTCGAAGCGCGACAGGTTGTTCCAGGTTTGGGTACACGCTCGGTACACCGACACGACCGCGGTATCCTACACAAGTATGCCGCTGGCGTTGTGGGATGCACTGAAGACAGCAGACTCACGAATAAAAAATGTGTCAACAACAGATTGGGGTGGCAGCCACCTGGTTGCCGTTGGCGATAAGTCGATCGTGAAAGACGGTTACTATGTTTCAACGGAGTTCCTCGACATGTTCGAATTCCGTTGATCAAAGGAAATGCCAAGACTTTACTGACAGAACCAAAGACGATCGTTCTCACGGAGTCGACGGCAAAAAGCACTCTTCGGTGATGCCGACCCGATGAATCAAACTGTCAAGCTCGACAACGAGGATGAGCTCATCGTGACGGGTGTTGCGAAGGATGTTCCTGGTAATTCTTCATTCCAGTTTGATTACTTATTGTCGCACGCGCTCTACAGGCAGCAGGGATGGGTGAAGAACTCGATGACGACGTGGCAAAATTTTTCATTCCCGATCTATGTGGAGACTGAAGCTGCCGGCGATGAAAAAATAGTGAATGATGCTATTCTGAATATTGTGAATGAACACACAACCGATAATGTTAAACGTGAGGTTTTTCTTTATCCAATGGAGCGCTGGCGCCTGCATTCAAATTTCAGGAATGGCGTTGAGACCGGAGGACTGATCGATTCAGTAAATTCTTTCTCAACGATCGCGGGATTTATTATCCTTATTGCCTGCATCAATTTTATGAACCTGGCGACAGCACGTTCGGAAAAACGTGCACGTGAGGTTGGTATCCGTAAAGCGATCGGCTCTCAAAGGAGAGAGCTCATCATACAATTTCTCGGCGAATCTCTGTTGCTGTCATTCATAGCTTATGCGTGTGCGATGCTGCTTACCGAGATCGCATTGCCATTTTACAACGCACTTCTTAACAAAAGATTATTTATCGATTTCTCCTCATGGCAGTTTTGGACCACCTCGCTCGTGCTGATAATGATCACTGGCGTAGTTGCAGGTAGCTATCCTGCATTCTTCCTGTCGTCGTTCAAACCAGTGAAAGTGTTGAAGGGAAGTATTGGTAGTGGTAAACGCGGCAGCTTGCCGAGGAAGATCCTGGTTGGATTCCAGTTTGTATTCTCGATTTTCGCAACGATCTGCGTAATAGGTATGTACAAACAGATCGCCCACGTGAAAGCAAGAGAAGTTGGTTATGTAAGGGAGAACCTCATTTACGTAGATGCTGCTTCCGAAATCGTGAAGAATTACGATGCGGTCAAAAATGAATTGATAGACAATGGTCTTGCGCTTTCTGTAACGAGATCTAACAGTCCGATCACCAACGTTTATTCGAACAACTTCCTGGAGTGGCCCGGAATGCCAGACGGCGTCAACGTTTCTTTTGCAACGATATCTACCGGCTACGATTACACAAAGACCATGGGACTCAAAGTATTGCAGGGTCGCGACTTTTCCCGTGAGTTCAACGACAGCACGTCGATAATCGTTAACCAGGCTGCGGTCGATATTATGGGAATGACAGATCCTATCGGCACAGAAGTTACTCTCTGGGACAACAAACGTACAATTGTCGGCGTAGTCGATAACGCATTGATGGGTTCACCCTTTGCCGAACCATTACCGTCGTTGATGATCTACATGCCCGATTGGGTTGGGACCATTACGATTCGTCTTAAAGAATCGGAGAACCTTTCTGAGCAAATGTCGAAAGTGGAGGCGGTGATCAAGAAATATAATCCCGCTTATCCGTTCAGCTATTACTTTGCCGACCAGGAGTTCAACAAGAAGTTCAGGGGCATCAGCCTTGTCCAAAATCTAATGGATATTTTTGCAGGACTTGCCTTGGTGATAACGGGCCTGGGTTTGTTTGGCCTTGCTGCCTTCACATCCGAACAACGCAACAGGGAAATCGGTATTCGAAAAGTATTGGGTGCATCCCTTACGAATATCGTCACGATGATCTCGCGTGATTTTTCTTTCCTGATTTTGATTGCATTTATCTTCGCCGCACCATTGGGTTGGTATGCCATTAACAACTACCTCACTCGTTATGTATACCACACAAGTGTTGATTGGTGGGTTATGCCGTTGGTTGGTGTTTCGATCTTTGTGATTTCATTCGCGATCGTGGCAACACAGGCATTGAGAGCGGGGATGAATAATCCTGTGGAGACATTAAGATCAGAGTAATATCTCTCACAGATCGCCCCTATACTCCATTAAAGTAAGAGCGAGCTTCCGGTTATGCACCGGGAGCTCTTCTGTATCCGGCGTTACAATATCCTCGATCACTTCGAAGCCGAAATTCTTATAATAATTAATGATGCCCGGATTATCACTCCACGTATCCATCCGGATATTCTTCAGTCCTTTTTGTTTGATGTGATCGATTGCCCAATCGAGAATTACGCCGAAAAGTTTCTGTCCTTTGAAAGCGGGATTGACAACGATGCGATGTAGATAGATCGACAGGCCGTCGTCCATGTGACGCCAGAGAATGGGATCGCGATAGTTGACGCCGAATGCGATACCAGTCCCGTTTTCATTGATGGCCTTGTAGTAATTTCTATTTTCGATATCGCGCACGATGGCACTTTGGTCGTAATTTTTCCAGGTAGGGTAGCCGTGCTTTTCCTGGTAGGCTATCGAGTCGTCGAACCATTGAACGATAGAAGGGAGGTCGCTCAACTCGCTATTGACAATCTTAAATACGGAAGCCATTGAATTTTTTCCAAGTTACCTGTAATTTTCACCATGAGAAAAGCATACCTGGTTGCCATTGCCGTGATGGCATGCGCCGCCGCCTTCGCGCAATCAATTGAAGACCTCGATAAAAAGGCCGGGTTCAAAGAATTCCGGATAGGCGATAGCCTTTCTGTGCACGAGGGCAAGATCAAGTTTACCCGCACGCTCGACAACGCCGATACGAAACTGTACCTCGTAAAAGAGCTCGTCAGCGTGAAAAGCTACACTGGGGAGGTAGAGCTCGAAATGTACAAGGGCAAAATCCAGGAGATCGTGGTGTCGTTTAAGAACGCTACAAAACCCGGATTCGACGACATCCTGAAATCGCTCGAAACCCTGTATGGTTCCTCTTCGAAAGACAAAGAGAAATCGAAAGCATTCGACCGCTTCGACAGGCTCTATTCGTGGACCGGCCAAAGGATCAAGCTGATCATCGGCTATGATGAGAACTATAAGCTCACAAAATTGTTTTACATAGAGAACACTTCCCTTGAGAAACTGAAAGAAGAGTTCTAATAAACATGGAAACCTTACAGAGCTTAAAATACCTTACAGACCCTCTACCTTTACAATCAAGAAAAACCCCCGTCCTCTTTACATCTCACGGCAGTCCCATGGACATTCCCCGCAGCCGCGACGAACGTCCTTTTTGGAACGCACTGTACAAGCTCGGAACC
Organism: Bacteroidota bacterium; assembly: GCA_037200305.1. Lineage (GTDB taxonomy): Bacteria > Bacteroidota > Bacteroidia > Cytophagales > Cyclobacteriaceae > ELB16-189. Next base: position 142,163 of record JBBCGZ010000030.1, read on the forward strand.
GATCTGCAGGACAAGCTTGAAATAAAAGCGGCCCTGGTGGTGTCGGCGCACTGGTGTACGGAAGGCACGTTTATCAATATCTCTTCGGACCAAAAGCAGATCTACGACTACTACGGATTTTCGGAAGAGTATTACAACGTTCAGTACCACGCCAAAGGCGCTCCCGAAGTCACGAAAGAGGTAACGAAGATCGTCCCGGCTATCGCTCAAACAGACGACTGGGGCCTGGACCACGGTGCATGGCCGATGTTGATGCATTTGTTTCCAAAGGCTAACATACCAGTGTTTCAAATGAGCATTAATTACTATGCGCCGCCATCGTATCACTTCGAGCTGGCGAAGCAGTTGCAGTCATTGAGACAGAAGGGTGTTCTTATTATCGGCAGCGGCTCACTGATCCACAACCTGAGATTGGCAGGACAAAAGATGAGTCGCAACGACATGACACCCTACGGTTGGGAGGGAGAGTACGATGCCTGGATCAAGAAACAGATTGACGAGAGAAATTTCACGAACGTCATCAATTACGAGAGCAGTCACAAGCTTGGTAAGCTAGCGGCGCCCACACCGGATCATTATGTGCCGGTCTTGTATAGTCTTGGGATGGCAGATAGTAAAGATGAGATCAGGCATTTCTTCGAAGGGGATGTTACGTTGCCTGCGTTTAGTGAGAGAAGTTTTATTATCGGGGAGGTTTGATGTTAGTTGACTGGTACATTCTTCTGTAACCAACTCACAACAACACTCGAATAATTTTCAAAGTTACCCGTCTCCCGATTATATATCCCATGATCTGCATTAGGATATATCTTCATCTCTGCGGGAATGTGCGAAGCCTTTATGGTTGAATCCAATCTTGCCATGCAGTGCTTCACAGGAATGCTGATATCCTTGCCACCATATACCCATAGCGCCGGCTTCTTCATTTTGGCAACGTATTCGATATTGTCGAAGCCTTCCGGTCCTTTGAAATTCGTCAGTAACTTATCGGCATCCTCTTGCGAAGTTGTGCCGTGTTCTGCGTAGTCGCTGTAAAACATCTCTTCGCCCACAGGAACCGTTGGACCTGAAATACAAATCGTGGCCTGCACATCAGTGAGGCTCGCAACAATCGGTATGATCCAGCCCGCCTGGCTTCCACCCATTATGATAACTTTTTTTGGATTGATCCTCGGATGTTTTCGCAACGCATCGACAGCCGCCGCTGCGTCTGATGCTAGTACTGGAAAGTGTTGTTTGCTGTTGTGGGTGCCAACGTTGATGTATTCGCCACCCGACTTGCCCACGCCTCGCTTGTCGTATCGAAACACTGCGTATCCAGCTTTGAGAAGTTCGGGAACTACCGGCGAGTAATCGTCACGTGTAGTACGACCCGAGCCATGAACGAATACGACAACGGGAGCTTTTGCATTACCGTCGGGTAACATCAGGTCACCTTCAAGAGTAACATTCTTGCTTGTAAACCGGATGACTTCCGGCGAAGCAAAAATCAATATGACCAACAATGCGCGGAACATTGTTATTTCAGTTTGGTGTTGAAGAAGTCAATGGTACGTTTCCACGCGAGCTCTGCCGCAGCCTTATCGTAACGCGGAGTGCTATCATTATGAAAGCCATGATTAGCATTTTCATACATGTATTCTGTATACTCTTTATGATTTTGTTTCAGCGCGGCTTCGTAAGCGGGCCAACCTTCGTTGATACGCGTGTCGAGCGAACCATAATGAATGAGCAACGGTGCTTTGATATTCGCAACATCGGCATCGGCAGGCTGACCACCGTAGAACGGAACGGCTGCAGATAATCCAGGAACACGAACAGCCATCATGTTGGCAATCCATCCTCCGAAACAAAAACCGACCACGCCGATCTTACCATTGCAATCGGGACGAGCTTTCAAATAATCATAAGCTGCAATGAAATCTTCCAGCATCTCGTTGCGATCACGCTTCGATTGAAGCTCACGACCTTTGTCGTCATCACCGGGATAACCACCGAGAGGCGTAAGCGCATCCGGCGCTATCGAAAGAAAGCCCGCAAGAGCTGCTCTTCGTCCCACGTCGGCAATGTGTGGATTGAGACCGCGATTTTCGTGAACGACAATCACACCGCCGAGCTTGCCGGTGGCATCGACGGGTTTCGACAATTGTGCTTTTATCTCACCGCCACCCTTGGGCGATTTGTATGTGATAGTTTCTGTTTTAAGACGGGGATCGTTGACGGGAACCTGGATCTGGCCCTGGTAGTCGGGCATCAGGAAGCTCATGAGCGCAGTAACTGTTATACCGCCAACGGCATACGTAGAGAGTTGCTGAGCAAACTCGCGCCTGTCGATACGGTTGTGGGCATAGGCATCATAAAGATCAAACACTTCCTGTTTGATGTTTTCTCTCTTGAGTTCATTCATAAGATCGGGATTAGCTACCTAATCAAATTTAGGTAATCTTTCCCGAGGAGAGTGTTAAAGGCGCCGCGCTTATTGTTACAGTGGCTGTCCCCCATTTAATGCCCCGGAACAGAACGCGGCGCCCGGAAGTAAATATTGGAGATTTTGAGAGCACAGACCTGCCAAGTGATGTCACTGGTTTGCCATTTTCACCTTTATAGCGTCTTCCAGCATCTTCACAAACCCTTCCTGGCGCCACGCCAATGCGTCGTGCCCCATAGAGGTGTAGAACGTCTGGCCCTTGCCGGTGGGCTTGTACCAGGCTACAGGGTGATCCTTTCCCATACCGAAATCCTTACCTGTCATCCAAAGGAAATTCCCATTGGGGATGATGCTTTCACCGTCGATCGAGTAGATGATGTTGAAGCCTTTGTTCCGTGGATTGTCGAGGAACACATACCACTCGTCGGTGTGCTTAAAGCTTTGCGGCAGGCCTTCGATCATAAGACTGTCGGGAACTGGATTGAGCATAACGGTGGCTTCCTGCAGGTGCGGGTCGAGTGCATGATGAGAAAATTCGGCTCCGGGTACGTTGTTCACGTACCATGGAAAATCGCCGTGCGAATTATCGCCGGCGCCATGAATGGCCATGAGTTTTCCGCCACCTTCAACATAGTTGGCGAGTACTTGCTTTTGTTCGTCGTTCAATAGCTTGCCTGTCGAGTTGTTGAAGATCACGACGTCGAACTTCGCAAGTTGGTCCGCATTGAAGACACCGCCATCTTCTGTGCTGTAAAGAAACCAGTTGTTCTTCACCGCCATTTCTGCGAAGACGTTCTTGCCCGCATCAATGGATTCTGCATGTCGGAAGCCCGTTGACTTTGAAAACAACAAGACTGCCTTTTGACCTTCGGTGAAGTTGATGACAGGTACTTCCGTTTCGTAAATCGGAAGGCCGTATCTCACCTTGTAAAAGAAAAAGGCAACGAATAAAACGAATGCTAGAATAAGTCCTGCGAGGGACCACAAGATGATCTTGATAATTTTTTTCATGATAGTTGGATGCCCTGGTATAAGACAGATGCTTTAATGGATTGTTCTTTGAGGTGGAGGAATTTTTTGCGCTCCTCATCTTTCATAAAGTTCTTAAAGTCTTGCTCCGTGTCAAATTCCACCAGGTGAATTTCGTAAGGCTTCTCCATATCGACTTCGATGAAAGCCGATTCTTTAGGTCGTACTCGCAACAACATGCGCCCGTTGTATTTTGAGATGATCGGTATGGCAACAGATTCGAACTGGTCGAATACTTTTTCCTGGCCCGCCTGGATGTAGATCAGCTGAGTGATGTAAACCTGCATATCAAATTTTCCTGAATTTACGGCAATAAGAGATATTTCTATGCAGGCACGGTAATTGAATAATCGTCGCGACTTCAACCCCATGAAATTTCTGCACGCCTACCGGACGATCGCTCTTCCCGCTAACATTGTTTCCGTGATCGCATGGATTGCTGCCAAAGATGCAGAATCAAGTTCAGAGATCTTCACGCTATTCTGGATGAAGGTCTTCACAGAAATAGTGCTGATCGGCTTCATCCATCTCTTCAATAAGCACGTGATATTTTTCTATATGAATCTTGGGATCGGTGAGCGCCAGCTTTACAAAAGTATCGTCGCCATCGACCTGGCGATTTTTGTTGTTGTGATCGCAATCGTCTATTGGATAGCATGAAGAATATACTCGAAGCGGATAGCATCATCGTTAGTTTTGATCAGCGCGTTGTTGTATCGAACGCATACATTCGTTGCGACCAGGGAGAGATCGTTGGACTCCTCGGTCGAAACGGCAGCGGCAAGTCGACATTACTGAAAGCAATTTTCGGGATAGGAGCGTCCGAAAATAAATCGATACGCGTGAATGGCAGTTGGGTCGCGAATGGTTACTCAGCTTCGAACGTCAACATGCTTCCACAGTTCAACATGATCCCTTCGAACATGACCATTCGCACCGCGATACGTTTGTTTGATATCGACATGGGTAAGATTAAGACAGTTGCCGACGACAAACTGTTCCTGCTCGATCAACGAGCCAACGAGTTGTCGGGTGGTGAACTGCGATTTATCGAACTATTGATTGTACTTTTTTCGAAGTCGAGATTTAGTTTTCTCGACGAACCCTTTTCGGGATTGTCGCCGGTGATGACCGAGCGGGCACTTGAGATCATGAACGACGTGAAGAACGAGAAAGGATTGTTGATCACCGACCACATGTATAAATACGTCACCGAATGTTCCGACCGGCTCTACTGCATGTACAGCGGACGGACTGTCGAGGTGAACGACACCAGCGAGCTGATCCGGTACGGCTATATCAACCACGAATAATTTTTAATTTGGAGGATGAAGCATTGGTACCAAAGGCCTCATCCTTCGATTTCGGACTACGTGCGAACCGTTTTGGTTATCGAGGGCTTCTCTGAGCCCGATCCGAAAAGCCCACCTCTTGTTACCAACGGAATGGCAGCACTATTTTACAAGAACGGCGACTTGAAATTGTATGGAAAGAACGTACCCTCCGAATGCTGGAAGGTGAAGAAGAGCACAGAGATCATCGCTTACTTCTTTAAACCATTTGTTGCACCTGCGCTGTTTAATGTTGACGCGAAAACTGAAGTCGTAGAGCTGGGCGCGATCGATAAAGGCAACATAGATCAGTTGCTGATCGGTAAGTTGAACGATAACTGTAAGGTCATCCAATATGCCACCGACCAGATCATGCTGGATCCATCTCCCGACATCTTGTCCGCAGTCATCAAGCATCTTAAAATCAACGAACGAACATTCCAGAGGATCTTCAAGAAATACGTTGGCATTACTGCCAATCAGTATCGTCGCATCTGCCAGTTCCAGTCGTCGTTCAGTCAATTGCGGTCGAACGATTTCCAGTCACTTACGGATCTCGCTTACGCGAATGGTTTTGCGGACCAGAGTCATTTCATAAGGTCTTTCAAGGAATTTGTGAACACAACCCCTAATAATTACCTCAAGGAAGGGCTAAAAAAGTAGTTGTCGTTTTCGTTCTATTTCGTCTTCTTCGACTAAGTCATCTTTACATCATGAAACAGAAAATAACCCCTTGCCTCTGGTATAATGCCCAGGCAGCCGAAGCGGCAACGCTATATTGTTCCGTCTTCGCGAACGCAAAGATCACCTCGCAATCACCAATCGTTACGGCTCTCGACGTAGCCGGTCAGAGCATCACGCTGCTCGACGGCGGGCCGATGTATCAGCCCAATCCTTCTATCTCGTTTTACTACGTGTGTGAAACCAACGATGAGATCGACAAGATCTGGAAGGCATTCACTAAAGAAGGTGAGATCATGATGGGGCTCGACAAGTATCCGTGGAGCGAGAAGTACGGTTGGGTGTCCGACAAGTTTGGTGTATCGTGGCAGTTCGCCCTTGGAAAGATCAGTGACGTTGGTCAGAAGATCACACCCTGTATGATGTTCACGGGCAAACAATACGGACGTGTTGATGAAGCAATAACTTTCTACTCGACTGTCTTTAAGAGCTCCAAGACCGACGGCATCATGCGTTGGGGTAAAGGCCAGCAGCCGGAGCAGGAGGGAAAGGTTCAGCATGCGCAGATGATGTTGGGCGGCACCGACTACAAGGTCATGCTGATGGAAAGTGCGGCCGCGCACAAATTTACTTTCACGGAAGGAGTGTCGCTCACGGTCCATTGCAAAGATCAGGAGGAGATCGATTACTATTGGGAACAACTTACCGAAAGCGGGGAGGAGAGCAGGTGTGGTTGGCTTAAAGATAAGTTTGGTGTGTCGTGGCAGATTATTCCTGTTATGTTGGGACAGCTTATCAGTAATCCGAAAGGCGCGCAAGCGATGCTCGCAATGAGGAAGATTAATATCGAGCAGATTGTCCAGGCGACACTCTAGGGTTTTGCGAAGCCTATTCTAATCGAAACAATCTCCCTGATCCATCGGGCCGGCCTCTTGTCCGCCGGATTAACTATCCGGAACGGTCCTTCTCCTTTGGGCAACGGATTCCCATCCACATGTGTGCATAAGAGCACCGTGTTCGAAGTAAACTCGGGATCGATTTCGGCAAGGGAATAAACAACCTGGTAATTATCTGCCGCGGTGATAACAACATACTTCGCAAGATTTTCGCCGCGCAGATTTTTACCAAGAGTTACTCCCGCAGAGTCGAGCACCGTTGCGAGAGCAGTCCCTTTGAACGTATGCTCCTTACCCTCGCGATCTTTCGCCTTCACCTCAACTTGCGGATATTTCCCAATGTCTTGCTGTGTAAGCTTGAGTTGCTTCGTGACTTCACCGCTCACGGTAATTGTTGACTGCGCACTGAGATCAATGCATGCAATGATAAAAGTGATTGTGAGAATATTTTTCATAGATCAGGATCCGAAAAATTTTTGTTGTTAATGAACTCCGTGTCTGTAAGCGTGTTGAGAAAGCTAATTACGTCTTTCTTTTCGTCTTCTGTTAATGACAATCGCGAAAGAAATGGACTTACATTTTCGCTTTCGATGATGTGCCCGCCGTAATGATTTAAAACTTCCGACAGATCTTTAAAACGCCCGTCGTGCATGTATGGGGCTGTAACGGATATGTTCCGAAGTGTTGGTACACGAAATCTCCCTTGTACACTATCGAGACCATTGTTGTGAAACAACTCGATGAATGTTTTTGGGCCACCATGACAATGCGCGCAATTGCCCTTTGTATCGAAAACAACCAGTCCGCGTTGTTCGCTCTCAGTTAGCTTATATTCTTTATTTAAGTACTGATCATACTTCGAGTTAGCCGATATCAGTGTCCTCTCGAATTGAGAGATTGCTTTTGTGATCCTGTCGCCATTGATCTCCCTGCTGCCGAATGCTTTCTCGAAGAGGGCTGGATAGACTTTGGTCTGCGTAAGTTTTTTGCTTGATGTTCCCAACGACTGATTCATTTCGTGTGGATCGGTCATGGGAACGATAGCTTGTTGTTCAAGTCCTTCTGTTCGTCCATCCCAGAAGAATTTATTCACCCAAAGCACGTTCGCGAGCGACATCGAATTTCGATTGGTTGGTGTGCCGTCGGCTCCGAAACTAAATCGCTGGTTGTCGGTGAACGCAAATTCTTGTTTGTGACAGCTTGCACATGACCGTGTGTTATTCGAAGACAGTCGCTCTTCGTAAAACAACATTCGTCCTAAAGCAACACCTTCTTTCGTGATTGGATTATCGGCGGGAATGGTGAACCTGCTTCCGAAGTTTGCAGGGTACTTTAATTCATAAGGTTCGTTGCGCGGTAATGCAGTGAATGTGAAGATCAACGCAAGCAAGACTGCCCTCATGATAGAAAGTTAATAAAAAAAGCCCCGCCCTGTAGCATGTGCTACAGGGCCACAGGGCTCACCTTTTATCACATTAACTAACAAACAAAATCAATTCCAGCCGCCACCCAGTGCCTGGTAGACGTTTACCATCGCATTCATTTGCTGAAGCTTGGTGTCGACCAACTCGAATCTTGCTTCGAGTGCGTCGCGCTGTGTCATTAAAACTTCCATGTAGTCTGCTCTCGCATTCCGGAACAAACGGGTAGAGATCGCGATCGACTGCACAAGGGCTTCCACTTGTTTCTGCTTCAGCTCAAAGCTCTGCTTTAAATTGCTAATGTTGGAAACCTGGTTGGCCACCTCGATGTAAGCATTCAAAATGGTACGTTCATAATCGTAAACATTCTGAATCTGTGTTGCGTTCGCAGAAAAGTACTGTGCCTTCAGTGCATTCCTGTTGACCAACGGCGCCATGAGATCTCCAGCAATTCCATACATCAACGAGTTCGGATTGAGGAGATACTGTGCGTTGAAAGCACGGTAACCGATACCCGCAGTGATCCTCACTGAAGGATAGAATTGCGCTCTTGCTACCAACACGTCGATCTTCGAAGATGCAAGCGTATTCTCAGCCTGCCTGATATCAGGACGATTTAACAAAAGCTGCGAAGGAACACCTGCGTGAATAGTATCGGGCTGCATCAAAAGGAAATTCTGCGTTGAGCGCGCAACAGGTTGAGGGAAGCGACCAACGAGGAAGTTGATACGGTTCTCTGTCACGATAATATTCTGCTGAATGTAGAAGACACGGCTTTGGTTCTTGAGCACTTCGGCTTCGAACTTACGCACGGCCAGCTCGGTAACGCGCGCTGCCGTTTTTTCCATCCTCACAATCTCGAGGGCATTCGTCTGGATCTCGATATTCTGTCTCAGGATCACCAACTGTGCATCCAGTGCCATCAACTCATAGTATGAATTAGCAATTTCGCGCACGATGTTGGTGACTGCGAAGTTCCTTCCTTCAACTGACCCAAGGTATTTCAATACTGCAGACTTCCTCGCATTGCGAAGTTTTCTCCAGATGTCGAGCTCCCATGATGCGTTGAGACCAAGTCCCACAGTTGTTAGAGGATCGGGAAATCTTTGACCGTCTTTCACTGCCAACTGATCTTCGAGAGCACCGTCTGGTGTGTAACGTCCAGGTTTTTCAACACCACCGTCGGCACCAAAACCTACAAACGGAAGATATTCTCCTTTGCGGGCCCTGATCTCATTCTGACGGATCGTAATCTCCTGTCTCATGATATTCAACTCCTGGTTTCGGCCTAGAGCTGAATCGATGAGGTTCACGAGATTCTGATCAGTAAAGAAAACTTTCCAACTGATCTTACCTGTACTCACACTGTCCAAAGGACTGTATGCTTTAAAGTTTGCAGGTGTGTCTTTGTTCTCTTTCGTGTGAACAGTTAATGATGCCGGCAGCGTGCAGCTCATGTCTGTCATAGCTAAACAGGCTACTCCTAAGCCTATTGCCGCGTATTTCAATATTTTAATGTGCATGCTCTTCGCTTTCGTCGGTTGGGAAATCGTCCATCTTGTGAACAAGGTCTTCAGTCAATGACTCTTCGTCCTCGTCCCTGATCAGCTTCCGGCCTTCGGCCATCGTGCCGAAGATGAAGTACAAACCGGGTACAATAATAACCCCGAATACAGTTCCGAAGAGCATACCTCCGAGTGCCGACGATCCGATTGTACGGTTACCGATGGCACCGGCTCCGTGTGCAAGCACAAGCGGAATAAGACCTGCGATAAACGCAAACGACGTCATAAGGATTGGTCGGAAACGAACCTTTGCACCTTCAATGGCCGCGTCGAGAACGGTAGAACCTGCCCTGTGTTTTTGCATGGCAAATTCCACGATCAACACCGCGTTCTTACCTAACAGACCTACGAGCATGATAAGACCTACCTGCGCGTAAATGTCATTCGCAAGGCCCATCGATTTAATGAACATGAACGAGCCAAACACACCGGCAGGAAGTGAGAGTACGACGGCCAGCGGAATGATAAAGCTCTCATATTGCGCTGCAAGAACCAGGTAAACGAATGCAAGCACGATAAGGAATATGTAGATCGCTTCGTTTCCGCGTCGCACTTCATCGTATGAGAGAGCGGCCCAGTCGATAGCGAAACCACGTGGCAATGTTTTAGCAGCAACCTCTTGTACAGCAGCAATTGCTTCACCGGAGCTGAAGCCTTTCGAAGGACCTCCTCTGATGGCAGCTGTGTTGTACATGTTGAAACGGTTGATCTCATTCGCTCCCTGTTGCTTCTTCAGCTTCATGAATGCAGAGAACGGCACCATTTCACCGCGGTCGTTCTTTACCCACAGGTTCATGATATCGGAAGGAACCTTCCTGAATTCCGGAGAGGCCTGAACGAACACTTTAAAGAAACGCTGGTACTTGATGAAACCGAGTTCGTATGTACTTCCTACGAAGATCGAGAGTGTATTCATCGCATTACCGATCGAAACACCTTTCTGCATCGCAAGCTGGTTGTCTATTTCAATCTCGTACTGCGGATAGTTGGAGCTGAAGAATGTGAACAAACCCGTAAGCTCTTTACGTTTTTCAAGAGCTTCCATGAATTCATTCTTTACTCTCTCGAGATCATCATAAGTTCCGTCAGGATTCTTGTCGAGCAACTGGAGTGCGAAACCACCGGCCCGCACCGAAACCGGGAACTGCGGGTGGGTCGAAGAATTCGATTGTAGCGCCAGGGAACGCTTTGGCCTTCTCTTCAAGCTCAATGATAACATCCTGAACGCCGTTTTTGCGGTCGGACCATGGCTTTAAGTTGATAAGACACGTAGCTGCATTGGATCCGCGACCTTCCGTAAGAACTTCATAACCAGCGATTGATGAAACAGACTGGATACCTTCTACTTTCATGATCTCCTTCTGGAGCTCGAGAGATAGAGCGTTCGTACGCTCGAGGGTAGACCCGGGAGGCGTTTGAACGATGGCATAGATCATACCCTGGTCTTCACTGGGAATGAAGCCTGATGGAAGATTGCTTGCTATAAGAACAATACCCGCTCCGAAGAACAACCACAACGCGACTGTTATCCAACGGCGATGTGCGATCCGGTTCAAGACTGCCACATACTTCTCGGTAACTTTTTCAAAGCCGTGGTTGAATCCGTCGATAAACCGATTGAACAAATTCCGTTTCTTCGGCTTGCCGTGAGTGTTCTTGAGGATCATCGCGCAAAGCACTGGTGTCAGTGTAAGAGCCACGAGACCGGAAAGAATGATCGAGCTCGCCATCGTGATCGAGAACTGGCGGTAGAATACACCAACCGGTCCCGACATGAACGCGATAGGAACAAACACCGCTGTCATCAGCAATGTGATCGCGATAACGGCACCGCTGATCTCACCAAGTACTTTCTGAACGGCTTTATATGGTGATAGATGTTCTTCGTGCATTTTGGCGTGCACGGCTTCCACCACCACAATGGCATCATCGACCACAATACCGATCGCCAATACAATCGCGAACAGTGTGATCATGTTGATAGTAAGACCAAACGCCTGCATGAATATGAAGGCACCGATCAACGATATAGGTACGGCGAGTGTCGGGATCAGGGTCGATCGCCAGTCACCAAGGAAGATGAACACAACCAACGCCACAAGAATGAAGGCATCACGAAGCGTATGAATTACGTTTTCCGTAGATGCATCAAGGAACGCCGATACGTCGTAACTGATCTCGTAGCTCATGCCGGGAGGGAAGTCTTTCTTCAACTCTTCAAGCTTCGCTTTTACGTTCTCGATTACAGCGCTGGCATTACTTCCGTAAGTCTGCTTTAGCACGATCGCCGCTGAGGGATATCCATTGATGTTAGAGTAGATATCATAGTACTCGCTACCCAACACCACCTTTGCGATGTCTTTCAGGCGAAGTAACTCTCCACTCGGGTTGGCTTTTATAATGACGTTCTCGTATTGCTTGGGATCACTGTAGCGGTCGGGATACGCCAACACAAATTCAAGTGCTTCTGCCCGATTAGCGTCACCGCGGCCAATACGACCTGGCTTTCCGATGATACTCTGGTCTCCGAGAGCCTCCATCACCTCGTCGGGTGAAATAGAATATGCTCTCATGCGTTCGGGATTCAACCACACACGCATCGCATACTGACGACTACCAAGGATACGGGCCTGGCCGATACCGTTGATACGTTGTATCTCGGGGATCATCGTTACACCTGCGTAGTTGAACAGGAACTTCATGTTCGCGTTCTTGTCCGTACTGTACAGGTTCACATACATAAGCATGGAAGGGATCACAGGGGTGATGATAACACCCTCGCGTTGTACAAGTATTGGAAGCCTGTTTCGCACCTGTTCAACACGGTTTGAAACCTGCACAAGTGCCTGGTTGATATCCGAGCCTGGCTCGAAGATCACCTGTACGTTAGCTTCACCCGCGCTCGTGGCATCGGATGTCATGTAACGCATACCCCACGCACCGTTGATCGCTTGTTCGAGTGGAATGATAACCGACTCGGTAAGCGTCTTTGCACTCGCACCCGGGTAGGATGCGGACACCATTACCACTGGTGGCGCAATAGAAGGGAACTGCGACGTTGGTAGCGTATTGATTGCCAGCACACCCATGAAGATGATCACCAGCGAAAACACAATAGCAAGTACCGGTCGCTTTAAGAATATATTAAACATTTTCTTGCTTTCTAGATTGTGAGATTACTCAACGTACACTTTCAGATGCTTGAGCACCTCTTTCGGATCTTCGTAGGTGACCTTCTCGATCTTATCGTTGTCGCGGACCTTGCGGATACCTTCGAGCATGATCTTCTCGTCTGCGGTTACCCCGTCCCTGATCACATACAGGTCGGGCATTTCGGCAGCTATGTTGATTTCTCTTTGGTGAACTACGTTGTCTTTGTCTACCACGAAGACATATTTCTTCTCGAGAACTTCGAAGGTTGCTTTCTGGGGAATGATGAGAGCATTCTTATAAGGAACCACCATCTGCACGTTCCCGGTTTCTCCGTGTCTTAACAGAGCTTTAGGATTGGGGAACGTAGCGCGGAATGCGATGTTACCGGTCTCGTTATTGAAGTCAGCTTCAATAGTTTCAACTCTACCAGGATACTGGAACATTTGCATGTTCGCCATCATCAGTCCAACGTTCATAATGCTGTCGCCTTTCAGCGCCATCTTGTAGTTCAGGTATTCAGCTTCGGGCACATTGAAGTAAACCCACATCTTGCTGTTGTCGGCAATTACTGTGAGAAGATCGCCTTCATCAAGCAAGCTTCCCTGCCGGGCATAGAACCTGTCCATGATACCGGTAAAGGGAGCCCTGATGTCTGTGAAACTGAGACGCACTTTGGCGAGCGCAACTTCAGCATTTGCTTTATCCATCTTGGCCCTTGCTAAAGCAAGTTCGTTGGGTGACACCACGTTGCTGTCGGCAAGAGCTTTTGTGTTTCTGTATTCGATCTCGGCGTAGTTGGCTTCTGCCTGGGCTTTCTGAAACTCGGCACTGTAAACCAATGGCATGATCTGGAACATCTGTTGTCCCTGCTTTACAAGCTGCCCTTCATCGACATAGATCTTCTCGAGGTAGCCTCGTTCCAGCGCGCGAAGTTCGATGTGCTGGATAGCTTTGATCTGGCACACATATTCACGTATGGTTATCGTGTCTTTCTTTAAGGGACTTGTGACTGAGAAGTTAACCTGTTCTTCTCCCTCGCCTTCACTATGATGGGAGCAACCTGTTGAGAAGAGAACAGCTAACAGGGCAATTAACATTAATACTTTCCGCATAATAATAAACTGTGTTCTTTTAAAGATTCTATTCATTAATGATTTCGCAGCGCTGCTTGCGAAGCGGCGACTGCTGTACTTTATAGAAACCTGGATTGGCGGCAGGTAAACTCAATTACCAGCCTGAATAGAAGTCAAATTCTAAACACCATGAGCAGTAATAAGCACCGCGAAGATGGGGTGCTCGGTGAGGGCCTGCTCGACTCCAGGCTCCTTATATTATAGTCGACAACGTACGAGGGGGCATGAAAAACCGGGCGACTGTCAAGGAGTTTCCTCGACGAACTGGTATCGTCGTCTTGTTCTTCAATCGTAGTTGCGTCTATATTATAAAGTCTCTTATCAGTAACGGGATGGACCGGTGTCAGGAACTTAACCGGGACGTAGTTTGCGTGGTCCTGAACTCCTTGGGCATACAGATGAGTGTATCCACCGGAGAGGAAAAGAAAGAAGGAAAGAAAAAAGCCAATTACAACTCTCTTCATCGCGGGCGCAAACTTAAACAATGCCAATTTTACAGACAAGTAGAGGATGGACAATGGTACCTGTAACGACCGCTTGACGCACATGGTTCGTACCCTTATCCATGCAATAAACGGCCACAAACGAGTGCGAACGCATATATTGGTCTAAACTTTAATGCCGCTTTAAAGTCATGAAACCCATTTTATTCTTTTTACTAACGCTCGCTACGTGTCAGGCGGGCCACGCTTCTCGAAATGGAGTGATAAATTCCTGTAAATTTATATATGCCTCACCCCGGCGAACCTAAACCCCATCACTCTCTATGGGTACGCATTTCCCATTGGATCATCACGTTCACATTCTTTAGCCTTGTTTTTACTGGTATTGAGATCTTGATGGTGCACCCACGATTGTACTGGGGTGAAGTTGGCAACGATCTTACGCCTGCACTGATCGAACTGCCTATTAGCAGGAATTACAGGCACGGTGGATACTCGAAGAGCGTCGCCTTTTTCGACAGCGATAAATCGATCGTTAGCGCAAACAGGACCTACGACATCTTTAACCAAAATGGTTGGGGACGCAGCCTGCACTTCCTTTCGGCGTGGATACTGGTAATAACCGGTGGGATCTATCTCCTCATGGGCGTATTCACCGGACATTTTCGTAGGCGGATCTTACCAACTCTCAGGGAACTACTGCCGCAATCGATCATCAAGGATCTTATAAGTCATTGGCGATCGAGACCCGTCGCATCTTCGGAGTACAACTTGCTGCAGCGGATCTCTTATATGATCGTGATCTTCTTTTTGTTCCCATGCATTGCTATCTCGGGTTTAACCATGTCGCCAGCGATAACCGCCGCGTTTCCATTTTTGCTGGATGCGTCGGGAGGATTGCAGTCTGCACGGACCAGTCACTTCCTGCTTTCTTTGGCTTTGGAGTCATTCTTAATTGTTCATTTCATCATGGTAATTCTTTCCGGTTTCAAACAACAGCTCAGGGGAATGATAATTGGAAAATGATATGAGAAGATCACGACTGATATCAAGACGAAAAGCGATCATTACAGGTTTGACATCGTTGGGCGCCTTGATGCTCCCGGGTTGCACAAAGCCATTGCCACCAACGTACGGAAACATCCTTCGAATGGGCGACAATCTCACGTATGTTGCGCATCGCACCTTGTTGCCGGGACAGTCATTGGCAAAAGAGTATTCTCATAGCGACATCTCTTCGTTTCCGGCGACGGGAACCGTAAACCCTTCTGAGTATAGCGAAGAGTATGCGAAGCATTTAAGTAGTTCTTTCGAAGACTGGCGTCTTCCGATTGAAGGCTTGGTTGCAAGGCCCGGCTCTTATTCTTTATCCGACCTTCAGAATCTCACAAAACGAACTCAGATCACTCGCCATACATGTGAAGAAGGATGGACTGCGATTGCCGAGTGGACCGGCGTTCCGCTTGGAACATTGCTTCAACACGCTGGAATACTTCCAACGGCGACTTATGTTGTCTTTCATACTTACGATGAATGGCTTGCTTGTTTTGATCTCAACGATTCGTTTCATCCGCAAACTATTATTGCTTATGGAATGAACGGAAAATCGATCCCGATACAACACGGTGCACCGGTACGTCTTCGGGTTGAAAGACAAGTTGGCTATCGAAGTGTAAAGTATCTTAAGAAGATTGTCGTCTCCGACAAATTTGAGGATAGCAATATCGAAACGGGTTGGGCGTGGTATAACGGTATCTGATCATTTCTTATTTTTCCTGAATGATTGTTCACCTCATCGATGGCACCTACGAGCTCTTTAGACATTTTTACGGTCAGCGGAGATTCAATAAAGGCAACGATAAGAAGTACGGGGCAATGGTCGGTGTCTTGCACGGCGTTTTGCAAATGATCGAAGACGGAGCGACGCACGTCGGTGTTGCAACCGATCATATCATCGAGTCATTTCGGAATGAATTGTGGGCCGACTACAAAACGGGAGCGGGGATTGAAAGAACATTACGGTCACAGTTCACTCCGTTGGAGGAAGCATTAGAGTCCATGGGAGTTGCTGTATGGCCGATGGTCGAGCTGGAAGCCGATGATGCACTGGCTTCGGCAGCATATCTTGCTGCGAAGAACAAACATGTTCTCAAAGTTTGCATCTGGACACCCGACAAAGATCTTGCGCAGTGCGTTGTGGACGATCGCGTTGTGCAGATCGACCGGAGGGCAAATATCATTCGTGATGACAAAGGAGTGAAGCTGAAGTTTGGAGTGATCCCGGCCTTGATACCGGATTATCTTGCGTTGGTAGGCGATAGCTCCGATGGATATCCTGGAATTAAAGGCATTGGTAAATCCGGTGCTGCCAGGATGTTGAATCAATACGGTCCCATCGAAAAGTTTCCAAAGAATGTTTTAGGTGATAAAATAAAAGAAGCGTTGCTGTTTAAGAAACTCGCAACGCTTCGCACTGATGCAAAACTTTTCAAGAAAGTAGATGAGCTGAAGTGGAAGGGCCCAACCAAAGGCTTCGAAAAATTTACTGACAAGATCGACGAGCCTCGACTATTCGAGAGGGCGATGCGTGCAATGGGCAACGTGCAACGTGGAACGACGGACTGATACCGTTTCCGGGCTTCGTTGCACATTGCACTTTGCACCTTATTTAAGTTTGAAGGCAGTCACCCGGTTATTGAGCATCTGTGGAACGTACAAGATCTTAGTCGCCGGATCCCAACCCAGATCTGCAGCGTTAATTTTTTTATCTCTTGTATCGGATAACACCTGCTTCGAACCGTCGTCTTTCACATAATAAATTATTCCATTCCAATTAGTGAGAAGGAAACCACCTTTTTCGACCATCTCAATACTGTCCATACCACCTTCGAGTCCATCGACAAGCTGAGTTAATTTCTTGTTCGAATCGGCTCTCCAGAATTTTCCATCGGCGAGAATGTAGAGATCGTTATCAACAGCGAGAAGCCCGTTTACGGATGTCAGGTTTTCGAGATAAACAGATGGCTTATCGTTCTCGATCTTGTGGATCTTACCGGTTTTGGAATCGCTAACATAAACGGCACCCTTCGAGTCGACCGTAATATCGTTCAACATCTGTGCTCCTTCGATCGTAATGCGTTTTGTAATTGTTCCTTTGGCGATATCGATCACGGCAACGGCAGCATTCTCTGCAGCATACAATGTGTTCTTGTTCATAGCGAGACCTTTTGTGCCTGTCAGCCCTGTCACCCAATCCTTCTTGATGATCTTCCCATCGAGTCCAATCTTGCTTACATAGCCGACATTGTCTTTGCCAAATTCCCCAATATTTGAAACGAAAAGGATCTTCGCCTTCGGGTCGTAACGGACCGACTCAGGATTCTTTAACGATGTTGAATCTGTAGTCCAGACCTTTTCCAATGAATGTTGCGCATAGACATTGCTGCCAACTACGATCAACAGAAATAACAGTTTTTTCATGATAGATAAAATTTATATGATAATAAAAACAATCGATTTGATTTATAGCCAGCCATGACTAAAATTAGCACACAAATTCAACAACCAAGCCATGGAAAAAGAAACACCCACCCATCAAAAGTCTCTGAACGTGAACGACAGCGACGCCCAATGCCCGTTCCACAGCGGCGCCCTCAAGCAGACAGCCGGCGGCGGGACCAGGAATCGCGACTGGTGGCCTAACCAACTGAAAATCAGTATCCTTCGCCAGCATTCGTCGCTGTCGAACCCTATGGCAAAAGACTTCAACTACGCCAAAGAATTCAAGTCACTCGATCTCAAAACAGTCAAGAAAGATATATTCGATCTCATGACCACCTCGCAAGAGTGGTGGCCGGCGGATTATGGCCACTACGGGCCGTTCTTCATCCGCATGGCGTGGCATTCTGCCGGTACCTATCGCGTTGGCGATGGCCGTGGTGGCGCCGGTGCCGGTCAACAACGTTTCGCACCTCTCAATAGCTGGCCCGACAACGCGAATCTCGACAAGGCGCGCTTGTTACTTTGGCCAGTGAAACAAAAATATGGAAGAAAACTTTCGTGGGCCGATCTCATGGTCCTCGCAGGCAACTGCGCTCTCGAGTCGATGGGCTTCAAGACATTCGGTTTCGCCGGCGGACGCGAAGATGTTTGGGAACCACAGGAAGACGTGTATTGGGGATCGGAATCAAAATGGCTCGGTGATGAACGTTATACAAAGAACCGTCAGCTCGAAGCGCCACTCGGTGCTGTACAGATGGGCTTGATCTATGTGAATCCCGAAGGACCTAACGGTAATCCCGATCCCCTTGGCTCCGCTCGCGATATTCGCGAAACATTTGGACGCATGGCAATGAACGATGAAGAGACCGTTGCATTGATAGCAGGTGGTCACTCGTTCGGCAAGACACACGGCGCTGCAGATCCTGGTAAGTATGTTCACCCGGAACCTGCAGGCGCTACAATTGAAGAGATGAGTCTCGGTTGGAAAAATACTTTCGGTAAAGGACATGGCGGTGATACGATAACAAGCGGACTCGAAGGAGCATGGACAACTACGCCGATCAAGTGGAGCAATAACTTCTTCGAAAATCTTTTTGGCTTCG
This sequence comes from Bacteroidota bacterium, assembly GCA_037200305.1. GTDB lineage: Bacteria > Bacteroidota > Bacteroidia > Cytophagales > Cyclobacteriaceae > ELB16-189. The sequence continues at coordinate 160,847 of JBBCGZ010000030.1, forward strand.
AATGGGAGCTTGTGAAGAGTCCAGGAGGTGCGAACCAGTGGAAACCGAAGGGCGGTGCAGCGAAGAACGCCGTTCCCGATGCGCACGACAATTCAAAACGACACGCGCCTACGATGTTGACGACCGACCTTGCATTGAAGTTCGATCCGATCTACGAAAAAATTTCACGTCGTTTCTTCGAGAACCCCGATCAGTTTGCTGATGCGTTTGCACGTGCATGGTATAAGTTAACTCATCGCGATATGGGACCTCGTGCCAGGTATCTTGGAGCTGAAGTTCCCGCCGAAGAATTGTTGTGGCAGGATCCGATCCCCGCATGGAATCATAAAGTTGTCGATGATAAAGACATCGCGACTTTGAAGAACAAGATCCTCGCGACGGGATTGACAGTATCGGAGCTCGTCTCGACAGCATGGGCATCTGCATCTACGTTCCGTGGATCAGACAAACGCGGTGGCGCTAACGGAGCGCGTGTTCGTCTCGCACCTCAAAAGGATTGGGAAGTGAACGATCCCAAACAACTTGCAAAAGCTTTGAAAGCGCTGGAAGGTGTTCAGAAGGATTTCAACGCAAGCGCTTCGGGTGGAAAGCAGGTTTCTTTAGCTGATATTATTGTGTTGGGTGGATGTGCTGCAATCGAGAAGGCAGCGAAGGACGGTGGCTTCGATGTGAAAGTTCCTTTCACGCCCGGACGTGCCGACGCTTCGCAAGAGCAGACAGATGTAGAGTCGTTCGAGTTGCTCGAGCCTGCGGCAGATGGATTTCGTAATTATTTGAAATCACACCACGTTGCTTCTGCAGAAGCGTTGTTGATAGATAAAGCACAGTTGCTTACACTCACTGCTCCGGAACTCACGGTGCTGGTTGGTGGCATGCGAGTGCTGAATACCAACTACGATCACTCGAAGCATGGTGTGTTTACGAAGAACCCTGGTGTTCTTAGTAATGATTACTTCGTGAATCTTTTAGACCTGGGAACGACATGGTCGTCGTTAACCGATGAGCAGAAGTATTTCGAAGGCCGCGATCGTAAGACTGGTGGTGTGAAATGGACGGGCACACGGGTTGACCTGATCTTCGGTTCGAACTCAGAACTTCGTGCGATAGCTGAGGTTTACGGTTGCACCGACTCGCGTGCACAGTTCGTGAATGATTTTGTAGCGGCGTGGGGTAAGGTGATGAATTTGGATAGGTTTGATTTGGAATAATAAATAAAGAAGTGGTCTCGTAAGAGACCACTTTCATTTATACCATTACCACCTCTTTTATAAACTCTACAAGATCCTTATTCAACTGTTCTCTTTCTGTCACAAACAATCCATGTGGTGCTCCATTATAAATAAGAATGTGATTGTCGGGAATTGCTTTTGCTGATTTGTAAGACGTTGGGTGGGGAGGAACGATCTTGTCAGCATCGCCGTGAATGATCAGCGTCGGTACCGTTATGAACTTCATTTCGTCGCGGAAGTCGGTGAACGAAAATGAATCGAGACACTGAAGGGTTGCCCTGGGCGAAGCCATTGAACAAAGCATGCGATAATATTCGAGCGAAGGCGTGCTGACTGGTTTACTGATCAGGTTAACACCAAAGAATTTCTTGCCGAAGTCATCGAGAAAATTGATCCGGTCTTCTTTGATCTGTGTTCGAATCTCTTCAGTCATCGATCGATCAGTACCATCGGGATTATCATCCGTCTTCAACATGAATGGAGTTATGGCAGATATCAGCACGACACGGGCAATGCGTTCACCATGATAACGATTGAAGTAACGTACCACTTCTCCGCCACCCATCGAGAATCCGACAAGTGTTACCTGTTCAAGATTAAGATGATCGAGTAATGCTTTAAGATCATCGGCCAGTGTATCGTAATCATATCCATTCCATGGTCGCGAAGACATTCCGAATCCACGGCGATCATAAGTGATCACGCGATTGCCGGCTTCGACGAGGTCATTGACCTGGTATTCCCACATCTCTTTACTTAACGGCCAACCATGGATGAGCACGACAGGCTGACCCTTGCCGACATCTTCATAACAAATCTTAACGGGCGTATTACTTTGTTTGTCTTTTACTTCGATGAATTGCATAGCATAATTGGTTTGATGAATTGATGCAATGCCGCAAAGGATACGCCAACTTATCCTATGTGTTGTATTAACTCGAGGAAGACTTCTTTCGTGAGTTTAGATTTTTGTGAACCGGAAGATTGTCCAGCCCAGAGATTGGTATAGTCGGCGTCGTTATTTTGTTGGGCGAGTTTTCGGAATTTTCCGGTGAGACTATTCTGAAGAGGGTAGGGAGGGATCGGGATGTTCGCGTTCTCGATGTCGTTCATCAATTGATTACGGAGGCCACGAGCCCATCGTCCGGAGAATGCACGAGTGAGGGCTGAGTCGGTATCAACTGCTCTTTCGAGTTTTTGTTTGTATGATAATATAGCTTCGCTTTCGTTGGTTCCGATGAATGCTGTTCCGATCTGCACGGCAACGGCGCCGAGATCGAGCGCTGCTTTGATACCGCGACCGCTGTTGATTCCCCCGGCAGCGATGTACGGAAGTTTTATCTTTTGATTCAACTGCGACAACAATGAGAATAGTCCCACGTGTGGAAGTGGGATGTTGTCGAGAAATGTCCCGCGATGTCCGCCGGCCTCTATGCCTTGCGCGGTGATCATGTCGATCTGTTGCTCTTGTAAGATCAACGCCTCTTGCAAACACGTAACCGTTCCGATAAGAATGCAGTTGTTCTCTTTAAATTTTTTGATTGCGCTCTGATCGAGACAACCAAAAGTGAAGCTGATTATATTGACTTTTTCGTCGATAAGGATCTCGACCTGGTCTCTATATGTATATAGAGTGAAGTTCGAGAGATCGGATGCGTTGAGTTGATAACCTTTTTTGTTTGCGAGCTGGATGAGGAATTGTCGCATGGGTTCGAGATCCGAATCGTTATACGATGGAAGTTCGTGGACGAAAAGATTTACGGCGAATGGTTTGTTGGTGAGGCTCTTTGTTTTCCCGATGAGAGTTCGTGTTGCGTCAGGTGAGAGTCCACCGACGGCTAATGATCCGAGTCCGCCTTCGTTCGATATTGCTGCGGCCATTTCGGGAGTGGAGACTCCGAGCATTGGTGCTTGAATGATCGGATACTTTATTTGAAGATGTTCGGTGAATGCGTTGGATAACTTCATCGTATACAAATGTAAGGTTTACCTTCAATAATCAACTTTGATAGAAATCGAGAACAATCCGCTCACACACGAGTTACATTCGCCTACACATAAACATTTCGCGTATGAAACGAGTTGTTGGAATTGTATTGTGTTCTATTGTTGCATCGATCGCATTTGGTCAATCTTCTTCTCAGCTGAAGACCGTTGTTCCTCCATCACCCAATGCCGCTTCGTTAGGAAAGTATGGTGACATACCCGTTGGTTATCACACTGGTGTTCCAAACATTTCTATTCCATTATACGAATTGAAAGAAGGTGACGTGAACCTGCCTGTTTCATTGAGCTATCATGCGTCGGGCGTTCGCGTCGCTGAGGTTGCGTCGTGGGTCGGATTGGGTTGGTCGTTGAACGCAGGTGGTGTTATCACACGTTTCGGTTCAGCATGTTCCCGATGAAGGGCCATTGCCGGGGAAGATCAATAATCCGCCACCACCATATTTTCTTGAAGGGGCAAGTTTTCACACGGGTTATTATCGCGATGGCTTTACGTTGCCAAAAGGATACGAAAGCGTTGAGAGCTTCGACCCCGCGCAGGGTCCGGTGAACATGGATACATACAACGCTATGTTAGATGCCGCTTCCGGCAACAGCGACACCGAACCTGATATCTTTTTCTTTAACATCGGCAGCTACTCCGGAAAATTTGTCTTCAAGGTTGATGTCGATCCAGAAAACCATACAATCACACGAACTCCTTTCTTTATTCCGAAGTCGGATGTAAGAGTGGAAGTGCAATATGGCAAACTCCAGATGCCGGCTTATCCTTCGGGTGTCGAAACGCGGGAGACATTCATCGGATTTATACTTACTGCACCTGACGGTTTCAGGTATCATTTCGGAGGGCCGAAGGCGATCGAGTATACTGGTACGGAGACGTATAATCTATCTAATCACAGCACATCCTTCGGAGTCGTGCTTGCTCCTTCATCCTGGTATCTCACAAGAATTGAATCGCCTGTCGGAAGGCATATCGATCTCGAGTACATCGCAGATACCTTCGGCTATTACGATCTCGCGCCCGAACGATGTTGGGGAGGCGAAGAGTATTTGACCTTGTCGGGACAAATGATCTCGCGAAATGTTGTGAATGGGGTAAAGTTGTCGCGCGTATACTCCAGTACGGAGGAAATTTTATTCAAGGCCGAAACTGTCCGCGAAGACGTTAGCGACTATACAAATACGGGTGGTGGCGAAACAACCAATAGCGTTACCACGAAACGTCTCGACCGAATAGAAGTCAACGTGATGGATGGCCGACCGCTGAGAAAATTTTTATTCGACTACGACTATTTCCGAAGTCCCCGCGAATAGCCTGTTCCCAAAGTTCATTGAGGACATCCCGGATTTGAAGTCATCATTCACGACAGACAGGAATCGTCTTCGACTCGATAAGCTTACTGAAACTTCGGGAGACGGAACGATCTCGCTTCCGCCATATGAGTTCAGCTATATCGAAAAAGGCATTGTGAATGTTCCCGAGCCTCTGCCGCGACGACTGTCGTTCCAGCAAGATCATTGGGGATACTTTAATCATGAGACATCCAACACTGGACTGATTCCATTTTGGATTGCTCCGAGGCAGAATAGAAGGCAGACGAATTTTCAATACACCCAGTTGGGTACACTGAAGTCCATCAAGTACCCGACTGGAGGGATGACGGCGTTCACATATGAGTCTCATGAGTCGATAGCCTCCTTCGATAACGTTGATCAACCAGATCCCGGAAGAAATTATGTCGCCGATTCGGGTGGAGGTCCATCGTCTGTGTCGTTTGCTACCATCCTCGGCCCTGATCCTCCCAAGCCGTGTCTTGTTCTCGGCCTGGCGTGCAATACGTTTGAAAACATTATCCTGAAATTCAGAGCGGGAAGCCCGACCGGGGGAGTCTATAATCTTGACTACAAACAATTCATGAATTCTCCCGCGATTGAGATCTATCGCGTCGGAGAAACGAGACCCATCTACCGATATGATTTCGGTTACCTGGTAGACTGTGCAGCTGGTGACATTAATTGCTCTATATATAGTGGCGGACAACCCGGGAAGAACTTCCGGAAGTCAGCCGGGTCGTATCGCTCGAATTTCCAGCCGGTCAGTACGTAGCAAAGACATATCGCTACGAAGGCACGAACGCCGATAAAACTTCCTATTTGTTTACATCATCGTTCGACATTTTTGTTCGACAGACCGGGACCCCAATTATGAGCCCGCGACTATCGCTAAGCTGACGAAGATCGGGGGACTTCGGATTAAATCTATCGTGACATCAGACGGCTCCGGCACATCACCCGACCAGGAGAGAGTATTCAGTTACCCGTCACGTGGTGGCGTTTTGTTTTCGAAGCCTCAATATTATTACAAGATCCAGTATTTGTTTAGTGAGCCCCTCCTTGTCAATCGTCGAGGGAACAGCATTTCAACAACTTTGGTCCTCGAACAGCATTCTTCCAATGCGTACCACGCAAGGTTATCATGTCGGGTATGCGTGGGTGAAAGAAGAGCAGGCTGGCAATGGTTATAAAATATACTCGTATGACGTTGCGGAGCATCCATATCATTTTGATAACAATCCCTGGTTCAAAGGCAACACTTATAACTATGAGTCGCAAGGCCGGCGTTATAGTTATCCCGTTTACCCGTCGCCAATAGATCTCGAAAGAGGAAATCTTCTGAGCGAAGAGCAATACAACAGCGGTGATAAGCTTGTAATGAGCACACGCACTACGTACGAGTCACCAACAGACGTCGTTATCATGAAGGCAAGTAAAGTTGAGCTTCTGAAAGCGCCGCTTGCCGAACCCGTTTGGTATGTTGGTTATACTCATTACCCGATCCTGACGTCTTCGAACCGCATCAAGACCACGACTGTCAATACCAACTACGATTCAAACGGCGAGAACCCCTCACATTTGATCACCACGTATGATTATAATGGACAGGGACATCTTCAGGCGACAAGTGTTACAAAAACACTCGACGATATTGAGTATGTCGACAACGTGATTTTTCCACCCGACTACGGAGCAATTTCATCAGCGACCAGCGGGATCAAACTTTTACAGCAGAAAAATCTGATCAATGTTCCGATTGAAACTTACACCATCAGGCGAGCGACAGGCCAGGGCAAAGGATCGGTTATCAATGGTACGCTCACGCAATTTAAGACCGACACGCCGTTGCCCGATGCGGTTTATTCATTGAAGGTTTCAAAGCCGCTCGCAGAGGACAACTTTCATAAGTCAAATCGAATCGCTGGTAGTTTTGAGCCAGATGCGTCTTACGAGAAGCAAGTCGCTTACTATGAATACGACCGGGTGGGTAACGTTCGCGAGCTTTCAAAATACAAGGACATCCACATCGCTTACCTCTGGGGATATTCCAATTCAAAACCAATAGCGGAAATAAAGAATGCAACTGTATCGCAGGTCTTTCATACATCCTTCGAAGATCAGGCAACCAACTTTTCAGATTCCGCCCTCACTGGAGCTAAGTCATGGAAAGGAATTTACCTGCTGAAACCACCCGGTCCAGGAAACTTTAAGGCTACCTATTGGCGACGAACATCAGGCCCATCATGGGAACTGGTCGAAACCAACATCAGCGGACCAACCCAAGTAGGAGAGGTGGATGGCCTGATCGATGAAGTCAGGATCTTTCCGCCCGATGCTCTCATTACAACTTACACCTACGAGATTGGTGTCGGGATCTCGACGTCCAATGATGCCCGCAACATCGTCAACCGGTACTACTACGATGCACTCGGTCGATTGACCTGCGTGAAAGATCATTCGGGTCACGTTCTCAAGACATTCACCTACCACTATAAAAATCAATAGCCGTATGCAAAGACTGAGTTTAATAATTGCATTCATGTCGAGTGGCTTTGTTGCGCATTCGCAATATCATTTAACCATCGACAATAAGAACCCATGCCCGGGGCAGCCGGTAACATTTACTCTTCCTTCTGTTCCGGGATGCTCGAATCCACGCGTGGCCAACGAATCGGACTGGCACATCTCTCCAACTCCTTCGAGGGCGGAAGTTCATTACGGCTTTTCAACAATCAATAACGTGAAAGGTTATACGAGCGTGACGCTCACCTATGCAACTTATCACTCAACAATCAATGTATGGACAACCTTTGTGTGCGATAATAAATCTACAGGAGGAGTCAACGACTTTATAAATATGAGACCCCCTCTTTCTTCCGGTCCAACGATCTCGGGACTGAATGGCACACTTTATTCCGGTGATCAAAGCAGTGTGAGTGCTTCGTCAGCCGGCGCGATCCGGTATTCCTGGCAACTATCTGTCGTACAGACCACATCAGGAAGTATTAGCCAAAGTGCAATCGCGAGTCCGTCGGCGCAGCAGACTGTTATCAATTGGCCTTCAAATTTTGTTGGGGTTGTGAAAGTTATTGGTACGGCCGTGGGTTGTTCGGAGTCGAGGCAAACCATTGTTCAGGTGAGTATCCTGGCGCCACCTTCGGTTTCGTTCCTCGAGTCAAGTGTTGTCTCGTCTCATTGTGCCGGAACCTCGATGCGATATCGCCTGGAGGTCTTAGGGAGTTTCACGATCACACAAACCGAAGTGATCACCACCGGCGGAGCAACAAACATCGCCGTCGTCAATACAAAGAACGGTGTGCCTGTTGAATGGTCGATCAAATGGAACAGCGATGGTGACATTAAGATCCGATATTCTCTGTCGAATGGAAGTCTAACGTGGAGTAACAAGATCACACCGCTGCTGATTTTCGATGTGCTCGAATATGATGCTGGACAAATCTATGTGATCCCCAGTCCGGTTTATTGTGCTCCGGCGAATATTGTGCTCTCGATCGACCGTAAGCCAACCGGCAGTCCCTACGCGTTTCAATATTGTAACACGGGTAATTGTGGTATCAACTCGTCTGACTGGATGAACAACAGTCCTTCAACATCATCGTCGTTTGTCGGCATATCCGTCGGTACGAGCTTTCGTATTAAACTTACAGACAATCGATGCGGAACATTTCAATCTACACCGGTGACCATCATGGTAAAGCCAAGTCCATCCGTCGCGGTGAGTGACAAGTTTATCTTCACCGATGGAACGTTCGACATTCCATCATCGAACCAGCCATTCTCAACCGTTGATGTGAAGACGATGGCGACAGGTGTTTCCGGAGCGTTTGATGTGTTGTTGCAACAGGGCATAGGAACAGGAGTATTAGCTAAGCAACAATTGACAGCCAACGGTCCATGTGATGGAGCGGTAGTTTACTCGATCACTCCCTCGAAGGATGGATGTACTGGTCAAACTAAAACAGCCACTGTTATTGTATATAAGAAACCTGTTGTCATCGCCGACCGCCCCTACGTTTACAAAGGACGCACGACCAGGTTGAGAACCGGCAGCTACGATTCGTATGCGTGGCAAACACAATCAGGTGAAGCTCTTGGGTACAGTTCTACGTATGATGTTTCCGTTCCCGGTAACTACAAGGTCAACGTCAATAAGAACGGTGCTCACGCAACATCTGACTCGATTGTTATAGGCAGTCAGTTTTCGGATCTCAATGAGAACTACATCCTCACGCGGCAACCATTAAGGGAATTCAACTCAACAACAGGTCTCGAAGATCGGTCGGAGCATGAAGTTTCCGAAAACATTCAGTACTTCGATGGAATTGGGCGGCCACTACAAAACATAAGCATTCGAATGTCTCCGTTGCATCATGATGTAGTCCAGCCATTCGTGTACGACCATCTCGGTCGGGAGGCGAGAAAATATCTGCCTTACGTTTCTTCGGAGGACAATGGTCGCATCAAGGAAAATGCAATTAAAGAACAATCACTGTTTTACCAGCACCCAGGAACTGACATACCATTCGATGCAGATCCTTATTCACAGTCAATCTTTGAAGAGTCACCGATGAATCGCGTTCTCAAACAAGGTGCAGTTGGAACTGCGTGGCAACCCAATGCTAGTCATCCCGACCTGGAGCATGTCATAAAACATCAGTACCTGCTGAACACGATCGCAGATTCAGTCGTTCGGTTTGGATATGATAGCGAAGCCGAAAGGATCACATGGTCGTATTATGTTCCTGGCACTTTGTTCATGAACAAGACCATCGATGAAGACAAGCACGATGTCATCGAATTTGTAGACAAGCTTAACCGCACTGTTTGCAAGAAGGTGAGGGCCGGAGATAATATCTATGCGTGCACCTATTATGTATTTGATGACCTTGGCAACCTGGTTGTTGTTGTACCGCCGGAAGGAATAAGAGCGTTTCTGAAGCTTTGATAGGAGACCAGTTACAATCCCTTTCCCCAGTACAAACCATCGGGCGAACCACCGGTTTCAATTGCCTGGACAACCGTCCACGTATTTGTATCTACTACCGCTACCAATCCATAATTAGCATTCGCAACATAAACAAACTTTCCATCGCCATGCACCGCAATACCTACAGGCACCGGGGGATCTCCAACATCCCTGGTCTTTCCGACGTTTTCTACACCTTTATTCAGATTATAGAAGTCTATATCTTTTATCAACACCCGCTTCTTCACATCATACACGCTCAGGTTCCCGCTCATTCCGTTCGACACCACAACGTGTAGTCCATCCGGAACAAATTTCACGCGGAATGCAATCTGGTGCGCCGGTAATGTTGCTTCTTGATTAAAGGTTGTTGTGTTAATCACAGCCACCGTGCTGTCGTTGCGATTCGCAACCCAAAGCTCCTTTCCATCCGGAGATATATCGAGACCTTCAATACCAGGCTTGAGAAAGATATTATTCAACAATTGATTGCCCGCCACATCGATCACACTCACAGTTCCATCTTTAATATTCGCCACGTACGCCTTGTGATCGATCTTCGAATAAGCGACCATATGACTCGCAGCTTGTCCCGTTCTCGCAACCTCGTCGATCTTGCCAGTCTTGATATTTACTTTGATCAATGTCTTTGTCACTTCGCTCGTCACGAGAACCTCTGTGTCACTGATGAATTCAAGGCCATGTGGTCGCTTGTATTCACGAAGGTCAATCGTCTTCGTATTCTTCTTACTCGCGATGTCGATCACCGATAATGAATTTCCTGGCTCTTGCGCGCCATAGTTAGAAACAACGGCAGATTTTCCACTCGGAGAAACGGCCACTTCATGCGGATTCTTGCCAGTCGAAACCTTCGCAACTTCTTTACCTGCATCAAGGTTAATGATCGACACCACGTGATTCTCCTTATCAACGACCAACAACGAACCAAGTGATGAATGACCTTCCACACCAGGAAGCAACATCATCAACGACACGAGTAAATTTTGAAACATGCTAAGTTGATTTTCGTATTGACAATATAGTTTCCATCTAACATTAACGGCATCACCCGTTTCGGCTGATTCAGTTTTTGATACTTACCAATACTTTTGAATTGTAATACTATGTCGTTACCGAAGCGAGTTTTTATTATCGACGACGATGAGTCGATTAGAAAAGCATATTCCACGATTGTTAACTCAACAACGAAATTCAGAGTAGTCGGCGACTTCGACAACTGCGAAGACGCAATCAAGGCGATCAAAAAATTGAAACCCGACATCATCATGATGGACATCGGGCTTCCTCACATGAGTGGCATCGAAGGAACGCGTGCAATTTGCAAGATCGATCCACACATTGATATAATAATCGTGAGTGTTCACGACGAAGGTCAGTCGGTCTTCGAAGCTTTGAAAGCCGGCGCCTCAGGTTACATCACAAAAGGTGCAAACTATACCGAATTACTTTCTGCGCTGGAGGAGATCAGCAAGGGAGGCGCTCCCATGAGCAGCAAGATCGCTCGTCTCGTTGTTCAAGATTTTCATCTGAGCCACACCAATCCTCTCACAAAAAGAGAGTCGCACATTCTGAGCATGGTCGCCGAAGGCAAGACCTACACGCAGATCGCACAGGAAGCCAATATCTCTAAGGACACCGCTAAAACACACATCAGGAATATCTACAAACGCCTCCAGGTCAATAAAAAGTCGGATGCCATTAATAAAGGCAGGAAAGAAAAACTGATCGGACTTTT
>JBBCGZ010000031.1:0-120060 GCA_037200305.1 Bacteroidota bacterium
ATGCCTGAAGTGTCTGTGATCATGCCAGCATACAACTGCGGTCCCTTCGTGGCGAAGGCCATCGATAGCATTCTCGGTCAGACATTTTCCGACTTGGAGCTGATCATTTGTGACGACGGGTCTACCGACAATACATGGGACGTCATTCAGTCGTACAACGATGCACGGGTTCGCAAGTATCAGCACAAAGAAAACAAGGGATATCTCGCCACCTATAATTACCTGCTTACGTTGACTACCGGTTCGCTGATCACATGCCAGGATGCCGATGATTGGTCGGATTTAAATCGGCTTAAATTACAGCGCGAGGTTTTGGATGCACATACCGATGTTCACCTCTGTGGAGTAAATGGCGTGTTTCATTATTCCGATGACGACGTAAAGCCATGCCCCGAACTTCAGAGCGGTTATGTTTCAAACACAGGCCGGCCGTTTCCGTTCATGCTTGCTGCGATCATGTACCGGAAAGAAGTCCTTCAGAAAGTAAAAGGATTTCATCCTTACTTCGACCGCCAGACTTCCATGGATCAGTATTTTATCATGGACATCCTATCGCATTACAAAGGCTACGCGATCAATGAATACATGTACTACGCCCGTGTCAATCCTGGCAGCAACCATCGCACGTTCGTTCCCGGGAGAAAATTAACAGTCCACGAAGCATTTCTTCTTTTACAACGTCAGAGGTTGACGACAGGAACCGATTGGCTTCTCGAAAATAAACCGGATGAGTTACTGAAGTACGAAGAAAGCTTTCTGCACAACAGGCGATTCATGGCGGAAAAATACCGTGAGTATGCCGCCTACAGGATCGATGGCGGCTACCCGTCGAAGGCGTTCCCGTTGTTGATAAAGGCATGGTTTCGCGATCCCATTTATGGTCTTACATATCGCACATTCCTTTACTGGTTAAGAACTACGATCACAGGAAGATGAGTGTCATACTTTTTTATTCGCCGTTCGATCAGCGCTCGAGAGATACCGAGTCGCTGATGATCGCTTTTAAAAACCAGGGGCACAAAGTGATTTCGTTAAGCCAGGCAGGTGGCGCACAGATACACGACTATCTCGCCCAATATCAAATCGAAACGTACACGCACATTATTCCCGGTGAACCAAACTGGCGTTACATCCTTCGTCACCTGAGATTTCTACTGTCATTCATTAGAAAACACCAGGTACAGGTTGTTTATAGTCACCTTGAGTCTGCGAATATCGTTGCTGCCCTTGCGCAATATTTTACAAAAGCAAAAGTGTATGTCGTGCGACATCACATTAACGAAGCAAAATTACGCGGCTTCGACCGATCGCGAACGTACCGGTTGACCTACGCTCTCGCGAAGAAGATCATTGTGGTGTCGGAGCACGCAAAGAAGTTCATGGTGGAGGAGGAAAAGATCAACCCGGGTAAGATCATTCATATCAACCTTGCCTACGACTTCAATATCTACAACAGGCCCGACCCAGAGAATGTGAGGAGAATCAAGGCAGGTTTCGATGGCCTGACGTTGCTAACGGTCTGCCGGCTTACGCCATTCAAGCGGCCGGAGAATGCGATTAAGACATTGGATCACCTTCGCCACCGCGGCGTTCGGGTACGGCTGATCTTGCTCGGCAGAGGAGAAGAGGAGGAGCCGATAAAGGCAATGGTCCGCGACGCAAACCTGGTGGATCATGTGGTAATGCCGGGGTACGTGGGCAACGTACTGGATTATATGGCTGCTTCCCATTTCCTGGTGCATCCATCAGTGCTGGAATCGAGTTGCGTGACGGTGAAAGAGGCAGCACTGGTGCAACTTCCGGTAATAGTTTGTAAGGGTATTGGCGATTTTGATGATTACATTGTGCACGAAAAAAAATGGTTTTGCCCTGGACCGCGATGCGTTTGCCGGTCGGGCCGCCGATGTGATCGAAGAATACAGGTACAAGGACATGTCGACGATCACGACACAGTTGCATGAAAAAGTGATAGAGCTGTTTGATATAAAGAATGTGGTGAGGGAATATCAAAAACTGAACGAAGGTTGAATTCGAACCCCTTTTTTTCGATCGTCATCCCGACGTATAATCGTGCGGCGCTTGTGGCGCTTTCGATCCAATCTGTGTTGAAACAAGGGTTGCAAGATTTCGAAATTATTGTAGTCGACGATGGCAGCAGGGATGACACGGAGGCTCGTGTGCGGGCCATCAACGATCCGCGTCTTTTCTATCATCGTAAGGAAAATGGCGAACGCGGAGCGGCGAGAAATTTCGGGGCACGCGTGGCACGAGGAACCTACATCAACTTTTTTGACTCCGACGATCTTGTGTATGCCAATCATCTTTCCGAAGCGAAGAGACTGATCAATGAAAAAAAATCTCCCGAGTTTTTTCACCTGGGATATGATTTCAAAAAAGAGGATGGCACGCTCACTCAGAAGGTCGATCAGCTCGACGATACTATACGCATAAAAGCGATGTTCGATAATTTCCTCAGTTGCAATGGCGTGTTCGTTCGTAAAGACGTTGCACAACGATTTCCATTCGAGGAGGCGAGGGTACTCGCGTCCGCAGAAGATTGGGAGCTGTGGATTCGCCTGCTGAGCCGCTATCAACTGCAGTATTCAAACACAATAACGTCCACCGTGGTTAATCACGACGAGCGTAGTATTCGCACTATCCCCACCGATAAGATCATTGCGCGCGACACATTCCTGGTGGAAGCCCTTGCAAAGGATGATGCGGTACTTTCTGCTTTCGGGAAAAAGTGGAATAAATTTGTGGCGGAACGATATACCTTTTTCATGCTTTGCCTTGCCGAGGACGGACGTAAAGGCGAGGTGCGGAAATGGGCTCTGAAAGCTGCGCGTGTTTACCCTGGGATAACATTGAGTAGCCGGTTCCTGGCTTCATTAAAAAGAGCATTCTGAATTATGAATATATTGATAACAGGAGGTGCCGGTAACGTCGGCAGCGCGTTGGTCGACCGCCTGGTCTCGGATGGGCAGCGACCGTGTTGTTGTTCTTGATAGTCTTCTTACCGGTTCGCTTTCGAAACTTCCCGTACAAAACGACAACTTCACCTTTGTTAAGGGCGACGCAAATATCGATTCAACAGTAACTGAACTGATGCATTCAATGCATTTCGATTACGTGTTCCATTATGCGGCTGTGGTTGGTGTGCAGCGCACACTGGAGAATCCTGTGATGGTGCTCAATGATATCAACGGGTTCAGAAATATTTTAGACCTGAGTCGCGCTACCGGTGTGAAGCGCGTGTTCTTTTCTTCATCGTCGGAAGTATATGGTGAACCCGTGGAGTTTCCACAGAACGAGCACACAACCCCGCTGAATAGTAGACTGCCGTATGCGATCGTGAAGAACGTTGGCGAAGCTTTTTGCCGCTCTTATCATAAAGAGTACGGACTCAACTACACCATTCTTCGGTTCTTCAATACCTACGGGCCGCGTCAAAGCGACGACTTCGTCATTTCGAAGTTCATCCAACTGGCAATCGACGGAAAAGATATTACTATTTATGGCGACGGCCGACAGACCCGTACTTTCTGTTATATCGACGACAACATCGAAACAACAATGGCATGTCTTCGAAATGATCTCTTGATCAATGACGTGATGAACATTGGCAGTAGCGACGAGACCACCATACTCGAGCTTGCGAACCTTGTGATCAAAATTCTAAATTCGTCTTCGAAGATCAAATTTTTGCCTCCGCTCAAGGAGGGCGATATGACACGACGTAAGCCCGACAATAGCAAGATGTTATCGATACTCAAGCGGCCACTGATCTCACTTGAAGAGGGAATAAAACGTACCTTGCAGTTTCGCAAATCCTGATCGTCATTGAGCGTCGCACGGACCATCCTTAAAAAAATATTTCCCAGGATTTTTTTAAAGGGGGCTTACGGAATGTTTAACCGTGTGAAAGTATCGACGTTCGATAAGCTCGCGTTTCCAGAGTTTGTCGTTAGCCCATCCGATTTTTTTCTTTACCGCAATGGGTATCCGTTTCGTGAAAATAACATGAAGACCGACACCCTTCGCGATCTGCGTGTTAAGCAGTACATGGATCAATGGTATGGTTGGACGCAGGAAGAATTTATTCTTGTGTGGGATCAGCCATGCGTGATCGAACCTGTGAATGGTTGGGCTATTACAGAAGGTCGGAAGCTCTTATACTATTCGTTGGGCATTTCGAGAACGTGGTTCCAGTCAAGACCAAAGCTCATCGATTTCGTTTCAAGGAAAGATGATGTTAAGATCGGGAAGGCAATATCGTTCCGCGATACCGGTGAGGAGAATTACTTTCATTTCTTTAATGACGTTCTTGCTAAATATTTTTTCTTAAAGGAGCATAATTTCTCCTTCGAAGACAGGAGTGTTATCATCTCGGAGAAACTTTATTCGAAGCCTTACTTTCAATGGTACTTGTCGCAATCAGGGGAGTTTCAGAAACTGAAGTGGGTTGTTCAGAATGATGAATATATCGCAGCGACATCTGTCGTCTTTTGCAAACCATTAACTCATCGTAAAGATCATTTTGATGAGATATTCAAACCCCTTCGAGTCAAACCTCAGGTAACGAAGCGCCTGTTTATCAACCGGGGTAAGTCGCGGCTTCGCACCATCAGTAATTTCGCCGAGGTGATCAATGTTCTTCGGAAGTATAATATCGAGATCATCGATCCCGACCTGTTGGCACCTGGAGTGCAGCAGACATTATTCTCGCAGGCCACTTTCATTGCCGGGATTCACGGAGCGGGCCTAACGAATCTTTATTTCCGCAACGAACATTGTTCAGTGCTCGAAATATTTCCGCCGCCCTCGGAAGACTACCTTCCATTTCACTACATCATGCTCGCGGGGATGAAAGAATTCCCATACCAGGCAATCATCGGTGAGGGAAAGCGGCTTGATATATCAGGAGGTTTTTCTATCAACATTATGAACCTGGAAGCCCTCATTGACAAAATGCTTCAATGAAAGACAAGCAAAACGTTCTTCTTCTCATTCCAAACCTCGGCAGTGGTGGTGCGCAACGTGTCTTTCATCAACATCGAGAATTTCTTTCAGATGATTTCAACGTGGTCTCGTGTGCCTTCAACTTCGACGGCGCATTTGAAGACGACAAGAATCAAAACATTCTTTCGCTCGATGTTCCGGCTGGCAGAAACATTATCGGGAAAATATCTTCCTTCTTCCAACGAATTAGTAGACTGAAGAAAATCAAAAGAGATCACAGCATCGATCTAACGATCAGCCACCTCGAGGGTGCCGATTACGTTAACATCCTCTCTCATCAAAAAGATAAGTTGGTTCTATGGGTTCATGGTACCAAGCAACATGATAAAGAGATCAGCGGTGCGATGGGTTGGCTCCGGATGAACATCCTGCTGCCCTGGTTGTATCGTCGGGCCGATAAAATTGTTTGTGTAAGCAAGGGAATAGAAGATGAACTGAAGGCGATGATCCCTTCTGTTTCGGAAAAGATCTTGCTGCGTCGAAATGGTATCGACATTCAGTCGTTGCAAAAGAAGGTGATGGAGCCTTTGCCAGCAGAATGGCAATCGTTCATGTCGAAACATTTTGTGATCGTAACTCACTGTCGTTTCGCACCACAGAAAAATCTCAAGGCGCTCATCCACATTATTTCAAAACTGAATGACGTCGATAATGTCAGATTTGTTTTGATTGGCGATGGCGAACAACGTAACGAGCTAGTTGAACTCAGCAAGCAATTACATGTAGAAGAGAAGGTCTCTTTTGTTGGTCTCCAGAGAAATCCGTTCGCATGGCTTCGGCATTCGTCATTGTATGTACTTGTTTCCTTATGGGAGGGATTCCCGTTATCGTTATGTGAAGCCATTGCTTGTGGATTGCCAGTAGTTGCCGCTGATTGCCCCACGGGTCCGAAAGAAATTCTCGACTTCGTACCGGCCGGCGTGTTGATGCCATTAGTGCATGAAGACAATCCATCTTCCATCGATCATTGGGCAACCGTGCTTCGAAACATCATCAACGATTCCGATGCACTTCATCGCTATCGTAAGATGGCCACCGAAAATGCAAAGGTATTTTCCGATGAGTATGCAGCGCAAGGAACAATCTCGGTTGTAAAAAGCATTCTTCCTTGAACACCCGGCCTCGCATATTGATAATCGAGAACAGCCGCCAGGTTACGGGCGCATTGAAGTCTATCTTCGCCATGACGGAAGATCTCCGCAACGATTTTGAATTCATTTTCATCCTCCCCTCGAAGAGCGCCGCCATACCATGGGTCCAATTGCGTTCGTCCGTTCGTATCATGGAGCTGCCGATGCAGGAGATTGCAAAAACATGGCGGACTATTTTTTACATCCCAATTCTCTTCATCAATGCCTTTCGCGTAAAGCGGATCATCAAACTAGAAAGGATCGACATCGTTCACAGCAACGATCTCTACAACCTCATCGGTCCCCTGCTTAAATTTTTCAGAGTAGAATTTAAATACATCTGTCACGTTCGCTTTCTCCCCGGTGGATTTCCACCATGGCTATATAAGTATTGGGTGAACCGACAACTCCATGCAGCGGGCAACCTCATTGCTGTGTCCGATGTTCTTAAGGATCAGCTTCCAGCTATTCCAAAAGTTATTCGCGTTTACGATCGCATGCTGATCTCGTCATCCGACGAAACGAAACCCAATCGTGCCGGCGACATTATTCTTTACATGGCCAACATTATTCCCGGCAAGGGTCACGACTTTGCAATAAAGGCATTCGCCAGGGTGCACGAAAAATTTCCTTCGTGGAAACTAAGGATCATCGGCAGCGACATGGGACTCGAGAAGAATCGTCAATACCGCGAACAACTCAAGTCGATGGCTGTCGACCTGGGTGTCAACTCACACGTAGAGTGGAGTGACTTTGTCAATAATGTTGCTGTTGAGTACAAGCGTACCGACATCTCGCAAACTTTTCATCCTCCGAATCTTTTTCAATGACGTGTCTCGAAGCACAATACTACGGATGTTGTGCTGTCGCAACAGCATCGGGTGGTCCGGCGGAGATTGTCGACGATGGTGTATCCGGTATCCTGGTGCCGGTCGGCGATGTTGCCGCAATGACAGGCGCGTTAGAGAAACTGATGAGCGACTCTCGGCTGAGAGAATCGATGGGTGTTAATGGCGAACGAATAGTCCGCGAAAGATTTGGGCCCGCCAACACATCACTGGTGCTCCGAAACGTTTACATGGTTACCTTTGCACCGCCTGAGTAACTAAAAGATTGCGTGATCCGGATGCTGAATGGTTTTAAACTGACGTCGCTGCTTTTCCTGCTAGCGACTTCATCCGTCATCGCCCAATGCTTTGCGCCCGATTTCACCCTGCCATCGACGGCATGCAAGGGACAGCGAATCTCACTATCGGCCGACAACACATACAATTCTTATGAGTGGGATCTTTGTCCCGGCGAGCTTGCTGGTACACCAACCGCCACTGTCCTCAATAATAATTTCGGAGGCTATGGTTTTAAAATGGAACTCGTTGAAGATGGCGGCGACTATTACGGCTTCTTCCTGAGCCGTGCTTCGGCCAAATTATATCGTCTCGATTTTGGTACGAATGTGAATGATCCTCCCTTGCTCTTCGATCTCGGTGGCCTCGGGAAGAATTCGAGTACATGGCATGTGATCGAGATCGTAAAGGAGGGCAGCAACTTTATCGGATTTATTATCGACGACAACGCTATCTATCGTGTCAACTTCGGGACGTCGGTAAACAGCACTCCATCATCGGTGGAAACATTTTACACGGGCGATCCGCTGAACTCGTCGATCGACGCCGTTGCCGTTCAGGAAGGGAATGATAAATATCTTTTTGTCGCCAATGGAGGTAACGAAAAGATCGTTCGGATCAAATTCAGTTCTTCATACACGGAGCCATCTTCGTCAACAACGATAGACACATTCACTGTCCCTTTCACTGTTATCAGTTCGGGCCTTTCGTTCATTAAAGATTGCGATAAGTGGTATGCGATTTCATCGTCTATTATTACTGCTAGCGTAAACAAGATCGCCTTCGATGACCTGTCGGATCCAACACCAACCATTACACAGTATGGCGTTCCGGGTGCTGGGAACGTTGCCGTTGTAAAAGACAATGATACTTTCATGATCTTCGTTCAATCGCAGAATTCAACGAACAGCATCTTCAGGTTGCCATTCGGTTCCAGCCTCGCAGGAAATCCAACGAGCACCGACGAGCTGAAGAACTTCGGCTATCCACCGGGTGGGGCCGGCTATATTCGGCTTCGCCATGCATAAGGTGAAAAGCGACTGGCTCGTTGTGTCGGCCGATAACACCGGGCCTAACATGTATCGCATAACATTTCCCCAATCGTGCTTATCGTCTGCGACGTGGTCTGTGGCAAGCAATCCAACTATCACAACGTCAGCTTCAGGAAACTTCAGTATTGCACTGGATGTAACCAATGCGACAGGCCTTCACTCATCGGTATCACATTCTGTTGCCGTGTCATCATCTACTTCGCCCGACATCGAATTTATGTCTACGAATGTTTGTGCCGGCCACGATGTTAACTTCGACTCACAAAATACTTCTGGCAACGTTACTTCATACAACTGGGACTTTGACGACATGACATCGTCGATGGCTTCAGACCCAGCCCATCAATTTACTGCCGGTATGTACGATGTTTCAGTGACTGCAACGGCTTCATCAACCGGTTGCTCGAATACCGCCATTCATCAATTGAAGATCTACACGCCACCCGTTGCCGACTTTCAGTTGCCATCCGTACAAGTGTGCACCAACAATCTCTTTACGTTCAACAATCTTGTAACTGATGTCTATGATGGACACCTGGCATACCAATGGTTTGTTGATGGAGCACAACAGGGTACTCAACGCGACCTCGCATTTACTTTCAGCGATGTCAATGACAAGACGATCAAGCTGGTTGCAGCGATACCAGGTTGTTCAGATGAAAAATCGAAAAACATCGTCGGACTTCTTCCCGGGCCTCTCGGTGCATTTACGATTGGCGGTCAATGCCAAAAAACCAGCATCACATTCACCAATCACTCCTCCGGCGCTATCGATTCTTACTCGTGGGATTTTGGCAATGGCCAGGCAAGCAGCAGCACGGATGCATCAACAACTTACAATACTATCGGCAACTACAACACTGTGCTGAACGTCAACGGTACCAATGGTTGCGTCACAACCATTGCAAAACCTTTGAAGATCTATTCGACGCCCTTGCCCGCGTTCTCTCTAGACCTTCCTCCATTCTCATGTTCCGGAACGCCTTCACAGTTTCACGATGTTACACCATCGATGACCGACAGCAATGTTCAATCATGGAACTGGAATTTTGGTGATACAGGGTCAGGCACAGGAAAAGAGCCGGTGCACACTTACACGAACGCCGGTCAATATGGTGTGAGACTTACCGCTACGACGGATCGGGGGTGTTCCAACTTTGTCGATCAGCAAGTTATGATCACTCAATCGCCCACGGCGTTGTTCAATTTCGATCCAACGTGTGTAAACAAGGTTGCTCACTTCACAGATATATCGACGGGCGGAGTAGTTTCGTGGCAGTGGAAAGTTGGAAGTGCGTTGTACAATGTTCAGAATCCCGCGCATACCTTCGCGACACCGGGAAACTACAATGTGCAGTTGATCGTCACAGGTCAAAATAATTGCACGGCCTCACTCACTCGTCCGGCTGTTGTTCCTGTCGTTCCAACGGTCGACTTCCAGGTAGCGAATCCATGCTCCGGGCAGGAAGCTGTTTTCAGCGACGTTACTACCAATCCAACCGATCCCATTGCTCAACATTCATGGACATTCAACAGCACCGACACTGGAACTGGACAACAAACCACTCATGCTTTCGATAACAATGGCAGTTATCCCGTTCAGCTCACCATACAAGGTCAGTCGGGTTGTACTTATTCAACAACAAAAACGATAGTGATCAAGACGTCACCTATTGCGGCGTTTGCAATGTCGGACGAAAGTGGTCCGGCGCCGTTGCATGTCGTGTTAACGAATGCGTCGAGTGGTGCTGCATCGTATGTTTGGTCGATCAGCGACGGCAGCTCGCCATCGACTTCTGTTTCTTTGGAACATACTTTTGCCTCGCTGGGTGATTACGATGTGTCGTTGATAGCAACGAGCTCCGAAGGATGTAGTAAGACCGAGACTAAAGTTGTGAAAGTAATAACACCTGTGATCGAGCTGGCGCTGGAAGATTTCTTGTTGCAGTCTGCCGGAAGCGGGTCTTACCAGGGATATGTGCAAGTGCGCAACAATAGTAATTATCGCATCACATCTTTTGTTGTGAATTATCAAGTAGGAGGTGGGATCGTTTTGAGTGAGACAATTCAGTCGAATCTTAGTGTCGGAGAAGTGAAGACCTACACTCTCGCAACATCATTCAACCAACCAGGCCAAACTGCGTTCGTTTGTGCAGAGTTGAACGAAGACACCAACGATAATAACAACAAAGCTTGCGCAACCCTTTCGGGCGATGCCATGATCTTTAATGTGGGCCCAAACCCTGCCGACTCTTACATCAATGTGGAAACCGTTCATGCCTCCCCGGATGAAGTACGGGTTAGAATATATAATATGTCAGGGGGCATTGCCTACGACAAAACATTCAGTGTAAGTAAAGGTCTTTCCCGTCTTTCAGCAGATACTCAAAACCTGTCTCCTGGAGTTTATGTTGTCATAATTACCTCCGGAGAAGCAAAGTCTTCCAGTCGCCTTTTAATCGTCCGATAGGCACCCACAACTCACAACTCATAACCCACAACTTTTTTCTATATTCACACCAAATTTTATTCTGTTTGGAATGACAAAAGTGAAATTAGATTCTATCGACAAGAAGATACTCGAGATCCTTCAGACAAACTCCAACATCACAAACGCCCAGCTTGCCCAGGAGATCGGTCTCTCCCCGGCGCCAACTTTGGAGCGCGTGAAGAAGCTCGAAACTGCGGGAGTGATCAAAAGCTACCACGCCGTGATCGACACCGCCGCCGTGGGCATGGGAGTCAGCACCTTCGTGATGGTTTCATTGAAGGGACACAACAAGGACAACATCGAGAAATTCATGAAGGTCATCCGGAAGATCGATGAGGTTATTGAATGTCATCACCTCACCGGTCAGGCCGACTTCATTCTCAAGATCGTTTGCACCGACATACCTGCATATCAAAACCTCATGCTCGAGAAAGTTTCAAACATCGAGGTTGTCGACAACATGCAAACAATGGTGATACTTTCTACCTTTAAGGACAGCAAAGTAGTTCCACTGCCGTTGTGATGGAAAAGAACCTGATACTTACAGGGCAACAGGTTGGCCAGAAGATCAAGCGAATGGCATTCGAAGTTTATGAACACAACTTCCAGGAAAAAGAAGTTGTGTTTGCCGGCATCGAAGGACAAGGCTATACACTTGCAACATTATTAGCCAAACAACTCGAAGAGATATCTTCTATTAAAGGGAAAGTCGTTAAGGTCAGCATCGACAAGTCGGCTCCTCTTCAAAGCGACATCGTACTCGATGCCGAACCATCGTCTTTCAAAAAAAGATGTGTTATTGTTGTCGATGATGTTCTTAACACCGGCAAGACGTTGGCTTATGCAATGAAACCCTTTCTCGGTATCGAGGTGAAGAAGATTGAAGTGGCCGTGCTGATCAACAGAAGTCATTCAACCTTTCCGATCCAACCGACCTACACTGGCTATGGCCTTTCAACAACATTGACAGAGCACATCGAAGTGATACTGGGAAAATCGTCAGCTGTTTATTTACATTAAGAAAATGTCTACAGCAAAAAAATCCGAAGTCAAAAAGATCACCACCCACCAACTCCAGGAAATGAAGAACCGTGGCGAGAAGATCGCCATGCTTACCGCCTACGATTACAGTATGGCCCGTATCATCGACGGTGCAGGTATCGATGTCATCCTCGTTGGCGACTCCGCTTCGAATGTCATGGCTGGTAACGAAACCACGCTGCCCATTACGCTCGACCAGATGATCTATCACGCAACGTCTGTTGTGAAGGCAGTGAAACGTGCATTAGTCGTTGTCGATATTCCATTCGGTTATTACCAGGGCAGTTCGGGCGAAGGCCTTCGTTCATCGATACGTATCATGAAAGAATCAGGCGCTCATGCCGTGAAGATCGAAGGTGGCAGTGAAGTGAAAGATTCAGTGCTTCGAATCCTCAGCGCCGGTGTTCCCGTGATGGGCCATCTTGGACTCACACCGCAGTCGATCTACAAGTTTGGTACTTACACTGTTCGTGCACGCGAAGAAGCCGAAGCCGGTAAGTTGATGGAAGATGCTTTGTTGCTACAGGAGTGCGGATGCTTCGGTCTCGTTCTCGAAAAAATTCCGGCGTCGTTGGCTGCAAAAGTTACTTCGAAGCTCCAGATACCAGTTATTGGAATTGGCGCAGGAGCAGAAGTCGATGGACAAGTGCTTGTCATGCAGGACATGCTTGGCATCACACAGGAATTCAAGCCACGATTCTTACGCCGTTATGCAGATCTGAATTCTGTGATAACGGGTGCGGTTAACAAATACGTGGATGATGTGAAGAAGAAGTCGTTTCCTAACGAAGAAGAGAAGTACTGATTACTTACAGACTTTAGCAGTCTCTTCATCAGCGACATCGCTGAACCAAACAACACCATACTCTTTATAGAACCCGATCCCTATCGCCTTCCACTCGATCTTCTGCCACTGCCCGAGGTTGATCAGCAAAGGATTATGACCAGGACTTTTCTTCCAGCCGTCGAGACCTTCCTGTGCGGTGGCGCCCGCTGAGCTCCAGTAGGCTATTTCGTAACCGTAACCGCTAAACCCGGCAATCTCTTTCGGCTTATTCCACATACACGGTGCTTCCTTGTGGTCGGGGGTATAGCAGCAAGACGTCCAGGTTCCTTTGTCCGACCAACTGTGCGGATTACACTGGTTGTTCTCGGGGTCGTAAACGTAGTTGTCGGCCAGGTCGTGAACGTGAGCCTGGGCGGTCTTCGTTAACCCGGCGGAAATTGGTATCGGCTTGAGCTTCTTGCTCTTTCGATACTGCATGATGAGATCGTAAAGCTTCTTTTCTTCTTCAGAAAGGCATATATCCTCAGCGCCAACCGAAGCGGTAGCGCGAAGGTTGGGGGCTTGGGGCTTGGAATGATAAAGCAGCCAGCCCAGATAATAAGAGTACCAAATGATTTCATAATACCAAATTTGTCCTAATTTTCGCCCCCCACAAAAGTCAAAAAAGCAATGAGCGAACAAAAGATCAGCATCAGTAACGGAAAACTCAACGTTCCGGATAGTCCTACAATCCCTTTCATTATAGGCGATGGCACCGGTATCGACATCTGGCCGGCTGCACAGGTGGTTTTCGACGCAGCCGTGAAAAAGGCTTATGGTGGAAAGAAGAACATTGTATGGAAAGAAGTACTGGCTGGCGAGAAAGCATTCAATAAGACAGGTTCATGGATGCCCGAAGAAACACTGACGGCCTTCAAAGAGATACCTCGTAGGCATAAAAGGACCCTTGACCACACCAGTAGGTGGCGGTATCCGTTCGCTCAATGTGGCCCTTCGCCAGGACCTCGACCTCTACACATGTCTTCGTCCCGTTCGTTGGTTCAAAGGCGTTCCTTCTCCGGTTAAAGATCCTCAGAAGACCGATATGGTGATCTTCCGCGAAAACACCGAAGACATTTACGCCGGCATCGAATTCCAGGAAGGAACCGAAGACGGCAAGAAATTCCTCTCATTGTTTAAAGAAGCATTCCCGAAGCAATACAAGAAGATCAGGTTCCCAGAAACATCAGGCATCGGTATTAAGCCCGTGTCGAAAGAAGGTACTGAACGTCTTGTGCGCGCAGCGCTACAGTATGCCGTCGACAACAAAAAGCCTAGCGTTACGCTCGTGCACAAAGGCAACATCATGAAGTTCACTGAAGGTGGCTTCCGCGATTGGGGTTATGCTCTCGCGAAGAATGAGTTCGGCGCAAAAGATCTCGATGGCGGACCATGGCAAGTGATCGAAAAGAACGGTCATAAGATCGTTATCAAAGATTCGATCGCCGATGCATTCCTTCAACAGATCCTTCTCCGTCCTGATGAATATTCTGTTGTGGCTACACTTAACCTTAACGGTGATTACGTCTCCGATGCTCTCGCGGCAATCGTTGGTGGTATTGGTATCGCACCCGGCGGTAACATCAACTACGTAACAGGTTACGCGATCTTCGAAGCAACACACGGAACTGCACCGAAGTATGCTGGCCAGGACAAGGTGAATCCCGGCTCCGTAATTCTTTCAGGTGTGATGATGCTTGAGTACATGGGTTGGCTCGAAGCGGCGAACCTCATCTACAAAGGTCTCGAAGCAACCATAGCATCGAAGAAAGTTACTTACGATTTCCACCGACTCATGGAAGGAGCTACACTTTTGAAATGCTCTGAGTTTGGTAACGAGATTGTGAAGAATATGTAATTGATTAAATTGGGAGTGTGCTGACTAACCCTGCGGAACACTCCCGATTACTCTCCCTCGATTTTCTTCGGGGCCTTATCATGATCTTCCTGGTGCTTGAGAGCACCGGTCTCTATTGGCATCTCATCGAGATGTCGGACGGAAGCGCTGCTCATTCATTCTTCATCCAGTTAGAACATCATCCATGGAACGGACTTCGTTTCTGGGATCTCATTCAGCCTGCGTTCATGTTCATGGCTGGAACTGCATTGGCGTATTCACTACAGCGTCAGCGACTGGAAGGAAAGACCTGGTGGCAACAGTTTCTCAAGACGCTGAAGCGTTCGGGTTGGCTGTTCTTCTGGGGTGTGCTGGATTACCGCCGTTAGGAAAGACGGGCTGTCGTTCGAGCTGTGGGATGTATTGACACAATTGTCGTTCACAACACTTGTCGCGTTCCTGATCTATCGTTGGTCGCCCGCGGCGCAGATTGGTTTCAGCGTTGGTTTGTTGATCCTCACGGAGATATTATTTCGGTTTACGAATGTACCAGGCTTCGACCAGGCATTCACAGATCAGCATAACTTCGGCAACTACGTAGATCTGCTCTTGATGAATAAGATCAACGACGGCGGATGGGTTGCTATCAACTGTATTCCTACGGCATGTCATACGATCTGGGGAATGATGGCAGGTCAGCTTTTACTCAGCAACAAGACGCGTCCCGAGAAAATGAACACTCTCGTCATTGCAGGAATAGTTGGTTTGATCGCCGGCTACCTGCTCGACATCACATCGATAACTCCGATCATCAAAAGGATAGCGACAACATCATTCGTGCTGGCGTCGGCAGGGTGGGTGTTCTTTGCTTTGGTGATATCTTATTGGTGGATCGATATCAAAGACCACAGGAAATACCTCACGTTCTTTCTCGTAGTAGGAATGAACTCGCTGTTCATCTACCTGTTCATCGAGATTGTTGCTTCGAGGTGGTTCAACGGATACATCGGTGCGTTAACGCTCAATACTCCAATTATTACTCCGTTGGTTCTCTTTGCACTGGAGTGGGGGATGTGTTACTGGCTGTACAAGAAAAAAGATCTTTTTTAAAATTTAGACCTCTAACATTTTCACGGCAGTTATCGCCGCTTCTTCACCTTTATTTCCATACTTCCCGCCGGCTCTTTCGAGAGCTTGTTTCTTATTCAGTGTCGTGAGCACACCAAATATCACGGGCTTTCCGGTCTTAATATTTACTTCCGTGATTCCATAAGCCACTGCCTGGCAGATATAATCGAAGTGAGGCGTTTCTCCCTGGATCACGCAGCCGATACAAATAACGGCGTCGATATGTTTTTTCCCTGCGGCTCTTAGGGCACCGAGTGTGAGCTCGAATGTGCCGGGAACATTAATGCGTTGGATGTTTTTCTTATCGGCACCGAGCTCGATCAAACCATTGTAAGCGCCTTCGTACATCGCTTCGGTGATCTCTTCGTTCCACTCGGCTACGACGATAGCGAATTGTTTCTTGTTGAGCTTAAGCTTCGATTGCCGGTGACTGATTTAAGGGTGCCTGCCATGCTTACGAAGCTGTCTCCAACCTCGCCTTCAACTTCTTCGCAGTTAGCACTTCCTGTGAATCCCAGAATTCCTTGATGATGCGTTCGTATGCCCGCGATGGCCTTGTCGTTTTGATTGAGCTTCTCGTAAGCGAGCGCTTCTTTCAAAAGATACGCAGGAGTAAAATATTTATTCGGCTTATAGTTCGATGCTTCACGATACGCACCAACGGCATCTTCGAGCTTATTCTGTTCCATGTACGCATCGCCCGAGCAGGCTGTAAGCACGCGCCTGAACAAGCAGGTCATGCGACTTGAAATCCTTCAGGTA
This sequence comes from Bacteroidota bacterium, assembly GCA_037200305.1. Classification (GTDB taxonomy): domain Bacteria; phylum Bacteroidota; class Bacteroidia; order Cytophagales; family Cyclobacteriaceae; genus ELB16-189. The sequence goes on from JBBCGZ010000031.1 coordinate 16,414, forward strand.
GTATTCAGCGAGAGCAAATTTTCCCTGCTTCAGGCAGATCACACCGGCGTAGTAGTTAGCCAGGTTGCCCGCAGCTGTCATGCCGTACTCGTTAATGATCGTCTCGAAACCCGACACGTTAGCGGTGCCCTTCATCGCCAGGTCAAGACTATCTGCTTCGAAATAACGAACAGCCTGGAACATCTCTTCCTGCGCAACTTTATCCTGCTTGTCGATCCACCAGCGGTATCCAAAGAATCCACCAGCCGCTATAACCAGTACTACTACCAGTCCGATAATGACTTTCGGATTTCTCTCCATCCAGTCTTCAGCTGTCATCAGCTTTTGTGCTACAACTTCAGGGTTTTCGACCGCAGTCTTAGTTTCTTTTTTAGCCATTAGGGGAATAATTAAAAACCCCGAACTACGTTTCGTTAGTTCGGGGGTGCAAAACTAAAAAATTTGTGTTTAATTCACCTAATCTGTGATGAACGGATAGTCTTCCTGCACGTAGACGTATTTCAGTGCGTCGGAAGGGTCCGGATATTTCGATTCTTCCGCGAATTTTACGCTTTCTTCTACCTGCCCTACCACTTTTTGATCGATCGCATCAAGCTCCGCTTCCGTAGCAAATTTCTTGTCGAGGATCTTCTTGCGGACCACTTCAATCGGGTCGCGCTGCTTGTATTCCTCAACCTCGTCTTTCGACCGATATTTCTGGGGATCCGACATTGAGTGGCCTTTATAACGATAGGTCCTAAACTCGAGGAAGGTCGGGCCTTCGCCATTGCGTGCGCGCTCTGCCGCCCTGGCCGTAGCATCGTGAACAGCTTCGGGATCCATTCCGTCAACAGGCTCCGAAGGCATGTCGTATGCATCGGCAAGCGTGTGGAGGTCAGTTACGTTGGAAGTACGTTTTACTGATGTACCCATCGCGTAACCATTGTTTTCAACCACGAAAATCACGGGAAGTTTCCAGAGCATCGCAAGGTTCAACGCCTCGTGGAATGCACCCTGGCGCACGGCTCCGTCGCCGAAGTAGCAGATGCAAAGATTCTTGGTCTTGTTGTATTTTTCTGCGAAGCCGATGCCAGCGCCGAGAGGGGATCTGGGCACCAACGATACCGTGTCCGCCGAAGAAGTTCTTTTCCTTATCGAAGATGTGCATCGAACCACCATTGCCCTTCGAGCTGCCGGTTTCTTTGCCGTAAAGTTCCGCCATCACCCGCATTCGGACTCGTACCCAATGCCAGTGGATGTGCGTGGTCGCGATAAGCGGTAATCCACTTATCGTCTTTCGTGAGCGCCGTAACTTGCCCCGGCAGCACAGGCTTCCTGCCCGATGTAGAGGTGGCAAAAGCCCCTGATCTTCTGCATACCGTAGAGTTGACCGCATTTTTCCTCGAATTTCCGCATCAACTGCATGCTTTCGTACCAAAACATATACGTCTCCTTCGGAAATGCCGTCTTCTCTTTTTTCCTTTCGCCTGGGTTGCTGTTGCCATACAAATGTTAATTAGGACGCGAAAATAGGCGGAATAGTAAGGAATTTCCAAACGGAGTTATCTGTTAGTTTTGGGCATTGGAGCTCCGGAAGATCAGTCTGCTTAACTTTAGAAATTACGAACAGGTCTCAGTCTCGTTCGAAGGGCAGGTTCATTGCCTCCTGGGGAAGAACGGCAGCGGCAAAAACCAACCTTCTCGACGCGATCTATTATTTGTCGTTCACGAAAAGCTCTCTTCTCGCCACCGACACCCAGAACATAAAGACGGGTCAAAATTTCTTTTCCATCAAAGGGACCTTCGAAGGCGATCAGGACGTGCTCTGCTCTTACCAGGTCGGGCAGAAAAAGATCATGAAAGAAAACGGCAACGACTACACTCGTCTCTCGGAGCACATCGGAAAATATCCAGCCGTGATGATCGCGCCCAACGGACATTGAGTTGATATGGGATGGAGGCGAAGTGCGAAGAAGATTTATCGACAGCATGATCTCGCAAGTGAACCGCGAATACCTCGAACGACTGATCTCCTACACAGGTCATTTGAAAAATGAGAAATTCCCTGCTGAAACGATTTGCCGAAAAAGGATCCGTCGATCACGACCTGTTGGAAAGCTGCGATATGGCAATTGATACCATGCGGTGACTTTATTGCAAAGACCCGACAGGAATTCCTGTCGAAATTTTCACCTTACTTTCAACGACACTATACATTTCTCTCCGGAAGCGCTTCGGAGACAGTAGCCATCACCTATCGTTCAGGCACCGACGAAGACACGTTGGCCGATGCGCTCTCGAAAAAATCTCAATCGCGATATCATCCTTCAGCGCACAACGATGGGCATCCATCGCGACGACTTCATTTTTACACTCGATGGCTTCGAGCTCAAGCGTCACGGATCGCAGGGACAACAAAAATCTTTTTTAATTGGACTGAAGCTCGCGGAATTTGACGTGCTCACAGCACATAAGAAGTTCAAGCCTATCCTTTTGCTTGACGATATCTTTGATAAGCTCGACGACGATCGGATTGCTCGCCTGATAGAACTTGTTGGAAGTGGAACATTTGGACAACTTTTTATAACCGATGCACGCCCGGACCGAAGCCAGGAACTATTGCATGAGGCTGGCATACGTGCAGAACGTTTCTTAGTGGAAAGCGGTACCTTGTCAAGACTTTGAGCGATGGCGAAACGAAATACACCAACATATCGGTGAGGCAATTCAGGCTTTGCTTCGTTCATATCAGATCAAATCAAAATTTGACGAGACAACGCTCGTGAGCTCTTGGGAAAGACTGGTTGGTAAGCCGATTGCCAGGCGGACCAAAAAAAGTTTCCGTCAGGGATAAGGTGCTTTTTGTTGAACTCGATTCGCCCGCGATGAAAAACGATCTCAACTATCACAAATCCCAGATCATCGCTCTCTTCGAAAAAGAGTTTGGGAAAGATGTAATTAAAGAGATTGTTATTATGTAGCGACGAAGCTACGTTTCGTCTGCTTCATCAGAGCTTGCTGTTCTCTCTCACAGAGATCTGGAGCGGCAGGGTTTCCTTCCCTTCGAATTCAAAATCAAAGGATCGCGTATACGGTTTGTCCCGGTTCTATGTTGCGAGTGAAGACGCTGTACTTTTCGAACTCTTTGCTCATGTCCCTGTTGGCTTTCTTTGCCTTCATCATGTTGTAAACCGTTAACGGAACTCCGGCTGGTATTACGTAGGTCGGAACGCAGTTGAGTCCACGGCCATCGCAGTCGAACTTGGCGTAGAGGAGGAGGGAATAAAACAGGTATACTCTTGTGTGTTGCTGGAGGCGCTTCGCAGCCGTGATCCCGTCAAGGTAATACGGGTCCTCTTCGTCGGTGAAAATATCTATGTCACGATCGATGTTGAATGTCCGTGTTGACTTATTGGTGAATGCGGCGGCAACAACCCTGAGACCGGTTCTTCTTTCAAATTTCGCCAGCTTGGGGTTGCCCCGGTAGTTGAGCACATCGTAACGATAGGAGAGCTTGATCTCATCGTTTTCAAAAACCTGGTCGTATTCGACTTTCTCGGGTTCAATGGGCCGGTATTTCACCGCGCATTGTGAAACTAGGAACATCAACATGGCCATCCCAACAACCCTTTGAATCTTCACAATTATCATCTTCCAGAAACTAGCGGCTGCTATCTTAAGCATTCCCCGTCAATTTTTGAAAAGATGTAGGTGTACAATAGGTTTACGGGCAACGCAAAGGCCAAAAATCTTCGTTTCCGCAACAGCTATTTGCCTAGAAAGAAAAAGCGTCTAATTTTGCACTCCCCTAATTTTGGAACGGTTGCGAAACCGGAACGGTTAGGCGTTCTTTTTTTTAGATAAGAAGTCGTCGGGGAGATATACTCAAGCGGCCAACGAGGACAGACTGTAAATCTGTTGACTTATGTCTTCACAGGTTCGAATCCTGTTCTCCCCCACAGCGCTCGCCGGAGTTTCAACGAAGGCGAACTGCGTTGACCGTAGCCCTGGCGAAGGTCAAACAAATTACTTCGTGAAGCGGGTTGTAGCCGCCGTAGCGAAGCGTAGGCGGGAGTAGCTCAGTTGGTAGAGCGATAGCCTTCCAAGCTATAGGTCGCGAGTTCGAACCTCGTTTCCCCGCTCTTGTCCTCCGGAGTTTTAACGAAGGAGGTCAGATCCATTGGCCGTTGTAGCTCAGTGGTAGAGCACCTCCTTGGTAAGGAGGAGGTCGTGAGTTCAATCCTCATCAACGGCTCATAAGGGACGTTCTTTTAAATGTTGTGGTAGAAAGTTTTTTGCAGATGCGTAGCGACCATCACTAATGCAAGAACCAACTATCAAAAATACCTATCCGAAAGGCTTAAAATGTTTTAGGGTGTAAGAAACTGGGAACTTATTACTAATTAATACACTTTATACACTTTAACTTTTAACTGGGATTTTCAAACATGGCTAAGGAAACATTCGATCGTTCGAAACCCTCACGTTAACGTTGGTACCATCGGTCACGTCGACCACGGAAAGACCACGTTAACTGCTGCAATTACTCAAGTTCTGTCAAAGAAGGGTCTCGCCGCAGTGCGTGACTTCGCTTCAATTGACAACGCTCCCGAAGAAAAGGAGCGTGGTATCACCATCAACACATCACACGTAGAATATTCTACGGAGAAACGCCACTACGCACACGTAGATTGCCCTGGTCACGCCGACTATGTTAAGAACATGGTTACTGGTGCTGCCCCAGATGGACGGCGCTATCCTTGTGGTTGCTGCTACCGATGGTCCGATGCCCCAAACTCGTGAGCACATCCTTCTTGCTCGTCAGGTAGGTGTACCTGCTCTCGTTGTATTCATGAATAAAGTCGATCTCGTTGACGATCCAGAACTCCTCGACCTCGTGGAGATGGAAGTTCGCGAACTTCTCACATCCTATCAATTCCCTGGCGACACTATGCCGGTTTATCCGTGGCTCTGCCCTCGGTGGATTGAATGGCGAACCAAAGTGGGTTGAAAAGATCGAAGAACTGATGAAGGCTGTGGATGATTACATCCCGCTTCCTGTTCGCGCTATCGATAAAGACTTCCTCATGCCTGTGGGAAGGACGTGTTCTCGATCACTGGTCGCGGTACTGTTGCTACCGGCCGTATCGAACGTGGGTATTATCAAGACTGGCGACCCTGTTCAGATCCTTGGTATGGGTGCTGAGAACCTTACTTCTACCATCACTGGTGTAGAAATGTTCCGTAAAATCCTCGATAGGGGTGAAGCTGGCGACAACGTTGGTCTCCTCCTCCGTGGTATTGAAAAAGAGCAGATCTGCCGTGGTATGGTTATCTGTAAGCCTAATTCAGTAACTCCTCACGCGAAATTCAAGGCTGAGGTGTACGTGCTTTCGAAAGAAGAAGGTGGTCGTCACACTCCTTTCTTCAACAAGTACCGTCCCCAGTTCTATTTCCGTACTACAGACGTTACTGGCGAGTGTAAACTCCCTGCAGGCGTGGAAATGGTTATGCCTGGTGATAACATCTCGATCGAAGTTGAATTGATCAACAAGATCGCGATGGAGAAAGGTCTCCGTTTCGCTATCCGCGAAGGTGGCCGCACCGTTGGTTCTGGCCAGGTAACTGAAATCTTAGACTAAGCGGATTTTTGTTCCGAATCTTAGGGATTCCTTGAAAATTCAGGGAATCCCTTTTGTTTTCCACCCTTTTCTCCTACCTTTGCAGTCCTTTTGAGTTGAGGGGTGTGGAGAGGGCTTAAAAGGGCCAGTACCGAAAAAATTTACGGGTGTAGCTCAATCGGTAGAGTAGCGGTCTCCAAAACCGTTGGCTGGGAGTTCGAGTCTCTCCACCCGTGCAGCGCCCTCCATAGCCTTGGCGAAGGAGGGCAGAGAAAAGAGAATAAAAGGATAGGATCAGAATGAACAAGGTTAAAGACTATATCATGGACTCGATCGATGAGATCCGCACTAAGGTGACCTGGCCGAAGTTCAGCGAGCTTCAGAGCAGTGCAATCCTCGTGCTTGTGGCGTCCCTGATCTTTGCAGTTGTTATTGGCCTGATCGACATCTCCTTTAAAGAGATGGTGCAGTGGTATTATAGAAACTTTTAAGCTGCAGCGATGGGCGAACTGAAATGGTATGTGCTACGTGTGATCAGCGGCCAGGAAAAAAAGGTGAAATCCTACCTGGAAACTGAGATCGAAAGGTCTAAGCTCACTGAGTTTATTCCACAGGTGCTCATTCCTTCGGAGAAAGTATATGAAATGAGGAACGGCAAAAAGCGCGTGAGAGAAAGAAACTTCTTTCCAGGCTATGTCCTCATCTCAGCAGACCTCACAAACGGTGAGGCCTACCATACAGTGAACAATATTCCCGGTGTGATCGGCTTCCTCGGCAACAACGGCTCAACGGCTTCTTCCAAAGAACCGGTAGCCCTGCGCCAGTCGGAAGTAAATCGTATCCTCGGAAAAGTCGACGAGATCGACCAGTTCGAAGAGAAGCTCGAGAAGCCTTTCATTAAAGGAGAATCCGTGAAAGTAATGGATGGTCCTTTCAGTGGCTTCACAGGCGCTGTTGAAGAGATATTTGAAGACAAAAAGAAACTGAATGTAATGGTGAAGATCTTCGGTCGTAACACACCGGTGGAGCTCTCTTATATGCAGGTAGAGAAACTAGAATAATTTATGGCGAAAGTTGTTACAGGCTATCTTAAGCTACAAGTAAAAGGCGGCGCAGCGAATCCTGCACCTCCAATCGGTCCCGCACTCGGTTCAAAAGGTTTGAACATCATGGACTTCTGCAAGCAGTTCAATGCCAGAACCCAGGATAAGCCCGGCCAGGTGCTACCCGTACTCATCACTATATATAATGACAAGTCGTTCGACTTCGTGATCAAAACCCCTCCTGCAGCGGTGTTGATCATGGAATCGATCAAGATCCAGAAGGGCTCAAAAGAACCCAACCGTGCAAAAGTTGGTTCTATCTCCTGGGATCAGATCAAAAAGATCGCCGAGACCAAAATGCCCGATCTGAACGCCTTCAAAATAGAGTCTGCAATGAAAATGGTTGCCGGAACAGCACGCAGCATGGGAGTTACCGTGAGCGGCAAAGCACCTTGGGACAAATAACATTGCACGTTGAACATTGAACATTAAGGTTATGCCTAGAGTATCTAAAAACAGAAAAGCAGTTTTGGCAAAGTACAACTTCGAGAAAGAGTACTCTCTCGCAGATGCCTCAGCGCTTTTGAAAGATCTGAGCTTCACAAAATTTGATGCTTCAGTTGACCTCGACATCCGTCTTGGTGTCGACCCGAAGAAATCCGATCAGATGGTAAGAGGAATCGTTTCTCTTCCCCATGGTCTTGGTAAAGTCGTTCGCGTATTGGTGCTCTGCACTCCCGACAAAGTTCAGGATGCAAAAGACGCCGGTGCAGAATATGTTGGCCTCGATGAATTTGTAACAAAGATCGAAGGCGGTTGGACAGATATCGACGTGATCATCTGTACTCCTACCGTAATGGCCAAAGTTGGTAAACTCGGTAAGGTACTCGGTCCACGTGGACTCATGCCTAACCCGAAGTCAGGTACCGTTACCCTTGAAGTTGGTAAAGCAGTGAAAGAAGTGAAGGCGGGTAAGGTTGACTTCAAAATTGACAAACAAGGAATTATCCATGCTAGTATTGGTAAGGCTTCCTTCAGCGCAGACAAGATCAAAGACAATGCGACTGAACTTATCAGTATGGTTGCTAAACTGAAGCCGGCATCGGCGAAGGGTACATACGTTCAAAGTATTACCATTTCGTCTACGATGAGCCCCGGTATTCGGATCGATAAGAGTAGTATTGCTGGTCTGTAATTTTTAAACAAATGACCCGGGAAGAAAAAGCGCAAATCATCGATGAGTTGTCTGAGAAGTTCTCTCAGCACAATCACTACTATGTGACCGACGCTTCAGGCCTTACGGTTGAGCAAATCAATGCTTTCCGTAGACTGTGCTTCAAGGCCGGTGTGGAATACAGGGTGTATAAAAACACTATGATCCGCAAGGCACTTGAGAAAAACGGTGACAAGAATGTAGGAGAGCTTGCGAAAGCATTGCACGGGTTTTCTGGTGTGATCTTTTCAAAGGAGGCAGGTAATGCCCCCGCGAGAGTGATCAAGGAATTCCGCAAGAAGATGGAAGGAAAGCCTGCCTTCAAAGCAGCGTCTATCGCTTCAGATCTTTTTGTCGGTGAAGAAAACCTTAATGTATTGAGCGAGCTGAAGAGCAAGAACGAGCTCATCGGTGAAATCATCTCTCTGCTCCAGTCACCCGCCAAGAATGTGTTGTCTGCCCTGTTAAGTGGCAAACAGACAGTCGCTGGCCTGGTGAAATCACTGGAGGCACGAGCAAAATAATTGTAGAACCTGAAATTAAACACTTACTAAAATGGCTGACATTAAATCACTTGGCGACCAACTGGTAGAACTCTCTGTAAAAGAGGTTAGTGAGCTCGCCTCTTACCTTAAAGAAACATATGGCATCGAACCCGCAGCTGCTGCTGTGGTTGCTGGCCCCGCTGCAGGTGGTGGTGGCGCTGCTGCCGCTGCTGAAAAAACTAACTTCGACGTTGTTCTCAAGAGCGCTGGTGCAAACAAGCTCCAGATCGTTAAGCTTGTGAAAGAACTCACAGGTCTCGGCTTGAAAGAAGCTAAGGACATGGTAGACGGTGCACCGAAAACAATCAAAGAAGGACTTCCTAAGACTGAAGCCGAGAACCTCAAGAAGCAACTCACTGAAGCAGGCGCTGAAGTTGAGTTGAAGTAACTCTTCTTGAAGACGCTGGGTATCGTCTGAAGCTAATTTCAGGGGCCCCTGTCCGCCTTCGGCGGACTGGGGTTTACCCGTTTCTACCCGTCCGTTAATTTTTAGTATAAGGTCTAAGACATTTTAAACGACAAGACCCTTGGCAAAGAAGACGACAGCAAACAACAGGATTGATTTCTCTAACATCGAAAAAGTCCTCGACTATCCGGACTTCCTCGATGTACAGCTTCAATCTTTCAGGGACTTTTTACAAATAGATACTCCGGCCGAAAAACGCCAGAACGAAGGTCTCTATAAAGTATTCGCAGAGAACTTCCCGATCTCCGATTCGCGCGAAAACTTCGTACTCGAATTCGTAGACTATACAATCGACCCTCCGAAATATTCGGTCGACGAATGTATCGACAGGGGACTCACATTCTCTGTACCGTTAAAGGCCAAACTGCGCCTCACCTGTAATGATGAGGACAATGAGGACTTTGAAACAATCGAACAGGAAGTATTCCTTGGCAACATTCCGTACATGACGGAGAAAGGTTCGTTCGTGATCAATGGCGCCGAGCGCGTTATCGTATCACAACTTCACCGCTCTCCAGGCGTGTTCTTCGCGATGAGCAAGCACACCAACGGTACGAAATTGTATTCTGCAAGGATCATCCCCTTCAAGGGATCCTGGATCGAATTTGCAACCGATGTGAACGCAGTTATGTATGCGTACATCGACCGTAAGAAGAAATTCCCCGTAACCACATTGCTTCGTGCAATCGGTTATGGTACAGATAAAGATATCCTCGACCTCTTCGGATTGTCTGAAGAAATCGAGGCAAACAAGAACACTCTCAAGAAAAGCGTTGGACGTAAACTCGCAGCCCGCGTTCTCAAAACATGGACTGAAGACTTCGTTGACGAAGATACCGGTGAAGTTGTGTCGATCGACCGTAACGAAGTGTTACTCGAACGCGACCACGTTATCACCGCAGAAGATGTTGATGTGATCATCGAATCGGGCACCAAGTCAATCATCCTCCACAGAGATGATGTGAACGTTGCCGATTACCTGATCATCTTCAATACTCTCGCGAAGGATAACTCCAACTCCGAAAAAGAGGCGGTTGAAACGATCTATCGTCAGCTTCGTAACACCGAAGCCCCAGATGAACAAACAGCCCGCGATATTATCCAGAGCTTGTTCTTCTCTGAAAAACGTTACGACCTCGGTGAAGTAGGCCGCTACAGGATCAACAAAAAACTTGGTCTCGATCTCGGCTACGATCAACGCGTATTAACAACACAGGATATCATCCTCATTGTTAAGTACCTCATCGGCCTCATCAACTCGAAAGCAGTTGTCGATGATATCGACCACTTGAGCAACCGTCGTGTTCGCACAGTTGGTGAACAATTGTATTCGCAGTTCGGTGTTGGTCTCGCCCGTATGGCAAGAACCATCAAAGAACGTATGAACGTTCGCGACAACGAAGACTTCAAGCCCGTTGACCTTATCAACGCGCGTACATTGTCTTCTGTGATCAACTCGTTCTTTGGAACGAACCAGCTGTCGCAGTTCATGGACCAGACAAACCCGCTTGCCGAGATCACTCACAAGCGCAGAATGTCTGCACTCGGGCCAGGCGGTCTCTCACGCGAGCGCGCCGGCTTCGAAGTTCGAGACGTACACTACACGCACTACGGTCGTCTGTGTACCATCGAAACTCCTGAAGGTCCGAACATCGGTCTTATCTCTTCACTCTGCGTTCACGCGAAAGTGAACAAGATGGGCTTTATCGAAACTCCTTATAGAAAGGTAGAGAACGGTAAAGTGAATAAAAAGGACATCATCTTCCTTACTGCCGAAGAAGAAGACACACACAACATCGCACAGGCTAACGTAAGGCTGAAGGCGGGTGGTGAGATGGAAAGTGAAAAAGTGAAGGCACGTTTCGAAGGTGACTTCCCTGTAGTTGAGCCGAAAGACATCAAGTACATGGACGTTGCTCCTAACCAGATTGTGTCTATCGCCGCTTCGATGATTCCTTTCCTCGAGCACGACGATGCTAACCGTGCCCTCATGGGTTCAAACATGCAACGTCAGGCCGTACCGTTAATGAGACCGGAAGCTCCGATCGTTGGTACAGGTCTCGAAGGAAAGATCGCTATCGACTCACGCGCACTGATCCTCGCAGAAGGAACAGGTGTTGTTGATTTTGTTGATGCTAAGAAGATCACTGTGAAGTACGACGTTACTGAAGAACAGCAACTCGTTCGCTTCGACGACGAATTCAAAACATATAGCCTGATAAAGTTCCGCAGAACAAACCAGGACACTTGTATCAACCTTACTCCGCTCGTTAAGAAAGGAGAGAAAGTTGGACCAGGTCAGCCTCTCGTGCAAGGCTATGCAACCGCTAATGGTGAGCTCGCTCTTGGAAGAAACCTTCTCGTTGGTTACATGCCATGGCAAGGTTACAACTTCGAGGATGCGATAGTTATCTCCGAGCGCGTTGTTCGCGACGACGTTTACACTTCGATCCACATCGAAGAGTTCGAACTCGAAGTTCGCGATACAAAACGCGGTGAAGAAGAACTCACTTCGGAAATCCCGAACGTTAGCGAAGAGGCTGTTAAGCATCTCGACGAGAATGGTATCATTCGCGTAGGTGCAGAAGTAAAAGAAGGCGACATCCTCATCGGTAAGATCACCCCTAAAGGTGAAACCGATCCGACACCGGAAGAGAAACTCCTCCGTGCCATCTTCGGCGACAAGGCCGGCGATGTGAAGGATGCTTCCCTCAAGGCGCCTCCATCATTGAAAGGCGTCGTTATCGACACGAAGCTCTTCTCGCGTCCTAAGCGCGACAAGGATATTCGTTCGAAGTCGAAGAAAGAACTCGATTCGTTGAAGAGCCGCTACAGCAAACAGCTGATGGAACTTCGCGCAGAGATGGTGAAGAAGCTTACAACACTTCTTACTGGTAAAACCAGCCAGGGTGTTAAGCATAAGTTCGGCGATGAACTGATCAGCAAGGGAGTGAAGTTTTCGGGCAAAGTTCTCGAAAGCAATCTCTTCCCCGATAAGAACATCTACCGCGACGAGAGTAACTACAACGTTCCTGAAGAAGTGAACCTGATTGCCGATGTGAGCCTCGAAAGCTGGACAACCGACGATCACGCGAACGAACTCATCAGCGACGTGGTGAAGAACTACCTCAACAAGCGCAACCTTATTGCCGGCGAATTCAAGCGTGAACGTTTCACACTTGAAGTTGGTGATGAATTGCCTGCAGGTATCGTTCAGCTCGCAAAAGTTTATGTGGCTAAGAAGCGTAAACTGAAAGTAGGTGATAAGATGGCCGGACGCCACGGTAACAAAGGTGTGGTTGCAAGGATCGTGCGTGAAGAAGACATGCCGTTCCTCGAAGACGGAACTCCATTGGATATCTGTCTCAACCCGCTTGGTGTGCCTTCGCGTATGAACCTGGGCCAGATCTACGAAACAGTGTTGGCATGGGCTGGTAAGAAGCTCGGCAGAAAATATGCAACTCCGATCTTCGATGGTGCACACCTCGATGATGTTGCGGCAGAATTGACTGAAGCAGGACTTCCCGAATACGGTCGTACATACCTGTACGATGGTCTCACGGGTGCTCGCTTCGATCAGCCTGTAACAGTTGGTATGGCATACATGCTGAAACTCGGTCACCTTGTCGACGATAAAATGCACGCACGTTCTATCGGACCTTATTCGCTCATCACTCAACAGCCATTGGGTGGTAAAGCACAGTTCGGTGGTCAGCGTTTCGGAGAAATGGAAGTTTGGGCGATCGAAGCATTCGGTGCTTCGCACATTCTCCAGGAAATCCTTACAATCAAGTCCGACGACGTGATTGGCCGTGCTAAGGCTTATGAATCAATTGTAAAAGGTGAGAACATGAGGAAACCAAATATTCCAGAATCATTCAACGTATTGGTTCACGAATTGCGCGGTCTCGCTCTTGAAATCACCATGGACTAAACCCCTTACGAGTATGTCATTCAGAAAGAACAAAAAAATAAACAACGACTTCTCGAAGATCACCATCTCACTTGCTTCCCCGGAATCAATCCTGGAAAGCTCGCATGGTGAAGTAACGCAGCCGGAAACCATCAACTACCGTACTTACAAGCCGGAGATGGGTGGACTTTTCTGCGAGCGCATCTTTGGTCCTGTAAAGGATTGGGAATGTCATTGTGGTAAGTATAAAAGGATCCGTTATAAAGGCATCATCTGCGATCGTTGCGGTGTAGAAGTTACTGAGAAGAAAGTACGTCGCGAGCGCATGGGCCACATCGAACTGGTTACACCAGTTGCTCACATCTGGTATTTCCGTTCGTTGCCAAACAAGATCGGTTATCTCCTTGGTCTTCCCACCAAGAAGCTCGACCAGATCATTTACTACGAACGTTATGTTGTTATTCAACCCGGCGTAAAAGAAGAAGACGGTGTTAACAGGCTCGACTTCCTCACAGAAGAAGAATACCTCGACATCATCGACAAGCTGCCGCGCGAAAACCAGTTGCTCGACGATAACGATCCCAAGAAGTTCATTGCCAAGATGGGTGCCGACTCACTTGAAATGTTGTTGTCTCGTCTCAACCTGAACGAGCTCTCTTACGAGCTTCGTCACCAGGCTGCTACCGATACATCGCAACAGAGAAAGGCAGAAGCTCTCAAGAGATTGAAAGTGGTGGAAGCTTTCCGCGATGCTAACACACGCGTTGAGAACCGCCCCGAGTGGATGATCATTAAGATGGTACCGGTAATTCCTCCGGAACTTCGTCCTCTCGTGCCGCTCGATGGTGGCCGCTTTGCTACGTCAGATCTTAACGACCTCTATCGTCGTGTGATCATTCGCAACAATCGCCTCAAGCGTCTTATTGATATCAAAGCTCCTGAAGTGATCCTTCGTAACGAGAAGCGTATGCTCCAGGAAGCTGTCGATTCACTCTTCGATAACTCGAGAAAAGTGAACGCCGTTCGTTCGGATGGAAACCGTGCATTGAAGTCACTCAGCGATATGCTGAAAGGAAAGCAAGGTCGTTTCCGCCAGAACCTCCTCGGTAAGCGTGTCGACTATTCTGGTCGTTCGGTTATTGTGGTTGGTCCTGAACTGAAGCTCCACGAATGCGGTCTTCCGAAAGATATGGCTGCCGAATTGTTCAAGCCATTCATCATTCGCAAGCTCATCGAAAGAGGAATTGTAAAGACTGTTAAGTCTGCGAAGAAAATAGTTGATCGTAAGGATCCTGTTGTTTGGGATATTTTGGAAAACGTATTGAAAGGACACCCTGTTCTTTTGAACCGTGCCCCAACTCTCCACAGACTTGGTATCCAGGCATTCCAGCCCAAGCTGATCGAAGGAAAGGCTATCCAGTTGCACCCGCTCGTATGTACGGCCTTCAACGCCGACTTCGACGGTGACCAGATGGCTGTTCACGTTCCGCTGGGTCAGGAAGCGATCCTCGAAGCATCAGTGTTGATGCTTTCATCGCACAACATTCTTAACCCTTCGAATGGAGCTCCTATCACCGTTCCTTCACAGGACATGGTGTTGGGTCTCTACTATCTCACAAAGGGAAGAAAAGGTGAGCAAGGTGAAGGAAAGACTTTCTATTCTCCTGAAGAAGTAATCATCGCGCATAACGAAGGAAAAATTTCGAAGCACGCGATCATCAAACTGAAGGTGAACGTAAGAGATAAGAAAACTGGAGAGATCAGCAAAAAGATGATCGAGACCGTTACCGGTCGCGTGATCTTCAATGCAGTCGTACCTGAAGAATCAGGCTACGTAGACGAACTTCTGACGAAGAAAAAACTTCAGACGATCATCGCCGACGTATACAAGCAAGCTGGTTTGGCAAAGACCGCCAAATTCCTTGATGACATCAAGGAGATAGGTTTCCAGATGGCATATAAAGGAGGGCTCTCCATCGGATTGAACGATGTGATGGTTCCCGTGCAAAAAGAGAAACTTGTGGCCAACGCCCAGGAAGAAGTTGATGCCGTATGGAACAACTACATGATGGGTCTGATCACCGACAACGAACGTTACAACCAGGTTATCGATATCTGGACTCGTACGAACACGTTGCTCACCAACGCGCTGATGAAGCAGTTGGAAGAAGATCAGCAAGGCTTCAACTCTATCTACATGATGATGCACTCAGGTGCACGTGGTTCGAGAGAGCAGATTCGTCAGTTGGGTGGTATGCGTGGTTTGATGGCGAAACCTCAAAAGAACCTCGCAGGTTCTGTAGGTTCGATCATCGAAAACCCGATCCTCTCGAACTTCAAAGAAGGTCTCGACGTGTTGGAGTACTTTATCTCTACACACGGTGCTCGTAAAGGTCTTGCCGATACAGCGTTGAAGACTGCCGATGCAGGATACCTGACTCGTCGTCTTGTTGACGTTGCGCAGGATCTTGTTATCTATGAAGACGATTGCGGAACACTCCGTGGTTTGAAAGTTACAGCTCTCAAAGACAACGAAGATATCGTTGAACCTCTGAGCGAACGTATTGTAGGTCGCACTACCGTACACGATATATATGATCCAGTAACTGAAGAGCTGATCCTTTCTTCTAACCAGGAGATCACCGACGAGCTTGCGAAGAAGATTGAAGAGTCTGCGATCGAAGAGATCGAGATCCGTTCGCTTCTCACTTGCGAGTCGAAGATCGGTGGTTGCGCGAAGTGCTACGGCCGTAATCTTGCTACCGGTAAAATGGTACAAGCTGGCGAAGCTGTAGGTGTTATCGCTGCACAGTCGATCGGTGAACCTGGTACACAGCTTACCCTCCGTACATTCCACGTGGGTGGTGCTGCATCGAACATCGCTACTGAAGCAAGCATTCATGCGAAGTTCTCTGGTGTTGTTGAATTCGAAAGCATCCGTACTGTCGATACAACCGACAAGGATGGAAATAAAGTTAAAGTTGTGATGGGTCGTACCGGTGAACTCCGCATCATGGATGAAGCGAAGACACGTGTGCTCATTAGCAACCACGTTCCTTACGGAGCATTCCTTCTCGTTAAGGATGGAGCTAAAGTTGAGAAGGGCGATGAGCTCAGCAACTGGGATCCATACAACGCCGTGATCCTTTCGGAATACGACGGAGAGATCGAATACGAAGCGATCATTGAAGGTATCACTTATAAAGAGGAGTCGGACGAACAGACCGGCCACCGTGAAAAGGTGATCACTGAAACTCGTGATAAGACTAAGAACCCGGCGATCGTGGTGAAAGGTAAAACAGACACCAAGTCGTACAACATTCCGGTAGGCGCTCACCTTGCAGTTGACCAGGGAGAGCAGATCAAAGCCGGCCAGGTGTTGGCGAAGATCCCTCGCGCAGTTGGTAAGTCGCGCGATATTACCGGTGGTCTGCCACGCGTAACTGAATTGTTCGAAGCACGTAACCCGTCGAACCCGGCGGTTGTTAGTGAAATAGATGGTGT
Organism: Bacteroidota bacterium; assembly: GCA_037200305.1. GTDB lineage: Bacteria > Bacteroidota > Bacteroidia > Cytophagales > Cyclobacteriaceae > ELB16-189. The sequence continues at coordinate 32,698 of JBBCGZ010000031.1, forward strand.
TGTGACTTATGGTGGTATCAAACGCGGTAACCGGGAGATATTCATCGAGTCGCGCGATGGTGTACAGAAACGTTATCTCGTGCCGCTGTCGAAACACATCCTCGTACAGGACAACGACTTCGTGAAAGCAGGTCAGCCTCTGTCTGACGGTGCAATCACTCCTTCGGATATCCTTTCGATCAAAGGACCTACTGCAGTTCAGGAATACCTGGTGAATGAGATCCAGGAAGTTTACCGTCTGCAGGGTGTGAAGATCAACGACAAGCACATCGAAGCTATCGTTAGCCAGATGATGCAGAAAGTAGAGATCATCGATTCTGGTGATACAACCTTCCTGCAAGGCGAGTATGTTGATAAGCTCGAATTCCGTGAAGTGAACGATGCTATCCTCGATAAGAAGGTTATAACTGACTCAGGCGATTCTACAAGATTCAAATTGGGTCAGATCGTAACACCTCGCGAGCTTCGTGATGAGAACTCGTCACTACGCCGCAAGGATCAGAAGCTGGTGGAAATACGCGATGCATTATCGGCCGTTTCAAGACCGACGCTGCAGGGTATCACACAGGCGTCTTTGAAGACTGAAAGCTGGCTATCTGCCGCTTCATTCCAGGAGACAACTAAAGTGTTGAGCGAAGCCGCTATCCGCGGTAAGGCCGACCAGCTCATGGGCTTGAAAGAGAACGTGATCGTAGGTCACCTGATCCCTGCCGGTACAGGCCAGCGCAGGCTCAATGACATGATCGTAGGCTCTGAAGAAGAATACGATAACATGGTGCAGGCAACATCTACTCCGAGAAAAGAGAGAGAATTTGCAGACTAGTTTTAAAAAGTAAGTGCTGGGAAACCAGCACTTACTGTTTTATATGGAAAAAGAGAAAAAAGACCAGCCTCAACAGATTAACATCGAGTTGACAGAGGAGATTGCGGAAGGTATCTATTCCAACCTTGCGATGATCGCCCACTCGAACAGTGAATTTGTGATCGACTTCATTCGCCTGATGCCAGGCGTTCCAAAAGCAAAGGTGAAGTCGCGTATCGTGATCACACCTGAGCACGCAAAAAGATTGCTGGCAGCATTAAAAGACAACATCGATAAATACGAAGCAGCTTTCGGTCCGATCAAGAGGACGGAAGACATGCCCAAGTTCCCCTTGAATTTTGGAGGAACAATAGGCGAAGCGTAAATTTAGGCATACCCCAATGCCAAATGAAATTCATAAAAATTTCGGCCGTGGTCGCTATATCTGCGATCTCGTTAGCGTTCACCCTCACCTCCCTTAGATCCAACAAGCAACCCGTTATTTATCCAAAAGCAAAAGACTTCCCCATCACTATGTGCGGGGCAGCTTTCCGCGATGGAATAGACTTCAATGCACCAGTATCATTGATACCCGGGTTAGGCGATCTGCATTATCGAATCACAACACGCGACAGCTCCGCACAAAAATTCTTCGACCAGGGATTGAGACTGGTCTATGGTTTCAATCACGTTGAAGCCCTTCGCGCATTCAAGGAAGCATCACGTCTCGATCCATCGTGTGCAATGGCATGGTGGGGACAAGCATTAACGTTAGGACCCAACATCAACGACTGGAACCCGAAAGATCGCGAGGCGATGGCACTGCAGGCAGTCACCAAAGCAAAAGAGCTATCGATTGCAGCCAGTCAAAAAGAGAAAGATTTTATTCTCGCGATGGCATTTCGTTACGACGGAAATGTTCACGACGATCGCAGCAAGTTGAATGAGGCATATTCCGGTGCGATGCAAAAACTTTCAACGAAGTATGCCAATGACTCCGAAGCCCTGGTGTTGTATGCAGATGCGATCATGACATCAATGCCATGGGACTATTGGAATAAAGACGGCTCGCCGAAACCATTGACATCATTGGCAAGGACCGCATTGGAATCAGCCATGAAAAAATTTCCTCGTCACCCCGGTGCGCATCACATGTACATCCATTTAGTGGAAGCATCTGCCAAACCTGCCGATGCAAACCACAGCGCGGAATTTTTGGAAACCGCAATGCCCTCTGCCGGACATATCGTTCACATGCCGTCGCACATCTACGTGAGGACTGGCGAGTATGAGCGTTCCAACAAAGTGAATCGTCTTGCGATAAAGGCAGATGAGGAATTTCTTTCACGCAGCGCCGACCAGGGATTCTATCGAATTGGCTACTACCCTCACAACATCGACTTCCTTTCTTATGGAGCTTTGATGAATGGGCAATCTGTAACAGCCATTTCGGAATCCAACAAGCTCGCGTATCAAATGAAGTCGCTCAAGGAAATTATACCGGTTTACTACGACTACTTTACGGGCGTACCGCTGGTTGCTTTCGTGCGGTTTGGAAAATGGAATGATATCCTCGCGCTTCCGTTGCCCGACGACCGTTTCTATCACCTGTCCACGCTCCATCATTATGCACGCGGTACCGCTTTCATTCGCACATCCAATTTGGATGAAGCGAAAAAGGAATTGTCAAAGCTTGATTCCCTCGTAAAACTCGACACCTTGAAAAACGTTGCTGTGATGTTTAATTCCGCTGAGCAGATTGCGCAGGTTGGTGCAAGATTGTTGAAAGGAGAATTGCTGATCGCAGAAGGAAAATCAGACGAGGGCCTCGCTGCCCTGAAGTCGGCCGTCGAAGCCGAAGACAATCTTCGTTACAACGAACCCCAGGATTGGCGACTTCCCGCGAGACATTTCCTTGGCGCCGCGTTGTTTGAAGCCGGTCGTTACGACGAAGCACAGAAAATTTACGAGCAGGACCTGGTTAACAATCCCGAGAACGGCTGGTCGCTGCGAGGACTGGCCAATTGCCAGCAGAAAACCGGGAAGACAGCAGATGCTGCGCATACTGTAAAACGACTTGAAAGAGCATGGAATAAAGCCGATATTACCATCACGTCGTCGCGGTTTTAACAAACAGAGCTATGCAGTACTATGCCGATCTTGTGGAAGCTATCAAAGACTTGAAGGCCCGGGGCTATACATTGGATTTCAACCTCGAGAAGGACCGCATTGTCTGTAACGACGAAAATGTTGACTGTCATCCACACGAATTCGAAGTCGATGAGTATCACCGCTTCGAAGGGATGTCGAGCACAGATGACAACAGTATCATTTACGCTATCGCAACAGACGACGGGCAGAAGGGAATTTTGATCAGTTCTTATGGGGTTTATGAGGATGGCACAATGGATTCGCTTATTCAAAAGCTTACGATAAAAAATCACGGAAAGTAACCATGGAACAACATTGGAACATCACAGCCCGACCACCGCGCAGCCGTAGCTGCATCGCTCAGTAAAATACTTGCAGACGAATTTGTTTTGTCGCTCAAGACCCGCCGGGCACATTGGAATATCGAGGGTCCGGATTTTCATGCGAAGCACCTGTTCTTCGAAGGACAATACAACGAGCTGGACGAGGTGATCGATAATTTGGCGGAGCGGATCCGTTCGGTAGGGCATTACACGCCGGCTACGTTGAAGGAGTACCTTCAGCTTACACATCTCACCGAAGAGATGCGGGGCAAGAACGACAGCACCGGGTTTATCAAGGAACTCCTCCGAGATCACGAGAGCATCATCATTCACATCCGCGAGAATGTAGACGGCTATGTTACGGCCTTCAGAGACGCCGGAAGTAGCGATTTTCTGACGAATTTGCTCGAAATGCACGAAAAAATGGCCTGGATGCTGAGGGCGCATCTGGCCTAAAAAAAGACAAATTTGCCCTTTGTAGGCATCCTTCCTTTCGATACCTTTGCAGTCCAAATTTTTAAAAAGGAAAATAAAGGATTTATAAATGCCTACCATTCAGCAACTTGTAAGAAAAGGCAGGAAGAAATTGACGTTCAAGTCGAAGTCTCCCGCTTTGGATTCTTGCCCCCAGCGCAGAGGTGTTTGCACACGCGTGTACACAACTACGCCTAAGAAGCCTAACTCAGCGCTTCGCAAAGTAGCCCGCGTTCGCCTTAGCAATAGCAAGGAAGTGAACGCCTACATTCCGGGTGAGGGTCACAACCTCCAGGAACACTCGATCGTGCTGATCCGTGGTGGCAGGGTGAAAGACCTTCCCGGTGTTCGTTACCCACATCATTCGTGGTGCGCTCGATACTTCGGGTGTGAATGGTCGTCTCCAGAGCCGTTCTAAGTACGGTGCTAAGAGACCTAAAGCAGGTGCCGCTGCAGCAGCAGCCAAAGGCGCTCCAGCTAAAGGCGGTAAAAATAATCAGATTAAGCAATGAGAAAGTCGAAACCTAAGAAGAGATATCTCCTCCCTGACCCCAAGTTCAAGGATACACTTGTAACGAAGTTTGTTAATTACCTCATGGAGCAGGGCAAGAAGAGTGTTGCTTATACTATTTTCTACGATGCGCTCGAGATTGTCGAGAAGAAAGCAGGTGGCGAACCTGGTCTCGAAGTTTGGAAGCGCGCCATGAGCAACCTTATGCCCGCAGTGGAAGTTAAAAGCCGTCGTGTAGGTGGCGCTACTTTCCAGGTGCCTGTTGAGATCAGGCCCGAACGCAAAGTCAACCTCAGCATCAAGTGGCTCATCGACTTCTCACGCCTCCGTGGCGAAAAGACGATGATGGACAAGCTTGCTGCCGAGATCATCGCTGCATCGAAAGGCGAAGGTGCTGCAATGAAGAAGAAAGACGACACGCACCGTATGGCAGAAGCGAACAAAGCATTTTCACATTTCAGATTATAATAGGGGCGAAAGAGCTACATGGCCAGAGATCTTAAATTCACAAGAAATATCGGAATTGCGGCACACATCGATGCCGGAAAAACAACTACTACTGAGCGTATTCTCTATTATTCTGGTGTAAACCACAAGATTGGTGAAGTACACGATGGTGCTGCCACTATGGACTGGATGGAGCAGGAGCAGGAGCGTGGTATCACTATCACTTCCGCAGCTACAACAGTTGAGTGGAATTACCGCAACAACAAATATCATATCAACATCATCGATACACCTGGTCACGTGGACTTTACCGTTGAGGTAAACCGCTCACTCCGTGTATTGGATGGTCTTGTGTTCCTTTTCAGTGCCGTTGATGGTGTTGAGCCTCAGTCGGAAACAAACTGGCGTCTTGCCGACAACTACAAAGTTGCACGTATCGGTTTCGTTAACAAGATGGATCGCTCTGGTGCCGACTTCCTCGGTGTATGCCAGCAGGTAAAAGAAAAATTGGGTAGCAAAGCAGTTCCGCTGCAGTTGCCTATCGGTGCCGAAGATAACTTCCGTGGCGTTGTTGACTTGATCAACAACCGTGGCATCATCTGGAATGAAGCAGACAAGGGTATGACCTTCAAGGAAATTCCTGTGCCTGACGACATGAAGGAAGAAGCACACGAGTGGAGAGAAAAACTTCTCGAAGCTGTTGCTGAGTACGACGAATCATTGTTGGAGAAATTCTTCAACGACCCGAGTACTATTACTGAGCAGGAGATACTCACAGCACTCCGCAAGGCTACGATCGATATGAAGATCGTTCCCATGGTGCTCGGTTCGTCTTTCAAGAACAAAGGTGTTCAGACCATGCTCGATCACGTGATGGAATTACTTCCTTCACCGCTCGATAAAGATGTGATTACTGGAATTGATCCTGACACAGATGAAGAAGTTCTGATCAGGCCCGACGAAAAAGAACCTTTTGTAGCTCTTGCGTTCAAGATCGCGACAGATCCTTTTGTTGGTCGTCTTTGCTTCATTCGCGCATATTCCGGCGGCCTGGACCAGGGATCATACGTGCACAATTCGCGCTCACGCAATAAGGAGCGTATCTCGCGCATCTTCCAGATGCACGCTAATAAGCAAAATGCAATCGACAGACTTGCTGCCGGTGATATCGGCGCTGTTGTTGGTTTCAAGGATATTAAGACTGGTGACACTCTTTGCGACGAGAAGCGCCTTGTGCAACTCGAGTCAATGGTGTTCCCCGAGCCTGTTATCGGTTACGCGATCGAGCCTAAGAAACAGGCGGACGCAGATAACCTGGGCAAGGCTATCTCCAAGCTCGTTGAAGAAGACCCTACGCTGCGCGTTCACACAGATCAGGAAACTGGTCAGACAATCCTCCGCGGTATGGGTGAATTGCACCTTGAGATCATCATCGACCGTATGCGTCGTGAGTTCAAGGTGGAGATCAACCAGGGTGCTCCCCAGGTTGCATACAAAGAAGCTATTACGAAGTCTGTTGAACATAAGGAAGTTTACAAGAAGCAGACCGGTGGTAAGGGTAAGTTTGCCGATATCGTATTCGAGATCGGACCGCGCGACGATGGCAAGGATGGTTTCTTGTTTGAGAACGATATCGTTGGTGGTGTTATTCCTCGCGAATTCATTCCTGCAGTATCGAAAGGTTTCGAAGCCGCTATGGTGAATGGTCCTCTTGCCGGTTATCCTCTTGATAGCATGAAGGTGAGATTGTTCCATGGTTCGTACCATGACGTTGACTCTGATGCTTTGTCGTTCGAATTGGCTGCCCGTATTGGGTTCAAGGAGTCTGCTGCTAAATGCGGACCTCAGCTTCTCGAACCAATCATGGGTGTTGAAGTTATTACACCTGATGAGTACACCGGTTCGGTAACGGGTGATTTGAACCGCCGTCGCGGTCTCATGAAGGGTATGGATACGCGTAACAACGCGCAGGTTATTAAGGCCGATGTTCCTTTGAAAGAACTTTTCGGTTATGTGACTGATCTTCGTACGATCACGTCGGGTCGCGCTTCGGCAACACTCACGTTCTCGCACTATTCGCCAGTTCCTAAAAACCTGGCAGAAAAAGTAATCGAAGAATTAAAAGGGAAAAAGTAAGCTCGACGCTTTCTACAAATAAGAAGTTATGAATCAGAAAATCAGGATCAAACTCAAGTCTTACGATCATAATTTGGTCGATAAGTCATCTGAAAAAATCGTTAGAGCAGTAAAGGCTACAGGCGCTGTTGTAAGCGGACCGATTCCGTTGCCTACAGAGCGTGAGAAATTTACCGTGCTTCGTTCACCTCACGTGAACAAGAAGTCGCGCGAGCAGTTTCAGCTTTGCACCTACAAGCGTTTGGTAGATATCTATTCGAACAGCGCGAAAACAGTAGATGCGTTGATGAAGCTTGAGTTGCCGAGTGGCGTTGATGTAGAGATCAAGGTGTAGTTTACACTTAGATATAAGTTATCTGAAAGCCTTCCGCCTCCCGCGGAGGGCTTTTTTATTGGGGGTAGATGAGAATACGGTAAGCGACGTGGGTTCGTTAACTTTATAGACATGAAGAGAGCCGTCATTACAATCCTGGCAATCGTGGGCACCATTATCTCACACGCACAGGTAGACGATGCACTTTTTGATCGCCTCCAGGGATTCGCCAATAATGAATTTAAATTCTTTAATACAGACGGCATCGAGATCTCGGCAATACCGATGAAAGGAGTTTTTACGCCGAAGTCGATAGCGAAGCAATACAAGGAGTATAGGATCAAAGACTCAGACATAAAGAATACAGACAGCCTTCTCTCGACAAAGAACTATTACGTGTCGAAAAAAATGGAGGGCCAGTATCAGGACATTTATTTTCTCGAGCACAATGATCGAATACTGGGAATGATTTTCAGGAGCGCATTTGAGATAGACCGACAATTCGAACGGGACTTCGTCAAGCTATTCACAACTGGAAAGATCCCTGACGACATATGTCAGAAGTTGACCGAAACTCAACACATCAACTTTGCAGGAAGACCAATTGTTGTGAAGGGTTGTCATTGGATGAGCCCGAATAATCTCCAGTGTCCATATAACGGGCAAATGAACTGGAGTTCTTTCAAAACAATGGAGGCAGCGCAACGTGAACTTGAGAGTCATTTCCAATTCATAAACGCAAACAAAAAGGGCAAGGTGATCTCCGATGAGCAGGTTGCGGTGATCTTTGAAGACCAGGAAGTGATGGCAAGAAAACTTGTTTTCGATCTAACGGGCGTCATATCGGCACTTGCGGCAACGACGGGTGGCAAGACACTCACCGTTTACATGGTGGTCGCTCCTGTCAGAAATAAATTCCTTGAGTGCGTGATAAGCCATTGGAACAACGACAACCTTGATGCTAATGGCCTCCCTGCTATCGTGTCTGGCCTAATGACGCTTAAGTAGGTCGGTCTAGATAAATAATTTACCATAAGGCCACACCTTTGGACAACTATCTCTTATAAATAAAGCTGACTACAATTTTTTTTAAAGGAGATACACTCATTGTCAACGATACACTCACATCAGAAGGAAACATCGTATTAGATCCTAATAACACATTCGATTTTGTAACAGCACATTATTACCAGTCATGCGCCTATCCATTAGCGTGGGTAAAAATCGATGCAACAGGAAAGAAGATCTCCGTTGACTACACCGTAGGTGGTGGCGGCAACATGGATCCCGATGGCGGTAAGAGGACGTCAATGCATTTTACTGGTACCAGGAAGAACTAATAAGCTCGTACTAATTTCCCCTCCATATAATTCACATAACTCTTATTCGACACCTTGATTCCTCCGGGGGTCGGATAATGACCGGTGAAATACCAATCGCCTGAGTGATTTGGAATGGCCTTATGGAGGTTATCGACAGTCTGGAACACCACCTGCAGCTCTGCCTTCATACCAGCAGGACGAATGATGTCGGTGATCTTCTCGGATATCTCGTCGTAAGTGAATTGATCGTAGAGACGCTTCACGTGGTTCACGGGCTCTTCGTCATTCATTGAGTTCACACACAGTTCGTAAACCTCGCCCAACAGGTAATCTTTGCCTTGTTCTTTCAACAACTGGGCGACGGCGCGGAATGCAACAAACTCTCCCATCTTGCTCATATCGATACCGTAGCAATCCGGGAAACGGATCTGCGGTGCCGATGAAACAACAACGATGCGCTTGGGCTCAAGCATGTCGAGCATCCGAAGAATACTCTTCTCGAGTGTTGTTCCACGAACGATAGAGTCGTCGATCACCACAAGTGTGTCTTTACCCTTATTGACAACCTCATAAGTGGTGTCGTAAACGTGCCTTACCAGTTCGTCGCGATGTGTGTCATCGGCGATGAATGTGCGAAGCTTAACGTCTTTAAGAACGATCTTCTCGACACGAGGACGGAAGCTAAGTACGTCTTCAAGTGAATCCACGTTTGGTTTGCCGTCGATGATGATCTCTTTTTGCCTGGAGATCAGGTAGTCTTCAACGCCGGCCATCATTCCGAGGAATGCAGTTTCGGACGTGTTGGGAATGTATGAGAAGACTGTGTTCTTAAGATCGAAATTGATAGCCTTTAGGATCTGGGGGACCAGCAAACGGCCGAGCTGCTTGCGTTCCTGGTAGATCTCGGGATCGGTGCCGCGAGAGAAATAGATCCTTTCGAAGCTGCATGATTTCTTTTCGAGGGGACGAACGATCTGGTACTGACCGAAGCCGCCGTTCTTGTTGATAATGAGCGCGTGACCAGGTTTGATCTCTTCGATCTGCGCATAGTCGACGTCGAATGCAGTTTTGATGGCGGGCTTCTCGGAAGCCACCACCACGATCTCTTCATCTGCATAAAAATAAGCGGGACGGATACCATTTGGATCGCGCACCACGAATGCAGAGCCGGCGCCGGTGAGACCTGCCATGGCATAACCGCCGTCGAAATCTTTGCAGGCGCGCTGAAGCACGCGTTGCATGTCGATCTTGTTTTCTATGATCTCGGAGATCTCGACGTTGCTGTATTCTTCCTTGTATTTTTCGAAAGTGGCCTGAACTTCTTCATCGAGGAAGTGGCCTATCTTTTCCATCACCGTAACGGTGTCTACTTTTTCTTTGGGGTGCTGACCGAGTCCGACGAGAATGTCGAAGAGCTCGTCGACGTTGGTCATGTTGAAGTTGCCGGCCATTACCAGGTTACGGCTTCTCCAGTTGTTCTGTCTTAAGAAGGGGTGAACGTTCTCGATGTTGTTGATGCCGTGGGTTCCGTAGCGGAGGTGTCCGAGCCAGAGCTCGCCGGTAAAGGCTACTTTTTCTTTGAGCCACTGATCGTCACGAAATTTTTCTTTGCCTTCTTTCTGTGCCTGCTTGTACTTCTTGCTAATCTTTTTGAAGAGGTGTGCGACCGGTTGTGTTTTTATGGATCTGTATCGGCTGATGTAACGGTAGCCGGGCTTTTGGTCGATTTTGATGTTGGCTATTCCTGCGCCGTCCTGTCCCCTGTTCGATTGCTTTTCCATGAGGATGTACATCTTGTTCATGGCGTACGTGGGGCCGTACTTTTCGATGTAGTAAGAAAGTGGTTTGCGCAAACGGACTAGAGCAATACCACATTCATGCAAGATCTGATCGGTCATCAGGTGGTTGTTAAGTCACAAATTTAGAATAATAAACTCACAATTAGTCAGCCATCAACAAGCCAGGAGCGAAGAAGAGGGCCAGTAGTGTTCCAACCAAAATAATGAGTAAAAGATTTGTGACGAGAGAGATTTTTAATGGCTGAATTTCTTCGGAGCGCCGAAAAAACGCATAAAAAGGGATTTTGAGATAGAAAAAGAGAGAAGCGACGGTAGTGAGGAGGCCGATGATGAAAAGAGCGAGGAAAATTGGACTAGTGGAGTTAGCGTATTTGCTCCACGCATTTGAAAAAACGAACAGTTTGGTCATAAAGCCAGCGACTGGTGGAATGCCCACAAGTGACATTAATCCAAGGGTGATGGCGACGGCAGCAAGTGGGTTTGTGTAACCGATTCCATTGAAGTCTGAATAGGACGTTCCTCTTCCAGATTGTTCTTGCTGATGAATGACGATGAAGACAACGTAGTTCATGATGGCAAAAACGACAGCATAATAGACCAGCGGCGACAGGTTGGTAGCCGGAATGATCAGGAGAAATCCAGCCTGCGCAACGGATGACCACGCCATCATCCGTTTTGAATTCGTTTGATTGAGTGCCGCAAGCGTGCCGACGATAATCGTGAATAATGCAATTACTGCTATGGCTCCTTCCCAAGGTATGGACATCCAATGGATGACCACGTAGAGTGCCGCCAGCTTGGGTGCGACAGACAAGAATGCAACAATAGGAGCCGGCGTGGATTCATAGACATCCGGAGCCCAAAGATGAAATGGTGCTGCGGCCATCTTGAAGAGGAATCCGGAGAGCATCAAAAGACTTCCAATGATACCGAGTACACTTCTGAAATCACTTCAAGCTCGAGAGTTCCGGTTTCTCCATACATGTATGTCATGCCGAAAATCATAACTGCTGTAGCCGTTGATCCATAAATAAAAAATTTCCATGCTGCTTCAGCTCGTTGCTTATCAGGCGTTGTTCCGGCGGTGAGAACATAGGATGAGATGGAAATCATTTCCATCGACAGCAAGATCATGATGTAGTTAGTACTGGTAATCAGCAAAGCAGCACCAAGTAGTACGAAGATTATGAGCAGATGGAACTCTATTTTTTGTTCTCTGCCTGAAATAATAATTGTGACGATAGCTGCCGATGACACGACGATTTTGAATGGCGATGCAAGGCCGATCATCATCATGTACAACGCGATCCCCGCCAGTGTTACAAAAAACGTTGTGCGATTAAGAGATTTTAGAAAACTGAAGATGAGCACTATCACCGCGATCGCAGCAAGCATGATCTCCGGCATCATACCATCGATGGCCTTTCTTAGATCATTAAGATCAGTGAGCTCCATTGGCAATAATTTCAACCAACCGTGCACTAAATGGATTGATAAACTGCATCAACACAGCTGCGGAAGAACTCCCAATAAAATTATTAGTATCGCTAACGGCAACAACATCAGTTTCTCCCGACCATCGACATCATTCATCACAACTTCACCTTTTACGGCATACGCACCAAAGAACATCCGCTGTATCGTCCACAAACAATAGCCTGCTCCGAAGATCAATCCGCCTACTGAAAGGAACGCCACCCAATCGGCAACCAGGTTGGATTGAAAGGCCCCGATAAACACCATGATCTCTCCAACGAAACCACTGAGGCCGGGAAGCCCTAAGGCTGCGAAGAATCCAACGAGTACAAAGGTCGTGTAGACCGGCATCTTCGAAGCGAGGCCGGAATAATTTGCAATCATCCTGTCGTGAGTTCTGTCGTAGATCACACCGGCGATCACGAACAACATCGCGGAGATGAGACCATGACTTGTCATTTGATACACGGCTCCGCTGATACCTTCTGTTGTTGCGGAGGCGACTCCGAGTAAAACGAAGCCCATGTGTGAAACCGAAGAGTATGCTATCAGTCTCTTGAAATCTTTCGAAGCCAGTGCGTTCATTGCTCCATAGATGATCGAGAGCATGCCGATGAATGAAACAGCGAAGCTCATTGCGACAGCCGAGTCGGGAAATAATGGGTAGGCCGTTCGGAGCAGACCGTACCCACCGATCTTCAGCAACAGCGCAGCCAAACAACTGATATTGGCGTCGATGCCTCCACGTGTGCGTCGGGTAGCCACGTGTGGACAGGAACCATCGGCAGTTTGATGCCGAAGCCGATCAATAAAAGAACAAACGCCCAGTTGCGCGCCGGCCATCCAAGAATAAACCACGGCTGATCGACAGAAAAAATGGATCGAGGGGAAGCAACATACAGGTCGGTCAATGCAAACGTGCCGGCTGATATGTAAAGTCCGATGATGATCAACAAGATGAAGATCGATCCGAGCAACGTGTACAGGAAGAAATTTTATCGAAGCGTATTCCCTGTTAGGTCCGCCCCAGATACCGATGAGGAAATACATCGGCAACAACATGAATTCAAAGAAGAGATAGAACAGGAGAAGATCCAATGCACAGAAGCTGCCGATGATAGCCCCGTTCAATTATCAACAACAGCGCAAAGTATCCTTTCGAACGATCCGTAACATTCCATGAAGAGATCACTGCGATCAACAAAATAAATACAGCAAGCAGGATCAACGGAAAACTGAGTCCGTCGATGCCCACGAAATATTCGGCCTTAAGCTGACTGATACTGATCCACGAAGTTCTTTCGGTGAGCTGGAATCCTGGTCCCGCCTGGAACTGGCTCGTGATACCGAGTGTGATCAATATTTGAATGATACTGACACCAAGGGCGATCCATTTATGATATGATTTCAGCGACGATGGCAATGCCAACAACACCAACGCAGCTGCAACGGGGAGAAAGATTAGGAATGACAGCAGGTGTTGAAACATCATTTGAGAATCCAAAATATGAAAATAATGAGCGCAACGGCAGACCACGCAAGATACGACTGTATCCGCCCGCCATTACACCACGAAGAACATTGCCTGTGCCGCGGGCAATTTTGGTCACGAACCATACCGACCCATCAACAACATACCGGTCGAAGTACCGGGTAACCTTCGCGAGAATGACGCTTCCGTATACGAAATTATGGATGAGCCCGTCGATAATCGTTTTGTCGATGAACGCAAGAGATGACGATAGACGAAGTGACGAGGTGACGAATACGGTATTATAGTAAGTGTCGAGAGAAAATCGAGGATTTGTGATTGTGATTTGCGATTCGTGAAGAGGAACCATCCGAGGGCGAGGGATAATAATGTCCAACCGATGGAGATTGCGGCGATAATGTTTTCGCGTGGATGCAACGCATGCCAGTCTGGGCCTTTGAGTTGCCAGAAAAATATTCCTAATGAAAGGATCGCGAGTATCGACACCGGCCATTGCATAACGGGAGGAACGGGTGCGAGATCGGCATACGGTGTTGCGTGAGGACCAAAGAATACTTTCACGTACAGCCGGTAACAATAGAGCACCGTGAGCATCGAACTGGCAAAGAACACTACAACATAAGTCCACATCAACCAGTCGCCTGTTTCGAGAGCACGATGGATCATGGAACGATGATCATTTCTTTGGAAGTGAAACCGGAGAACAACGGAATGCCGCAGATCGAAGCGAGCGCGAGTGTTGTTGCTATAAACAACCTGGGTCTCACTTTGTAAAAACCTCCCATGTTGCGTATGTCTTGTGGACTGAATTCGCCATGATGAGCTACCTGGTATAGACTGTGAATAATTGCGCCGGCAGCGAGGAACAGGCATGCCTTGAAGAAGCCGTGCGTGAGGAGGTGAGCAAACGCACCCTGTTCGGCACCGACACCGAGTGCAAGAACCATTAAGCCAAGCTGGGAGATTGTTGAATAGGCGAGGATTTTTTTGAGATCATATTGTTGCAGCGCACACCAACCACCGTACAGCGCTGTGATTGCCCCAATAGGAGCGATAAAAGGTGTAGCAACAAATGGAACCCGGAGCATGAGATAAATTCCGGCTACAACCATTGTTGCTGCGTGTATCAATGCCGACACAGGTGTTGGTCCCTCCATGGCATCCGGCAACCAGCTTGATAAAGGAAGCTGCGCGGACTTGCCAACTACCCCGCCGAAGATGAAAAGACCGGGTACGGTCATGAAGATCATCTTACCCCATTGGGTCATGTCGAAACCAATCCGGTTGTAAACTAATGCCAGCCCAATTACAAAAAACGCATCACCAATTCTATTGAAGATAAACGCCTTTGTTGCTGCGGCGCCTGCTGCCGGTCGCTCGCGCCAATGGCCAATCAAGAGGTACGAAGAAAAGCCAACGAGTTCCCAGAAACAGAATGTGACCAATAATTTCCACTGATCACCAGGCCCAACATTGAGAATGTAAAGAATCCGAGCGCTGCAAAATATCTCCCCGCATGATGATCATCGGCCATGAAGCCAACCGAATACAAGTGCACGAGGAATGATATCAGTACAACCATCGACAACATCGGCCATCGAAAGGTTGTCGGCGAGCACAATGACGTCGACCGGGGAATCTCCAATGAAAAACCACGGCACTCTTACGATCACTTCATGCTGCCAGCCTTTCGCGTAAAGAAATATTGTCGCGATGACAGACGCGAACATCAGCAGCGTAGCCGTCATCGCCGACAGCCACATGAATCTTTTCGGTATCAACAAGCACACGATGCACGAGAGGGCCGGCATGGCAACTGCCAGCAGCACAAATGTGATGATCGATGTATCGTTGACGTGGCTCAAGCTTTTTCTTTTAGATCCCGGATCTGGTCGGGCAACGAGGTTTTGTAGAAATGATAAACGCGCAACACGAGCCCGATGCCGACAGCGGCTTCACACACTGCTACGACAATAACAAAGAGTATAAAAAATCTGCCGTCTACCGAAGAAGGATAGAGTGTATTGAAGGCGATGAGATTCAGGTTGGCGGCATTCAACATCAACTCGATGCCGATCAGCATCATGATAAGATTCGGCGACTGATGACAACCGTGAACCCCACGCAAAACAGGAATGCGCCCAGGTAAAGAATGGTTTCGGTTGTAGTGATGTTCATGGTTGGGTCTTGTTGGTAGATACCATGATTGCACCGATCAAGCTTATGAGCAACAATAATCCCGACAACTCAAATGGTATCGCGTACTGTGTCATTAGTAGGGTGCCAATTATTTCGGGTGAAAGGTCAGTGCTAGTATTACCTGTTTGAATCCCTTCTAATGAATATACCATCACAGAAAAAAACAACAACCCAATGACTGATGAGAGTATCCTGTTGTTTGACGTCTCTTCACGTTCGCGAACGGTAAGCATGATACCGAATATGATGAGCACCAAAACGCCGCCGGCATATACGATCAACTGCACCACCGCCAGGAACTCTGCGTTGAACGTTGCAAAGATCCCGGCTACACAAAGCACACAAATGATGAGCAGCATTGCTGCATGAAAAACTTCTTTCACAAAGAGAATTGCCACCGCCGAGATGGCCGCCACGATCGCGAGTATATAAGTTATTATCGCAACGACGTTCATTCTTTGGGAGCCGGCGGAGGCGTAGGGTTAATTTTTGGTTTGAACACAGGCTTTGCTGGGCCTGTACTCGCGGGCTTCACCGGGGGCAACGCCGCTTTGGTCTTCATGTGAACATCCCACTCACTCTTCCTCTTCCCGATCTCGTTTTCATTCATGTTGGCGAACGGAAAATTGTGCTCACGAATATCCAACACGCTAAAGTCGTAAGTCTTCGTCATCGTAAGACATTCGGTCGGGCAAACGGTAGTACACAGACCGCAGAAGCAACACTTGCCCATATCGATATCGAACTTCGCCGCATAAATGCGTTTCGAAGTGCCATCCGACGTCTTACCGAACTCATCCGGTGAACGAATCGGCTCGATGGTGATGCAGTTTACAGGGCAGACCTTCGCACACTTGTCACACACGATGCAATCGTCGATCTCACAGTCCAGCTGATACCGGCCATTGTCGGGAACGGGAATGGTTTCGTGGGGAATTGGATGGTGGCTATGCCCGTTTGTTTCTCGAAGTAACCCGGGCTGGTGATATCTACAGACTTCTTGCTCTTTCGGGAGCCGATGATATGCTTGCCCGTGAGCATTAATCCCTGGAAGAGGGTCGATACGGTAGCGGAAATATTACTCCAGTAGGTCACTAGAGCAAAAGTAACTCAGGCTTTCTTCAATGTGAAATAGAATATCGAACCTTTTCCGGGCTCGCTTTCCAACCAGATCCTGCCGCCCATGCGTTCGACGAACTCTTTGCAGAGAATAAGGCCGAGGCCGGTACCCTTTTCATTGGCCGTGCCACGTGTGCTATAGCCTGTAGTCTTATCGAAGAGTATCTTTTGAACTTCAGGCACGATGCCGACGCCGCTATCTGTGATAGCCACCTGCACAAAACCATCCACAGTTTTTGCGGCCACCGAAACAACGCCACCCACTTCGGTGAATTTGATTGCGTTAAGAATAAGATTCCGGAACACGAGGTTCACCATGTTCATATCTGCCTTGGCGGCCGTTCCCGGCGTTACGAGATTCTTCATCTCAAGACTTTTGCCCTGCGTTGCCGCGAACAACTTGAAGTTCTCTTCGACCATGCTGTGGAGGTCCACCTTGTCTTCATGGATGCGCAGTTTGTCCATCTGCAACAATGTCCAATCGAGGAGATTGTTGATGAGCGTCTTTGTATGATTGAACTGGATGCGGAGCTCTTTTGTAACCTGCGTGAATTCTTCAGGCTGAAGTTGTTTCTTCTCGGCAAGATCCAGGATCCCTGAAAGGGCATTCATCGGAGAACGAAGGTCGTGCGAGATGATCGAGAAGAATTTGTCCTTCACCTGGTTGAGCTGTTCAAGTTCAACACTGCGTTTCTTGATCTCAGCCTGGTGTTCCATCAGCAGCTTGTTGATACGTATCCGGCGCTGGCCGCTTCGATAGATCGAGAATAACAACACGCCACATAAGGCAACAACTACGGCGAGAAGATTGAACAGAAATTCTTTTCGCTTGATGAGGACCGCTTGTTCCTGTTGTGATTTCGTGAGCAATGCGATCTCGCTGTCTTTTGTTTCAGTTGCAAACCTCAGCTGGGTTTTATAGAGATTCTGAAGCATCTCGCCACTTACGATGCTGTCCTCTGTAGACTTGTGGATCTTGTAATAGCGAAGGGCATTTTTGAAGTCACCTTTCTTTTCTGCAAGCTCCGACAACAGGCGATAGCTTTCAGTTTCCAGCTTGCGCGCATTCAATTGACGCGACGATTCGGAGGCTTTCAACAATAAGGTCTCAGCATCTTTGAATAGCCCTTGTTCAAGGTACACTTTGCTCTTTCCAAGATCTGCTTCGGCAACCCCGAATTCATTGTCGTGTTTCCTGTGAATGGTGTTGGCGGAATCGTAGTATACCAAAGCCATGTCATAATCTTTAAGCTCGGTCGACACCAATGCGAGCTTCATCAACGTCCTGTGCTCAACAATAGGCAAGTTGCGTTCTTTGATCACCCTCATCGCCTCAAGCAAAGTTTCCTTGGCTTTATCGAATTCTCCCTGGCGCAAGTACACGTCTCCTTTTTCGTCGAGCATGTAAGCGAGGCCATCCTGATCTTTGATCGCTTCGCCGATCTTATGGGCAAGCTCAAAATGCTGAAGGGCGATGTCGTACTGACCGAGCTCTTTGAATACAGTTCCCACATTATGCATCGACTTAAGCATTCGAAGAGAATCGTGTACTTGTGTGGCGATCTTATGCGACTGCGTGAAGTAATAGTATGCTTCGTCGTATCGGCCGAGGTCGTGATAATCGTTGCCGAGGAAATTCAATACAGCACTGATGGAAACGCTGTCTTTCTCTTCAACAACGCGTGCAAGATTCGTGTTATCGAGTTTCAACGCCGTACTGTAGTCACCCGACAGGGAAGCGAGTAGCGCCAGTTGACCGTAAGCTTCGAAAGCCTCGTGCTTATAGTCATTATCGAGAGCGAGCTTCAGTGCCTCCTCGGCATTCGACAGTGACTTCGCATGGTTGACGTACTGATATTCGTATGAAAGATCGATGAGTGTTCTTGCCTTGACGGAATCGTCGGAAGCCGCCGCCAGCTTCGATTCAAGCGTAGCGATATTCGCAAGACGGTCGGCGCCTCCGCGACTATTTTGGGCGAACACTGATGCAGTGGCAAGCATCAGTAAGCATGTAAATATTAGTATCCGCACCTTTAAGAAAGCCATAATTTCCAAAATCCGGTTATGATTACCAAAAGCAACGCAGCCGGCGTCAGGTACTTCCAGCTGAGATTCATGAGTTGATCGATTCGTACACGAGGGTAGGTCCACCGTATCCACACCTGCAGAACGGTGAGTATTACGCTTTTTAATACGAGCCAAAAAACGCCCCAAACGGGCCCATTGGTCGCTTCTACAGGCAGGGGAGAATTCCAGCTTCCGAAGAAAAGCACGGCTCCTAATAGGCTCACCAGCAACATCATAGCGTACTCCGCCAGCATTACGATAGCCCAGCGAAAACCTGAATATTCTGTATGGAATCCTGCCACCAGCTCCGACTCGGCTTCGGGAAGGTCGAAGGGGGCACGATTGCTTTCGGCCAGCGAGGCAATGAAAAAGATGACCCACGCTATTAAAGAAACGGCATCTGCACCACATTCCATCCAACGAGACCGTACTGGCTCGATTGCGCAAAGGAGATCTTCTGAGGTCGAGGGTGCTGTTGAACATTGCGACGCAAAGGACCGCGAGGGTCAATGGCACCTCGTAAGAGATGATTTGGGCGATAGCACGAAAGGCCCCCAGGCTGCTGTACTTGTTTCCGGAGCTCCAGCCGGCCAGTACGATGCCGATCACATCGAGACTAATGATGGCAAGCAGGAAAAAGACGCCGGTCTGCAGGCCCGCGCCAGGCCATTCTGAGCTAAGGGGGATCACCGAGAACCCGGCGAAGATCACCACGAAAATAACGATGGGCGCGACCTTGAAAAGTATGCGATCGGCGGCAGCCGGAACAATATCTTCTTTTTGGAGAAGCTTTATCAGGTCGGCGATAGTTTGTAATAACCCATAATAGCCAACCTCCATAGGCCCGAGCCATAGGCCCGAGCCGGTCCTGCATGAACGCGGAGATCTTACGCTCGGCATAGACCACCATGATGAGGTAGAAGATCAGGAAAGGTAGTATGAATAAGATCGTCGACATTCTGACTTAACGAACCCCTAAAAATCGTTAATAGGAGTAAATGAAAATGTTAAAAAATGGAGTAAAACCTACCCGGCTAATTCCATAATGGATGTTTCTCCAACTTCACTTCCTCGCCAAAGAATATTCGTGTTGCGGCTTCGAAGGCTTCTGTATAGTCGGAAACATAAAAGTGACGTTCGCCAGCCCCGTTTTCATTCAACAAATTTGAAGAAGCCAGGTGTTCCTTCAGTGCTTCAGCTACCACAACCGAGGAATCGAGCACTGTCATGTTGCCATCGTAGTAGCGGAGAATCTCTTCGCGGACAAGAGGATAATGCGTACATGCCAGTATCAGTGCCTCGATGCCCGCAAGGGCAGGATCCGATAAATATTGTCCAATGACCTCTTGACTGATCTGGTTGTTGAAGAATCCCTCTTCGATCATAGGTGCCAGCAATGGTGTAGCAAGCATTTTGAGATCAATACCGGAATGAGCTTCATTGATCTTTCGAGCGTAGATACCCGAATGAACCGTGCGTTTCGTGCCAATTAACCCGATGGTTTTGTTGCCGAAGCCGTTCACTACAGCTTCGACCATCGGATCGATCACATTAATGATGTGTGCATCCTTTCTAACATATTCGCGCAGTAGCTCATAGGCTGCGGAGCTTGCGGAGTTACAGGCGATCACGATAACCTTACAGCCTCTTTTGAGGAGGATGTCGGCGATCTTAATAGAGTATGCCTGTATTGCAGCTTCCGATTTGTCGCCATACGGAAGATGAGCAGTGTCGCCGAAGTAGACGATGTTTTCTTCAGGGAGGGCCTGACGGATTGCATCAGCAACTGTAAGTCCGCCAATGCCACTGTCGAATATACCGATAGGTTGGTTTTTCCTGTCCGTCACGGGACAAAGATAAGTTCAACGTTCAATGTTCAATGTTTTTTCGAAGGGTATAACATTGAACTTTGAACATTGAACTCCGAACTTACTTCACGTTCGTCGAGAACTTCGCAAGAACAACCTCGCGAACTTCACGGTGACGGCAATAGTTGCAACGATAGTGTTTGAGGAGAAGACCGGTTTCATCCTGGGTGGGTTTCTTCTCCACCTCTTCACTGTAGATCTTCATGGTGTAATAACCACACTCCGGACATTCTTCGGCGTGCTGGTAGGCCATGTACTTCTCGATCTTCTTGAAACCTGACTTTTCGTCGAGCCACACGTCGTAGTCCACAGAGTGGATGGCGCTGGCTTCTTCGGCGATTTGCGCTTCGTCCATGTGGGCGTCTTCCTCTTCTTCGCTCAGGCGGCGCATTTCGTTCCCTGTGGGTGAAATACGGGGCTTAAGACGAAGATACTGGAGTCTTCTTTCGAGACGCTTTGGATAGTAGATCCGAACGATGCTGCTAAAGAAGAAGTAAGCGATAAAGCTCATGCTTACTGTGATGAACAGGCGTACCCAGAACCACAGCATGCCGTGGGTGATAACCCTGTGAGTAAGAAAAGTATTTGAGAAGAAGAATCCGGCAATGATCAACATGAATATTGCACGCCAGAAATATTTGATTTCGTGTGTGTTCACATAATCATACTTGTCTTTGTACTCCTTGAGTTGCAGCAGGCGAAACTCGTAAAAAAGGAAAATAAGTGCGCCAAGAACGATAAATCCAGTACCGATGATGTACAGGTACTGATTCCAGTCCGCGAATAACTGCTCAAGAGGGTGTCCAGGTTCCATGGTATGTCTATGCTTAGGGTTATTGGATGTTAAGCGTTTGAAATTTAACAGTTTTTCTCATACCTGTAAAATTTCTCAGGTATTTGTAATATTGCGCAAAACAACCCACATCCTATGGCATACGGTCTTTGAAAGGAAAAAAAGGAATCATTTTTGGCGCCCTGGACGAGAATTCCATCGCCTGGAAAACGGCCCTTAAAGTAAAGGAAGAGGGAGGATCTTTTACCTTGACAAACGCGCCAATAGCGATGAGAATGGGTAAGATCAACGAACTGGCGAAGCAATGCAATGCCGAAATCATCCCGGCAGACGCGAACTTCGGAAGCCGACCTGACCAACCTCTTCACTAAATCGAGGAGATCCTTGGCGGCAACCTCGACTTCGTACTCCACTCCATTGGCATGAGTCCCAACGTTCGCAAAGACCGCGATTATGGTGATCTGAATTATGAGTGGTACCTGAAGACACTCGACATTTCCGGGATTTCTTTTCATAAGGTGCTGCAGACTGCCGAGAAAACCGACGCTATGAATGAGTGGGGTTCCATACTTGCACTTACTTATATAGCGTCGCAGCGTACGTTCCCCGATTACTCCGACATGGCACAGGCGAAAGCGGTGCTCGAGTCTATTGCAAGAAGCTATGGATATCGTTTCGCGAAGTCGAAGAAAGTTCGGGTAAACACCATTTCACAATCGCCCACAAAGACCACGGCAGGTGCGGGGTATCTCGGGCTTCGATGTGTTTTTTGATTATGCACAGATGATGTCGCCATTAGGCAATGCATCGGGTGAAGATTGCGCAAATTATATCGTGTCGTTGTTCTCTGATTTCACAAGAATGGTGACGATGCAGAACCTAATGCATGACGGAGGGTTCTCGACCACGGGCATCACACAGGATCTGATCGACAGGCTCACTAAATGAGTAATGAGTAATGTGTAATGTGTAATGATTGCGTTCCCCGCCCTGCAAAATCAACCTGGGTCTGAATGTACTTCGGAAACGCGATGACGGTTACCACGACATAGAGACTTGTTTCTATCCCATTCCGTGGACGGATATCCTTGAGATTATTCCATCCAGCAAGTTTGAGTTCACAACATCCGGAAATGTTATCCCGGGCGACGGCAATCTTTGCATTAAGGCTTATCAACTACTAAAACCGCCACCGGCAAAAATTCATTTACACAAGATCATTCCGACAGGCGCGGGACTGGGCGGAGGTTCATCCGATGCCGCGTGGACGCTAAGATTGCTGATGATGTTTTTTTCGTTGGGATTATCTAAAGACCAACTCAGATCATTCGCAGCACAAATCGGCAGTGACTGTGCTTTTTTTATTGAAGACGGACCAATGATAGGGACCGGGAGGGGAGAGACGTTAACGCCTGCGAACATTAGCTTGAAGGGAAAGTTTATTGTGATCGCAAAACCCGATGTGCACGTGTCGACAGTTGAGGCGTATGCGGGAGTTATTCCAAAGGAATCGAAGTTGGACTTGTCGAATATCAGTTCTTTGAAGAATGACTTTGAAGAAAGCGTCTTTAAGAAGTGTCCTGCCATCACATCGATTAAGCAACAACTCCGTGATGCGGGCGCGGAATATGCCTCTATGAGCGGCTCCGGTTCTGCTGTTTATGGTATATTTAATAATGCCATCGCGGTTCCTTTCCCTTCTGATTATACTGTTTTTTCTGGCTGGCTGTAGCCACGAAGAAAACACAGAACAGTTCACAAAAGAGATCACCAGTCTAAAAGAATACTTCCACATTCCCGGCATGGCCGTTATCGTAAAGAAAGGCGATAAAATTCTTTACGAAAATTATTTAGGCTACGCAGATCTCGAGAACAAAATACCGGTCGACTCATCGACAGTATTCCCGATGGCATCGCTCACGAAGATGTTTACGGGTTACCTGTTTTCACAAAATGAAGGTCCCTCTCGAACAGCCGATCAATAAGTATGTGACTGATCAAAACATTCCAGATTCAATCAAGGTAAAACATGTGCTCTCGCACACATCGCAGGGTGAAGTGGGAAAACATTTTTATTACAGTAGCAGGTTTAGCTGGCTAATGAAAGTGATTGAGAAAGAGATTGGCGGCTCGTTCGACAGTATTGTGAATGCATCGATAGTGAAACCGAATGGATTGCATCATACTTTTTTGCTGAAAGACACAACGAACCTGATCGGGAAGAAGGTTGCGAAGCCATATGTGTTCGAAGGAGAAACAAAGCCGGGGTTTATCGACTATGGATATTCTTCGGCTTCGGGAATTGTGTCGACCGTACGTGACATTGCGAAGTTTGGGAAGCTGGTTGAAAAAATTCCCGAAGGAAAATATAACTACGGACGTTTTTCACAGGTGGTAGATGGACACCAGATGCTGTGGGCGTACGGACAATACGATTGTTATTCGAGCTTGTTCATTAAGATTCCGGATAAAGATCTCATTGTAGTGATGGCCGCTAATAACAGTCTCATGAGCGACCCCCGCAAGGTTGATCTATGGTGATCTCGAGACATCGTTGTTCGCGACGAGCTTCACTAAGAATTTCGTTTCACCTGGTCGTGAGGACAATTTTAAGGCACTTGCACTTGCTGAAAGTTATTTTGCCAGGTTTGATCCCGCTCGCGCCGAGGGCAGCAGAGATCTGCTTAAAAATATTGCACCGAATAGTGATGCAGATTTGTCGCTCATGGCATAACCTGTATATCCTTAAGGAAGCCTTACCTCAATTCAAAGATTACGATCGTTACTATGTGGCGATCGGCAATAAACTTCTTAAAGAAGACATCAATAATCCTTACGCGAATAATTACATGGCTGATTATTATCGGCTGAATAATAATCCAGATAGTGCGAGGATATTTTATACTCGCATCGCTGAGTTGAAAAATTTCTCGAGAGCCTGGTATATCACTGAGGCAGAGAGTTGGCTCCAACAGAACCCTTCGACTTCAAAATAGGATAGAGAAGCACCGCCCCCAAAATAATCACTGTCCCCACATAAAAGCTCGTGCCCATTACCTCGCTTTCACCAAAGATGAGCAACGCGAGAATGATACCGTAAACTGGTTCGAGATTCAGCGAAAGCTGGATGAAGAAGACAGAGAGGCGTTTCATGAGCTCGATGGCGATCGCGTATGCATACACCGTACAAACCAATGCCAATATCGAGATCCACAGCCAATCTAACGCCGTCGGAACAAGTTGCAGCTTACCGGGCAGGAACATCATAAAGATGCCGATCGACGAACAAGCACCTATCATTTCATAAAAAGTGATTGCTGTCGAGTTGATCCTTCGCACCATCAACGAATTGATAACTCCGAAGATCGCAACGGTGATACCCGAAAGTATTCCTAGAAACAAACCCATCGGGTATTGAAAGTCGAATGAGAAAATGATGTACAATCCCACCACGACAACTGCTCCGAGGAATACCTCAACGATTTGAATCCTTCTTTTTTTAACGATTGGTTCAAGCAACGCCGCCCACAAAGAGCAAGTTGCAAAACCAACCAGTGCTGTCGATGGGTTCGAGGTCTTGACTGCAAGAAAGAATGTAAGCCAGTGTGCGCCGACTACAATCCCAGTTAGAAAAAGTTTTGTGAGGTCGTTCCTTGAAACGACGAATGTCTCTTTGCGCATCAGCATCAACGCACCCATTCCGATCGCGGGAAAGCAGCGTGCGATAGAACACCATCTCAACGGCAGGAATAGTTATGAGCTTACCGAGTATCGCTGTGAACCCCCAAAGAAATACGAGGACGTGTAGGTTGATGTAATCTTTTGTCGAGGACATTCTTTAGCGCGGCACGTACCTGTACATGAACGCGGCAATCACCCCAAATGTAATATTTGGTAACCACGCCGCAAGGAACGGCGGCAGCGCTCCCGTTTCAGCAAACGTTCGCGTGAGCAGAAAGAATATCAAAAAGATAAACGCAAGAATAAATCCCATTACTATCTGGAAGCCCGTTCCACCGCGGCTCTTCCTGGCCGACACCAATACGCCCATAAACACGAGCACGAAGATGGTGAATGGTGCCGCGAACCGGATGTGTCGCTCCACTTCAAATGTTTCTACGCCAGTTGCTCCGCGGAACCGTAGCTTCTTAATGTGTTCCGAGAGCTCGGGTATCGTCATGCCATCGTATTCGCCTTGCTCGCTTTCGAACTCTTTCGGTTGAATGGCCAACGCTGTGTCCCGATCGGTTCCGTTAGTGCGTAGATCGGCGGTGCCCAGCGGTTCTTACGAGAAATAAACTATCGACAAACCGGCGCTTCCAGTTTTTCAGGTGCCAGGTACGTCTCGCTGTATCCCAGGTGATGTTGTCTGCCGTCAGTTTTTCTACAAGACGATTGTGATCGAAGCGCTCGAGTGTAAACTGGTACCCTGTGTTGCTCTCCGTGTTGTAATTCTGAATGTACATGATCACATTCGGCTCGATCTGCAAATGTATGTTACCACGATCGTAGTACTGTTTGCTCTTGATGTATTGGACTTCGAAGTTGAGGCGCTTCTTGTTCGATTGAGGGATCACCCAACCGTTCAATATAAATGTAATTGCTGCGATGATCGTTGCGCCCATGAAGTAAGGCAACAACAATCTCGGGAAACTGATACCGGCACTCAGCATCGCGATGATCTCGGTATGCGCCGCCAATCTTCCCGTTACATAAACTATGGCAATGAAAACAATGATCGGTGAAATAAGCCCCGCGATCCACGGAACGAAGTCGAGGTAATAACCGATAATGACGAACGTCGAAAGATGGTTCTCTGTAAACTTATCAACCTTCTCTGTAAGATCGATCACCAGGATAATGGCGACGAGGATCAGCAGCACGAAGAAGAACGTGGAGAGGATTTTTTTGAGGATGTATGCGTCGAGGAGCTTCATTAGAGTCTTTGGGAGACAACCTTAACCATTCTTTCTTTCCATTCACGGAAATTGCCAGCCATGATCCGTTCTCTTGCCGATCGTACCAGCCAAAGGTAGAAAGTCAGGTTGTGGATTGTAGCAATTTGTGCGCCTAAAATCTCCTTATTGATAATGAGATGCCGCAGGTATGCCTTCGAATAAAACGTGCTTACATAACCACCAAGCTGCAAATCGATAGGCTCGAGGTCGTCCTTCCACTTTTCATTCCTGATGTTGATGATACCATTGGTGGTGAACAACATACCATTGCGCGCATTTCGTGTAGGCATCACGCAATCGAACATATCGATACCCAATGCAATACATTCCAGGATATTTTCCGGAGTACCGACACCCATCAGGTACCGAGGCTTATCACCAGGCAAAATGCCACATACAAGATCCGTCATCTCATACATGTCTTCATGTGGTTCGCCAACCGACAAACCACCGATGGCATTGCCGGGCATGTTTTGACTTGCAATGAAATTTGCTGAAGCTGCCCGAAGATCTTTATATGTGCTGCCCTGAACGATCGGGAACAATGCTTGTGAATAACCATACTTCGGTTCGGTGGTCTGAATTCGTTTCACACATCGTGTTAGATATTGATGTGTGAGCTCCATCGACTTCGAAGCGTAACCGTATTCGCATGGATAAGGTGTGCATTCATCGAACGCCATGATGATGTCGGCCCCGATGGAACGTTGAATGTCCATGACACCTTCAGGCGTGAAGCGGTGTGTTGATCCGTCGATGTGCGACTTAAATGTGACGCCCCTCCGAATCGATCTTACGGTTCGCGGCCAACGAGTATACCTGGTAGCCTCCGCTGTCGGTGAGTATGGGACGGTTCCAGCCGTTGAACTTGTGAAGCCCGCCCGCCTTTTCGAGTACCTCCAGGGCCGGGTCGTAAATACAAGTGATAGGTGTTGCCGAGAATGATCTTTGCGTCGATGTCGCTTTCCAGCTCCCGCTGATGTACAGCCTTCACGGAGCCAGCTGTCCCCACAGGCATGAAGATAGGGGTGGGGATGTCGCCGTGGTCGGTGCTTAGGACTCCGGCCCGGGCTTTTGTATCTGGGTCTGTTAGAAAGGAGCTGAAATTTCATTTGGCGCGCGAAGTTAGCATGAATAGCGCATTTATATATTTGTGCCGTGTTGCTGTCTATGGTTTTTGGCGTCTGCGTGGCTGTTCTTGCCATCCAATTTATATTCCTGATCACATTTTTAATCGCTTTTGCGAAGGAGAGAAGATCATCCACCACTAACATTCCTGCAGGTGTATCGGTGATCGTCTGTGCCCACGACGAAGAAGAAAATCTTCGCACCCTGGTGCCCATCCTGCTTTCACAAAATCATCCAAACTACGAAGTGATCATCGTCGATGACCGTAGCAACGACGGCACGTATGACTTTCTCTTGAAGACGACCCGCGAAAATCCGAAGCTTCGAATGGTAACTGTCCGTGACCTTCCCAGTCACACCACCGGGAAGAAGTTCGCGTTAACCATGGGCATCAAGGCAGCCAGGAACGATTGGGTATTGCTCACCGATGCAGATTGTCGCCCGGGTGCCGGCTGGATACACGGCATGAGTCAGCAGTTCATGAATGAGACCAACATTGTGCTGGGATTTTCGGCCTACGAAAAACATCCTGGTGTGTTGAACGCATTCATCCGCTTCGAAACTTTTCTTACAGCCATTCAATACATCGGCTTCGCACTGGTGGGTCGACCATACATGGGCGTCGGTCGCAATCTTGCCTATCGCCGAAAGCTCTTTCTCGAATCGAAGGGATTCAATGAAATCCCATGATTACTTTACGCTGACCGGCGCCAAAGAGGGTAACGGTTCCGCTAAAAAGCTATCGCAAAAACGCGCCGAAGCTATTCGTGAATACCTTGCCCAACAGGGAGTCGATCCAACGCGCATGCTCACGAAGGCCTGGGGTGGTAAAAAGCCTATTTACGATAAGCTCTCTACAACGGCTTATGCCAACGTAAGGGTCGAAGTTGAGGTAATTGACGAATAAACCTCGTTTAGACTACTTTTTTGCTTATTTTCAAAGTCTCATTACACCCTATATGAAGACTGGAAAGCCACTTCTCATCGTGCTGTTGATGGTCATACTATCGGCAAGCACGCTGTTCGCCCAAAACCAGGACGCTCCCGGTCCTGAGCGTTATGTGATCGTGGGTGTTTTCAGGGTCATGGATAACGCCGTCAGGTTTACCGACAAGGCGAACAAGATGAACTTCCATGCGGGCTACGTTCAGAATCCGCGAAACAAACTATACTACGTTTACATCTTCCAATCTATAGAAAGCAAGAAGGCCTTTGCTTTTATGATGAAGGTCCGCCTCGAGACGGAATTCAAAGAAGCATGGGTATTCCGCGGAAGCCTCGGTCAGCCGATCGTGGAAACACCGGTGACAGAAGTGACGCCGACAGAACAGCCGCCTGTAAAGGAACAGCCGAAAGAAGAACCGAAGCAGGAGGTTGTAACAGAGCAACCTAAAGAGGAGCCGAAGGAAGAACCAGTCGTTACGCAGCCTGTAACTGAAACTCCCAAAGAACCTGTTGTTGAACAGCCTAAGACAGATTCTGTTGCTGCAACAACTATGGAACCCAAGCCCGTTGGTAAACCATTCTTCTTTAAGTTGGTGAGCAACGAAACCGGCGAGCCGCTGGTTGGTGAGATACATGTGTTCGAACCCAACAGCACATCACAAAGTTACCAGGCATTTCCGAGCAACCAGGTAGTTTATCTCCCGTCTCCGAAAGATCCTTCGCAGGTGTATGCCATTACAACGCTGGCGGCCGGCTACCAGGAAATGGATCGCGCAATTAACTATACCGACCCCGCAGCATCTTCTGCTGAGGTTGGACAAGGAAATGAATTTATTATAGCGCTGCCGCTCGTGCACGTGAAGATGGGTGACTACATCGAGTTCTCTAACGTGAGATTTTTCCAGAACTCGGTAATGCTTCATCCCGAAGCGAAAGAAGAGCTCGACGGTCTTGCGGAATTAATGAAACAGAATCCCCGGTATAAGATCAACATTCACGCACATTGCAACGGCACACAGGATCGTAACATCATTGTTCGCGGAAACGGCCAGGAATTTTTCGGAGCAAGTACAGGCAACACACGTAAGACAGTGTCAGCAAAAGAGCTTACCGAACTCCGTGCAACTCTTGTAAAAGATTATTTGATCACACAAGGTGTTGAAGGGAAAAGGATCTCATCGAAGGGTGAAGGAGGAGCAGCGATAATTTATCCGGTGAATAGCACGCTCGCTAACCGGAATGATCGAGTTGAAATTGAAGTAAAGCGAGGCAAATAGCAAATTGCAAATTCGCGATTCGCTATTACTTCAGTAACTCGTCGTCTTCCAGGTTCTTCGAGATCACTCTTGTAATCCTATCCAAATCTTTTCCACAAATCTGAAGCTTATCGATCAACACGCGATCGTCTCCGGGTAACTGAACTCTTTGAATAAGATTGACCAATCCGAGAATGCTGACAACAGGCGCGCGCAACTGGTGTGCGTTAGTATGAGCATACTCCGCCAGCTTTTGATTTTGCCATGTGAGCCGTTGCGTTCTCTCTTCGATCTTTGTTTCCAGCGAACGATTTAAGTCTTGTAGCTGATCATTCAGATTCTGTAGTTCGGCGGTCTGACTTTCGATCTCTTCTTTCTGCTTCTGTATCTCTACGGTTTTGTCGTGCAAGAGACTGTTTACTTCGGCAACACGTTTTCTTTGACGGAACAGTACCAGTGCCATCACGGCCGCAGCAATCAACGCAGTGGTCAATGCGAACAGCATCAGTTTTTGTGTGCGTATCTGTGCATCTTGTAATGCATGCGTCGCCTTCAACTGTTGATTTTCGATCTCACGTGCCCCGGTTTCAAATTGAGCCTGCAGTCGTGCGATCTCCTGCCGTCTTTTTTCGTGATAGATGCTGTCTTTTAATGTAATGTGTCGCTGAATCGAACCCAGGGCTTTCTCCATTTCACCTTCCTGTACAAAAAGCTCAGACTGTTGCCGGTAGTTGTAGATCTGCAGGTCGGGTGCCGAGATCTCGTCAGCAAGAATGATGGCCATGTTGATGTAGTCCATGGCCCGCGAACGTTGCGACAGCGCAAGGAATGTGTCGGAGAAATCCTGGTAGGTCTGGATGAGCGAACGGACCTCTCCTTGTTCTTTCCATAACTTTTCGGCTTTCGTAAAATACGCCAGCGCCTGGTAATAGTCTTTGTCTTTGTGTTTAATGCGTCCGAGCCCCGTGTAGGCATAAGCGATGGTTCGTGCGTCGTTGTCTTTCAGTGCACCTGAAAGAGCTTGATCGAAGTAGTTGGAAGCGGAGTCATACTTCTCAAGAAGTAAAAATGCTTCACCGATATTGTACAGTGTAAGGTCGTTGTTCGATTTATTCGTTCCATCCCACATTATGGAAGTTTTCAGGAACGCGATCGCTTTAGAATAATCACCCAGTTTCTTGTAAACCTCTCCAATGTTGTGATAGGCATTCGACAGACCCGCATGATCTTTTACCTTTTCTGCTTCGCGCGCCGAGAGGTGATAGAAATTCAGTGCCGATTCGTAGTTGCCCGTTACCCAATACGAACTTCCGGTAATGTTAAGCGCACGAATAACTCCCCGCTGGAAACTGATCTTCCGCGAGAATAAGATTGCCTTATCTGCAATGGATCGGCCGATCGCCGGATTTGATTTCAGGAATGCGAACGCAAGCTCGTTCAGTCGTGTGATATACGCGCTGTCCTTTGGAGTTTGTCGCAGGAAATGCTCGACACTATCAGGTAGAAGGACTTCAGCCCTGGAATTAAAAATCGCCCCAACGAAAATCGCCAGCACTAATAAACTTTTCCTCATCTCTACGACGTTATCGCTTTTAATACGTCGTGTTGTGTGATGATATGTACTTTCTCTTTTTCATCACGCACCAACAATGCTTTATTATCTCTATTTAACATCGACGACAACACATCGAGTGTGCTATCGAGAGCAACAAAGATCATCGGCTTATCCATGATCTCGCCAACGGTTTTATCTTTCAATTGAGGATCGAAGATGATCTTCTCCAATAAGCTTGAAGAAGCAACGCTTCCAACGAACTCACCATTCTCCACAACCGGTACCTGGTCTACACCTTCACGGTTCATCACGAGAATTGCTTCAGCAACTTTCGATAGCTTCGTAACCGTGAAGAGACTGTCTTGTCCCGATCGTGCTGTGATGATGTCTTTCGCAGTAGCGAAAGAACGTTCGAGGAACCCGTGGTCCTTCATCCACTGATCGTTGTAGATCTTGTTGAGATATCTTGTTCCGTGATCTGGTAATAGTATCACGATTACATCCTCTTTCTTGAGGTCGGCTTGCTGTGCATACTCCAACGCTCCATGAAGTGCTGAGCCACTGCTCCAACCCACGAACATTCCTTCTTCACGCGAAAGTCTCCTTGCAGCGATGGCGCCGTCTTTGTCCGTTACTTTAATGAATTGATCGATCACGTCGAAGTTTACGTTCTTCGGGAGGATGTCTTCGCCAAAACCTTCTGTGAGATATGGATAGATCTCGTTACGATCGAATATGCCTGTCTCTTTATATTTTTTGAAAACAGATCCGTATGTATCGATACCTACAGTTACAATTTTTGGATTTTGTTCTTTGAGATATTTCGCGACTCCACACATCGAGCCACCCGTACCTACAGTTGCAATGAAGTGCGTGATCTTTCCGGCAGTCTGTTGCCAGATCTCAGGACCAGTCGTTTCGTAATGAGCTGCAGTGTTCGAAAGATTGTCGTACTGATTCGGGTAATAAGAATTTGGAATGTCTTTGTTCAGCTTTCGTGCAACTGAATAATAGCTGCGTGGATCTTCAGGCTCCACGTTGGTTGGACACACCACCACCTCCGCACCTACCGATTTAAGAATGTTGATTTTTTCCTGTGATTGCTTGTCGGCCATCACGAAGACGCACTTGTAGCCCTTTGCGACAGCTGCGAGCGCGAGACCCATACCAGTATTTCCGCTTGTTCCCTCAATGATAGTTCCGCCCGGTTTCAACAATCCCGCCTTCTCAGCATCCTCCACCATTTTGATCGCCATCCGGTCTTTCATCGAATTTCCCGGATTGAAATACTCCACTTTCGCCAGTACCGTACCTTTGATTCCCTTGGAAACCCTGTTGAGTTTTACCATCGGCGTATTTCCAATGGTCTCTATTATTGAGTTATAGATCATTCTTTTGCTTTGAGGGATGCAAAGATAGCGAAATGACTATAACGTAGTTCTTAATGGAAGGTTATAGGCGATTATGAGTGGTTGAATCGTTTGTGCAACTCATTGCACTCCCGCGATCGGCGAACCTCCACCTAATAGATAGAGTACTGCCATTCTCACGGCGACACCATTCTCTACCTGGTCGAGGATGATCGAATGCGCGGAATCTGCCGCATCACTGCTGAGTTCTACACCACGATTGATCGGACCCGGGTGCATTAACACAATCTGTTTATCGAGCTGATCTAACATCTTCCGGGTGATGCCATAGTACAGTGTGTATTCGCGCAGAGAAGGAAAATATTTTAGTTGCTGACGTTCGAGCTGGATCCTGAGAACATTCGCCACGTCGCACCACTTCAGTGCTTTATTTACATCGAGTTCCACTTGTACACCCAGGCTAGAAATGAACTTCGGTAGCAATGTCGGTGGCCCGCACACCATCACCTTCGCGCCAAGTTTCTGCAGCGCGAAAATATTCGACAGTGCCACGCGCGAATGAAGTATGTCTCCGATGATGGCCACTTTCTTTCCTGCAACATCACCGAGTTTCTCGCGAATGGAAAATGTATCGAGCAATGCCTGTGTTGGATGTTCGTGAGTTCCGTCGCCGGCGTTAACAATATTTGCTTTGATGTGCCTCGCTAAAAAATGTGGCGCTCCAGCACTAGCGTGTCGCATCACGATCATGTCGACCTTCATCGCAAGAATGTTATTAACAGTGTCGAGAAGAGTTTCGCCTTTCTTGACGGAGCTGTTACTTGCCGCGAAGTTGATTACGCCGGCAGATAATCTTTTTTCGGCCAACTCGAATGATAGTCGTGTGCGCGTCGAATTTTCGAAGAAGACATTGGCGATTGTAACATCGCGAAGGGGAGCAACTTGCTTTACCGGTCGATTGATGAGGTCCTTAAAAAAGTCGGCTGTTTCGAAAATGAGTTCAATGTCTTTGGCAGTAATGTTCTTGATGCCCAGGAGATGTCGTTGACTCAGTTTCGAATCCCTCATCTTATTCTTTATTTTCTTTATTGATTAACCAGATCTTGTTTTGTTTGTGGCCCTGCGCTTCGAGTTCTACCAACACACGTTGAGTCTCCAATGTATCTACATAGATGCCGACATAATCGGCAGCAATCGGAAGATCGCGGGTGTGTTTGCGATCGACAAGCACGAGTAACTCCACCTTCGAAGGACGACCGAACGCGATCATTGCGTCGAGTGCTGCACGAACCGTCCGGCCTGTGTAGAGCACATCGTCAATCAGTATCACATTTTTTTCTTCGATGATAAAAGGAACATTCGTCTCCTTGGGGATCGCGGGAGCTTCTCGGCGACGAAAATCATCGCGGTAAAGCGTAGCGTCGAGCCAGCCGAAATTCACCGGCCTTTTACAAAAACCTTCTACTTTCTTATGGATCATTTCGGCCAGGAAAATGCCACGGGGCTGCATGCCCAGTATCACCGTGTTGGCGAAATTGTCGTGATTTTCAATTAATTGATGGGAAAGGCGGCTAAGTGTGATGTCGAGGTGGTCCGAATCGAGGATGAGCTTTTTCCGCATTCACTCGCGAAATTACTAAAAGAAATCCTTTCAAGGATCACTTATAGGCAATCTTGTTTATAAAGAACACGCGCCGGCGAACAGCGCCTGTCTGGTCGTTTTTCTTGCGGATATGTTGAATGCCGCTCGCGTAGAACGTGTGCCCGTACCAATAGTCGAGCTTGGTCTGTTGAGTATCGCGCTCCTTCACCAGGTCGTCTTCGGAGCCGGTATTGATCTGGTCGTAGGCTTTCCCTTCCACCACTTCGGAACCCTGGATCACCTTCGACCTGACGACATTGTCGAACAGGTAGAACAACGACACCTTATTTTTTTCGGGATGCACCTTCACGAACTGTTCGAGATTCATCGTTCGCACGTCGTTGATCTCGAAACTATTATCCCAACTGAGGTTTCCATCTTTGTCGAAGCCGATCACCACGGCATGGGTGTATTGATATCCGTCGAAGACAAGATCGCCGCGACTGGAATTCATCAATGAGTTCGTGCGGCCGCCCATGTAAGTGCTCCCATATGGAACGCTGCGACTCGGGTAGGAGTAATGAGGATAAAATGCTTCGCCCAACATCAGGAACTGGTTGTCGCCATATTGCAAAAACTCGTCGACCATCAGTCGATAATTGAACTTCATCTTCTTGCCTTTGACCTTTCTTCGTTCGATCCTTTCCCTCACGCGCTTCTCTCGTTTTGCTTTCATGTAATTGAAGAATCGATTGAGGTCGGCATAATTGTAATACTTGATGGCATACTCTCCATAAGGATCGATGTTGGCAACAAACACTCCGCGAGAATATTCAGTGTAACGACCATAGACACCGCACACGATCTGGTTTCCACCAGGTTGTCCAACCGATCGGCCGTAGATTAGATTTTTGTCGTCATCGGGTTGCAGAAGAATGGTCTTCGATAGATCTCCGTTCTTGTCGTAGTTCCGGATCCATAAGCTCCTCCGGCGCGTAACTGATCTTGCTGAAACCACGATGTCGATGTTTCCATCGTCGTCTGCGCGGACCTGGTCGAGCTCGCCGATGTCATTAAAGAACCCGGGAAGAATTTTTGATTGACCGGAAAGTATGCTGTAGAAAAGTACCAATGGCCGGTAGTTGAAATATCCGCCGATAAGTATCGATTCTTTCGTTACTAGAAATTGAGTGGGTTGAAATGCGATCAGCGTTTTAACGAGTCGCGACACATAATTTCCATTCTCCAGGCTCACACTCATCACTGTAAATTCTGCCAGGGGATTGAAACGATCTTTCAATAGTATGAAAATATCGTCCCCGAAGCGTAGTGCGGTGATGAGGAATAGATTTTTCTTTACAGAAATAAATCCTCTCCACACATTGGTGAATGTTGTGTCGAGACGAATGGCCTCGATCGCATTTTCTTCGGGGCCATAGAAAAGAGTGTAGAGGAAAATTCCTTCGCCACCGAGGGGGATCGTCTTATACGCTTCGTTTTGGTTGGCGCGAAGGGGAAGCTCAAAGCGAACTTGACGCACCTGTGCAAATGCAGTGACGGACAATAAAACGAAAGCAATAAAAAAAATCTTAATACGCATCAACCTTAATGAGGTAGAAGACGTCACGAGTCCTGTCTTCGAATCTCATCTCCGGATCTTTTACTGTCTGATAGCCCCATACATAGAATTTGTTGCCGTACCAATGCCGAACTCCGCCTTCGCCACTGGTTTCATCACGAACAACTTCAGAGGGTTTCTTTAAAAGAACTTGCACCGTATCGGATGCACTTTCGTTGTTTTTGAATCTTGCTTTCACTACGAGATCACTCTCCGATTTCGTAGCGATCACGATCTTATTTTTGTCACACCAGAAATCTGCAACCTGCTCGAGTGAGGGCTTGCGCTGATCATCGGCTTTGAGACTATGATCCCATTCGAGCTTGCCATCAGGATTGAATGCTAACACAGATGTAGATAACATGGCATAATCGCTTCGCGAAGCCTGGTTGTAAAAATTATAAGGCGAATTATAATAACGCGACGAGTACGGGCTGTAACCGTACATTGAATACGGAGTATAGTATGGACTTCCATATCCCGAATAAGGATACGGGCCAACATTGCCGGCGGTAACGGTGTTGTACGCTTCGGCCAACAAAAAGAAACCAGCCTGTCGTTCTTCCAGTCTTACATTCGAGACATTTGTTTTGAAGTCGGGATCTTTCGACTTCTCGCGAAATTTTTGGGCGTTCGCCTTGATCTTATCCGCACGCTTTATACTCAGGTAATCGAGGAAGTGATTAAGCTGCGCGAAATCGTAATAGTGAATAGGTTGTTCCTTGAACGGATCGGCAAGCACCGAGAAGAATCCCGTGGCAATCTTCGAATTACCGATAGCATAAGTTCCAGCAATGAGCATCTCGTCGCGAACGAGGGAGCTTGTAAGACCTGAGAGGATTGTCTTGCCCTGATCGATCTTTATTTCATCTTCCATCAACTGAACGCCCTTCTTGTCGAATGTTCGCAGTGTTAATGTTTTATCCTGCCGCGACGAACGATTGGTCATCAGTGTATTGAAGGTTCCATTTTCGTTGGTGCGCAAATCGAGCAACTCCGTATCTGCAAGGAAGAAACCGGGAACAACTTTCAGTTGCGAATCGATGATGTCGTAAATGAGAACGGCGGGCTCGCGTGTAACATAGCCGGCCAATATCGCGTGACGCTCAAGAACGGTGAAGTGTGTAAGGCGAAGATTGAATTCATGCTTGATCTCATAACGCTCAACTTCACGCGATTTGAGATTATACTCGAGCAACAACACGTGCGCGACTTCATTTTCGCCAGAGCGGAGCAGGATGTAAAGATATTCCGGAGTGTATTCGTAGCCGATAAGCGTCATGCGCGTGGACACGCCGACTTCAGTAGAACTGACTTTATGCAGAAGTGAATCGAGAATGATGATCTCGAAAAGCTTTTCGGAATTGAGGAACTTGTTCTTGTCGCGGACGAGAGCAATGCCCTGTTCCTTCATCGAGATGATCGTCCAGCTTGCGTCTACGTTTTTTTGCTCGAGCTCAAATCGGCCTACCTGGTTTATTTGAGAAAAACCTGGAAGGGTTAAAACAACCAAACAACTAATAAATAATACTTTACTTCCCACCACTCATTTTTATGATCTTATCGAACTCTTCTTTCTCGACCGACTGAACTGATAATCTTGGAACCCGGGCCAACGTCATGTCCTTAAGGTCGGGGTCGGCTTTCACTGCGGCAAGTGTGACCGGATTTTTTAGCTTCTTTTCCGCAACGATGTCCACCGCCAACCAGGCAGTATCCCCCGGCTCAGGGTAGGATTCTTTTTCTACACGCGCTATGCCGATAACGGCTTTTTCATCGCCGGTGTGATAGATAAAAGCAAGGTCACCTTTTTTCATGACTCCGATGTTGTTGCGTGCCCGGGGATTTCTAACTCCGTCCCAGGTTGCCTTCCCTTTCTTTTCGAGATCATCCCACGAGAACGATTCAGGTTCAGTTTTCAAGAGCCAATAGCGCATAAGTGAAGATTTATTAAGAAGACTAAAATAATAAACGGATTCCATAATATTGGAGCAGAAATGAAAGTCCTCGTGCTCCGGTTCTCCTCCATTGGAGATATTGTTTTGACGACTCCTGTTGTTCGTACCGTGAAAACGCAGGTCGATAATGTCGAGGTCCATTTCGCGACCAAGATCAATTACAAAACCATACTGGAGTCAAATCCCTATGTCGACAAAGTACATTGCCTGCAAGATGACCTTCGTAAACTGATCAGGGACCTTCGCAACGAGAAGTTCGATTTCATCATCGACCTTCACAACAACCTTCGCACCCGCATCATCAAACTCGCCCTGGGAGTAAAGTCCTCGTCGTTCGATAAACTGAACTTCGAAAAATGGCTGATGGTAAACTTCAAGATCAACAAACTTCCGCACATTCATATCGTTGAACGATATCTTGCCACTGCCGCTCCACTGGGCGTGAAAAATGATTCCCTGGGCCTCGACTATTTCATCCCCGACAAAGATCAAGTTCCCATCGAATGGCTTCCGGAACAAATGCGACCGGGTTATGTTGTGTATGCCATTGGTGGGCAACATTTTACAAAAAAACTACCCGTCGAAAGAATGATCGAGCTCTGTGATAAGATCAACAGGCCAATTGTTTTGTTGGGTGGGAAGGAAGATTTTGAGAATGGAGAGGAAGTCCGTAAAAAAGTAAGCAAGACTTTTATTTACAACGCTTGCGGCAAATTCAATTTGAATCAGTCGGCAAGCATTGTAAAACAGGCCAACTATGTTTTCACTCACGACACTGGCTTGATGCACATTGCTGCCGCTTTTCGTAAAGAGATCTTTAGCATTTGGGGAAATACTATTCCGTTGTTTGGGATGTATCCTTATCGTACGCGCTTCCAGGCGCTCGAGAACAACAACTTGAATTGCAGGCCGTGCTCGAAGATCGGTTATGATAAATGTCCGAAGGGACACTTCAAGTGCATGTACGATATCGACTTTGACTTCTACTTACCGTAGCGGCGCATGGAAGTACAATTGATAATCTGGCAATGCATTCGGATGGCCGATTTTCACAAGGTCTTTTAAAACTAAATCGGGTCTTAGATAACCGAGTTCCAAAAAGTCATTCCCGCCTTTAGCACCTTTCCTCGCATTGTAATTATAGATCCGTTTAGTCTCGAATGGTTTGAATAACGAGTATCGTTGATCGGCAGCCTTCAATTGGTCGTAGGTATCGAACGAACCGACAATCCAAAGTTCGGCATCTTTCGCGCGACTGTAAACTGTTTCGAAGCTGATCTCAAGCCAACCATGCGTGGAATCGCTGGCCCACAGGTAATCGTTACCGGCGTCTTTCAACAACTTCGATGCATAGTTCTCTCCACCGGGCATAAACCATGCATCGCCATATACCGTGCCACAAAGAACCGCCGGTTTCTGTTGAACATTTGCAACCAGCGCCTGTGCTGCATTGTATTCTTTTTCAATCATGTTGAAAACGGAGTCTGCAACTTTCTCTTTTCCGAAAAACAATGAGGTGAACTTGATCCACTCAGCACGACCTAGCGGATCGCGCTCGAGATATTCGCCGTTGAGCACCACAGGTGTTCCCATTTCCTGTATTTTTTTTAATTGACCGAGATCGGCGGTCATCGTGTATGCCA
Organism: Bacteroidota bacterium; assembly: GCA_037200305.1. GTDB lineage: Bacteria > Bacteroidota > Bacteroidia > Cytophagales > Cyclobacteriaceae > ELB16-189. The sequence goes on from JBBCGZ010000031.1 coordinate 72,003, forward strand.
TTACCAACGATGGCTTCAGGGTATACAAGACCTCCAGGTTCATCCCATTGTCGACGCCAAGATCTTTCACCAAACCTGCATCAATACGCGCACGGGCTTTTTCCGAGCTGATGTAATCGGTCGATGGGAACCCCACCAACTTATCGGTAACTCCAAGGTAGTCGAGATGTGGTATGTGTGTAGTGGAGGTACAGACAATTGTTTCTATTGGGACTTCAATCACATGGACATCTGCAGCATGATCGGGGACAGGTTCATTTTTTTGGACCAATAGATATTTATAACCCGAAGTGGCTCCCTGGTACGGATAATTTACTGTTACCCACGTAGCGTTGCCATCGTTCTTTACTGAAAATCCTTTTGCATACTTAACAGAAGATATTTCAATTATTTCCTTCTTTTGTTTTGAACAATGACTGAAAACGAAAACGATAAAGAGAAGAAAGACAAAGAAGAAGGTCACGGAGGCCACGTTGGCCCTCCTATGTTTTACATGGAGAACGGCTTCGTTGTCTTTACCGAAGAATTTCATCTTAAGCGTGGTTATTGTTGCAAGTCTGGATGTCGTCATTGTCCGTACGGATTTCAGAAAGAATCATCCAACGCAAACTGATTCTTCCGGTACATCCACTGACCTTTCGTAAAGTCGGGGAACTCTACACTTTCTCCACCTAATTGGATCGATGTTTCCGACAGAGGTGTGATCGCACTCCATGTTACTGCATCATAAACGTCCTGTGGTGGAGTGATCTTTTGCTTTACAGATTCAACGAAGGCATTCAGTACAAACCAGTCCATGCCACCATGTCCCGCACCGGAGGCATCGTTGCCATATTTCTTCCAAAGAGGATGATCGTATTTATCGAGCCACGACTGTGCATCTTCCCAATTGTGTGGCTTTGGACTCTGTCCTTCGATGTAGATAGATTTATTTACATCCATCCAGATGCCGTTGGTTCCCTGTACGCGGAAGCCGAGCGAGTAGGGGCGGGGTAAATTGGTGTCGTGCTGAAGCAGGATGGTTTCGTCGCTGGCGGTGCGGATCATTGTAGTAACAATGTCACCCAGTTTGAAATTGACCTTCGCGTTGGGATGATTCTCGCCGCCGCCTTTCACGATGTGCTCGTGAAGTCCTCTCGACTTGGTTGAATATGAAACGAGTTGTGTGAAACGATTGCCCCGGTTGATGTTGGCCATCATGGCGAGGGGACCGATGCCGTGTGTTGGATAAAGATCGCCGTTGCGATTAACGGAGTGTTGCGTTCTCCACGCCGCTTCGGAAAATCCTTTCGCGCCAAACTCAACGCCCTTGCCGTGTGCATCCACGCCGTTGTTGAATTTCACTTCGCGAAGGTCGTGCTGATATCCGCCCTGGAGGTGAATGAGCTCGCCGAAGATTCCCTGGCGTACCATATTCATCACGGCCATCACGTCTCTTCGATAGCATACATTTTCGAGCATCATCATGGGCATTCCCGTTTGTTCGCTGGTATGAACAAGCTCCCAACACTCTTCGATGGTCATGCCTGTGTTCACTTCGCAGCCAACATACTTACCGGCTTTCATCGAATCGAGACACATCACCGTGTGCCATTCCCACGGAGTGGCAATGATCACTGCGTCGATGTCTTTATTCTGCAAAAGTTTTTTATAACCGTAAGGTCCATCGAGGATCACTGTTGGTTTTGGCTTGCCTGCGTCACTCACGAGCTTCAGACTCATGTCCATCATTCGCTGTTGTATATCGCACAGCACAACAACGTCCACATCACTGCGCTTCAGCGCAAGCTCAAGATGACTTTGTCCACGCAATCCGACCCCGATAAACCCGAGACGAACTTTGCCGGGAGCATCTTTCGCATGAACAACGGAAGAGGGAAGTATTGTAAAACCGGCACCCGCTACTGCGGCTGTTTTAATAAAGTTACGACGTGTTGTTTTCATAATTCTTTCATGAGGATTTTATAGAGGGCTATCATTGAATCAATGTCTTTCTTGTCAACCTTTTCATTGGGTGAATGAGGTCCATGCGACGGAGGTCCGATAAAGCACCAGTCGAACGGAAGATTGCCGCGTTGCAATTCACCACCGTCGCTTGAGCCGGAGCCTTCCACTTCGAGTTGAAATATAATTTTTTTCTTGCGGGCGATGTCAACGATCTTATCGATGAAACTCTTTCTCGGAACGTTCCGGTCGCGAAGTGATATGGCAACGCCGAGCCCCGGTTCTACTCCGTCGGTTGCCCAGGTGACGTCAGATATCAAAGCCTGGCGAACACCCCACTTGCGATAAATGTAATCGGCAAGATAACCGACGGATCCGCCGCCGTGTTCTTCCCAGCAACTGAATACGATCACACCGTTGGTCAGCGTCTCGGCAATTTTCAGTGCATTGTAAATCCCAAGCCTGTCGTCGAGGTAAGGTGATTCAATCAGTGTATTCGTTTCACGAAAGTTCGGTTTGTACGTGAGTGTTGTTCCTCGCTCTATCGCCCTTCCGAATTTATAATAGGCATGATGTTCGCCGTCGATCTCGAGCTCGCACTCGATGAGACCGAGCGCATCTTCGCCCACGAGTAACGTCCCCATGCCGGCATCGGGGCTGCCGATCGACACGAGCTGGTTTTCATAACGGACCGTGAACCCGATGGAGTCCATGTGTGCGAAGATTGCAGTTCTGGGCTTTCCGAATTTCAGGATAAGACAATCCTGGAATTCTTCGCCTTCAATGATCAGAGGCTTTACTTTCCATTTTCTCCTCTCTTTTTTGATATACTTTAAGAGAAATTCTTTCAGAGGTGCCTCCGACCCAGAGGGGGCGTGAATCGAACAAAGGGTTTCCAATAACTTCATAAGAGGCGAATTTATTGGTTAAATTAGAATCATGCACTACAACCTTTCCGATGTCGACACCATAGGCAATCACTTCATCTTACGAATGCGTGATGTCAATACACAGTCGGACAGGGCGGCGTTCAGGCGGAACATGCAGCGGCTGGGGTCAATCATGGCTTACGAAATATCAAAAAAGTTATCCTACACAAATTCATCTGTCGAAACACCATTGGGTACCGCGCGCGCCAATGTCCCCGCTCAATTCCCCGTGCTCATTACGATACTCCGAGCCGGGCTTCCGTTCTTTACCGGTTTCCAGGAGTTCTTTGATCAGTCCGATGCCGGGTTTATTGGCGCATACCGCCAGGAAGGCACCGGGAAGATCACAATAAAAGTAGACTATGCTGCGACTCCGTCTATAGCAGGGAAGGACCTGTTATTGATAGACCCGATGCTTGCCACAGGCCGTTCGGCAGTCGACGCAATAAACTTGCTGTCGAAAAATGCACGGCCATCACATATTCACCTAGCTTGCATGGTCGCCGCTCCGGAGGGACTTCAATATGCGAAGGACAGTCTCCAGGGCACAGGTATACCTTTTACAATCTGGTCTTTTAGTGTTGACGAAAAGCTCGACGAGCGTTTTTACATTGTTCCCGGTCTCGGCGATGCAGGTGATCTTAGTTTCGGGAACAGGATTTGATTTGACAACCGGAGTTTAAAAATTATGTGGGACGATATATTGAAGGCCATACCGGGTGTTTTTCTCCCAAGTATGCTCAAACTGATACTTGGACCGTTAGCTGGTTACGGATTGAAAATAAATATAGTCGTCACGATGATCGCAAGTCTTGCGGGCATGATGACTATCGTTTCTGTAATAATTTATTCCGGGCAGATGTTCCGCGACAAGATCGAAAGGTTTTTTTCGAGCCACTTACGTCACGGAAGGCTCTTTAACTTTATCGAGAGGTGGGGACTGTGGGGAGTTGTTGCGTTAACGCCTTTGATCCTGATGCCGATACCCGGCGCGTTGCTGGCGTTAGGATTTCAGCAGAATCATACGAAGCAACAGATCTTGTTGTATATGTTGATAAGCGGAGCGATCTGGAGCGTGATATTTTCTTTAGTGATTTATTTCTTAGGACATAAAGTGTTACCGGATTTTATCAAATAGTCGATTCATCCGGTAACATTTCAATATCCCTGATCAAAACTTTTTTGGCGATAGCCTGTCCGGTCTTCGTTGCAGCCAGTCCACCCAGTGCAGTCTCTTTATATCGTGTCTCCATGCTTGCGCCGATCTCACCCATTGCTTCGATTACTTCATCGACAGGAATAACACTGCTCACATCGGCAAGGCCAATTTGTGCGGAGCTGTTGGCGATAGCAGCGGCGCTTGCGTTTCGAACAACGCACGGCACTTCGACGAGGCCGGCAACCGGATCACACACGAGACCCAGCATACACTGAACGGTGATTGCGACAGCGTTGAAGATCTGATCGGTGTTGCCACCAAGACAATACACGATTGCACCAGCAGCCATTGCAGCGGCAGTGCCGGTTTCAGCCTGGCATCCGCCTACGGCTCCGGCGATCGATGCTTTCTGTTCCATGATCAATGCAATTCCAGCCGAGAGCAACATTGCTTCGAGGATCTTTTTATCGGGTATGTTGTGGATCTCTTGCAGCGTGAATAGAACTCCGGGCATGATACCGCTTGCACCGGCCGTTGGAGCAGCGACGATGCGCCCCATGCATGAGTTCACTTCTTTTGCAGCGAGCGCACGTGATATCAGGTTCTGAAATTCTTTCGAAAGAACGGCGACTGGATAATTGAAAACTTTCTTTGCTCCGTTGTTGATCATTCCAGATCGCGACTTCATATCATCGCGGAGGCCGGTTTGAACGGCATCTTTCATAACATCCCAGGCTCGGGCAAGCCCGTCCATCGTCTCAGAGTCTTTTCGTCCTCTCTGATGACGTTCGTACTCGAGCACCACATCGACCAGCGAAGTCTTAGTTGATTCGCTGTATTCTTTCCATTCCGCAAAAGACTCGAATAAGTATGCCATGACCCAGATATTTGTTTGAACGTATAAAACTAGATAAATCCCATCTACTCAAACCATTGCGAAAGATGATGAGTTCCCCGGAGATTGGTTACCCAGCATAGGGTATTTTTAATTCTGTGTGTACATAACAGCACCGAATCTCCTATATTTCACCAATGCCTAAACTGTTGATTACTCTGTGCCTCGTTGCAGGCGCATGGTGCTACGCATATGCCCAAAATGCGGCTAACGTGGCGCCAGTACCGCAACCTCAGAACTTCTGGCATGTTCTTGCCGAAGTAGGCTTCCAAACGCGAAAGGATGCCAGCGGAGTAATTATTGAAACTCCGGTGTTCAGCAAGAATTTAAAAAAATACGACGGCAAGAAAATCAAACTGAAAGGCTTCGTCATTCCCGTCAACGAAGTAGGCGACCAGAATAAATTCATGCTGTCGTCTCTTCCCTTCAACATCTGTTATTTCTGTGGGGCTGCCGGCCCCGAAACCGTCATCGAAGTAGAATGCGACGACAGCATTCGTTTCAACTCGAAAGCAATATGGGTTGAGGGCACGCTTTATTTGAACGACAGCGATCCCGATCATCACATGTACGTATTGAAAACGGCACAACTGGTTTCTTTGTAATTTATATCTTTAGGAGTTATGAGACTCCTCGCTATTCTTTTTGTGTTGGGATGCACATCCGTTTCTGCACAAACAACTCCCACTTCTTCTACTTCCGATGAAAACACCATCAAAGTTTTGTTCGATGCCGCGTTAGGCAAAGGCGAATCGTACCAGATGCTCGAGCATCTTACGACTCATATTGGTCCGCGTTTGTCGGGTTCGCCTGGAGCCGCTGCAGCGGTGGATTGGGCGAGACACGTGATGCACGAATACGAATTCGATTCAGTGTGGCTTCAACCAGTGATGGTGCCGCATTGGGTGCGTGGACAAAAAGAAGAAGGTCGCATCGTCAACTCGAAGAAGATGGGAACCGTGTCGGTGAACATTTGTGCGCTGGGTGGATCGATAGGAACAGGACCTAGTGGAATTGCGGCAGCGATCATTGAAGTAAAATCATTCGATGAACTGAAACAGCTCGGCTCGGGTGTGAAAGGTAAGATCGTATTCTTCAACAGGCCGATGGATCCAACGAAGATCAACACGTTTACGGCTTACGGTGGCGCTGTGAATCAACGCGGGTCTGGAGCGTCGGAAGCTGCGCGTTACGGCGCGGTGGCCGTGGTTGTCCGTTCTATGGGTTCGAATTCGGAAGATTATCCTCACACAGGTGGAATGCAGTATGCTCCGAATGTTCCACAGATACCGGCGGTTGCTATCAGCACCAAACATGCCGATTTGCTCAGTAAACTTTTGAAAGACGATGCTTCATTGCAATTCTACGTGGAAACTCATTGCGAGACGTTCGAAGATGCTCCGTCGTTCAACGTGATCGGTGAGATCAAAGGAGGCGAATATTCCAACGAGATCATTGTCGTTAGCGGTCATCTCGATTCGTGGGACCTGGCACAAGGCGCTCACGATGATGGCGCGGGCTGTGTTCAGGCTATTGAAGTCCTTCGTTTAATGAAAGCTATCGGTTATAAGCCGAAGCGGACCATTCGCGCAGTGATGTATATGAATGAAGAGAATGGTTTACGTGGCGGAAGAGCTTACGCAGATCTTGCAGAGAAGAATAAAGAGAAACACATTGCGGCTATCGAATCGGATCGTGGTGGTTTTACACCGAGAGGTTTCACGATAAGTGCTACAGATGCAGAGAAAGATAGGATTCGTTCGTGGAAACCATTGCTGGAACCGTATGGTCTTCACGACTTCGGACAGGAGGGAGGGGGCGCCGACATCGGTCCTCTTGCGAGATTGAATGTCGCGTTGATCGGTTTCTTACCGGACTCTCAGCGTTATTTTGATTATCATCATACTCCCGTGGATAATTTGGATAAAGTGAATAAGAGGGAGTTGGAGATGGGAGCGGCGAGTATGGCGGGGTTGGTGTATTTGTTGGATAAGTATGGGTTGAAATAGTTATTGTTTGCGGTGAAGGTGTTTTGTTTTCTTGCGTCTGAACTTTGGCGCGAGATATAAAAGAATCTCGTCGAATTTTCTTTCGAGTCTATCCATTCTTTCTTCGAGCCTTCCAACGCGTCCTTCAAGTTTTGTGAACTGATGGACTATCACCCATACTCCGGCAATAATTGAGACCAGTGTTCCCAGAAGGCCAAATAGTTCTCCGAATGTCACTTGCATAAAATTTCCGTTTTTTCTGCAATTATAAGCTCTCCTTTAAGCTTCGCCTCACATTTCCCACCCTTCACCTTAAGATCATCAGGAAAACCGTACAAGCTTTCGCCCGCAGCCCGCACCTCACATCCTTTTTCTTAACTTCGGTAACATGAAACACCCCCTGGCAACGCTCCTCCTGTTGTCGTTGACAACGCACGCCTTCGCGCAAGACATCCTCATCGCCGTCAAGAAAGACAGCAAGTGGGGATACATCAACCTATCCGAAACATTCGTCATTCCCGCGAAATACGACGAAGCCTGGCCATTCCGCGACGGCAAAGCCGCAGTCGTTGAAGGAACGACCTACGGTCTCATTGACCCGAAAGGTGAATGGATAGTCAAAGCACAACGCGGAGGTGTCGTCAATGGAGATCTGACCAACAAAAGATTTGTATGCAGCACTGACCAGGGTAAGTGGGGAGCAACCGACCTCAAAGGAAAGACGGTCGTCGATTTCACAAGCGATGTTATGTCTGCATTTCAGTACGGAATGGCAATCACTGGTGTAAAAACTTCCAACCCCCGATATTGTGAGGATCAATGTCGTCGATACGCTCGGCAAGCAAGTCATCACCAACGACAACATTTATCTTCCACTCAAATCGATCACGCAAGGCAAAAAGATCCGCGAAGGCTACGTGAGTGTTCTCGTGGATGGAGATTATAGCAAGGCACTCACGGCGTCTGGCATGAAGCTCGACGGAAAAGATCTTTATTATGGACTGCTCGATGTTCGAAGCAAACAACTCGTGAACCTGAAGATCAATTCACTGTTCGATGAGGTGAGAGAAGGACGACTCAATCTCGCCATCGACGGCATCTCGTATTCGTGGTCAATACCATTGCCTTCACAACCCGCGGCCAACGAATCGAAGTTCAATTTTCTTTCGCCAGTAATTCATCCGTTCTCCGGCGGTATTGCTGCAGTTCATAAAGATGGCAAATGGGCGTTTGTAGATAAAGATGGAAGTCTCGTGAGCGAAACCAATCTGCCCGCAACAGACTATGTGAACGATCAACTACTTTACTCCAGCGGTTATGTGATCTTCACAAAGAAAAATGGTGATGGGATTTACACCGATCTCAAAGGTGCACAGCGTATAGCAATGGAATTCGATGAGCTGCAGCCGTTCCAATTGGGCGCAGCCGTTGTGAAATCAAAAGGAAAGTACGGGCTTATTCAAAAAGATGGTACGTGGGCCATTCAACCCACGTACGATAATATCAGGTACTGATTATTTCGCGTACTCTTCGATAGGAAGACAACTGCAAACCAAATGCCTGTCGCCATAAGCATTGTCTACGCGACTAACACTCGGCCAGAACTTCGCTTCTCTCACGAACTCTAACGGGTAAGCTGCTTTCTCGCGACTGTAAGGACGATCCCACTTGTCGGCTGTTACGATAGCGGCGGTATGTGGAGCATTCTTCAGCACGTTATTTTCTTTCGGAGCTGCTCCGTTTTCTACTTCTTCAATCTCCTTACGAATAGAGATCAGTGCATCACAGAAACGATCGAGCTCTTCCTTCGTCTCACTTTCTGTTGGTTCGATCATCAGCGTACCAGCAACCGGGAATGAAACAGTCGGAGCGTGGAAACCATAGTCCATCAAACGCTTCGCAATATCTTCCACTTCAATGCCGGCCTTCTTAAAATCGCGACAGTCAACAATCATTTCGTGTGCACAACGACCATTCGAACCGGTGTACAGGATCTTATAGTATTGCGCCAACCTGTCTTTGATATAGTTGGCATTCAGTATCGCCAGGCGTGTCGCGTTGGTGAGACCTTCACCGCCCATCATTGCGATATAAGCATAAGAGATCGCAAGTATGCTTGCACTTCCCCACGGTGCCGCCGAAACAGCATGTATCGCTTTGTCATGATGTAGATCAACAACAGCGTGACCCGGAAGGAATGGTTTCAACTTATCATTCACGCAAATGGGACCCATGCCAGGACCACCACCACCGTGCGGGATACAGAATGTCTTATGAAGATTCAGGTGACAAACATCCGCACCAATGTTGGCCGGCGACGTAAGTCCCACCTGCGCATTCATGTTAGCGCCATCCATGTACACAAGTCCACCGTTCTTGTGGATAGTTTCACAGATGTCAATGATGCTCTCTTCGAACACACCGTGTGTCGAAGGATAGGTCACCATCAAACATGAAAGAGTGTCCTTGTATTGTTCGGCTTTCGCTTTCAGATCGGCAACGTCGATCTTTCCATGCTCGTCCGATTTCACAACAACCACATCCATACCTGCCATCACCGCTGAAGCGGGATTAGTTCCGTGAGCAGATGCAGGGATCAATGAAACGATCCTGTTCTTGTCGCCGCGACTTTCGTGGTATGCACGAATAACCATGAGCCCGGCGTATTCGCCTTGCGCGCCGCTGTTGGGTTGCAGTGAAACGCCGGTGAACCCCGTGATCTCCTTCAGCCAGTTCTCGAGATCCGTGATCATGTCGAGATAACCTGCTGTTTGCGACGACGGCGCGAAAGGATGTATTTGTCCGAGCTCGGGCCATGTCACTGGTATCATCTCTGCAGTTGCGTTGAGCTTCATCGTGCAAGAGCCCAACGAGATCATCGAATGCACCATCGAAAGATCTTTGTTCTCAAGCTTCTTGATGTAACGAAGCATCTCGTGCTCCGCATGATGCGAATTGAAAACCGGATGAGTTAAATATTCTGACTTGCGCTGGAGTGCGTCAGGCCAATTGATATCGACAGATGTATGTGAGGCTTTCTTTGCTTTAAAAACTTCGAGGATAACATTTACATCTTCAAGAGTTGTGGTCTCATCAAGAGAGATTCCGATAGTTCCGTCTTCAAAGTGTCTGAAGTTGATCCCTTCGGCTTTAACGTCTTTGGCTGCAATCTTAAGAGTGTCGAAGTAGTTTTTGTTCAATTGCTTCACCCCGGCATCCGTCAATCCTTTCTCAAGAATTCTTGCAAGTCCATGAATTCTCGACGCGATCTTCTTCAATCCGTCAGGTCCATGATACACGGCGTACATTCCCGCCATCACCGAAAGTAATACCTGGGCTGTACAGATGTTAGACGTCGCTTTCTCGCGACGGATATGTTGCTCGCGGGTTTGCAGGGCCATGCGATAACCATGCTTGCCGTTGGCATCGATCGAAGCGCCGATGATGCGTCCGGGCATCTGGCGTTTGAATTCGTCGCGTGTAGCGAAGAACGCTGCGTGCGGACCACCGAATCCCATAGGCACGCCGAAACGTTGTGAAGAACCAACAACAACATCGGCACCCATTTCGCCCGGCGACTTCGTGAGCAACAAGCTCATGAGATCTGATCCAACTGCTACATGAACTTCATGTTCGTGAGCTGATGCAATCAAATTTGTGTAATCGATGATCTCACCATTGTTGTTCGGAGTCTGGAGATAAACAGCAAAGAGATCTTTATCGGTAAGGTCGGCTTTCGTTACATCGCCGATCACGAGGTTAATTCCCAGCGGTGTCGAACGTGTTTTAAGTACGTCGATGGTTTGCGGGAAGGTGTTGACGTCGACGAAGAACTTCGAAGCATCTTTCCTTGTTCCCTTTGCGTGACGCGAACAACAGGTGCATCGAACTCCGGCAGCTGCTGTAGCTTCATCCAACAACGATGCGTTTGCGATCTCCTGTCCCGTCAGGTCAATGATCATTGTTTGATAGTTGATCAACGCTTCGAGACGACCTTGTGCGATCTCGGCCTGGTACGGCGTATAGGCCGTGTACCATCCCGGGTTCTCGAGAATGTTTTCGAAGGATAACTCAGGTGTGATGCAATTATAGTAGCCTGTACCGATGTAAGACTTATAGATCTTGTTTTTTGATACCGTCTTTTTGAAACTGCTCAGGAACTCGAACTCAGACTGTGCTGGCCGGCAATTGGAAGAGCTTTTTTCAGGCGGATGTTGGCAGGAATCGTCTGAGAGATCAACTCATCTACCGAAGGACGCCTTTATTATTTTGAGACATCTGTTGGATCTGTTCGGAGTCTGGTCCGATGTGTCGTGATTCAAATTTTTCGGTGTATGATGAATCTGCCTTCATTTGGATGTAGCGGTGTTTGACGTGAAACAAGAGTTCAATGTTCAGGGTTCAATGTTTTGGCGAACGTTGAACATTGAACGTTGACTTAGAAACCTTTCGGAATTGTGAGAAGAAGAAATTTCCCTCTATCTCCGCATTTTCGTCGGAATCACTTCCATGTATTGCATTAGCATCGATAGACTTCGCAAACAACGCACGGATAGTTCCAGGCGCAGCTTTTTTCGGAATCGGTAGCACCGATGAGCTTGCGAAAATCTTCAACTGCATTTTCTTTCTCGAGGATCATTGGAACAATCGGTCCCGATGACATATATGCAACCAGTTCTCCATAGAAAGAACGTTCCTTGTGGATAGCATAGAATTTTCCAGCGAGTTCGGCGCTCAGTTGCACTTTCTTCATTGCCACGATCTTGAAGCCAGCCTCTTCAATTTTTTGCGTGATAGCTCCAGTATTGCCGGCGATTGTTGCGTCGGGCTTGACCATGGTGAATGTTCTGTTTCCTGCCATAAAGTGTGTATTAGGATTTTAGGGCGCAAAAGTATCAAACCGGGGCGTTGCAATCAACCTAGTTTATCTTCATTTTTGCCCCTTCCATGAAAAACATCCCGGCTTTCAGGACCCTGATTGACCAGCCACAAAGCGTGGTTATCGTCACCCATTTCAAGCCGGACGCCGACGCCCTTGGGTCGTCACTGGGCCTGGCGGGCTTCCTGAAGAAGAAAGGGCATAAAGTGCAGGTGATAACACCCAGCGATTACCCTGACTTCCTCTCGTGGATGCCGGGCAACGAGGAAGTTCTCGCCCTGGACCGCAGGCCCGAGACATTGCGAACCGCCACCGAGCGGGTTAACTCTGCGAATGTTGTTTTTTGCCTCGATTTTTCAAGTCTTAGCCGCATCAACGACCTCGGCGCTATCGTCAGGAATTCAGGGGCAACTAAAGTCCTCATCGATCACCATCTCGAACCGGAGCATTTCGCCCAGTTCGAACAATGGGACACCACTTCTGCTTCTACTGCCGGCCTCGTTTTCGAATTGATCGAACAGTTGGGCGAAGCCGATAAGATCGATGCCCAGATCGCAAGCTGTCTCTATGCCGGTTTGATGACCGACACAGGTGGCTTTCGTCACAACAATACACATCACCGTGAATTTGTCATCGCATCGAGATTGGTTGGGTTTGGCGCCGATCCACACCAGATCGCGAAAGATGTATACGACACTAACACATTAGAACGTTTACGACTTACCGGCTACGTACTTTCACAAAAGTTGAATGTGCTCCCGGAATATCACACCGCATACATGACCCTGTCGCAGGATGAATTGAAACAGTTTGGTGCCCAAACGGGCGACACGGAAGGACTCGTTAACTACGGCTTGTCGATCAAGGGCGTGAAGCTGTCGGTACTCATGTATGATCGCAAAGAAGAGATTAAGCTTTCGTTTCGTTCACTCGAGGATTTTTCCGTGAACGAAATGGCGCGCAAGTATTTCGAAGGCGGCGGACATCGTAATGCCTCCGGAGGTACAACGAGACTTTCGTTGGAACAGACACTCAAAAAATTCCTGGAAATACTTCCTGAATACAAAGAACAACTTCAGAAATGAAAACGAGGGTAGCGATTTACATAACTGTTCTTTCGATAATAGCCTGGTCTTGTAACCAGAATAAAAAGAAGACTCCGTTCGGATATGACTTTACTGTGGTCAAAGCTGGTGATGGAAAAACCGTGAAGCCCGGCGAGATCATTATTGTCGACATGGTTATCCTCGATCAGAACGACTCTGCATGGTACGACAATCGCCCTACCGATTATCCCGAGATGGTCAAGATTGCGGACCCTTCGAGGATGGAGACCGAGCGAGGTATCAGTGAAGTTTTCAGAATGGTGTCGAAAGGAGATAGCGTTGAATTGAAAATGAGAGCGAAGGACGTATTTCTTTTTATGTGGAGGATGGATACTCCCGAAGGTGTTGACCCTGAAAGCCAATTCACATACAGGATCATCTGTCGCGACCTATTGGATGATGCAGGCGCCGTGCGATTTACGCAACAGCGCGACTCTATTCACGCAGAAAAAGAAAAGGTTCGTTTGGCTCGCGAAGCCGAAGAAGCAAAAGTTGAAGCAGCCGAGCTTGAAGAATACAATAAAGGTCAGTTAGGAAGAGATACGGTTATCATCGACAACTTTCTGAAAGGAAAAAATGTAAAAGCGATGACACTCCCTTCGGGCATCCGGTACATTCTTAAAACAAAAGGCGAAGGCAAAACTCCATCGGATGGAGATTTCGTAGGCGTGAGGTACCACGGCGAATTCCTCGATGGCACTGAGTTCGGAAGTGGCGACGTGGTGTTCTCATTGAACAAACACGACGTCATTCCAGGTTGGGACAAGGTTGCGGCAACGATGCAGAAAGGAACAGTAGTTACGGCATTTATTCCGTCCACACTTGCTTACGGACGAGACGGACGTCCTGGTCATCCAGGTATTCCACCGGATGCGATACTTGTTTATGAAATGGAATTATTGAATTTTAAGAAGCAATGAAGAAAGGGTTAGTAGGGTTATTATTATTTGCGATGATATCGATTGTGGCTTGTCACCGCAAGACCACCGTTACGCCAACTGTATACCAGCAATTCTCGATCGACAGTCTCGCTATCGTAAATTATCTCAGTGAGAATCAAATCAACGCCATTCGTCACGACAGTGTTTGGATTCTGATTAATGAACTGGGCACAGGGGCTTACCCCACCAGGTACAATTGCGTGACCATAAAATATTCCGGTACCGAACTGACCGCCACAACGCCTTTCGAAACGAATACAGATAAAGGAGGTCAAGAGTCCGCTGAAAAGCCTGATTAGTGGCATGCAGATCGGGCTTAAAAAATTTCCAACCGGAACAAAAGGCACGCTGTACATTCCATCTGCACTGGCGTACGGCGCAAATGGTACGGTGGATATCAATGGAGCATACGTGGTGCATCCTAATGTGCCTTTGATATTCAGTATTGAATTGGTTGCCTTGTCCGACTACAATGTTCTCGGTAACTATTGCTACGAATAACAGGCACAAGCTTGACGAGATCCAGGCGATACTCAACAACGGTATTGTTCTAAAGACTCTCAAGGACATCGGCTGCTACGAAGAGCTTGCCGAAGATCAGGATACCATTGAGGGCAATTCACTCCAGAAGGCAGACTACGTTTTCAGTCATTATCATGTTGATTGCTTTGCCGATGATACCGGCCTGGAGGTCGAGGCATTGAACGGTGCGCCGGGTGTGATCTCTGCAATGTATGCAGGCCCGCAACGAAGCGCAGAAGACAATATAAACCTGCTGTTGAAAAATCTTGAAGGCAAGCCCAGTTCGGCGCGCACGCTTCAGAACGATCATTACTCTTATTTTAAAGGGAAAGGTTCACACGTTCGAAGGCATTGTGAATGGAACCATACTTACCAGTGGTCGTGGTAACGACGGGTTTGGTTATGATCCTGTCTTTCTCCCGGACAATTCCTCGAAGACACTCGCAGAGATGTCGATGGAAGAAAAAAATCAAATCAGCCATAGGGCGAACGCTGTGAGAAAACTTGTTAATTTCCTGAATCTAAACACATAGACACATAGCTATGTGCTCTATTGTGTTATCTATGTGCCTATGTGTTTAAGATGATGAGAGCCTACACCATTGGCATTACAGGCGGAAGCGGTTCAGGGAAAAACATTTTTTCTCCGTGGACTTGCAACACAATTCGCTGAAGACGAGATCTGCCTGCTTTCACAAGACAACTACTACAAGCCATTGCCCGAACAAACCCGCGACGACAATGGCATTGAGAACTTCGATCTTCGGGCGCTATCGATCGTAAGCCATTTCACAATGACGTGGGCCGCCTTCGCGCCGGCATCGATGTAGAGCGACGAGAGTACACCTTCAATAATCCCGAAAGCCGAACACAACATTCTCAGTTTCAAAGCTGCTCCACTGTTGGTTGTGGAGGGATTGTTTGTTCAATATTTCGAGGAGATCGAGAAAGAGCTCGATTTGAAAATATTTATCGAAGCAAAGCCACACGTCAAGATCGCCCGTCGCATCAAGCCGCGATCAGGTGGAACGGGGGATATGATATCAACGACGTTTTATATCGATATGAGTTTCATGTGATGCCGGGTCTACGAATCGTTGATCGAGCCCCTCAAGCATAGCTCGGATCTCATCATTCCGAATAAACAGCCATTCTTCACGGCGTTAAGCGTCGTGATCGAGTTTTTGAAAAGTAAACTGCAGTATCCGATTTCTGATTAATTTCCTAGCTTTGTCCTCCTGTCATGAGAAAAAGGACCCTTTTACGTGGAATTATGCTTGCTGCCGGCTTGATTGCCGCCTTGCGCAATTCTGCTTAGCCCTGGGTTTTCTCAAACGAAGAAAGAAAAGGCCAGCGCTGCTACCGAAGAGACCGTCCTCATTCAAACAACCGTCTGATGCTATCCCCGGCAGTGCCGTATCTATCGACGAGCCGGTGATCCCAGTCATTACTGAGATCGTGGAACCCGAAAAGAAGGAGATTCTTCCTGCGATTATCGCGAAAGCAGTCACGAAGTATTTCAAGGTTCTTGTTCGAACCCTCATTGCCCCGAATGCGCCTTAACGGCGTCTGCGCTGCGCGCGCTTATCTTTTTTATAATCCCTACTAATTTTTAAAACATTCGAAATGAAGAACAAAGGTTTCGTCATTGTATTGACAATAATTATCACTGCACTCTGCCTCTACTACCTGTCATTCACACTGGTGACATTGAAAGTACAGCAGGAAGCTGCAGATCATGCAACCGGGAAGAACGGTGAGATCGATCTTCTCGTAAAGCAACGCTATCTCGATTCCATCTGGAACAAGCCCGTGTACGACCTGCTTGGCGCTGAGTTCACTTACAAGAGAAGGTGAAGCAGAACGAGCTCTCGTTGGGTCTCGACCTCCAGGGCGGTATGCACGTGGTACTAGAAGTTTCCCCGGCGGACATCGTTAAAGGTCTCGCCGGTAACATCCAGGATCAAACTTTCACAACGGCTCTTGTAAAGGCACGCGAACGTCAGAAAACTAGCCAGGAAGGCTATGCTGAATTGTTCCGCCAGGAATACAAGAAGCTGAATCCTAATCAACAGCTCGCTGCGTTGTTCGCAAGGCTCTGCAAACAAAGACCGTATCCGTCAGAATGCTGATGACGATGCGGTAGTGAAATTCCTCGACAAAGAAATTGAGGATGCGATCGATCGTTCATACACGATCCTTAAGACTCGTATCGGACCAGTTCGGTACAGCGTCGCCATCAGTTTCAGCGTCTGCAGGAACAGGTGGTATCCAGATTGAAGTTCCGGTGCCGATAATCCTGGTCGTATCAAGAAGTTGTTGCAGGGTGTGGCACGTCTCGAGTTTTGGGATGTGCTGGAGGCCAGCGACCCGATAATGGGCCAGGTGATCGCCAACATTAACACAAACACTCCGTAAAAGAATTGGCAGCCGAGCATAAGGCTGCAACTGCAATAGCTACCGAAGCTGTTACAGCGCCTGAGAAAGATCTCTCCGCACTAAGTGCTGATACGACGAAGTCGGATCTCGAGAAACAACTCGGTGCTGATTCTGCAAAGACTGCTAACGTCCTTGACTCACTTCGTTCGGCCGGCGTGTCTCCGCTGCTTTCATTGTCGAATCCTGAATCACCTTTCCTCTACAACCTTCGCGATACTTCAACGATCAACTCTGCTTTGAAAAGGAGAAAGCGTTAGAACAATTCTTCGTTCGAAGAATGTCGGTTGGTTCTGGGATGTTAAGCCTCAACAGGAGGTCACTCCCGGTGTCGACGACCTGTACCTCAACTTCGTAAACCTTGGCAGAACGGGCAAGCCCCTTCTCACAGGTGAAGTTATTACCGATGCTCGTGCCGACTTCGATCATATGCACACAACGCTGTGAGCATGCAGATGAGCGCATCCGGTGCTCGCACATGGGCAAAGATGACAGCAGCTGCTTCCGTAAAACAACCTCGCAAAGGCCGTATCGCTATTGTGCTTGACAACTACGTGTATACTGCACCTTCAGTGCAGGGCGAAATTCCAAACGGTAACTCGCAGATCAGGCAGCTTCGAAACAGAAGAGGCGAAAGACCTTGCGAACGTGTTGAAGGCCGGTTCATTGCCAGCTCCGACACGTATCGTGGAGGAAGCGATCGTCGGTCCTACACTTGGGAAAAGTTGCTGCCGACCAGGGTTTGATCTCCATGGCTGCGGGTCTCGCACTGGTGGTGATCTTCATGGTGGCGTATTATGCGAAAGGCGGGTGGGGTTGCTAACATCGCGTTGTTGGTTCAACGTGTTCTTCATCCTTGGAATTCTTGCGCAGTTGCCAGGCACATCGCTCACGCTCCCCGGTATCGCCGGTATCGTACTCACGATGGGTATGGCCGTGGATGCAAACGTGCTGAATCTACGAAACGTATCAAAGAAGAATTGCGACATGGTCGCCGATTGGTGGGATGCGATCAACACAGGTTACAAACGCGCCTTCGCAACTATCTTTGACTCCAACCTTACTACCCTGATCACAACAGTGTTCCTCTTCGTGTTGGGCCAGGGTCCTTTGAAAGGTTTCGGTATCACTCTTATGGTTGGTATCATCACTTCATTCTTTACCTCGATCTACATCTCTCGCGTAATAATCGAATGGATGGTTCGCAAGGGCGACCAAAGCAAGATCTCTTTCGACAGCCCCGTAGCTCGTATGGTGGGTAGAAGAAGAAACTTCGATTTCATCGGAGTCAGGAAGATCAACTACATCATCACGTCCACATTCATCCTCCTCGGTATCGGAGTGATCCTGTTTAATGGTCTTAACCCTCGGTGTCGATTTCAAGGGTGGTCGTTCATATGTTGTTACGTTCGCCGAACCGGTTGACGCAACTGCAATGAAATCTGCATTAACGGAATCATTCGAAGGTGCCGGAACGGAGGTAAAGAACTACGACGGAAACACGTCGCTGAAAGTAACGACCTCGTGGCTCATCGACGACGACTCCGAAGAAACAACGGAGAAAGTTAAGGCAGCACTCGTTGCAGGTCTTACGAAAGCCACCGGCAAAGATTACCAGGAGAACCCCATCTAATCTCGATAACACGCACTTCCACTATCGGAAGCTATACGAAAGTAGGTGCTACCGTTGCCGACGATATCAAGAACTCGGCATGGAAGGCAACGTTGTTCTCGATGATCGGTATCTTCCTCTACATCCTCTTCCGATTCAAAAGTGTTTCGTATAGCATCGGTGCAATTGTCGCTACCGTTCACGATACATTCTTCGTTTTCCGCTGCATTTGGTATTGCAGACTCTTCGGTTTCTCTTTCGAGATCGACCAGGTGTTTGTGGCCGCGATCCTTACGGTGATTGGGTTACTCGTTGAACGATACTGTTATCATCTTCGACCGGATTCGAGAATAACCTGTCGTCGGCGCCAACCACAACAGGGCCCAGGTGTTCAACGATGCCATCAACAGCACGTTGAGCCGTACCCTGATCACCTCGGGCACAACGCTCGCCATGATCCTTGTACTCTTATTGTTCGGCGGCGAGTCGATGCGCGGATTCTCGTTTGCACTTCTTATAGGTGTTGGCGTTGGTACGTATTCATCGATCTTCATCGCAGCGCCAGTGGTTCTTGACTTCGATCGCAAGATTCGCAGCAAGATCGGATTGGGTGAAAACACAGAGATTAAAGAAAAGCTTGTAGTAAAACCAGCATAATCGTTTTACAGAAAAAATCTCTGTGTAAAGGGTCGTCACTAAGACGACCCTTTTTCTTTTTATACCTTACATGTGATGAGAAAATATTTGCAGATCATACTCTACCGCGTTCAACAACCGACAGTTTCTCTTCCTTGCTGCAATTCTCATCGGGCTCTGGGCCGGCCTTACAGCAGTTATCCTGAAAATGTTGTGTTCTTATGTAACGATCGGCATCCAGGCCGTGTCTGTACGTTACGATTGGATCTACCTCGTAACACCCGTCGTCGGAATTACAATTACCGTGATCCTCGTTCGTTATGTGATCCGCGAAAAGTTAAGACCGGGTACGTGGCACGTATTGTTGGCTATCGCAAAGAAATCGAGCAAGCTCGACAAGAAAGAAACATACAGCCAGGCAGTCACCGCGGCAATCACAGTGAGCATGGGTGGCTCCGTTGGATCTCGAGTCGCCGAATTGTACGAACGGGCTCCGCAATTGGTTCTACGTTCGCTTCATTTTTCCCCGTCAGTTATCGCGACAGGACGTTGATGCTCGCCTGCGGCGCGGCTGCGGGTATTGCGGCAGCATTCAATGCACCTATCACCGGTGTGTTGTTCGCACTCGAAGTATATTGGTCGATATCAGCGTGTCGTCATTCATTCCGTTTGCTGATCGCCGGCGCCGTTGGCGCGCTCTGCTCGAGGATCATTCTGAAAGAAGGAATTCTTTTGTCTTTCACCCCACGTGAAGGAATTCGATTATCACAACGATGGATTTTATGTGTTGCTCGGCATTTTGTGTGGTGTAGTTTCGGTGTACTACGTACGCACGCTCCTTCGAACACAAGACGTGCTCACGAAGTACCTGCCAGGTACGTTCACACGAATGATCGTCGGCGGATTATTATTGGCGGACTGATCTTCGTCTTTCCTTCGTTGTTTGGCGACGGGTACACAACTGTGAAGAATCTCGCGGAGATGGAACCGGCGAACTTTTCGAAAAACAGTTTCATCAGCAGATTGTTACGATGTTCGTGCTGGCACTCGTTAAAGTTTTTGCAGTTGGCCTCACGCTTGGCTCGGGTGGCAATGGTGGCAACTTCGCACCATCGCTCTTCGTGGGTGCGTGCCTCGGCTTCGCGTTCTCAAGCTTGCTCGTCATGGCCGGGTTCGATCGCGTTACGGTTGCCAACTTCACACTCGTTGGTATGGCAGGCATGCTCACCGGAGTTTTTCACTCGCCGCTTACCGGGATATTTCTCATTGCCGAAGCCACCGGTGGCTATGAGCTTATGATACCGTTAATGATCGTAGCCGCGCTCAGCTCCGGCGCGTCCCGGTTCCTCAAGCAACAGTCGCTCGACGAGACAATCCTCAAACGAAATGTTTCAAACTTCTCATTCGACAAAGACGCGCGACTTCTCTCACACTTGTCGATGATCGATTGTATCGAGAAAGATTTCGCGCCCCGTGATAACGAACTCCAGTCTTCGTAAGCTGGTGGATATCATCGCTCACTCGAAGCGCAATATTTTTCCTGTTATCGACGACGATCAACAACTGCTGGGTGTTATTGCACTGGAAGATATTCGTGAGATTATGTTCAACAATTCGTTGTATGACGATACATCGGTGAATCAATTGATGCGCCCGCCGCAGGTTGTTGCAGACATCGGTGAGGATATGTCGTCGGTGATGGAAAAGTTTGATAAGAGTACTGTGTGGAATATTCCCGTGCTGGATAATGGGAAGTACGTGGGGTTTATATCGAAATCGAATATCTTTTCGAAATACAGAAACAGGCTGAAAGGGTAGCCCTTTTAATGTTTTTCTAACATCCCGGCACGAAAATCGCCGTGCGATCGTTCGTAGTTTTAAGATGATGAACATTCTCCTGATCGAAGACGAGCCAAAAACACTTCAATACATCAAGAAAGGTCTTGAAGAGAACGCATATAAGGTGGACACGGCGGAAGACGGACGCACCGGAAAGCATCTCGCGCTCCGAAATCATTACAGTCTCATCATTACCGACGTGATCATGCCAGTGATGGACGGGCGTGCCTTGTGCATGGAGCTTCGCGAAGCAAAGATCCAAACGCCAATCCTCATGCTCACAGCACTCGGTGCTACCGAAGAGATTGTTGCCGGCCTCGACAGCGGTGCCGACGACTACCTCTCTAAACCATTCGAGTTCAACGAGCTTTTGGCCCGCATCCGCTCGCTCACCAAACGTCAGCGCATGGCCGAGGAAAGCCAGCTCAACGCCGGCGACCTGGTGATGGATGTCGAGCGCCGCACCGTTAAGCGCGAAGGCAAACCCATAGAGCTTACCGCGAAGGAATTCGCCCTCCTCGAATATTTCCTTCGCAACAAAGGCAAAGTGATACCACGCGTGGAGCTTGCAAAGAACGTCTGGAACGTGGACTTCGACACAGGCACGAACATGGTGGAAGTTTATGTGAACTATCTCCGAAAAAAAATCGACCGCGACTTTGAGAAGAAGCTCATTCATACCCAATTTGGGATGGGCTATGTCTTAAAGGCCGACTAAGTGCAGATCCGAACCCGTCTTACATTACAGTTTACTGTCCTGGTGACGGCCATTATCCTGCTTTCATTTTTTCTCATTTATTATCTCTGGAGTCAGCTCATCGATCGCGAGTTCGATAAACGTCTTCGTGAAAAAGGAATTACCACGGCGGTCCTCCTGCTGAAGGTAAATCGCGTAGACTCTGCCTTGCTTACCGTGATCGATCGCGCGAAAGCGGATAACCTTTATCACGAAAATGTGGTTGTTCTCGATAGCCTCGAGCGCATGTTGTATGTGAACACCAACAACTTCGAGCTTCAGGTTGATACAGCGCTCTTTCATCGGATCCGCAGAGAACGCGAAGTGAGATTTATGCAAGGTGAATTCAACGCGGTGGGGTTCATGTTTCGCGACAAGGGCAACTATACAGTGATCGCCGGCGCCATGAACAGGGAAGGACAACAACGCCGTACCGACCTTCGAACGTTGCTTATAACATTGTCGGTAGTGATGGTTGTGTTGGTGGCGCTCACAGGTTGGGTATATGCCGGTCGCGCCTTGCGGCCCATTCAAAAAGTTATGGCCGAAGTTGAAGAGATCTCGCCACTCGATCTCAGCAAACGTGTACCCGACACCGGTCAACCCGATGAGATCGGTAAATTGGTTGCCATCTTCAACCGCATGTTGTCGCGGGTCGAGAATGCATTCAGCTTACAAAAGACTTTTGTCGCCAACGTATCGCACGAATTAAAAAATCCGCTCACGAAAGTAACGTCACAGCTCGAAGTAACGCTGCTCAACGAGCGCGAGAAAGCCGAATACAGGGCCACCATCGCGTCGGTGCTCGAAGACATTCGCGAGCTCAACCAAATGTCGAACAGCCTGCTAGAGCTCGCGCAATTGAGTCGTGGCGAAAGCTCTTTTTGGATGACGCATGTACGTCTCGACGAGATTTTGTGGGAGGTACGTGAACGCCTCGAAGCAGGGGAGACTGGTTATCATGTGATCATCGAGTTGCGCGATCTTCCGGAGGAGGAATCGAAATTGTATGTGAACGGAAATCCACACTTGTTAAAGACTGCGCTTCGCAACGTGATAGAGAACGCGTGCAAATTCTCTCCCGAAAAGAAAGCGCAAGTTGTACTTACTTGCCAGGAAGATCTGCTTGTTGTTGCGGTGATCGATCGCGGACCAGGCATTGGTGAACAGGACTTGCAACGAATTTTTGAGCCTTTCTATCGCGCTGACGCAACATCACGAACAAAAGGTTATGGCATAGGACTCTCACTTACGCAGCGCATCATTGCGTTGCACAAAGGAACTATCGAGATCGACTCGAAAGAAGGAAGCGGAACAATGGTGCGCGTAACATTTCCGATTGCTTAACTCAACGTTATTTTTATTAACAAGTTCTAATTTCATTCTAATAGGGAGATTTTTGTTCCGCCCCGTGATCTTCGTTCATTTGATAACAGTTTTTTCTAAGCCTACACACAGGTTTACCAGCTTAGAATTGGTAAAGTAGGTTTACAGGTTTTTGGTAAAAGGGTGGGCGTGTAACTCACAGCCAGAAAAATCCCGCCCCGTAGCTTTATTGTTACGGGGTTTTTTTTATTTAGAGTCGATTGCTTCTACTCGAACTCCTGCAGCAAGTATTCCTTGAAGAGTATCTGTCCTCATAAACTGCTGAAGTTTCACAACATACTTACCAGTCGCAAACTTCCTGCTTTCGAGCGTGAAGCGATGATCGTAAATGTCACCAAGACTACTGTCACCATTTGGTTCGCCGGTCTTAACATCAAATAGATACTTAGCAACGAGCTTCGTAGCGAGGATCTTGTGAGTGGAATCTTCTAACGTGTAGTTGACGAAAATTCGGGAGTAGGGATAGTCGAGCGTGTTCCGGATATCACACTGAACATTGAAGAGGCCTTCATCCTGGATCTGGAACTCAAATCTTACAGTGTCGCTGACAGCCCATGATTTTTTTTGGAAATCTTTATTGTCTTCGAAAATTCTATTGCTATCACAGCCAAATAAGATTACGACCAATACACTCAACACACTCGATCTCATCCTCGTGGCGGATTATTATTTGGCTTTCCTTTATTCGGTTGATTCGGATTGTTGTTCCCTCTTGGTCTATTGTTATCGCGATTATCGCGACGATGAGGCTTTTTCTTTTTCTTCGACTTGTCCTTATACTTCTTGTCGAGATTTTCGAGGTCGCTGTTCAATGGTCCGCCCACAGGCTTTTCTTCGACGTGATTTTCCTCGAGTGTTGCCGGTGATTTGCCCGATCGATTCCATTCCAGGATCTCATTCACACGCACGATGCTGATCGAATACCAGTTGGTCTCTTCTTTATAACCAAACCACATGATCTTCCTGAAGATGTCCGTCTTCTGAAGCACAGCTTCTCCTTTTAGCGTGAGCAGTGGTGCTTCTATTTCGGGGATATCTTTTAACGCTTCCATGTATGTCTCGAGCTCGTAGTTGAGACAACATTTTAATCTGCCACACTGGCCCGAAAGCTTGCTGGGATTTAATGAAAGGTTTTGGTAACGGGCGGCACTCGTCGCCACGTTTTTGAAATCACTTAACCACGTAGAACAGCAGAGCTCACGACCACACACCCCGATGCCGCCCAAGCGTCCTGCCTCCTGTCGAAGTGATATCTGGCGCATCTCCACGCGAATACGAAACTCGGTAGCAAGCATCTTAATGAGCTCACGAAAATCAACACGGTCGTCCGCCGAATAATAAAAAGTAGCCTTCGTGTTGTCTGCCTGGTATTCGACATCCGAAAGTTTCATCCCCAGGTTCGTCTGACGAATGATCTCGCGGGTGCGATACAACGTGGGAAGCTCGCGCTTCTTTACTTCTTCAAGTTTTTCGAGGTCTTTGGTGTGAGCGATACGATAGATCTTTTTGATCTCTCCGTCATTGGCAACATTCTTCTTCTGCATCTGCAGTCGCACGAGCTCGCCCTGGAGCGACACGTAGCCAAGATGATGTCCGTTGGGAACTTCTACCACGATGGGGTCGCCGGTAGTGAGGATTAACCTTTCGGTGTTGCGAAAGAAGTCTTTGCGTCCATTCTTGAACCTGACCTCCACGACGTCGTATTTGCTTTCGCCCGGCATCTCCATGTTGGAGAGCCAGTCGAAGACGTTCATTTTATTGCATCCGCCTGTTCCACAGGCCCCGTTATTTTTACAGCCACCAACCTTTCCGTTTTTGGCCGTGCCGCATGCACATCCCATAAAAAATTCTTTGTAGGCCTTTTATCCGCCCTTCTCTTCAATCTTCTGCAAATCCAGCCCAATATCCTTACGGAAATATAGTCCATCCCAGCTAATGGCGGAAATCCGCTCATAAGCAATTTTGCGTGCCTCAGCCAGAGTCTTGCCCTCGCCGGTGACGGAGAGCACCCGTCCACCATCGGTCAGTACATTGCCTGAGCTACTTTTTGTGCCCGCATGGAAGACTCCTTTCTGGCCCGAGCCGGTAATGACGTCGCCCTTCTTATAGTCGCCGGGATAGCCGCCAGCCACCAGGGAGACGGTTACTGCGTACTCTGACTTTGATTTGAAAACTTTTCCTTTCAATTCGCCCCTGGCGGTAGCGGTCAGTACTTCGACAAAATCGTTTTCAATTCGAAGCATGACGACCTGCGTTTCGGGGTCGCCCATTCTAGCGTTGTACTCGATCACAAAAGGATCGCCGCCAACATTCATGAGGCCGATGAAAATAAATCCACGATAGTCGATGCCTTCTTTTTTCAGACCGTCGACGGTTGGCTTTATCACTGTCGATTCCACTTTTTTCATGAACTCGTCGTTGGCAAATACCACGGGCGAAACGGCCCCCATGCCGCCGGTGTTGGGACCCTGGTCTCCATCACCAATGCGTTTATAGTCTTTTGCTGGTGGAAGAATTACATAATCTTTTCCATCAGTAAGAATAAAAACAGAGACTTCGATACCGTCGAGAAATTCTTCGATGAGGATCTTTGAGCTCGCGTCTCCGAATTGCTTGTTGTCGAGCATGTCTTTCGAAACAGATTCGGCTTCTGATAAAGACGATGTAATGATCACACCTTTGCCCGCGGCTAATCCATCGGCTTTGAGAACATATGGAGGCTTTAAAGTCTTAAGAAAGTCTATGGCATTTTTACTTGCAGAGAAAGTTTTTGCCCGGGCAGTCGGAATGTTATTGCGAAGCATGAACTGCTTCGAGAAATCTTTACTGCCTTCGAGTTGTGCGCCGGTCTTGCCAGGGCCAACCATCAATATGTTCTTTAATGAGGGATTGCTTTCGAAGTAATCGCGGATGCCTTTTACCAGTGGCACTTCGGGGCCAACAATTACGAGTTCGATCTTTTCATCGATGCAAAGCTGACCGAGCTTATTGAAATCATCGACAGCAATGGGGACGTTGTTGGCTATAGATGCAGTGCCGGCGTTACCGGGGGCAACAAAAAGTTTAGTACAGAGAGGGCTTTGTTTGACCTTCCACGAAAATGCGTGTTCACGACCACCGGAGCCTATGATGAGAATATTCATCCCGCGAAATTAATGTGCAACGTGCAATGTGCAACGTGAAACGGCTTGTTTTTCGAGCCATCGTTGCACGTTGTACTTTGCACGTTATACGTTAGTTGGCGTATTCAGATAGGAATTTGATCCGCATGAGCCTCAAGTTATCTTCATTGAAGTCCGGATCTTCATCCTTCAACTCGGCAACAGCATCTTCAATGCTATCCGTTTCCGAATTCAAAAAGTAATCAAAGATCTGCTCTTGCTTTTCTTCGTCAAGGATCTCGTCGAGATAGTAATCGAGATTCAGCTTCGTGCCGGAATAACAGATGTTCTCGATCTCGGTCAACAACTCGTCGAACGAAACGCTCTTGGAAGAAGCGATCTCGTCGAGGTCGATCTTGCGATCGATCTGTTGAATGATAAAGATCTTGATCTTCGATTTATTGACGGAAGTCTTTACAATAACGTCGCTTGCTGTTTCGATATCGTTCTCTTCGGCATACTTGCGAATGAGTTCGATAAACTCTTTACCAAACTTATTCACCTTGCCCATACCAACACCGTTCACCGACGCAAGGTCGTCTTTGGTGGTAGGGAATGTAGTTGCCATTTCCTCCAATGAAGGATCCTGGAAGATGACATACGGAGGAAGCTCTTTCTCTTTGGCGATCTTCTTGCGAAGCGCCTTCAGCATCTCGAACAATTTCTCGTCGTAAGATTTTGAAGGGCCGGGAGTTTTTATCAGACTCTTCCTCTTCTTCGATAGCTGTAGTAAAATCGTGATCGCGGGCAAGCTCGATATGATGAGGCTTGTCCAAAAAGTTTTTGCCTTTCTCGGTGAGCCTGAGCACACCAATGTTGTCGATATCTTTTTCGAGGTACTGGAATATCAACGCTTGCCTGACAACCGACTTCCAGAAATCGTCTTCTTCACCTTTACCTGCACCGTATACTTCGAGGTCGAAGTGACTATAGCTCTTCACGTATTCATCTTCAACCCCACGAATAACATGCACGAGGTGGGCGATGCCAAAGCGTTCGTTGGTTTGCTGAACGGCTTTCAGTGCAATCTCGACCTGATCGGTGCCATCGAATCTTTCGCGTGGATGTACGCAGTTGTCGCACATGCCGCAATTCTTGGGCTCGAACTCTTCGCCGAAGTAGTGAAGCAATTGCTTGCGACGACATACCGGTGACTCCGCGTAGAATTCCATTTCCTGTAAAAGGATGCGGGCATTCTCGCGTTCCTGGACCGATTTGTCTTTATTGAATTTTTCGAGCTTGCTCAGGTCGTTGTGACTGTAGAACATGAGGCAATGACCTTCGAGACCATCGCGACCGCCGCGACCGGTTTCCTGGTAATAACCTTCAAGTGATTTCGGAACATCGTAGTGAACTACGAAGCGAACGTCTGGTTTGTCGATACCCATGCCGAAGGCGATGGTTGCCACGATGATGTCGACTTCTTCGTTGAGGAAATCGTCCTGGTTCTTTATGCGAACGTCGGCGTCGAGGCCGGCGTGATATGGAGCAGCTTTGAAACCGTTTACGCTGATGAGCTGTGCGATCTCTTCGACTTTCTTACGGCTGAGACAATAAATGATACCCGACTTTCCTTTGTGCTCTTTGAGGAATCGGATGAGTTGTTTCTTGGTTTCTTTCTTGGGCCGAACTTCGTAATAGAGATTCTCGCGATTGAAGGAAGAGATGAACACATCAGCTTCTTCCATCTGCAGGTTCTTCTGAATATCGAGTTGAACCTTTGGTGTTGCAGTGGCAGTGAGTGCGATCACAGGCATCTCGCCAAGCTGCCCGATCATTGTTTTTATCTTCCTGTATTCAGGACGAAAGTCGTGACCCCATTCTGAGATACAATGCGCTTCATCGATGGCGATGAATGTTACATTTACTTTTTGTAAAAACTGAATGTTCTCTTCTTTTGCTGAGTGATTCAGGAGCAACGTAAAGAAGTTTGATGGCGCCTGCGAGGGCGTCTTTGCGAAGACGGGTGATCTCGCCCTTGCTTAAGGTTGAATTGAGGAAGCGTGCGTTGATGCCATAAGCATTCAACGAGTCAACCTGGTTCTTCATTAAAGCGATAAGAGGGGAGATAACGATGGCAAGGCCGTCGTTGATCATTGCAGGCAGTTGATAACAAAGTGATTTACCTGCACCTGTTGGCATGATCACGAAAGTGTTCCTGCCATTGAGTATATTCTTTATTACTACTTCTTGATTTCCCCTGAACTGAGTGTACCGAAAATCTCTTTGAGTTTATCTTTCAGCGTATCTTTTTCTTCCGCTACCAACATAGCAAACGTTTGTGAATGATGATTTCCTTATCTTTGTTCTCTCTCATACGTCTAACTCAGATAGGACATTGAATTTAACAAAAAATATCCGAGAAATAGCACGCGAAGTGCTACTAAATGAGTCTCGCGCAATTGAAAATCTTACCAATTTCATCGACGACAATTTCGAGAAGTGTGTAAACGAAATTTATTCTGCAAAAGGACGAGTTGTCGTTACAGGTGTTGGTAAAAGCGCCATTATTGCCAATAAAATTGTGGCAACTTTTAATTCGACCGGAACGCCTGCATTATTCATGCATGCGGCTGATGCGATTCATGGCGATTTGGGAATGATACAGAATGACGATGTAGTGATCTGTATTTCCAAAAGTGGCAACACCCCCGAGATCAAAGTCCTTGTGCCGCTATTGAAACGAAGGAGAGTGAAACTTGTTGCCCTTGTTAGCACACGCAATCATATCTTTCGGAGCAAGCCGATTTAACACTCAATGCAACGATTGCAGAAGAAGCGTGTCCACATAATTTAGCTCCAACAACAAGTACAACAGCACACATGGCAATGGGCGATGCACTTGCTGTTTGTCTTTTAGAGATGCGTGGTTTTTCGCGAACAGACTTTGCTGAGTTTCATCCCGGAGGTTCTCTTGGAAAGCAACTTTACATGAAGGTATCAGACCTGATGTCGAAGTCGATCCCCAAAGTGAAGAAAGATAGCGCACTCAAAGATGTGATCCTGGAGATATCATCGCGTCGTTTGGGAGCCACAGCCGTGGTTGACGATGCCGACAACCTTCTTGGCATTATAACTGATGGGGACTTGCGACGAATGTTGGAAAAACGAACCGACCTCGCAGGAGTTCGGGCGTCCGATATTATGACTGTTTCTCCCAGGAAGATAGATCTCAACGACTACGCTACTTCGGCGCTGCAGCTCATGCAGGAAAAAAGTATTACCCAATTGCTTGTAATGGACGGCGAAAAACTGGCAGGCTTCGTACATCTGCATGATTTACTCAAGGAAGGTATCGCATAAGTCCAAATTCAGTATTAACTTATCTTTCTTATTACATAGTGTGCTTTAAATGAACAAAGATCTTTATGTAGTCCTGATGGCTGGGGGCGTGGGTACACGATTCTGGCCCTACAGCCGGAATGCAAAGCCCAAACAATTCTTAGACGTACTCGGAACAGGCAAAACTCTTCTTCAATCGACATACGACAGGTTTGCTCCTCTTTGTCCTTCTGAAAATATTCTTGTTGTAACAAACGAAGAGCACGGCGCACTAACGGCGCAACAACTGCCCGATCTGAAATCCGATCAGATCCTTACCGAGCCGATGCGAAAGAATACTGCGCCCTGTATCGCATACGCGTCGTATAAAATTTTTCAGAAGAATAAGAACGCCGTTATCGTTGTTTCACCCGCCGATCATTTGATCCTGAATGAAAAGGAATTCCAGGATACGATCGTGAAGTGCTATAGCTACGCACAAGGGCAGAACAACCTGATCACACTCGGCATGGAACCGACACGCCCCGAAACGGGCTACGGTTACATTCAATACATCGATGGATCAAGTCCATTGAAGAAAGTAAAAACATTTACCGAGAAGCCCGAGCTCGCATTGGCGAAGAAATTTATTGAGAGCGGCGACTTCGTTTGGAATGCCGGCATCTTCATCTGGGGTGTGCAGGCAATCCTCAATGCATTCAACAAACACCTTCCGGAGATGACGGAAGTGTTTGAAGAAGCCGCGCCAAGTCTTATACGTCGGGCGAAAAAGAGGCAATTCAATCTGCTTATTCGCAATGCAAGAATATCTCGATCGATTATGGTATCATGGAGAAGGCAGACAATGTTTATGTTATGCCGAGTGCATTTCCATGGTCCGACCTTGGTTCGTGGGCTTCGTTGCACGACATCTCTAGCCGCGACGGAAGTAACAATGACGTGAAAGCCGATGCGCTTATTTATGAGACGAAGAACTCGATCATTCGCGCACCCGAAGGAAAACTTGTTGTTGTCCAGGGATTGGATGGGTTCTTAGTTGGAGTATTCGAGAACGTTGTGATTGTATGTGAGAAGGATAAGGAAGATATGTTTCGCAAGTTCGTTGCCGACGTCAAAGCGAAGCACAACGGCGATAAGTATATTTAAGATTTGTGATCTGTGATTTGTGATTTTTGACGGATCGCTTCGTAGATCGCAACTCCAGCTGCAACTGAAACATTTAGAGATTCCACTTTTCCTTTGAGCGGAATTTTCACCAACTGATCTGCTGCTTTCAATAATTCGGGAGAGATCCCATCTTCTTCAGATCCCATGATAATTGCAATGGGTGATTTGAAATCAGCTTTATAGATGTCGTTGCTTGTTTTCTCGGTGCATGCGATAATCCGAATACCGTTTTCTTTCAAGTCTCTTAGAAGTTTCTTCATGTCGCTGACGCGACAAACCGCAAGGTGATTTAATGCACCAGCAGATGTTTTTATGGCGTCCGCGGTAACGGCAGCATTGCCTTTGTCGGGAATAATAATCGCGTCGACACCAGCACACTCTGCTGTTCTTGCGAGTGCGCCGAAATTACGAACGTCGGTCACCCTGTCGAGAATAAGCAAGAACGGATCCCTTCCATCGCTGTATGCTTTATCGACAATGTCCTCAACTTTCGCATACTGGACCGCTGCGAGAACGCAAACGGCTCCCTGGTGATTTTTCCCAGCCCCGAGTTGAAGAAGCTTAGGCTCGGGAACGAATGAGTATGGAACGTTGTGTTCTTTTGCTTCGTGGATCAGCTCTTTAATTAGCTCATTGCTCAATCCTGATTGCACGTATACTTTTTCAATCTCACGACCCGAACGAATCGCTTCGATGATTGCCCGTGTCCCGTGAATTACTGTGGTCTTGCTCATTAATTAGTTTCTAACTGCCGAAGTTATTTGTGACTTACGCCACATATCAATTGTATAGTACCATGCTTCGGCAAATTTCTTATGACGTTCCAACACAAAATAGTCTGGATCATACACACTGCCGGTCTTATAGAAAGTGAACTTCGTGTCCAATCCTTTGTACGACCAAACTTCAAACTGTCCGTTGCGATTTACTTCGTCGGGCAGGCCGAAGACGAGATAGACCATACCGCGGTCTGTCTTCCATCCTTCCTTGTACGAAGTGAAGAAGACGTTCGACAGCTCTACCCTGCGGAAGTACATCCTGATGAGTTGTCGCGCGCGGTCTTTGTCGCGTGTGATATCGAGAACGACAAAATCGAACTTCGATTTATCACCGCCTGCAGCTTCCAGCCTGTCGGCTTCTTCCTTAGTTGAAATGAATACAAGCGACGTCGAGAGATCTTCCACCTTCGTCATCTTCGGGTAGGAGGAAGCAGCTATGCGGAACGATACGCCCCGTGTAGCATTGGTGTCTTGTTGCACGAGGGTACAAACCTTCGCGACGAAATTTCATTGGCTGACCGGATGTGATCCAGAAGCTGGAGTCGACCTGCATGATGGGGTCAACTGGGTAATTCTTTTTCTGCGAATGGCGGCGAGCCTGCGGGAAATCTTTCGGTGTAGTGATAAACTTTCAGCCTGGAGCCGAAGTTGTTCGTGATCGTCACTTCGCTGTTTGCCGGAACGTACGGATCGAATACGGGCTTGCCGTTTCGCCACACCAATCCATCGGGTGGATAGTTGGCTTCGATCAACCTGAAGTCGAGGCGCACCTCCTGTGTCCTCTTATCGGTGAGCTTCGCCACCAGCAACCAAGGCTTTGTCGGAACTGGAAATGCGAGGCGGCCGGCGCCAGGCTTGCCCGTTACTTCACCCAGGGCTGCGTCGCCACCTTTTTCACCGTAAGAGTCGCGTCGTTCCCAGTCGAGTGAGAAGATGGCGGTGTCCACCTGGAAGTAGGTGTATATTGAATCCGGGGCACGAACGACTTTCATGTCGAACTGGCCGGCGTTGTCGGGATCGTACCAGTAACGGAAATTGTGCCCGGCTATAGGTTGTGCGTTTGCCTGAACGATTATCGCGGCGAAGAAAAGACAGAGATATATTCTCATACTTGTTTCAAAAATACTAAAAAGGAGTCAGGAGTCAGGAGTTGGGAGTTGGGAGCAGTAATATGATCCGAAGACCTCCTGACTACTGACTTCTAACTCCCAACTCCTTATTTTTGCGGGAATGAGCAAAGTCTACACCACAGAGATCACATCCGAAGCCATACCTTCCGACAACCCCATCCATCAACGCCTGCTAAAAGCTTATGTTGTTGCCGAAGATTACATTCGGGGCGACCTGCTGGAGGTGGGCTGTGGCGAAGGACGCGGGATAGACCTCGTGCTGCCGAAAGCAAATTCGTATTCCGCCATCGATAAGATCGAGCCGGTGATCGCAAAGCTTCGGGAAAAATACCCGACTGGTAAATTTTTCAGCGGTAATATACCTCCGCTCGGGCCGTTTGGTGATAACTCATTCGACGTCGTCATCACCTTCCAGGTGATCGAGCACATACAGGATGATTTCAATTTTCTGAAGGAGATCCATCGCGTATTAAAGCCGGGTGGACTGGCCATCATCACAACCCCTAACAGGCCAATGTCGCTCTCCAGGAACCCATGGCATATTCGTGAGTATACTGGTAAGGAGCTTGGAGATCTTTGTTCGAAGATCTTTTCTCGCGTGGACGTGAAAGGTATCTCCGGAAATGAAAAAGTGATGGAGTATTACGAGCGCAACAGGAAATCGGTTGATCGCATTATGAAGTGGGATATTCTTCGGATGCAATATTGGCTGCCGGCCCCACTGCTAAGAATACCCTACGAGATGTTGAACCGTCGGAACAGGAATAGCCTGAAGGGCGCTGCCGACGAACTCGTGACGAGCATAAAACACACCGACTATAAAGTAGTCGAGAGCGCTGTTAACGCTCTCGATTTGTTGGTATTCGCTACAAAGTAATTCCTTATTGACCCAATCCGAGGTCGTTGATGTGCCGCTGGTACATCTGCTCATATTGGTCGGCCAGCTCTTGTTCGCCGTTCTCCATCATGATTCTCTGCAGATCGCCAATAATGAACATGTTCTTACGAAGCTCAATGCCTACCGGTAGATCTTTTTCGATCAGGTAGTTGATCATTTCTTCGGCGCGGGATACGAGTGTCTTCGCAATTCCGAGTGCTTTCTCTCTCTCTCCCAAACGGAAATACAGTTCGACAGTGGTAGTCATCGTGAGGTCGTAAAGGCACGGCCTTGTCCGGCATTTTTTCGAGACTGAAATCCAAAGTCTCCTTTGCCCTGGCTTTCTTATCGATAACCTTGCCTTCTTTCGAGATCACCTCTGTTGATGTTGCTGCATCTGCTTCTGATTCGTCGATCAATACCTGGGCTAATGAGTTCAACGCGCTGCGGTGATTTTGTACGAAGCCGCGATAGTCTTCATTGTAATAAACCTTTGGATTGTCGAGGCCGCGATACGCGAACTTATGAAGCATGTTTTCGTAAGCGACTTCGGTGTTCACATATTCTTTGTCCGGATGAGGATTCTTTGCGGGGTACCAATCGGGAGGTCATGCCTTCCTGATTGCGTACTGGCTAAGGTCCATGTTGATCTGCGAAAGCGACGTTGGGTTGAAGTAGATAGGACGTTCCCAGTTGTTGGTCACCATCACATCCAGTATAGCGAGGTCTTTCTTTTCGAGACCACCCTTTGTAAGGCGCCAAACCATATTCGGTGTGAGATAAGGCTTCTGTTCTTTTGAGAGGAACCCGAGCTCTTCAACGCGGGCTGTATCGATTCCCAATGCGAAGTTGCGACTGGGCACGATGTTTCCACCCTCGCCGCGAAGACCTGCGAAGTCTTTGCTCAATGCATCGACATATTGTTTCGCATCGAGTATTTTGATCTTATCGTTGTTGACGAATCTCAGGTAATCGTTGTCTCCACCCTGCTGGTATTGCTTCAGCGATAATGAATAGGGGAATGCTTCCGACTCATACTGTTTGTGCATGGTTTGATCGATGTACCAGTCGGTGTTGTAGTAGCTAAGTACCACAACGCGTACGTCGGTGCGGATACCTTCAACTTCTTGTGCATACCACAGCGGGAATGTATCGTTGTCGCCGCCAGTGAAGAGAATGGCATTCGGAGCACATGATTCCAGGTAGTTCCGGGCCGAATCGACAGAGAAGAAACGATCGGAGCGATCATGGTCGTCCCAGCCTTCTGCGAGCATGATGCCGGGGGCTGTTAGTCCAATGAGTGTTGCTGTGATCGCAGGCGGGTTTCATTTTTTTGGTGAGCACGCTTATCCACTCCGCCAATGCGAGCACCGACAGACCGATCCAGAAAGTAAACGCATACGTAGAACCGGCGTAGATGTAATCACGCTCTCGTGGTTCAACTGGTGGTGAGTTCAGGTATACCACGATGGCGACACCCAGCAGCAGGAATAGCAACCCGACTACCGCAAAATTTTTCGTGTCTCTCACGAGCTGATGGAACATACCGATAAGTCCCAGGAAGAATGGGATCATGAAGTATTGGTTGCGTCCCCGGTTTTCATTGATGGCGGCGGGAGGGGCCGTTCTGAAAGCATCGAGTGGCGAGAGCCAGTCTGCGTTTTGTTCGTCGCTCTCGCGACCGGAAAAATTCCAGAAGAAGTATCGCACGTACATCCAGCCGATCTGCCGGTTGAACATGTATGCAATGTTTTGAACGAAGGTCGGTTCCTGGCCGTCAGCGAGGCCCATCAATCTTTCATACGTAGCCTTATGTTCGGGGCTCCACGCACGTGGAAGAATGGTGTATTGATCGTAAGTATAAATCTGTTTATGATCTGTGATCTCGTACTTGTCTTTTCCTTTCGTGTAAACTGGTTCGCCTACGTCGAATTTGATCAGGTTAGCTGTGAAATACGGACCATACAAAAGAGGACGGCTTCCATATTGTTCGCGCTTCAGATAACGAACGAAGCTCATGATATCTTTCGGAGCATCCTGGTTGATGGGAGGATCGAAGTTGGAGCGAATGATGATGGTTGCGTAAGAACAATACCCGATGAGAATGAAAGTTGTTGCGAGAATGAATGTATTCAACAACGGACGATTGTTCTTTTGACTATACCTGATGGCAAACACCAATCCGCCGATGAGGATCAAACAGAACACCAATGCACCTGATCCAAACGGCAGGTGAAGATTGTTCACAAAGAAAACTTCGAAGCCTCCTGCGATGCCGGGAAGGCCCGGAATGATGAAGTCGTTGATGAATAACACAAGTGCACCGCTGATTGCGAGCGTTGCGATAACGCCCCACGTGCCTGGTTTATATTTTTTGAAATAATAAATGAGACCTAGCGCCGGCAACGACAACAGGTTGAGCAAGTGGAAACCGATCGATAGACCGATCATGTAGGCAAGCAATATGAGCCATCGATTGGCTTTGGCTTCGTCCTCGATAACGTCCCACTTTAATATCATCCACACAACAATCGCTGTGAAGAACGATGACATCGAGTACACTTCGGCTTCGACAGCCGAGAACCAGAATGAATCGGAGAAACAATATGCTAAGGCACCGACAACACCGGCGCCCATGAGGACCAGCGTCTTATCTTCGGGCACGTCGGAGAGCCTGTTGTAACCGTACACTTTGCGGCCGAGGAGGGTGATCGACCAGAAGAGGAATAGCATCGTGAATGCTCCGCCCAAAACACTCAATACATTGATCCAGTAAGCGACTTTGGTAACGTCGCCCATGGCGAGGAAGGAGAACACGCGTGCAACAAGCATGAACAACGGTGCTCCGGGTGGGTGAGAAACTTCGAGCTTATATGAAACGGCAATGAACTCACCGCAATCCCAATAGCTGGCGGTTTCTTCGAATGTGAGCCAGTAGGTGATCAACGCGATACCAAATACTATCCAGCCCGTAATGTTATTAGCTTTTTGAAAGGTCATAGGGGCAAAAATAGTGAAAAGTGAATAGTGAAAAGTGAAAAGTAGCCTTAACGACTTTTGGGTTTATTTTTCACTATTCACCTTTCACTTTTCACTCTCTACTTGTAGACGGTTACGTAGAACCATAACCATAAGAAAAATATAAGCACGTACGAAGACAGAATTATGTACCACGCCATTTCCTTTTTCTTGTGGGCGAAGAAATGAACGCCTTCTACCAGCAAAAACCAGTATATCACCTCGAAAAGGTTAAGGGCACGCAATGGATACAAAAATCTCTTGTCTACGTCGGTGAGGTCGAACAGGTTGGCGAGAGACAACGGGTAAAAACCCCTGGATGTCGGTGTACCTGGCGTCGGTCTCAATAAAAAGATACCAGCAGACTTTAATGGTTTCGGGCACCAGGAAAATCATTTCCGAAACGATCGCGACCGCCCAGCATTGTGCAAACGTAACACGGTAGCCCCACATGAAGCAGCCGACCCATATCACGAAACCGATCACAGTAAATTTCCAAAGGTAAATGAAAGGGCACAGAGATAAATTTCAGTGCGGTAAAAGCCCGCAATACGCCGCCTTCTGGCTGGGTCGGCAAGAAATTCGAAGGCCGCTGTTTCGTATTCGATGTACGCTACCTTTATATAGAGTAGGACGTAGGTGGCAAGCACCAGCAACAAAAACGTAAGCTTCTTATCGGCCGAGAAAAACGATTTTGAGGTGAGGGACGTTTCCATGCAAAGTCTTTTTCTTTATTTAGGCTCGCAATGAGGTTATTATTCGTAAAGTGTATCGTTTTGGTTGCCACAATCTCCATGGCAAGTTTAGAAACACACGCGCAGCGAAAAGATACGACACTCATTCTCATATCCAATCTCGAGATCCAACTCGAGACGACGCAAGCCCTCGACGACCTTTACAATTTCAAATTCGATAAAGCGGAAAAGGAATTCCAGGAGCTTAAGCAAAAGTACAAGTGGCATCCGCTGCCATATTTTTTGATCGGCCTTGGTGAATGGTGGAAGATCATGCCCGACACGAAAAATAAATCGTATGACGATCGCTTTCTCGCATACATGGATAGCCTCGATCATGATCGCAGACAACCTGCATGAAAAATACCCGGAGTATCGTATTGAGGCTGCATTCTTTCTTGCGGCAGCTTATGGATTTAAGGGTCGTTTGTATTCCGATGAAGAGCGGAGGCCAATGGCGAAAGGCCGCAAGTGCCGGCAAAGATGCGCTCGACTACCTCGAAGAATGTAAAGAGCGGGACAACTTAAGTGTTGAGCTGTTGTTTGGCGATGCGCTCTATAATTACTTTTCCGTTTGGGTTCCCGAAAATTATCCCGCCGTGCGACCGTTGTTATGTGTTCTTCCGAAAAGGCGATAAGGCTTTGGGATTGAAACAACTGAAGAGAAGTTTCGTATCAACGCATTCTATACACGAACAGAAGCGATGGTCTGGCTCATGAGAATTCTCAACAGTTATGAGAACGACCAGTTGAGAGCATTTCAAATTGCAGACTTCCTGCACAAGACCTATCCGGACAACCCATATTTTCATCGCTACTATGCGAGAATGTTGTACAGTCGCGGCATGTATGTAGAACTGGGAACGCGAATCGAAGCAGGTTCTTGCTCGTATCGACAGTGGAATGGTTGGCTATGAAGCGACGAGTGGAAGGTACGCTGCATTCTTTTTGGGACAGATGTATCAAACACGCAGTCGACTCGACGATGCGAAAAAGTATTACGAGCTGGCGATGAAGTATTCGGAAGAGAATGAGGCTACTGAAACCGGTTTACTATCTCTATTCGATGATCGCTCTCGGCGAGATAGCGGATAAGCAGGGCGATAAAAAACTGGCAAAGAAATATTTTACCGACGTTAAAAAGAAGACTGGACGGAAAGACGAGGCGTATAAGGATGCCAAGAGAAGATTACAGAATCTCGAGAAGGGGCGATTGATGTATCTTTGCGTTAGTTCTCGCTTCACGTGGATCTTCGCGACTTCATAGTAACACCCTTCATGATCATCGGCGTTTACGCGCGTGGCATACTTGCTTCGCAAGAAGTTGTGCGATGACATCAATTACCGTTATTATTTTCCTGCCCTCACCGTAAAGATCATTGGCGCTCTCGCGGTTGGTTTTATCTACCAGTTCTATTATGCAGGTGAAGGCGACACGTTCAACTATCACACACGAGGAGAGTCGCGTTCTTTGGGAGTTGTTGCTGGACGATTCCGCTGTCTGCCATCGATGTGATCTTTACCGGTGAGCTGTACGCGCACCAGGACTACATCTCACGACTCACTTTTTATCGCGACCCGAGCTCGTTCTATGTTGTAAGATTGGGCGACGGTGTTCGACATCATTACGTTTTCATCTTATTCGGGGACTGCAGTTCTTTTTGGATTCATCAGCTTTTTTGGATTGTGGTGTTTGTTCCGAACATTCTACGAACTGTTCCCTCATCTCGTAAAGCGAATTGCGATCAGTACACTGTTTGTTCCTTCGGTTGTGTTTTGGGGATCGGGCATATTGAAAGATACAATCGTGATAGCCTGTCTTGGATTTCTGACGTGGGCTATTAAAAGAATATTTATCGACAGGCGCCTCTCGTTTCTTGCGTTTGTAAGCATCGTGATGTCCGTGGTGGTGATCTTCGGAATAAAGAAATATGTTCTCATTTGTTATCTACCAGTTGCAATCTTCTGGGTTTACGCCGACAACCTGAGGAGGATCAAGTCGGCGGTGTTGCGGGTCTTGCTTTTTCCGTTGCTTTTAGTGATCACATTTGTGAGTGGTTATATGACCATTCAAAAAGTTGGAGAAGACGATAAAAAATATTCGTTGGATAAGATTGCAGAGACTGCCCGCACCACAGCCTACGACATTGGTTTTTATACTGGCAAAAATGCAGGCAGCAGTTATTCACTGGGCGAGCTCGACGGATCGTTCGGCAGCTTGATCTCTCACCTGCCGGCGGCAATCAATGTTTCTCTGTTCCGGCCTTACTTGTGGGAAGCAAAGAACCCGCTCATGTTGTTGTCTTCCATCGAAGCACTTGCATTGCTGGTGATCACTGTGTTTCTTTTTGTGCGAGGGCCATTAAGTTTCATAAAGGCGCTCGGTAATGAACACGTCTTATTTTGCCTGGTGTTCAGTCTCTCGTTTGCGTTTGCTGTGGGAGTGTCAACTTATAATTTCGGAACTCTGAACCGGTACAAGATACCGCTCATTCCATTTTACCTTCTCGCATTAACGATGATCGCCGACCGGTCGAAGAGCGACAAGAAGTTGGAAGTATTTGAGGAAACAGAATAATTGCGTTCTACTTTTTTTCTCCCGGCGACACCAAGTTGTTTTCGAAGCACTGGATCGTTGATAAGTTTCTCAAGGGCTGTTACCCATTCTGCTGTCGTATCACAAATAAATCCATCCACGCCGTTGGTAACGATCTTCGTGTTCACCCCGACAGGCGAAACGACAGTCGGTATCTCCATCGCCATGTATTGAAGGGCTTTGAAACCACCTTTTCCTTTCGACCATTCGTCGTTTGGCAGAGGCATAATGCCGATGTCCAGTTGGGCGAGGTCTTCAATCTCTGTTTGTTTTTTCCAGGCAACGTTGCGAACGGACTGGACCGACGGTATTGATATCGTTGAATTGGAGATTATCATAAAGGCAATTCCGGGGATCTTTTGCAAAGCGGGAGCTACTTCATTGATATATTTTAAAGTCGAATGAGATCCAGTCCAACCAATGACGATCTCACTATTATTCACCTTCGCTAGAGGTTTATGATAATTGGTATCTATCGTTGTGGGATTATACTTCACATTCGAATTAAAACGCCTGGCATAATCACACAGGTATTCATTGCCACAGCTCACCACGAACGACCATCTGCAGATGCTTCCGACTTTACTTCTCCACCGGATCATTTTTTCGAAGCTGCCTTCCGACGAGTTGTCTGTCAGCCAAATTGCATCGTCGAAGTCGTAAATTATTTTCTTTCTCATCACCTTCGCGATGATCCATTCGAAGACAGGCGGACCTATCGGTGATGCTTCCCGGTGAATGAAGACCATGTCGTAGCCGAGAACCGACGGTAAAGTGAACAGCCTTCGAACAAAGCCCGAGATGATCGTGAAAAATTTCCCGGTCGTATTGCCCTTCGAATAAATAATGCTCCAGCCTTTCGGGGATAGAAAGCTTCGAACTACATAAGTGTGACCTGCAGAAGAAAGCGCTCCGAAATATTGTTCGAACCGGAAACGCTGCGAAGGCGATTCGCCTAACGGGTAGGGTACGAGGAACAATATTTTCATATACCTTTGTCTAAAAGTACTCTTTCCGCCCCAAATGACTGAAGAAATCATCGATTCCTCCGAGCGGAGGTTGTACAACTGGAGAGAGCTTTGGAGATATCGCGAGTTGTTCTATTTTTTTACGTGGCGCGATGTAAAGCTCCGCTATAAGCAAACAGTTCTCGGCTTCGCCTGGGCCCTGTTGCAGCCTCTCGTGATGATGACAATCTTTACTTTTTTCTTCGGTAAAGCACTGAACATTCCTTCACAAAGCATTCCTTATCCAGTGTATGTTTTATCGGGACTTGTAATCTGGAATTTTTTCTCGACCGGACTTACCGGCGCAGCACAAAGCATGGTCGGCAACGCTCCGATCATCAACAAAATATATTTCCCAAGGCTGGTCATTCCCGTATCGGCGGTGTTAGTGTCGTTGTTTGATTTCGTTATCGCATTCGTGCTATTGATCGTTATGCTTGTATGGTACCAGGTGCCGGTCGGCATTACCGCGCTGCTCTACTGGCCGTTGGCTGTTGTCGCTGTTGTGGTTGCCACGATGGGATTGGGTTGCGGACTCGCTGCTCTCAACATCAAGTATCGCGACATTCGTTATGTGATACCATTCATGGTGCAGATATTATTCTTCCTCACGCCGGTGATATATCCTATGTCGATGATCAAGTATCCTGTATTGAAATATATACTTGTTCTGTCGCCGGCATATGCACCGGTTGAGCTTTTCAGGATACCATTAACCGGCGTCATGCCCGACATCACGCTCGTGTCGATGAGCCTGATCTCGGGACTCGTGTTCCTGATCGTTGGGATCCTATATTTCAGGAATACCGAAGACTATTTCGCAGACTACGCCTGATATCATGCAGGAAGTTTCAATCGAACGTTATTCTTCCGCATTCACAAACGAATGGAACACGTTCGTTGCCGAGTCGAAGAACAGTACGTTTCTGTTCAATCGCTCATACATGGACTATCATTCGGATCGATTCAAAGATCATTCTCTGATGATAAGACTCGACGGAAGCCTGTCGGGATTGTTTGTTGCGAATGAAAAAGCCGGAAAGATCGAATCACACGGTGGACTTACTTACGGCGGACTGATACTCAAACCCGAGGTTCGTCTTAACGAGGTCATCCAGATGTTCAAGTCATTCCTGGGATACTATCGTCAGCTCGGCTTCGAGAAAGTTATTTACAAATGTGTGCCAGCCTATCTTCATATATTTTCAGCGAATGAAGATCAGTTTGCATTGTTCGCGCTCGACGCAAAGTTGACAAGACGTGATA
Organism: Bacteroidota bacterium; assembly: GCA_037200305.1. Lineage (GTDB taxonomy): Bacteria > Bacteroidota > Bacteroidia > Cytophagales > Cyclobacteriaceae > ELB16-189. The sequence goes on from JBBCGZ010000031.1 coordinate 114,028, forward strand.
CGTCCAGTGTTATTATGAATGATCGACGATTGTCGTACCAACTTCGACGGAAGCGAGGCATTATCAAAGCAGGGAGAAAAGATTTTTTAGTTGTCGAAAGTAAAGACTGCACAAAATTTTGGGAAGATGTGCTCGAACCAAATTTGCGCGACCGATATGAAGCAGAGCCGGTTCATACTTTGAAAGAAATGAACCTGTTGATGAATCGATTTCCTGAAAATATAAAGTTGTATGAAGTTAGCGGCGCAGCAGGAGTTGTCGTTTATGTTTATAATGATTGCGTTCACACTCAATATATTTCCTCAACGCACGATGGGCGCGACCAGGGTGCTCTCGATCTATTGATTGATCATTTGATCGAGAAGTTTTCCGACAAAAAATATTTCAGTCTTGGTACCTCCAACAATGAAGGCGGCCCACAATTGAATAACGGTGTCATTGAATGGAAGGAAGGTTTTGGCGCGCGTACCTTTGTTCACGACTTCTATGAGATAACCTTATGAGCGAGCCGATCCCGTTCTTATCGTTAAGTCACCAGCATGCCGGTATCGAGACGGCAATGCTATCGGCCGTTCAACGTGTTATTGACAGCAATCAATTTATTCTTGGAAAAGAAGTGCTTGCATTCGAAGAAAATTTTGCGGCGTTCACAGGCACGAAATTTTGCACAGCCACAGGCAATGGTCTCGATGCATTAAGTCTTTCGCTGCGCGCGCTTGGTATCGGCAAAGGCGACGAAGTTATTGTTCCGTCGAACACATGCCAGCCCACGTGGCTTGCAGTTTCAATAGCCGGTGCCCGTTGTGTGCCCGTCGAACCCAACGAGCTTACGATGAACATCGATCCTCGTGGCATCGAAGCAGCGATCACCACCAGGACAAAAGCAATCATTCCCGTTCACTTGTATGGCCAACCTTGCGCGATGGATAAGATCATGACGATCGGCAAACGGCACGGCATCCACGTAGTGGAAGACAATGCACAAGCTCACGGTGCAACTTTCAAGGGAAAAACAACTGGAAGCTTCGGCATTGTCAACGCGACAAGCTTTTATCCCACTAAAAATCTTGGTGCCCTTGGCGACGCCGGCGCCATTACAACCAACGACAAGCATTTGTATAGTTCGATCGCCGGCCTTCGTAACTACGGCGCCGACCAGCAAGGAATCAATTCACGGATGGACGAATTGCAGGCTGCTATTCTCAGTGTGAAGCTGGCGAAGGTTTCGAAAAAATGGAATCGCATACGCCAGGTCATCGCGACGAAATACATCAAGGCATTAAGTAACGTTCCGGAAATTCAGCTCCCACAGACCATAAAGAATGCAGAGCATGTGTATCATCTTTTCGTGATCCGAACTTCTAATCGCGATGCACTGCGTGCACATCTCGAAAAGAAAGGTATCGGCACAATGATCCACTACCCGGTGCCTCCACATCTTCAAAAAGTAAATAGAGAACTTGGGTTTAAGAAAGGTCAGTTCCCAATAGCAGAGCAGATCTCAAAAACCTGTTTGAGCTTGCCCTTGTGGCCCGGGTTGAGCTCTTCATCGGTCGATCGTATTTGTAAGGAGATTGCCCTATATTTTCGCTGAGATTTTTTTAATGAAACCATCGTCACCCATCTCCAACGAACCCAGGATCGAGATACTTGATGGTTTTCGGTGCATTGCTGTTATGGCGGTGATCTTCTATCACTATTTTTTTCTTCTTTGGCAACGACGCTGGTCTTTCCGATTATCCCGTGTGGACGGTGGCGACTCGCGGCTACTTTGGTGTGCACTTGTTCTTTATGATCTCTGGCTTCGTGATCTACCGGTCGATGGACCAATCGAACAGCATCAAGGAGTTTTTGGGAAAGAGATATATTCGACTCGCCCCGTCGTTAGTCCTGGCATCGATCATAACCTATTGCGCGATTACGTGGTGGAACAGCTCCGACAGGATTGGGATGTTCTCGATCGACTCGCCATTGGATTTTCTCTTTTCATTTACACTCATCCATCCCGATATATGGAATAGTATCCTTGGAAGGAGCGACATTGAATTCATCGACGGGTCGTACTGGTCGCTTTGGCCAGAAGTTGTCTTCTATGTTTCGGCAAGCATCGTTTACTTCAATTCACGAAAAGAAAATTTTTTACGAAACTGGTTTATTCTCGCTTTGATCGTCAACCTGCTTCGGGTTGCCACTTCGCCGAGACTGGCAACGTTCACACCGGGGTTTATCCTGCCAATTAGCAGTGCGTACTATCGGACTTTCCTGATACTAAACCTTGGATACTGGATTTACTTCTCTGTTGGAATACTCTTCTATTCACTTTGGATGAAAAGAACTCCGCAGCGACTCGTATGGGTAATTACCGTTGTTCTTTTTTTGCTTGAGATGTATTTCATCGAACATCAAATTATACGTGTGCTGTTCGTTGGTGCAATTGGCTTATGGATTCTTTTTCTTTTCCGTCCTTCGTGGCTCGGGTTTTTGCGATGGAGGTCTATCCAGGTCATCGGGCTCATTAGTTATCCATTGTATCTTTTACATGAAACGGCAGGACTCGTGCTCACGGAAAAAATTGATCACGTGGACAAATCATTCAATGCCTGTAAGCTTCCTGCTGTTCGTTGCCTGGATTGTGTTAATCGCGTTGGCTTATTTAGTCTTCACAATATTCGAAAAACCGGTGATGAGGGTGTTAAAGACCAGGTTACGGCGTAAAATGATATCCTCGCCCGAGTCAAGGATTGAAGTCCTCGATGGCTTCCGATGCATTGCGGTGTTAGCTGTGATCGCGTACCATTACTTGTATTGCTTTGGCCTGGTCCTGGAAGTTCATCCGACGTATCCAGTTTGGTATTTTTTTGCTTTCGGATATTTCGGTGTTTACCTGTTCTTCATGATCTCGGGTTTTGTGATCTATCGCTCACTCGAGCAATCCGAAAGCATAAAAATATTTTTCGGCAAGAGATACATCCGTCTTGCGCCGACTCTCATCCTTGGGTCGATTGTAACGTATGCACTTATCTCCTGGTGGAAACTCTTCTGGAAGGCTCGAGATATTCGGCATGAGGTCACCCGCAGATTTTCTTTTCTCCTTCACTTTTATTCATCCCGATGTTTGGAACAGGCTGTTGGGAAGAGACGATATCACATTCGTAGATGGATCCTACTGGTCACTTTGGGTTGAAGTAGTCTTTTACATTTCTGCCGGTATCATTTACTTCAGTTCACGAAAAGAGAATTTCTTGCGCAATTGGTTTGTAATAGTGTTTATACTTAACGTGTTCCGCATTGTTATTCCACCCAACAGCGCATACTATCATGCTTTCATGTTTCCCGGCATTCAACATTGGACGTACTTTTCAGTGGGTATATTTTTATATGCTCTTTGGATGAAGAGAACTCCTTCGAAAGTAGTTTGGGTACTCGCTTCAATTTTATTAGTACTCGAGATCTATTTGATAAACAGCAACGGAGTGAGGTTGCTGTTCGCCTTGGTCATTGGAGTATGGTTTATTTTCCTCTACCGGCCGTGGTTGCTCCGCTTTTGCAATGGAAGCCGATACAGGTCATCGGCCTGATTAGTTACCCCTTGTATGTCTTTCATTTTTCTGCTGGAGTAGTGCTAACCGAAAAATTAAGAGTACTGACAAATAATACTCTACCCGTCCCTTTGTTGTTGATCTTCATATTGGCAGTGTTCATTTTATTGTCTTATTTCGTTTTCGCATTCTTCGAAAAACCAATAACCAAGACGTTGAAAGAGAAGTTGGGCATCAAATGACCTCATCAAAGTAGTATGCAGCCCGAACTTGAATTGCAAGGAGTTTCAAGAGATACCAGATCGGTCACCTTTCAGGTAAATATCTCAGTTTTCGGGATTCACTGGCCGGCCTGCTTCGCTTCGGTGGAGGAACCAAAGAAGATTTTTGGGCACTCAATGATGTCTCGTTCAACGTTAACCCTGGTGAATGTATCGGCATCATCGGCCGCAATGGTGCCGGTAAGTCAACGTTGCTCAAAATCCTTTCGAAGATCACCAAGCCAACCAGGGGACGTATCATCGCCCGCGGACGTATCGCCAGCTTATTGGAAGTCGGTACGGGTTTTCACCAGGAGCTCACCGGGCGCGAGAACATATTCTTTAACGGATCCATACTTGGGATGAAGCGCAGCGAGATCGTTGCGAAGTTCGATGAGATCGTTGCCTTCAGCGGCACCGAAAAATTCCTCGACACACCCTTGAAGCATTTCTCCAGTGGTATGCAGTTGAGACTTGCTTTCTCGGTGGCGGCATTCCTCGAGCCAGAAATACTGATCATCGATGAGGTGCTTGCCGTTGGAGACGCGGAGTTTCAAAGGAAATGCATCGGTAAGATGAACGACGTGAGCCGGAGCGGGAGGACAATCCTTTTCGTGAGTCACGACCTCGGTGCGGTGTCCAGCCTTTGTAAGAAAGTTGCCGTGCTTCAACAAGGATCGTTGGTATTTTTCGGGGAGACACCCGAGGCGCTATCATTTTATCAGCACGGTTATAAAAAGTCGGAGATCTATCGCGCCCCGGAAAGTAAAAAACAGAAGCGCGCATATTTCAATGAAGTACGGGTTTGCAACAGCAATGGCGTGTTGACGTCAACTTTCATGTACGACCAGGCAGTTCGTATCGAGTTCGATATCGCGATCAACGATCCGTCGATAAAGGCCGATGTTGTTGTGCTCATACTCGATTCCAATAAACGCAGGCTGTTCGCCCTCGAATCCAGCGACCTTAAGGAAAAGATGAGTGTCGAGATCGATCCGCAGGTTTTGGTGCGCGGTACTTATTCGCTAATGGCCTATGTGAACCAACCGAACATTTACCAGGTAGATGAGATCAATGACGTATGTGATTTTGAAGTTATCGACAACGGATCACAGATGTTGAAGCACGGCCAGTGGGATTACGGCAGTGTCTTTGGACGAGGAAAGTGGTCATAAGGTCATAATTGTTCCGACGTGAAAAAGATACTTGCGCCCCTTCAAAAAAATGACGGATGCTCATTTTTTCCGCATCGAAACTCCAACCCGATACCTGAAGGACTTTCAAATCGACACACCGATTTACTCTGCTAATAAGTTTGCGGGTCCACGTGTAAAAACCGGTGTGGCAATTATCGATCGCGTCGCCGGATCTCTCTGGGATAGAAACAAAGTTCGTGAGCGGGTTAGAATGGTAAGTAAGCAATCTTCATTCAACGCATTCTGGTTGAGTCGATCGCTGGCAAGTTTTCCGAATAGTGCAGACCGTGCCGTTAGAAATCTCATATATGATTTCGACGATGCGATCTGGTTGAACGGAGAGGCAGACCATTGTTTCGAGCATCATTGTAAGAATGCGTTGGTTGCCTTTGCAGGGAATTCATTCCTGGCAGATCATGCTTCGAAGTACACTCAGAAAATTGAGATCGTCCCTACTTCGGTAGATCTTGAGTATCACCGAAAGATCGATAGCCCCCGAAATTCATTCAATGTCGGATGGATCGGAAGCGCTGCGGGCTTCGGATACCTGGAAGATATTTCGGAAGACCTGCTCTCGTTTTTTGAAAAATGTAATGATGCCCGCCTGCTTATCGTCGCTGAGTGTTACCCGGAAAAATTGACCACGCTCCAAAAGTACATCGACTACATTCCGTGGTCGCGCAAATCTGAGATTGAGTCCATCAACCGCTTCACCGTTGGCATCATGCCGCTCCGCAACACCGACTGGGAACGGGGTAAATGCAGTTTCAAAATGCTGCAGTACATGGCATGCGAAATTCCCGTGGTTATTAGTCCCGTTGGAATGAACACCGATGTGATGAAATCTCAGATAACGTTGGTAAATTCGGTGAGTTCGCCACGAACTCCTGGGCGGATGTGTTGGAGCACTATTATCTTCTCGGTGAGAGCGCAAGAACACAACAAGGTAAGGCCGGCCGGCTCGCCGCCGAAAAGTATTCGACACGAGTTGTGACCTCCCAGATCTCCCTTCATTTTCAAAAATATCTGTAGTCGTTT